>NZ_FOKZ01000009.1 GCF_900112285.1 Polaromonas sp. OV174 | reverse complement strand
TTCGAGCTCACCGGTTTGCGTCAGCCACAAGGAATACCGTAACCCAGAAAGAATCTCTAGTCAGCAGTGCTTGACTGCATGGGAAGTCCCTGTAGATTTTTTAAGGCCCGCTCCAGCAGGCTGGCGCCTTCGCGCGGCTCACCCCAGATGGAAAAGTACGCATGTACCGTGCGCCATTTGGGGAAGTCACTGGGCAGTGCTCGCCACTGGCAGCCGCTGCGCAGCAAGTAAAGCACAGCGCAAAACACCTCATACAAGTTAACGCTGCGCGGGTGGGTAGTTTTGCGGGCGCTCTCTAGCAAGGGGCTGATGTCGCTGGGGTATTTGGCTCTCATGGGGCAGCAGCTTAGCGGCAAGTCTGCATGGGAAAAAGATTTTTAACAGGCTCTTGGGCCCCGGGTCAAGCCGCGCCGGCCTGGCCGTAATTAGGCATGGGCGGATTCAAGTACGAAGTGCAACGTTCAGAAACGAGGTGGGCCAAGAGTCAATAGGATGGGCTCTTTGTGACCAGCCAGTCTCAACGAAGCACCATGACCTACAAACACTTGATCCGAGAAGAACGATACCAAACTCATACGCTCAGGCGCCAAGGCATCAGTCTTGGGTGCATCGCGGCTGAACTGGGGCGCAGTCGGTCAACTATCAGCCGCGAGTTCCTGCCCAATGCCGGCTCTGCAGGCTACAAGCCCGCACAGGCTCACGGTCAGGCCCGATCGCGCCAATTACAGCATCAGATCAATGAGGCGGTGTACCTGCTCAACCACAGGCCCCGCAAGTGCTTGGGCTACCGCACGCCGCACGAGGTCTTTGACGCCTTGAAGATGCACCCGATTACACTGCCTTTTGTTGCACTTTGTACTTGAATCTGCGAGGAAGTAGGCCTGTAGCCCTTGTGCTGCAAGCGTGGCATGCTCTACTTTTGATAGTTTTCTGCTCAAACCTCAGAGGCGCTGGAAATTCACACCTCTCGCTTGAATGAAATGTGACAGCAATGCCTCCCACCCTTGATACGCACAGCCTGGCCCATGCCGCTGAGCTGATTTCGCAGGCCGATGCCCTGATCGTCGCGGCCGGGGCCGGCATGGGCGTCGATTCCGGCCTGCCCGATTTCCGCGGCAAGGATGGTTTTTGGCAGGCCTATCCGGCCTTGGCGCGTGCGGGCGTGGATTTCTACAGCATTGCCTGCCCCGACGCCTTTCACAGCGATCCGCAGCAGGCCTGGGGCTTTTATGGACATCGGCTGCAGCTCTACCGCGCCACCCGGCCGCATCCCGGCTTTGCCTTGTTGAAGCGCTGGGGCCAGGCCAAACCACTGGGTTATGCGGTGTTCACCAGCAATGTCGATGGGCAGTTCCCGCAGGCCGGCTTCGAGTCCGACACGCTGTACGAGTGCCACGGCTCCATCGCCCATCTGCAATGCCTCACGCCCTGCAGCCCGGCGATCTGGCCGGCCGATGATTTCCTGCCCGAGGTCGACGCCCAGCAATGTCTGCTGCTCAATGCGCCGCCCCTGTGTCCGCACTGCGGCGGCCTGGCGCGGCCGAATATCCTGATGTTCAACGATGCGGACTGGTGCGAGCAGCGCGCCCGTCAGCAGGCCACGCGGCTGGAGCGCTGGCTGGCCGGCATCAGCCGGCCTGTGGTGGTGGAACTGGGCGCGGGCAGCGTGATTCCCTCGGTGCGCCATTTCAGCGAGCGTGTTATCCATGCCTTTGGCGGGCGGCTGGTGCGCATCAATCCGCGTGAGCCCGGCGTGCCCACGCGCCTGGATATCGGACTGGCGGCGGGAGCGGCTCAGGCGCTGGCTGAGATTGATGGCCTGCTGGCGGGCGGCTGCGCTTGACGCTGGTGAGCGGTGTAAGTCTTGGTAATGCCTTCCCCCGGGAGCGGCTCGCAGCCCTTGTTAGTCGCCTAGGTCAGTGCTAAAAAAGCAGATGCTGCATGGCCTGGGGCGGCGATCTGCTCGCCCGCGCTCTGGTATTGCGCCTGCGGCAAGACAGGCACAGGCCGCTGGCGCGCAAGCCGGCGGCAACCCACCAGCCAAGTCCTTCAGAGCACCTTGGCGCCATCGGCGAAACCCGCTTTCGCCAGACTCAATAGACGCAAGGAGAATGAGATGGACTCAAGCGCAATCCAGCAGCACAACCTCAAGGCCGCTGCCACCTGGGGGGCCGGCGGACTCAATTACGACAAGATCAGCCAGAGCATCGCTGATTCGATAGAGCATTGCGTCATACGCCTGGCGCCCCAGCCCGGCGAGCACATTCTTGATGTGGCCACCGGGACCGGCTGGACCGCACGCCGCGTGGCCGCCCGTGGCGCCAGCGTCGTCGGCATCGACCTGGGCGCCGAGCTGATTGCGGCCGCCAAGGCTTGTGCCGCCGAGGCCGGCCTGAAGATCGATTTTTACGTTGGCGATGCCGAGGCGCTGGCCTTTGAGGACCAGAGTTTCGATGCCGTCATTTCAACTTGCGGCGTGATGTTTGTCAGCCAGCCCGAGCGCGCCGCCGCCGAGCTGGCCCGGGTCTGCAAAAAAGGCGGGCGCATAGGCCTGACCACCTGGCCGGCCGATGGAACGATTGCCGGCCTGTTCAAGGTCATGAAGCCCTATATGCAGGTGCCTGCCGTCCCGCCGCCTTCACCCTTTGAATGGGGCAGCCCGCAGCGCGTCAAGCAGCTGCTGGGCGATGCCTTTGAGCTGCGCTTTGAAACCGGCACCACCGTTTTGCGTGCGCCCAGCGGCCTGGCCGTCTGGGAGCTGTTTTCGGCGGGCTATGGCCCGACCAAGGCCTTGGCCGCCAGCCTGGAGCCGGAGCGCCGCGACAGTTTGAAGCGCGATCTCATCGCCTTCCATGAAGGCTTCAAGTCCGAGCTGGGCGTGGCCATGCCGCGCGACTATCTGGTGAGCATAGGCGTGCGCAAATAGTTTTTTGTTCGTGGCGTTGGCGTTGCATCGCCACGCCCGGCCAGCATCCAGGGACCGCCGCTGGCCGGTTCCATGTCTGAGGTCCCGTTTGCCTACAACAAGGAGAAACATCATGGGGACCTATATCGCGCTATCGAGTTTTACCGATCAGGGCATACGCAGCGTCAAGGACACCGTCAAACGCGCCGATGCCGTGAAGGAGGCGGCCAAAAAGTTTGGCGCCAACATGAGCCAGATCTACTGGACCCTGGGTAAATACGATCTGGTGGTGATCATTGAGGCAACGAATGACGAGTCGGCCACCGCCTTTGCCCTGGCCATCGCCTCGGCGGGCAATGTTCGCATGCAGACACTGCGCGCCTTCTCCAGGGATGAGATGAGCGGGATTCTGGCCAAGATGGCCTAGCAGGAGAACACGCATGGCCAATTATTTGCTCATCAGGCACAAGGTCAGGGACTTCCCGGAATGGAAACGGGGCTACGACGCACACCTGCCAAAACGCCTGGAGGCCGGTCTCACGGAGAAGTATCTTCTTCAGGGTGCCGGCGACCCTAACCAAGTCGTCCTCTTTTTTGAGGCCGAGGACAGCAGCCGGGCCAAGGCCTTTGTCGAATCCGCTGATCTGCGGGAAACCATGCAGAAAGTGGGTGTGGTGGATAAACCGGATATTCACTTTCTCACAGGCTGAGGGCGGTTTTTTCCGAATTGCCGCCCCAGCGCCAAGCTTGGGGCGGGGAGGAGTTGCAGCCATGTCAAGAGCGCTGACTTACCTGAGGCTTTACGCCGATGAGGCGGGGCTGTCGCATTTCGCTCCGTGGTCTGTGGCGCTCACGCCGCAGGCCTTTGCCCCGCCGGCGCCGGCTTTCAGCGTGTCGGCATTCGCGCCGGCAGCGCGCTACGGCTTTTTGCATTTGCCGAGTGGCTGGAGCGGCGATCTTCATCCGTCGCCGCAGCGCATGTGGATCTTCGTGCTGGCCGGCGACATGGAGTTCGAGGCCGGGGACGGTGAGCGCCAGCGCATCGCTCCGGGCTTCGCCCTGCTGCTCGAAGACACCGTTGGCACGGGGCACCGCAGCCGGGTGCTGGGCGAAGTCGCGGCCGTCCTTGCGGCGGTGCAGTTGTAGCGCTTGTCACGCGCAAGCAAAGGATGGCGCCCGAGCTTTCGGACCTACAAGACATAGAAAGGTTGGCACAACATGCAAGCAGTCAACACCCCCGATAGCGCCTCCATGTTCGGCGCTCCGCCGGACGCGGCCGTCAGCGCCGAGCCGCCGGCCCACGTCCAGGTGATCCAGATGGCCACGGCCTTCTGGGTTTCCCGCGCGGTTTACGTGGCCGCCCGTTTGGGCATTGCCGATTTGCTGGCGGACGGGCCCAAGAGCGTTCAGGCGCTCGCCGATGCCACGCAGACGCATGGCCCTTCGCTCTATCGCCTGCTGCGTGCCCTGGCGAGCCTGGGCCTGTTCACCGAAAGCGGCGGGCAGCGCTTTGCCCTCACGGAGCATGGCGCGACGCTGCAAACCGGCGCGCCGGGTTCCGCCCGATCGACCGTGATGGCGCTCGCCGGCCCGTGGATGTGGGGCGCGTGGAGCGAGTTTGCCTACAGCGTGCAGACCGGCAAAACTGCCTTCAACAAGGCCTGGGGCATGCCGCTGTTCGACTACCTCGCGCAGCATTCCGACGAGGCCAGGTTTTTCGGCGAGGCCATGATGGGTGTGCACGGCGGCGAAGCGGCCGCGGTGGCGGCGGCCTATGATTTTTCGGCGCAGCAAACCGTCATTGATGTGGGCGGCGGCACCGGCGGCTTGCTGGCGGCGATTTTGCAAGAGCATCCCCATCTGCAGGGTGTGTTGTATGAACTGCCGCATGTCGCACCCGAGGCGCGCGCCCATCTGACGGCCTGCGGCGTAGTGGACCGATGCCAGCTGCTGACGGGCAGTTTTTTTGACTCGGTTCCGGCCGGTGGCGACGCCTATGTCATGTCCCACGTCATTCATGACTGGGACGAGGAGAAATGCCTGACCATCCTGCGCCACTGCCGCCAGGCGATGGCGCAGGATAGCCGCCTCCTGATCGTTGAATGTGTGCTGCCGCCCGGGGATGAGCCGCATATGGGCAAGATTCTGGATCTGGTGATGCTGACCGTGCCCGGGGGGCAGGAGCGCTCGGGTGAGGAATATGCCGGCTTGCTGGCCAAGGCCGGCTTCAGGCTGACGCGCATAGTCCCGACGGCCTCGGCCGTGAGCGTGGTGGAGGCCCAGCCGGTGTGAGCGGCAATGCGCCTTGGTGTGCATTTTTTAACTGATGCAAGGGAGAGTGGAGATGCCAGTCACCAACACGCAATCCGGGACCAATGTCCATGAAGTGGCCGACGGGATTTACCGCATCAACACGCCGGTGTTGCTGGAGGGCGGCTTTGGCTTTTCATTCAACCAATACCTCATCGTCGATGATGAGCCACTGCTGTTTCACACCGGGCCACGCAAGCTGTTTGCGCTGGTTCAAGAGGCGGTGGCCAGCTTGTTGCCGGTGGCGCGGCTGCGTCATGTGGCCTTTTCGCATGTCGAGGCGGACGAGTGCGGCTCGCTCAATGACTGGCTGGCGGCAGCGCCCCAGTCCTCGCCGCTGTGCGGCACGGTCGCGGCCATGGTGTCCATCAGTGACATGGCCGACCGCGCGCCACGGGCGCTGGCCGACGGCGAGACGCTTTCGCTCGGCCAACATGCGCTGCGCTGGTTCGACACGCCGCATCTGCCGCACGCCTGGGAATGCGGTTTCCTGATGGATGACAGCACCCGCACGCTGCTGTGCGGCGATCTGCTGACGCAGCCCGGCAGCGCGCATCCGGCGCTCACCGAGGCGGACATTCTGGGCCCCAGCGAGGCCTTTCGTCTGACCATGGACTACTACTCCCACACCAGCAAAGCGCGGCCCATGATTGAGCGGCTGGCCGCCGCCCAGCCCACCACGCTGGCCTGCATGCACGGCAGCGCCTGGCATGGCGACGGCGCCAAGCTCTTGCGCGCGCTGGCCGATAGCCTGGCGCCCAAAGCGGAGGCTTGAGAGGCGGGTCAGGACTGAAGGGCCTGGATGCCGCCTGTTTAAAGGAAAAAATGCCTTTGGCCCAATAGCTACGGTCACAAGTAGCTACTGAATTGATAGTTGATCAGGCCGGTCAGGCGAGCGCTGGCTAATTACTGTTTCAGGAAGTCGCGAATCGCAAACAGTGTTTCATCGGGGGCTTCGCTCATCTGCTGGTGGCCCACCGCCAGCTGGCTGAGTTGTACCGCCTTGCCGGCCTGGCGTGCCACACCTATCAATCCCTGTGCGGCTTTGGGGCTGGTCATCTGGTCTTGCGCGCCCAGCACAAACAGCACCGGGCAAGTGATCTGCGCCATCGCGTTCTCGCCGTTGGCGTAGCTGTCGCAGGCCACAAAGCCACGGTGGAAGACATTGACCAGCGGGTTGCTGCGCAACACCTTGCGGCCCAGCGCCATGCCCGCGCCGAAGACCCAGAAACCCGCGCCCGAAGGCGGGGCCAGCGTGCTGCGCGAGAACACATTGACCAGGCGCAGCGCTTTTTCGGGCTCGTTCAGCGACGACTCTATGAGGGCTGGCGATACTTTCATGGGGTAGGCCGTGCCTACCAGCACCAGGTGGCTGACGCGCTCCTTCAGGCGGGCGGCGGCTTCCAGGGCGATCAGCGAGCCCCAGCTGTGGCCCACCAGGGCGGCGCGCTGCACTCCCACGGCGTCGAGCAGCGCCACGATGAATTGCGCCGCCTGCTCCACGCTGGCGGGCGCATCGCCGGCGCTGCGGCAATGGCCGGGCAGGTCGACCGCCAGCACGTTCCAGCCGTGGTTGGCCAGGTAGCGGCTTTGCAGGGCCCAGACGCTGTGGTCATTGAGCACGCCATGGATGAACACCACGCTGGGCTTGGCGGCATCGAAGGCCTTGCCGCCGGTGTAGCAGTAGCTCTTGTGGCCATTGACTTGGATTTGCATATCAGGACTCCCGCCGGGCCGCCCCAAGGGAGGCCTGCGCCCCCTCGGGGGGCAGCGAATACACGAAGTGATGAGCGTGGGGGTGCATGTTCAGCCGGCCTTTTCTGCGGCCTTGAGGGCGCGCTTCAAGTCATCAATCAGGTCGTCGGCATCTTCCAGGCCAATCGACAGGCGAATCGTGCCCTGGCTGATGCCGGCGCCGGCCAGCGCCTCGTCGCTCATGCGGAAATGGGTGGTGCTGGCCGGGTGAATCACCAGGCTGCGGCAGTCGCCCACATTGGCCAGGTGGCTGAAGACCTTGAGGCTTTCAACAAAGGCCTTGCCCTGTTCGCGGCTGCCTTTGATGTCGAAACTGAACACCGAGCCGGCGCCGCGCGGCAGCAGTTTTTGGGCCAGCGCATGGCTGGGGTGCGATGCCAGCATGGGGTGGCCGACACGCGCCACCAGCGGGTGGCTGGCCAGAAAGGCCACCACTTTTTCGGTGTTGCTCATGTGGCGCTCCATGCGCAGCGGCAGGGTTTCTATGCCCTGCAAAATCAGCCAGGCGGTGTGCGGGCTCATGCAGGCGCCGAAGTCGCGCAGGCCCTCGCGGCGCGCGCGCAGCAAGAAGGCGCCGACGCTGGATTCTTCGGTGAACACCATGTTGTGAAATCCGTCATAGGCCTGGCTCAGCTCGGCGAATTTGCCCGAGGCCTCCCAGTCGAAGCTGCCGCCATCCACGACGACACCGCCTATGACCGTGCCGTGGCCGCTCAGGAACTTGGTGGCCGAGTGATAGACCAGGTCGGCGCCGTGCTCGAAGGGCTTGATCAGCCAGGGCGAGGTCAGGGTCGAGTCCACCAGCAGCGGCACTTTGGCCTCATGGGCGATGGCGGACACGGTGGGAATGTCCAGCACTTCCAGGCCGGGGTTGCCGACGGTTTCGCCAAAGAAGAGCTTGGTATTGGGCCGCACCGCGGCGCGCCAGCCGTCGATGTCGCCGGGTTTGACGAAGGTGGTGTCTATGCCGAAGCGGCGCAGCGTGTAGTGCAACAGGTTCTGGCTGCCGCCGTAGAGCGCGGTGGAGGCCACGATGTGCGAGCCGGCGCCCATCAGCGTGGCAATGGCCAGGTGTAGCGCGGCCTGGCCGCTGGCCGTGGCGATCGCGCCTATGCCGCCTTCCAGCGCCGCCACGCGCTGCTCCAGCACCGCATTGGTCGGGTTGCTGATGCGCGAATAAACATGGCCGGGGCGCTCCAGGTTGAAGAGGCTGGCGGCGTGGTCGCTGGACTCGAAAACGAAGGAGGTGGTGAGGTGAATCGGCACGGCCCGCGCGCCCGTGGCCGGATCCGGGGCGGCGCCCGCATGCAGCGCCAGGGTGTCAAAGCCGGGGTCTGAATAACCAGGCATGAGGAGGTCTCCAATCGTTGTAAGGGGCAGCAGACGCTGAGATGACGGCCCGCCGGTCAAGCCGTTTATTGTGGGCTATATTCAAACTGAAATTCCCGGCGCCAGGGGGCGGTGGGAGAATGATCAAACTACCGAGGAGAAAGCGATGAAGGTTCTTGACATACTGCGCGTGAAAGGCAACACGCTTTACACCGTTCAGCCTGACGAACCCCTGGCCAAGGCGACGCAGATCATGGCCGAAAAAGACATTGGCTCGCTGGTCGTCATGGAGCATGGCGACCTGGTCGGCATGCTGACCTTTCGCGAGGTGATTGTCCGCATCGTCAAGAATGGCGGCGAGATTGGCGGCACGCTGGTGCGCACGGCGATGGACGACCATCCGTTGACCTGCACCTCGGAAACCGAGCTCGACGAAGTGCGCCGCATGATGCTGGATCGCCATGCACGCTACATGCCGGTGATGAACCAGAAAATGCTGATGGGCGTGATCAGCTTCTACGACGTGGCCAAAGCCGTGGTGGACAGCCAGAACTTCGAGAACAAGATGCTCAAGGCCTATATCCGCGACTGGCCGGGCGAAGACAACGCCGAGCAGGGCTGAAGCCACCAACACGGGTGAATGACGGCTGGAGGGTGTTTTTTGAACGAAAAATTCCTCTAGCCCAATCAGGACGGGCGCAGGGCGCTATCAAAATGTTTTTTGAAGGCGGCCAGGTCTTTCTGTAATACCGTGTTTTTCCGTTGCGGCGAAGCGGCTTCGAGGCTTGGCTCGTCGTCCGGGCAAAACCCAAGCCAAAGCTCTCTGGGATAATCAGCCCATGAGCGGCAACACCTTCGGAACCCTATTCGCAGTCACCAACTTTGGTGAATCCCACGGCCCGGCCATTGGCTGCGTGATTGACGGCTGCCCGCCCGGCATGCTGCTGAGCGAGGCTGACATCCAGGGCGACCTGGACCGGCGCCGTCCCGGCACCAGCCGGCACGTCACGCAGCGCAACGAGCCCGATGCGGTGGAAATCCTCTCCGGCGTCTACCAGGGCAAGACCACCGGCACGCCGATTTGCCTCCTGATCAAAAACACCGACCAGCGCAGCAAGGACTACGGCAACATCCTGGAGACCTTCCGCCCCGGTCATGCCGACTACACCTATCTGCACAAATACGGCCTGCGCGACCCGCGCGGCGGCGGCCGTTCCTCGGCCCGCCTGACGGCACCCATGGTGGCGGCCGGGGCCGTGGCCAAGAAGTGGCTGTTTGAGAAATACGGCACCACCTTTCGCGGCTGCATGACGCAGATCGGCGATATGGCGATTCCTTTCGAGTCCTGGGAACATGTGCCCAACAACCCGTTTTTTGCCCCGGCGGCCGATGTGTCGTCGCTGGAAGTCTATATGGACGCGCTGCGCAAGGCCGGCGACTCCTGCGGCGCGCGCATACGCGTCACGGCCTCGGGCGTGCCCGTGGGCCTGGGCGATCCGTTGTTTGACAAGCTGGACGCCGACATCGCTTTTGCCATGATGGGCATCAACGCCGTCAAGGGCGTGGAAATCGGGGCCGGCTTTGCCAGCGTCACGCAGCGCGGCACCACGCATGGCGATGCGCTGTCGCCCGAGGGCTTTTTGTCCAACAACGCCGGTGGCGTGCTGGGCGGCATCAGCACCGGGCAGGACCTGGAAGTGTCCATGGCCATCAAGCCGACCAGTTCCATCATCTCGCCGCGCCAGTCGATTGACACGGCCGGCAACCCTGCCGAGGTGGTGACCAAGGGCAGGCACGACCCCTGCGTGGGCATACGCGCCACGCCTATCGCCGAGGCCATGCTGGCGCTGGTGGTGATGGAGCATGCCTTGCGCCAGCGCGCCCAGAATGCCGATGTCAAGGTCGGCACGCCGGACATCGCGCGAAGCCGCGAATAAATCTGCTGCGCGGCCCGGGCCCGCGACGATGGCACTACACCGCACCCTCTCAGGGTTGGCGTGGCGCGCGCCGCAAAGGGTTGAAGCCGGTCACCAGCGCCGTGGCGGCCAGCACCAGTACGCAGCCTGGCAGCATGCTGGCGGTAACCGGTTCGCCCAGAAACAAACCGCCCCAGCTCACGCCAAAAAGTGGAATCATGAAGGCCGCCGAGGTGGCCGCGCTGGCCGGGATTTCGCGCATCAGCCGCATGCTGATCCAGTACATCAAGCCCGAGGTAATAGTGCCCAGAACCGTCACGGCGATCAGCGGGCCTGTGCTGTAGTGCGCCGACGGCGCGGCCACGCCGGCCGGCACGACCAGCATCAGGGCGGCCGCCACATGCACCGCGGCCGATGCCGGCAAGGGGGAGTAGGCCATGGTGGCGCGCTTCATCAAGAGGGCGCCAAAACCATAAGTTGCTGACGCGATGGTGCAGGCCAGTGCGGCCAGCATCACTTTGGGGGTGACCGCCACCGGCCCCAGCTGCACCAGCAGGGCGACGCCGGCAAAACCCACGGCACAGCCCAGCAGGCGCCGTGCGTTGAGTCTTTCCTCGCCGGCCATGGCGGCGCCGAGCACGCCGAACAGCGGCACCGTGGCATTGAGGACGGCGGAGTAGCCGGAGGGAATCACCAGTGCGGCCCAGTTGAACATGACAAAAGGCACGACCACGGTCAGCACGCTGAGCAGCGCCAGCCGTGGCCAGGCCTGGCGCGGCGGCCAGCGTTCGCGCAGCGTGTGCATCAGCAGCGTCAGCACCACGGCGGCCAGGATGCAGCGCCCGCCGGCCACGACCCAGGGCCCCAGGGCGGGGCTGGCAATGCGCAGCAGGGGAAAGGAGGCGCCCCAGAGGGCGGACATGGCAAGAAGCTGGAGGAAGTGACGGGTTTGCATGAGCTGCACAGAGTTTGCGTGATTCGCTGGCGTTTTTCTCTGAAGTAGAGAAAAATTTAAGAAAACAAGCCTGCAGGACAGGTGGGTCGGGCGCAGTGCGCTATTGAAACGGGAGCGGTTTCGAGGGGCTTGGCAAGTCTGCGTCGCTCGTCGCGGCTTGCCGCCGCCGTCCTCGTCACGCCTATACTTTAGGAATGAACCAGTCAGTACATTTTGCGCAAACGGCCAAGCCGAAGGGCAAGGCCGTACCAAGGGAGAGTACGCGGACCAACGACCCGGCGCGGACCATGGCTGGAATTCTTGAGGTGGCGACCACGGAGTTTGCCAACAAGGGGCTGAGTGGCGCTCGCATTGACGAGATTGCGGCCGCCACGCGCACCAGCAAGCGCATGATTTATTACTACTTCGGCAGCAAGGATGGCCTGTACATCGCGGTGCTGGAGGAGGCCTATCGCCGCATGCGCGCCATTGAGTCCGAACTGCACCTGGAAGACCTGCCGCCGGAGGATGCCTTGCGCCGCCTCGTGGGTTTTACCTTCGACCATCACTATGACAACCAGGACTACATCCGGCTGGTGATGACCGAGAACATGGAGCGCGGCGCACACCTGGCGCAGAGCAAGAGCATTCAGGCGCTCAACGTGCCGGCCATCGAGGCGATTCGCAAACTCTACGACCGCGGCGTGACCGCCAAGCTATTCCGGCCTGGCCTGGACGCTATAGATATTCACGCCTCCATCTCGGCACTGACTTTTTTCAACGTCTCGAACCAACATACCTTTGGCCTGATCTTCAAGCGCGATGCCCACTCTGCCCAGGCGCTGGCGGCCCGCCGCGACAGCATCATCGAGATGCTGGTGCGCTTCGTGCGTGCCTGAGAGGCATGGCGTTCGGGTAATTCCCGATTCGTGGAAACTAACTAGTTCGTACATTATTGCTTGAGGGCGGCATTTGCAGCGTCCACAGGAGGCAGCCATGGTCCGCAAACTCATTGACAGCTATTGCCAGCTTTTGTCCTGGCTGATGGCTGGCAGCTTGGCCGTGATGGTGGTGCTGGTGTTTGGCAATGTGGTCTTGCGCTATGCCTTCAACTCCGGCATTGCGGTGTCCGACGAGCTGTCGCGCTGGCTCTTTGTCTGGCTGACTTTTCTTGGAGCCATCGTGGCGCTCAAGGAGCGCGCTCACCTGGGAACCGACATGCTGGTGGTCCGCCTGCCGGTGCTGGGTCAAAAAATCTGCCTGGGCCTGGGCTATCTGTTGATGCTTTTCATCTGCTGGCTGGTTTTCAAGGGCACGCTGGATCAGGTGAAGATCAATTGGGATTCCAACAGCGCGGCGATGGAAGTTTCCATGGCCCTGTTCTATGGCTGCGGCCTGGTCTTTGCCATCTCGGGCGCGGCCATCTTGCTCAACGATTTCTGGCGGCTTCTCACGGGGCAAATGCCCGACAGCGAACTGGTGGGCGTTCGCGAATCGGAAGACCTGCCGCATGCCTGCTCCACACCAACGCGCTAGTTCGATGAGTTCGCTAAGTCAGGCCGTATGACTATCGCCATTTTCCTGGGCTCACTGCTCGCCGCCATGGCGCTGGGCATTCCCATCGCTTTTTCCCTGCTGTTGTGCGGTGCCGCGCTGATGTGGCACCTGAACATGTTCGATGCCCAGATCCTGGCGCAAAACGTGATCAATGGCGCTGACAGTTTCCCGCTGCTGGCCGTGCCGTTTTTCATGCTGGCCGGCGAGGTGATGAATGCGGGCGGCCTGTCGCGCCGCATCGTCAACTTTGCCTTGACGCTGGTGGGCCACATCAAGGGTGGCCTGGGTTATGTGGCCATCGTGGCTGCGGTGATCATGGCCGCGCTGTCCGGCTCGGCCGTGGCCGATGCGGCGGCGCTGTCGGCCTTGATGCTGCCCATGATGGTGGCAGCTGGCCACGACAAGGCGCGCTCCGCCGGTCTGCTGGCATCGGCCAGCATCATTGCGCCCATCATTCCGCCCAGCATAGGCTTCGTGATCTTCGGTGTGGCGGCCAATGTATCGATCTCCAAGCTGTTCATGGCCGGGATTGCGCCCGGCATTATGTTGGCTGCCGCGCTGTGGTTGACCTGGTGGCATGTCGCACGCAAGGAGAGCGTGGCCGTGCCGCCGCGCAAGTCTCGTGTCGAGGTCATGCAGGCCTTCAGGGATGCCACCTTCGCCTTGGTGCTGCCGGTGATCGTGGTGGTTGGCCTGAAGTTCGGTGTGTTCACGCCGACCGAGGCGGCGGTGGTGGCTGCGGTGTATGCGCTGATGGTCTCGATTCTGGTCTACAAGGAACTCAAGCTCAGTCAGTTGTACGGCCTTTTTCTGCAGGCGGCCAAGACCACTGCCGTGATCATGTTTCTGGTGGCGGCGGCCATGGTGTCCGCCTGGCTGATCACGGTGGCGCAATTGCCGGCGCAGGTGGTGAGCTTGCTGCAGCCGCTGCTGGACAGCCCCAAACTGCTGATGCTGGCGATGATGATTTTGGTGATGGTGGTGGGCACGGCGATGGACATGACGCCGACCATACTGATCCTGACGCCCGTGCTGATGCCCATCGTCAAGGCGGCAGGCATTGATCCGGTTTATTTCGGCGTGCTGTTCATCATCAACAACGCCATTGGCCTGATCACGCCGCCGGTGGGTACGGTTCTCAACACCGTCGCCGGCGTTGGCAAGGTCAGCATGGACGAGGTCACCCGCGGCGTATGGCCTTTCATGGTGGCGCAGTTTGGGGTCATGTTCCTGATGGTGCTGTTTCCCCAGATGGTCATGGTGCCTGCCAGGTGGTTTTACTGACACGATGTTTTTCCGGCTGCAGGGCGCTTCCGGTACGCCGCGCCCTGCACATTCAAGGTTTGCGTACTTCGAATTATTCCAAGGGGACAAGCATGAAACGTTTGATGATCAAGACTCTGGTGGCTGCGGTCGCCCTGGCGACCTTTGGCCTGGCTTCGGCACAGGACATCAAGGAGCGCACGATCAAGTTCGCCCACCAGAACCCCAAGGGTCATCCCATCGTCATGGGGATGGAGAAATTCGCCGAGATCGTCACGGCCAAATCCGGCGGCAAGATCAAGGTCAACCTGTTTCCCGGTGGTGTGCTGGGTGGCGATGCGCCCAATGTGTCGGGTTTGCAGGGCGGCACCATTGAAATGGTGGTGCTGAACTCCGGCATTCTGGCCAGTCAGGTCAAGGAATTCGCCATTTACGATTTTCCCTTTCTGTTTGCCAATTCGAAGGAGGCCGATGCTGTGGTGGACGGGCCCTTCGGCAAAAAACTGCACGACAAACTGCAGGACAAAAGCATGGTGGGCCTGGCCTACTGGGAGCTGGGTTTTCGCAACATGACCAACAGCAAACGCGCCATCAACAAGGTGGAAGACCTGGCCGGCCTGAAAATCCGCGTGATTCCCAACCCCATCAACCTGGACTGGGTCAAGGCGCTCGACGCCAACCCCACCCCCATGGCCTTTCCCGAGGTCTATGCCGCGCTGGAGTCCAAAGCACTGGACGGGCAGGAAAATCCGCTCAATACCATTTTGGCCAACAAGTTTTCCGAGGTGCAGAAATACCTGACCCTGACCAACCACGTCTACAACCCGCAGTCGGTCATCATCAGCAAGAAATTCTGGGACACCTTGAGCGGTGACGAGAAAAAGTTGCTGTCCGACGCCGCCGTCGAAGCCGGCAAATACCAGCGTCAGATGGCCCGCGATGCCGCCGGAACGACGCTTGATGCACTGAAGAAGGCCGGCATGCAGGTCACCGAATTGCCGCCCGCAGAAATGGCCAAGCTACGCGAGAAGATGAAGCCTGTGATTGCCAAGTACTCCGCCGGTGTGGGCGAATCCACCGTCAATGAACTGACGGCCGAACTGCTCAAGCTGCGCAAGTAACACCGCCCCACTCGGGAGGGCTGACCAAGCCCCCCGGGTGACATGCTTTTATCCGTGGCTTCACTTTTCCGAGTCGCATGAATCGCATCCTGTTTTCCATCGCTGGCAGCCATGCCTTGTACGCGGCCGTGTGGGGGCGGCGGCCATGATCCGTGGCACTACCACCTTGATTGCCCATCTCGGTTACCCGACCGAGGCTTTCAAGGCGCCCATGATTTACAACCCCTGGTTCGAGCAGGCCGGCATCGATGCCGTGGTGATGCCCATGGGAGTCAAGCCCGAGGACTATGCCCAGGTGCTGAAGAACCTGTTCAAGCTCACCAACATCCGCGGTGCGCTGATCACCATGCCGCACAAGGTGACGACGCTCGCGCTGCTCGATGAATGCACCCCGGCCGTGGAAATCGCCGGCGCCTGCAACGCCATCCTGCGCCGCCCCGACGGCAGCCTGCTGGGCGACATGTTCGATGGCGCCGGCTTTGTGCGCGGCGTGTTGCGCAAGGGCCGGCAACTGGCCGGTGCCCGCGCGCTGGTGGTGGGCAGCGGCGGCGTGGGCTCGGCGATCGCCGCCTCGCTGGCGGCGGCCGGCGTGAACGCGATGGGTTTGTACGACCTTCATCCGGCTTCTGCCGACGCCCTGGCCGTCCGCCTGGGCAAGCACTATCCTTCGCTGCAGGTCAGCACCGGTAGCAAGGATCCGGCCGGCTATGACCTAGTGGTGAATGCCACGCCACTGGGTATGCATGACGACGACCCGCTGCCGGTAGATGTCGCGCGCATGGCGCCGTCGACCTTTGCCGGTGAGGTGGTGATGAAAAATGAGATGACGGCCTTTTTGCGCGCAGCCCGGGCGCGTGGCTGTGAGCTGCAAGTGGGCTCGGACATGCTGTTCGAGCAGATTCCGGCCTACCTGGAATTTTTCGGTTTTGGCACGGCGACACCGGAGGCCTTGCGCGCCGTGGCCCGCCTCAGTTATTGACAGGGACGCGGCCTCCTGACGGCACAGGAGAGATGGCTCGACCTCCTTGAAATACACGCAGTTTGCGGAGCGTGAACCCCTCGCGGCCCAGCCGCGCCGTGCCTTGGAACACCGCGACTTCACCACCGGCACTGCAGCGCCGATAATCAGCAGCGCTGATGCCTTGCAGAGACGGCGTGCGCTGCGCCGGAATTTGAACCGGGGCCTGCAAAAGCCGCAACACTCATACCTACAGTTTCATCACAGAAAGAGTTTTCATGAAAACAGTGCTGGTCCTCAATGGCCCCAACCTCAACTTGCTGGGCACGCGCGAACCCGCCGTGTACGGCTCGCAGACGCTGGCCGATGTGGAGGTGCTGTGCGCCCAGGCTTGCGCCGCGCAGGGCGTCAAACTCGACTTTCGCCAGAGCAACCATGAGGGCGTGCTGATAGACGCGATCCAGGAAGCCGGGCGCGCCCAGGCTGCGGGTAGCTTGGTCGGCGTGGTGCTCAACGCCGGCGCCTACACCCATACTAGCGTGGCTTTGCATGACGCCATCAAGGGCGCGGGCGTGACGCTGATCGAGCTGCACATCAGCAACGTGCATGCGCGCGAGGTGTTTCGTCATCACTCCTATATCTCACCCGTCGCCAAGGCGGTGATGGCCGGTTTTGGCGTCAAGGGTTATGCCCTGGCGATCGCCGGCCTGCTCGCGCTGGCCGAATAGGCGGGGCGGCCTGATGCACGCTTTGCGGCCCTGAGCTATGGCAGACCTGAAGTTTTTGGTGGATGAGGGCGAGGTGGAATTGAGCGCTATCCGGGCGCAGGGCGCGGGCGGGCAAAATGTCAACAAGGTGTCCAGCGCCGTGCATTTGCGCTTTGACATACCGGCCTCTTCGCTGCCCGAGGCCATCAAGGAACGGTTGCTGGCGCTCAATGACAGCCGCATCACCCAGGAAGGCGTGCTGGTGCTGAAGGCGCAGCAGCACCGCACCCAGGAAATGAACCGCGCTGATGCCTTGGCGCGGCTGCAGGAGGTGGTGGACAGCGTGTCCAATCCGCCCAAAGCGCGGCGCGCCACCAAGCCGACCTATGGCTCCAAGCAGCGCCGCCTGCAAAGCAAGAGCCAGCGCTCGCAAACCAAGGCTTTGCGCGGCAAGGTGGAGTGAATGGCCGGCGTCCGGCGCCGGCGCTTACAGCCAGCCGGGCTGTTTGAAGGCCTGGGCCAGAAAATCGACCATGACCCTGACCTTGCCCGACAGGTGCTTGCGACTCGGGTAGACGGCCTGAATCGTCAGTGCCGGCCCGCGGTGCAGCGGCAGGATTTCCTGCAGCCGGCCGGCCTTCAGGTCGGGCCCGACCAGAAAACCCGGCTGCAGCACGATGCCCTGGTCGGCCAGCGCCGCCGCCCGGCAGGTATCGCCGCTGTTGGCGCGCAGGCGCGGGTGGGTGGTGACGGATTCCCGGCCCTGCGGGCCGTCGAAGCTCCAGACATCGCCGCCCGACCAATAGGTATAGGCCATCACGCTGTGCTCGGCCAGATCTGCCAGCCGTTCAATCGGCCGGGCGCGCTGCAGGTAGGCCGGTGAGGCGCATAGAATGGCCCGGTCGCTGCTTAGCGGCCTGGCCACCAGGCTGGAGCTGGGCAGGCTGGCGGCGGCGCTGATGCGTATGGCCAGATCAAAGCCTTCCTCGACCAGATCGACCACCCGGTCCGACAGCGTCAGGTCCAGCTCGACCAGCGGGTAGACCTTGAGAAACTCGCCCCACAGCGGCGCCAGGTGCAGATTGCCAAAGGTCAGCGGCGCGTTGATCTTCAGCCGCCCCGCCGGCTGGGTGCTGGTGGCGCTGGCCGCCGCATTGGCCTCGGCCAGGTCGTCCAGGATTTGCCGGCAGCGCTCGAAGTAGTCGCGGCCAGAGTCCGTCAGCGACAGCCGCCGCGTGGTGCGGTTCAGCAGCCGCGTGCCGAGTTGGGTTTCCAGCTCCTGCAGCAGGCGCGATACCACCGCCTTGGACGTGCCCAGGCGGTCGGCCGCCTTGACGAAGCTGCCGCTCTGCACCACGGCGGTAAAGGCTTGGATCTGGCGGAGTTGGTCCATGGCGAATCCTGACGGCAAAGTTTGATTGTCAATAATTTAAAAACAATAAATCAATAGTTTCGTTATTTATCTCTGATTCATAGATAACTATAGTTTGAGGAAAGGATGACTTCTCATGACTGCCAAGCGACTTCCCTCCCTCTTCATTTCCCACGGTGCACCGCTGTTTGCCCTGGAGCCCGGTGACACCGGCCCGGCGCTGACGCGCTGGGGCCAGCAACTGACCCAGGCCAATACGCTGCGCGGCGTGGTCATCATGTCGCCGCACTGGATGGCGCGCGCGCCCGCCGTCATGAGCACAGCGGCACCGCAGACCTGGCACGATTTCGGCGGCTTTCCGCAGCCGCTGTACGAACTGCAATACCCGGCCGCCGGCCATCCCGCGCTGGCGCAGGAAGTGATTGGCCTGCTGGCCAGCGTCGGCGTAGAGGCCCAAGCCGACGCCGGCCGGCCCTTTGACCATGGCGCCTGGGTGCCGCTGATGCATCTCTTCCCCCAGGCCGACGTGCCGGTGGTGCAAGTGGCGCTGCCGCTGCGCTGGGGGCCGGCCGAGGTCTTTGCCCTGGGCCGGGCCTTGCGCAGCCTGCGCGACAGCGGCGTGTTGCTGATAGGTTCGGGCAGCATGACGCACAACCTATCGGAGTTTTTCGGCGGTGCGCGCGAGCCCGCACCCTATGTGCTGGCCTTCAGCCGCTGGGTGGAGGACGCCGTGACGCGCGGCGATATGCAGGCCTTGTTCAACTACCGGGCGCTGGCGCCATCCGCCAGCCGTGCCCACCCTAGCGAGGACCATTTCCTGCCGCTGTTTTTTGCCTTGGGCGCGGCCGACGAGCAGGCCAGGCCGGACTACCTTAGCCGTGAGGTGATGTACGGCATTTTGTCCATGGACACCTTTGCCTTGTCGGCGGCTGCCTGAAGCCGGCCACTAGATTCCTTCCCTGACTTCATTTCCAGACCGCGAGAAACCACCATGCTGAATCTTTCCCTGAGCCATCTGCACCGCCCGGCCGACCCCGCCGTCACCCAACCCTGGCTGCTGGTGCTGATGCACGGCGTGGGCAGCAACGAGCAGGACTTGTTTGGCCTAGCAGCCCATGTGCCGGCGCATTTTCACGTGCTCAGCCTGCGCGCGCCCAATGTCATGGGGCCAGGCGCTTACGCCTGGTTCCAGTTCTCCGTCACGGCGGCCGGGCGCGTCATCAACGAGGCGCAGGAGGTCGCCAGCCGCACGCAGGTCGCCCAGGTGGTCGCGGCGGCGGCGCAGCAACTGGGCGTTCCGGCCGAGCGCGTGGTGGTCGGCGGCTTCAGCCAGGGCGGCATCATGTCGCTTTCCTTGCTGCTGACCCAGCCGGCGCTGCTGCAGGCCACCATGGTCATGCACAGCCGCCTGCTGGAGCAGGTGCTGCCACTGATTGCGCCCGCCGCCGCGCTGCAGGGCAAGCACTTGTGGGTCAGCCATGGCACGGTGGACGCGGTGATTCCGCTGGCCCATGCGCACGCCATTCGCAGTGCCGTGCAGGAGCTGCCTATCACGCTGCGCTACAGCGAGTTTCACAACGCCCACGAAATCACCCGCGACGAGCTGGCGCAGGCCATGCAGTGGCTGCAGGCGCTGAGCCAGCCGCAGGATTGACTGGCTGCGCCTGGCGGGCTTTTTGCTCGAATGTCCTCAATGAAATCGGCCTCCAGCCCTTGATTGACGGGCGGGTACAGCTATTAAAATAGTAGTCTTCAGGCCTTCGCAGTCCTGAAGGGGGCAGGCGGGAATACGGGAAGGTATAAACGTCGCATGACATTTTCAGAAAACCCTGCCCTGCCCGATGAGGCAAGGCTTCTTTTGCAAAGCGCCACCCGCCGAGAAACCCCCAGCGGTGAGGGCTCGCTGGTCTGGCATCTCTGGGGGCCCGAAAGCAGCCCGTCCGGCACTATGCCTGTGGTGCTGCTGCACGGCGGCAGCGGCAGCTGGACGCACTGGCTGCGCAATATCGCTGCGCTGCTGGCCTCGGGGCGCCGGGTGCTGGTGCCCGATCTGCCGGGCTCCGGTGACTCGGCGATGCCACCCCGGGGCGGCGACGCCGATGCCTTGCCCGAGCCGCTGGAGCAGGGGCTGCAAATCCTGCTGGGTGATAGCGCCTGCGAGCTGGTCGGCTTTTCCTTTGGCGGCATGGTGGCCGGCTTTCTGGCCGAGCGTTTCCCGGCCCGGGTCGCCCGCCTGATGCTGGTTGGCGCACCCGGGCTGGGCATCACGCCGCAGCCGGTGATCAGTCTGCGCGCCTGGCGCCATCTGCCCGATGCTGCTGAGCGCGATGCGGTGCACCGTGGCAATCTGGCGGCGCTGATGCTGTACCGGTCCGAGGCCATTAGCGAGGCCACCTTGCGCCTGCATGTGGCCAATGTGGTGCGCGACCGCATGACGGGGCGGCGCCTGTCGCGCACCGATGCGCTGCTGCGTTCGCTGGCGCAGCTGCGCTGTCCGATGCACGCGATTTACGGCAGGGAAGATGCGCTTTACCTGGGGAAATTGGCCGCGCTGGAAACGGCCCTGCGGCAAGCCGGAGATTTCCGGGGCCTGGCGTTTATCGAGGAGGCCGGGCACTGGGTGCAGTTTGAGCAGGCCCAGGCCTTTAATGAGGCGCTGCTGGCCGTGCTGGACCGGCCGCGCTAGCCGGGCAGTGCGCTGGCCCGGCCTGCCCGGTTCATTGGGCGCAGCTTATTTTTCGATGGCCAGCAGTTCGACCTCGAAGGTCAGCGTGGCATTGGGCGGCACCACGCCGCCGGCGCCGCGGTCACCGTAGGCGGTGGCCGGTGGGCAGGTCAGCGTGGCCTTGCCGCCCACCTTGATTTTCTGCATGCCTTCGGTCCAGCAAGGCACCACGCGATTCAGCGGAAAGCTGGCGGGCGTGCCGCGCTTGTAGGAACTGTCAAATTCCTTGCCGTCGGCCAGGGTGCCGCGGTAGTGCACCTTCACCGTGTCTGAGGCCTTGGGCTGCGCGCCGCTGCCGTCAACGGTGTGGACAATCTTCACGCCCGAGGGCAGGGTTTCGGCCGGAGCGGCGGCGTAGGCATGGCCGGCCAGGGTCAGGGCGGCGGTCAGGGCAAGAAAGGCTTTCATGGCATCCATTCGGAAGAGTTGCAAAGTGATTGATAGGCACCGGCGACGCGCACAGGCGGCGGTACAGCGGAATTATCCACGGCGGGCATGGTCTCAGCCGGCGCCAGCCAGACCATGGCGCAGCGCCGACAGCAGCATGGCCAGGCCGGAGGCCGTCAGCAGGCCCAGCGTGATCTGGCGGAAGGTGGCTTCGCTGATGCCTATGTAGACCCGGGCACCGATCAGCGTGGGAATCAGCATGGCCGGAATGACCAGGGCAAGCATGGGCAGCGTGGCGAAGCTCACCACGCCGGTGGCGACGTAGCTCAGCCAGGTGACGCTGAGAATGGCCAGGTTGAAGTTCTGGATGATGGCGCGCTGGGTGTCTTTTTTATAGCCCCGCAAGGAGCACCAGAGCGTGGGCAGCACGCCCGAAAAACCGCCCATGGCGCCCATCACGCCGCCCAGTCCGCCGGCCAGGCCGTCGCCAAGCCGGCCACCCGCCGTGATGCGGGGCAGGCGCTGGCTCATCAGCATGGCCGGGCACCAGAACAGCAAAAGCAGGCCCAGACCGGCCTTGAACAGCTGCACGTCCAGCAGGGGCAGGATCAGCAGGCCTATGGGAATGCCGAGCAGGCCGCCGGCCAGGAAAGGCGCCAGGTCGCGCAGCTCAAAGCGGCGCCGCACGGCCACGGCCGCCACCAGCTGGCCGCACAGCGCGCCCGTCACCACCATGGCGGCGGCCAGCTGGGGCGCCAGCGTCCAGGCCCAGAAGGACATGGCCACCAGACCAAAGCCAAAGCCAGACAGCCCCTGTACGAAACCGGCCACGATGGCGCCGGCCAGAATCAGGACGGTTTGCGAGTCCATGCGCGCCAGTAGGCTGCGTCAGCGTTGCCCCGAACGGGGCAGGGCGCTTACGCGTTCTGGTAGTCGCTCACAGGCACGCAGCTGCAAAACAGGTTGCGGTCGCCATAAACGTTATCGACCCGGCCCACCGGCGGCCAGTATTTCACCTGCTTCAGGTTGGCCAGCGGGAAGGCGCCGGTTTCGCGGCTGTAAGGGCGGTCCCAGTCGGCGCCCATCAGGCTGGCGGCGGTGTGCGGCGCATGCTTGAGCGGGTTGTTGTCCTGCGGCCAATGTCCGGCTTCGATGTGGCGAATTTCATCGCGGATGGCGATCATGGCGTTGATGAAGCGGTCCAGCTCGGCCAGGGTTTCGCTTTCGGTCGGCTCCACCATCAGGGTGCCGGCCACCGGGAAGCTCAGCGTGGGCGCATGAAAGCCGTAATCCATCAGGCGCTTGGCGACGTCTTCGGCGGTCACGCCGCTGGTGTCCTTGAGCGGGCGCAGGTCCAGAATGCACTCGTGCGCCACATGGCCGTTTTCGCTGGCGTAAAGCGTGGGGTAATGGTCTTTGAGGCGGGCGCTGATGTAGTTGGCGCTCAGAATCGCCACTTCGGTCGCCTGCTTCAGGCCATCCGGGCCCATCATGCGGCAGTACATCCAGCTGATAGGCAGCACGGCCGCATTGCCCAGCGGTGCGGCAGAAATCGCGCCCACGCCGTTGACCGGCAGGCCGGCCGTGGCATGGCCGGGCAGGTAGGGCACCAGGTCGGCCACCACGCAGACCGGGCCGACACCCGGGCCGCCGCCGCCGTGCGGAATGCAAAAGGTCTTGTGCAGATTGAGGTGGCTGACGTCACCGCCAAACTCGCCGGGCGCCGCCACGCCGACCATGGCGTTCATGTTGGCGCCGTCGACGTAGACGCGGCCGCCATGCGAATGCACCAGCTGGCACAGCTCTTTCACCTGGGTCTCGAACACGCCGTGGGTGCTGGGGTAGGTGATCATCACGCAGGCCAGGTGCGCGCTGTACTGCTTGCACTTGGCTTCCAGGTCGGCCATGTCCACATTGCCATTGGCGTCGCAGGCCGTCACCACCACCTGCATGCCGGCCATCTGGGCGCTGGCCGGGTTGGTGCCGTGGGCGCTGGCCGGAATCAGGCAGATGTGGCGGTGGCTGCCGCCCTGGGCATCGTGATAGGCCTTGATGGCCAGCAGGCCGGCGTATTCGCCCTGCGAGCCGGCATTGGGCTGCAGGCTGATGCCGGCGTAACCGGTGGCCTGGCAGAGCCAGTCGCGCAGTTGCTTGTCGAGTTCGGCATAGCCCTGCAGCTGGTCTTGCGGTGCGAAGGGGTGGATGTTGGCGAACTCCGGCCAGGTGATGGGAATCATCTCGCTGGTGGCGTTGAGCTTCATGGTGCAGCTGCCCAGCGGAATCATGCTGCGGTCCAGCGCCAGGTCTTTGTCGCTGAGCATGCGGATGTAGCGCAGCATGCCGGTTTCGCTGTGGTGGGTGTTGAAGACCGGGTGCGTCAGGAAGGCACTGGTGCGGCGCAGGTCGGCCGGAATCAGGGACTCCAGGCCTTTTTCAAAGGCGCTGACCACTGGCAGCGTCTGGCCCGGCTTGGCAAAGAAGGACCAGAGCATTTCGATGTCTTTGCGGCTGGTGGTTTCGTCCAGCGACACGCCCAGGTGATTATTCAAGCGAAAACGCAGGTTTGCCCTTGACTGACGGGCGCGCTCAGCTATCGAATTGGTAGCGTCTCCGGTTTTCACCGTGACCGAGTCAAAGGCCCCGGTGTTGGTGATTTCGTAGCCCAGCTCCTGCAGGCCGCGCACAAAGATGGCGGTGTAGGTGGCGACGCGCTCGGCGATGCGCTTGAGGCCTTGCGGGCCGTGGTAGACCGCATACATGCTGGCCATCACGGCGGGCAGGACCTGGGCCGTGCAGATGTTGGAGGTGGCTTTTTCGCGGCGGATGTGCTGCTCGCGCGTTTGCAGCGCCAGCCGGTAGGTTGGGTTGCCGTGGCTGTCAACGCTGACGCCGACCAGGCGGCCGGGCAGGGAGCGCTTGAACTCCTCGCGGCAGGCCAGGTAGGCGGCATGCGGGCCGCCATTGCCCATGGGCATGCCAAAGCGCTGGGTGCTGCCCAGCACGATGTCGGCATCCCATTCGCCGGGCGGGGCCAGCAGGGTCAGCGCCAGCAGGTCGGCGGCCACGCACAGGGCGGCGCCATCGACATGGGCCTGGCCGGCCAGCGGCCGCAGGTCGTGAATGCTGCCGGTGGTGGCCGGGTACTGGGCCAGCACGCCGAAGTAATCGCCCTCGGCCATCAGCTGCGGCAGGGTCGCGCCAGCGGTGCTGACCTTGATCTCTATGCCCAGCGGTTTGGCGCGGGTCTGCATCACTTCAATGGTTTGCGGATGGCAGTCGCCGGCCACCAGGAAGACATTGCTTTTGCTTTTCACGCTGCGCTTGGCCAGGGTCATGGCTTCGGCGGCGGCGGTGGCCTCGTCCAGCATGGAGGCATTGGCGACGGCCATGCCGGTCAGGTCGCAAACCATGGTCTGGAAGTTGATCAGCGCCTCCATGCGGCCCTGCGAAATCTCGGCTTGGTAAGGCGTGTAGGCGGTGTACCAGGCGGGGTTTTCCAGCACGTTGCGCAGGATCACGCCAGGTGTGAGGGTGCCGTAATAGCCCTGGCCGATAAAGCTCTTGAAGACCTGGTTTTTGGCGGCAATCGCCTTGAGCTGGTGCAGCGCCGCCGCTTCGGTCACTGGTGCCGGGAGGACCATGGCGTTTTTGCGGGCAATCGAGCGCGGGACGATGCCGTCTATCAGTTCGCGGCGCGAGGCCGAACCGACGACTTCCAGCATGTGGACTTCGTCTGTCTCGTCAATGCCGATGTGGCGGGCAATGAATTCGGAAGGGTTTTCAAGCTCGCCCAGCGGCTTGGCGGATTGCATCAACATACGAGTCCTAAAGAAGGAAGGAATAGGTGTTCACTGGCCGGCGCGCGTAGCACCGAGCCGCCCCAAGCAGGGGCATTCTTTTTAAGCGGCGGCGGAGAACTTGGTGTAGCTGGTTTCGTCCATCAGCGCATCGAGCTGCGACGGATCCGACAGCTTGACCTTGAAGAACCAGCCGGCGCCCAAGGGGTCGCTATTGGCCAAAGAGGGGTCGTCGCGCAGGGCGTCGTTGACTTCGATGACTTCGCCGCCGACCGGCATGTAGACGTCGGCCGCAGCCTTGACGGACTCCACCACGCCGGCCACTTCTTTTTGCGCGAACAGGGCGCCGACGGCGGGCAGGTCGACAAACACTACATCGCCCAGCGCGTCTTGCGCATGCACGGTGATGCCTACGGTGGCGATGTCACCTTCAATCTTGAGCCATTCGTGGTCTTCGGTGTATTTGATCGTCATGAAAATCTCCAGAGTTTTGGTAAAGCGTTGCTTCAAGTAGCAGGAAAAAAATCAGCCGCGGTGTTCAACCACGGTAGTAGCGGGTGGGCACGAAAGGCATGGCAGCGACTTCCATGGTCACGGCCTTGCCGCGCACCATGGCATTGACGCGAGTGCCTATGGCGGCGAACTCGGGGCTGACATAGCCCATGGCCACCGGCTGGTTGATGCTGGGGCCCAACAGGCCGCTGCTGACTTCGCCGATGACGGTGCCGTCCAGGCTTTGCAATTCTGTGTGCTCGCGCACCGGAACCCGCTCAAGCGCTATCAGGCCCACGCGTTTGCGGCTCAGCTGGGCCGGGTCGCTCAGCTGGGTCAGGATTTTGTCTGCACCAGGAAAACCGCCGGCGCGCGCGCCGCCAGTGCGGCGCACCTTCTGGATGGCCCAGTTGAGGCCAGCTTCTATTGGCGTGGTGCTGGTGTCTATGTCATTGCCGTAAAGGCACAGGCCGGCTT
This sequence comes from Polaromonas sp. OV174, assembly GCF_900112285.1. Taxonomy (GTDB): domain Bacteria; phylum Pseudomonadota; class Gammaproteobacteria; order Burkholderiales; family Burkholderiaceae_C; genus Polaromonas. The sequence continues at coordinate 145,561 of NZ_FOKZ01000009.1, read as the reverse complement.
CCAGGCGCAGCGAGTTGCGCGCGCCCAGGCCTATGGGTTTCACTTCGGGCTGGGCCAGCAGGGCTCTGGCCAGGGTGTCGGCCTGTGAGGCCGGCACGGAAATCTCGAAACCGTCTTCGCCGGTGTAGCCGCTGCGCGTGAGGAAACAGTCGCAGCCGGCCACCGTGAAGCGGCCGCCGCTCATGAATACCAGTTTTTCCACGCCTGGCGCCAGACGCTGCAGCGCCGTCACGGCCTGCGGCCCCTGCAGCGCCAGCAACGCCATGTCCGGCATGGGGATGACTTCGCAGCGAGTGCCGATTTTTGCCTGGATGTGGGCGATGTCGCCGACCTTGCAGGCGCCGTTGACGATGACAAAAATATCGCCACCATTGGCGTAGTCACGGTTGAAAAACATCAAGTCATCGATGATGCCGCCGTCTTCATTGAGCAGCAGGCCGTAGCGCTGCTTGCCCGGCGCCAGGTCGATCACATCGACGGGAATCAGGCTCTCCAGCGCGGCGGCCGCGTCAGGGCCAACCAGGCGCAGCTGGCCCATGTGGGAAACGTCAAACAGGCCGGCGGCGCTGCGCGTATGCAGGTGTTCGGCCATCAGGCCGGCCGGGTATTGCACCGGCATGGAATAGCCGGCAAAGGGCACCATGCGGGCGCCGAGTTCGACATGCAAATCGTGCAGCGGCGTCTTGAAAAGCGAAGCGGGGGACGCGGAAGTGGTGTCGGACAAGGCATTCTCCAATGGGGGCAAACATGAATCCATGACCAGGGGTCATGGGCTGCCCCTGCTGTCCACTTTACCTGAGAGATTCACCTGGCGATGCAGGCTTGCTCCTTCGGTGGACCGCTTTGAAAGCGGCCTCTCTCCAGTAGGGAACGCCCCGGCGCGATGCGCCTGGGGCGGTTGCCAGTCCTTTTGCCTGAGCGTTCAGTCCACCATAAAGGGTGTGACATGCGCCTTCGGCGGTTTTCGCGATGAAAACTCTCTCCTGACCCCGCAAGTGTAGCGGAAGCCGGGCCCGAAACCGGCCGTTACGGGCGCTGCCGACGGGCGTTTGATTGAGGTATTAAGGCTTACTTTACATACACCAGGTCGCGCAGGGCCAGCGACAGTTGCGGCACATAGGTCACCACCATCAGGCAGGCCAGAATCACCAGCACAAAGGGGATGAGGTGGGTGACGATGCGGTCCAGCGATATTTTGGCCACGGTGCAGGCGGCGAACAGGTTCACGCCAAAGGGCGGGGTGATCATGCCCAGCGCCAGATTGACCACCATGATGAGCCCGAAATGCACCGGGTCGATGCCGAAATGCATGGCCACCGGCGCCAGTATGGGCGCCAGCACGATGATGGCGGCGCTGGTTTCAATAAACATGCCGATGATGAACAGCGCCGCATTGACCCCCAGTAAAAACATCGCTGGCGACTGCAGCACGGCTTGCAGCCAGTGGCCTATGGCGTCGGGCACGCCGGCGCGGGTGATCAGGAAGGCGAACAGGCCGGCGTTGGCAATGATGAACATGATGACGGCGCTGGACAGCACCGATTTGCGCAGGATGTTGTAGAGGTCGGGCAGCTTGATCTCGCGGTAGACCACGATGCCGACGACCAGCGCATAAAACACCGCCACCGCCGAGGCTTCGGTGGGTGTGAATATGCCGCCGTAAATGCCGCCCAGAATGATCACCGGCATCAGGAGCGCCCAGCCGGCCTGCAGAGCGGCCTTGCCAAAGGGCAGGCGGCCGTCGCCGTCGTGCTTGCCCCAGCCCTTCCAGCGGCAGTACAGGTGCACAAACAGCATCAGCGCGCAGCCGATCAGCAGGCCGGGGCCGAAGCCGGCGATGAAGAGCTCGCCAATCGAGACTTCGGCGCTGACGCCGTACAGAATCATGGGAATCGAGGGCGGGATGATCACGCCCAGCTCGGCGCTGGTGGCCTGCAGTGCCGCCGCATAGGCGGTCGGGTAGCCGTGCTTGATCAGCGCCGGAATCAAGATGGCGCCTATGGCAAAGGTGGTCGCCACCGAGGAGCCCGAGACCGCGGCAAAAATCATGCAGGTCAGCACGCAGGTCATGGGCAGGCCGCCCTGTATGCCGCCCACTATGCTTTTGGCGAACTCGACCAGGCGGCGCGAGATGCCGCCGGTTTCCATCAGGTTGCCGGCCAGAATGAAAAAGGGAATGGCGGCCAGCGGGAACTTGTTGATGGCCGAGAACATTTCCTTGACCGAGATCAGCATGTTGGCATTCGACGCCTGGATGCCGAGGATGGAGGCCAGGCCAATCGACACGGCCACGGACACGGTGAGTGCGAAGCACAGCACCATGGTTGAAATCATCACTGCGGTCATTGAGCCGTCTCCAGTTCGTTGCGTTGGGGATCTATCAGGTTGCCTATGAGGCCGATGACGCAAAACATGCCGCCTACCGGCATGGCCACATAACCCCAGAACATGGAGATGGACTCCAGGCCGGCCATGGACTGCACGCGCCCGCGCAGCGAGTAATCCCAGCCCCACCAGATGATGACGGCGATCAAGGCCAAGGCGGCCAGACAAACCACCCAGTCGAGCACGCGCCGGATGCGCGGCGGACTCCAGCGGTAAAGCACATCGACGCTGACCATGGCGCCCTGGCGAAAGGCCATGGGTATGCCCATGAAGACCATCCAGATCAGGCTCAGGCGGATCAGGATTTCGCTCCACTCGGCGGGTTGCTCCAGCACGAAGCGCGTGATGATCTGGAACATGCCCAGCGTGGAGGCGATGACCAGCATCAGGCAGGCCACCAGCATGGAAAATCCCGTGGTCCAGCGTTCAAATTTGAGAAAGGCTTGTTTCATGGGAAATACACTAGTTTGACAAAGAAAACGCCCGCAAGTCCAATGACTGCGGGCGTATCCAGCTACAAAATAAGTAGCGAAGCGCGCGCCTTATTTGTAGTTGCGGATCTTGTCCAGGTTGGCCTTGCCGAACTGCTTTTCGAACTCGGCGTTGACCGGTGCCAGCGCGGCCACGAACTTGGCCTTGTCGACGTTGTCGATCACCGTCATGCCCTTGGCGCGCAAGTCGGCCACGCCCTTGGCATCGTCTTCGTCGACGCGCGCGCGGTTGACTTTCGTGCCTTCCTTGGCGGCGTCCAGAAAGGCCTGCTTGTCGGCAGCGCTGAGCTTGTCAAAACTGGCCTTGTTCATCACGAAGATGCAGGGCGAGTAGACGTGGCCGGTCAGCGTCAGGTGTTTTTGCACCTGGTCGAACTTGGCCGAAATGATCACCGGCAGCGGGTTCTCCTGGCCGTCGACCGTGCCCTGTTGCAAGGCGGTGAAGACTTCGGGGAAAGCCATGGGCGTGGTGATGATGCCAAAGCCCTTGTAGGCGGCGATGTGCACCGGGTTCTCCATGGTGCGCATCTTCAGGCCCTTCAGGTCGGTCGGGTCCTTCACGTCGCGCTTGCTGTTGGTCATGTGGCGAAAGCCGTTTTCGGCCCAGGCCAGGGCCTTGAAGCCCTTGGCGTCGAATTTGCCCAGCATCTCCTGGCCGATCGGGCCGTCGAGCACGGCGCGTGCGTGCGCCTTGTCGCGGAACAGAAAAGGCACGTCGAGGATCTTGGTCTCGGGCACGAAGTTGGGGATGGGGCCGGTGGAGCTGAAGGCCAGCTCTTGCGTGCCCAGTTGCACTGCTTCAATCGACTCGCGTTCGCCGCCCAGCGCGCCGTTGTAAAAGGTTTGCACCTTGTAGCGGCCGCCGGTGCGCTTTTCAACTTCCCTGGCGAAGGTGTCTATGGCCACGCCCTGGTGGGAGTTTTGCGCCGTGGAGATGCTGATTTTCATGGTGGTCTGCGCGCTCGCCGCAGCGATAAATCCCAGACCCAGGCTCAGGCCGATAAGCAGTTTAGAAAACTTCATGCTGTCTCCAAAATAGATGTCGATTCAGGAATTTTTTGAATGCGCAGAGGTGCCGCAAGCCCTCTCATTATTGCGGCAGCGCAGGGCAGAGCGTGCGCGGGTTTTCGCTTAAGCGGGGGATAAAAAGGCTTGGTGTTTTTACCGCAGGCTTGGAGCAATCGCCGTTCCATGTGGCATCACCGGGCCGGTCGGTCCAGGCGCAGAGCGGCCATGAAAAAAGCCCGGAATTCCGGGCTTTGGGATGCGGTGGCGCCGGGCCAGCCCGGGCGTTTGGCGGCTGGTTTACATGCCGCTGTAATTGGGGCCGCCGCCGCCTTCTGGTGTCACCCAGACGATGTTTTGTGTCGGGTCCTTGATGTCGCAGGTCTTGCAATGCACGCAGTTCTGGGCGTTGATCTGCAGGCGATCGCTGTTGTCTTCGTTCTTCACAAACTCGTAGACCCCGGCCGGGCAGTAGCGGCTTTCGGGACCGGCGTATTTCGCCAGATTGATGCGAACCGGCACGCTCGCGTCTTTCAGCGTCAGATGCGCCGGCTGCTGCTCTTCGTGGTTGGTGTTGGAGACAAACACCGAGCTCAGACGGTCAAAGGTGATCTTGTTGTCGGGCTTGGGATAGACGATGGGCGTGCACTCGGCCGCCGGCTTGAGCATGGCGTAGTCGGGCGTGGTGCGGTGCAAGGTCCAGGGCGGGCTCTTGATGCCCAGCTTGGGCAGCAGCCAGTGCTCTATGCCGGTCATGAAGGAGCCTATGTACAGGCCTTTTTTGAACCAGGCCTTGAAGTTGCGCGACTGGTTCAGCTCCTGGGCCAGCCAGCTCTTGGCGTAGGCCTCGGGGTAGGCGCTCAATTCATCGTGCTGACGGCCGGCGGTCACGGCGGCGTAGGCGGCATCGGCTGCCAGCATGCCGGACTTGATGGCGGCATGGCTGCCCTTGATGCGGGCCGCATTGAGGTAGCCGGCGTCGCAGCCTATCAGTGCGCCGCCGGGGAACACGGTTTTGGGCAGGCTGGAGGCGCCGCCGGCCGTGAGGGCGCGTGCGCCGTAGCTGATGCGTTTGCCGCCTTCCAGATAGGCCTTGATGCTGGGGTGCGTTTTCCAGCGCTGCATTTCCTCGAACGGGCTGAGGTAGGGGTTGCTGTAGTCCAGTCCGGTGACAAAGCCCAAGGTGACCTTGTTGTCTTCCAGGTGGTAGAGAAAACCGCCGCCATAAGTCTTGCTGTCCATGGGCCAGCCGGCGGTGTGCACGACCAGGCCTGGCTTGTGTTTGGTCGGGTCGATTTCCCACAGCTCTTTGATGCCCAGGGCATAAGCCTGCGGGTCCTTGCCTTCATCGAGCTTGAACTTGGCAATCAGCTGGCGGCCCAGGTGGCCGCGTGCGCCTTCGGCAAACACGGTGTACTTGCCATGCAGCTCCATGCCCAGCTGGAAGTTTTCGGTGGGCTCGCCATCCTTGCCAATGCCGAGGTTGCCGGTGGCCACGCCCTTGACCGAGCCGTCGTCGTTGTAGAGCACTTCGGCGGCGGCAAAGCCGGGGAAAATTTCAACACCCAGGTTTTCGGCCTGCTGCGCCAACCAGCGCGTCACGTTGCCCAGGCTGATGACGTAGTTGCCTTCGTTGTGAAAGCAGTCGGGCACAAAGAAGGCTGGCGTCTTGGTCGCACCGGTTTCGGTGAGGAACAGCACTTCATCGGCCGTGACCGGCTGGTTCAGCGGCGCACCCAGTGCTTTCCAGTCTGGGATCAGTTCGCTCAAGGCCTTGGGGTCCATCACCGCGCCCGAGAGAATGTGGGCACCGGGCTCAGAGCCTTTTTCCAGCACGACGACGGACAGCTCTGTGCCTTTTTCGGCTGCCAGCTGTTTCAGGCGAATCGCCGTGGCCAGGCCACCGGGGCCGCCGCCGACAACGACGACGTCATATTCCATAGCTTCACGGGGACCGAACTGGGCCAGAATTTCTTGGGTGTTCATCGGGGACTCGCTGATAATGATTTCAGGATTGGTTTTTCTGTCTCGCCGTTGATTTTAGGGTGCGAATGCAGACGGCCCGGATGCTGGTTCACTTTGTTCATCGGGAGGCATCTCTAATGACTTACAGTTTGGATCTTTCGGGGCGCGTTGCCCTGGTGACGGGCGCATCCGGTGGGCTGGGCGCGCAGTTTGCCAGAACCCTGAGTCGCGCCGGCGCCGCCGTGGTGCTGGCCAGCCGCCGGGTGGACAAGCTCAAGGAGTTGCGCGCCCAGATCGAGGCCGAAGGCGGTGCCGCCCATGTGGTGTCGCTCGATGTGACGGACTGTCTCAGCATCAAGGCCGGTGTGGCGCATGCCGAAACCGAGGTCGGGCCCATAGATATTTTGGTCAACAACTCCGGCGTGAGCACGACGCAACGCCTGCAGGATGTCGCGGAAGACGACTACGATTTCATTTTCAACACCAATGTGAAGGGCGCCTTCTTTGTCGCGCAGGAAGTTGGCAAGCGCATGCTGGCCCGGGCCAAGGGCGCTGCGCCCGGCAGCTTTGTTGGCGCGCGCATCATCAACATCGCCTCGATGGCCGGCCTGCGTGTGTTGCCGCAGATTGGCGTGTACTGCATGAGCAAGGCGGCCGTGGTGCAAATGACCAAGGCCATGGCGCTGGAATGGGGCAAGTTCGGCATCAACGTCAATGCCATTTGCCCCGGCTACATAGACACCGAGATCAACCACCACCACTGGGAAACCGAGCAGGGCAAAAAACTGGTGCAGATGCTGCCGCGCAAGCGCATCGGCAAGCCGCAAGACCTGGATGCCTTGCTGGTCATGCTGGCCAGCGGTGAAAGTCATTTCGTCAACGGCGCCATCATTGCGGCCGACGACGGTTTCGGTGTTTGAGTCGGCCCTTACAATTTCCGGCCTTAGAAGAGAAACCCGCACACCTGCGCGCACGCGCGACCCCATGATGACTCAATCCCTGCTCCCTTATCTTGGCCCGGTGGGCCTGATTCTTTTGGCTTTGCTGGCCGGCGTGGTGAGCCCAGGCCCCAGCTTTGTGCAGGTGGCGCGCATCGCCGTGGCGCGCTCGCGTGCCGATGGACTGGCCGCCGCTGTGGGCATGGGCTTGGGTGCGCTGGTCTTTGCCACGCTCGCGCTGGCTGGCCTGCATGCCGTGCTGACGGCCGTACCGGCCCTGTATGTCGCGCTGAAGTTGCTGGGTGGGCTGTACCTGATGTGGATGGCTTTGAACATCTGGCGCGACGCTTCCCAGCCGCTGGCGATCAGCGCCGCCCATGATTCTGTCGCCCGTCACACGGTGGGGCAGTCGTTTCGTCTCGGGCTACTGACGCAGCTGAGCAATCCCAAATGTGCCGTGGTCTACGGTAGCGTGTTTGCCGCCTTGCTGCCGGCGCAGTTTCCCCTGGCGGCCGGTCTGCTGTTGCTGGCCGGCGTGCTGCTGATGGAGACCGCCTGGTATGCCGTGGTTGCCGTGCTGCTGTCAGCGGCGGCACCGCGTGCGCTTTACCTGCGCAGCAAGACCCTGGTGGACCGCACGGCGGCCGGGGTCATGGCCTTGCTAGGCCTGCGTCTGGTTGCCACGGCGAACGCGGTTTAGCGCGTGCTGACGGGCATTGTGGCCGGGCTCGCGGCGGGCGCGCTGTGGGGGCTGGTGTTTGTGGCGCCGCGCATGCTCACCATGGGTGAGGGAGGCTATGCCTCGGTAGACCTGACGGCCGGACGTTTTGCGGTGTATGGCCTGGTGGCCGCGGCGGTGATGCTGCTGGGCCTGCCGGGATTTCGCCGGCGCCGCCTGCCTACGCTGCGCCAGGCCTGGGCCGCGCTGGGCATGAGCTTGCTGGGCTTTAGCGGCTACTACCTGCTGCTGGTGCTGGCCATACGCGATGCCGGCACCGAAGTGCCTACCCTCATCATAGGCACCATTCCCCTATGGATCATGCTGTTGGGCAAGCCGCAGGGCTTGCGTTGGGCCGCGCTGCTGCCGGGGCTGGCGCTGACCTTCGCCGGCCTGCTGCTCATGATGGGCGCTACGCACGGGGCGAGCGCTGGCGTTGCCACGCATTTCTGGCGCGGCATCGCCTTTGCGCTGATGTCGCTGGTGTGCTGGACGACCTTTGCCATCCTCAATTCGGCCTGGCTCAAGCGCCATCCGGAAGTCAATGCGACCGACTGGGCCAACTGGTTGGGCCTGGCCACCGGTTTGGGGGCGCTGCTGATGTGGCTCGTCGCCGGTTCCGATATGAATGTGCTGGCCGCCCGCGACGACCGCGCCACGTTTGCGCTGCTGTGCCTGATGGCCGGTTTTGGCTCGACCTGGCTGGCCACCATTTTGTGGAATATGGCGAGCCAGCGCCTGAGCGCCAGCCTGTGCGGCCAGCTCATCGTCAGCGAAACCATTTTTGCGCTGCTGTACTCTTTTGCCTGGGACGGCCATTGGCCCAGCCTGGCGCAATTCGGCGCCTGCGTGCTGTTCACGCTGGGCATTTTGGCTTCCATACGGGCTCACCGTTAATCACTGTCCACCATGAAAATTGAAATTCCCGAGATAAAGAAGCTGGTCTACGAGATGCGCATTCCAATTCGCTGGGGCGACATGGATGCGATGGGCCACCTGAACAACGGCAGCTACTTTCGCTACATGGAAACCATACGCATCGACTGGCTGTATTCGATTGACTGCAAGCCCGACCCGCTGGGCGAAGGCCCGGTGATCGTCAATGCCTTTTGCAATTTCTACAAGCAGCTGGAATACCCGGGCGATGTGCTGATCAAGATGTATGCCAGCGATCCGGGGCGCACCACGTTTGAAAGCTGGGTCACCATGGAGCGGGTAGACCAGCCCGGCGTGATCTGCGCCGCCGGCGGCGCCACCACCATCTGGGTGGATTTCCCGGCACAAAAGGCTAAAACGATGCCGGACTGGATGCGCCAGCAGGTGATGCCCTGAATTTAAGAGAAATAGGGCTGCAGCGCACTAGCCATATGCGCAAGCAGCTATTAAATAAATAGCAAAAAATCACTGAACCGGCGGAGCCGGTTTGGCCGCTTTGGGCACGCGCCCCATCAGGTAGAACTCGGGGTTGGGCTGCATGCCGCTGAAGCTGGCCATGCGATTGGACAAGCCAAAGAAAGCGGTGATGGCGGCAATGTCCCAGGCGTCTTCGTCGTTGAAGCCGTGCGGGTACAGGGCAGCAAAATCGGCGTCTTCAATCTGGTCGGACTGCTGGCAAACCTTCATCGCAAAATCCAGCATGGCGCGCTGACGCGGCGAGATGTCGGCCTTGCGGTAGTTGACCGCCACCTGGTCGGCGACCAGCGGCTTCTTTTCGTAGATGCGCAGGATCGCGCCGTGCGCCACCACGCAATACAGGCAATGGTTGGCGGCGCTGGTGGTGGTGACTATCATCTCGCGCTCACCCTTGCTCAGCGAGCCGGCGGGGTTGGAGCCTTCTTCCTTGAGCATGAGCGCATCGTGGTAGGCAAAGAAGGCGCGCCACTCGGCCGGGCGACGCGCCAGCGCCAGGAAGACCGTGGGCACAAAACCGGCTTTTTCCTGGACTTCCAGCACCTTGGCCTTGATGTCATCGGGCAAGTCGTTGATGTCGGGGGCGGGGTAGCGAACGGTCATGGCTTGTCTCTCTTTCTGGTGGGGCTGTCGATCTTTGGAGAATGATACGTTCCCTGACGGAAGGCAGGCGCTTGGCGCTAGGCCTTTGCAGGGCGAAAAAAAACGCCGCCGGGTTGCCCTGGCGGCGTATTCATGCGCTTGAAGCGTCAGCGTTTGCGCGCCGCGCCTTATTCGCCCCAGCCGGAGTGCTTTTCGCACATCTTGTTGACGGACTTGCCCTTGGCGCTTTCCGAGAAGGTGGCCAGGTTGCCCTTGAAATCATCGGGGGTTTCGTTCCACATGCAGGTGCAGAACGCTTGAGCATTGGTCTGGCCCTTGACGGCGCTCTTGTCATTGCCGCCTTCCCACTTGCTGTTGGAAGTCTTGAGGCATTGCGCGTACACCTTGTCGCCAGCAGGCGGCTTGTTGTAGTCGTCAGCGGCGCGGGCCGAGGTGACGGAAAAAATCAGACATGCGGAGGCAAGGGCGAGGAGCAGTTTGTTCATGAAGCAGGGACCTGGTTGGTTATTTCAAAGGATATCGGAACTGCTTGTAACCATTGAAACGATATGAAACAAATCCGACAGCGCAGTGTAGGGCCTAAATGGCCAGGACCCAGGGATGAAAGTGCGTGCGGAAAAAATCTTTTTGCGGCCGCGCCCGCGCCGCAAGCGCAACTGGCTTGAACAGGTTTAGCCACAACGGGGCGAAAGAGCGGGGCGAAAGAACAGGAAACGGGGGGAGGGGTTAGCCGCCCCCACAGGTGTGCTTTGCCTGAACCTAAAACACCAGCTTAGGTGAAGGCTTGCTCATCCCTTTGCCAAAGCCTTAGCCACCCCGGCGCCGTAAGCCGGATCGGCCTTGCTGCAGTTGGCGATGTGGCGTTCCTGGATGGCCTTGGATGCGCCGCCGACCGCGCGTGCCGTGTTGTCAAACAGCAGTTGCTGCTTTTCCTGCGTCATCAGGCGGAACAGATTGCCGGGCTGCGAGTAATAGTCCTCGTCCACGCGGTGGTTCCAGTGGTCGGCTGCGCCTTCAATCGACAGCGGCGGCTCGGCAAAATCGGGCTGCTCCTGCAGCGCGCCTTTGCTATTGGGCTCGTAGCCAATTTCTGAGCCATTGTTGCCATCCACCCGCATGGCTCCGTCGCGGTGCGAGGTATGGAAGGGGCACTTGGGTGCATTCACCGGAATCTGGTAGTGGTTCACGCCCAGGCGGTAGCGCTGCGCATCGCCATAAGAGAACAGGCGCGACTGCAGCATCTTGTCGGGTGAAAAGCTGATGCCGGGCACCACGCTGGCGGGCGAGAAGGCCAGTTGCTCGACTTCGGCGAAGTAGTTTTCGGGGTTGCGATTGAGCTCCAGCACGCCGACGTCGATCAGCGGGTAATCGCCATGCGGCCAGACCTTGGTCAGGTCAAACGGGTTCAGGTGGTAGGTGGCGGCGTCTTTTTCGGGCATGACCTGGATCTTCAGATTCCAGCGCGGGAAGTCCTTGTTATCTATGGCGTTGAGCAAGTCGGCCTGATGGCTTTCGCGATCATGGCCGACCAGCGCCGCCGCCTCGGCATCGCTCAGGTTCTCAATGCCTTGCTGCGAGATGAAGTGGAACTTGACCCAGAAGCGTTCGTTCTTGGCATTCAGAAAACTGAAGGTGTGGCTGCCGAACCCGTGCATGTGGCGGTAGGACTTGGGCAAGCCGCGGTCGCTCATGACGATGGTGACCTGGTGCAGCGCCTCGGGCAGCAGGGTCCAGAAGTCCCAGTTGTTTTCGGCGCTGCGCAGATTGGTGCGCGGGTCGCGTTTGACGGCGCGGTTCAGGTCGGGAAACTTCAGCGGGTCGCGCAGAAAGAACACCGGCGTGTTGTTGCCGACCAGGTCCCAGTTGCCTTCTTCGGTGTAGAACTTGACGGCAAAGCCGCGTATGTCGCGTTCGGCATCGGCCGCGCCGCGCTCGCCGGCGACGGTGGAGAAACGCAGCACCAGATCGGTCTTCTTGCCGATTTGCGAGAACAGTTTGGCCTTGGTGTACTTGGTGATGTCGTGCGTGACGGTGAAGCTGCCGTAGGCGGCCGAGCCCTTGGCATGCATGCGGCGCTCGGGAATCACCTCGCGGGCAAAGTGCGCCAGCTTTTCCAGGTGCCAGACATCCTGCAGCAGCACCGGGCCGCGCGGTCCTGCGGTTTGGGTGTTCTGGTTGTCAACTACCGGTGCGCCGGCGGCAGTGGTCAATTTGGTCATGGGTGTGTTCCTTTAATAGGGGTTTGCTATTGATGACAACTTGATTGTGTTTGCTGGCTATCGGGCAGGCAATAGCTTGCCCATAGTAATTCTTCAATGCGCCGATAGCCAGTCGCGCCATCGCGTAGCGCAAGGCTATGCTGTCGATTTTTTGGAGTACACGCTTTATGGATTCTCAATTCGACCAAGGCCTGGCCACCCGCAAGCAGGTGATGGGCGAGGACTTTGTAGCCAAGGCCTTCGGCAGTGCCACCGACTTCACGCTGCCCATGCAGCACTACATCACGCGCAACGCCTGGGGCGACGTCTGGCAGCGGCCTGGCCTGGACTTGAAAACGCGCAGCCTGATCACGGTGGCCATGCTGACGGCGCTGGGCAAGCAGCATGAGCTCAAGGGTCATGTGCGCGGCGCGCTTAACAACGGTGTGACGCCCGAAGAGCTGCAAGAGGTGTTGCTGCACGCCAGCATCTACTGCGGCGTGCCGACGGCCGTGGAAGCCTTTCGCAGTGCGGCCGAGGTGGTGGATGCGCCAAAAAAGGCCTGAAATTTTGAGTCATTTCGGCCTCTAGCCCTTGTTCTGTATGCACTAGAAGCTATAAAAACAATAGCGATCAATATGCCTCGCGGCTCGCTGTGCCTGTCGGCTTAGCCGGCCATCATTTTTTGTATCAGGTCGCCGGTGGTCGAGGCCTTGTACTTGCGCATCAGGCGGGCGCGGTAAATCTCCACCGTTCGGTGGCTGATGCTGAGGGCGCGACCTATCTCCTTGGAGGTCAGTCCACGCATCAGGTGGGCGGCCACTTCTCGCTCGCGTGCCGTCAACTCGGCGGTCACGGGCCGGTTGGCGCTCAGGTCCTCAAAGGTCCAGATACCGGCCTCATGCGGAACGCTGCGATTCAGTGCGCGCCCGGTGACATGGCACCAGAAGGTCTCGCCTTTAAGGCGTCCATCGAAGCGCCTCATGATGCGGTTGTCGGAATACATGCCGGTGGCATTGAGTATGGGCAGCATGCGCGCGCCTATGCGCTCGTACTCGTCCACGCTGGGATAGAGAATCAGGAAAGACTGCCCGATCAGCTGTTCGCGGGCAGCGCCGAACATCTCGCAGACATGCTGATTGCAGTCCACAATGGAACGGTTGCGCGACAACACCAATCCCACCGGCGCCAGGTCGAAAGCGAGCTGGTAATTCACTTCCATGGGGCTAACCTTTACGAAAAACTACGTATGCAGATACGTAGTATCGTAGCGATATCCCGGCCTTGTGGGCCGTTTGCAGGAGCAACTGATGTTTACCAGGAGACATTTGTGAACAAACTTTATCCTTCCGCGGAAGCGGCACTCAAGGGTGTCGTCAAGGACGACCAGTTATTGGCCGTAGGTGGCTTTGGATTGTGCGGCATTCCGGAGGCCTTGATTGACGCTTTGCGCGATTCCGGGGTCAAAAATCTGAGCGTGATCTCCAACAACGCGGGCGTCGATGGTTTCGGCCTCGGCAAGCTGCTGGAAACGCGTCAGATCAAGAAAATGATCTCCAGCTATGTCGGCGAGAACAAGGAGTTCGAACGCCAGTACCTGGCCGGCGAGCTGGAGCTGGAATTCACGCCGCAAGGCACGCTGGCCGAAAAGCTGCGTGCCGGTGGCGCCGGCATTCCGGCCTTTTTCACCAAGACCGGAGTGGGCACGTTGGTGGCCGAAGGCAAGGAGTTGCGCGACTTTGACGGTGAAACCTATGTGATGGAGCGCGCCCTGGTGCCTGACGTGGCGCTGGTGAAGGCGCACCGCGCCGACAAGTCGGGCAATCTGCAGTTCCGCCTCACGGCCCGCAACTTCAACCCGGCCGTTGCCATGGCCGGAAAAGTCTGCATCGTGGAAGTGGAGGAGGTGGTGGAAACCGGTGACATGGCTCCCGATTCGGTTCACCTGCCAGGCATTTATGTGCACCGCATCGTGCATAATCCGAATCCCGAAAAACGCATTGAAAAGCGCACCGTATCCGAAGGAGCGAAATAATGGCCTGGACTCAAGACCAGATGGCGGCGCGTGCCGCCCAGGAACTCGAAGATGGTTTCTATGTCAACCTCGGCATAGGCATTCCAACATTGGTGGCCAACTTCACCGGTGACAAGGAAGTCTGGCTGCAGTCGGAAAACGGCATGCTGGGCATAGGCCCATTCCCGACCGAAGAAGAAGTCGATGCCGACCTGATCAACGCCGGCAAGCAGACCGTCACCACCATCAAGGGCTCCTCAATCTTCGGCAGCCACGACAGCTTTGCCATGATTCGCGGCGGCAAGATCAACCTGTCCATCCTGGGTGCCATGCAGGTCAGCGAGAAGGGCGACCTGGCCAACTGGATGATTCCGGGCAAGATGGTCAAGGGCATGGGCGGCGCCATGGATCTGGTCGCCGGTGTCAAGCGCGTGATCGTCCTCATGGAGCATGTCGCCAAGAAGAAAGACGGCACGGAAGACCTGAAAATCCTGCCCCAATGCACCTTGCCGCTGACCGGCGTGGGCGTGGTCAACCGCATCATCACCGATCTGGCCGTGATGGACGTGACACCCGCAGGTTTGAAAGTGATTGAGCTGGCGCCAGGCGTGAGCTTGGAGGCCTTGCAAGCCAAGACCGGCGTCAAGCTGATCTGATAGACGGGTTTTCATTCGCCCAGTAAAAAGGCCCCTAGGGGCCTTTTGTTTTATCTGGAGCGGGTGAAGGGAATCGAACCCTCGTATGAAGCTTGGGAAGCTGCCGTTCTACCATTGAACTACACCCGCGTGATTTTGATTATAGGAGCAGGTCTGGCGCAGCCTGTGCTGCTTACCCGCCATCAAGGCCGCAAATAAGCCCAGCCTTCGCCTTGCTTCTTCATGATCTCGGTCACGCCGGCGGGCACGTAGCTGATGCCGTTGAGCATATCGTCCTTGCCCAGCTTCTGGCCGCGCATGGTGTTTTCGCAGGCCATGACCTTGATGTTGGCCTTCATCGCATCGGCGATGCGGGCGCCGACCGGGGATTCGAGTTTGAGCATGCCAATGCCGGGTCCGTAGGCGACGATCTCGATATCGACGTTGGCGGCGCCCACGTCTTCTTGCAGGTTTCTGGCGTTGTTGAGCGCCAGGTTCCACTTGGCCGGATCGTTGTCACTCATTTGGATCACGATTTGATGACGTTTTTGGCCTGTAGCCCCCGTCAATTGTGCGTGAGCAGCTATCAAAAATGGAGTGGTTGCGACCAGCGAGGCGAAAGCGCCCGCCTGGATAAAAGATCTGCGGTTCATGGCTGAATGTCTCCTGAAGGAAGGACTTATTTCAACACAATTACCGCCCCTGCAGCCCGTCCTATCCATCAGCGCTGGCGCTGCGAATCGAAATGGGGCGCAGTCTTTTATGCGTGCGGGCATCATGGTCGTTGCGCCAAGGTGGCCTTATTTGGCCGTGACAGCTGGCGCGCTGCCGACTATGACAGGCGCACTTGGCGCACTTGGCCCGCTATGAATCTTGTGATCCGGTGCTTTTATCAACTTCCGGGCAAATGTCACCACCTGCCACACGACCAGGGTTCCGATCACGGCGAGCAAGGTGGCACTGATGGGGCGGTTGACGAACACGCTGAAGCTACCCCGGCTCAGAAGCATGGCGCGGCGGAAATTTTCCTCCAGCATGGGGCCCAGAATGAAGCCCAGCAGGAGTGGCGCAGCCTCCATATCCAGGCGCAGAAACAAATAGCCAATCAGGCCAAAAACGGCTGTGATGAAGATGTCATCCAGGCTGTTGTTGATGCTGAACGTACCGATGCAGCAGAAAAAGAGGATCGCCGGAAACAGCACGGTGTAGGGGATCTTGAAGACCGACAACCAGTAGCGCACCAGGGGCACGTTGAGGATGACCAGGAAGCAATTGCCCACCCACATGCTGGCTACCAGACCCCAGAACAAATCGGGGTGGCTGGCGATCATGTTGGGGCCGGGTTGGATGCCCTTGACGACGAAGGCGGCCATCATCAGGGCCATGACTGCGTTTTCGGGAATGCCAATGGCCATCAGCGGGATGAAGCTGGTGCGTGCCGCCGCCTCGTCGGCAGCCGCCTGTCCGGCCACCCCTTCGATGCATCCGGTGCCGATCTCGTGCTTGTATTTGCTGAACTTCTTGTCAGCCGCATAGGCGGCGAACTGGGCGATCGTGGGGCCGCCGCCGGGCAGGATGCCGAGGACGGAGCCAATCACGCTGCCGCGCAAGGCACTGGGAATGATGCGCTTGAACTCGGGCCAGGTCGGCATCAGCTTGATCGTGCCGTTGAAAGGCGTGTGTACGTTTTTGTTGTCGAGGTTTTTCACCACCTCGGCAATGCCGAAGCAGCCCAGGGCGATGCTGATCAGGCCAATCCCGTCGGTCAGAAAGGCCAGGTCCATGGTGTAGCGCGCCACGCCGCTGTTCACATCGGTACCGACCATGCCGAGCAGAACGCCGACCATGGCCATGGCCAGGCCGTTGAGCAAGCTGCCGCTGCTGACAAAGCTGACGCAGAAAAACCCAAGCAGCATGAGGGCGCAGTAATCGGCCGGCCCGAACAGGAACCCGACCTCGCCCAATGGTTGTGCCAAGGTCGAAAGCACCACAATGGCCACGGTGCCGCCAATGAAGCTGGAAATACCCGCGGTGAATAAGGCCAGGCCGGTTTTTCCTTTGAGCGTCATCTGATAGCCATCGATACAGGCGACGATGCTGCTGGCGTGCGGAATCTTCATGGTGATGGCGCTCACGCTGTCGCCGTATTGCGCCCCGTAGTAAATCCCGGCCAGCATGATGAGCGCGCCGCCAGTGGGAATGGAGTAGGTCAGGGGTAGCAGCAAGCTGATGGTGGACAAGGGGCCCAGTCCAGGTAGCAGCCCGATGAGCGTGCCCACCGTGCAGCCAAGGGCGCAGTAAAGGAGGTTCTGCCAGGTCAGCGCGTGTTCGAAACCAAACGCGAGGTTGTGTAGGATGTCCATATCAGTACAAGGGCAGGCTAAGGCCGAGTAAGTGTTTGAAGGCAAAGGCCACGGCGATCAGGCCAATGGAGATCTTGATGTTGCGCACCACGGAATACGAAGTGCCGGCAAACGTCGAGCAGAACACCAAAAATATGATGCCCAGGATCATGTTGATGTGCTCGGAAATCAGCGCAAACCCGACCAGGCTCAGCAAAATGAGGGCGATGTTTTTGACGCTGTAGTCCAGGGGTACGGGGTCGACGAAGTGCGAACGCACCACCGAGAGCAAGCCAACCACCAAAAGCAAAGCGCTCACGATCAGGGGAAACATTCCGGGCCCGGAGCGGCTTAATTCGCCTATCGAGTATTTCAGCGCCACCGAGCCAAACAGCAGGGCGATCGCTATGAGGCACAGGCCTCTGACGAAATTTCGGTTGTTCATGTTCATGACAAGCGCCTCCGGGGCTGCGCCGGTGCGGCGTTGTCATACATTGAGGCTTGGTTCATCCGGGTCTCCTTGTGGTTCTGCCCCGTGCCCTCAGATCATGCAAAGCGCAACTGGCGAGGCGTTCGGGTTGGAGGGATGTTATGGAGCGAGGCTTCCAATCGGCTTTCGTTTTGCACGCTCAGCCTCAAAATACGTGTTATCACTAACACGTAATATGACTGTGGCGCGAGCGCGCATCGCGCCGCTTGCCGTGGCTTGGCAAGCTGGTTTGGGGTTGCTGCGCACAGCGACCTTGAGGCTCCGGGCTGCACCCAATTAGGAGGCTTCAGCGCTTGAGTCGTGTGCGCTCAGCCTTGGTGGCCGGGTGCCAGAGGCAGGCGCAGGATGGCACGCAAGCCGCTGGTGCTTGAGGCCGCGCCCGCGTCAGGAGCAGCGAGGTCCGCCAGCTCGATATCGCCGCCGTTACGCCTGGCGTAAGCGCGTGCGATGGCCAGGCCCAGTCCGGCCCCATGCGGACCCTTGCCGGGGCTGCTTCCACCATGGTGGAATCGTTCGAAAACTGCCGCCCGCCGCGCCTTGTCTATGCCAGGGCCGCTGTCGTGAACTTCGGCCAGCGCCATGCCGTCCCGGATGCTCGCCATCACGGTAATGCGTCCGCCTGATGGCGTGTACACAATGGCGTTGTGCACCAGGTTGGCAAGCGCCTCGTGCAGCTCGGGGCCTCTGGCCAGCACTGGAACCACCGGCGCTGCGGCTAGCCCGGATGGGGAGGGCGCGTCGTCCTTGACGTCTTCGGCCGGCCGTTCTTCCCGGGCATCCGTCCAGCCCAGATCCTGATTTTTCTCGTGCGCCAGCGTCAGGTACTGCAGCACGACATCTCTGGCAACCGCATTGAGATCCACGAGGTCCGGCGCGTCGGCGGTCAGGGTTTTTTCACTCGCGTGGGCCAGCGACAGCAGTTGCTCACACAGGCGCCTGCTGCGCGAAATCTGGGTGACGATGGCACGCAAGGTCTCGTGAAGCTGTTCCGGGTCTTTTTCGCGCAACGCGAAACCTGCCTGGGTCAGCATGATGGCCAGCGGCGTGCGCAACTGGTGCGATGCATCGGCCAGAAATTGCGACTGCTGGTCCAGCAAGTCCCGGTAGCTGGCAATGTACTGGTTGACGGCATCGACCAGCGGTGCCACTTCATGCGGAACATCGCTGGTGTCCAGCGGCTTCAGGTCACTTCCCTTGCTTTGCAGCACGGACTTGCGCAGCCGCTCCAGTGGTCGCAAAGACCAGCTCACGCCCAGCCAGACCAGCAGAATCATCACCAGCACCATGCGGGCATCGCGCAGGAGCTCCTGGCGCAGCGAATCGGCCTGCGCCTGCAAGCGCGGGCCCGCCCCTTCGGCAGCCTGGATCAGGATGCGGAAGGGCCTGGCGTGCCCGTCAAGCGCGGTGCGATGCACGGCCACCACGCGTACCGGGTAGCCACGATAGACAGCGTCGTACCAGACGGATTGGCCGTTGTTGTCAGGGGGCACGGGTGGTCGCGGCAGATCGGACTCGCCGAGCAGCGTGACCTCACTGGCGGACCGGTTGCTGTCGGACTGGCCATCAGGCAAAGGCGTCAATCCGACGTACAGGTGCTTGTACTGCGGCCGGGTCGCTTCGAACATGGCTTGCACCGAGAAAGGTGTATTCACGCGGATGGAGCCGTCGGCGGCCAGTCCGATGCTGTTGCTCAGTGCGCTCACCGGCTCCAGCATGGATTGATCGTAGGCGTCCTGCACCAGGGCGCGCAGGGCGCGGTAGTCATTCCAGCTGTCAAGAGCGAGCAAGGCCAGAACGCCGGGCAGCAGCAGGGTCAGCAGCCGCGCCCGGATGCCGAAGCGGCCGCGCTCAGGTTTGGGCGGGTGCATGGGCGATGCTTTCCAGCATGTAGCCCAGGCCGCGGACCGTGACGATGCGCACGTCGCTGCCTGCGAGCTTGCGGCGCAGCCGGTGCAGCACCAACTCGATCGCGTCGGGCCCGGCGCTGCTGTTGTGCGGGAAGACCTTGCTGGAGAGTTGTGACTTGTCCACCGGTGTGCCGCTGCGTACCAGCAGCGCCGTCAGGGCCGCGTGCTCACGGGGCGTCAGCGGCAGCAGCGATCCGGCGAGTGTGAATGCCCGGCTTTCGTGGTCGCAAGACAGCGAGGCGCAGTGGAGCGGCACATGCGGACGGCCGCGGCTGCGCCGCACTAGTGCGGCCAGGCGCGCTTCCAGTTCTTCAAGTTCGAAGGGCTTGGTCAGGAAATCATCGGCGCCGAGGTTCAGGCCGCGTACCCGGTCCTGCAGGGAACCTTGCGCTGTCAGTACCAGCACCGGCGTGCGGTTGCCGGACTTGCGCATGTCGGCAAGCAGGGACAGGCCGTGTCGGTCGGGCAGGCGCAGGTCCAGCACCACGGCGTCGTATTCCGTAGCGGCGAGGAAGGCCTCAGCCGTGCCTGCGTCGCTGGCGTGGTCAGGCACGAAGCCACTTTGCTTGAGCGCGCGCACCAGCCACGACGCCATATCGAGTTCGTCTTCTACCAGAAGAATGCGCATGAGTAGGAGGGTTGCAGGTAGCGTGCTGAGCGGGCAAGTAGGGCAGGGCTTACTTGAGGATGTCGCCCCTATACAGAGATTTCATTCTAGGGCTCTTTTGCCTGCCGCATTCAAGGGCTTGCTGTTCGTGTCTGACGCCATACCTAGCGGAGCAAAGCACCTTGCCGGGACCACCGGCAAGGTGTTTGGGTCTAAGCGCTTAGAACACCGCCATCAGAACCATCGCCGTCGCGGTGCCGAACACCAGTACCGGGATGGCCCAGTTGATGAAGGCATAAAACTCCTGCTGCACATGGGTGCCGAACAGGCGCTTGACCCCGCTGTAGCGGTACAGCAGTATGCCCACGGCAAAACTGACGGCCAGCAAAAAGTAGTTCAGCCCGAACAGGCGCATCACCGGGTTGTCGCCCGTGGCCAGCTTGACGAAGCTGGAGTTGACGGTGAAGTTGAGCGCCACCACGGCAAACAGGCCGCCTATGCTGATGTTGGTCAGCTCGAAGGCATCGACCGCAAACTCACCGTCTTCGTCGATCCGGTTCAGCCACAGCACCAGCAGCGGAATCAGCAGCGAGGCGAACAGCGGCACGAAGATCGTGGCCAGCAGGCTTTTTTGCTCGCGCTTGACCACCAGAGCGGCTTTCACGCGGGTGTTGGCCTCACCGCGCCAGGCGCCAACCGAGTCCTTGGACAACTCGACCAGGCCGACGGACCAGCCGTCCAGCGTTGCGTTGTGCTGCGTGTTGCTGAACTCGAGCTCGTCCTGGCGGTAGTCCAGCACCAGCCGTTCCAGCGGTTCGCTGCGCGAGATCATTTCCACGCCCAGCTTCTGGCGGTCAAACGGGAAGTTTTCCAGCGAGTAGCCGGTTTCAAAGGCCGCCGTGGTGCGCTGCATTAGCTCGACCCGGCCGTCCGGCGAGATGCGCAGGTTGCGCTTCTGGAAAGCCGGTGTCGCCTTGAGATTGGAAAACTCCACGTTGGGATGCCAGATCTGCGCGAGTTTTTTCTCCACCTCACCGTCCAGGAACTCCAGATAGCCGGCCGGCGCCTGCTCGGCCGGATAAGCCAGGCGCAGATCCTGCCAACGCAGGCGGGTGTCCACCGTGGCGGTGAAAGTTTCCTCGTTCTCGTTGATGCCCTTGAGCTCAATGAAGCTCAAGCCGGCGCGCACTACCACGGGCAGGCCGCGGCCTTGCGGCAGCGAGGTCAGGCTTTTGCCCGGCTCGGTTGCGGCGGCTGCGGCTGCGGGGGTGTCCTTGGCCTGGGCGCTGCCCAGGGCCAGTGCGGCCAGCGCGGCCGCAATCAGCCAGCGCCTCATGGCTTGCCCGCCGACTGTGCGGCTTCTTGTTGCAGGCGCAGGCGTTCATAGGTCTGCGCCAAGACGCCGATTTCGCTGTAATAGGCCTCGGGGTTGGACAGGGGCTCGGCCGGTTGGCCGTCGGCCAGGGCGGCAAAACGCGGGTTGAGCTCGGCCAGCGGACGCACGATGGCGCCGCGAATCACCATCAGGATCACACCGGCCAAAATCACCAGCGCAAACAGCGAGTACATCGCCAGCCAGATCATGGACTGACCCATGGCGCTGCGCGAAGGGCTGAAGTCCTTGGCCACCGCGATCATGCCCAGCTGTTCGCCGGCGGGATTGCGCAGGGGAATGATCACCACGCCGTAGGGCGTGTCCTGCGCTTCGCGGGCATAAGGCTGGTTTTCGATGCCAGGCTGGGACAGTTCGGTGTCGCTCACCAGCTTGCTCATCAGTTCCCAGTTGGTCGATTGGAACTTGATGTAGCGGCCGACGCGGTTCTTCTCGGAGAAAATGTCGCCGCCCAGTCCGGGCGAGCTCTTTTTGAGCCGCTCTTCGTCGATGAAGAGCACGGTTTCCAGGCCGTAAGCGGTCTTGACCTGATCCAGCACGCCGCCGAAGTTTTGGCCGAACTCAAAAGTACCTATGTATTTGCCGGCGCGGTCGGTGACCGGGGTCACGCCGAAGATGCCGGGGCCGGCGCGGGAGATTGACAACCCTTTGCGCGCCACCTGATCTTTTTGCACGGCGACCACGATGGGGCGCGACGATTTCAGGTCGTCGCCGAATTTGGCCGGATCATTCAGGCGCAGAAAGGAGATGCTCTGGGGCGAGTGGAACTGCGCCTGGTCGGTGTTGTGCTTGTCCTTCTGGATGTCGAACATCGGTTTGAGTTCGTTCACCAGCGCCTCGCGGTTGCCGGCGGCAAACAGTTCCTGGACCCGGGGCATGTTGGCGACCAGTTCTGCGCGTGCCAGCGAGCGGCCGGCGGCGCCCTGAAGGTTGAAGTCGACGATGGACTTCATCAGCGCGTACTGGCTGTTTTCGGTTTGTTCCGTGGTGCTGACGAACAGGCGGTTGGTCAGGAAGGTGGTGAGCAAGATAACGACCACCAAAAAGCCGAGCAGCGTGGCTAACGCATTCCGTTGAAATTTCATGAGTCCCTCGTAGGCGCACAGCAAAACCGCTGCGGGATGCCGGGAGAGGGTCTTCATAGAGCTACTTTCCAGACGTTACGATTGTAGCTTTATGTAACAAAATCATGCAAAAAATGCATGATTACTGTTGTTTTAAGTAGGCCTTTACCGCGCGCACCACGAGGTCGGGTTCGTCGGACTGAAAGTCGCCATTGGTCAGGAACACCACGCTCACGCCGAGCTTGGGGATGTACCAGGTGTCGGCGTTAAAGCCCGAGATCGAGCCGTTGTGCCCCCAGGCCTCGCCCCAGGGCGTTTCCTGGACCGTGCAGCCCAGGCCGTAACCGCTGCCCCTGTCTTCCTCCTGCGCGCTGCACATCTGCGCCACGGTTTTGCGCGGCAGCAGCTTGCCGTCGCGAAACAGGGCGAGCAAAAAGGCCTCGTAGTCGGCGGCTGTCGTGACCACTGCGCCGTCGCCGGTGATGGCGCTCCAGCCGGAATAACTGACGTTTTGCCGTTTGCCCTGTTCATTGACGCTGTAGCCATGGGCCAGCCCGCTGGCTTCCTGGCGCGTAGCTATGGTGGTGGAGGGCATGCCGACGCGCTCAAAAATCCGCTTTTGCACAGCCTGGGCGTAGCTGAGTCGGTCGGCCTGGCTGATCAGCTGGCCCAGCAAGACATAGTTGGTGTTGGTGTAGATGTGTTCGCGGCCTGGGCGTGCCTGGGCTTTTTCGCCAAAGGCAAAGGCCAGCGATTCTTCGGCGCTCCAGCGCTTCTCGGGCTGCTCGGCCGCTTCGCTTTCGAAGTCGTCGGTGAAGTACTCGGCCAGGCCGGAGCGGTGCTGCAGCAACTGCTCTACCGTGACGGTCTGGATGTTGCGCAGCTTGGCGATGCCGGGCACGCTTTTCACCCAGGGAAACACCGGGTCGGCCAGTTTGAAGCGCTGCTCCTGCACCATTTGCAGCGTGGCCGCCGCGGTGACCAGCTTGCCGCTGGAGGCGATGTAAAAGCGGGTTTGCGGCGTCATGCGCTCGCGGGTTTTCAAATCGGCAAAGCCGGCGGCCACCACTTCGCGCCCCTGCGGGCCAGACACCAGCAAGACGGCGCCCGGCAGTTTTTCCTGTTTCACCAGACGATCGAGAAAAGGCTGGAGCGGCGCCGCCAGGATGCGCGCCGGCACAACAGCCGCCATCAGAGCGGCCAAGGCCAGGCCCAGCACTTGCGGGCGCGTCATTTGAGCCTGTTGCCTAGGTACAGGTATTTCAGTAAGGCGAGAGGGGAGCTTGTCATGATTGGCCAGTGAAGTTATTAAAAATGACAGGTAACAGGGCGGGGCTGACGGATGGGAGCGGCATGGCCCGAACGCCCGGTTGGCTTGTCCTTGGCTCAGATTGTCGGAACTTCGTCTGAGTCTGCAATACGCATTTGCCTGGGATGCCAGAGGCCGACGGCTTGGCTGTCGCGGCGTGAATCAGACAGGTCATCATTGAGTGTGGGCTGGGCCGACGACGGGACGCCGTTGTGTTTTCTGGCCACCCTCAAAGCCGCCTAAAATCAGCAGCTTGCCTGCATTTTGCAGTTGCCTAGTAGCGTTCCTGCCATTTCATCAGAGTTAATCCACACCATGAGCACACCCGCCTTTACCGTTGCCGACATCCGCAAGACGTTCCTCGACTTCTTTGCCTCCAAAGGCCACACCGTGGTGCCGTCCAGCTCGCTGGTGCCGGGCAACGACCCGACCCTGATGTTTACCAACTCGGGCATGGTCCAGTTCAAGGACGTGTTCCTGGGCAGCGACAAGCGTCCCTACGTACGTGCGGCCTCGGTGCAGGCCTGCTTGCGCGCCGGCGGCAAACACAACGACCTGGAAAACGTCGGCTACACCGCGCGCCACCACACTTTCTTTGAAATGCTGGGCAACTGGAGCTTTGGTGACTACTTCAAGCGCGAGTCGCTGAAATGGGCCTGGGAGCTGCTGACCGAGGTCTACAAGCTGCCGGCCGATCGCCTGCTGGCGACCGTCTACGAAGAAGACGACGAGGCCTACGACATCTGGACCAAGGAAATCGGCCTGCCGCCCGAGCGCGTGATCCGCATCGGCGACAACAAGGGCGGGCGCTACAAGTCCGACAACTTCTGGATGATGGCCGATACCGGCCCCTGCGGCCCGTGCTCGGAAATCTTCTATGACCACGGCGACCACATCCCCGGCGGCCCACCCGGCAGTCCCGATGAAGACGGCGACCGCTTCATCGAGATCTGGAACAACGTGTTCATGCAGTTCGACATGGCGGCCGACGGCAGCGTGACCAAGCTGCCCGCGCCCTGCGTGGATACCGGCATGGGCCTGGAGCGCCTGGCTGCCATCTTGCAGCATGTGCACAGCAACTACGAGATTGATATTTTTGCCGCGCTGATCAAGGCCGCTTCCCGCGAAACCGGCGAGCAGGATCTGGACAACAAATCGCTGCGCGTGATTGCCGACCACATCCGCGCCACCGCCTTCCTAGTGAGCGATGGCGTCAATCCGTCCAACGAGGGCCGCGGCTATGTGCAGCGCCGCATCATCCGCCGTGCCATTCGCCATGGCTACAAGCTGGGCAAGAAAACGCCGTTCTTTCACAAGCTGGTGGCCGATCTGGCCGGCTTGATGGGCGATGCCTATCCACGGCTCAAGAGCGATGAAAAACGCATCACCGAAGTGCTGCGGGTGGAGGAAGAGCGCTTTTTCGAAACGCTGGAAATCGGCATGCAGATTCTGGACGGTGCTTTGGCCGACGGCGTCAAGGTGCTGCCGGGCGACGTAGCCTTCAAGCTGCACGACACCTACGGTTTTCCGCTGGACCTGTCCGCCGACGTTTGCCGCGAACGCGGCCTGAGCGTCGATGAGGCCGGTTTTGCCGTGGCCATGGACAAGCAAAAAGCCCAGGCCAGGGCCGCCGGCAAGTTCAAGATGGACCGCGCGCTGGAGTACAGCGGTGCGGGCAACAACTTCAGCGGCTACGAGCTGCTGGAAGAGCCGGCCCAAGTCGTCGCCCTGTACGCCGATGGCGTGGCCGTGCCGGCCCTGAACGCCGGACAAAGCGGCGTCGTGGTGCTCAATACCACGCCTTTCTACGCCGAAAGCGGCGGCCAGGTCGGCGACCAGGGCCGTTTGACGGCGGGCGCCACCAGCTTCGCAGTGGAAGACACGCTGAAGATCAAGGCCGATGTGTTTGGCCACCACGGCACCCTGGAGCAGGGCAGCTTGAAAGTCGGCGATGCCGTGACGGCACAAGTCAACACGGCAGTGCGCGCCGCCACCGTGCGCAACCACAGCGCCACGCATTTGATGCACAAGGCCTTGCGCGAAGTGCTGGGCGATCACGTGCAGCAAAAGGGTTCGCTGGTCAATGCCGAGCGCACGCGTTTTGACTTTGCGCACAACGCGCCTGTCACCGACGCTCAGATCCGCGAGATCGAGGCCCGCGTCAATGCGGAAATTCTCTCCAACGTGGCGACCGACGCCAGCGTGATGGACATGGAAGCGGCCCAGAAGACGGGCGCCATGATGTTGTTCGGCGAGAAGTACGGCGAGACCGTGCGCGTGCTCAGCATTGGCTCCAGCAAGGAGTTGTGCGGTGGCACCCATGTCGGCCGCACCGGCGACATCGGCCTGTTCAAGATCGTCGGTGAAAGCGGCGTGGCCGCCGGCGTGCGTCGTGTCGAAGCGGTGACGGGCGAAAACGCGCTGGCGTATTTGCAGTCGCTGGAGTCCACCGTGCAGTCCGCTGCCGGCTCGCTCAAGGCCAGCCCCAGCGAGTTGCAAAACCGCATCGGCCAGGTGCTGGACCAGGTCAAGGCGCTGGAAAAAGAGGTGTCCGCGCTCAAGGGCAAGCTGGCTTCCTCGCAGGGCGACGAGCTGATGCTGCAGGCGGTGGATGTCAAGGGCTTGAAGGTGCTGGCTGCGCGCCTTGAAGGCGCCGACGCCAAGACCCTGCGCGACACCATGGACAAGCTCAAGGACAAGCTCAAGACCGCCGTCATCGTGCTGGCCACGGTGGATGGCGCCAAGGTGCAAATCGCCGCCGGCGTCACCAACGACAGCGTGGGCAAGGTCAAGGCCGGCGAGCTGGTCAACTTTGTCGCCCAGCAAGTCGGCGGCAAGGGCGGCGGCAAGGCCGACATGGCCATGGCCGGTGGCACCGATGCGTCCAACCTGGATAGCGCACTGCAATCGGTGCAGGCCTGGGTGAACGAACGCGCCTGAGTTGGCGGGTGGGGCCGGTTAGCTATTTAATTAATAGCTGCTTGCGCTTGCGGTGATTGGGCTGGAGGCACTTTTTATTCATAAATTGTGCCTGTGGCCTATACTGCCGCCCAGAACACGGCAAACCAGTGCTTGGGGTCTATCCAGTACTCGACGTGCTCGAACCCGGCACTGTGCATCAGGGCTGTCATGCCCTCCAGCGTGTACTTGTAGGAGTTTTCGGTGTGTATGCGCTCACCGGCCTGGAACCGGCGCTCATGGCTGGGCCAGCGCACGCTCAGGTTGCACATCGCCTCCAGGTGCATTTCAATGCGCGACTGGGCCGCGTTGTACAGCGCCACATGGCGCCATTGGCGAACATCAAAATCCGACTGCAGCAGATCGTTGACGTTGAGCAGCAGGTTTTTGTTGAAGGCTGCCGTCACGCCCAGCCCATCGTCGTAAGCGGCCTCCAGCGTGGCTCTATCCTTGACCAGATCAATGCCCAGCAGCAGGCCACGCGCCCTGCCTTGCGCCGGGTCGGCAAGGTGCTGCAAGAACTGCAAAGCCGCCTCGGGCGAGAAGTTGCCCAGGCTGGAGCCGGGGTAGAAAAACACCCGGTCGTGGGGTTGCACCGCGTCAGGCAAGACCAGCCTGGCCGAGAAGTCCAGGCCCAGACCGATGATGTCCAGCGCCGGAAAAGCGCTCTGCACCCGTTCGGCCGCAACCCGCAAAAAATCCACCGAAATATCCACCGGCACATACTGGCGCGGCGCCAGATGCGGAATCAGCGCCATGGCCTTGGCGCAGTTGCCGGCGCCCAGATCTATCAGGCAGGCTTGGCTGATGCCGCTGCGGACAAGCGCACTGGCCATCAGCCGCTGGGAGGCCTCAAAAATAGCGGCTTCGGTGCGGGTCGGGTAGTACTCGGCAAGCTCGGTGATGGCTTCAAACAGTTTGGAGCCCAGCGCGTTGTAAAAGAATTTGGGCGCGACGCTGGCCGACTCGGCACACAGCCCGGCCGTCAGTTCCTGCGCCATGCTAAGGCCCGGCCCCGGCTGCCCTTCGCTTTGATAATCAATGAAGCGCGGGGAAGCCGGCGCCAGCGACAGGTCGGGGATGTTGAGGGGAAGTTTCAAGATGGGCCTAGTTGCATGGGTGTCAAAGTAGATGTAAAAAAAACCGTTTGGCAATGGCGTTTGTAGGACTTAATCGCCTGGAAGGCAAGCGTCGGCCAGGCTTTGCTACCCTTGGGGCCTTGGTTTTCCTTGCGTGTGCTTTCTCGCAAAAATCATTACCCTTGTTGCCCTATCTTTCGCGATCCAGCCTGCCCATGCCCACAACCAGCTTTTCCCGCCGCGCTTTTCTGCAAACGACGCTGGTGACCGCCAGCGGCGCAGCCCTTGTGCCTGCGACCCAGGCCCAGGGCCTCACCGGCCCGGCCTATGAGGTCTCCAAATGGTCAGGTCCGGTGTCGGCGTTTGAGCTGCTGGACACCACCGGCAAGACCTGGCGCCTGGCCGATCTGCGCGGCCGCGCCGTGTTGCTGAATTTCTGGGCCAGCTGGTGCGAGCCCTGCCGGGCCGAGATGCCCACCTTGCAGCAGGTGGCCGACCTTTATGGCCCCGACAAGCTGCTGGTGCTGGCCATCAACTTCAAGGAGCCGGCCGCGCGCGCGCTTCAGTTTGCCAAAAGCACCGGTGTGAGTCTGCCGGTGCTGCTTGATCTCAAGGGCCAGCAGGCGCGCCAGTGGGGCGTGAAGGTGTTTCCCACCACCCTGACGCTGGACCACAAGGGGCAGCCGCGCCACCGCGTGCAGGGTGAGGTGGACTGGACCGACAGCGCCGCCGACAAGCTGATTGCCGGCCTGCTCAAACCCTGAGCCGGTGTAGAAATCAGCGACCAGGCCAGCTGCTGCTGGCAGCAGCGATAATTGCAGCGCCACTTGGTGGCAACACATCCGGGCGCACCTTTACCTGCCCCCGTGCATGTGACCCTCTCATTTCTCACTCCTTTTCGGAGAGCTTCTCATGACCACCGTACGCCGTACCTTTCTCAAGAGCACTGCCGTCGCCGCTGTTGCTGCTGCCTTGCCCTCCCTCAATTTCGCCCAGGCGCCGGCCCGTGGCCATTTCGCCCCCCAAAGTGGCGCATGGCGCACCTTCGAGGTGACGACCCGGGTGGACATTCCCAAGCCCGAAGGCGCGACCCGCGTGTGGCTGCCGATTCCCTCGGTCAACAGCGACTACCAGCGCTCGCTGGAAAGCAGCTTTTCCAGCAATGGCACGGGCAAGTTCATGCAGGACGGCCAGGATGGCGCCAAGATGCTCTATGTTGAATTCGCCGCCAGCGAAGCCAAGCCCTTTGTCGAGCTGACCAGCCGCGTGCAGACCCAAGGCCGCGCCATGGATTGGTCGCAAAAAACCGCCAAGGCCGAAGACGCCGATACGCTGCGCTACTTCACCCGTCCCACGGCGCTGATCCCTACCGATGGCATCGTGCGCAAGACCGCGCTGGCCGCCACGCAGGGCGCCAAAACCGATGTTGAAAAAGCGCAAAAGCTCTATGACTGGATCGTGGCCAACACCTACCGCGAGCCCAAGGTGCGCGGCTGCGGCGAAGGCGACATCAAGACCATGCTGGAAACCGGCAATCTGGGCGGCAAATGCGCCGACCTGAACGCGCTGTTCGTCGGCCTGTGCCGCTCCGTGGGCATTCCGGCGCGCGATGTCTACGGCATCCGTCTGGTGCCCTCGGCCTTTGGCTACAAGGAGCTGTCGGGCAACCCGAGCAGCCTGAAGGGCGCGCAGCATTGCCGCTCCGAGGCCTACCTCAAGGGCTACGGTTGGGTCGCGATGGATCCGGCCGACGTGGCCAAGGTGATGCGCCTGGAAACCGCCGATTGGATCAAGAACACCTCCAACCCGGTGGTGGCCCCTGTTAACCAGGCGCTGTTCGGTGGCTGGGAAGGCAACTGGATGGCCTACAACACCGCGCATGACCTGGCCTTGCCCCATGCCAAGGGCGAAGCGCTGGGCTTTTTCATGTACCCCATCGCCGAGAACGCGGCCGGCCGTTTTGACTCCTACGCGCCCGATGATTTCAAATACCAGATCACGGCCAAAGAAATCAAGGCTTGAGGCTGACTAGCGTGGTGTTGCGTGCAACGCCGCGGCCAGGAGTCTTTGGGGCCTGGGACGGTGCAGCCATGCAACATGACTTGGTGCACCACCGCGACCCGTTTCCCAATCGTCGGGGGCATCCTTCTGCACATGGTTGGCCCCACTAATAATGGGTTCGTTGTCACCCCGAATGACGATGCCAAACCAGACGCTGCTGCGCTCGGCCAGTTTGACCTGGCCGATCAGGAAAATCGGGGCTTGTTGTTCAAACAAGCGGAGCCACTTCTCTCCTCTTTGCACAAATCTTCAAGGAGCTCTTCGTGTCAAACCAATCTCCCAGCCGGCCAGGCGCTTTGATCGACAACAGCGCAGGCAACTACAAGATTCTTCCGAGCGGTGCTGCCTATTGCTCCGGGATCGTTCCCGACCCGGGCTTCGAGGTGGTCCGCGTGGAGTTGCCGCGCTGGCTTCCGCTCGAGCAAGCGTATGCCTTCATCGAAACCCATCTCAAAAGCATCGGGCGCCCGGTTCAGGCGTTCTGCGGAATCGAACTGCGCGTCCCGGAACCTCTGACCTTCGACAAGTGGTCTTCCTTCAACGTTCCGTACCTCAAGCAGCTGCGCAAGTGGCGCCTGCTGTCCGGCGACTACAGTCTGGTTTGCCGGTCGAACATTGCGCTGGACCTTTATCCGCCCGCCGCCACGTCGATGTACGCCTTCAGCTACACCGTGCCCGCGACTTCGAAGGGGCTCACCTTCCTGCTCTCGGGACAGGCAGATATCGGACCGAACAACAAAGTCATTGCCGAAGGTGAGGTGGGACCCCAAGCCATGCAAAAGCGGACTCGTTTCACGATCGACACGGTTGGCGAGACACTGCAAAAGCTGGGGTTCTCATGGGCGGACACCACACGGGTCGCGCTGTTTCACGTCCACGACATTCCCGATCTCTGGGGCCCCGCGCTTCTCGGTGCGATGGGTGAGCCGATCCGTCGGGGAGTGCTCACCTATCGGGCGCGCCCGCCGATCGCGGGCGGGGAAGTGGAGCTCGAAGCACGCGCCATTCGGCAGGATCTGGTCTTGGCGACTTCCTAAGTCCGTACTCGAAAACCGTGCGCGGTGTGAGTCCGGTTCAGGCAAACGACAAACTGAGCCCGCTCTGAAACCGCCTGGCCTGACCGGTCAAGGGGTCGGTAAAGGCGATCGACTTGGCCAGCAGTTGTAGCGGCTGGCTGTAGTCGTCGTCGGGCGTCACTTCACGTGGCGGGTACATGCTGTCATTCTGAATCGGCAGGCCCAGCGCGTTCATGTGAACGCGCAACTGGTGCTTTTTTCCGGTAACGGGGCTTAGCGCATAGCGAGCCCTCTCGCCTTTGATTTCCAGCAGCTCAATCAAGGTTTCGCTATTCGGCTCGCCCGGCACTTCGCGCTGCCGGAAAAATGGCTCATCTTCTTCGATACGGGTTTTGCGCAGCAGCGGAAAGGTCTGGCCGGCTCGCCACGGGGCGATGGCTTCGTAATGCTTGCTGATGTCGCGTTGCCGAAATAAAGCCTGGTAGGCGTCACGCTCGGCGGGCTGGATGCAAAACAGCACCAGGCCAGCGGTTTCGCGGTCTATCCGATGCAGCGGTATCAGCGTGTCAATGCCCAACAGGTTTTTCAGCCGCACCAGCAGCGTTTCCTGCAGGTAGTGGCCGGAAGGCGTGACCGGCAGGAAATGCGGCTTGTCGGCCACCACCAGATGCGCGTCCTGAAACAGCACCGTGGCCTCGAAGGGAATGCGGGCCTCGCTGGGCAGGGCGCGGTAGTAGTACAGGCGCATGTGGCCACGGTAGGGCCGCTCGGCCGTGACGGCGGCGCCAAATTCATCGACCACCTCGCCGTCTCGCATGCGCTGCAGCCAGGTGGCCCGCGTGATGGCAGGAAAACGCTGCACCAGGAACTCGGTGAAGGTCGGCCAGTCACCTGCCGGCAGGCCGACGCAGCTCGGGCTGACGCCGTGCCGCGTGGGCAGGCCGCCGTGGGCAGCGAGCATGCTCACACCCGCGTGAACACCACGTCCCAGACGCCGTGGCCCAGTTTGATGCCGCGGTTTTCAAACTTGGTCAGCGGCCGATAGTCTGGCTTGGGCGCGTAGCCGCCATTAGCAGTGTCGGCCGTGTTTTGCAGCAAGGCTTCGGCGCTCAGGACTTCGAGAATCTGTTCGGCATAGGGCTGCCAGTCGGTGGCGCAGTGCAGGTAGCCGCCGGGTTTGAGGCGGGCCGCCAGCTTGGCAATCAGCGGGGCCTGGATCAGCCGGCGCTTGTTGTGTTTTTTCTTGTGCCATGGGTCGGGGAAAAAAATGTGCGCGCCGTCCAGGCTGGCCAGCGGCAGCATGTTGTCAATCACTTCCACGGCATCGTGCTGCAGGATGCGGATGTTGCCGAGCGCCTGCTCATCAATGCGCTTGAGCAGTGCGCCCACGCCGGGCGTGTGCACTTCGCAGCAGAGGAAGTTTTTTTCCGGCATCAGGGCGGCGATGTGGGCGGTGGCTTCGCCCATGCCAAAGCCGATTTCCAGAATGGTGGGCGCGCTGCGCTGGTAGACGGCCGCGTAGTCCATGGCCTGCCCGCTGTAGCTCAGCAGGAATTTGGGACCGACATCGGCAAAGGCCTTGGCCTGGCCTAGCGTGGTGCGGCCGGTGCGCCGCACGAAGCTGCGTATGGTGCGGTGGTGGCTTGGGTCACCGGGAGCGCCTTCAGGCACGGCAGGCGGGATGGGCGGGTTGGAGGAGGAAGTATCAATCACCCGCCAATTTTAGTCGGCTTGCCCACAGCGGCACGGCTTGCTCTAACCAGTCGGCCGGTGTGTCGGCTTGTATGCCGCCTGGCAGGCCCAGCGCCAGGCCAGCTTGCTGCAACAGTTGCAGCGGCTGGCGGGTGTCCAGCGCCTGGGCGCCGTTTTGCTTGGACAGCTTTTCGCCGTTCGCTCCCAGCACCAGCGGCGTGTGCAGGTAGCGCGGCGTGGGCAGGCCTAGGGCGCGCTGCAGCAAGATTTGCCGCGCCGTGTTGTCGGCCAGATCCTGACCGCGCACGATGTTGGTGATCCCTTGCTCGGCGTCGTCCACCACCACGGCCAGCTGGTAGGCCCAGAAACCATCGGCCCGCTTGAGCACGAAGTCGCCGACCTCGCGGTCGACATTCTGCGTTTGCGCGCCCAGCAGCCGGTCTTGCCACTGCACCTGAGACGTCGACGAGGTCGTTGTTTGAATGCTGATTGCTACTGTTTTTGTAGCTTCTTGCGCTTGTGCTGATTGGGCTGGAGGCGTATTTTGCTTAAATTTTTCGGTGTGAAAGCGCCAGGCCCGCGCCGCCCGGCCTTGCAGGCCCAGGCGGCAGGTGCCGGGGTAGACCAGTTCGCCATGGCGTTGCCGCGACTGCCCGGCAGCGGCCAGCGCCTGGGCGATGTCCTGGCGCGTGCAGGCGCAGGGATAGGCCTGGCCCTGGCCAAGGAGTTGATTCAAGGCTTGCTGGTAGAGGGCAGAGCGCTGCGACTGGTAAACCGGTGCTTCGTCTGGCAGCAGGCCGCAGGCCGCCAACTGCTCAAGAATGGTTTGTGCCGCTCCGGGCACGCAGCGCGGCGTGTCCACGTCCTCAATCCGAATCAGCCACTGGCCGTGGTGCGCCCGCGCATCCAGCCAGCTGGCCAGTGCTGCGACCAGTGAGCCGGCGTGCAGCGGGCCGGTCGGTGAGGGTGCGAATCTGCCTCTATAAAACCCAAACCCCACCGTCACCGCCTCGTGCAATTCAAGAATTAAAAATCAAAGAATGGCCAAAGCCATTTCCAGGCCGGACACAAAACCGTCTTCCACCCGGTGGCCCAGGCACCAGTCACCGCAGACGCCGATACGCGATTTGTCATCCCAGGCGTGGCTTTTGCCCAGCGGCTCCATGGTTTGGGCATGGCGCCAGCGATGCACCTCGGCATGCGACGGCTCTGCGCGTATACCGGTGACCTCCGAGAAGGCCTTGAGCAGCTTGGCCTTGACGCGCGCGTCGTCGTCTTCCAGGTGGCGCTGCGACCACTCGGGGTTGGCCTGCACGGTCCAGCGTTCAACCGGGCCGCGCCCGGGCTTGGAAGATTCTCTGGCCAGCCAGGCAATGCGGTGATGGGTGCTGCGCGCCGCGTTCCATTGCGGCCCGATGTGGGCCAGATGAGGGTGGGGCGCGTGTGGAAAGGCCAGCATCAGGGTCCAGCATGGCGCCACGCTGACCTTGCCCAGCGCCTTCACCATCGCTTTGCCCTGCCGCGAGCTTTGCAGCAAGGCCTGCGCCTGGGCCGCCGGTATCGCCAGCACCACGTCGTCAAAGCCCGAGTGCACGCGGCTGCCGTTGCCGACGCCTTCGGTTTGCAATTGCCAGCGCTGTGGCTCCAGCTTGTCGGCCTCAATGCTTATGACTTCAGTTTCCAGTAGCAGCGAGCCGCTGGTCTTCAGGGGCTCGGCCCAGTGTTTGACCAGGGCATTCATGCCGGGGGAGGCGACCCAGTGGGCTTCCTTGGGCGGCAGTGCCGAGGCCACCACGCGCCCGAACTCGTCAAGAATGCGAACGGTGTTGGTGCTCCAGGGTCGCACCAGCCCGTTGGCCGTGCTCAGCGCCTTCTCAAAACGCGCATCACGCACGGTGAAGTATTGCGTGCCATGGTCAAAACCGCCAAACCCGGTGTCACGGGTCGCCATGCGCCCGCCCGTTCCCTGGTTTTTCTCGAAGACGGACACGCGGTGGCCGGCTTGCACCAGCGTGCGCGCGCAAGCGATGCCGGCGATGCCGGAACCGATCACGGCGATATGGCGCGATGCGGAGTTTTCAGAAGCGCGGGGGCGGGATTTTTTGGTCATGTCTCTGTACTTTTTCTGAGTGGATAAAAAGGGCCGTGAACGAAAACCATGAGCACACTCTACACGCAGCCGCGACCCGTCTGGCGAGAAAGCGGTGATTTACAGGGACTGCTCGCGCTCCAGCAGCGCTTGGCGGGTGTTGGGATGACTCAGTTGCTCAAGCCACCACTGCAGAGCGCGCCCCTCAATGCCGTCGTCGCTGCGGCGCCAGGCATAGCTGAGTGGGATCAGGCGGGGCGCCCGCTGCATCCTTTTCTCCACCAGCCGGCCGCTGGCGATATGCGGGCGCGCCAGGTGCTCCGGCAAAAAACCACCGCCCAGGCCGCGCAGCTGGGCATAGAGTTTTTCCTGCATGCCGGGCACGGTGAATATGTCCTGGCCGCCCAGCAGTCCCACCGTCACGCCGCTGCCACGCTGCACCGAATCGGCCACGGCCACCGCGCGGTGCGGCATCAGCATGGCGTCGGTGACGGGCTCGGCGGCCTGGGCCAACGGGTGGTGCGGTGCCACCGCGTAGACGAAGTGCAGGGCGCCCAATGGCTTGCTTTGTATCGACTTGCTTGCCGAAGGTTCAATCGCCACGCCTATGGCCAGGTCGGCCTGGCCCGAGCTCAGAGCCTCAAACGTGCCAGACAGCGACTCTTCGCGGATCTTCAGGCGGGTGGGCGGGTTGAGTGCAAAAAAAGCTTCGCACAACTCCATCACGGTGGTGCGCGAGATCACGCTGTCAACGGCCAGGGTTAGCTGCGGCTCCCAGCCGGTCGCCACGCGCTTGACTCGGTTGGCGATGGCGTCGAGTTCCGCCAGCAGGCGGTTGCCTTCGCGCAGCAGCTCCTGGCCGGCCACGGTCAGCCTGGCCTGGCGCGAGGAGCGGTCAAACAGCAGCACATCGAGAACGTCTTCCAGCTGGCGAATGCGATAGGTGAGGGCGCTGGGCACCACGCCGAGCTCGCGCGCGGCTGCCGCCATGCTGCCGGTACGGTCCACGGCGCCTATCAGGGCAATGATTTCGGGCGTCAGCGAATTGCGGATCTGGTGATTGGCCATAAAACGATGATCATTCAAATAATTTGAATGATGCCATCAAACTTACGCAATCACCCGGCCACTGCCGAGTCCTACAGTAGAGCTATTGCAGACACCACTTGAAGGGAACGCGTCATGATGACTTTAAGAACTTCCAGCGAACGCGGCTACGCCGACCATGGCTGGCTCAAGTCTTTCCATTCTTTTTCCTTTGCCGGCTACTACGATTCGGCGCACATGGGCTTTGGCAACTTGCGCGTCATCAACGAAGACCGCATTGCGGCGGGCCGGGGTTTTGGCACCCATGGGCACAAGGACATGGAAATCATCAGCTATGTGCTGAGCGGTGAGCTGGCGCACAAGGATAGCATGGGCAACATCAAGGGCATACCGCCCGGTGATGTGCAGCGCATGAGCGCGGGCACTGGCGTGCAGCACAGCGAGTTCAACCACGCCGAGGGCCAGACCACGCATTTCCTGCAAATCTGGATAGAACCCAATGTGAGCGGCATTGCCCCCAGCTACGAGCAGAAAACCTTTGCCGATGCTGACAAGCGCGGCACGCTGCGGCTGGTGGCCTCACCCGATGGCGCGCAGGGCTCGGTGACGATTCATGCCGACGCCAGAATGTATGCGGGCCTGCTGGACGGTGACGAGGCCATCACGCTGGCGCTGGACCCCGCGCGCAAAACCTATGTGCATCTGGTTCGTGGCCAGCTCGAAGTCAACGGGCAACAGCTGCAAGCTGGCGATGCCGCCGCCCTGCAAGCCGAAAGCCGCTTGCAACTGGCCCATGGTCAATCGGCAGAAGTACTGGTCTTTGATCTGGCGCCCTGAGGTGCCGTCAGCTTCCGTGTAGGGAGTGGGCGTTGCTTCATAAGGCTTGCCTATCCTCATTTTTTAACCCATCATTTTCCCATTTACTTTTTTTAACAAAGGACTTTTCATGCTCGAATCTTTCAAAAACCCACTGGCGCTGGTTGGCCGTCTGCTCATGGCCTGGTTTTTTCTGCCCGCAGGCATCGCCAAGATCACCGGCTTTGCCGGTATGGTGGCTTATTCGGCTTCGGTGGGCCTGCCCATGCCCCAGGTCGGCACGGCCGTGGCATTGGTGGTTGAAGTCGTCGGTGGACTGGCATTGATCCTGGGCTTTGGCACCCGCTGGGCCGCGCTGGCTCTTGCCTTTTTCACGCTCGTGGCCAGCTTCTTTTTCCACGCCTATTGGGCGCTGCCCGCCGACCAGCAGATGATTCCTTCGCTGCTGTTCATGAAGAATATGGCCATCGTTGGTGGCTTGTTGAGCATCGCTGCCTGGGGTGCA
The DNA here is from genome assembly GCF_900112285.1 of Polaromonas sp. OV174. Classification (GTDB taxonomy): domain Bacteria; phylum Pseudomonadota; class Gammaproteobacteria; order Burkholderiales; family Burkholderiaceae_C; genus Polaromonas. The sequence goes on along the minus strand of NZ_FOKZ01000009.1, from coordinate 108,824 downwards.
GGCGACTGGAGCGTTGACGCCAAGCGCGGCAACTAAATCACTTTCTTCTGATAATGTCGCTCAATAGCGCCCGGGCGTTGTTGAGCGATTTTTTTTTGCGAACATCTTTAATACCCTTGGCTCAGGAGCATGAAAATGGCAGAAGTGGTGGTGGTTTACCACTCCGGATACGGCCATACCCAGCGCATGGCGCAAGCGGTGGCTGAGGGGGCTGGCGCGGAACTGCTGGTCATTGATGCCGACGGCCAGCTGCCCGAAGGCGGCTGGGATACGCTGCTGGCCGCCGACGCCATCATCATGGGTTCGCCCACTTACATGGGCAATGTCAGCTGGCAATTCAAGCGCTTTGCCGATGCCTCTTCCCGGATCTGGCAAAACCAAGCCTGGAAGGACAAGCTGTTTGCCGGCTTCACCAACAGTGCCGCCATGGATGGCGACAAGCTGTCAACGTTGAATTACCTTTTTACCCTGGCCATGCAGCATGGTGGCATCTGGGTCAGCCTGGGTGTGTTGCCCAGCAACAGCAAGGCGGCGCAGCGCAACGATGCCAACTACCTGGGGGCCTACAGCGGCGCCATGGCCCAGACGCCTTCCGACGCGGGTGCCGGTGAGATGCTTCCAGGCGACCTGGAGACGGCCCGGAATTTTGGCAAACGGGTGGCCGGCGTGGCGGGCAAATTTCAGCGTTAAAACCAGATGCACAAACCCATAGGAAGCCATCATGACAATCGAACTGAAACGCGACCGCTCGGCGGCAATGGCCCAGCATCTCACCATTCGCAGCCACGCGCTGCTGGTCGATGGAAGTGAGGCAGAAGGTGGTGCCGATGCCGGCCCCAGTCCGCATGATCTGTATGACGCCGCGCTGGGCGCCTGCAAGGCCTTGACGGTGATGTGGTACGCCCGAAAAAAAGGGATTCCCGTCGACGACATCCATACCGTGGTGGAGCGCGACGATTCGGCCGAGCGCGCCGGCGTGTACCGCCTCGCGGCCAAACTCAAAATACAGGGTGATTTGACGGACGCCCAGTTGCAGGAGTTGCAGGCGGTGGCGCACAAATGCCCTGTGCACAAGCTGATGACAGTGGTTAGCACCGAAATCACCACCCATGTGGAGCGTCTGTCATGAGCGTTCAACTCACATTGCGCGGGCACGACAAAGACCTGGGGGGCGGTTTTCTGGTGCGCCGCCTGTTGCCTGCCGCCCAGCGCCAGTCGGTGGGCCCATTTCTCTTTTTTGACCATTTCGGCCCGGTCAGCGTGCAGCCCGGCACCAACCATGACGTGCGGCCACACCCGCACATCGGACTGGCCACGGTGAGCTATCTGTTTGAGGGTGCCATCATGCACCGCGACAGCCTGGGCTCGGAGCAGCGCATAGAGCCAGGCGCCATCAACTGGATGACGGCCGGGCGGGGCATTGTGCACTCAGAGCGCGGTCCCGAGGACTTGCGCGGCCAGGCTTACCTCAACCACGGCTTGCAGCTGTGGGCGGCCTTACCTGAGGCTTATGAAGAGGTGGCGCCTGACTTTGTGCACACGCCGGCTGCGGCGATTCCCGTGCTGTCCATGGGTGGGGCACAGGTGCGGGTGCTGATAGGCGAGGCTTTTGGCCAGACATCGCCGGTCAAGACCTTTTCCAAAACCATTTACCTGGATATTGCGCTTGCCGCAGGCGCCAGCCTGGAATTGCCGGCGCTGGCCGCCGAGTTGGCGCTGTACTCCGTCGATGCCGACTTGATGGTGGACGGCGAGCCCGTCGCGGCGCACACCCTGGCCGTTCTGGCGCCCGGGGTGGCCGCGCAGATCAGTGCCAGCACCCCGGTGCGGCTAGTGGTGATAGGGGGCGACGCCCTGGAGGCGCGCCGCTTCATCTGGTGGAACTTTGTCTCCAGCCGCAAGGAGCGCATCGTTCAGGCTGGGGATGACTGGGTGGCGCAGAAGATGGGGCGGGTGGCCGGGGATGACGAGTTCATCCCTCTGCCTGAACGCAAGGCCTGATCTAAATCTCAGCGGCAGCTCAGGCCGCCGCCATCAAACGTCAGATGCCGCGGCCGCATCAATGCTTGGCTGGAGCGCCGCATCCACGGCCCGGCGCTGATCAAACACAAAGCAGTCACCGTCGTAATGGGCGTGACCGATGTCCTCAAAGTATTTCAGAATGCCGCCATCGAGCTGGTAAACATGGCTGATGCCGGCTTCCTGCATGTAGATAGCGGCTTTCTCGCAGCGAATGCCGCCGGTGCAAAAACTCACCACGGTCTTGCCCTGCAGCGCCTCACGGTGCTCCTGCACGGCTTGCGGAAACTCGGTGAACTTGGTGATGCGCCAGTCGATCGCGTTTTTAAAGGTCCCGACGTCAACCTCAAAGTCGTTCCTCGTGTCCAGCGTGACCACGGGCCGACCGCCATCGTCATGCCCGGCATCCAGCCAGCGCTTGAGTGTGGCGGCGTCAACCGCCGGAGCGCGACCCGCTGAGGGCCTGATGGCCGGGTGGTTCATGCGAATGATTTCGGGCTTGATTTTTACCAGCAGCTTGCGAAAGGGCTGGGCTGCCGACCAGCTTTCCTTGATCTCCAGGTCATTAAAACGGGTATCGGCCCGCAGCCATGCCAAAAAAGCATGAATGTCGCCGGGGCTGGCGGCCAGAAACAGGTTGATGCCTTCCTCGGCGAGTAGTACCGTGCCCTGGATGTTGAGGGGCTGCAGCTGGCCCTGCACGGCTGCCTGCAACTCGGGCAGGTGGTCCAGCGCAACAAATTTGTACGCTGCAATGTTCAGAATTTGCATGATGTGCCCAATTGTAGGCAAGCCGACCTGCCGCACAGCAGGGCATTGGCCCACTGGCCAGCCGGCCCCAGACCTAAAATGAAGCGCATGTTTGTCCATTTAAGAATCCACACCGAGTTTTCAGTCGTTGACGGCACCAACCGCATTGATGAAATCGTTGCCGCCGCCGCTGCCGACCTGCAACCGGCGCTGGCCATTACCGATCTATGCAATCTGTTTGGCACGGTCAAGTTGTACAAGGAGGCGCGTGGCGCCGGTGTCAAACCCTTGATTGGTGCCGATGTCTGGGTGCAAGTGCCGGGGAAAGACGCTGCTGCGCCGGCGGTCCGGCTGCTGCTGCTGGTGCAAAACCGCCAGGGTTATCTAAACCTCTCAGAACTGATCACCCGGGCCTGGACGAAAAATGTGGTGCGCGATCAGGCCGTCATCACCTTGGAGTGGCTTGAGGAGCTCAATGAGGGCTTGATTGCCCTGTCTGGCGCGCAGGGCGGCGCTGTCGGACAGGCGCTGCTGCAAGGCGACAGCGCACGGGCGACGGAGTGCGCCCGCTATCTGAGCGGCCTTTTCCCGAATCGCTTTTACCTGGAGCTGCAGCGCGCCCAGCGTGCGGATGACGAACGTCATGTGGTGGCTGCCGTGCAACTGGCGGCCCAGCTCAGGCTGCCGGTGGTGGCGACCCACCCGGTGCAGTTTCTCACCTATGAGGACTACGAGGCCCACGAGGCGCGCGTCTGCATTTCCGAGGGCGAAATCCTGGGCAATGCGCGCCGCGTGCGCAAGTTCACCCGCGAGCAATATTTCAAGTCGGCGGCTCAGATGGAGGCGCTGTTTGCCGACCTGCCTTCGGCACTGGCCAATACGCTGGAAATCGCCAAACGCTGCAATCTGACGCTGGAGCTGGGCAAGCCGCAGCTGCCCGACTACCCGACGCCCGAGGTCAATGGCGTGCGCATGTCGCCTGAAGACTATTTCCGGCATGCCTCGTTTGAAGGGCTGGAGGAGCGTCTGCTGCAGCTTTATCCGGATACTGCGCTGCGCGATGCCAAGCGGGCGGAATATGTGGCGCGGCTGGAGTTCGAGATCAAAACCATTTTGAACATGGGTTTCCCGGGCTATTTTCTGATCGTGAGTGACTTCATCAAGTGGGCCAAGAACAATGGCTGTCCGGTCGGACCGGGCCGGGGTTCCGGTGCCGGCTCGCTGGTGGCTTATGCGCTGAAGATTACCGACCTGGACCCCCTGCAGTACAACTTGCTGTTTGAGCGCTTTCTGAACCCCGAGCGGGTGTCCATGCCCGACTTTGATATTGACTTTTGCCAGGGCAATCGCGATCGCGTGATTGACTACGTGAAAGACAAATACGGCCATGCGGCGGTCAGCCAGATCGTCACCTTCGGCACCATGGCGGCGCGAGCGGTGATCCGCGACGTCGGCCGAGTGCTGGATTTTCCCTACGGCTTTTGCGATGGCATCTCCAAGCTGATTCCCAACAAGCCCGGCCAGGCGGTGACGCTGCAGCTACCGCCGCCCGGCGGCGGCAGCGGCAAACTGGTTTATGCCATGGAGGCCGAGCCGGTGCTGGCCGAGCGTGAGGCCAACGAAGAGGATGTTCACACGCTGCTGGAGCTGGCGCGCAAGCTCGAAGGCCTGACGCGCAACGTCGGCATGCATGCCGGCGGTGTGCTGATCGCGCCGGGCAAGCTGACCGACTTTTGCCCGCTCTACCAGCAGCCAGGCAGCGGCTCCGCGGTGAGCCAGTACGACAAGGACGATGTCGAGGCGATTGGCCTGGTCAAGTTCGACTTTTTGGGGCTGGCCACACTGACCATCCTGGAGCTGGCGCGTGAGTTCATTGTCGGTCGCCATCCGGGGCAGGAAAACTTTGCTTTCGAGACCATCGCGCTGGACGACCGCGCGACCTACGGCCTGTTTCAGGAAGGCAAGACCGAGGCGGTGTTCCAGTTTGAAAGTATCGGCATGCAGCGCATGCTCAAGGACGCCAGGCCGACCCGGCTGGAAGACCTGATTGCGCTCAATGCGCTTTATCGTCCCGGCCCCATGGACCTGATTCCCAGTTTCGTGGCGCGCAAGCACGGCCGCGAGGTGGTCGAGTACCCGCACCCGCTGGTCGAGCCGGTGCTGGCCGAAACCTACGGCATCATGGTCTACCAGGAGCAGGTGATGCAGACGGCCCAGGTGCTGGGCGGTTACAGCTTGGGCGGCGCCGACATGCTGCGCCGCGCCATGGGCAAGAAAAAGGCCGAGGAGATGGCCGAGCACCGGCAAATCTTCCGCAAGGGCGCCGCCGAAAAAGGCATTGGCGAGCAACAGGCCGACGAGGTGTTCGACCTGATGGAGAAGTTTGCCGGCTATGGCTTCAACAAGTCGCACGCCGCCGCTTACTCGCTGCTGGCCTATCACACCGCCTGGCTCAAGGTGCATTACACGGCGGAGTTCTTCTGCGCCAATATGACTCAGGAAATGGACGACACCGACAAGCTCAAGGTGTTGTACGAGGATGCCAACAAGTTCAACATCACTTTCGAGCCGCCCAATGTCAACACCGGCACCTACCGCTTTGAGCCCATCACCAACAAGGTGATCCGCTATGGCCTGGGGGCCATCAAGGGCACGGGCAGGCAGGCCATCGAGGCGATTGTTACCGCCCGCGAGGAGGGCGGTCCCTTCGCTTCGCTCTACGATTTCTGCGTGCGGGTTGATCGCAGCCGGATGAACAAGCGCACGGTGGAAGCGCTGATCAAGGGCGGCGCCTTTGACACCATAGAGCTGAACCGCGCCGCGCTGCTGGCTTCGGTGGAACGGGCCTTCGAGTTTGCCGCCGCGACCCAGGCCAACGCCAACCAGGGCGGGCTGTTCGACATGGCCGACTCGCATGGCTCCAGCACTCAGGAGCCGCCACTGGTCGAGGCCGATGTTTTTGGCGTCAAGGCGCGGCTGGTGTTGGAAAAGACGGCGATCGGTTTTTACCTTTCCGGCCATTTGTTCGACGAGGTCGAGGCCGAGGTGCGGCAGTTTGCCAGGCGCAAGATTGAGGACATGAGCGACTCGCGCGATCCGCAAATGCTGGCCGCCATCGTCGGTGATCTGCGCGTGATCAACGGCAGTCGCGGCAAGCTGATCATCTTCAAGCTGGACGACAAGACCGACGTGCTGGAAGCCTCGGTGGATGAGGCCACCTTCAACACCTATCGCAACTTGCTCAAAGACGACGAGCTGGTGATTGTGCAGGGCACGCTGCAGGGTGCGTCCGAGCGCTTTGGCCGGCGCTTCAAGGTGACGCAGGTCTGGGATCTGGAGTCGGCACGCTGCAGATTCGGCAAGTACTTGCGCGTCGCCGTCAATGGCCGGGCGCCAGACATTGCCCGCATGGTCAAAGACTTTCCGCCGCGCCCTGAGATGACGGATCAGGGCGAGTTAAACCGTGGCTTGTCGGTGCGCTTGAGCCTGCGGCGCGAGGGCGCCACGGCCGAGCTGCAGCTGGGCGAGGCGGCCAAGTTTTTCCCGACCGACGCGGCGCTGATCAGCTGGAAGACGCAGGCCGACAGAGGGCTGGCGAAGATTGTTTATGAGTGAAAAAGACCTCTAGGGCAATCAGGACGGGCGAGAGTAGCTATATTATTGATAGCTATTCGCCCGCACTCACGCTGGCTGCCTAGTCCCTAGTAGTCTTTGGGGCGAAATTCAAGAATCATGGGCGTGGGCACGCGGCCATCCACATCGCGTGGCAGCGTGCCGGTGCGGATGATGGCCTTGATCACCGCATCGTCCCAGGCGGGGTTGCCGCTGGACTTGATCAGCTTTTGGCTCATGATGGTGCCGTCGGCGGTCGTGCGTACCTCAACCTCGGCCTTGGGGTTGCCGGCAATGTCTTCGGTGAATACCACATTGGGTTTGACGGCCGCCCTGACTTTGCCGCCGTAGCTGGCCGACGGGCCGCTGGATTTCTGGGCGCTGCCCTTGGCATCGGCGCCGCCGGTGGCGCCAGCCAGGCCCATCATGCGGTTCATCGCATCCTGGCGCTGCTTCTTCGCAGCCGCCTCGGTCAGCTTTTGCTGTGCCTGCTGCTCGGCATCGTGTTTTTGGGCTTGGGCTTTTTTGGCTTCGTCAGCAGCCTTGCGCTTGGCCAACTCTTCCTTGGCTTTTTGCTCTTTTTCTTTTGCTTTTTCTATTTTGGCCCGCTGCTCGGCCTTCAGCTGCTCTTGCAGCTTGCGGGCTTTTTCCTCGGCCTTGGCCTCCGCTTCTTTTTGCAGCTGCTTGCGTTTCTTTTCCTGTTGCAGGGCGATGTCCGCATCGGGCAACGCTGGCTCGGGAGGCGCCACCTTGGTGGGCGCTGGCCTCGGGGTGGGAGTTGGCGCCTCGACCGGAGGTGGCGGTGGCGGCGGCGGTGTTTCTATCAGTTTCGGCGCGGCCTGCTGCGGCAGGCTGGACCACAACTCGGCGTCAAAAGAGACCGTCTGGTCGCTGCGTTTCCAGTTGACGCCCCAGGTCAGTGCGGCGATCAGCAGCACATGGGCGAGCAAGGCCAGCCCGAAGGCGCGCAGGTTTCCTGTGTCCCGGGGTGGGGCGAATTCAAGACGTTCTGCTGCGCTGGGCATGGTGGATTGTGGCGGCCTGTGGCTATCTATTACTTGCTGCCTGAGGTTTGCACCGACAGGCCAACCCGTGACACATTGGCCTTTTGCAAGGCACTCATGACCTGGACCACGGTTTCGTACTTGATGGACTTGTCGGCACTGATCACGACCGGCACCGCCTGCTCGCCCGCGGCTTGCACGGCCGGCTCCTGTTTCACGATGTCGGCCGCGACATGGCTCAGCGTGCTGCTCAGGGTATCGGCCTTGATCTTGATTTGAATGCTTTCGTCCTTGTTGATCAGGACCTGCACCGGATTTAGCGGCTGCTTGGAGGCCTTGCCGACCTTGGGTACGGCAATCATGCTGGGCGTGATCAGCGGCGCCGTCACCATGAAGATGATGAGCAGCACCAGCATGACGTCGATAAACGGCACCATGTTGATTTCACTGATGGTGCGGCGACCCCGGCCGCGTGAGGAAACTGCTGGCATGGTGTGTTATTCCTAGGTCGCAAGCGACCTGATCTTGAGCGATAGAGCGTGCGGCCGCTGCGCCGGGCCGCCCCAAGCATGGCCAGCCCCCTCGGGGGGCAGCGCATTACACGAAGTGAAAAGCGTGGGGGTCATCATCCTCTAGTGACCCGAGGGCGATTGCGCACCCAGGTTGCGCTGCAGGATGTTGGAAAACTCTTCAATAAAGGTTTCCAGGCGATTGGCGATGCGGTCTATGTCGTGGGCAAAACGGTTGTAGGCAACCACGGCCGGAATGGCGGCGAACAAGGCGATGGCCGTGGCGACCAGGGCCTCGGCAATGCCGGGCGCCACGGTGGCCAGCGTGACCTGTTCCATGGCGGCGAGCCCGGTGAAGGCGTGCATGATGCCCCAGACCGTGCCGAACAAGCCGACATAAGGCGAGACCGAGCCGACGGTGGCGAGAAACGACAGGTTGGCCTCGATGGCATCCATCTCGCGCTGATAGCTGGCGCGCATGGCACGGCGTGCGCCGTCCAGCAGAGTGCCGGCATCGTTGATGTGGCGTTCGCGCAGTTTCTGGTATTCACGCATGCCGCTGGCAAAAATGCGTTCCATGGCGCCCGAGTGCTTGGCGTTTTGAGCTGCTCCGGCGAATAAGTCGTTCAGGCTGGTGCCTGACCAGAACTCGCGGTCGAAGTCGTCGTTGAGCTTTTGGACTTTTTTCAGCGCCACGATTTTGCGGAAGATCGCGGCCCAGCTGGCAATGGAAATGCCCACCAGCAAGGCGACCACCAGCTGGACAACCCAGCTGGCATGGAGAAGGAGACTGGCAATCGAGAGGTCTTGGTTCATGTTGAAGCTTTGATCAAGTTTTGAAGCAGTCAAGAATGGCGGCGGGAATGCGCATGGGCTGCAGACTGGCTGCATTGACCCAGCCAATCCGTATCGTGCCTTCGCAGAGTAATGTAGCCCCCACGCTGTTCGCTTCGCGTAATGCGCTGGCCCCCGAGGGGGCTAATGTTTCTTGGGGCGGCTCGGCGGGAAATGGCCCCTTACCCAAGGCTCTGTCGGATAGTTTGCTTTGCTCTGTTTTTAATAGCGCCTGCTGCTTGATTATCATGGACGCCCGGCCAATTTCCATCAGGCTTGCGGTCACGGTGAGTTGGTCGTCGAGGCGGGCAGGGCGATGGTAGCGGATGCTGGTTTCGCTGACGACAAACATGCCGCCGCTGCTGTTCTTGAGTTGCTGCTGCTCCAGCCCCAGGGATCTGAGCCATTCGGTGCGCGCGCGTTCAAAAAATTTAAGGTAGTTGGCGTAAAAAACGATGCCGCCGGCGTCGGTGTCTTCCCAGTAAATACGGATGGGCCACTGGAAAATCCGTTCGGGCTGAGTCTGATTGAGTTGGTCTATAGGCTCGGGGCTCACGGTCGCACTCATGCCAGAACAGCCTCCAGCCGTGCCACGGCTTCGCGTAACTGGGCCATCGAATTGGCCGTGGAAAACCGTACAAAGCGATCTGGCGCGGCCTGGCCAAAATCGCGGCCCGGCGTAACCGCCAGATGAGCGCGCTGCATCAACTCAAAGGCAAAGTCCCAACTGCCGCTGACGCCCAGGCGGGCCGCAGCGTCGGTGCAATCGGCATAAGCGTAGAAGGCGCCGTCAGGCATCACGGGCACATGCATACCCAGGCGTTTGAGTTCGGGAATGAAGTAGTCGCGCCTGGCCTTGAACTCGGCGCGGCGGCGCTCGTATTCCTGCAGGCTATCCGGCTCGAAACAGGCCAGGGCGGCGTGCTGTGCCACGCTGCTGGCGCAGATGAAGAGGTTTTGCGCAATCCGTTCTATCACCGGTGCCAGGGCTTCGGGGACGACCAGCCAACCCAGCCGCCAGCCGGTCATGTTGAAGTATTTGCTGAAGCTGTTGATGCTGATGACGCTTTGGCCCAACTCGCCCGGCATAGCCAGGGCCGAGTGGCCGAAGTGTTCTTCATAGCTGAGGCCGAGATAAATCTCGTCAATCAGGGTGATGCCGCCCCGGCTGTGCACAAATTCGTGAATCCGCTGCAACTCTTCAGGCGCAATGGAGGTGCCGGTGGGGTTGGAGGGTGAGGCCAGCAAGACGCCGCGTGTCTTGTCGGTCCAGGCAGATTCGACTTTCTCGCGGGTCAGCTGAAAGCGTTCCTCGGCCGTGGTCGGAATCAATACCGAGCTGCCTTCGGCGGCACCGACAAAGTGCCGGTTGCAGGGATAGCTCGGATCGGGCATCAAGATTTCGTCGCCGGCCTCTATCAGGGCCAGGCAGGCGAGTTGCAGAGCGGCCGAAGCGCCTGCCGTGATGATGATGCGGCTGGGCGCCACCTGGGCGCCAAAGCGTGAGGCATACCAGTCGCTGATGCGCTCGCGCAAGGCCGGCAGGCCGGTGGCCTGGGTGTATTGCGTGTTGCCCTGGGCAATAGCGCGGCTGGCCGCCTCTTGCACCAGTGGCGGGGCCGTGAAATCGGGCTCGCCGATGTTCAAAAAGATCATGGGCTGGCTGGTGTGGGCCACTTCTTGCGCCAGGGTGGCTGCTGCCTTGGCAACCTCCATGACGTAAAAGGGCTCAATCCGCTGCGCGCGCTGGGCAATTCTCACGGCAAAACTTTCAGGATTCCGGTCTGGTTGACCGGTTTTATCTGGCTTGATCGGCGGCAACTTCCGCGGCGCGCAGCGAGGGTGCCATCTTGTGCAAAACACCGTTGACGTACTTGTGACCGTCGGTGCCGCCAAAGGCCTTGGCCAGCTCAATGCATTCGTTGATCACGACACGGTAGGGCACGTCCAGGCAATGGCTGAATTCGTAGGCGCCTATCCACAGCACGGCATGCTCGACCGGGGAGATTTCGGCCATTTTCCGGTCCAGCAAGGGCAGGATGCCGGCGTCCAGCGTGAGGGCGTCGCGGATGCAGCCGTGCAGCAGTGCATCGTAATGGGCCGAGTCGGCCTTGTGAAAGCCCACCAGGTCGCGCGTGAAGGCATCAATCGAATCGGCTTCATTGCGGCCCACCAGGTGCTGGTACAGGGCTTGCAGGGCAAATTCCCGTGCGCGGGTGCGAGCCGACTTGTCGGCTGCTTTTTTCACGCCGGTGTCGGTCAGGCCGGTACGGGTTTGCGGGGGTCGTTTGGATTTGATAGTGGGTTCAGCCATGAAGCGCCTGTGAAGTAAGTGGGTTGGGGTCAGGGGCTTTAGGAAATGTCGTTCAGCAGTAAGGCCATTTCGACCGCAACGCGCGCGGCGTCGCGTCCTTTTTCTTCCTGGCGAGCTTGCGCTTGCGCCAGGTTTTCGGTGGTCAGGATGGCATTGGCGATGGGCAGTTGGTAGTCCAGTGCCAATCGTGTCACGGCCGAGCCGCTTTCATTGGCGACCAGTTCAAAGTGATAGGTTTCGCCGCGAATGATGCAGCCCAGAGCGATCAGGGCATCGAATTTTTCGGTCTCTGCCAGAGCTTGCAGGGCACAGGGCACTTCCAGCGCGCCGGGCACCAGCACATGGGTGATGTTCTCGGCTTGCACTCCCAGCGTCGCCAGCTCCTGCTTACAGGCCTGGGCCAGGGCGTTGGTCACGCTTTCGTTGAAGCGCGCCTGCACCACGCCAATGGATAGTTTTTTGCCGTCAAGCTGGCCGGCTGAGCCTTTTTCTGCACCAAACACGATGAATTCCCTTTGATTGTTTAGTCTTTGTCGATGTAGCCGACGATTTCTAGGCCATAGCCGGTCATGCTGGGCATGCGGCGCGGGTTGCCCATGAGCTGCATTTTTTGCACGCCGCATTCGCGCAGGATCTGCGCGCCTACGCCGTAGGTGCGCAAGTCCATGCGGCCGCGCTCGGGCGCCTGGGCGGCGCGTGCCGTGCCCTCAAACTGGGCCAGCAGCTGTGCCGCGCTTTCGCCGCAGTTGAGCAGCACCACCACGCCACGGCCTTCTTCCTCGATGTGCTTGAGGCTTTGATCCAGGCTCCAGGAGTGCATGGAGCGGCCGGTTTCCAGCAGATCCAGCACCGACAAGGGTTCGTGCACGCGCACGGCCACGGTGTCGGCGGCGCTCCATTGCCCCTTGACCAGCGCCAGGTGCAGATCATGGCTGGTCTTGTCTTTGAAGGCGTGGGCCGTGAACTCGCCAAAGGCGGTCTGGAGCGTTCGGCTGCCCATTTTTTCCAGCAGTGATTCGTTGCGGCTACGGTGCTCGATCAGATCGGCAATCGTGCCTACCTTGAGCCCGTGCTCGGCCGCAAACAGCCGTAGATCGGGCAGCCGGGCCATGGTGCCGTCGTCGTTCATGATTTCGCAAATCACGGCGGCCGGCGAGCAGCCCGCCATGCCGGCCAGGTCGCAACCCGCTTCGGTATGACCGGCACGCATCAGCACGCCACCATCGACCGCCTGCAGCGGAAAGATGTGGCCCGGTTGCACCAGGTCGCTGACCTTGGCGTTTTTGGCCACGGCAGCCTGCACGGTTCGGGCGCGGTCGGCGGCAGAAATGCCGGTGGTCACGCCTTCGGCGGCTTCGATAGACACCGTGAAGGCCGTGGAGTACTGGGCGCCATTGCGGGCGGCCATGGGTGGCAACTGCAGCAATTCGCAGCGCTCCCGTGTCAAGGTCAGGCAGATCAGGCCACGGCCGAAGCGGGCCATGAAATTGATCGCTTCGGGCGTGACATGGTCGGCTGCCAGCACCAGATCGCCTTCGTTTTCGCGGTCTTCTTCATCGACCAGAATCACCATGCGGCCGGCGCGCATGTCGGCCACGATGTCTTCGACAGGGGAGATGAGTGTTGTCATGGAGTTGTTGTGGTGCGGTCTTTGAGCATGCGTTCGACGTAGCGCGCGATTGCATCGAGCTGAAGAGCTTTCATTGGTGAAAAGTGGCTGCTTGGAGAATAAATCACAAAAATACCGTCATAAATACCGTCAATCAAAAAAACCGCTTCGCCCGATTCATTTGAACGATTTTCGCACGCTTGCACTGCGTAGCGTTTTAGGTCACAAAAGTGAGCCTACATAAAGTTTTACGGCAATTGATCTTGAAATTTCACATGATAAAATTACTTGGTCGCTTTGGTAGTCGCGAGCCGAACAACCAGAGACGATCAAGCACACGTTCGTGCAGCCAGAAGCGAACTGAGGCCCAGTCCTCACGTCTCGCAGACCTGAATCCCCTTTTGCATTCTTCTCTTTAGGATTCCGCCGATTCCCGGTGTGGCTGCCGCATGGGCGCTTGTTTCCTTCAACCTCAACCAGGAGTAAGAAACCATGGCAACCACAAAACCAGTATCCGCAACAGCAGGCCCACTCCCCGAAGGCTTCGTCTCACCGTTCACCCGCGTAGAGATGGAGCCGAATGCTCGAATCGACGACGGCCTGTGCTGCGTGGCAATGCTGGTCAACCAGCCTTTGGACAAAATTAAAAAGCTCGCCTACCAACTCGGGTTGACAGAGCACGGCCCGGCATGGGTGTATTCGGACTTGCTGGGCAGGCTGCTTTATCAATTTGATCTGGTTGCCAGTGAAGACAAGGAAGTGCCGAGCATCGACGCACTGCCGGACGTCGCACTGATCACCGCCCACTACAACCCCGATACCGAGTTCGGTCGCTGGGTGCTATGGCATCACGTCAGGGGCGAAGGTGACTCCCCGAGCTTTCACTATGTCGTCGACCCGGCTTATTGGATCGATCCCAGGCATCACGTCACCAACGATTTCAAGGTGCTGATCACGCCCAAGCATCCCATCTACTACATCGAGGTCTCGCCCAAACCTAGCCCAAGGGGTAAGGGCAAGTAGGCACCGGAGGTCGCGGCTGGCCCTGCAGAGCGAAGCAATCCAGACGGAGTGCCGCAGGCTGGCTAGGAGGGCGCCACCCGATTCGGCACCGCCGCTTTGACCTTGCGCTTGGGCAGTGCATCCAGCAGGGCCGCGGAAGACACACCCAGGGCGGCCGCAATGCGCCAAATATTGAAAAGCGACACATTGCGCTCCCCGCGCTCCACCGAGCCCAGGTAGTTCGGATGCAGGCCAGCGGCTTCCGCCACCGCTTCAATGGTCAAAAGCCGTTCGTGCCGCACTTCCCGCAAAGCCGTGCCAAAGGCCTCCAACAGGCGCGCTTGCTCGCGTTTGGCGGCGGCGTCTAGCGGTTGAGGGGTGGGAACTGGGGCACGCGGCATGCCCTGCAGTGTTCAAAAAAGCACACTAAGAGTACACAACCTATGAGTTTGGTCTGTGGCAAACTCAGCTTGCAACCAAACGTAAAGTGTTTTAACGGGAGGATAAATGGCAACAAGACAGAAAAAACAGGACGACTCCATCATCTATTCAGTGATCGCAATGGTGACCACGGGGCGCAAGTTAAAGATGCTCAGCGAGTTCGAGTAACAGGACGCCTCCCTGTACCAATCAACCTATCCACGATGCAAGAGTAACCATGAAAATCACACACACGCTTTCCGCACTTCTGGTGGTGGCCGCCACGATGTTTGCCGGACCAGTCTCGGCCCAATTCTCCACAAGTTCCGACACGGACTTCGATGCAAGCAAGCTGGAGAAGACCATGATGCCGTCGTTCGCCTGCACCGGGTTCTGGAAAACTCCTAGTTTCAAGTGCGTGCCGATTCAGATCCCTGTGTACCTCGCCCGTGCAAAGGGCGGTGATCGCTCCGCTCTCGTGCTTATCAGCCACGGTGCCGGACCGGTGGACAAGCGCCACAGTGAATATGCCAAACACCTTGCCGAGAACGGCATCAACGCAATGGTCATGGGCCACTGGCAGGCGCGCGGCATGGTGTCCTCTGGCGGCGACTACCAGGTGGCACGCGCCAAGGGCGGTGACGGGGTGAACTGGGCACTTGATGCTGTGTCCATCCTGGCCCAGCTCAAGCAGACGCCTGAGTGGAAAGATGCCAAAGTCGGCTATCTTGGCGAAAGCATGGGCGGCGCGGCTGCCGTTAATGTCACGCGCCCCTACATTGAGGCTATCGTGAAGGATCAGATGAAGTTGCAGACTGTCAACTTTGACGCCTCCGTTGGCCTCTACCCCGCCTGCATCGACCGCTCTGAAATTGAGAGTTTCAAGAAGGTGCCCTTGCTGCTGGTGTCCGGCGAGAAAGACGACATTACCCCGCCAGCGACCTGCGAAACCCAAACGAAGTGGATGAACGCACGCGGCGGTGACGTGACGCTGAAAGTCCTTCCCGGTGAGAACCACGATTGGGATGCCCCTACGTACCGAAAACACGTGAACTATGAGAACACCAGCAAATGCTCCAACACCCGCAAGGGTAACGTGTTCGTCTTGGAATCGAACGGCAAAGAGTACCCCGGCACGCCGGAAGGTTTCCGTGACATGCGGAACGACTGCCGCACCGTCGGCTTCCTGATGGGCAATCGCGGCAACCAGAAGGCAGGCTTCGACGTGTGGACCCAATACCTGTCCGGCAAGCTGCTTATCGGAAGCGCAAAGTAGCCATTCCAAGGTCCGTGAAGCGCTCACGCAGCCTTTCCGCGTTTCTGGCCGCCGCATCAATTCGACACCGCGCTGACATGAATCGTCTCAAGGTTCAGCAGTAGATCCAGACCGGGCGGAACACCCGGGCTGCCCCACTCCGGCTAACGCCGGTTCCTCTAAGCACGCAACTCGCGCCCACCCAGGCGCGGGCGGCGTGCTTTTGCATTTCCGAATCCACTTAAAAGTTAGAAGGCTCCATCATGAGTACTGATCGCGTTCCTGTGCCAGACCAACACATCGAAACCGTCAAAACCAGCGGGCGACCCTTGTTCGACATGGGCCAGGTGGTTGCGACCCCGACTGTGCTGGCCCACCTCGACAAACATGGTGTCTACCCCTCGGTGCTGCTCAACCAGCATTGCCACGGCGACTGGGGCGTGGTGGATGCCCATGATGCCAAGTGCAACGACGAGGCGACTCGCAACGGTGGAAGGATTCTGAGCGCCTACGACGTGGAGGGCACGCGCATCTGGGTGATCACGGAAGCAGAAACCGGTGGCGACAACCGGGCGCGCGCCAGCACCTGTTTGCTGCTCCCAAGCGAGTACTGACATGGCCAGCCGGATGACAGCGATTCGGCCCATGCGGGACTTGATGGCCCGCTTGCCCAAACTCCCGCTTACCGGCGAGCAGGAGGTTGACTTTGCCGCTGCGGACCCCGCGCTGCTCGTAGCCATCGCGGACGATGCGGAAATGCTGATGAGCGCAATGCACAACGGCGTCGGCGCCATGGGGCAGTTGCTGGCTCACTCCGCCGTCATGGTGGAGGACGGCACCATCAGCGCCGATTGCCTGGAGGCACTCGGATTCATCATGTCCGAGCTGGGCGATATGGCCGCAGGCTGTATGGCGCTGGCCGCACATTGCCGCCGCGAAACCGCCGACTACAACCCATCGTAAGCCGCCCAACGGCGCAGGCCGCTATCAAAACGGGCCAGGCGATGCGACTTCACGTCGGCCGCACAAGCGCCGCCACAGACCTACCTCAAACGCGCACAACGCAGCCAAGCGCGCCGCGCAGTTACCCATGGACGAGGCATGAACGCTCAAACCAACAATACCAAGAGCCCGAAGCCCAAGCCTTCGAGACTCGTTACCAGCTACACCCAAGCAGCCCAGGCGGCCTCTACCAAGCGCAGCTATGCGCAGGACGTACGGCATTTCAAGGCCAATGGCGGAAAGATTCCGTGTGCTCCTGAAACGATAGCGGAGTACTTAGCTACGTTTGCCGGTGTGCTGGCGGTGGCGACCCTGGCGCACCGGCTGATTGCGATCCACCGGGCACATACAGATCGAGGGCTGGACAGTCCCGTCAAGGACCGGTTGGTCAAGCGCACGATGCAAGGCATACGTCGCACTTTCGGAGTAGCGCAAAAAAGAGCGAGGGCGTTGGTCAAGGATGACCTTCTTGAGCTACTGGTGCTGGTTGCCAAGCAGAAACCGCTGAAAGCGGCCCGGGACAAAGCCATTTTGTCTATCGGCTTTGCCGGAGCATTCCGGCGTTCTGAACTGGTTGCATTAACCGTTGAGGACATCACCCCACATTCGCACGGTCTTGAATTGCGTATTGTTCGATCGAAAACTGACCAAGAGGGCGAGGGGCGGACGGTATTTATACCGCTGGCAAAGTCAGAGGAGCGCTGTCCGGTATGTGCCTTGCAACACTGGCTGGAACTAACGGGAATCCGGGAGGGACCAATTTTCAGGCGAGTTGACCGCCACGACAGGCTAGCGTCTCCTAAGCCGCTGACGCCTCAGTCCGTTGCATTGGTGATTAAGGCTGCTGTGAAGCGAGCTAAGGGGCTAGAGGCATCCAAAGCAGTGTCAGGGCACTCGCTGCGCGCGGGCTTCGTCACTGAAGCGGCAATGGTCGGCATGCCGACCAGCCTAATCATGGGCCAGACCTCACACAAATCACTTGAAATGGTCCTCAGGTATGTCCGGCCTGTTCATAAGCGACAGATACCCAGCTTACTTTGAGACCCTAAGAATGAGTAAACCTTTTAAAAGAAAAAGATCGCCACTGTTCCAGTTGGGCGTGATTGTTTTTACGCAAGCCGTGCGCGAACATCTAGAGCTATACCGACATGACGCTAGCGACGTATTGTCTCGACATGTTGCTGGCGATTGGGGTGACCTGCCTTTAGAAGATGCGCGCGAAAACGAGTTTGCTTTGGAGCAGCCTTTGCGCATCTTTTCCAGCTACGAAGTCGCAGGACAGCGCATTTGGGTAATTACCGAGGCAGACCGCAATGCAACAACTTTGATATTTCCACACGAGTATTGATGGTTATAGGGTCTACAGAAAGGGCTTGGTCTGCGCCAAGCTTTTTTTTGTCTTTGCGAAACGCGCAGTCCTTGATCGGGCATACTCATCTCTATTCGGCCCAAATCGGCACTAAACGGTAATTGCTGCCATTTGTGATATTTGGGTGACCTTGCAGGAATGAAATATCGATGGAAACGCGTGTGACGCTGGATCGTTGGTTATCGGTGGAAGAAATAGCTAGCTATCTTGGCGTCAGTAAGGACACCATCTACGCTTGGATCGCCAAAAAGCGGATGCCTGCTCACCGGGTTGGCCGTCCTTGGAAATTTCAGAGGGCTGAGGTCGATGCTTGGGTGAAGGCTGGCGGTGCCAATGACAACAAAACGGGAGATGAGGTTTGACGACGCCGATTCAGCCAGATCAGAATATCGCGTCAGCGTACAGCTCTCACCAGCTAGCCTACTTCGCGCACCAACTTACCCGCCGCGCCGCTTCGGATTCCATGGATCGCATGGCCGGTGCCTTACTGGATGCGCAAGTAGACTTGAACCCACACCAGATTGATGCGGCACTCTTCGCCACGAGTAACCCGCTGTCGAAAGGTTCGATCCTTGCCGATGAGGTTGGCCTTGGTAAGACCATTGAGGCAGGGTTACTTATTGCCCAACGCTGGGCAGAACGCAAGCGCCGCATCCTCGTGATTGCGCCGGCCAATCTTCGTAAGCAGTGGCATCAAGAGTTGGCTGATAAGTTCGGGATCTCGGCGGGAGTTCTGGAAGCTAAGTCTTATAAGCAGGCCATCAAGGACGGTGCCAGCAAGCCCTTTGAGGCACCTTACGTGCTCATTACGTCCTACCAGTTCGCCAGCGGCAAGGCCAAGGAGGTTCAGGCCGTGCCATGGGACTTGGTGGTTATCGACGAAGCGCACCGACTACGAAACGTCTACAAGCCCGACAACAAGATAGCCCGCACGCTAAAGGACGCATTGATCTCCGCCCCCAAGGTGCTGCTGACCGCCACACCACTGCAAAACTCTCTGCTGGAGTTGTACGGCCTTGTGAGCTTTGTCGATGAAAAGGTTTTTGGTGATCTTGACAGTTTCCGCAGCCAATTCGGCTCGCTTAAGGATGCAGCCAGCTTCGATGCCCTCAAGCGTCGTATCGAGCCAGTCTGCAAGCGCACCCTGCGGCGGCAGGTCGAGGCCTATGTCAAGTACACCAAGCGTATTCCGCTACTGCAAGAGTTCGTGCCGGGAGCCGATGAAGTCGACCTTTACAACCTTGTTTCGGATTACCTCCAGCGTGATTCTCTGTTTGCATTGCCCAATAGCCAGCGGCAGCTGATTACACTGGTACTGCGCAAGCTGCTGGCTTCCAGCACGTTTGCTATTGCCGGAGCGTTGGAATCACTCGCTAAGCGCTTGCGGCAAACATTGAACGAAAAGTCGGCCAGTCTTGACTTGGCGGAGGAACTTGACCAGGACTTTGAAGGATTGGACGAGTTGGTCGAAGAAATCGACCGTCTCGAAGAGCAAGATGCTCAGGCGAGCAAGAAGACAAAGACCGAGCAAGAGATTCTGTCCATAATGGCTGAAATCATCGAACTGGAGTCGTTCCGAGATCTTGCCGTTTCCATCACCGAAAACTCCAAAGGCTTGGCCTTGCTGCAGGCCCTCAAGGTGGCTTTCGAGAAGTTGCAGGAGCTTGGCGCGGCCCAAAAGGCTATCATTTTTACCGAGTCTCGCCGCACTCAAGACTACCTCCTGTCATTGCTGGCGAAGACTTCCTACGGACCGGGCGTAATTCTGTTCAACGGCTCGAACAGTGATGCTCGCTCCAAAGAGGTGTACGCAGAGTGGATGAAAAAAAATGCGGGCACAGACCGCATTAGCGGTTCGCGCTCCGCCGATACCCGCGCGGCGCTGGTGGAGTACTTCAAGGAGCAAGGCAGCATCATGATTGCCACGGAGGCAGGTGCGGAGGGCATCAACCTTCAGTTCTGCTCCATGGTCATTAACTACGATCTGCCATGGAACCCGCAGCGTGTGGAGCAGCGCATCGGCCGTTGCCATCGCTACGGCCAGAAGCATGATGTGGTGGTGGTGAACTTCCTCAACAGGGAGAACGAGGCCGACCGGCGCGTGTATGAACTTCTGGCGCTAAAGTTCAAACTGTTCGATGGCGTGTTTGGGGCCAGCGATGAGGTTTTAGGGGCCGTCGAGTCGGGTGTCGATTTCGAGCGCCGCATTGCCGAAATTTACCAAACCTGCCGCCACCCGGATCAAATTCAATCGGCTTTCCAGAAACTGCAAGACGACCTTGCGGGCGAGATCAGCGATGCCATGCTGAACGCCCGCAAGGCACTGCTTGAAAACTTTGACGTAGACGTGCAGGAACGGCTGCGCCTCCGCGATCAGGCCGCCCGCGCGTCGTTGGGCAAGCTCGAACGCCTGCTGATGCGCTTTACGCAGGCAGCACTGGCCGCGAATGCCCGCTTCGATGAAGACGGGGCAGGCTTCCAACTCGATCGCATACCGTCCTTTGTTGATGGCATTGCAAGGCAAGCAATTCCGCTTGGCCGGTACGAGCTGCCGCGTCGAACCGACGAGGCCCACATCTACCGGCTGCAACACGTGTTGGCGCAAACGCTGATCGACTACGCCAAGGGGCTGCCGCTTGCACCTGCAAAGCTGTGCATGCACTACAACAGCTATGGTGCTCATGTCGCCGTGGTCAAACAACTGGTGGGCCGGTCCGGCACCGTGGCGGTGAACCTGCTAACGGTCGAGTCCTTGGGCACGAAAGAAGACCACTTACTGTTGGCCGCGCAGGACGACACGGGGGCCGTACATGACGCGGAAACTGTTGAAAAGCTGCTTTCCATCCCCGCCGTTGCTGGTGTCTTGCCTCTGACTAGCAATGAAGTCAACCCAGGAGCCTATGCGCCTACGAGCATGGACCAACCGGGCCAAGATTTCAATGCTGTTCACGTGCCGCTGTCGCCTGCGCTTGAGCAGGAAATCAATCGGCAGAAGACCGTCATCCTCTCTGGGCTTGAGATGCGCAACCTGGCTGCATTCACACAGGAAACGGACAAGCTAGACACATGGGCCGATGACTTAAAGGTCGGTCTTGAACGCGAAATCAAGGAGCTCGACCGCCGCATCAAGGAAACGCGCACCTTGAGCAAAGGGGCGGCCACCTTAGCCGAGAAGCTGGCGGCACAAAAAAGTCAGCGTGATCTTGAAGCCTTGCGTGACCGCAGGCGGCGCGAACTCTTTGATCGTCAGGACGAAATTCAAGCCAAGCGCGATGGCCTCATCGACGAATTGGAAAAACAACTGAAGCAGCATGTGACTGCTACGCGGCTCTTCGCCGCGGAATGGGAGGTGTCATGAAGAATCGCATTATCAACGTCAAAGGGGCTGAAGTCACCATTGCCATACGTCACGAGCAGGAGCACATCTTGCTGGATGCTATAGCCATCACGCAAATGCGTTCGCCGGTAGACATCGGTGAGATCAAGCGACTGAGCGGGCACAAGACCAGCAAGGGGCGTGCCTGATGCCCGCGCTGCCCACAAACTTTCTGAACATTCTCAAAGCCAAACTTGAGAAGGATTTCGTGCCGCATCTGCCTGAATTGATCGATAAAAAGCGACCGAAAGCCGACCAGGACAAGAAGCAGCTTTCCCGTGCCTTCAGTGGTTTCGTCCTGCACAAGATGTTGAACGTGGGCATTGCCGACGCGGCGCAGTCCGTGGTCGATGACTTTGATGACAACGGTCTAGATGCCATTTATTACGAGACCGCCAGCAAGACCCTCTACCTCATACAAACAAAACTCGAGGCGACCAAGCAGTTCGACGAACCTGAAGCTATTCGCTTTCGCAACGGCACCGAGTACCTGCTGGGTCAGCAATACAGGCGATTTAATGTCAACGTACAGAGGCGAAAAGATGAACTCGACGATGCCTTTGACGAAGCTGAAAAGATCAAGCTCGTTGTTGCCTATGTTGGTTCCGGTTTTTCTGTGCATGCACGAAATGTGCTCACTGACTTAACGGAGGACGAAGAGCATCACGAAGCCGCACGCCTGCAAGCGGACATCGAGGAGTACGGTCCGGACAAGGTTCAGGCCGACCTGCTGGCCGAACAGAGTGTCGGGGTGGTGAATGACAGCCTAGTTCTGAGCAAGTGGCAACACCTCGGCGGGCACCGCGATACCCATATCGGCGTGGTGCTGGTCTCTGATCTGGTGGCCTTGCACAAGAAGCATAAGAAGGCGCTGTACGAGCGCAATATCCGGTACTTCCTTGGATCGCGTGAGTCGGATGTCAATAAGTCGATTCAGGAAACTTTGCGCACAGCACCAGACGAGTTTTTCTATCTGAACAACGGCGTCACCGCCTTGGCTGATCTAGTCGAGGCACCACAAGGTACCAAGACCAACAAACGTTTGCGACTGCGCGGCCTTTCGGTTATCAATGGCGCGCAGACGATTTCATCCGCAGCAGAGTTCGTCGCGCAGAACCCGCTTTGCGACATTTCCAATGCCAAAGTCTTAGTGACAATCATCAAGGCCGATTCTGAAGGTCGGTTCGGTCGTTCCGTGACGCGGGCGCGCAACCATCAGAACCCCGTCTCAACCGGCAACTTTGCTTCCCTTGATCCTCGGCAGGAAGAGCTGCGACGCGAGCTGGCCTATCTTGGCTACAGTTACCACTACAGGCCAGAAGCAACGCCTCGCAACGCGGAGGTTTCAGCCAACATCATCACCATCGAGCAAGCCATGAAGGCATTGGCCTTGTTCGAGGTTGATTCGCGTTACCCGTTTTGGCTCAAGAATGAAATTTCCCGGTTCCAGAACGCGGAGTCCAGCGAGTACCAATCGTTATTTACGCCAGCGCTGACTGGGGCGCAACTCGTCAACAAGGTGAAATTCCTCCGGTTTGTTCGAGGCGTGCTAGCTTCCAATGCGGCTGCGACAGGAGGGGCAGAAGGACTCTTCTACAGGCATGGCATCTTTGTGGTGGCCGCTGTTCTTGCGAAGCGTTGTCGCACCCGGGTCAATGAGCCGGACGTGTTGAAACAGACCCAGATTAATCAGCTGCTGAGCGTGCCTCTCGATGAATGCCGACAGGCCTGCTGGGACAAGGCTAGGCCGCAGATTGGGCAAGGGCGCAGCGTATTGTCATATTTCCAGAATCAGGGCCGAACGGTGGGTTTGATGGATAACTGCATGTCTTCCATATATGGGCTTGAACAGGCAACGGCATACCAAGCGGTGAAGCAGATAGCAGATCGAAGAGAAGCCTTTCCACAGGAAAGAGTATTTCGTTATCTGACAACCCAAGCACCGCAGATTTGAGGAATTAGGATGAGAAAAAAACTTGAATTAACGTGGATTGGCAAAGAAGTGCGCCCTAAGCTAGAGCCACGAATCCTTTTGGCCGATCCTAATCTGAGTCACCACGCTAAAAATCGGGTATCAGACGCTGATATTTTTGACAACAGCTTGATATTTGGCGACAACTTGCTAGCGCTCAAAGCGTTGGAGCAGGAGTTTTCTGGAAAGGTTCGATGCGTATTTATTGACCCGCCGTACAACACAGGGAATGCATTTCAGCACTATGACGATGGCTTAGAGCACTCAATCTGGTTGGGTCTGATGCGAGATCGGTTGGAAGTAATTCGGCGACTACTTTCGGAGGACGGTTCGTTGTGGATCACGATTGACGACAACGAGGCTCATTATCTGAAGGTTGTTTGCGATGAGATATTTGGACGTTCAAATTTTGTCGCAAACGTGGTTTGGCAAAAAAAATACTCTAAGCAGAACGACGCCAAGTGGCTGAGCATCAGCCATGATCACATATTAGTCTATGCAAAATCGAAAGACTTGTGGAAGCCAAATGCGGTGGAGAGAAGTGACGAGCAACTAAAGGGCTACAAAAATGTGGATAACGATGCGCGTGGTCTTTGGCAGTCCGTGGTCTACACGTGCGCAAAGACGAGAGCGGAGCGTCCTAATCTTTACTATGGCATAGAGCATCCAAAAACAGGCGAAGTCATATTTCCCAGTGAAAGCCGAGTTTGGGCGTATGACCAGAAAAAGCATAAGGAGCATGTCCGAGATGGATTGGTATGGTGGGGACCCGACCAGGAAAAAGACAAACCACGGCTGAAGTCGTTCTTAAATAAAGTTGGTACTGGCCTTGTTCCAGATACCTTGTGGCTTCGCGAAGATTCTGGTGACAATCAAGACGCTAAGCGAGAGATGATGGCGTTAAATGGCGCTGATATTTTCGCAACACCAAAGCCCGAAAAGCTCATGGCGAAGATAATCGAAATTGCTACGAAACCTGGTGACTTGGTGCTTGATTCGTTTGCAGGTTCGGGGACTACTGGGGCCGTCGCGCACAAGATGCGTCGCCGATGGATCATGATTGAATTGGCAGACCATTGCCATACACACATCATTCCGCGGCTGAAACAAGTTGTTGATGGTCAGGACAAAGGCGGTGTTACCGATTCGACTGGCTGGCATGGCGGTGGAGGTTTCCGCTATTACCAGTTGGCGCCAAGTCTCTTGCAGCAGGATCGCTGGGGCAATTGGGTCATTAACGGGGAATATAACGCCGAGATGCTTGCGGCTGCGATCTGCAAACTGGAGGGTTTTACTTACGCACCTAACGACGCCCACTACTGGCAGCACGGCTACAGCACCGAGACGGACTTTATCTATGTTACGACGCAAACGCTCAATGCTGATCAGCTACAGGTTTTGAGCGACGAGGTAGGCGAAGGGCGCAGCTTGCTGGTTTGCTGCGCGGCCTATCGCGGCTCTGTAGATCGCTTCGTCAATCTCACTCTCAAGAAAATTCCAAAGATGGTTCTGAGCAAGTGCGAATGGGGTCACGACGACTACAGCCTAAATGTTGAAAACCTGCCGATGCAGCAGAAGCCAAAAGTTGAGCCGCCGAGGCAGGGCGGTTTGTTCGGAAACGGGGAGGTGCAAGCATGATCCACAACTACCCCGGCTCGCGCTGGTGGAAGTTTGACTTTCACAACCATACGCCTGCTTCGTTGGACTATAGGGGCGACAAAGCCATCACGCCACGCCAGTGGTTGCAAGACTATCTGGACAAAGGCATTCAGTGCATCGTCGTCACCGACCATAACACTGGTGACTGGATTGACAAGTTGAAGATGGAACTGCAGACATTGAAGCAAGAAGACGCTGCAATGTGGGGTGAAGTGACACTTTTTCCAGGCATGGAGTTGTCGTGCAACGGCGGCGTACATCTGAAGGTGATCCTTGACCCGGCCAAGGGCACGTCAGACATTGACGCCATTCGCGGGAGTGTTGGGTATTCCGGCACTCCTGGAGACAGTAACGGCGTTACCAGTCACAGCGTCGAACAGGTTATTCGTGTAATCCAGTCGGCGGGTGGCGTCGCTTGCGCCGCACATGTTGATAAACCCAAAGGACTTTTGGTCGCAGTGACCGATCACAACACCTTGCAGCCGATCCTTAAGCTGTTGGATGCTGTTGAGGTGATTGATCCCTCAGCCACTTGCCTGAACGCGCACGCAGTAGCCTTTGCCGAAATGGCTTTCGTGCTTGGGTCGGATAGTCACCAACCCGAAAGCATTGGACTAGGCTATACGTGGGTGAAGATGTCAGCCCCTTCCATCGAGGGTTTGAAACTGGCGCTGCTTGATCCTGAATCGGCTGTCCGCAGGAGTGACGAATGTGCCAACTACCCGCAGCAATTGAATCATCCGAAGATCAAGAGCATCACGGTTGAGAAGTTGCGTCTGCGCCAGAAAGACCCATTGACGATTCGTTTCAACCCCAGCTACAACGCCTTGATCGGTGGCCGGGGTAGCGGCAAGTCCACCATACTGGAATGCCTGCGTCTGGGGCTGGCACGAGAAAACGAACTGCTTACGGGGCGATCCGACGGTGCGTTGAAGCAATCGTTCGAGAACTTTAGGAAAGAAAAAATAGGCCGCAATCAGCCGGGCATGATGCTCCACGATTCTCGCATCACAGTCGAAGTATCCAAAGGGCAAGGCGATCTGGAAGAACGGTTTGAGTACCTGTGGACCAAAAGGGCCGATGCCAAGTTTGCGGTGTCGGTAAGGCGCTGGGACAGCGATGCATGGCAGTCAACACAATTGACCGACGAACAGGCCCGCAGTAACTTTCCTGTGAAAATATTCAGCCAGAAGCAGATCCTCGCGTTGGCCGACAACCCGCAGCATCTGATTCAGTACATTGACGATGTGCTTGGCGGTCGCAAAGAGGCTTGGGCACAAAGCTTTGCTGCCAAGCGCGAGACCTTGAACACTGCCAGAAAGCGTGTTCGCACACTGGAAGTTGAGATTGCACAGAAGCCTGCCGTCGAGCTTCAGTACAAGGAGGCATCGCGCAAGGCCAAGGTCTTTGCATCCTCAAACTTTGGTGATGCCCTCAAGGCGTACCAGCGTGCGGGCAAACAGCAACGAGCGGTAGATGGATTCTTCAAGGAGCTTGGCGAGGATGTTCAGGCGCTGCAAACCAGTGCTGCAGAAGCCGTTAATCTGAAGAACCTAGTGCTCACCGACTTCGAGGCCACGACTCCTGCTGAGCAAGCAGAGAAGTTGGCGACGGAAGCACTGACGCAAAAGCTGGCTGGTAACTTTGATCAGATCACGGCCCTGGTTGCCAGCATGCAGTTAGACCTTGATGCAGCGAAGGTAGCCAGTGGCACGAGCGCATGGCATCAAGAAAACATAGTACATCTGGATGAGTACGCACGCATCGTGGCGGAACTCAAATCCCAAGGCATCACCAACGCCGAAGATGCCTCTCAGGCGGTGGCGCTTGAGGAGAAACTGAAGAAGCAGTTGGATCTGTTCAAGGCCATCAATACGGATCTTGAGCAAGCACGGAAAGCCGTTGTGGATGCGCAAGCGGCGTTGCACCAGGAGCGCCAAGGGTTGACCGCGCTGCGGCAGGACTTCCTCAATCAAGTGTTGGTGAATGTGCCTGCTTTGAGGATCACGCTGAACACCATGGCGGACGCGGAAGCTGGTGCCGTCAGTCTGCGGGAGATTCTTCGCCTTGAAACGGAGGGCACTTTTGTCAAGGAAATCTATGGTGAGACCGATGACGATCCGCCCAAGCCGTGCGGCATGGTCTGGGACTTGGTGAATCCGGCCTTGGCGTCGTCCGTGCCCGAGCGGTTGCAGGAGATCAAGCAGTCGCTTGAAGAGATGAACGAGCAAGTGCTGAATACCAAGCTGCACGGCAAGTTCGTCAAGAAGTTGAAGGAGATGAAGCCGGAGGTCACTTCGGTGGTCTTCGACGAGTTGGCGGCATGGTTTCCCGAAGACGCCGTTGACCTCCAGTACAAGCGTGACGAATCAAGTTCATTCCTGAGTCTTCAGCAGGCATCTGCTGGCCAGAAGACCGCTGCTATCTTGTCGTTCCTGCTGGCACACGGTAGCGAGCCTCTGCTGATGGATCAGCCCGAAGACGACTTGGATAACGCGTTGGTCTCGCAATTGGTGGTGACCCAACTCAGGAAAAACAAGAGTCGCCGCCAACTGATTGTCATTACCCATAACGCCAACATCGTCGTGAACGGCGATGCCGAGTTGGTCATGCCCATGGAATTCGTGGGTGGCCAGATCGTGAACAACACAGCGGGTGGGCTACAGGAGAGGTCTGTGAGAAAGAAGGTCTGCGAAATTATGGAGGGCGGGGAAAAGGCCTTCGAGCAACGCTACAAGCGAATTCTGAAAGACATGGAGCGCACGGCATGAGTAAAGAAAAAATCGTGCGCACGGTGGCTGGTCGCTTGAGTCTGCGCGAGCCGCAAACCGTTAGCCTGGAGCGCTTGCACTTCGCGCTGGAGTCTGTGCCTGCGTTGCGTGACTCGAAAGCACGTTCGGTCGAAGAACTGAAGGCCATGCAGGAAGCTCTGAAGGCTGAGTTTCCGAAGTTGACGGACTTCGAGCGCGACTTTCCGTCCTTATGCTTTGCTTTGGCCACAGGGGTCGGTAAAACACGCCTAATGGGTGCGTTCATCAGCTACTTGCACGCAGCCTACGGCTACAAGCATTTTTTCGTTCTGGCTCCGAACCTCACGATCTACGACAAGCTGATTCGAGATTTCAGCGATACGACCGGGCCGAAGTACGTTTTCAAGGGCATCGCAGACTTTGCCGTTGAAGCTCCTGAGGTGATTACAGGCGAGACCTACGACCAAAAAGGTGATCTGGTTTCA
This sequence comes from Polaromonas sp. OV174, assembly GCF_900112285.1. GTDB lineage: Bacteria > Pseudomonadota > Gammaproteobacteria > Burkholderiales > Burkholderiaceae_C > Polaromonas. The sequence continues at coordinate 80,883 of NZ_FOKZ01000009.1, read as the reverse complement.
CAGGCGATTGATGCGCCCGTCCAGATCAACATCTTTAACATCTCGAAGATCAATTCGGAAGTTCGTGGCGGCAAGGCTCCGAAGATCAAGCGGCTTTCCGAGTACCTCGGTCAAAGTTATTTCGAGTATTTGGCTGGTCTACCAGACCTCGTGCTCATCATGGATGAGTCGCATCGTTACAGAGCCGGTGCGGGTATCCGGGCGCTGAACGAATTGAAGCCGTTGCTGGGTCTTGAACTGACTGCAACGCCCTTCACTGAGGGGACGAAAGGCCCAGTGCCGTTCAAGAACGTCGTAATGGACTACACATTGGCTCGCGCCATCGAAGACGGCTTCGTCAAAGAGCCTGCAGTGGTGACTCAACAGAACTTCAACCCAGCCGATCATAGCGCGGAGCAGTTGGAGCGCATCAAGCTCATGGACGGCATCCGCGTTCATGAAGAAACCAAGGTTCACTTGCTGACCTATTCCGAGCAAACAGGCCAGAAACCCGTGAAGCCGTTTATGCTGGTGATCGCTCGCGACACCACCCATGCCGCCGCGCTGCTGGGAACGATAGAGGGCCTGTTTGATGGGCAATACAAGGGAAAAGTGATTCAGGTCGATAGCAGCAAGTCTGGCGCGGAAGAGGAAGAAATGATCCGTCGCCTGCTGCTGGTGGAGAGCTACACCGAGCCGACCGAGGTGGTCATCCACGTCAACATGCTGAAAGAAGGCTGGGACGTGACGAACCTCTACACCATCGTGCCATTGCGGGCAGCCAATGCGCGGACCTTGATCGAGCAGTCCATCGGACGCGGCCTGCGCCTGCCGTATGGTCGCAAGACCGGCGTTGAGGTGGTGGATCGTCTGAACATCATCGCGCACGACAGGTTCAAGGAAGTTATCGACGAGGCAGGCAAGGGCGACTCGCCGATTCGTCTGAAAGAATTGAAACTGGAACCCACTGATAGCAATGGAAGTCGGTTCACCAGTATTTCGGTGCCGTCTAACACGTCGGTGATGCTAGGTATTTCTGGCGTGAAGGGTTCCGGTGCCGATGGCGCCGCAGTTGTTTCCGCAGGTTATGGGCAAGGCACTGGTGGTTCCGCTCATTTGACATCGGTAGTTTTCACTGGCGAGGAACGCAGAATTGCCTTGGTGACCATGGATGCGGTAGCAGAGTTGGGTAAAGACCGAATTCTTGTCCCCACCAGCACGGCATTGGGTACGGCCAGCGTCCAGGAGAAGTTGACCCAACTGGTGATGGAACGACTTGTGCCGCAGCAAGGCGAGTTGCTGGACACCATGGCTTCCAATGCCGAAGCTGTGGCCGAGGTTGTGAAAAAGTCGGTTGAGGTCTTCATCGACCAGACCATCGACATTCCGCGCATCACCGTTGTCCCGATTGGCCCGGTGAAGGGCGGCTATAGCAGCTTCACTCTCGATGTGTCACGCATGAACTATCAGGCGACTGATCAACAACTTCTGTCGCAAGGCTTGCAATCGGGCCGCCAACTGACCTATGGCGAGGCCGCCGTGATCGAAGAGTCCCGACTGGAAGACTACATCGTCCGTGAACTCATCAACTACGACGACGTGTCTTATGATGATCACGCCGATCTGATCTATGAACTCGCGGGGCAGGCGGTGGCACACTTCCGCAGCAATCAGCCTGATGACGCGGCGGTTCACAACATTTTGGGCAACCACGGTCGAGTTATCGCGGAGAACATTCATCTGCAGATGGCAAAGCACTATGAGGAAGATCCGACTGGTTCCGAGGTCATCGTCAGCCAAGGCTTCATGCCCCTGAAGCCCTGCGCCTTCACGGCCAAGGACGACTTGAAGCCCTTGCATTGGACACCGGACGATAAGCGCACCATCGGTCAGTACGTCTATGGCGGCTTTCAGCGTTGTGCTTTTGCCTTCCAAAAGTTCCATTCAGACACTGAGCGTATCTTGGCTACAGTGCTGGAGCGCGAAGCGCGCCGCTGGTTCCGCCCGGTGTCCGGTCAGTTCAACATCTACTATCGGTCTGGCGTAAACCAGCCCGAGTACATCCCGGACTTCGTGGTGGCGCTGGACGACATCACTCTGATGATCGAGACGAAGAAGGCCAAGGAGGTTGCCGAGGCGCAAGAGTCTGAGACCGAAGTGAAGGCGAAAGCCGATCAGGCGGTTATTTGGTGCAAGAACGCTTCGGACTACGCTGCTAATGTCGGCGGCAAGCCGTGGGCCTATTTGCTGATCCCGCATGATGCGGTGGCTCCAAACATGACGCTCACGTCACTTCGATCTCGTTTCACCTACATTCGCTAAGAATTTTTAGGTCATGGGCTTCCCCCAGTTTCCCGGAGACACTCAGTAAGACCTAAAACGCCTTTGAAGACCTTATGTTGGTTTACTCGTGCCATTTTGCTGCTAACTATCGATAATTGAATATTGTCGATAGTCAGCAAATGATGGTTTGCGGTCAGAACCGGTCGCTCACCGTGCCGGCATAATGCGGCAACGAGCGGACATTCCCCCAACTTCAGAATCTTTCAAGGCGTTTTGCAATTGCTCTCTCTAGTGCAAACCCGACCCGTGGAGCTCAGATATGAATTCCGTCGAAGTTGAAGAGACGCACGCGGTAAACCATCCGTTCCTTCGCGACCGAGTGGAAAAAGGTAAGCGACCTGGAACCAGGGAGTTTGTTGCCTTGATCGACGGTGTGGAGGCGGGGCTCTTAATCTTCGAGCATTTCCCCAACAATTCTTTGGGATTCGTGTACGAGATCTACGTGCTAGAGAAATTCAGAGCCATGGGCGTTGGAAACCTGCTTTTGTCGCGGGCAGAAACTATAGCTCTTGATTCTGGGTGCAAGACGCTCCGTCTCACGGCGCGCTCTCTCGACCGAGAATTCATCGACGACGAGAGCCTGATGTCTTGGTACGGCCGCAAAGGTTTTATTCGAGATGCCAGCGACCCCGGTGGGATGCAGAAGAATCTCGCCAGCGAATTCACAATAGGCGGCCAACTCGGTTGACTGGCGGTAGGCATGTAGGATCAGACCCTGCGAGCTAACACTCAACTGAATGAAGCCTATGTCGCGCAAAGACCTCGAAGCCAAGAAGCGCCACCATTACGTCTGGGCGAACTACCTGGCCCGATGGGGTAGCGGTACAGCGAATGTTTTCTACACCACGAAGACTGGGAAGTTTGCCAACGACAGCGTGCGCGCCATTGTTGTTGACGACTATTTCTACAAGATCACCCCGCTTACCAGCAAGCATGTCGAGGTGATTAAAGGCTTCTCCCGACAAAGCCCCGACCGTCTCCACCAGCAGCACATGTCGTACCTTAATGACTTCCTGAGGATGCAGCAGGCTGAGACCATCTACCGTGAGTCTGACATTCGGAATCAGGAAGTCGAACTGCATCTCCATGCCATGAAGTGCAATCTACTGGAAAATCTCCACGCAGCCCACGAAAAAATGGCGCTGCCAGTGTTGGCCGCGCTGGCTGATAAGCAACTCGAAGTACTGCTGGATCAGCAGCACATGATCGAGTTCATGGCGTTCTTCGGTCACCAGATCTCCCGCACGAAGACTTTTCGAGATGGTGTGATCCGGGTTTTATCCCGGCGCAACGCTATGGAGATTGAAGTGGCCGACGCAATGGCGCATGCATGGTGGTTCCTGAGCTACATGTACGGGATGAATCTCGGGTTCAGCTTGTACATAGATCGCCACAACGCTAGGCATGCATTATTGGTAAATGACACCAGGGTGCCTTTCATCACGTCCGACCAACCTGTCGTCAATGTGCACTCGTGTGTTTCAGAGACAGAATTCTCCGCGCCTAAGCATGCCGACTTCTATTACCCGATCTCGCCGCGGGTCGCCTACATCATCTGCGATTCCGAACGGTTCACGCCGGGCAAGAATGAGGTTGATGAGACCACCGTCGCGGAACTCAATACCAAAGTGGCAGCGCAAGCCATGGTACACATCGTCGGTGATACCGAGAACGCCATTCGACCCTTCAAAAAGTACATCGGGCGGCGCTACCAGAAAGCTCCTGCTGGCCGTGTCATGGTCTGACTGACCAAGCCGAACGGTCTTTACTGTCTGTCACTCGATGCAGTGGTTCCGGGCGCTGGCTTTCAGGGCACCCACCCCATACTTGTGCAGACAGCTTGATGGTCTGCCTTGAGCGGCGGATTCAACCGGTCTTCCCACTCGGCACGCAAGGCTCGGTAAGTCCGTTGGCATATGCATGGGGTAGGTCATTGCCGCCATCAACGATTGCTGGCTGGTGACACTATCGATTGACGGGAGCCAGCCCAAATTTTTCATATGGTGCCATGGTCGGCAGCCATGGTGCGCAAGCCAGCAGGGCGTAGCAAAATGGCCTTATGTGCGCAAATTACGTCCCAGTGACACGAGCCGACAGGTTACTTGTCTTCTTCGGTGTGGAACGCGAACGCGACGAGCCCACTGCGGATGTTTTTCCTTCGGGCTTGGCGCCGATGATTCGTTTGGCACCCAATGACGGAACTACGTCGCCCCAGTTCATAGCGGACGATGCCATCTTCCGGTTTGTGCCTGACTTCATCGCGAAGGTCGAATGGGCGCGGAAGACCTACAACGCCCGAAGCGAAACCGTCGCCACCAAGGCAACCTACGGTCCTGCATGGCGGGCCGGGCAACGCTGCATCATCCCGGCCGAGGGGATTTACGAACCGAACTATGAGTCCGGGAAGGCCGTTCGGTGGGGAATAAATCTACCGGGCGGTGTGCCAATGGGAATCGCTGGTATTTACCGTACTTGTAAGACACCCGACGGGCGAGATGTTTTCGCAATGTCCATGCTCACGGTCAACGCCGACGACCACGAGGTTATGAAGCAGTTTCACGAGCCAGGACACGAAAAGCGCATGGTCGTGATCCTTGATCCGTCCGAGTACAGCGATTGGCTGTCGTGCCCGGTAGACCAGGCCTCGAAGTACTTTAGGCAGTGGTCTGGTCCGCTGGAGGCGCATGCCGCTCCATTGCCTCCTCGCGCGCCTAAGAGCACCAGCGTTAAAACGTCGCAACCTCCGAAGGCTGCCAAACCGAAAGCCGTCCGGCCGCCCCCGCCAGCAACGCCGAAGAGCGGCGAACTGTTCTAAGCACGAACAAAAAATAAAAAAATAGACGGATCGTGGAGGTGCTTATTATACTGGATGTTCATACAGTATTGATAGAGCAGCCATGTTACCCGCCCATCTCCTATCACCTTCGCAGAACGCGCTTGTGGAGGCGAGCGTGCCTGTCGATGATGACGTGCTGCAGCTGCCCGAACTGGCTGGCAAAGCGATGTGGCGCGGCAATGAACTGGGATCCTCCGCCCAACGGGATGTGGTGGCTACCGGCTTTGATGCACTGGATGCGGAACTGCCCGGTGGCGGCTGGCCTTGCCGGTCGTTGACCGAGATTCTCCAGCCTCAACCCGCTCTGTGTGAATGGCGCTTGCTCGGTGCCAGCCTGAAGCGCATCGTGGCGGACGGAGGGCAAATCATTCTGGTGAGCCCGCCCAAGCATCCTCACTTGCCTGGATTGATGCAGCACGGCCTTCACCCAAACCAGATCGTCTGGTTGGATGCCAAAACGCCTGCCGAACGCCTTTGGACCACTGAGCAACTCATCAAGTCGAACCCGGCTGGAGCCATCCTGTCCTGGCTGCCCCAAGCCCGCCAGGAACAGTTACGCCGCCTTCAAGTCCACGCGCAAACCTGCGATTCACCGGTCTTTCTTTTCAGGCCAGCGGCGGCGCAGTTTGACGCGTCGCCCGCGCCCCTACGGCTGCTCGTCGATCTTGGACCTGACTGGCAGCTGGCTGTGAAGGTGTTCAAGCGGCGCGGGCCGTCGCATGAGCATTCACTGGCGTTTTTCTCAATCCCGGACAGCCTGGCCGACGTGTTGACTCCGCGCCAGCGGCAACCTAGCCAGTTTCCAGTCGCCTTGGAGAACCCCCGTGTCGGAACACTGGGCAGCTCTACTCACACCGTCGCCGAACACCAATACGCCCATTGATTCTCATGGCCTCGCGGTTTGGGCTTTGCAGTTCACTCCGCGCGTAGCGCATTTGGATGAAGCGGTGCTGATGGAGGTCGAGGCGTGCATGCGGCTTTTTGGTGGCGCAGACTTGCTGCGAGCCCGCATCACCGATGAAGCCGTTCAGCAGGGCGTCGGCATTGTGAGCTGGGCGCCGACAAGCCTTGCCGCTTTGGCTTTTGCCCGAAGCGGTGTAACCGATGGATTTGCTGGGCCACTCGCCCAACTGCTGGATCGCATTCCCTTTGAGGCTGTGGCAGCCATCGCCGCGCACCAGCCGGTGCTGGCACGCCTAGGTTGCAAAACCCTTGGCGACGTCAGGCGCTTGCCGCGCGGCGGTATCAGCCGCCGGTTCGATCAGCATGTTTTGACGGCGCTTGACCAAGCCTACGGCTTGCGCCCGGCCGCACACGAATGGGTCAGCTTGCCCGAAAACTTCTCGGTGAAGCTTGAACTGCCGGGGCGGGTGGATACTGCGGCGTCCTTGATGTTTGGCGCGCACCGCCTGCTGCTTCAGATGTGCGGTTGGCTGGCCGCACGCAACTCAGGAACGACGGCGTTCGAGATGCGATGGTTTCACGATACATTGCGCTCCAAGACGGCCGGGGAGGGCGGAGAGCTGGTCATACGCACCGCCGACCCAAGCCGCGACGTGCGGCACCTCGGGCGGCTGCTTGCGGAACATCTTGCGAAAGTGGAATTGCTCGCGCCCGTGGGCGATATTGAGATTGCCGCCCTTGAGGTTCACTCATTGGTCGATGACAACAAGACCTTGATACCTGACACCCTGCGCGCAGGGGAAGAACTCGCCCTCGTGCTTGAGCGCTTGGCAGCCCGACTTGGGCCTGAGTGTGTGCTTAGACCCAACCTGACCGAAGACCATCGGCTGGAATGGATGCAGACCTGGCGGCCAGCGGTGGGGACACCAAAAACGCGAGCGCCCAAGCTACCGCGCACCGTAGATATTCCGCAGCCGAGCTGGGTGTTACCAAAGCCGCTAAAGCTTGCAGTAGCCCGCGACAGGCCTCTGTATCAGGGGCCGTTGCAGCTGGTCGTTGGTCCGCATCGCGTGGAAGGCGGTTGGTGGCATCGAGAAGAGAACGCTGCTGGTCAACAAGAGACGCGAAACGTCCAGCGAGATTATTGGGTGGCCTTGAGCCAGCATGCCGGGATTCTCTGGGTTTTTCAGGAGCGTCTCGCGCATGACCAGATCAGTTGGTATCTGCACGGCGTTTTCGCGTGACGAGGCAGCATGTCAACCTTACCTGCATACGCAGAGCTGCACTGCCTCTCGAATTTCTCGTTTCTGCGCGGGGCTTCGCACGGCGCAGAGCTTGTCGACCGGGCCTTTGAACTGGGCTACAGCGCACTGGCACTGACGGACGAGTGTTCGCTTGCAGGGGTGGTGCGCGCACATGTGGCAGCCAAGGCGAACGGTTTCAAACTGATTATTGGCAGTGAGTTTCAGGTGGAAGCGGAACTGCCCTTCAAGATCGTGGTGCTGGCCACGAACCGAGAGGGGTATGGCAACCTCTCGCAGTTCATCACCCGGCTTCGGCGCTCGTCGGAGAAGGGTAATTACCAGCTGAGTCAAGGCGAGATTGATGCTGGCGAGTTGAAAGATTGTCTTGTGCTGGTGCTGCCAACAAGGACCGCAAGCGAAGACGAGCTTCTACGCTTGGGGCGGTGGACGCTGCGCCAGTTCAGCGGACGATGCTGGTTCGCGGTGGAACTGCTGCACCATATCGCGGATGCCGTTTGGCTGCACAAGCTGCGAGCGCTATCACAGGCCACGGCGATACCGTTGGTAGCAGCGGGCGACGTGCATATGCACATTCGGTCCCGCAAACCGCTGCAGGATGTTTTGACTGCTATCCGTGTCGGCAGGCCTTTGATGGAATGCGGCCTTGACCTTCAAGCCAGTGCAGAGCGCCATTTGCGCTCCAGGTTACGGCTGGGTCACCTCTATCCAGAAGATATGCTGCTGCAGACCGTGGCTATCGCCGACCGATGCCATTTCAGCCTCGAAGAACTACGTTACGAATATCCAGCCGAGGTCGTGCCTTCAGGCACGACGCCAGCATCGCATCTACGGCGCTTGACCTATGAGGGGGCTGGCAGGCGATGGCCAGACGGCATGCCAGCGAAAGTGCAGACGCAGATCGAATACGAGCTCGAACTCATTTGCGAACTTCATTACGAGCATTACTTCCTGACTGTGGCGGACATCGTGGCATTCGCCCGAAGCCAGCACATTCTTTGCCAGGGCCGCGGTAGCGCGGCGAACTCGGTGGTCTGTTACTGCTTGGGCGTCACGGAGGTCGATCCGGCGAGGATGTCGGTTTTATTCGAGCGTTTCATCAGTCGGGAGCGTAATGAGCCGCCCGACATCGATGTGGATTTTGAGCATGAACGCCGCGAGGAGGTTATCCAGTACCTTTACCGTAAGTACGGCCGGGACCGGGCGGCACTGACTGCAACCGTCATCTCCTACCGGCCGCGCAGTGCGTTACGGGACGTTGGCAAGGCTCTTGGCTTTGATTTGGAGACGGTCGAGGCACTCGCCAAAGGGCAGCAGTGGTGGGACGGCAGCAAGGTTAGGCCGGAAAGTCTGGCAGAGCTTGGTCTTGGATCTGAGGAAGAGTTGCGTATCCGTCAATTGATCAAGCTGAGCGGCCAGATCATGGGATTTCCCAGGCACCTTTCGCAGCACACGGGCGGCTTCGTTCTGACCAAAGGTCCGCTGTCACGCATCGTGCCCATCGAGAACGCCAGCATGGTTGATCGCACGGTCATTGAATGGGACAAGGACGACCTCGATGCCATGGGCCTGCTCAAAGTGGACGTGTTGGCGCTGGGCATGCTGACCGCTCTGCGTAAGAGCCTGGCATTCATCAGCCAGCGTAAAGGGTACGAGTTTGAAATGCAGGATATACCGTCGGAAGACAGTGTGACCTACGACATGGTGTGCAAGGCGGACACGATCGGCGTGTTCCAGATTGAAAGCAGGGCGCAGCAAGGCATGTTGCCTAGGCTCAAACCGCGCTGCTTCTATGACCTCGTGGTGGAGGTCGCCTTGGTCCGCCCCGGCCCAATTCAGGGCGGCATGGTTCATCCTTACCTTCGCCGACGCCAAGGTCTCGAACCGGTGATCTACCCAAGCGCCGCATTAGAGGAAGCACTTGGCCGTACCTTGGGCGTTCCCGTGTTCCAGGAACAGGTCATGCAGATTTCGATCCTGGCTGCTGGCTTTACTGCCGGGGAGGCCGATGGTCTGCGCCGGGCGATGGCCGCATGGAAACGCAAAGGCGGCCTGGAAAAATACTACTCAAGGATCGTCGATGGAATGACCTCACGCGGTTATGAGCAGGCGTTCGCCGAGTCGATCTTCGAGCAGATCAAGGGGTTTTCGGAATATGGTTTCCCGGAGTCGCATGCTGCGTCATTCGCACTATTGGTGTACGCCAGCGCCTGGATCAAATGCCATGAGCCGGCGGCGTTCCTGGCCGCGATGTTGAACTCCCAGCCATTGGGGTTCTACTCGAACAGCCAGCTTGTGCAGGATGCGAAACGGCATGGCGTGGATGTGCGGGCGGCTGACGTGCTCTCCAGTGATGTTGACTGCACGTTAGAAGACATCGAGCATGAACCCGCAGTGCGGCTGGGGCTTCGCGTCATCGGTGGGTTGAAGCAGGCCTCCGCTGATCGAATTGTCGCCGCGAGAACTGCTTTTCCCTTTACCTGCGCAGACGACCTGGCGCGACGGGCTGGCCTTGAGCTGCATGAGATGAAGATGCTGGCCGCTGCAGATGCCTTGACGAGCTTGTCGGGGCATCGAAGGCAGCAAGTATGGGATGCGGCCGCGCTACGCTGCGCACCTGAGCTGCTCCGTGACGCACCGGTTGAAGAAGAAATTCTCGAACTGCCGGAGGCACCGGAAGGTGAGGAGATTGTGTGGGACTACGCATCAACCGGCTTGACCTTGCGACGTCATCCGCTTGCCCTGCTTCGTGCGCGCCTTGCGGCCAAGAACTTCCTGTCGTCCGCTGAGTTGAGGGACGTGCCAGACGGCGAGTCCGTTCAGGCTTGTGGCATCGTGACATTGAGGCAACAGCCTGAAACTGCCAATGGGACGATCTTCGTTTCGCTTGAGGACGAAACAGGGACGGTCCAAGTGATTGTGTGGAAGCGTGTCCGCGAAAAGCAGCGCCAGGAATTACTGAAATCCCGGCTGCTTGGTGTCCATGGAACCTGGCAGGCCGAAGGAGAAGCTCGGAACTTGATCGCTGAAACCTTGTTCGATTTCACACCGCTACTCGGACGACTGGGCACGCAAAGCAGGGATTTTCGATAGCGCAACTTGACGCCAATCTTCGGGGGCTGCTCAACCGAACGGGCCCACTTCTATATTGCTGCGTGAGGTCAACGAAATCCACGGCTCTATGGTCATCAATTGGCAATCCCGTCCTCAAGACCGCGATTGGATGTTTCGAGGGTGATCAGATAAATGTCATTGGGCGCGCATAGGCTGTCGAGTGGCGGTGCCGAAAACGCTTGAAGAAAGTGCTCGGCTTGCGAGTCGTTGAGATCGACATAGAACGCGGTTTTTGGCATAGCTGCTAAAGCGCTGACGGGAATCCAATCTTTCAGCTCCGAGATTCGCTCGATTTCCGTTCCTGTGGGGCAATGGGCTTCTATCCAGTTTTGAATTGGGGCCGGGCAGCGATCTTCTTCAAAAATACGGCTGCTGGCCTCGATTGCAATGGCGTATATGTGTGTACGGCCGCTGGCATACAAGATGTCTTGTGCGCTTCGGAATGGGTTGCTCATGGATATTCCTTTGGGTGACTGTTTTCTACCAAGCTAGCGGAGGCGGTGGTGGTGGCTCATGTGTCACGGCCCCTTCGGCGTCTGCTGGCTGCGTGTTCTTAGCCGGTCGCACCCTGATATCGCCACTGTCCAGAAGTCGGACATGAACGTATGCCCCTGCCTTGAGACCGGCGGCATCCAGAACATGCGAGGGAATGCGCAGGCCAGTCGAATTCCCCCAGCGCGTGAGCTTCTGCATATGAGATTCCTTTCGGTATGGCTATTCATTGCGACTCAGCGAAATTGAGCGGAGGGGCGGCTTGGCGGTCATTGGTTTGACGCGGCCAAGCCGCCTAAACGACTGTTTTATGCCGATGGAGAGTGAAAGTACTGGGTTCCATGCGCCCAGTCCGGAATAGCCATCAGATTCCCAGGCGTCAAAATCTCTGACAGGTCGACGGACGGTAGCTTCTGAGGCCGGCCGCCATTCATGTCGATAGCTACTGCGTCGTAAACCTCCTTTTTGTACTTCCAAACCGTGGTCCGGCTATAGAGATCATCGAGATTCGCACCGCTGAGCCACTGGCGGTACACCCGGCGCTGCGCTTTGGTGAGCACGTCCTCTTCGTCTTCTGTGAGCAGCGTTTGGACGGCGTTGCGGAGGTTGTAGCTGGCCAGAATCTCGAAGAAAAGGGCGTCAACGTCGACATCCTTCCAACGCATCACATATTGCAGCTCGCGTCTCCGCAATTCTTGGCTGAAGAGCTTGATTTCAACACGCAGGACGCCGCGAGCCAGTTCCAGCAGTTTCTTTTGGATTGGGCCAGGGTTGGGCCACATGGACGAAAGCTGCAGATACTTGTCGTAGATCGTCGCCGTGTGATAGACCGAACGACCCTTCTCTTTCATACCTAAAGTGATGCTGGTCTTTATAGGGCGCGATTTGCCCTCTCGGTTGGCCAGATCAATCGCATCAAATATGGGCATCTTGGCCCCATGCGGAGTCATGAAATTCCCGGTGAGGTGAGCCTGCATAACTCCTACTTGGCCCGTTCGCCACTGTTCCCGCTGCTCTGGATCAACGTGAAGCCCAAACTTAGTGGTCTGCTGGTCGAACATGGCATAGGTGTAGTCCTGCAAGTTGGCGTGGCCGAAAAGGTTGTGGTTCTGCAGCAGTTGGGGAGGGCAGCAGTCCAGCTCAAGGCGATAGGCCATTTCATTCGACTGAACCTCCTTCGACCTGATGTAGATGTCATCGGGTTGAGGGTTGCGCTTCTGCTTGGGCGTAATGGGACTGGCTCCAACAGCTACGGCCCGGTCGTCAAGCCGCTTGTAGAACAGTTCTCCCAGCGGCTTGTGTTCAAGTGGGCCGGATACGTCTAGTCGATCACAATGAATGTGGCCGGCCTGATGCTGTGGTGTGTTGGTTGTGGATGTGCTGAGCATGGTGAAAAGAGGGTTGGTTGATGGCCTGCCGTTGTGGCTTGTTTAAATTGCGAACAAATGTTGACTTGTATAGCCATTAGCTATTTACAGCCTCTGGTAGTCATCAATCGTTGCTAAGCCAACAGGGGGCGTTTAGAGGAAAACCGAGCCCTTTTTTCGGTATCTCGACCGCTGCCAAGGCGATCTGTACTGTGCAAGAGAGCGCTCGGCCCACTGAGGGTTCATAGGGCGGGAGTGATGGCGGTATTGGCTTGACGTTTCGTTCGACAACGGCCGTGATTGGATCGCGGTCGAAGTGAAATCAGCCATCTCTGGAATGGCCGACATCACGCGTGGACTATTTCAGTGCATCAAATACAAAGCCGTCATGGAGGCTGTGGTCGTCAGCGAGCCCAGAGAACGCAATGTCCGAGCAGTGCTGGTGCTTGAGTCCTTTTTGCCGGCCTTACTGGTTCCACTGCGTAACCGCTTGGCGGTAGAAGTCATCGAAAACATAGTGCCCTCAGACATCGGGGCCAAGCCGCAAAACTAGCGCATCCAGACTGAGTGTTTGGGCAATGCTTTCTTAAGTGGTTTTCCAGTCGCCCCATTTTTGTAGACGTCGCCCTTTACGACAATCGTTCCAGACTTCGTGAATATGTCTAGGATCGCTCCACCAGCGATGCCTATCTGGTGTCCATAGTCAATTCGACGAAACTCGGAAATCCTTATTCCGGCCTCATGCAAGGCCATGAGAACCTCGTATACGGTAGGGTAAAGTCGGGCGGTTTCGCCTTCCGGATCTCTCATCCACTTCAATTGGATCTCGCTAACTGGGGATACTTTAGAACGTTGGATACGGTATTTCTCTTTGCGCATGATGGTGAATCCGATGGGGTAATAGGTTGTTGCTTTGACGGTGGCTCGGCTAGTTGCGCGGTTGCGCGGTTGCACTGGTTGCAATTGCAACTACACAGGAACCGGCTTTTCCTCGCCTTCTTCGCCCTCACTTTCTTTGCTGCCGTTCATTAGGTGCTTGCCGAGTTGGACGACGTTGTCCCAGCGATTCCGGGAAGCATTTGGATCGCGCGCCTCAGCTTTTTCAGCTTTAGCCGCCTCCTCGTCCAGGTGCTGCTTCATCCTGGTGATCGTTGACTTATGGACGCCAAGTATCTTGGCGATGTCCTTCTGGGGCATCCCCTGTGCCAACATCACTTCGACCTTGATTTCGCGTTCGGTTTTGCGAATCAGGCTAGGCTTGTCCGTGTCGTCGGGGTCGTCCAGCGCAAACCCATAGTCCAACTCGGCCCCGATCTCCGTGTGCCAAAAAGAGCTCCTGCGCGGTGCATAGTCCGCATCACCAACCCGCCAGCGCTCGATTTGCAGCCCTCCGCCAAACTGGCTGGGCGCGTTGGGGTCTACAGTGAGGTACGCGGTAGAAGCGGAAATAGCCTCCGACGCCGACCTCCTATCGGCAGGTAGCAGGATGTCGCCCGCAACAACGGCGATACCGTCGGCGTTGAGTTCGTGAAACCATGGATAAGGCGAGATCGGCTTTAACTTGGCCATCTTGGGCCGGATGAAGGATGGAACCCAATCCGCCATCACAACTTCGATGTCACTAGGCATGGAGTTGCGCATGGCCTCCTGAGTGATGGAGTGGCCCAAATCCACTCGGGGGTCCTTTTCATGGTCCCACGCATATATGGAGAGATTTCGCTCCAGAAGGGCGGACGCCTCTGCAAAAATCGGCATACGCTTCACTGCATCAAGACGGTGCACGTCGTGGGCAAAGTACGTTGAGCCCAGCATCAAGAAAACCTTCCGCGGGCCTGTACTGCGGTAGATCCCAAAGTCGATCCCGCATGCTAATGATGCCGCAAGGATCATGAAAAAGTATTGGTGCTGTACGCCATCCTCTACTAGGCAGCGCAAAGTCTGGCCGCCATCGAGGAGGTGCACAAGAAATGGGTTTGCCTTTGGTCTTGCGGCAAGCACCTCAGATGGCGTGCGAGACTTGAAGCGGCGTGGAAGGCCGGAATAGTCGTGCTCGTAGGTGCTCATAGGGTCACCTCGTCGCGTTGAATGTTCGGGCGCGGTTGGCCTCTGCCTTCGTGCAGCCGACTGGTTTTTGCTTCCCCCGTGGTGCCACTGCTTGTGTTGTGACGGCGCGGCCGTATAAGCGGTGGATACGTTGCTACCACTGGGCGCGACAAGACCTTGTCTCTCACCCATGCATAGACTTCGCGCTTTACCCAAGCACTGCGCCGCCCGAGTTTCACCCGTTTCGGAAAACGTCCTGCCCGCTCCAGGGCATAAATATGCTTCCCGCTGAGAGACGTTATTTTTTCGACCTCCGAGAGGTCTATGAGGTCATCCTCAATCAGATCACGCACATCGATCGATGCCATCTTTTCCCCTTAGTAGTTTGGTAGGGGGATTCTGGTCGGTCGGCTCGACTCGCGCGATGGGGGGAATTCTTTTTATCTAGTTGGCGGAGTACCTGGGCACATGTTCAAGCAAGGCTTGGAGAAGTTCGCTGTCCAGCGCTTCCTTCATTGCCCCCGCCGTTCCCAAGTCGGAAAATCGAGCGTTGGATGAGTTGAGGGCACCTGTCAGCTTGGTGAATTCGTGGATACCTAGGCCGCTAAGAAGGCTGTTGCCTACCATTGGGTGGAATCTATTTTTCGTCAATGTTTTGTAGGCGGACCATAAAACTGAAGAGTCTCGAAAATTGCGCCAAATTTTTTTCACTCGCTGTTCATCAAGATCTGGATAACGGTACTCGCCAAGGGGCGGGCGACCTCGCGTTCGGCGAGGTCGCCCAAGATTGTGTTCTGCGCAAACATACGCCGCTATATTGATCGACTGCGTAGCTAACCTACCTTTTGAAGTTTTAAGGTCGGTATTCGCAAGAAGTCGAAGGATGTCAAGGCAGACGCCCGCGACTTGCCCGTCAATAGTGCGCTCGTCGATGATTGCTCGGACATTCGACGCCTTACTAAAGGCATTCGCCAAATTCAAAGCTTTGCGATACGGCACTAATTTCCTAAGCTCTTCGAGGTCCAGTTTTATCAGTTCAGGTGGAGGTGGTGGGAGCGGGGGAGGGGGTGGGGCTAAGCGGCGTATCGTGTCGCCGGGCTCGGCCCATGACACGGGTGGGTGGTGGGCATCGAACTCGCCGTCAGATTCCGAGGCTACGGCTTCAGGTTTTAACCTTGAAGAGTAGGACGCCATAGCGCCCCTTGGCTTTGGCTCTGGCTCTGGCTCAGGATTGCCGGTCGGAGCTGGATTGGTCGGCATTTTCGCGGGGTTCGCTTTCATCGTCAGAAAGGTTTCATACTCCAACGCTACATGCTCATTTTTGAGCTCGGGAAATAGCATTTGCGATTCTAGAGATAGAAGAAAGTCTTGCTTACGTAGCTTGGACGGGGATGGGGCCTCTAAGAACCGTTCAACTGCTGTCTTCATGGGCGACCATCCACAAAATCCGCCCAAACCTGCATCATTTCAGTTCGCTCAGGAATATAGTCAGCTTTGTTATAGACAGCACGTATGCGATTTCGCTCTGCATGTGCAAGTTGCCGTTCGATTACGTCTGCTCGGAATCCTCGCTCATTGAGCCAAGTGGAGGCTGTGGACCTAACGCCATGCGGGCTAAACTCGCTTCCATATCCCATTTTCCGGAAGGCGACGTTCAGGGTGCTATGGGACATGGGTTTTTCGTCACTGACTTGCCCTGGGAAAAGGTATTTCTTTTTCTCAGTGGTTTTCTGCAACGTCAGGAGTGCGTCAACGCTTTGAGTGCTTAGAGGTACTAGGTGGGGTTCTTGCATCTTCATCCTGGCGGCAGGGATCAACCATTTCGCATTCGGCAGGTCTATTTCGTCCCACTCCGCCTCGATCAGCTCAGTTTTTCGGACGAATGTAAGAAGCAGCAGCTTTATCGCTAGTTTGGTTGCCAACTGACCCGGATAGGCATCAACGCGATCCAGGAACTGCGGGATTAGCTCAGGGCTCAAAGGTAAGTGGCTAACTTTTGGCGGAATTTCTTCCCATCCCATTAAGAGTCGGCCAGGATTGATTTCAGCCTTCGATTTTCTAATTGCGTAGTCAAAAACTTGGACCGCAGTTTGTCGAACTCGGTCCGCGGTTTTTACCCCCCTTTCACGCTTGGTGGACTCAAGCACCTCTGCTAGGAGTGCCTTGGATACCTGCGTGATCGGCATTGAGCCAATCTTTGGCTTCAAATCTCGCTTGAGATAGAGCGTGTTTGACTCTTTCCATGCTTTGGAGCGACGTTCTTCTTTGCTTTTGTACCAAGAATCGGCAAGCGACTCGAATGAGTCAGCATTTATTGATTGGCGGAGCAATTTCGCTTCCCGCTTGCATTGAGCTGGGTTTGTATTGGACTCCAATAGTCGTCGTGCGTCCTGAAGTCGATTTCTGGCGTCCGCCAATCCAACGAGAGGATATAGGCCCAAGCTGAGCGTGTACCGCTTGCTTGCGAATCGGTAGTCGAATCGCCAAGACATCTTCTTGGGTTTCGAGGGCGACGATTCGGAAGAATTCTTTGCCGGTGCGAAAAGATAGAGCCCGCTTCCGTCTGCGTACTTCTGACCTTTGTCGCCTAGTTTGATCGAGTTGATCTTTGCAATGGTTAGAGTCATGTCGGTATTTTTGTTTGCTAAGTACAGTGTACCGACAAATATACCGACAATAACTAGCCGATGCTCAGAGCGGCTGGGCGTCGTTGAAATCCATTAACATGTTGATATTAAAGGATATTGTTTGGATGGGCCCGTAGTCTTGAGCCGTCAGGATCCGTGGAAAGCATGCGTTCAACGTAGCGCGCGATCAGGTCGATTTCGAGGTTGACCGGCGAGCCCTGTGCCAGTTGGCCCAGCGCTGTGTTTTCTACGGTGTGGGGAATCAGGTTGATGCTGATCTCGCTGCCTGAATCCGCGCCTGCCTCTACCAGATCGACGACCCTGTTGACCGTCAAGCTTACGCCATTGACGGTGATGGAGCCCTTGTAGGCCAGGTATTTGCTCAGCTCCCGAGGCGAGCGTATGCGCAGTTCCCAGCTTTCACCCACCTGGGCAAAATGCGAAACACTGCCTATCCCGTCCACATGGCCGGCAACGATATGGCCGCCCAGGCGGTCATGGGCGCGCAGGGCTTTTTCCAGATTGATGATGCCTGGCTCAGCCAGGCCACAGGTCTTGGCCAGTGATTCGGCAGAAATGTCGATGGAGAAGCGGTTGTTGGCCGGCTCCAGCGTCGTGGCCGTCATACAAGCGCCATTGAGGGCAATGCTGTCGCCCAGGCCCACGTCATCAAGATAACCCGCAGGCGTTTCAATGATGAGGCGCTTGCCATGGTCTGAAGAGCTGCCCAGGCTATGGACGGCGACGATGCGCCCCAAGCCGGTGATGATTCCGGTAAACATTCGGCTATTTTCGCAGAGATTGGCCCTGCTTACGGGAATGGCCGCTAAACCCTGGTCTAGAACTGATCTCGCCCCGTCACCCTTGCTACGATACGCAGGTCGGGCCCGAGGCTGTCGGTGGATAGAAATTCGAGATCTACCGCCTGCGAAAGCTCGGTGATCGGGCCAAAGCTGGCGATGCCTGCACCCTGGCCAATCAATTTGGGCGCCAGGTAAACGACAAACTCGTCCACCAGGCCTTCGCGAATCAGGGAACCATTGAGCTTGTGCCCGGCTTCGACATGTAATTCATTGATTTCGCGCCTGGCCAGGTCGCGCAGCATGGCCGCCAGGTCAACCTTGCCGCCCGCACCGGGCAGGTAGATGACGGTGGCGCCACGCGCTTCCAGGGCCGCTTTTTTGGCATCATTTTGCACTGCAGCATAGATATAGGCTGCGCGACCAGCTATAAAAAGATGAGCGTCCAGCGGTGTTTCCAGGCGGCTGTCTACCACCACCAGATGGGGCTGGCGCGGCGTGTCAAGCAAGCGCACGTCAAGGCGCGGGTTGTCTTCCAGTACGGTGCCTATGCCGGTCAGCACGGCGCAGGCGCGTGCGCGCCAGGCATGACCGTCTGCGCGTGCTGTATCGGAGGTGATCCACTGGCTCACACCATTGTCCAGCGAGGTCTTGCCATCCAGCGAGGCCGCCACCTTCATTCGCACCCAGGGTGTCTTGCGGATCATGCGGCTGAAAAAGCCGATGTTGAGCTCCCGTGACTCTTCGGCGCCGGGACCGACTTCGACTTCAATGCCTGCCGCACGCAAACGTGCAAAGCCCTGGCCAGAGACCAGCGGATTGGGGTCGGCGATGGAGGCCACCACTTTTTTGATGTCGGCGGCGATCAACGCATCGCAGCAAGGGCCGGTGCGGCCATGGTGGGAGCAGGGCTCCAGGGTGGCGTAGACGGTGGCGCCAACCACGGAATGGCCTTGTGCTGCCGCATCGCGCAGGGCCATGATTTCGGCATGGGGGCCGCCTGCTCGCTGGGTTTGGCCCTGGCCGAGGACATCACCGTCAGCATTAGTAATGACACAGCCAACGCGAGGGTTGGGGCTGGAAAGAAAAAGTGCTTGGGCGGCGAGTCCAAGCGCTTGGTTCATGAAGAGCGCAGTTGTTGTCATTGCGCTATGGATGGTACTGCAAGTGTAATTTGCCCTAGCACTCGGTAACGAGTGTGCCTGCCGCCAGTGGAGTTGGGTCTTACTGTGCCACTAGGACTCGGGCGATGCTGGCGTTGATCAACGCATTGACACACTGGGGTGTCGAAGTTTAAGTCATGGACACGCCGTTGCATAGTTGGGATTGGACGCTGATCGGCAATCCTGATGCAAAACCCCGGAAGACACGTTAGCCACGGTCATTGAAGACGGACAGGTAGGCGAAGGTGCGCTGGTGGCGTTGGCTGTGACGGCTATCAAGTAATTTTGCTGGTCGATTGACTTGTTCACTGCCACATAGGGCTGCACATTCCTTTGATTGACGTCAGTCAGGCTATTGGTCGTTGCATATTGATAGCGGCAAACATAATATTTGTTGGCGCTGGTGTGCCATGCCGAGGGCCCGGCGATGCGAATCGCGCCAGACCAGTTGTAGGGCCCATTGGTGCTTGGGGCGGGCGATGGGGCCGCAAGGGGTACCACACAGAGGTAATATTTGGAGTCAGGAATGGTTGCGCCAGTGTTTTGATTGGTGGCATTGCCAAATTGGCAAGTTACCCCGGTGGGGCCCGCAGCATTGCGGGTAATGCCTGAAAAATCAATGCCCAAACCACTTTCAATAGCATTCCAATCGACATAGGAAATCGAACTGTCCCGTCCTACATATCCAGCAACTATGAAGCCAGTAATGTCGGTGCAATTGCTGGTACCCGAATCTGTTAGCGCCGCAATAATGTCTATGTTGGCTGTCGCCCCATTTAAAGTTGGCGTGCAAATCTTGACGACATCGCCGCTTATATTGCCAAACACGACATACTGCCCAGTCGTGCCAAACTTCACAGCGCTCTTGCCGTTACCTAAGTCGATGGCGGGAATCGGAATATCCAGGTTGCGGTTCTTAGGGCGTTTGAGATTGGTGTTGAGCGGCAGCGGAAAGCCCAGAAAACCTGAGTCCGCTGGGTCGGTCTTGGATAGCACGGACGAAAGGGAAACTGTCTGAGGCTCTCCCGCACGATTGGTCCAGGCCACATTCACCGTCAGTCCCCGCATGGGGTCGGCAGAACTACCGTTCATGGTCCAGGTTCGCCCATACACGGCATTGGTCGTAATGCTGGGGTCAGTGCCACTTGCTGCTAACGCGTTCCAGTTCAGCGCAGTAGTGCTGGTGGTTGCTTGACCGACCACGGTGGAGGCGATTCCTGAGTATGACCTGAACGATTCAATCTTTTCCTGCGCGAGACGGACGGCTTCGGTGCGTTGCTTGGCGTCATCTGCATTGCGCGACAAGGCGGCCTGCATACCAGCCAGCGAGAGTATCCCGAACCCCATGATGACCAGCGCTATGAGGGCTTCGATGATCGTAAAACCAAGCTGTCCACGCCTGCCGGCATTCATCGTGTTCATAAAGTTGCCTTAATTGCAGGTAATTAGAGGGGGATTCGCACTGCTGGCGGTGCAGCGATCAGTCCAGCTACCAGGCACACGCACCAGAGACCCTGTTGAGCGACGCACACCGTTCAAGACATCGGCGTTGTATTCAAGGGTGCCATTGCCGTTGTTCTTATAGCCTGCACAGGTCACCAATGCACCATGAATGTTTGCTGTGCCGGTTCCCAGGTCGTTGACGTTAGCGTCGTTGGAAAAAATCATTCCATAAATGTCAATATTGCCGTTCACATCAAATCCTGCTGCAGACACCAGGGTGACCGGATCGCTGACGCTGCCCAGGCTACCGCTGCTGTTGTTGCGTGCGAATCCGTCAGGGAAATAAAAGGAACGCCAGCCATCGTTGTAGGCCGTGTCAACCAAACCCCCGCACGAACTTGCAGAACTGCAACCTGCTATGGTTTTGGTCATGGGTGAAGCCGCGTACTGCGCGATCGTTGAGCCGAAATAGGCGCTGAACATGGACGAATTGCTACAGGTGGGGTCGGCACTTGAAATTGCGGACAGGGAGGCGTCGTTGCCGACCAATGCATTTGCACCAGGCTGTCCAGGAATGCTTGTATATGAGGTTCCAGGGCCTGACGTAATAGCGGTCCCGGCGTTAACCAGAATGCCGCTCGTGGCTACGTCCTGGTTCACTATGTTATATGACCCGCCGACCATACATGAAGTACCACAGGTAAGCGGCGCAGCCGGCGCTGCGCGCAACAGTGGACGCAGCTTCAAAATGGTGGAGATAGTGGCCGTTGCATCCGAATTTCCTGCGCTTGCTGGCGTACAGGTGCCGACCTGTGCTGTGCAACCTGTCACGATGATGCGGACGGCCTCTGGATCGCTGGTCGCCGAAAAGGCCGCTGTAAAACCGGGTAGCACTTCTGTACCAAGAGCAGCCGTGGCGCTGCCACTGGTGGGCACGGCAGGACAATTGCACGTCGTGGTATTGCCATTCACCTTGCAACCAGGATAGGTGGTCGTTGCCGGCACCACATCCGAAGTGGGATTTGTGGCAGCGTTCCATCTGGTCTGGACATATTTACGTCGGAACGAAATATTGGTGGTGGTGAGAAATGCACAATTGGCATTGATGTCGTAAGCGGTGTTGAGCATTCCGGTCGCCCATTCCATGCCCGCCTCGGCCATCTCCAGTGCCATGGTCGAACGCATTTGATTGGCAGACGTCTTTTGCTCAAACAAGATGCTGCGATTCAGGTACAGCATGACGATGGAGGTGCTGAACAGCAAGACCATCGTCACCAGCAAAGTTGCGGCTCCGCGTTGGCGTTCGTGCATAGGGAAGGTGATGTTAGGCATGAGTTCGCTTTGCGAGGTTAGGCGGGGCACGAACCCGAGAGGGCATCGTTGCGAACGCGAATTTGCGAACGCAGGGTGCGGCTCACTGCCGCGTCCGTTTTCGATGTACCAGTCAGCACGATGTTGTAAGTTCGGAGCTGTATCCTTGGACAATTTTGGGTTGAAGTTGGTACTGATGGCGGTAAGACCGTATCAGTGCAAGTTTTTGCACACGCAGCGCGAATGTCAATGGCGGTTTCGGTCGGTGTGACCGTGAAACCATCGTTGGGAATCATCAAAATGTCGGTGTTGGTGAGTGTTTGCCACTCTCCACCAATGTTCATCTGGATGGCGTGATTCGTTGTGTTCAATTTGAACCCGAACTGCTCAGTGCCAGCGTCTAGCGCATTGTTTTCGGTTCCATCTCGGGTGTATGCGTATTCAATCTGAGTTGATCCCGTCCGTGTGACGGCCGAATATGGATTCTGTACGGTGGTGCTGAGGCTACCGGTAGCCAGGGTGCCGTCCAGTGAGTTGCCCCAATATCCGCCTCTGCGCAAATCCCGGATTACCAGGTCCATGGTGGCACGCAAGTCCTGATTGATACGGGATTCAAGCAAAAGCCGTCGCGAGTTGGTGACATTGCCGACAAACATGGCGCTTGCACCCGCCAGAATGAATAGACCAATGGCAAGGCCTATCAGCAATTCAATAATCGACATGCCAAGCGATAAGCGCCTGGACTTGAACCGGGCGTTGCCACGGGTTCTGATATGCATGGAATCTTTCAACATGGCACATATCCCCCAAAACTTCCGTTGGGCGAGCACATCTGGATGCGGCCCACCGCGTCAACTTTGAGTTGTAATTGCGCAGAGGTTTGCGTGTGCGAGAGCGTGATGACGATAGGGGTGTCGATAGGGGCGCTTGAAAAGTCACGATAAGGGTCAAAGCTGACAGTCAGCGGCGAGGTCAGGGTAATTTTTGAATCCAGTGCGATGGTTTTAAAGGTGGCTGATGCACTGCTTACGGTATATCCATGCGCTGACGTAACTATCGAGGCAGCGGCGTTGATGCTGGCTGCTTGTGATTTTGTGTATTGGAAGTCGGCACTCAACTCGTTGGCCGTGCCTTCCAAACGCCTGCGAGCCATGGATTCGGTGAGGGCGGGGACTGCGATGGCAATCAGTATTCCGACAATGGCGATGATGACCATTAGCTCGATCATGGTGAAGCCACTATTTCTGCGCATCACTTGCTCCAGCAGATATCAGGCGTCTTTGTTCCATTTCCGTTGGTCACGGCTACCGTTAGCGTTGTGCAACCGGTGTCGCTCGCCTGACTCCTCCCAGAAACGGCGGTTGCCGTCAGTGTGTAGCCGGTTCCCGTGTTGCTCGAAACGGCCAGGGTGTAATAACCGCCATCGCTTGTTGCTGATAGGCCAAGTCCTGGTGGTGTGGCCGTGGTGAGCGCGGTCACCTGAGCGTTGCTCGCGTAAGTTGTGTTGTTTGCACGCCAGCGTTCCTGGGCCTGCTGAATTCTGGATATTGCGGCAACCGCATCTGCGCGCTTCGACTTCCGAACCTGACTCATGTAACTTGGGTAAGCCACCGATGCCAGTATCCCGACAATGGCCACGACGACCATCACTTCGATCAGGGTGAATCCATGCGCATTCTTGCTTTGAGCCGGTCGATTGAACAGCGGTTTTTTTTTCATTTGTGTGTATTTTCGTTTATTTAGTAACGTTTGCACACGCGTACGGCTACCGCTTGTCTGTCCAACCTCACCTTTCAGCGGCCGTCAGCAAATGCGGAATCCAAAACTTGTTTCCTCTGGCGCTCACCCTGACACCGTTGTGATGGGGAAGTACTACGACCACGTGCTTGTTGTCAGGGATGGTGCAGACGGCGCCATTGGCATTGCAGCTGCAATCGTTGACTGGACCCTGAAAAACTACATAGCACGAAGCGCTTTCGCCTGTTGCTATGTGAAGCTTGACGGCCTGATTGCTGCTGACCGCCAATGATTTGGCCCAGTTCATATGAGTGACGTATTCGCGCGCCTTACCTTCCAGCCGGCGATTGATCATCATTTCTCTGAAAGATGGAGCCGCTATAGCCGCCAAGATGGCCAGTAGGGTGATAACCACCATGGTTTCAATGAGGGTGATGCCGTTTGGCGCATGGTCGAGCCGCATGGCGACGCTTCCTTTGCGGGCCATCATCGTGTTGCCCCTCTTTGTTTGTAATTAGATGTTGCATGAGGAGGCTTTGGATGGGGGAGGAAATAAATTTCCTTGTTTTTCTACAGTCGGTGCGTCTGCCGTCTTTTTGACCCCATCACTTGGGAGAAATAGCAAGTCAATACGGTCAGCATTGGACGTGTTATTGCCCCCATAAGGTTGAAATCGGCGCAGCCCAGAGGCGCTCCCCAAGTGGCAGTGTCAATGTGCCATCGTAGAGAGTCACTCCAGCTTGAACTGCTCTCCAGCAATGTTCGCCAGCCGTTTGAGGCCGCGCAAATCGGCTTGCCTGACGGTCGCAGTCGCCTTAATTTCCCCCCAGATTAATTGGCCTGCTGCGTTTTCGACGACCACATTGACTTCGAACTGATCGTCATCGCGGTAGTAGCGTAATTGGTAGTCGCCGTTGGCGCTTGTTGCGTGCTTGAGCAGTTCCCCATACACGAAGGTCTCCAGCACATGGCCAAATCGGCTGCGATCCTGCACCACCATGGCGGGCGTTAGATCAGGACAGCAGGCCTGAATCGATGAACTGCACCTTAGGGGTTTTTACGATCCGGTTGAACGGTTCTTAGCCCAAAACGCGACTCGCTTGAACAGGTATGGTTGCATGATAGTGCCGCGCAATCGGGAATCCATCAACGTAAATCAGGGAATTTAAAGTCGTGCAATTGGGAATAAAGGGATGTTAGATTGGGAAATTGAGAGCCAGAAAAGATGCACCTTATGGTCCCGCAGATCCCAAGCCTAGCGCCTCACCTCATCCACCAGCGTCTTGAACTCGTCAATGTCCTCAAAACTCCGGTACACGCTGGCAAAGCGCACATAGGCGACCTTGTCGAGCTTCTTGAGCTCGCGCATGACGAGTTCACCCAGTCGGGTGGAAGGTACTTCCCGCAGGCCCAGATTAAGGAGTTTTTCCTCGATACGCTCAATCGCCGAGTCCACTTGCTCGGTGCTGACCGGGCGTTTGCGTAGCGCCAGCTTCATGGAATCCAGGATTTTGCTGCGCTTGTACTCGATGCGGCGGCCGTCTTTTTTGACGATGGCCGGAAAGTTGACATCGGGCCGTTCGTAGGTGGTGAAACGCTTTTCACACGCGCCGCACTGGCGGCGGCGGCGTATGAAGTCTGCGTCTT
Organism: Polaromonas sp. OV174; assembly: GCF_900112285.1. Taxonomy (GTDB): domain Bacteria; phylum Pseudomonadota; class Gammaproteobacteria; order Burkholderiales; family Burkholderiaceae_C; genus Polaromonas. The sequence goes on along the minus strand of NZ_FOKZ01000009.1, from coordinate 55,816 downwards.
CCGACACCCGTGTTTCGACGACTTGGGTCTCAAGGTGGCCGCAGAAAGGGCATTTCATGGTGTGTGACCTGAATTTAAAGGCAAAACTGGCCTCCAGCCCTGATGGAGCAAGCGCAGGCAGCTATTGAAAATGTAGCGCCTGCGCTGTGCATGGCTTAACGGTAGACCGGAAAGCGGCTGGTCAGCGCATTGACTTTGGCGCGCACCGCTTCGATGTTGGCCGCATCACGCGGGTTGTCCAGCACGTCGGCGATCAGATTGGCCGTGATGCGGGCTTCCTCGTCCTTGAAGCCGCGCGTGGTCATGGCGGGGGTGCCGATGCGCACGCCGCTGGTGACCATTGGCTTTTCCGGGTCGTTGGGGATGGCATTTTTGTTGATGGTCATGTGGGCGCTGCCCAGCACGGCTTCGGCTTCCTTGCCGGTGATGCCCTTGGCGCGCAGGTCAACCAGCATCACGTGGCTTTCGGTGCGGCCACTGACGATGCGCAGGCCGCGCTGGGTCAGCGTGTCGGCAACGACTTGTGCGTTTTTCACGACCTGTTGCTGGTAGGTCTTGAACTCGGGCGACATGGCTTCCTTGAAGGCCACGGCCTTGGCTGCAATCACGTGCATCAGCGGTCCGCCTTGCAGGCCGGGGAAGATGGCGCTGTTGATGGCCTTTTCGTGCTGGGCCTTCATCAGGATGATGCCGCCGCGCGGGCCGCGCAGGCTTTTGTGCGTGGTCGAGGTCACGATATCGGCATGCGGCACGGGGTTGGGGTAGACGCCCGCTGCCACCAAACCGGCGTAATGGGCGATGTCGACCATGAAAATGGCGCCTACGTCTTTGGCCACTTTGGCAAAACGCTCGAAGTCGATGCGCAGCGCATAGGCCGAAGCGCCGGCGATGATCAGCTTGGGCTTGGTTTCGTGGGCTTTGCGCTCCATCGCCTCGTAGTCGATCTCTTCTTTTTCGTTGAGGCCGTAGGAAACAACGTTGAACCACTTGCCGCTCATATTGAGCGCCATGCCGTGGGTCAGGTGGCCACCTTCGGCCAGGCTCATGCCCATGATGGTGTCGCCGGGCTTCAAAAAGGCCAGGAACACGGCTTCGTTGGCCGAGGCGCCGCAATGCGGCTGGACGTTGGCGGCTTCGGCGCCGAAGATTTGCTTGATGCGGTCAATCGCCAGCTGCTCGGCCACGTCCACATGCTCGCAACCACCGTAGTAACGGCGACCGGGGTAGCCTTCGGCGTATTTGTTGGTCAGCTGCGAGCCTTGCGCGGCCATCACGGCGGGTGAGGCGTAGTTCTCGCTGGCGATCAGCTCGATGTGATGCTCTTGCCTGGCATTTTCGGCCTGGATGGCGGCAAAAATTTCGGGGTCAGTCTGTTCGATCAGAATATTGCGGTGGTACATGGCAGTCCTTCAAGACTTTGGTTCCTTGTCCTTTGACTCGATGCGAGCAATGGAAGCAAGGGCTGCCCAGGCGAACGGCTGAACGCTTGTGCCAAACGGACTCAAGCGGTGCGCTTCCCAGTGGTGTCCCACGTCAGCATCCAGAGTCGGTAAAACCTTGAAGCCTATCGCCAGTCGCGCACCGTCTTAGTGTAACTGAGGCCGCCCGACTGCTCGGGCAGTGAGGCAGCGAGAGGCTCAGGACTGGCCCAGCAAGGCCACTTTTTCTGCCGTTTTATCACCCAAATCCCTGGGGGAAGCGTTTGCAGGCATGGTGCGCGAAGGCTCTGGCGAGGCAACCAGGCGCGGAGCAGGCTGCTGCTTGCTTCCCACCACGGCCAGCAGGCGGGCGTGCTCCGCCATGACCTTGCTGGTGTAGCCACCGTCATCGACCAGATTGGCCGCGCCGACGTAGTATTTCAATCCGCCTTCAATCGAGCCAGCGCGGGCAATGCATTCTTGCAGCACCTTGACGCCGACGCGAAGATTGGTGACCGGGTCGAAAGCGGCCAGTTTGCCACCAAAGTTTTCGTACTTGTCGTGATGCACCTTGGTCATCACCTGCATCAGGCCCTGGGCGCCCACCGGGCTTTGCGCAAACGGGTTGAAGCCGGACTCTATCGCCATGATGGCCAGAATCAGCGTCGGGTCGAGCTTGGCCTTTTGGCCAATTTCAAAGGCCGCCGCCACCAGAACGCTCAGGGGCTCGGGTGCCACCGCATATTTCTTGCTCAGCCAGTAAGCCACCGCTGCCTGCTGGGAGGGCAGGTCTTTGGGGTTGGAGGCCGTGGCGCGGTCAATGGCGGTGGGCTCGGTAAAGCCGATCACTGCTTCCTGGCGCTCTTGCAGCCAGCTCATGAGCTTGAGTTCGCCGGCATCGCGCAGATCGGGCCGAGCGGTCAGGGTAATCACCGCAAACACCACAAGCAAACCCAGCAGGGCAAAGCTGTTGTGGGTGATATCGAAAAGACCTTGGGCGATATCGTCAGCAATCGTTGAGAGGCTGCTGCGCACACTTTTCATGTGCGCTTTCAGGCCTGAGGGAAGGCCGGGGTTTCCTAGCGCTGTCATAGCACTCCTTTCTATGCTTGCGAGTCTTGGAAGACTATGCAAACTTTGATTGGGTCGTCATCAAACCAAGTCATGCTTGGTGGGTCTAGACCCTTTTGATGTTGCCGGGGGTCGGCAGCGGATGAGGGTTGTCCCTAGGTTTCTTGGAACTGGCGGGATTCTAGTGGGGGCTTAAATAACCTGTCAAGAATAACGATTTGATTCTTTATTCCTTGTAAGTCATAAAAATCGCTCTTTTGGCTCTAAACTGCCTAAAATCGGGTGCTGGCGGCTTTTTGTTGAAGCGTGCGCTTCGCGGGGTGCTTAGCGGCTTTTACATCTCGATACGGCCCGGTTACGTTTTCTTTAGCCGATTTTCTTGACGAAAATATGACGTTGGGCGACTTTTTTTCAGGGGGTGATGGGGCCGGGTGAAAGCCAAGAAAATGGCAATCGCCTCTGGTTTTTTGATTGAAAAATTGGGCTTGCCTGGGCCCCGATGGGGGTTTAATCTGCAGTTGTCCGATTTATTTGGACGCCAACCGGGTAACCAATCCCGGTATAACTGGAAGCAATCACTTGCTTCCACCGCACTGTGAGACGAGTACTCTCTCCCCTGCGAAGCCCGACGGCATGAGCATCACGCTCGCCGTCAACCCCGGTCAGTGTCGCTGACCGGGGTTTTTTCATGTTGGAGGGCTGAAATATTCAATTTAATCATTGACCTTTGGGCCCGGGCGTTAAAAACTCGTCGCCTATGTCAAGCAATGCAATGAACAACAAGTGGCAAATTCGGGGAAAAACTTTTTTGACTGGCGCCAACGCCGTGCTCCGCTCGGCCAAGTGGCAGCGTCGCGCGGCCTGGGCGGTCGGCGCCTGGCTGCTGCTGTGGGCTCTGGCCTATGGGGCGGTGCCGCTCATCCTGAAGTCGCAACTCGAAAAAATCGCCACTGAAAAGCTGGGCCGGCAGCTCAGCGTGGGCGCGGTGGACTTCAAGCCCTGGTCGCTGGAGCTGACCATCCATGACCTGGCGATCGCCAAAGCCCAGCCCAATTCCGCAGCTTCTCCCCAGCTCAGCATCAAGCGTATCTATATAGATGCAGAGCTGGAGTCCCTGCTGCGGCTGGCGCCAGTGGCCGACGCCATTCAGGTGGACGAACCGGCGCTGTCCCTGACCCACTTGGGGGAAGGGCGCTATGACATCGACGACATCCTTGAGCGCTTCAAAAGCCAGGACGACAAGCCGGCCGGTGCGCCCCTGCAATTTGCCCTTTACAACCTGGTGCTCAGCGGCGGGAAGATGGATTTTGTGGATCAGGCAGTGAACCAGACCCATGCGCTGCGCGAGCTGCGTCTGGCCGTGCCCTTTCTGAGCAATCTGCGCTCCAAGCGCGAGATCAAGACCACGCCGCATCTGGCCTTCAAACTCAACGGCAGCGGCTTTGACACGGCGGCCGAGGGCACGCCCTTTGCCCAGACCCACAAGACCGACGCCACCATTTCCCTGCGCGACTTTGACTTGAAACCCTATCTGGCCTACTGGCCGGCCAGCCTGCCGTTCAGGCTGCAAAGCGCCGTGCTGCATGCCGATGCCAAGGTTGCTTTCGAGCAGACGAGCGAGACGGTGGTGCGGATTTCCGGCACCGTGACGGCCGATCAGGTCAGCCTGCTGGACGGCGCCTCCAAGTCAGCAGCCAAGGCCGGCAACGAGTTGCTGGCGTTTGAGCGCCTGCAGCTCACGCTGGATGATGTGCGTCCGCTGGAGCAGTTCGTCAGCCTGTCCTCCGTGGTGCTCACCAAGCCCACGCTTGCAGTCACGCGCGACCGGGAAGGTCGGCTGAATCTGCTGCCGCCAGCTTCTTCGGTTGCTACCAAAAAAGTAGCTTCTAGCGCCCATCCAGCAAGCGCTGCAGGCCAAAATGATGCAAAAATACAGGGCAAGGTCGCGTCAGCTACCCCCTGGATCGTGCGCGTAGCCAAGGTGGCGGTACAAGAAGGGCGTGTCCATTGGCGCGACGAAACCCTGGCCGCGCCGGCCGAGATAGGGCTGACCGACCTGGCGCTTGAGGCCTCGGCGATTGCCATGCCGTTCCAGGCCAGCGCGCCGCTGCAATTCAAGGGCTCGCTGGGACTGGCCTCAAGCGTGACGACGGGGGCCAAAGCCTTGGTGAAAACCGCCACATCTGAGCCTGTAGCCAGCCCGACGCGCCTGAGTTTCAGCGGCAGCGCCACCGACCAGGCGGCCCAGCTGACGGCCACGGTCGCCGCCTGGCCGCTGGATATGGCGGCCAAATACCTGGGCCAGTTTTTGCTGCCGGCGCTCAATGGCCAGCTCGATGCCCAACTGGGCGTGAACTGGCAGGCCGCCACGGCCGACAAGCCACAGAACTTGCAAGTCACGGCGCCACAACTGGTCGTGACCGAGGTGCAACTGGCGCAAGGCAAGACTTCGCTGGTGTCGGTCAAGCGCGTGGCGCTGACCGAGGTGGCGATTGATGTGACGGGCCAATCCTTCAAGGCGGCCAAGGTGCAACTGAGCCAACCCAAGGCCAAGGTGGAGCGCGATGCCGAAAAGCGCTGGATGTATGAGCGCTGGCTGGTGGGGCAGGGCCAGGCGGGCAGCAGCAAAAATGCCGTCATCAAGTCAGAGGCCAAAGCTCCAGCCGCAGCGCCCAGCTGGGCCGTGGCCATCCAGGATGTGCTGCTGGACGGCGGCGCCCTGTCGTTCTCCGACAAGGCCGGCGCCAAGCCGGTGGCTTTTGAGATCACCGATGCCAAGGCCCAACTGGGCGGGCTGCTGCTGGACGACAGACCGGCGGCGGCCAAAGCCAGGGCGCAACTGATGCCGCTGAGCGCCTCGCTGCGTCTGGCGAGCGGCCGCTTTCAGCCCGGCAAGCTGGACTTCAAGGGCAATCTGGGCCTGACGCCGCTGCAGGCCCTGGGCCAACTGGAGGCGAGCCGGCTGCCCTTGCAGGCCTTCGAGCCTTACTTTGGTGGTGCCCTCAATATAGAACTGCTGCGCGCTGACACCAGCTTCAAGGGCCAGGTGGCTTATCGCCAGAGCGCCGCCGGGCCGCAGGCGCAAGTCAGCGGCGATGTCGCCCTGGAGTCGTTCAGGGCCAACACCCTGGCGCCCAGCGAGGACTTGCTGGTCTGGAAGGCGCTGAATGTGCGCGGCCTGAAGTTGGCGCTGGAGCCGGGCAAGGCCACCCGCGTGGATGTGCGGGAGACGGTGTTGAGCGACTTCTTTGCACGCGTCATCGTCACGCCCGAGGGGCGCATCAATTTGCAGGATCTGCTCAAGCCGGCCGCGCCCGCTGCGACGGCAGCCGCAGCGCCCGTGTCCTCCGGTGTTGCTATAAATTCAGTAGCTGGTAGCGCTCGTCAGTCGGGCGCTAGCGGCCTAAATGATTCAAAAGTCGGGGCAGCTGCCGCCAGCGCGGCGCCAGCCGGTCCAGCGGCCATCGTGAACATGGGGCCCACCAGCCTGATCAACGGCAAGGTGCTGTTCTCGGATCGTTTCGTCAAACCCAATTACTCGGCCGACCTGAGCGAGTTGAGTGGCAAGCTCAGCGCGTTTTCCTCAGTGGCGCCAAGCACCGGCAATGGCACGCCAGCCCCGCCAGCCATGGCCGATCTGGAATTGCGCGGCAAGGCCGAGGGCACGGCATCGCTGGAAATCCTGGGCAAGCTCAACCCCCTGGCCAAGCCACTGGCCCTGGACATCACCGGCAAGGTGCGCGATCTGGAGCTGCCGCCGCTCTCGCCCTATGCCGCCAAGTATTCGGGCTATGGCATTGAACGCGGCAAGCTCAGCCTGGATGTGAATTACGTGGTGCTGCCCAATGGGCAACTCACGGCGAGCAACAAGCTGGTGCTCAATCAGCTCAGCTTTGGCGAGAAGGTGGAGGGTGCCACCGCCAGCCTGCCGGTCAAGCTGGCGGTGGCCTTGCTGGCCGACCGCAATGGCGTGATTGACCTGGATCTGCCCATCAGCGGCTCGCTCAATGACCCGCAGTTCAGCCTCGGGCCCATCATCGTCAAGGTGATTGTCAATGTCATCGTCAAGGCCATTACCGCGCCCTTCAGCCTGCTGGCCCATGCGCTGGGCGGCGGCGGGGAAGAGCTGAGCATGGTCGCTTTTCCGGCCGGCAGCGCCCAGCTCTCCGCCGAGGCCAAGTCCGGCCTGGACAAGGTGGCCAAGGCGCTGACCGAGCGCCCTGCGCTCAGGCTCACGGTGGTGGGCAGCAGCAGCCTGGAAACCGAGCGCGAGGGCTACAAGCGTCAGCGGCTGGATCAACTGGTGCGTGCCGAGAAGCGCCGCCAGATGGCCAAAGAGGGTGGGAAAGAAGGGGAGAAGGCGCAGGAGCTGAGTGTCAGCCCGGCCGAATACCCTGGCTTGCTCAAGGAAGTCTATAAGCGGGCCGATTTCCCCAAGCCACGCAATCTGATTGGCCTGACCAAGGATATCCCCGTGGATGAGATGGAAAAGCTGCTGCTGGCCGATATCAAGGTCAGTGACGACACCATGCGCGAGCTGGCGCTGCAGCGCGGCATGGCGGTCAAAGACTACCTGGCTTCGCGTGATTTGCCGTCCGACAGGCTGTTCCTGGGCGCCGTCAAAGCCGGGCCGGTCGAGGCCAAATGGACACCCCGCGCCGAACTTAATTTGGCGATGCCTTAAAAACAGCGAAAATACCCGGATTGCTTTATTTTTAAAGCCGAGGGTATCGGGCCATGTGAGCCATGACCCGAATGTCCCTTCGCTGACAGCCCGCCTGCTCATCGCTCTCTTGATTGCCGCTGCCGCCAGAGCAGACCGGCCAATGATGGAGCTTGGTGCCGGTGCTGTCCTTGGCTGCTTTTTTTCGAACTGATGGTTATAAATTCCTATGCTGCGCTTTCCCTTGTCCAAATCCTCCAAAGCCGAAACCACCCCGGCAGGCGCTTCCGCCGTGAAAACCAGCGCGGCCAAAAGCGCTGACGCCCATCCGCTGGACGGCCTGACGGGCGGCGCTTTTTCCGCGCCCACCTCGGGCGAGCGCGCCGCGCGCATCCGCCAGTGGCTGGCCAGCGAGCCCACCGCCGAACAGATGGCCGAGGTTTACAAAGACCTGGCCAACCGCGACAAGGGTGCGGCCAAGCCATTGAAGGAAAAACTCGACGAAATCAAGCGCAGCAAGGGCCAGGAAGCCGCCGCCGCCGAATGGGCGGAAAAAGCCCAGAGCCTGCTGGCCCTGCCCAAGCTCAACCTGGCCGATGCCCTGGCGTGGCAGCGTGATGCCGCCAAGGCTGGCGCGCCGCTGTCCAAGGAGCCGCTGGCCGGCCTGAAGGTGCAACTGGCCGAGCGCGTTAAAACCATTGAAGACCTGCAGCACCGCACCCAGGTGCAGCGCGAAGCCGCTGTGCTGATTTCCCAGCGCATTGAAGTGCTGTCCATCAAGCCCTGGCGCGATGCGCAAAGCGCTCTGGAAACCCTGAGCGCCGACGTGGCGCACTGGCAAACGCAAGCCGGCGAGCTCACGCAAGATACCAACTGGATCAGCGTGGATGCCAAATTCCCACCGCTGCTCGACGCTTCACGCGGCCAGTTGCTGGCCGTCTGGGAAGCCTTCCAGGGCGCCCTGGCGGTGGCGGTCAAGGCTGCCGAAGACAGCGCCGCGCCGCTGCCCGCCGTGCCCGTGTGGGCCGACGAGTTGCGCGTTGCGCGCGGCCTGCCAACGCAAAAAGCCGAGCATGCCGGCGAGCAAGCTGCCCGCGCACCCAAGGCCAAGATCGACCCGACGGTATTGAAGGACATGCGTGAGAAGTCCTCCGCCATCGTGCAAGAAGCCCTGGCCAAGCTGGAGCATGAAGTCACCGAAGGCCACGGCAAGGCCACGCCCAAGGTGGCCGCCGATTTGCGCCATGTGCTGAAAGAGCACATCCGCAACATCGACAGCAAGCTCGAAGCCGCCGCGCACGCCGCGCTGACCGCCGCCGGCGAACTCGAAGGCTGGCAGCGCTGGCGCGCCGACCAGATCCGCGAAGAATTGGTCGTCAAGGCCGAGGCCCTGCTGGCCAAGCCCCTGGGCGGACGCAAGCAGCAAGATGCCCTGCGCATCATGCGCGAGCAATGGAAGACCAGCGACCAGGGCGGCACGCCCAACCACGCGCTGTGGAAACGTTTTGACGACGCCTGCAACGAAGCCCACAAGGTGGTCGAGGCCTGGCTGGAAAAAGTCAAGGAGCAGGCCGAGGTCAACAAGGCCCAGCGCCAGGCTCTGATTGATGAAGTGCTGGCTTGGGCCGAAACCAACAAGGGCAACACCGACTGGAAGCAGCATATTCGCAGCCTCAACGGTTTTGTCGAAAAATGGCGCGAAGCCGGCCACCTGGGCGAAAAAGCCTTTGCCGAAATCCAGCCGGTCTGGAAGGCCGCCATGGATGTGGCCGATGCACCGCTGACTGCCGCTCGCACTGAAAGCCTGGCGCGCCGCAAGGCCATGATCGAGGAAGCGCAGACGCTGGGCGCCGAGCCGCAGTTGCGCATAGATGCCGTCAAGTCGCTGCAGCAGCGCTGGCAGCACGAGGCGCAGGGCGTGCCTATCGAGCGCAAGCAAGAACAAAAAATGTGGGACGCTTTCCGCAAGCCGATTGATGACGCCTTCCAGCGCAAGACCGTCGAGCGCGAAAAAGCCGCCGAAGCACTGGGCGCGCATGACCGCTATGTGCTGGAAGCCGCCAAAGCCGTGGAAGCGGCAACCGCCAGCGGCGACGCGCAGAAAATCCATGCCGCCGCCAAGGCGCTGGAAGCGGCTATTCGCGGACAAATTCCGGTGGCAGCCGCCGCCGCAGCGGCTGCGGCTGAAGCAACGCAGTCGGCCGAGGTGGCCCAGGCCGCCGCCAGCACCGAATCCGCTCCGGTTGCTGAAGAAAATCAAGCTGCAGCCCAGCAGGAGCCTGCGCAGGATGCTACAGAAACCGTAGCGGAGCAGGCCCCGGCCGAGGTTGAGATGGCCGCCGCCGAAGTGGCGCCAGCACCGGCCCCCAAGCCCGCAGCCAAACCCGTCATCGCCATGCGCGGCGACGACCGTCCCGGCATGCGCAAGGCCGAGCCGGCCGCCGCAGGCCGTGGTGGCAAATTTGGCGACCGCAAGGATGCGCGTCCGGGCAGCAAACCAGGCGGCGCACGTGCCAGCACCGACAACAAGTTTGAGCCTTACCGCGCCGAGCGCCCAGAGCGCGGCGAGCGTTCCAGCGCACGTCCGGCGTTTGAAGAGCGCGGCCCGCGTCTGGGCGATGCCGCTTTCCGCGCTCAGCGCGATGCTTTCGAAGCCGCCAACCAGGCTCTGAAAAAGCTGGCCATGCAGGCCCACGGCGAAGTGCTGACGAATCTGCTCACGGCCTGGGAAAAGCGCGATCCGGCACAACTGCCGGCCGCACAGGAACTGGGCAAGCTGGTCTCGCCCGCCGTGCGGAGCAGCTGGGTTCAGGCCGTCAGCGCACCTGCCGCCAAGGACGCGTCGGAAGCCCTGTTGCGCCTGGAAATGGCCGCCGAGCTGCCAACGCCGGCCGAGCACATCAGTGCCCGCCGCATGCTGCAACTGCAATTGCTGACCAAGCGCAATGCGCCTACGCCGGCAGAGACCTGGGGCGAAGATGCCGCCAAGGTGCTGGCCAGCGACTTTGACGCCGGCAACGCCCGCCGCGTGCAAAACGTGCTGAAGGTCTTGCTCAAACGATGAGACTCACGGGCGCCAACACCACCGTGATGGCGGCGGCGGCCCCGGCTAGAGAGCGGCCGCAGTCCTTGGGCGAGGAAATCGCCAACAGCGCCAGCCATGGTGTCGCCTTGCTGGCGGCCATGCTGGCCGCTCCGGTTTTGGTGCTGACGGCGGCCCAGCGCGGCGAAGCTGCCAACATCGTCGGGGCCAGCGTTTTTGCCGCCACCATGGTGCTGCTTTACTTCACCTCCATGCTCTATCACGCCTTGCCCGCCGGGCGGGCGATGCGTGCCAAGCAGCTGTTCCAGATTTTTGACCACGGTGCGATCTACCTGCTGATCGCCGGCACTTACACGCCTTTCACGCTGGGCGTGCTGCGCGGGCCTTGGGGCTGGACCTTGTTTGGCCTGGTCTGGTCGATGGCGCTGGCCGGCGTTGTGGTGAAAGCCATGTTCGGCATACGCTATCCGCGGCTTTCCACCGTGCTCTACGTGGCCATGGGCTGGGTGGCCTTGATCGCCATCAAGCCGATGCTGCAGTTGATGCCCAACTGGGGTTTGTTCTGGCTGCTGGCCGGTGGCGCCTGCTACACCGTGGGCGTGGCCTTTTTTGCCACCGATGGGCGGCTGCGCTATGGGCATTTCGTCTGGCACCTGTTTGTGGCGGCCGGCACGGTCTGCCACTTTATCGCGGTGCTTGAATACGCCTACTAAAGCCTTTGAATAGGGCGCGTTGCTATTTTATTTATAGCTTGTTGCGCCCATGTCTATTCGTCTTGAGCCTCTTTTTGTTCGAACTGACGAAGTCCGTCATGTCTCACCTTGTGCGCGCTACTGCCAGCCATAGCGCCGTATGTAAAAGCGCTTCATCAGCGTCGTCAGCAGCGCATAGCTCAGCAAGATGGCCAGCAGCCAGGCGAAGTACTGCAGCGGCAGCGCCTGCAGCTTGAAGTAGTCGGCCAGCGGCCCCATGGGCAGGAAAATGCCCAGCGCCATGATGAGCAGCGTCATGGCCAGCAAGGGCACGGCGGCGCGGCTTTCGATGAAGGGAATCTTGGGCGTGCGAATCATGTGCACGATCAACGTTTGCGTCAGCAGGCCGACGACAAACCAGCCTGACTGGAACAGCGTCTGCTGGGCCTCGGAATTGGCCTTGAACACATACCACATCACCAAAAAGGTGGTGATGTCAAAAATCGAGCTGATGGGCCCGAAGAAGATCATGAAGCGGCGTATGTCGTCGGGATTCCATTTCAGCGGCTGCGCCACCAGCGCGGCGTCGACGTTGTCAAACGGGATGGCGATCTGCGAGACGTCATAGAGCAGGTTTTGCACCAGCAGCTGTAGTGGCAGCATGGGCAAAAAGGGCAGGAACACGCTGGCGATCAGCACCGAAAAAACATTGCCGAAGTTGGAGCTGGCGGTCATGCGTATGTATTTCAGCATGTTGCTAAAGGTCTTGCGGCCTTCGATCACGCCTTCCTCCAGCACCATCAGGCTGCGCTCCAGCAGGATGATGTCGGCAGCTTCCTTGGCGATGTCGACCGCGCTGTCCACCGAAATGCCTATGTCGGCGGCGCGCAGCGCCGGCGCGTCGTTGATGCCGTCGCCCATGAAGCCGACCACATGGCCGTTGCCGCGCAGGCTGCGCACGATGCGCTCCTTGTCTAGCGGCGAGAGCTTGGCAAAAATGGTGTGCTGCTCGACCGCCAGGGCCAGCGCCGTATCATCCATGCGCTCAATCTGCGGGCCCAGCACCATGCCTTGCACCACCAGTCCGACCTGGCGGCAGACCTCGGCCGTCACCAGTTCGTTGTCGCCGGTCAGCACCTTTACCGTGATGCCGTTTTCGGCCAGCGCCTTGAGCGCCGGGGCGGTCGATTCTTTCGGTGGATCGAGAAAGGCGATATAGCCGATCAGCGTCAGATCGGACTCGTCGGCCACCGAGTAAGTGATCTGGCTGGGCGGGATTTCCTTCATCGCCACGGCCACCACGCGCAGGCCTTCCTCGTTCAGCTCGCGCGTGACGTCCTGCACGCGGGCCAGCATGGCGGCGTCCAGCGCCACGGTGTGCTCGCCGTCGCGCACGCGGGTGCAGGCGGCAAGGATTTCCTCGACCGCGCCCTTGCAGATCAGCTCGTGGTGATCGTCGCGCTCCGAGACCACCACCGACATGCGGCGGCGCTGGAAGTCGAAGGGGATTTCGTCGATCTTTTTGTAGTTTTTCGACAGCTGTAGTTCCTTGGCGACCTCGAAGTGCTCCAGCACGGCGCGGTCCAGCAGGTTTTTCAGGCCGGTCTGGTAGAAGCTGTTGAGGTAGGCAAAGCCCAGCACTTCCTCGGACTCGTGGCCGAACACGTCGGTGTGGCGCGCCAGCGCGATCTTGTCCTGCGTCAGCGTGCCGGTCTTGTCGGTGCACAGCACATTCATGGCGCCAAAGTTCTGGATCGCATCCAGGCGCTTGACGATGACTTTCTTGCGCGACAGCATGACCGCGCCCTTGGCCAGGGTGGAGGTAACTATCATGGGCAGCATTTCTGGCGTCAGCCCGACGGCCACCGAGAGTGCGAACAGAAAGGCCTGGGGCCAGTCGCCCTTGGTATAGCCGTTGATCAGGAAAACAATCGGCACCATGACAAAGGCAAAGCGGATCAGCAGCCAGCTGACCTTGTTGACGCCGACCTGGAAGGCGTTGACCTCGCGGCTGCTGGCGGTGACGCGTGTGGCCAGGGTGCCGAAGTAGGTGTTGTTGCCGGTGGCCAGCACCACCACGGTGGCGGCGCCCGACACCACGTTGGTGCCCATGAATACTAGGTTGGCCATCTCCAGCGCGCTGTCGGCAGCGCCGTTGGCCAGGGGAAATTTTTCCACCGGCAGCGATTCGCCGGTCATGGCCGACTGGCTGACAAACAGGTCCTTGGCCACCATCACCCGGCAGTCGGCCGGGATCATGTCGCCGGCCGACAGCAGCACGATATCGCCGGGCACCAGCTGCTTGATAGGAATTTCGAGCTGAACCGTATGGCCTGCGCTGTCGCACCTGAGCACGCTGGCCTTGTTGCTGACCAGCTCCTTCAGGGCCTGGGCGGCCTGGTTGGAGCGCCGCTCCTGAACGAAGCGGATCAGGGTGGAGAGCAGCACCATGCTGCCAATCACGATCGCCGCCTTGATGTCCTCGGTGAAATACGACACCACGGCCAGCAGCGTCAGCAGCAGGTTGAAGGGGTTTTTGTAGCTGAGCCACAGGTGCTGCCACCAGGACATGGGCTTTTCGTGCTCGACCTCATTGGGGCCGACCCGCTCGCGCACGGCCTCGGCTTCCTCCTGGCTCAGCCCCTCCTTGCGGGTGTTGAGCTCAAGCAGGAGGCTGGCCAGATCGTCATGGGCTTGCCGCCGCAATTGCCGCGACAAGGCGTCAGGCACGGCAGCCGTACGCCCCTCTTTGGGCAGCGACTCGAAAATCACCCGGCGGCGAAACAGGTGGCTGGTGTGGCGCGATTTGAGGAAAAAACCGAAAAACTGGCTAAAGATATTCATGAGACGCTCTCTTCATGGCAGGCCGCAGGCAATGCCCCGGCTTAGGTCAGGCTAGGCCTGAATGGACGGGGCGGCCCTAGCTCAGCCTAACCCCATTCGAGTGGTGATGAAGCGTCGTCTTTGAAGAAAATGCCGGCAAGAATTTGCGGCCTGGGCACCCGGTGGGCGCCTGGACACCGTGCTTGAAAGGCACGGCGGAGAAGAGTTTCCGCGGGGCCTGTCAGGCAGTGGTGCCGATGCTTGATCGACGACTGTCACTGGAACCATTACCCACAAGAAACTCCGAAGTTGAAAACCGGCGAACTTTAATGCTGCAGTGCAGCAGTGTCAAGCCTCTTTACCCGGCGATCCGCTGCAGCTTGTTATTTCCTATTTAAAAGATAGCTGGTAGCGCCCGTCTTTATTGCGCTACAGACTTTATTTGCTTGAAAAATTGGTCAAACAAGGCGGTGACGTCTGCAAAGTCCTGGTGAAAGCGTTCGCGATTGACGAAATAGGCTTCGCAGGCTACGGCAAAAAATTCGGCCGGTGCCGTGGCGCCGTAGGCATCCAGCCAGGGCGCTTCGCCGCCAAAGCGCTCGGCCATGGCGACCTGTTCGCAAAAGGCCTCGTAGGCCGGCAGCATCACGGCGCGCCAGGCGGCGTGGGCGGCGCGCGAGGGCAGGGGCGGGCAGCCATCGGCGGCGCCGTCGCGCATGTCTATCTTGTGGATGAATTCGTGAATCACCACGTTGTGGCCGCGCGCTGCCGTGTCGCCGGCCGCCGCCACGTCCTGCCAGCTCAGCGTGACCGGCCCGCCCTGCATGGCTTCGCCCAGCAGCGCCTCGTTGTAGTGGTGCACCACGCCGGCATGATCGGTGCTTTTGCGGCGCGCCAGCATGGCGCCGGGGTGCACCACAATGCCCTTGAAGTCGTCGTACCAGCGCAGGCCAAGCTGCAGTATCGGCAGGCAGGCCTGCGCCGCAATCGCCACGGCCATGGCATCGCTGACGACCAGGCCGTGGGCGCCGGAGAACTCCTTGTGCGCCAGAAACTCGCTGCTCAGGCTGCGCAGGCGCAGCAAGTCGGCCGCCGGTCGGTTGGCCAGAAACGGGTAGTGCGCCAGCGTGGTCTGCCACAGCGCCTCGGGAATGGCATCGGGGCGGGCGCTTGGGCGCAGCAGGGCGCGCAACCAGCTCAGCATGCGGCGGCCGCCATCAGCTTGGAAGCAGGGCGATGCGCTGCAGGCCACTGGCCGTCAGGCGCAGCGCATCGGCGCGCGGCGGCTTGGCCTGGGCATCCCAGTCGCTGAGCACCACGCGCGACAGCCCGTCGCCCAGTGGGTGTTCGGCCGGCTGATGGGTGTGGCCGTGAATCAGGGTGCGTGCCTGGGCGGCTTGCAGCCACTGGCGGGCGGCGTCGCTGTCCAGGTCGACATAGCCGGCCCCGGCGCGCTTGCGGTCTTGCTGCTGTTGCTGGCTTTGCTGGCGTATGCCGCGCGCCATCGCCTGGCGTTCGGCCAATGGCTTGGCCAGAAAGGCCTGCTGCCAGCCGGGGCTGCGCACCTGCTGGCGAAACTGCATGTAATTCACATCATCCAGGCAAAGCGCGTCGCCATGCGAGAGCAGCCAGCGCTGCTCCCTGGCGCCGGGAAACACCAGCACGGTCGGGTCGGTCAGCAAACGGCAGCCGCACAAATCCATGAAGCGCTGGCCGACCAGAAAGTCGCGATTGCCGGGCATGAAAAACAGCGCCAGGCGCTGCGAGGCTTGTTGCAGCAGATGGGCGCAGCGCAGCTCAAAGCTGCTTTTCGGGGCTGCGCCTGGCGGCTGAGGTGCGCTGGCGGCGTCATCGCCGACCCAGACTTCAAACAGGTCGCCCAGCATGAAGACCGCGTCGGCCGGCGTGTTTTCCAGGTAGTGCTGCCAGGCCGCGAAGGTGGCCGGCGCCTGGTCGCTTAAATGCAGGTCGGAAATGAAATCGACCATGCGCCAAGATGACGGGGCTTGAAGCTCCGCCATCTGGGGCACGGTCATGGGGGTGGTCACGGTCTGGACCTGGACAGTCAGTCGGTCCGAGCGGTGACTCAGGCCAGCGCGACGGCTTTTTCGATGATCACGTCTTCCAGCGGCACGTCGTCATGAAAGCCTTTGCGGCCGGTTTTGACGGCCTTGATCTTGTCCACCACCTCGCTGCCGGCCACGACTTTGCCGAACACGGCATAGCCCCAGCCCGATGCGTTCTGGCCGGTGTGGTTCAGGAAGCCGTTGTCGGCCACGTTGATGAAAAACTGCGAGCTGGCCGAGTGCGGCGCATTGGTGCGGGCCATGGCGACGGTGTAGTTGTCGTTCTTCAGGCCGTTGGTGGCCTCGTTCTCGATCTCGCCGTCGGTGGGCTTTTGTTTCATGCCGACTTCAAAGCCGCCGCCCTGCACCATGAAGCCGGGGATGACGCGGTGAAACACGGTGTTGTCGTAATGGCCCTTGCTGACGTAGCTCAGGAAGTTGGCGACGGTCTTGGGCGCCTTGGCGGCGTCCAGTTCCAGCGTGATGACGCCGTAGTTGGCAATGTGGAGTTCTACTTTAGGGTTGCTCATGAAGGGCCTCTATCGGTTAGTGGTGGTTTAAGAGAGTGAATCAGTTCACCAGGGTGGCGGATTTGATCAGTATGGGCGTTTTCGGCACGTCCGTCTGGAAGGGGCCGCCCGCGCCCGTGGGCACGGCCTTGATCTTGTTGACGACGTCCATGCCGCTGAGTACCTTGCCAAATACCGTGTAGCCATAAAGCTGGGGCGCACTCAGCAACTGGTCGCGCGGCGTGTTCTTGTAGACCTGGCTCTGGTACTCGAATTCCGGCACCGGATCGCCGGGGGGAATCAGCGTCGGGTTCAGGAAGTCGTTGTCTTTGACGTTGATGAAGAACTGCGCGGTGGCCGAGTTCGGGTCGTTGGTGCGGGCCATGGCCAGCGTGCCGACGACATTTTTCTGCCCGCCCTTGGCCAGGGCCTCACGGCCCTCGTGCACCACGGGGTCACGGGTTTTTTTCTCGGCGTAGCTGGCGTCATAGCCGCCGCCCTGCACCATGAAGTTGTTGATCACGCGGTGAAAAATCGTGCCGTCGTAATGCTTGTCCTTGACGTATTGCAGGAAGTTGGCCACCGTCTTGGGGGCCTTGTCGGGGTAGACCTCGACCACAAAACTGCCTTCGCTGGTGACGAATTTCACCTTGGGGGCAACTGGTGCAGCTTGTGCCGCGGCAAAGCCGCCAGCCGCCAGGCCCAGGGCCAGCAGCAAGGTGGTCGCGGCGCGGCGCGTATGACTTGTCATGGATGTTGTCACCCTCTCACTCCTTGTGAAAAATAGGACAAATGGTTTCAGGATGTCGGCGTCGGCTTGACGCTCTTGGCCGCCGGCGTTGGCGCAGGTGTCAGCAACTGGCGTATCAGCGCCAGTTTGGGCGGCAGGCTGGCATTGCCGCTGTCCAGCTGTAGCGCCTTGCTATAGGACTGGCTGGCCAGCCGGGCGTAGATGTCGCCCAGGTTTTCGTGCGCGGTGGCGTAGCTGGGATTGGTTTTGACCGCCATTTCAAGCGCCGCCCTGGCCTTGTCAAACTGGCTTAATCCGGCGTAAAGGACGGCCAGGTTGTTATAGGGCTCGGGCAGCTCGGGGTAGTCTTCGGTGATCTGGGTGAAGGTGGCAATGGCGTCGGCAGTCTTGCCCGATTCGCTCAGGATCACGCCCTTGAGAAAGCGCATTTGCGGGTCGCGCGGTTTGCCGGCGAGGTATTTCTCGGCCTTGGCCATGGCTTCGGTCAGCTGGCCGGCGCGCACCAGGCGGTTGACATCGCTGTAGTCGTCAGCATGCGCAGCCGTCACCGTCAAGGCGGCCGTCAGGCACAAGGCGGCAAACCAGGGGTGGCGTAAAAAAAATGCTGGCGTGGGCATAAAAACTCTCGCTATGGCTCTTGGGCATGGGGCCGCCACAGGGCGGAAAGTGAGAAAAAACAAACCGGCCCGGTCGGGTGTTGCACTGGCATTCACACGCGCTTGCGGCGGCTGGATATACTGGGTGATTCTAGCCGAGGGGGTATAGTCACAACCCTTTCGGTTTTGCTGCTTGCTGTTTTTCGCTTGCGCTTTAGGGGCCTTGCCTGTCGGCGGTGCCCGTGAGATAAAGCTTCTTTTCCCCTTCTGACGAATCGACGTCAGAGCACACACCCAGATTATTCATGAGCCTTCGCATTTACAACACGCTGTCGCGTGACGTAGAAGATTTTTCGCCGCTGGTCCCCGGCCATGTCCGCATGTATGTGTGCGGCATGACGATTTACGACCTCTGCCATATCGGCCATGCGCGCATGATGATGGCCTTTGATGTGGTGCAGCGCTGGCTCAAGGCCAGTGGCTTGCAGGTGACTTATGTGCGCAACATCACCGATATTGACGACAAGATCATCAAACGGGCGGTAGAGCGCGGCATCAGCATTCGCGCGCTGACCGACGAAATGATTGTCGCCATGCACCAGGACATAGGCGCGCTGGGCATTGAACCCCCGTCCCTGGAGCCACGTGCCACCGAGTACGTGCCGCAAATGCTCAGCCTGATCAGTACGCTGGAAGAAAAAGGCCTGGCTTATCGCGGATCCACGGGTGACATGAATTACGCGGTGCGTAAGTTTCCGGGTTACGGCAAGCTGTCGGGCAAGTCGCTGGACGAGTTGCGCGCTGGCGAACGGGTGGCGGTGCTGGACGGCAAGCAGGATCCGCTGGACTTCGTGCTATGGAAATCGGCCAAGGAGAGCGAGCCCGAGGACGCCAAGTGGGACAGCGCGGCGCTGGGCCATGACTACGGCCTGGGCCGGCCGGGCTGGCATATCGAGTGCTCGGCCATGAGCTGCCAGACGCTGGGCGAGACCTTTGATATTCATGGCGGCGGCGCCGACCTGCAGTTCCCGCATCACGAAAACGAGATTGCCCAGAGCGAAGGCGCCAACGGCAAGCCGCTGGCCCGTTTCTGGGTGCACAACGGCTTTGTGCGGGTGGACAACGAGAAGATGTCCAAATCGCTGGGCAACTTTTTCACCATCCGCGAAGTGCTGGCCCAGTACGACGCCGAAACGGTGCGCTTTTTCATCGTCCGCGCGCATTACCGCAGCGCGCTCAATTACAGCGATGCGCATCTGGACGACGCGCGCAATTCGCTCAAGCGCCTGTACACCGCACTGAGTCTGGTTGAGCCGGCTGCGGTGACGATCGACTGGACGAATCCCTTTGCCGCCCGTTTCAAGGCGGCCATGGACGAAGACTTTGGCACGCCCGAAGCCATAGCCGTGTTGTTCGAGCTGGCCGGCGAGGTCAATAAAACCCGCTCCGCCGAGCTGGCCGGTTTGCTCAAAGCACTGGGCGGCTGCCTGGGTCTGCTGCAAGGCGCGCCTGGCCGTTATTTGCAGGCCGGCGCCGGCCTGGACGAGGCCAGCATACAGGGGCAGATTGCCGAACGTGCCGCCGCCAAGCAGGCCAAGGACTTTGCCGCGGCCGACCGTATCCGCCAGGAACTGCTGGCCAAGGGCATTGTGCTGAAAGATTCGTCCAGCGGCACGAGCTGGGAGGTGTTGTCGTGAGTTTTATGAGTCATATTGGCCCTCAGACCCAGCAAGACGGGCGCAAGAAGCTATGAAAAAGATAGTGAAGAGCGGCCCGGGCAGTACCGAGCTGATCGAGTTGAACGAAAGTGCCGAGGCCGTGGAAACGGCGAGCACGGTGCCGGCCTATTGGACCGACGCCTGCAAGCACCTGGTCAAGAAAGACCGGGTCATGAAGCGGCTGATCCCGCAGTTTGAAGGCACCAGCCTGCAGGCCGGTGACGACGCCTTCAGCACCCTGGCGCGCAGCATTGTGGGCCAGCAGATTTCTGTCAAGGCGGCGCAAACCGTCTGGCACCGCTTTGCCGCTCTGCCGAAAAAAATGACCCCCGGCCATGTGCTCAAGCTCAAGGTCGACGACATGCGGGCCGCCGGCCTGAGCGCGCGCAAGGTGGAGTATCTGGTCGATCTGTCGATCCATTTTGATACCGGTGCGGTTCACGTGAAGGACTGGCAGGCGATGGACGATGAAGCCATCATTGCCGAGCTGGTGGCGATACGCGGTATTGGCCGCTGGACCGCCGAGATGTTTCTGATTTTTTACCTGACCCGGCCCAATGTCTTGCCGCTGGACGATGTCGGCCTGATCAGTGGCATCAGCCAGAACTACTTTTCCGGCGAGTCGGTCAGCCGCAGCGATGCCCGCGAAGTGGCCGCCGCGTGGGCGCCATACTGCAGTGTGGCGACTTGGTATATTTGGCGCTCTCTGGATCCCTTGCCGGTGCTGGCGGCCTAGTGGCCGGCGAGTAGCCGCACACTGACAGATAGATTTAAGTTTAAAAAGCCTGAGGATTACACATGGCAAAAAAGACCTTTCTCGACTTCGAGCAGCCGATTGCCGAACTCGAAGGAAAAATTGAAGAATTGCGTTACGTGCAAACCGAGTCGGCGGTTGACATTTCAGAAGAGATTGACCAACTGGCGAAAAAGAGCCAGCAACTCACCAAGGACATCTATAGCGTTCTGACGCCATGGCAGATCACCAAGATTGCCCGCCATGCCGAGCGGCCTTACACCCTGGACTATGTCAATGAAATCTTCACCGACTTCGTCGAGCTGCATGGCGACCGGCATTTTTCCGACGACCTGAGCATTGTTGGCGGCCTGGCCCGTTTTAACGGCCACGCCTGCATGGTGCTGGGTCACCAGAAGGGGCGCGATACCAAGGAACGCGGCTTGCGCAATTTCGGCATGAGCAAGCCTGAGGGCTATCGCAAGGCGCTGCGCCTCATGAAGACCGCAGAGAAGTTCGGCCTGCCGGTGTTCACCTTTGTTGACACGCCAGGCGCCTACCCCGGCATAGATGCCGAGGAGCGCGGCCAGTCCGAGGCCATCGGCCGCAATATTTTCGAAATGGCACAGCTTGAGGTGCCCATCATCACCACCATCATCGGCGAGGGCGGCTCCGGCGGCGCGCTGGCGATCTCCGTGGCCGACCAGGTGGTGATGCTGCAGTACTCGATTTACTCCGTCATCAGCCCCGAAGGCTGCGCCTCCATTCTCTGGAAAACCTCCGCCAAGGCGGAGGAGGCGGCCGAAGCGCTGGGCATCACCGCGCACCGGCTCAAGGCCCTGGGCGTGATCGACAAGATCGTCAACGAGCCGGTGGGCGGCGCGCATCGCGACCACAAGCAAATGGCGGCCTTCCTGAAGCGCGCACTCAATGACGCCTTCCGCCAGGTCAGTGATTTGAAGGTCAAGGAGTTGCTGGACCGTCGCTATGACCGCCTGCAAAGCTATGGCCGCTTCACCGACACCAAAGCCGACGGCGGCAAATAAGCCGCTGGCGGCAGGCGCTGCCGCCAGTCGCATCGAGGCGCCAAGCGCGCCTAGTACTCAGGCCCAAGATATTAATCCGGCGCTGGCCGGCCTGACAGCCCTTTTCACTTCGTCGCCGCAGTTGCCACAGTTGCCAATAGGCGTGGCCTATAGCGGCGGCGCCGATTCCACCGCCTTGCTGCTGGCCGCTGCGCACCGCTGGCCCGGCCAGGTTCAGGCCCTGCACATCCACCATGGACTGCAAGCGGCGGCCGATGATTTCGTGCGTGTTTGCGAAACGGTCTGTGCCAGCGCCAAGGTGCCGCTGCAGGTGGTGCATGTCGATGCCGCACATGCGCCTGGTGAAAGCCCGGAAGATGCGGCGCGGCGCGCGCGCTATGCGGCGCTGGCGGCTGCGGCCAAGCAGCAAGGCCTGGGCGGCGTGCTGCTGGGCCAGCATGCCGACGACCAGGTGGAGACCTTGCTGCTGGCGCTTAGCCGTGGCGCCGGTTTGCCTGGCTTGTCGGCCATGGCCGCGCAGTTTGAGCGCGCTGGGGTGCTGTTTTACCGTCCGCTGCTGCAAACCACGGCAGTCAGTTTGCGCGAGTGGCTGCTGCGTCAACAACAGCCTTTTGTCGATGACCCGACCAATACCGACGAGCGCTATACCCGCAACCGCATTCGGGCGCGCCTGCTGCCGGCGCTTGCCGAGGCTTTTCCGCAGTTTCGCGCCACTTTTGCGCGCAGCGCCCAGCATGCCGCGCAGGCGCAGCTGGTGCTGTTGGATGTGGCGCTGCAGGATTTGGCCGCTATCGGCACGCCGCCAGCGATACAGGCCTTGCAAGCCCTGTCATCGCCGCGCCAGGCCAATGTGCTGCGCCACTGGCTGCTGCAGCAGCAGGCCACGCCCAGTGCGGCGCAGCTGGATCAGTTGCTGCGGCAAATTGCGGCCTGCACCACGCGCGGCCACAGAATTCACCTCAAGGTGGCGAGCGGTCACGTGACGAGAGTGGGGGCCGTCTTGCATTACAGCGCCGCTGCGAAAAAGGCCGGCTAAGCGGCTACTAGCCCTCGGTATAATCAAAGGTTTTGCTGGCAGCCAATGGCATGCCAAGGGGCGATTTCAGCGTGGTCGCCTGGCAAAAAAAACAAATTAAGTTCGCAACAAACTCCAGATTGACATCCTGCAATGGCTTTGATCGTTCATAAATACGGCGGCACATCGATGGGCTCGACCGAGCGCATCCTTAATGTCGCCCGCCGCGTCGCCAAGTGGGCGCGGGCCGGCCACCAGATGGTCGTTGTTCCCAGCGCAATGAGTGGCGAAACCAACCGCCTGCTAGCCCTGGCCAAGGAACTGGCGCCGTCTCATACCGATGAGAGCTACAAGCGTGAGCTTGACGCGCTGGCCGCCACCGGTGAGCAAGCCTCCAGTGCGCTGCTGGCCATTGCCTTGCAATCCCTCGGGCAGCCGTCGGTTAGTTATGCCGGCTGGCAGGTCAGCATCAAGACCAACAACGCCTACAACAAGGCCCGCATTGAGTCGATTGATGACGAGCGGGTGCGCGCCGATCTGGACTCCGGCAAGGTCGTGATCATCACCGGCTTTCAGGGCGTGGACGATGACGGCAACATCACCACCCTGGGCCGCGGTGGCTCGGACACCTCGGCCGTGGCGGTTGCCGCCGCGCTCAAGGCCCATGAATGCCTGATCTACACCGATGTCGATGGCGTGTATACCACCGACCCGCGTGTCGTTCCTGAGGCGCGGCGCTTGCATACCGTGAGCTTCGAGGAAATGCTGGAGATGGCCTCTATGGGCTCCAAGGTGTTGCAAATACGCTCGGTTGAGTTTGCCGGCAAGTACAAGATGCCGCTGCGCGTGCTGTCCAGCTTCACCGACTGGAATATAGACATTAACGAAGAAGCCAAATCAGGCACTTTGATCAGTTTTGAGGAAGACGAAAACATGGAAAAAGCCATCGTATCGGGCATCGCATTCAATCGCGATGAAGCCAAAATCTCCGTGCTCGGCGTGCCAGACACCCCGGGTATTGCCTACCAGATTCTGGGCGCCGTGGCCGACGCCAACATCGAAGTCGATGTGATCATCCAGAACATCAGCAAGGAAGGCAAGACTGACTTCAGCTTTACCGTGCACAGCAACGACTTCGCCAAGACCATGGAGTTGCTCAAGGCCAAGGTATTGCCTGCGCTGGGCGCGCAGGAAGTGACGGGCGACGCCAAAATCTGCAAGGTCAGCATTGTCGGCATTGGCATGCGTAGCCATGTGGGGATTGCCAGCAAGATGTTCCGCGTCTTGGCTGAAGAGGGCATCAACATCCAGATGATTTCCACCAGCGAAATCAAGACCTCGGTGGTGATCGATGAAAAGTATATGGAGCTGGCCGTGCGTGCCTTGCACAAAGCTTTTGATCTTGATCAGCCCACAGCCTGAAATTCAGCCAAAACTCGTGCGATAATCATAGGATTGGAAACGTGACCGAGTGGCCGAAGGTGCTCCCCTGCTAAGGGAGTATGGGGTGTAGAGCCTCATCGAGGGTTCGAATCCCTCCGTTTCCGCCAATTCAAGCCCTGTAAATCTTTGATTTACAGGGCTTTTTGGTTTCTGGTCTTTGAGATTTTGCAAGTAACACTTGCAAGTGCCTTTTTAAAAAATCCTCCGCCTTGCTTCTTTTGGGGTGTGATGTGGGCCTCAAGTGATGCTTTGAGCGCATTAAGGTCTCATCCATGGCTTGAATGCATATGGTGGCCATCATTGCGGTGAAAGCTGACCACTTCGCTGATGTCGCCCGCTGAGTGTTGGCTTCGTTGAAGATCTGCTTGCTGTTTATCTAAATGCCTATGGACGCGAGTTGAGCCAAAACCACGCAGCGACGCCTATGCTCAGCCACAGCATCATGATGAGGGCCGCACCGACCCAGCTTCTTGGCTTTGAGCCCTTTGCCTGCATCCATTCGTTTGCTTGCGCACGGCATTCTGCCAGGACTTCAGGCGGTAAAAGTCGGATGGCTAACCAGATCAGGCCGGGAAGCAGCAGAACATCATCGAGATAGCCCAGCACGGGGATGAAGTCTGGAATCAGGTCAATGGGACTCAGCGCATAGGCCACCACAAACATACCCAGGGCCTTTGCATGCCAAGGAGTTCGGGGATTTTTGCCTGCAAACCAAAGCGTCACACCGTCATATTTGATTTGCTTGGCCCAGGCCTTCAAATTGTCGCTAACGTGCATGGGATTTACGCTGTATTTTGAGCGTCTCTCATGCAGATTTTAGGAGGTGTGGCCAGATCCTGTGTCGGATTGCAAGGCCGTATTCTGCCGAGGCCCAAATGGTGGTAGCAGGCTATGGAGTCTGTCGTCAAATGTGGGGAATAGGGGAGGGGTTCCAGCCCCTCGCCTCTCTAGGCAGGCGCTGCACGCTCATGCGCGGCGGCGGCGCCCAAGTGCGACGCCCAGCAAGCCCAAGCCTACCAGTGCGATTGAAGCTGGTTCCGGGAGTTGGCGGGTCGTGGGGCCGCAACCAGCGGTGCCGGCAATGCAGCCAGCGAACTCCGCTGCGCTACCCGCTGTTCCGACATTCTGGAATTTCACACCATAGGGGCTGGTGAATGAAATGCCATCCGGCTGGAGGAAGTTGCCGGCAGTTGTCAAAACCAGCGAAAACATATCGGATAATCCTTCGGCAAGGCCATCACCGACAGCTCCGCCAGGGCAGCCATTGCTGCGCCAAATACACAGGTCAACGGTCTGGAATGTCGGGAGTGTTTTGTTGATGCCGGCCTCCCAGCTCCCTGTGGCTGAGGCCCCTGTCAATGTGGGGCTGACCGTGTCAACGCCAAAGGACATCAACTGATTGGCGCCCGGGCCACTGGAGTTATTCGATACCGTCAGCGCAAACGTGGCGCTATTGTTCGATATGGCGCTGAGCGTGAACTGCATGGTCGCGGAAAGCGTGGCTCCATCCTGGGTGGTCGAATACAGGATGGAGCCCGTATCGTTGACGTTATGGAAAGTGATCACCGACGCGCTGGCTCCCCCTCCGAGTCCAATCAATCCTGCACAAATGGCTGCGGCTTGAATGATTTTTTTGAGGCTCATGAAGAACTCCTTGAATGGATACATGGTGGCTTACGCTTGCTAACATGCACGATCCATGCCATTTGTAAAAATATTATGCAAATCAAGACTTTATGAACTAATTTAGATGAAAGTGTTAATGAGATGTAAAAAATTCCGACAGATACAGCTGTGCTCGTGTCGAGCGTGGGCCAGGGGTGGCAGCGCTTGGGCTGCAAGTTGTAAGACCTGATTCCAGGATGCAGGGCTGCGCCAGCCTAAGCACCCTGAAAGCCGCGAGTCTTCGTAGTACTACAGGGTTTTCTTTGCGTCGGTATACGTCGGTTGCCCGGCT
Source organism: Polaromonas sp. OV174 (assembly GCF_900112285.1). Classification (GTDB taxonomy): domain Bacteria; phylum Pseudomonadota; class Gammaproteobacteria; order Burkholderiales; family Burkholderiaceae_C; genus Polaromonas. The sequence goes on along the minus strand of NZ_FOKZ01000009.1, from coordinate 30,272 downwards.
TGAATTGCGCCCAGCCATGTCGCTTGGCGCAAAAAAATGCCGGAACAAGTCCGGCTTTTGATTGGATAGGCCAGAGGCATCGCCGCCGGCTTAGGGATGAGGGTTTCAGGCGCTGAAAAAACTCTTCAGCTTGTCGGTCCAACCCTCTTCGCTGGGCGAATGCTTGGGACCACCTTTTTTCAGCGACTCGTCCAACTCCTTGAGCAGCTTGCGCTGGTGTTCCGTCAGCTTCACGGGGGTCTCCACCGTGATGTGGCAGTAAAGGTCGCCGGGGTAGCTGGAACGCACGCCTTTGATGCCCTTGCCGCGCAGCCGGAACTGCTTGCCGGCCTGTGTGCCTTCGGGGATGTCTATGGCGGCTTTGCCGGCCAGCGTAGGCACTTCAATTTCACCGCCCAAGGCGGCCGTGGTAAAGCTGATCGGCATGGCGCAGTGAAGGTCGTCGCCATCGCGCTCGAAAATCTCGTGCTTCTTGATCCGGATCTCAATGTACAGGTCGCCTGGCGGGCCGCCGTTGGTGCCTGGCTCGCCGTTGCCGGTGGAGCGGATTCGCATGCCATCGTCAATGCCGGCGGGAATCTTGACTTCCAGCGTCTTGTTGTTCTTGGTCTTGCCCACGCCGTGGCAGGCGACGCAAGGTGTGGGGATCAGCTTGCCGGTGCCCTTGCATTGGGGGCAGTTCTGCTGCACGCTGAAAAAGCCCTGACGCATTTGCACCACGCCGTGGCCGTGGCAGGTCGTGCAGGTGACGACCTTGCTACCCGGCTTGGCGCCGCTGCCCTGGCAGATGCCGCAGTCATCCCAGTTGGGGATGCGGATTTGCGCCTCTTTGCCGTTGGCGGCTTCTTCCAGGGTGATCTCCATGGCATAGCTCAGGTCGCCGCCACGAAAGACCTGACGGCCGCCGCGCTGCTGACCGCCACGCTGGCCGCCGAACACATCGCCAAAGATGTCGCCAAAGGCTTCGGCAAATCCGCCAAAGCCTTCTGCGCCCGGACCGCCTCGCATATTGGGGTCCACGCCGGCATGGCCGTACTGATCGTAGGCGGCACGCTTTTGGCCGTCGGAAAGCATCTCGTAAGCCTCTTTGGCTTCCTTGAATTTTTCTTCGGCCTGCTTCGCCGTATCACCCTGGTGGCGGTCAGGGTGGTGCTTCATCGCCAGTTTGCGATAGGCTTTCTTGATGTCTTCATCGCTGGCGTTTTTGGGGACGCCCAGTGTGTCGTAATAGTCTTTTTTGGCCATGTCAGGTCAGCGGTCTTCGTTAAGGTTTCTGCGATCAGGAAACGGGGCAAAGGATGAGTGTCGGTTGCTGCGCGGAAAATACAAAAGCGGAAAGCCGGGATTGCTCCTGGTTTCCGCCTTTGCAAGCTAGTTATCGCGCCAATTCGGGGCTAGCTGACTTCAAGTCCTGTTTGCCCCTTGGCCCTTCAGCCCTTTTTGACTTCCTTGACTTCGGCGTCCACCACGTTGTCGTCAGCGGGTTTGGCCTGGGCCTGCTCTGCACCGGCAGCACCTGCGGCGTCACCGCCGGCAGCCGCCTGTGAAGCCTGCATGTCGGCGTACATTTTTTCGCCCAGCTTCTGGCTGGCTTCCATCAGGGCCGTGTTTTTCTCGTCAATTGCGGCTTTGTCCTCGCCCTTGAGCGCTTCTTCCATGTCCTTGATGGCCGCTTCGATTTTTTCCTTCTCGCCGGCATCGAGCTTGTCGCCGTACTCTCCCAGCGATTTCTTCACGCTGTGCACCATGGCTTCAGCATTGTTTTTCGCGGTCACGAACTCGACCTTTTTCTTGTCGTCTTCGGCGTTCAGCTCGGCGTCTTTCACCATTTGCTGGATCTCGGCTTCGCTCAAACCCGAGTTGGCCTTGATGGTGATCTTGTTTTCCTTGCCGGTGCCCTTGTCCTTGGCGCCAACGTGCAGGATGCCGTTCGCATCGATGTCGAAAGACACTTCGATCTGCGGCGTGCCGCGTGCTGCTGGTGGAATCCCCTCGAGGTTGAACTCGCCCAGGCCCTTGTTGCCGGCGGCAATTTCACGCTCGCCCTGGAACACCTTGATCGTCACGGCCGGCTGATTGTCTTCAGCGGTCGAGAAGGTCTGCGCGAACTTGGTCGGGATGGTCGTGTTCTTCTTGATCATCTTGGTCATCACGCCGCCCATGGTTTCGATACCCAGGGACAGCGGGGTGACGTCGAGCAGCAGCACGTCGGTGCGGTCGCCGGACAGAACCTGGCCTTGAATCGCAGCGCCCACGGCCACGGCTTCGTCAGGGTTCACATCCTTGCGCGGCTCCTTGCCGAAGAAGGCCTTGACCATTTCCTGCACCTTGGGCATACGCGTCTGGCCGCCGACCAGGATCACGTCGTGGATGTCGCCCACGCTGATGCCGGCGTCCTTGATGGCGACGCGGCAAGGGGCAATGGTGCGCTCGAGCAGCTCGTCCACCAGTGATTCGAGCTTGGCGCGGGTCAGCTTGATGTTCAGGTGCTTGGGGCCCGAAGCATCTGCCGTGATGTAGGGCAGATTGATGTCGGTCTGCGCGCTGTTGGAGAGTTCGATCTTGGCTTTTTCAGCGGCTTCTTTCAGGCGCTGCAGAGCCAGTACGTCGTTCTTGAGGTTGACGCCGGATTCTTTCTTGAACTCTTCGATGATGTAGTCGATGACGCGCTGGTCGAAGTCTTCGCCGCCCAGGAAGGTGTCGCCGTTGGTCGACAGCACCTCGAACTGTTTTTCGCCGTCAACGTCGGCAATCTCGATGATGGAGATGTCGAAGGTGCCGCCGCCCAAGTCATAGACGGCAATCTTGCGGTCGCCCTTTTCCTGCTTGTCCATACCGAAGGCCAGAGCCGCGGCCGTGGGCTCGTTGATGATGCGCTTGACATCCAGGCCGGCAATGCGGCCGGCGTCTTTGGTGGCTTGGCGCTGGGCGTCATTGAAATACGCAGGCACGGTGATCACGGCTTCGGTGACCGCCTCGCCGAGATAGTCTTCGGCGGTCTTCTTCATTTTGCGCAAAATGTCGGCACTGATCTGCTGGGCCGACAGTTTCTTGCCGCGCACTTCGATCCAGGCGTCGCCGTTGTCGGCCGCCACGATGGAATAGGGCATCAGGCCGATGTCTTTTTGCACTTCTTTTTCGGCAAACTTGCGGCCGATCAGGCGTTTGACGGCGTAGAGCGTGTTCCTGGGGTTGGTCACCGCCTGGCGCTTGGCCGAGGCGCCGACCAGCACTTCACCGTCTTCCTGATAGGCGACGATGGACGGCGTGGTGCGCGCGCCTTCCGAGTTTTCAATGACGCGGGGCGTGTTGCCTTCCATGATGGAGACGCAGCTGTTGGTCGTACCCAAGTCGATGCCGATGATTCTTCCCATGATTTACTCCTGATTTTTTGATTCGTTAATGGCTGGACGATAAGGCTGGCTGATAACTTGGCCGTCTATCGATCCATCTGTTGATGACTTGTGGATAAGTTACGTGACTTCAAGTACCACAAGCTCGGTTTTTTTACATTTATTTAGGCGCTGCAACGGTGACCAGTGCGGGGCGCAGCACGCGATCCGCGATCAAATAGCCTTTTTGCAGCACGTTGACGACGGTGTTGGCCTCTTGCTCAGACGGCACCATGCTGATGGCCTGATGCAGGTGCGGGTCAAACCTGGCGGCGTCTATAGGGTTGATTTCGACCACTTTGTTGCGCTCCAAGGCGCTTTTGAGCTGCTTGAGCGTGGCTTCCGAGCCTTCACGGATATGTTCCAGGGTGGCGTCCTTGATGGCCAGCCCGGCTTCCAGGCTGTCCAGCACGGGCAGCAGGCTGTCGGCAAAGCCTTCCACGGCGAACTTGCGCGCCTTGGCGATTTCGTCCTCGGCGCGGCGACGGGCATTTTCGGCCTCAGCCTTGGCGCGCAGATAGCTGTCGGCCAAATCGGTATTTTTGGCTTGCAGCGTAGCGATTTCGGCTTGTGCCACGGTCAATGCGTCAAACTCGTTGGCCGCCTGGGCAGCTTCCAGCTCCTCGGGGCTAGGTGCTCCGCTAAGTGGTTGATTTTGCTCAGTTTGTTTGTTTTCAGACATGCTAAAAGTGGATAATTTAAACGACTAAGTTCAGTAGCTGGGGATGGCAAATCCCTTTTCAAGACAAGGGATTCGAGCTCTGGGGAATTTAGCTGGCGGACTGCTGGACCAAGGGTGGTGAAACAGCGCGGCAGCCATCATGGCCGAAAAGTGCTGGTGCCCGGCGAGCGGGCTGCAGCTTTGTCGGGGCTCAAAAAAACAGGCACTAGGCCTGTTGATGGGCTGGGGCGCCTAAAGTTACTTTGGAGTGACCACGCTGGCTTTGGCTTGGCTGACGGCCCATTTTCCGGCAAAGGCTTGCAGGTCGTTCAGGCGCTTGAGCAGGTCTTCACCCAACGGGGTCAAGATGTAACCATTGCTGCCGTGGTTGAGCAGGTCAGCGGCGCGCAATTCCTTGATACGCGTGTTCAGGGTATTGGGGGTGATGCTGCCAATGCTGTCTTGCAGGAGGCGAAAAGTCTGGGGGTGGCCGTCTTTCAATGCCCACAGCACGCGCAGTGCGTAGCGTGATTCCAGCAGTTCGAGCAACTGGCTTACGGCTGCATTTTCTTTGGCACTCATTGGGTCATCTCCTCTGGTCAATCGGGTCACATGGGGTTCGCTGTTTGCCAGTTGACAAAAAGCTTGTCCCAAATATAACGCAAAATCCATTTTGCTACGAGTTTTATAGCTAATAGTGCCCGCACTGTTTGGATCAGCGGGTTAAAAGCCTTGAGAAAACGAAATGCAGGCGGCTTCAAAAAGAGTCGCAAGGAAGGCGGTCGATGCGCTCGCTCCGGCCTGCTTTACATCACCGGAATCAGCGCTGCGGGGTGCAAGGAAATGGTGCTGCAGGTGGCCGAGGAGGCCATGATGGCTTCTATCAGCTGCTGCACGCCAAGTGCCGAGCGCCCGGTAATGGCAGGCGGCGTACCGTTTTGCAGGGCACGTATGAAGTCCTGCAGCACGGCCCGGTGGGCGCCGTGGTCAAAACCCATGGGATTGGCGCCGCCACCCGAGGCTTGAGGGGCTCCCAGTGTCACGCTCTTGCCCGAGGCCAATGTGGCCCGCAGTTCGCCAGCTTCCAGTGTTGCCGTGCCTGCAGTGCCATTGAGCTCGATGCGCTCGGGGAAACCGGGGTAGGCCGCGGTCGTGGCCTGCACTACCGCCACGGCACCGTTGGCGTAGTGCAGCAGTGCCGCCGCCGTGTCCTCGCCTTCCATGCGGTGTACGGGGCTGGTGCTGGCCAGCGCGGTCACACGCTCGGGCATGCCGGTGAGACTAAGCAGCAAATCCAGGGTGTGTATGGCTTGCGTGATCAGCACGCCGCCGCCGTCCCGGGCCAAGGTGCCGCGTCCGGGCTCGTCGTAATAGCTTTGCGGTCGCCACCAGCGCACCGAGGCCGAGGCGCTGACCAACTGGCCCAACTCGCCGCTGCCCAGCAAGGCTTTTAGGCCCAGTGCCGCCTCGCGCAAGCGGTGTTGCAGCATGACAGCCAGGGTGACGCCCATTTCCTCGCAGACCTCGACCAGCGCATTGGCACGGTTCAGGTCAATTTCCAGCGGTTTTTCCACCAGCACATGTTTGCCGGCACGGGCCGCGCGTTGCACGATGTCCAGGTGGGTGTTAGCCGGTGTCAGCACCAGCACGGCCTGCACGCTGGCATCTTCCAGAATGTCTTCCAGGCGTGTGGTTTTGTGGGCGCCCATGGGCACGCGCACACCGGCCAGGCGTTCGGCATGTCGGCCATAGACCCAGACCAGCTCGGCTTCGCCGGCAAGATCTTCCAGGCTCTGGAGATGCGGCGCCGAGCCGAGGCCGGCGCCAATCACGGCCAGGCGCAGCCGTGGGGGAGGGGTGGATGGCATGTTCATTCGAGCTTGACGTTGGCGGCCTTGATGACTTGGGCCCATTTTTCGACTTCGGCTTTCTGGAAGGCCGCGAACTGGTCCATGGCCATGGTGGATGGCTGCATGCCCAGCGTTATCAAGCGCTCCTGCATCTCGGACTGCTGCAAGATTTTCACGATCTCGGTGTGCAGCCTGTCAACCAGGGGCTTGGGGGTGCCGGCGGGCGCAAAAATGGCCTGCCACGACAGGACTTCAAAACCGGGCACGCCAGACTCGGCCACCGTGGGCACGTTGGGCAGCGACTCCAGCCGTTTGGCGGAGGTGACGGCCAGGGCGCGCACCTTGCCGCTCTGAATGTGGGGGCCGGCCACCACAGTGGTGTCAAACATCATGTCGACCTGGCCGCCTATCACGTCCTGAATCGCCGGGCCGCTGCCCTTGTAGGGCACATGGATGAACTGCGTGCCCGACTTGAAGCCCAGCAGTTCCAGCGCCAGGTGCTGCGAGGTGCCGCTGCCGGCCGATGCCGATGAAATGGTTTTGGGCTTGGCCTTGGCGGCCGCCAGCACGTCCTGCAAGGTTTTGTAGGGGCTGTTTTGGCCGACGATCAGCACCACCGGGTTGGTGCCTATCAGCGCTACCGGGGTGAAGGACTTGATCGGGTCATAGCCAATCTTGGGGTAGAGGCTGATATTGATGGCGTGCGAACTGACGGTGCCGCCCAGCAGGGTGTAGCCATCAGCGGGCGCGCGTGAGGCGAGTTCTGAGCCAATGCTGCCACCGGCGCCGCCCCGGTTGTCGACCAGGATGGTGGTGCCCAGCACCGGGCCCAGCTTTTGGCCGATCAGCCGTCCCAGGATGTCGGTGGTGCCGCCGGCCGGGAAGGGGACGATGTAGGTCAAGGGCTTGCTGGGCCATTTATCCTGTGCCCAGCCTGGAAGGGCTAGCGCGCCGGCAATGGCAGAGGCGACGGTCGAGCGAACAAGGGTACGGCGTTGCATGTTGTCTCCAGTTGTTATATGTGCGTGTGGATCAAGCTCAGCGCACCCTGCAGGGCATCTTGTTGTTGAATTTCCAGCCTGGTATCCGTTTTGCTCGATGGCCGCCGCTCAGCTTGAGTCGTATGCGGCCCTGTCCGGCCGCGGGAATCACCCTGACCTGGGTGATGGGGCTTTGGGTGGGCGCGGGCCGGAAGCGTGGAAGGCAGACTAGCAAGTTGTACAGGCGGTTGGTGATTTATTTATCAGTTATCGTATAACTTGTACCGGCGAATAGGCAACGGGGTTTCCCATCAGGCGGGACTGTTTTTTGCGTTTTCCGGTGGCTGCATGGTGTGCGCATTGTTGCCTCGGCGCAGGCGCTCGCGGCTGTTGGACAAGTGGGTGCGCATGGCTGCGCGCGCAGCCTCGGCATCCTGGTTGCGGATGGCGCTGTAAATGCTCTCGTGCTCGCCATTGACGCGCTGCAGGTAATTGAGCCGGCCTTCTGGCGCGCTCACCGCCGTGTTCACGCGGGTGCGCGGAATGATCATGGTGCCCAGGTAGGTCATAAGGTCGGCAAAGTGCCGATTGCCGGTGGCGCGGGCGACTTCCATGTGGAACTGAAAGTCGGGTGGCACCGCGTCGGAATCCAGGTTGATGGAGTCGTGAAAGGCGCGCAGTGCGCTCTCCATGGCCTGCAGGTTTTCCGGCGTTCTCCTCTGGGCGGCCAGACCGGCGGCCTCGGTTTCCAGGCTGATGCGCAACTCCAGCACCGAGATGACATCGGCCACGGTGGCGAAGTCTTCGGCGCTGATCTTGAAGTTGCCGGACTCTTGCGGCGGCAATACGAAAGTGCCAATGCCGTGGCGGGTTTCCACCAGGCCGGAGGCCTGGAGCCGGGACAGCGACTCACGCACCACGGTGCGGCTGACCTCAAACCTGGCCATGATTTCTGACTCGGTGGGCAGCTTGTCGCCGGGCTGCAACTGGCCTTCACGAATGCTGCTGGCCAGACCTTCGACGATTTCACTGACCAGTCCGCGGGGTCGGCGCGCGCGCAGGGGTACCGTCTGGGGCGAGGTGAACTCACCGGCGTCGGCGGGGCTAGGGGTTTTCCTTGGGTCCATTAAAAATTCATTGACAAGTAAAAGGGTGGACTTGAGAATTCTTCGTCATCAGACAACTTATGACTGATGTGTTGGTGGCTTGACTTTAACAAACCACAAAAAAAAGTCCAGTGTTTGCCATGGCACGGACCGAGAAACAAAAAATGACGATCAAAGTTCATGAAAAACTCCTGTTGACGGGTGCTGCGGGCGGTTTGGGCAAGGCTCTGCGCGAGCGCCTGAAGGCCAACTGCACGGTGCTGCGCTTGTCCGATGTGCAAGCCTTTGGCGAGGCTGCGGCCGGGGAAGAGGTGGTGCTGGCCGACCTGGCGGATGCCGCGGCCGTCAACCAGATGGTGGCGGGCGTGAACGCCATCGTTCACCTGGGCGGCATGTCGGTGGAAGGGCCGTTCGGCCCCATCTTGCAGGCCAACATCATTGGCGCCTACAACCTCTATGAGGCGGCGCGCAAGCATGGCGTGAAGCGCGTGGTGTTCGCCAGCTCCAACCATGTGACCGGCTTTTACCGCCAGGGTGAAACCATCACCGCCGATCACCCGGCGCGGCCCGACGGCCTTTATGGCCTGAGCAAAGCCTTTGGCGAAGACCTGTCGCGCTTTTACTTTGACCGCTACGGCATAGAAACCGCCTGCGTGCGCATAGGCTCTTCGTTTGCCGCGCCCAAGGACAGGCGCATGCTCGCCACCTGGCTGAGCTTTGACGACTTGCATCGCCTGATCACGGCCTGCCTGACCACGCCGGTGCTGGGTCACAGCATCATCTTCGGCATGTCCGACAACGCCGTCACCTGGTGGGACAACAGCCGCGCCCGTCATGTGGGCTATCGGCCGCAGGACAGCTCGGACATCTTCCGTGAAGCGGTGTATGCACGCACGCCGCCGCCCGATTTGACCGACCCGGTGGCCCAGTACCAGGGCGGTGGTTTTGTTGTCGCCGGCCCTTTTGCTGAATGAGCATCATGAGCATCATGAGCGAAATTCAGGTCGAACTGGTTCTGGATGCCCGCAATGCCACCGGTGAAAGCCCGGTCTGGCATGGCGCGGAGCAAGCGCTGTATTGGGTGGATATTCCGGCGCGCCAGCTGTGTCGCTGGAGCCCGGCCACGGGGCAGCACAGCAGCTGGCTGGCCTCTGAAATGCTGGCCTGCGTCGCGCCGCTGGGCGCTACGCAGGACTGGGTCGCCGGCACCGAAAGCGGTGTGTTCCAGTTGACACCGCAAAGCGACGGCCAGTTGGGCTTCAAGCGCCTGGCTGGCGTCAGCCACGCCATGGCGGGCATGCGTTTCAACGATGGCCGCTGCGACCGCCAGGGCCGCTTCCTGGCCGGCACCATGTTAATGAATATGGCCGCTGGTGCCCGTGTGGGTTGCGTCTATAGCTATCAAAACGGTAGTGAGTTGCGCCAGCTGCTGGACGGCTTTATCACCCCCAACGGCATGGCTTTCAGCCCGGATGGCCGCACCATGTACCTCTCGGACTCGCACCCTTCGGTGCAGTCGGTCTGGGCCTTTGACTACGACATTGAAACCGGAACGCCGTCCAATCGCCGGCTCTTCATAGATATGAATCCGCTACCTGGTCGCCCTGATGGCGCGGCCGTGGACGCCGACGGTTGCTACTGGATTTGCGGCAATGACGCCGGTCTGGTGCATCGCTTCACGCCTGACGGCAAGCTGGACCGCTCGCTGAGCGTGCCGGTGAAGAAGCCGGCCATGTGTGCCTTTGGCGGCGCCGGCCTGGACACCCTGTTCGTGACGTCGATTCGCCCGGACGGGGTCGACTTATCTGACCAGCCGCTGGCCGGCGGTGTGTTTGCGCTGCGCCCCGGCGTGCGTGGGCTGCCTGAGGCGGCGTGCCTGACATAAAAAGAGTTCATTAGTAATTCCACCACCACTTAGAGGATGACATGAAGATTCAAAAAACACTGCTCGCCGTCACTGCCGCCCTGGCAATGGCGCCATTGGCCGGTTTCGCCGCCGACTTCCGTTCCGCCGACATCCACAACGCCGACGACTATCCGACCGTGGTCGCCGTCAAATACATGAGCGAGGTGATGGACAAAAAGAGCGGCGGCAAATACAAGATCAAGGTCTTTAACAAGGGCGCGCTCGGCACCGAGAAGGAAACGATCGACCAGGTGAAGATAGGTGCGCTGGATTTCACGCGTGTGAACATCAGCCCGATGAACGCGATCTGCCAGAAGACGCAGGTCCCGACCATGCCCTTCCTGTTCCACTCGGTTGAGCACATGCGCAAGTCGCTGGACGGCCCGGCCGGCGAGGAGATACTGAAGAGCTGCGAGTCTGCCGGCTTCATCGGCCTGGCTTTTTACGACAGCGGCGCGCGCTCAATCTACGCCAAGAAGCCGATCAAGACCGTGGCCGACGTGAAGGGCATGAAGATTCGCGTCCAGCAGTCAGACCTGTGGGTGGCCCTGATTGCCGCTATGGGCGGCAACGCAACGCCCATGCCCTACGGCGAGGTTTATACGGGCCTGAAGACCGGTCTGATCGACGCCGCCGAGAACAACATCCCCTCGTTCGATACGTCCAAGCACTATGAGGCCGTGAAGTTCTATTCCAAGACCGAACACTCGATGGCGCCTGAAATGCTGCTGATGTCCAAGGTGGTATGGGACAAGCTGCCCAAGGCTGACCAAGAGATGATCCGCAGCGCGGCCAAGGAGTCAGTTGCAGTCCAGCGCAAGAAGTGGGATGAGCAGGAAGGCAAGTCGCTGGCCGTGGTCAAGGCTGGCGGTGCCCAGATCGTTGAGGTTGACAAGGCTTCATTCCAGTCGGTGATGGGTCCGGTCTATGACAAGTTCATGAGCACGCCCGATCTGAAACGCCTGGTCAAGACCATTCAGGATACCAAGTAAGCATTAGCTGGAAAGCCCTCACCCTCGCCTGAAAGGGCCGGGGGTGAGAGGCGCTTCACCCGCTGGCGCGAGCGTTGCGGCAAGGCAAGCAGAGAAATAATATGTATACAAAATTTTGCGCGATGCTGTCCAAGCTCAGCCTGTTCCTGGCCGTGATCGGACTGATTGCGATCGTCCTGTGCGTTCAATGGCAAGTCATTGGGCGCTACGTTTTGAACGACACGCCGACCTGGGCCGAAAATCTGGCGCTGCTGCTGGTGCTGTTCGTCACGGCTTTCGGCCTGGCGGTCGGTGTGCGCGACGCCGGCCACATCGGCCTGGAGTCCCTGGTCGTACTGCTGCCCGAAAAATGGCAGCACCGCATTGAAATCCTGATCCATGTGCTGGTGGGCCTCTTCGGCGTACTGATGGTGCAGGGCGGCTGGTTGTGGATGGTCGCCAAGTGGGACGAAAAAAAACCCATGATGCCCGTCCCCGACGGCATCGATTACCTGCCGCTGGTGATTGCCGGCGTGCTGATCGTGCTGTTTTCGATTGAACATATCATCGCGCTGCTGCGCGGCCAAACAGTGGAGCCCGCATGGAACTGACCGTACTCGCCCTGAGCTTCACGCTCTTGCTGATCATTGGCGTGCCGGTTGCGTTTGCGATTGGCCTGTCGTCGGTGGCCACTATCGTCGCCGCCGGTCTGCCGGTCGCCGTGGTGTTCCAGAAGATGGTCGGCGGCATGCAGGTGTTCTCCTTCCTGGCCATCCCGTTTTTCGTTTTTGCTGGCGAGTTGATGCTCTACGGCGGCATTGCCGAGCGCATCGTGCGTTTTGCCAACAGCCTGGTCGGCCACGTGCGTGGCGGCCTGGGCATGAGCAACGTGATCGGCTGCACGCTGTTCGGTGGCGTCGCCGGTTCCCCGCTGGCTGACGTGTCGGCCATGGGCTCGGTGATGATCCCGCTGATGAAGAAAGAGGGCTACGACGCCGACTACGCGGTCAACGTCACCACCCACGCCGCACTGGTTGGGGCGATCATGCCGACCTCGCACAACATGATCATCTTCACGCTGGCCACCTCGGGCATTGCCTCGGTCAGCGTGCTGAGCCTGATTCTTGCGGGTCTGGTGCCGGCGATCATTCTGACCTTGTGCAACCTCGGTGCGGCTTACTACGTGGCGGTCAAACGCGGTTATCCGACCCATGGCTCGTTTCCCGGCTGGCGGGAAGTGTTGCGCGCCTTCGGCGCCGCATTGCCGGGTCTGCTGGTGGTGGTGATCATCCTGGTCGGCATCTTGTCGGGGGCGTTCACAGCCACCGAGTCGGCGTCGATTGCCGTGGCCTGGGCGCTGGCGATCACGGTGTTCGTCTACAAGACGCTGACGTGGGAGAACTTCCTCAAGGCTTGCGCCAAGGCCTGCAAGACCACCGGGGTGGTGTTGCTGTTGATCGGCATCTCGTCCGCCTTCGGCTACTTCATGGCGCTGTACGAGGTGCCGCAGCTGACCGGCGAGCTGATGAAGTCGGTGAGCAGCGAGCCCTGGGTCATCTTCCTGATGATCAACGTGCTGTTGTTCATCCTCGGCACCTTCCTCGACATGGCGGCAACCATACTGATCTGCACGCCCATCTTCATGCCGATTGCGATGCAATTCGGCATGGACCCGGTGCAGTTCGGCATCGTGATGCTGATCAACTGCGCACTGGGCCTGAACACGCCGCCGGTCGGATCGGTGCAGTTCGTGGGCTGTGCGATTGGGGAGATATCTGTGGGCCAGGTGATGCGCTCAATCTTGCCGTTTTACAGCGCACTGGGTGTTTGCCTGTTGCTCGTGACTTACGTGCCGGCGTTCTCGCTCTGGTTGCCGTCTCTGTACAAGTGAGCCTGCGATATCGCATTAAGAGAACTGAGCCATGACCGATCCCCTCTACATCCGCATGCACCCGGCCGACAACGTGGCCATCGTCGCTAACGACGGGGGCTTGGCGCCTGGCGCCAGGTTTGCCGACGGCCTGACCTTGTGTGACCGTGTGCCCCAGGGGCACAAGGTGGCGCTGGTCGATCTGCCCATGGGCAGTGCGGTGCTGCGCTACAACGTGCCTATCGGTTACGCGCTCAAAGACATCCCGGCTGGCAGCTGGGTGCATGAACGCCTGCTGGAGATGCCGGCCGCACGCGGGTTGGAGGGTTTACCTATCTCGACGCTGCGGGCCGAGCGCTTGCCGCCGCTGGAGGGCTACACCTTCGAGGGCTATCGCAATGCCGACGGCTCGGTCGGCAGCCGTAACATCCTGGCCATCACCACCACGGTGCAGTGTGTGGCCGGCGTGGTGGAATTTGCCGTCAAACGGATCAAGGAAGAGCTGCTGCCGCGTTTTCCCAACGTGGATGACGTGGTGGGCCTGGAGCACAGCTACGGCTGTGGCGTGGCCATAGACGCGCCCGACGCCATCATTCCGATTCGAACCTTGCGCAACATCACGCTCAACCCCAATTTTGGTGGTGAAGTGATGGTGGTCAGCCTGGGCTGCGAAAAGTTGCAGCCCGAGCGCCTGCTGCCGCCAGGAACGATCCAGATCGTGGATGAACGCAGTGTGGCCGATGTGGGCATCAGTGCCGATGCCGCACTGGACGTGGTGTGCCTGCAGTCGGAACACCATATCGGTTTCATGTCCATGATCGACTCCATCATGCAGGCGGCGGTTCTGCACCTGGAAAAGCTTGATGCACGCCGCCGTGAAACCGTGCCGGCCAGCGAGCTGGTGGTGGGTGTGCAGTGCGGCGGCAGCGATGCTTTTTCTGGCGTCACCGCCAATCCGGCGGTCGGGTTTTGCACCGACTTGCTGGTGCGCGCCGGCGCCAGCGTGATGTTTTCCGAAACCACCGAGGTGCGCGACGGCATAGACCAGCTGACCTCGCGGGCCAGCACGCCGGAAGTGGCCGAGGCCATGATTCGCGAGATGGCCTGGTATGACGCCTATTTGCAAAAAGGCCTGGTGGACCGCAGCGCCAACACCACGCCGGGCAACAAAAAGGGCGGCCTGTCCAACATTGTCGAAAAAGCCATGGGCTCCATCGTCAAGTCGGGCACAGCGCCCATCAGCGGCGTGTTGGCGCCGGGCGAAAAGCTCAGGCAAAAAGGCCTGACCTATGCCGCCACGCCGGCCAGCGATTTCATTTGCGGCACGCTGCAGCTGGCGGCCGGCATGAACCTGCATGTGTTCACCACGGGCCGCGGCACGCCGTACGGCCTGGCCGAAGTGCCGGTGATCAAGGTGGCCACGCGCAGCGACCTGGCAAGGCGCTGGCACGACCTGATGGACATCAACGCCGGCCGGATTGCCGACGGCGAGGCCAGCATAGAAGACGTGGGCTGGGAGCTCTTTCACCTCATGCTGGAAATTGCCAGCGGTCGCAAGAAAACCTGGGCCGAGCACTGGAAGCTGCACAACGCCTTGGTGCTGTTCAATCCGGCACCCATTACCTGAAGCTCGCTTGGTTATCACCCCAAAGCGGCTCGCCACAGACAAGCACAAGCGATACCTTTCCCTCAACACTCAAGAGAGATCATTCATGACACAAGCAAGCCCTTATCAGAGTTTCCCCAATAGTTTCAAGCGCGACCTGCTCGCCGGCAAAAAACTGATCGGCTGCTGGTCCTCGCTGGCCAACGCCATCACCACCGAAGTGCTGGGCGTGGCCGGCTTTGACTGGATCTTGCTGGACGGCGAACACTCGCCCAATGATGTGGGCACCTTCATCCCTCAACTGATGGCGCTCAAGGACAGCCCCAGCGCGCCCTTTGTGCGTCCAACCAGCAACAACGCCGTCGAGATCAAACGCCTGCTCGATGCCGGGTTTTACAACTTCCTGATTCCCTTTGTCGAGAACGCCGACGAAGCCCAGCGCGCCGTCGCCGCCACACGCTATCCGCCGCAAGGCATTCGCGGCGTGTCGGTGTCTCAGCGCAGCAACCGCTATGGCACGGTGCCCGACTACTTCAAGGGCATCAACGAACAGATCTGCATGGCGGTGCAAATTGAAAGCAACGCCGGCGTGGCAGCGGCCCGCGCCATTGCCGAAACCGAAGGCGTGGACTGCATTTTTGTCGGTCCGTCCGATCTCGCAGCCGGCATGGGCCACCTGGGCAATGCCGGCCATCCCGAAGTGCAAAAAGCCATTGCCAACGTCTTTGCCGACGCCAAGGCCTGCGGCAAGGCGAGCGGCATTCTGGCACCGGCAGAGGCCGACGCCAGGCGCTACATGGAGATGGGCGCCACCTTTGTGGCCGTGGGCAGCGATTTAGGGGTATTCCGCGCGGCAACGCAAGCCTTGCGTGACCGCTACTGCGCCTGATGTGCAGCTGGTTTTGAAATTTTTGACTGGAGTTTTTCGATGAGCAAATTGGGTTTTATTGGCCTGGGCATCATGGGCGCGCCTATGGCGGCACAACTGATCAAGGCCGGACACGAGGTTTTCCTGAGCACCCGCAGCAAAGTGCCGGCTGACCTGTTGACGGGTCATGCCAAGGCCTGCGGCTCCGCCCGCGAGGTGGCCGAGCAGGCCGACATCATTTTCATGATGCTGCCCGATACCCCGGACGTGGCCAAGGTGTTGTTTGGCGAGAACGGCGTGAGCTCGGGTTTGAGCCAGGGGAAAACCGTGGTGGACATGAGCTCCATCTCGCCCATGGAGACCAAGGAGTTCGCCCAGACCATCAATGAGCTGGGCTGCGACTACCTGGACGCCCCGGTGTCCGGCGGCGAAGTGGGCGCCAAGGCCGCCAGCCTGACCATCATGGTGGGCGGGCCCGATGCGGCCTTTGAGCGCGTCAAGCCGCTGTTTGAGCTGATGGGTAAAAATATCACGCTGGTTGGCGGCAATGGCGACGGCCAGACCTGCAAGGTCGCCAACCAGATCATCGTGGCGCTGAATATTGCCGCCGTGGGCGAGGCCTTGCTGTTTGCCAGCAAGGCCGGGGCCGACCCCGCCAAGGTGCGCCAGGCGCTGATGGGCGGCTTTGCCGCCTCGCGCATCCTGGAAGTGCATGGCGAGCGCATGATCAAGCGCACCTTCAATCCGGGCTTTCGCATCGGGCTGCACCAGAAGGATTTGAGCCTGGCCCTGAGCGGCGCGCGCAGCCTGGGCGTGGCCTTGCCGCAAACCGCCGGAGCGGCGCAGCTGATGCAGGTCTGCGCTGCCCAAGGCATGCAGGATCTGGACCATTCCGCGCTGGTGCGTGCGCTGGAGCTGATGGCCAACCACAACGTGGCCTGAGAGGCTGCCGTCGGGCGGCCGGTGTATTAACAACGAGACGGAGACAAGCATGGCCATCAATCGACGTGATCTTCTGGGCGCTTCGCTGGCCCTGGGTATGGGCGCTGCCAGTGCGCAGTCACAGAGCTGGCCGGCCAAGCCGATCCGGCTGGTGGTGCCCTATCCACCGGGCGGCTCTTCGGACATCATTGCGCGGGCCATTGCCCAGCCTTTGTCTGAGGCGCTCAAGCAGCCTGTCATCGTCGACAACAAGGCCGGGGCCAATGGCAATCTGGGCGCGGATATCGTTGCCAAGTCAGCGCCAGACGGCTACACGCTGCTGCTTTGCGATACCGGCGCGCTGGCCATCAGTCCTTCGGTCTACACCAAGCTGGCGTTTGATCCCAGCAAGGATTTGCGCGGCATCACCATGCTGGCTTATTCGCCGCATTTGCTGGTGGTCCATCCCTCTGTTCAGGCCAACAACCTGAAGGAATTGGTGGCCTTGTCCAAACGCAGCGAGCTGAATTTTGCCGTCACCGCCATGGGCAGTGCACCCCATCTGGCCGGTGTGGCGGTGGAGCGCGCCAGCGGTGCCAAATGGCAGTTCATTCCCTACAAGGGCGGCTCGCAGGCGGTGACAGACACGATTGCCGGCCAGACCCAGGTCTTGATGAACGGCATGCTGGCGACGCTGCCTTTTGTGCAAAGCGGCAAGCTCAAGATACTGGGCGTTTCCAAGAGCACTCGCATGCCCCTGATTGGCGACGTGCCGACACTGGCCGAACAAGGTCTGGCGGGCTTTGAGTCGGGAACCTGGCAGGGCATTCTGGTGGCCAGCGGCACGCCGGCGGCCATCGTCAACCGCCTCAACGCCGAGCTCATCAAGGTGATACGCCACCCTGACATCCGAGCCAAGCTGGCGGGCCAGGGCGCCGAGGTGGTGACCATGAGTTCAGTCCAGCAGGACGAATTCTTTAACCGCGAACGCAGCCGCTGGGCCAAGGTCGTGGCGCAGGCCGGTATCAAGCTGGATTGACAAAAATACTCCTGATTTGATAGCTGGTAGCGCTCGTCTGCTATGGGCTAGAGGCTTGTTTTGCCACTAATACCGTGCATCGTGCGCTGCGGCACGGTGTAGGCTCTGCGTGAACCCTGGCCCGCCCTGGCAGGCCGCACGTGGATCACAACAAACTTGACTTCCCATGACCGCTAATGCTTTGACTTCTTCCGTCGCCCCGCTGGATCCTGCGCGCTTTGAGCGCGAACTCGATGGCAAACCGGTGCGTCTGTTTACCCTGCGCAATGCCAGCGGCATGGTCGTCGCCATCACCAATTACGGCGCCAAGATAGAACAGATTCTGGTGCCCGACCGGGCCGGGCGTCTGGACGACGTGGTCCTGGGTTATGACAACCTGGAGGGCGCGATAGGCGGATCGCCTTCCATGGGCGCCTTCATCGGACGTTATGCGGGGCGCCTGGGCCATGCCCGTTTTACGCTGGGGGACAGCGAGTACCTGCTGGGAGCCAACAACGGCCAGCACTGCCTGCACGGCGGCTTCAGGGGTTCGCGCATGCGGGTCTTTGATGCGGTTCAGCGCGATGAGTCCAGCGTGGAAATGCGCTATGTGTTTGCCGATGGCGAAGAGGGCTTCCCCGGGACGCTGGCGCTAAGCCTGGTCTACCGTGTGCTCGACAGCAATGAACTGGTGCTTGACTATGAGGCGACGGCCCAGGACAAGCCCGGGGTGGCCAGCTTCACCAGCCACGCTTTTTTCAATCTCAACGGCGAATCCAGCGGCAGCGCCCTGGACCACGAGTTGATGATTGCCGCAGACCACTACCTGGCGATGGATGCCGAGCTGGTGGCTAGCGGCGAGCTGCTGCCGGTAGAAAAAACGCTGTTCGATTTTCGCCAGCCTACGGTCTTGAAGACCCGGGTCGGTGAGGCTGCTGCTGGGGCAGGCGCTCAAACCCTGGATGGCTATGACAGCGCTTACCTGATCCGACGCGAGTCACCCGCCGGCCTGGCGCTGTGCGCTCACGTCAGCGCGCCGCAAAGCGGGCGCGTGATGGAAGTCTGGTCGACCGAGCCCGTCATGCAGTTCTATACCGGCCTGCAGCCGCAAATGAGCCTGCCGGGCGGCCCAGGCAAGAGTGGGCAGGTTTATTTCCAGCAGCAAGGCCTGTGCTTTGAGCCCCAAGGCTATCCGAATGCACCCAATTGCCCGGCCTTTCCCACTGCGCTGATTCAGCCCGGACACAGCCGGGCCGGCAGCACGGTTTACCGCTTCAGCGTGCTGCCCGGCTGAGCTGCGCAAAGGCGGCCAGTGCCGTGGCGATGGCGCTGTCATCGATGTGCCTGTGCGTCACCAGCCGCAACCAGCCGCCGCTGCCGGCGCGCACCAACACGCCCTGCGCGGCCAGCGCCGCTTCCCAGCGCCGGCCCTCGTCCGAGCTGCTGCCGACGCGCACCCGCACGATGTTGGTCTGCGGCAGCTCGGGCCCGCACCAGGAGGCATCCAGCGCGCGCAAACCGGCGTGCAGCGCCTGGGCACGGCGATGATCCTCGACCAACCTCTCGGTCATGCCTTCCAGCGCCACCAAGCCGGCGGCGGCGATGACACCCGCCTGGCGCAGGGTGCCGCCCAGCATGCGGCGTATGCCGCGCGCGCGTTCGATGAAGGCGGTGGGTCCGACCAGCATAGAGCCGACCGGGGCCGACAGTCCCTTGCTGAGGCAAAAGGTCAGCGAATCCGTCGCCGCGGCCAGCGCTGCAGCCGGCACGCCCAGCGCCACTGCGGCGTTGAACAGCCGGGCGCCGTCGGTGTGCACGGGTACGCCGTGGCGATTGGCTATGGCATGAATGGCGGCCATCTCCTGCGCTGTAGACACCGTGCCACCGGCGGCATTGTGGCTGTTTTCCATCACCACCAAGGCCGTGGGGCAGCGCGCCGATGACCGTACATCGATGGCTTCGTCCAGCGCCGCGGCGTCGAGACGCCCGGCGTGTTCCGGCAGGCCGCGGTAATGCAGGCCGGCCAGGGCAGCGCCGCCCCGTTCCGAGTTGAGCAGGTGGCTGGCGGCGCCGGCCAGCACCTCGCCCGGCCCGCGCGCATGCGCCAGCACCGCCACCAGGTTGCCCATGGTGCCGCTGGCAACGAATAGCGCCGCCGGCTTGCCCAGCAGGCTGGCGGTGCTTTCTTCCAGCGCGCGCACCGTCGGGTCGCCCTCCAGTCCATCGTCGCCCAGCGGCGCACTGGCCATGCGCTCGCGCATGGCCGGCGTCGGCAGGGTGACGGTGTCGCTGCGCAGGTCCACCAGCACAGGCGGTGTTTTGGCCAGGCTCATCAGTCGGCCTTGATCTTGGCGTCCTGGATCACGCGGGCCCAGCGCACGCTGTCCGCTTCCATGCGCTGGGTGAACTGGGCCGGTGTGGCGGGCGTGATGTCCACGGCCATGGCGGCAAAGCGCTGCTGCAGGGCCGGAGCGGCCAATGAGTTGCTGAGGGCTTTTTGCAGGGCCGCATTGATCTCGGGTGACAGCTTGGCCGGGCCCAGCAGGCCGAACCAGTGCGTCACGGTCAGGCCTTGCACGCCGCTTTGCTCAAAGGTCGGCACGCCGGGCAGGGTGGACAGGGGGCTGGGACTGCTCACCGCCAGCGCCCGCAGCGTGCCTGAGCGCACATGCGGAATCGCGCCCGGTGCGGTGGCGAAGGTGGCTTCAATCTGGCCGGACACCACATCGCCCATGGCCTGGCCGGAGCCCTTGTAGGGAATGTGCGTGATGTAAAGGCCCAGGCGCTGCTTCATCAGCTCGCCCATCAGGTGGGTGGTCGTGCCATTGCCGCCCGAGGCCAGATTGAGCTTGCCGGGCTTGGCCTTGGCCAGCGCGATGTATTCCTTCAGCGTTTTGGCCGGCAGGTTGGGGTTGGTCACCAGCACCAGCGGGGTGGTGCCGACCAAGCCCAGCGCGCTGAAGTCCTTGATCGGGTCGTAGCGGGTCTTGTAGAGGCTGCCGTTGATGACATGCGGCATGTCGGCCAGCAGCAGGGTATAGCCATCCGGCGCGGCGCGCGCGACCAGTTCCGCGCCCAGCATGGCCGAGGCTCCGGGTTTGTTGTCGACGATGACGGACTGTGCCAGCTCACGCGACAACTCTGTCGCCAGCGCCCGCGCGATGAGGTCGGAACTGCCGCCCGGCGAGTAGGGCACGACGATGCGTATCGGCTGCGCCGGCCAGGCGGCTAGAACCATAACGGGCGCGACGAGTGCGGCAGTGGCAAGCAGACTGGCGCGCAGCAAGGGGCGGCGAGAAAACAGAGGCATGGCATAAGCTTTCAGGTTGAGCGCAGCGCAGTTTTTGCTGCCGCTGCAGGGTGGAGAACACGTTGCGTAAGCGGCTTGTTCAGGGCGCGGTGAGCAGACGCAGCTTGGTCTGCAGCGCGCCGGTCAGGTGATCCCAGGTGCGGCGCTGGGCGGCGTCGGCATCTTGCGCCTCTATCGCCGCATAAATGTGCAAATGCTCGCCAATGGCCTCGGGTACGCGCAGCCGGTCGTAGTGCTCGTTGTGCTGCAGTGCCAAGCCGCTTTGGGCGCGCAGGTTGCGGTACAGCGCCAACAGCCGCTGGTTGCCCGCAGCGCGGAAGATGGCTTCATGGAAATGCCAGCCCAACTTCTGGGCGGCATCGGTGTTGAGCGGCACTGTAGACGCTTGCATTGCCCAGAGTTGCTGGGCGCACTGGCGCAGCTCTTCGCTGGGGCCGCGCTGGGCCGCCAGCACGCTGGCTATGCCTTCCAGTCCCAGCCTGACCTCATGGATTTCACGCAAGTCCTGCAGCGTGAGCTGGCGCACAAAGGTGCCGCGCATGGGAACGATCTCCAGAAAGCCTTCCTGGGCCAGCGTCTTGATGGCTTCGCGCACCGGCGTACGGCCCAGGCCAAGCGCCTCGGACAGGCCGCGTTCGGACACGGCCGAGCCGGCCGCCAGCTGGCGCGACAGGATGCTCTGGCGCACCCTGTCATAGGCAAGGTCCCGTTCCATGGGGGCATCTATCGTCGTATCGTCGTGGCTCATGAGTGGTATACCAGTTGTATGCCACGATTCTACGGCCAGGCCATGGGTCACGCAAGCGGCGCCGGCTGGTGGCACCAAAAAGAAAACCCTGCGCTCCTAAGAGGGCAGGGTTTTGCGGGTGAAGGCTGGCGGCTCCAGGCCGCCGCTCTTTACAGGGTATCGATAAAGCTGCGCAGTTTGTCGCTGCGGCTGGGGTGCTTGAGCTTGCGCAGTGCCTTGGCTTCGATCTGGCGAATGCGTTCACGTGTCACGTCGAACTGCTTGCCGACTTCTTCCAGCGTGTGGTCGGTGCTCATCTCGATACCGAAACGCATGCGCAGCACCTTGGCTTCGCGCGGCGTCAGGCTGTCCAGAATGTCTTTCACCACATCGCGCAGGCCGGCCTGCATGGCGGCTTCCAGCGGTGCCGTGTTGGCGCCGTCTTCGATGAAGTCGCCGAGGTGGGAGTCCTCGTCGTCGCCGATAGGCGTCTCCATGGAGATAGGCTCCTTGGCGATCTTCATGATCTTGCGGATCTTGTCCTCTGGAATCTCCATCTTCTCGGCCAGGATGCTGGCGTCGGGCTCGAAGCCGAACTCCTGCAGGTGCTGGCGCGACAGACGGTTCATCTTGTTGATGGTTTCGATCATGTGCACCGGGATACGGATGGTGCGGGCCTGGTCAGCGATGGAACGCGTGATGGCCTGGCGAATCCACCAGGTGGCGTAGGTCGAGAATTTGTAGCCGCGGCGGTACTCAAACTTGTCCACGGCTTTCATCAGGCCGATGTTGCCTTCCTGGATCAGATCCAGGAATTGCAGGCCGCGGTTGGTGTACTTCTTGGCGATGGAAATCACCAGGCGCAAGTTGGCCTCGATCATTTCCTTCTTGGCGTCGCGCGAGTTGGACTCGCCTTCGTTCATGCGCTTGTTGATGTCCTTGAGGTGACCCAAAGGCACAACGACGCGCGCCTGCAGTTCGCCCAGCTTGGTTTGCAGTTCCTGGATGGGCGGAATGTTGCGCGCCATCACGGCCGACCAGGGCTTGCCGGCGGCAACTTGCTTTTCCACCCATTTCAGGTTCAGCAGATTGGGCGGGAAATCCTTGATGAAGATTTCCTGCGGCATGCGGCATTTTTCGACAATGATTTTGCGCAGTTCACGCTCTTTCTTGCGCACGTCCAGCACCTGGCCGCGCAGCAGGTCGCACAGCTTTTCAATCGTCTTGGCGGTAAAGCGCACCGTCATCAGCTCGTCACTGAGGGCTTTTTGCGTCTTGGCGTAAGTCGGCGTGCCGTAGCCTTCCTTGTCGTAGGTTTTGTGAACCTTTTCGAACAGGACGGCGACCTTGTCGAAGCGGCTCAGCGCTTCTTTCTTCAGCTCTTCGAGTTTCTTGGTCAGGGCCTTGGAGCCGCCCTTGCCGTCGTCGTCGTCGTCTTCGTCGAACTCGTCGAAGTCTTCTTCGGCCACATAGTCATCGGCTTCGTTGGGGTTGGAAAAGCCGTCAACAATGGTCGAGATCACGACCTTGCCTTCGCGAATGTCCTCGGCCAGACGCATGATTTCGGCAATCGTCGCGGGGCTTTCCGAGATCGCTTCCATCATCTTCATGAGGCCGCCCTCGATGCGCTTGGCGATCTCGATTTCGCCTTCGCGGGTCAGCAGCTCGACCGTGCCCATTTCACGCATGTACATGCGGACCGGGTCGGTGGTGCGGCCGAACTCGCTGTCCACGGTGGACAGCGCGGCTTCGGCTTCTTCTTCGGCTTCCTCTTCGGTGGCAACGGTGGCGCCGGTGTTGTTCAGCAACAGGGTTTCGGCGTCAGGCGCCTGCTCGTACACCGCCACGCCCATGTCGTTGAGCATGTTGATGACGACTTCCAGCGTCTCGGCGTCGACCAGCTTGTCGGGCAGGTGATCGGAAATTTCGCCGTGCGTCAGGTAGCCGCGGGTCTTGCCCAGCTTGATCAGGGTTTTCAGGCGCACGCGGCGCTTGAGGATGTCTTCTTCGGACAGGACGGTCTCGTCCAGGCCAAATTCCTTCATCAAGGCGCGTTCCTTGGCCTTGCTGATCTTCATGCGCAGCGGTTTGACCTTTTCGGTCGTCGCTTCTACGGCTGTGGGTTCTTCGGCAAATTCGGCTTCGATGTCCGACATGTCCTCGTCGCCATCGGCCTTGACAGCACTTTTCGGCTTGCGGCCGCGCTTGGCGCCGGTGGTGGCCGGTGCGCCGCCTTCAACAGCCGCTGCCGGGTTCTTCGGCGGGCGGCCAGGTTTCTTTTTGGCGGGCGTGGCGAGCAGTGCGTCTGCGGCAGCCAGAAGCTGGGCTTTGGTCGAGGGTTTGGCAGGCGCGGCGAGCAGCGCGTCTGCGGCGGCTTTTAGCTGGGCTTTGGTACTGATTGGGAGCGACACGGCAGGAACTTTCTTCAAGGGCGTAGCGGATTTCGGAGGCACTTTGCTCGACGCAGCATTTTGGGCGCTGGGTTTAACGGATATGACGGTTTTTCCGGACTTTTCAAGCGCCGCCTGAGGATGGCTGTCTTTGGAAGTTTTTGCCGCCGGTTTTACCGGGGTCTTCACTGGAGGCTTGACTGCTGGCCGTAACAGCGCTTTGGGCGCTGGGGCGGTTTTCGCTTGCTTGGGCTTGTTGGACTTGGCAATCGGCATGAATCCTCCAGGTGGCGGGAAAAAATGAAATATCGATCAGCAACCAGTAAACAAAAATGTGCCTTGCGCCTGACGCCGGTCAGGGCGCAGATGACAAAGATTCAAAGCTCAAAACGAAAGGGGTTTGAAAAAACAAGCCAGACCGTGCCGGGGCACGCGCTGATTTGTCTTTCGGGCAAGCTGTGTGGGCGAACATTTGGGATGCAGTCCTTGCGGGAGTTTGGCCGTCTCTTGTGTGAGTGCCCTGAGGTGTCAGGGGGCCGGTGCCGGAGGTGCTGCTGTCGCGCTTGCCGTGAAAGATTTGGATTATACCATTTTGGGGTCGTTTATACCCGGATCAAGAGCTACTTTTGGGTGCTATTTTCGGCCCGGGATTGCGCCATCAATTCACGCAAACGTTCCAGCACGGCCGGCTCGGTGGGCGCTCTGGCGGCCAGTTCGGAGATTTCACTGTCGCGCTTCATGCGCCTGAGCTGGGTCAGGATGCCGTGGATCTCGCCCCAGTCGGACACCACGCCCTCCAGCATTTGCGCCAGCTGGGCCACGGCGTAATGCTCGTGGGCATGGCCGCGCAGGGCTTCCCGCAGGGCCGCCCAGGGCTGTGGGCCGTGTTCGTGCAACTGGCTTTCCAGCCAGGTGAACAGCGAACCGTGCGGTGCGGGCAGCTCCAGCAGCAGGTGGTGCTCTTCGGTGCTGAGCCGGTCCCAGCTTTGCGGCTCGGTCAGCAGCAGCCTGAGCACACGGTCTTCACGGCTGGCCGGCAGGATGCGGCCGGTCACGCGGCGCGGGGCACGGCTGGCGCCGCTTTTGCTGTTGTCAAACTTGCCGCCGAACTTGCCGAACTTGCCGAATTTGCGCGTCGGTTCGGCGGCCGGCGGCGCGAAGTAGAACTCGGCAGGCTCGGACGAGGCGTAATTGGGGTCTTCGCGCAAATTGGCAGGGTGGTAATCGGGAAATTCAGGAAGCTCCTGGTGAGATCCCGAATCTTTAGGCGTATTTGGCCTGTAGCCCTTGTCTGATGGGCGAGAGTTGCTACTGTTTTTATAGTTTGACTTGCGGCCCTGGGCGCTGGGCTGCCACAGCTGCAGCAGCTCGCGGCTGTCAATCATGACCTGGTCGGCAATCTCGGCCAGCAGCTGCGGCTTGAGCGCGCCTTCGGGCAGCAGGCTCCACAGCGGGCGGGCGTTGCTGGCCATGTGGGCGCGGCCCTCGGCGGTGTCCAGATCGCAACCCTCGGCCGCGGCTTCCAGCATGAATTTGCTCAAGGGCACGGCCTTGCTGACATAAGCGGCAAAGCCCTCCTTGCCGTGTTCGCGGATGTAGCTGTCCGGGTCGTGCTCGGCCGGCAAAAACAAAAATTTGACGGTGCGCACGTCGCTGGCAAAGGGCAGGGCGGCGTCCAGTGCCTTGCGGGCGGCGCGGCGGCCGGCGTTGTCGCCGTCAAAGCTGAAGACCACCGAATCGGTGAAACGGAACAGCTTTTGCACATGCTCGGCGGTGCAGGCCGTGCCCAGCGTGGCGACGGCGTTGGCAAAGCCCAGCTGGGCCAGCGCCACCACGTCCATATAGCCTTCGGTGACCAGCGCGTAGCCGTGCTCGCGCAGGGCGGTGCGGGCTTCAAACAGGCCGTAGAGCTCGCGGCCCTTGCTGAAGACCGGGGTTTCGGGCGAGTTGAGGTATTTGGGCTTTTCGTCACCCAGCACGCGGCCGCCAAAGCCTATGCATTCGCCCTTGACGTTGCGTATGGGGAACATGACCCGGTCGCGAAAGCGGTCATAGCGCTTGGCCTCGCCGGCGGCGTTTTCTTCGCCGGCCTCGCCGGTGATGACCAGGCCGCTTTCCACCAGCAGCGGGTCGTTGTAGTCGGGAAAGACGCTGGCCAGGCTGCGCCAGCCCTCGGGCGCGTAGCCCAGGCCAAAGGTCTTGGCGACTTCGCCGGAGACGCCGCGGCGCTTGAAATAGTCAATGGCGCGCTCGGAGTTGCGCAGGTTGCGTATGTAGGCCAGGCCGGCTTTTTCCAGCACGCTGGTCAGCGTAGCCTGCTGCTCGCGCATTTGCGCGGCCTTGGCGCGGTCTTGCGGCGACACGTCGTCTTCGGGCACTTGCAGGCCGTATTGCTGTGACAGGTCTTTCACCGCCTCGATAAAGGTCATGCCGGCGTGTTCGGTCAGGAATTTGATCGCATCGCCGCTGGCGCCGCAGCCAAAGCAGTGATAGAACTGCTTGGCGGGGCTGACGCTGAAAGAGGGTGATTTTTCGCCGTGAAATGGGCACAGGCCCATGAAATTGGCGCCGCCTTTTTTGAGTTGCACATGGCGGCCAACCACATCCACGATGTCGGTGCGCGCCAACAACTCCTGAATGAATGATGAGGGAATAGCCATGGCTGTATTGTGCCCGCCGCTTGCAAAGGCCTCGTCAATAGAGGGGCTAGGATGGGTGTCATTGCCACTGAAACCCGGAGATACGCAGCATGTCCAGCATTTTTGACCAGGATCTGGCGCCTACCGAGGCGAATTACGCGGCCCTGTCGCCGCTGTCTTTCATTGAACGCACGGCCGAGGTCTATCCGGGCCGGCTTGCCGTGGTCTATGGCGACTTGCGCCGCAACTGGGCCGAAGTGTTCACGCGTTGCCGCCGGCTGGCCAGCGCGCTGCAACAACGCGGCATAGGCAAGGGCGACACCGTGGCCGTGATGCTGCCCAACACCCCGCCCATGGTGGAGGCGCATTTCGGCATCCCGGTCACGGGCGCGGTGCTCAATGCGCTCAATACACGGCTGGACCCCGAAACCATCGCCTTCATGCTGGACCATGGCGAGGCCAAGGTCGTGATCGTCGATCCGGAATTCGCCGGCATCCTGCAAAAAGCGCTGGCGCTGCGCCAGTCCACAGCGCCGCTGTTGGTGATTGACGTAGAAGATGCGCTCTACACCGGCCCGCTGCAGCGCCTGGGCAGCATCACTTATGAAGAGTTTCTGGCCAGCGGCGACGCCGGCTTTGCCTGGCAGCTGCCGGCCAACGAATGGGATGCGATTGCGCTGAACTACACCAGCGGCACCACCGGCAACCCCAAGGGCGTGGTCTACCACCACCGCGGCGCGGCGCTCAATGCCGTTTCCAACATTCTGGAATGGGACATGCCCAAGCACGCCGTCTACCTGTGGACGCTGCCCATGTTTCATTGCAATGGTTGGTGCTTTCCGTGGACGGTGGCGGCGCGTGCCGGCGTCAATGTCTGCCTGCGCCGGGTCGATCCGCAGGCGATTTTTGATGCCATGCGCCAGCACGGCGTCACCCATTATTGCGGCGCACCTATCGTGCATGGCCTGCTGGTCAACGCGCCCGAAAGCATGAAGCACGGCCTGCCCAAAGGTATCAAGGCCATGGTGGCCGGCGCGGCGCCGCCTGCGTCCATGATCGAGGGCATGGAGGCGCTGGGTTTTGAGCTGACCCATGTTTATGGCCTGACCGAGGTCTATGGCCCAGCCACCGTGTGCGCGACGCAGGCCGGCTGGGAGGCGCTGGACGTTGGCGAGCGCGCCCGCCTCAATGCCCGCCAGGGTGTGCGCTACCACCTGGAGAGCGATGTGCGCGTGCTCGATCCGCTGAGCATGAGGCCGGTGCCGCAGGACGGCGAAACCATGGGCGAGATCATGTTCAAGGGCAATATCGCCATGAAGGGCTATCTCAAGAACCCCAAGGCCACCGCCGAGGCCTTTGCCGGGGGCTGGTTCCACTCGGGCGACCTGGCCGTGATGTATCCCGACGGCTACATCAAGATCAAGGACCGCAGCAAGGACATCATCATCTCCGGCGGCGAGAACATCTCTTCCATCGAGGTCGAGGACGTGCTCTATCGCCACCCCGACGTGCTGGCGGCGGCCGTGGTGGCCAAGGCCGACGCCAAGTGGGGCGAAACGCCTTGCGCCTTTGTCGAGCTGAAGGCCGGCGCCAGGTGCACCGAGCAGGACATCGTGGCGCACTGCAAAAAACACCTGGCCGGCTTCAAGGTGCCGCGCGCCGTGGTGTTTGGCGAACTGCCCAAGACCTCGACCGGCAAGATCCAGAAGTTCGAGCTGCGCAAGCTGGCGGGCTCGGCGGCGGCGATTGACGTCTGAGGCGGCGCTGATTTGCTATTGAAAAGATAGCTTTTTTCTCCCGTCCGACAAGAAGTTAAGCAATTTTCCTCACGAATTTTCCCAATTCCGACACGAAGATGATGATTGGAACGCCGGCAGCATATGTACTTAGCCATCCCGGCGCCTTTGCGCTGCGGGTACTGAAGGGCTTTCGCGCCAACCAGGGCCTGCTGCTGGCTGGTGCCGTGGCCTACTATGCCTTGCTGTCGATTGTTCCGCTGCTCATCCTGGTTGCGATTGCGCTGTCGCATGTGATTGATCAGTCGGCGCTGCTCGCGTCATTGGGGCGTTACATCGGCTGGCTGGCACCGGGAGAGTCTGACTTTATTGTCAGTGAGCTGACCAATTTTCTGGCGCATCGGGAAGTCATGGGCTGGGTATTGCTGGGCACCATGCTGTTTTTCAGTTCCCTGGCTTTTACGGTGCTGGAAAACGCAATGTCGGTCATTTTCCTGCACCGCGTGGCGATTCGCCGGCGCCATTTTCTGGTCTCTGCCGTGCTGCCCTACTGTTACATTTTTTGCTTGGGCCTGGGTTTTCTGCTGGTGACGCTGGTGGCTGGAAGCTTTCAGGCCCTGGGCGACAAAAGTGTCGAATTTTTGGGCTGGCGCTGGTCACTCAGCGGATTTTCGGGCGTCCTGCTTTACCTGCTGGGTCTGGCTGGCGAGATCTTCATGCTGACTTCGGTGTATATGGTGATGCCGGTGGGCAAGTTGTCGCTGCGCCGCGCGCTGATTGGCGGCGTGGCGGCGGCGCTGCTCTGGGAGCTGACGCGCCATGTGCTGGTCTGGTACTTTGCCACGCTGTCGCAGGTCGGTGTGGTGTATGGCTCGCTGACTAAGTCCATCGTCGTGTTGTTGAGTCTGGAAATTGCCGCCACGCTGCTGCTGCTGGGGGCGCAGGTCATTTCCGAATACGAACGCATCGGTACAGCCGGGCAAGACGCGCCGCCCAAGCCCATGCAAACCGGTTAGCAGCCTTCAAGGTGCCGCTCACGGCGGTGTTCGCGAACTGCAGAAAAACTCGGTGGCTTCAACGATTCCTTCTCAGGGCCTGGCGAACTTGAGGTGAGTGACCCCGGGCGCGGCCACGGTGCGTACCAGATGAAGGCCGTACAGACTGTCGCCCACGCCATCGAACAGCCGTTCGCCGCTGCCCAGCAGCGTTGGCACCAGATTGATTTCCATCTCGTCCACCAGGCCGGCGGCCAGATACTGCTGCGCGGCATGCGCACCGCCGGCCAGGCAGACGTCCTTGCCGGCGGCGGCATGCCAGGCCTGCTCCAGTGCGCTTTGAATGCCGCTGGTGACGAAGATGAAGCGTGTCCCGCCTTGCATCTCGAGCGGCGCGCGGGCGTGGTGCGTGAGCACGAACACCGGATGATGAAAGGGCGGATTGGCGCCCCACCAGCCCGTCCAGGGCTTGTCGGCGTCCCAGGGCCCGGGGTGGCCGCCAAACATATGGCGCCCCATGATGGTGGCGCCAATGTTGGCGAGCGATTCTTCCACCACCGGGCTGCTTTCATTGCGCTCCCCGCCCTCCAGGCCCAGCAGGGTGCGGAATTCCTTGAGCCGAAAGGCCCATTCGTGCAGCCGTGTGCCGCCCAGGCCGAGCGGGTTTTCCACGCTCTGGCTGGGGCCGGCAACATAGCCGTCGAGTGACATGGAAATTTTGAAGCGCAATCTGGACATGGCTTGATCTCCTGATAAATGAGGCCAGTCACCGCGCCTGGCCGATTGCGGAGAAGTTGGGGATTCCGCAGGAACGAGCTCCCGCTGGCAGGGCTAGCCAAGGACGCTGAAGCGAAGTGTTCATCGTAGGGGCTCAGCATGGCGGCGGCAAGAAAAAGAGCACGCATGCCATGCATGAATGCTCACTTTTCAATAGCTTCTGGCGCTCGTCCATCAAGGGCTGGAGGCCAGTTTTACCTGATTAGCGACTTGCCTCAGACATGCGCAGTATGGTCAGAGGCTGGGGCTTTGTCGTAGCGGCCGCGCGCAGCAGCCTGGGCAGCATGGCCACCAAGTCAAAGCGGCGATTGAAGCGGTAGGCAAACTCAGCCAGGTAGCGCGCGGCGTATCTGGCATGGTCAAAGGAATGGTAAGTGCCGGCCTGGGCGGTCTTGAGGTTGCCCAGCATCGTGTTGACCCAGCGCAGCTGGGGTGTCCTGGCTGCCTGTCGTCCGCCACCCGTCACATGACGCTCATGCGTGGCGCCTACCTGCAAGACTTGAGCAAAGGCCTGCAGGCCATCGGAGACCACATGGGCCGTGGGCGCCA
>NZ_FOKZ01000022.1 GCF_900112285.1 Polaromonas sp. OV174 | reverse complement strand
CCCGGCTCCAGCTACTACGACCTCGGCTGACTTCTCGCTCCGGCAAAGCCGTCGGGCTTTCACCCACGAGGCGAGATCTCCCCAGGTAAGAACGCACACCTTCATCGCACAACCGCCGCATCTACGCCACCTCGCCTTGGTCACAAGAGCTTTGCGGTTTTTGGCCCGCTCGCCCTGCTTGGCAACGCCTTCTATGCGGTTCTTGTTCATCGGCTCACGATTTACGCTCCACGCTTCCTTCCCACGTTCGGTCGCCCTCACGCAGTTGCGCTTCACTTCATTCACTGTGACCAGCTCCTGGCGGGACTTGCACCCGCAGGTGTGCGCCCATGCTGGGCGCACCAAATAAAAAAGGCCGGCAGCTCCATGCTGCCGGCCCTTGCGGGAAGGCCCTATGGGCGCTCCCGTCGTATTTGACACCGCTTAGTTAGTCTCTGCCGCTTCGGCTTCAGGCTTGGCCTTGCCCTCTTTCTTGGCCAGCGGCTGGATGTCGAGTTCGACTTCGCCGTTTTCCACGCCCTTCTCGTCGGTGGTCACCTTCATGTCGACGGTCAGGCGACCGCCGTCCATCAGACGGCCGAACAGCAGTTCGTCGGCCAGCGCACGACGTATCGTGTCCTGGATCAGGCGCTGCATGGGGCGGGCGCCCATCAGCGGATCGAAGCCCTTCTTGCCCAAATACTTGCGCAGCGTGTCGGTGAAGGTGACCTCCACCTTCTTCTCGGCCAGCTGGGTTTCGAGTTGCAGCAGGAACTTGTCGACCACCCGCAGGATGACGGTTTCGTCCAGCGCCTTGAAGCTCACCACCGCATCAAGGCGGTTGCGGAACTCGGGCGTGAACAGCCGCTTGATATCGGCCATCTCATCGCCGGCTTCGCGCGGGTTGGTAAAGCCAATCGTCGCCTTGTTCATGGTCTCGGCACCGGCATTGGTGGTCATGACGATGATGACGTTGCGGAAATCGGCCTTGCGCCCGTTGTTGTCCGTCAAGGTGCCATGGTCCATGACCTGCAGCAGCACGTTGAAGATGTCCGGGTGCGCCTTTTCGATTTCGTCGAGCAGCAGCACCGCATGCGGCTTCTTGGTGATAGCCTCGGTCAGCAGGCCACCCTGGTCAAAGCCGACATAGCCCGGGGGCGCGCCTATCAGGCGGCTCACGGCGTGGCGCTCCATGTACTCCGACATGTCAAAGCGGATCAGCTCAATGCCCATGATGTAGGCCAGTTGTTTAGCCGCTTCCGTCTTACCGACGCCGGTGGGGCCGGAGAACAGGAAGGAGCCAATCGGCTTGTCGTCCTTACCCAGACCCGAGCGTGCCATCTTGACGGCGGACGCCAGCACGTCGAGGGCCTTGTCCTGGCCGAACACCACACTTTTCAGGTCGCGTTCCAGCGTTTTGAGCTTGCCGCGATCGTCGTTGGACACGTTGGCGGGCGGAATGCGGGCGATTTTCGCCACGATTTCCTCGACCTCAGCCTTGGTGATGGTTTTCTTGCGCTTTGAGGGCGGCAAGATGCGCTGGGCCGCACCAGCCTCATCAATCACGTCAATCGCCTTGTCGGGCAAATGCCGGTCGTTGATGTACTTGGCACTCAATTCGGCCGCCGCCTGCAGGGCCGCCAGCGCGTACTTGACGCCGTGGTGCTCTTCAAAGCGCGACTTCAGGCCCTTCAGGATGTCCACGGTTTCCTGCACCGTAGGCTCGACCACATCGACCTTCTGGAAGCGTCGCGACAGCGCCGCGTCTTTTTCAAAGATGCCGCGGTATTCGGTAAACGTCGTTGCGCCAATGCACTTGAGTTGACCCGAGCTGAGCGCGGGCTTCAAGAGGTTGGACGCATCCAGCGTGCCGCCCGAGGCAGCACCCGCACCGATCAGGGTGTGGATTTCGTCAATGAACAAAATGGCATTGGGCTTGTCCTTCAGAGCTTTCAGCACGCCCTTGAGACGCTGCTCGAAATCGCCACGGTATTTGGTGCCGGCCAGCAGCGCGCCCATGTCCAGCGAATAGACATTGGCTTCGGCCAGAATTTCGGGCACGTCTTTTTGCGTGATGCGCCAGGCCAGGCCCTCGGCAATCGCCGTCTTGCCCACACCGGCCTCACCCACCAGCAACGGGTTGTTTTTGCGGCGGCGGCACAGGATCTGAATGACGCGCTCGACCTCGTAATTTCGGCCGATCAGCGGATCGATCTTGCCATCCTTGGCAAGCTGGTTGAGATTGACGGTGAACTGCTCCAGCGGCGAAGCCTTTTCGTTCTTTTCGCCGCCCTCTTCGTTCTCGGCGGCGCTTTCACCGGCCTTGGCAGGCTCTGGCGGATCGGTTTTCTTGATGCCGTGGGCGATGTAATTCACCACGTCCAGGCGTGTGACGCCCTGCTGGTGCAGGTAGTACACCGCGTGCGAGTCTTTTTCGCCAAAAATGGCGACCAGCACATTGGCGCCGGTGACTTCCTTCTTGCCGCTGCCGGTGGACTGCACATGCATGATGGCGCGCTGTATCACCCGCTGGAAACCCAGCGTGGGCTGTGTGTCGACATCGTCGGTGCCGGCCACTTGCGGCGTGTTGTCCTTGATGAAATTGCCAAGCGACTTGCGCAAATCATCCACATTGGCGGAGCAGGCACGCAGCACTTCGGCGGCGCTGGGGTTGTCCAGCAAAGCCAGCAGCAGGTGCTCCACGGTGATGAATTCGTGGCGCTGCTGACGCGCCTCAACAAAGGCCATGTGCAAGCTGACTTCTAATTCCTGGGCAATCATAGATTTTCCTTTCGGCTTGCTTGAGTATTTACTTTACTGATTTCTCTGAATCGAATATTGGCCGGATTTCCCGTTATTCAATGGGCTCACTGACACATTGCAGCGGGTGACCATTTTTTCGGGCCGCTTCCGTGACCTGATCAACCTTGGTAGCGGCCACATCCTTGGAAAACACCCCGCAAACGCCTCTGCCGTCCAGATGGATCTTCAACATGATTTGCGTCGCGGTTTCGCGATCCTTGTTGAAAAACTCCTGAATCACCACGACGACGAACTCCATGGGCGTGTAGTCATCATTGAGCAGCACCACTTGATACATTTGCGGAGGTTTGGTCTTTTGCGGGCGACGCTCAAGCACGACCGAATCCCCGCCATTGACATCGTCGGGCCTGACAGCGGGAATGGGCGGGATCGCCGGAGATTTAGGGGGTTGGGTTGCCATGGAATTCATTCTAGCCATCGCTGTGCTTCAATGCGTCCGGTAGGGCAATTGGAGGCACATACCTGGCATTCAAGCAGTATTTTTGGCTTTCCGAGCCCGAAAAATGAAGCCCAAACATAAAAAAACCGCCTCGGAACGACTTCCGAGACGGTTTGCAAAGCCGGTAAGCCCTGCGGATGGCTTTACATGTGGTCGATCATGACCTGGCCGAAGCCTGAACAGCTCACTTGCGTAGCGCCTTCCATGAGCCGCGCGAAGTCATAAGTGACTTTTTTGGACGCAATGGATTTTTTCATAGCGCTGATGATCAGGTTGGCCGCTTCGGTCCAGCCCATGTGGCGCAGCATCATTTCGGCCGACAGGATTTCGGAGCCGGGGTTCACGTAATCCTTGCCGGCATACTTGGGCGCCGTGCCATGGGTGGCTTCAAACATGGCGATGGTGTCGCTCAGATTGGCGCCCGGGGCAATGCCAATGCCGCCCACCTGGGCGGCCAGCGCGTCGGAAACATAGTCGCCGTTCAGGTTCAGCGTGGCGATCACCGAGTATTCGGCCGGACGCAGCAAAATCTGCTGCAGGAAAGCGTCGGCGATGCTGTCCTTGATGGTGATTTCCTTCCCCGTTCTGGGGTTCTTGAACTTCATCCAGGGGCCGCCGTCGATCAGCTCGGCGCCGAATTCCTTTTGCGCCAGGGCGTAAGCCCAGTCACGAAAACCGCCTTCGGTGAACTTCATGATGTTGCCCTTGTGCACGATGGTCACGCTGGGCTTGTCATTGTCGATGGCGTACTGAATGGCCTTGCGCATCAGGCGCTCTGTCCCTTCGCTGGACACGGGCTTCACGCCAATGCCGGAGGTGTTGGGAAAGCGGATTTTCTTGACTCCCATCTCATCCTGCAGGAACTTGATGAGCTTTTTGGCCTTGTCGCTGCCCGATTCGAATTCGATACCGGCATAAATATCTTCCGAGTTCTCGCGAAAGATCACCATATTGGTCTTGTGCGGCTCTTTCACAGGGGAAGGTACGCCGTCGAAGTACTGGATGGGACGCAAGCAGACGTAGAGGTCAAGCTCCTGGCGCAGCGCCACATTCAGGGAGCGAATGCCGCCGCCGACCGGCGTGGTCAGCGGGCCCTTGATAGAGACCACATAGTCCTTGACGGCATGCAGGGTTTCCTCAGGCAACCAGACGTCGGGACCGTAGACCTTGGTGGCTTTTTCACCGGCGAACACTTCCATCCAGTGGACTTTCTTCTTGCCGCCATAGGCTTTGGCAACAGCGGCATCCACCACTTTCAACATCACCGGCGTGATGTCCGCGCCGGTGCCGTCACCTTCAATGAACGGAATGATCGGCTCGTCAGGCACATTCAGGGAATTGTCGGCGTTGACTGTGATTTTCTGGCCATCGGCGGGCACTTGGATGTGCTGATACATGTTAAAGATGTCTCCGGTGTATGTGTGGGGTACGCCCATTAATACGCCATTTTTGGCAGTTTAGGTAAGCTTTTAAATTTTATCCGCGAAATTTTTTTCAAAAGAAATTGGAATCAGCTGTCAACGGTTGGCGAACGAGTTTCGTTACGGTAGGGCCTCCGAAAAGTTCGGGGTATTTTTACCAAACGACATTAAGGAAACTCAAAATGAACAAACTCCTCGCTACTTTGATCGCAGGCCTCTTCGCTGCTGGTGCATTTGCACAAGCTCCCGCTGCTGCACCCGCCTCAGCTCCTGCCGCTGTTGCAGCGCCTGCCGCCGCTCCTGCTGCAAAAGCAGAAGCCAAGCCAGCCGCCACCAAAATGAGCAAAGAAGAGAAAGCTGCCGTCAAGAAGGCAAAAAAAGAAAAAGCCGCTGCCGCCAAGAAAGAAAAAGCTGACGCAGCTGC
Organism: Polaromonas sp. OV174; assembly: GCF_900112285.1. Lineage (GTDB taxonomy): Bacteria > Pseudomonadota > Gammaproteobacteria > Burkholderiales > Burkholderiaceae_C > Polaromonas. The sequence continues at coordinate 73,567 of NZ_FOKZ01000022.1, read as the reverse complement.
CGCCAAGAAAGCCGAAGCCGCACCCAAGAAGTAATTCCTGGTGACTTCGGTCGGAATGCCCGCCTAGTGCGGGCTTTTTTGCGCGCGTCGTTTATGCTGGCACTTCAACTTCGAAACTTCAATCCGGTGTGTCTATGAGCTTCAAACTTGCCCTTCCCTCCTTCGGCAACACATGCAAAAGTCTGTTTTCCGTGCTGACTCTGACGGCTCTGCTGTCTTCCCTGGGAGCCAGCGCGCAGGAAGTTCCACAATTGAATCTGCAGCGTATCAAGCTGTCAGCCGGGATGTATCAGATTGATGCACAGGTGGCTTCGACTCCCCAGCAGCGGGAAATCGGTTTGATGCAGCGCAAGGACATGGCGCAGCACGAGGGCATGATTTTTGTGTTCGAGCAAGCCGCCCAACAATGTTTCTGGATGAAAAACACCCTGCTGCCACTGACTGCGGCCTTCGTTGCCAATGACGGCACCATCGTCAATCTGGCCGACATGAAGCCTCAGACCACAGATTCGCATTGCTCAGCCCAACCTGTCCGTTTTGTGCTGGAGATGAACCAGGGCTGGTTTGCCAAGCGCGGCATCAAGGCGGGAAGCAAATTGGGCGGACAACTGTTTGACGTCCGCAACTGAACTGGAGCGAAGCCGAGCAGCTTTCGAAAAAAGCTAAACGCCGGTCGTTCTGAAAAAGAAAAAGCGATCCAGACTGTCGTCCGGATCGCCTTGCAAGGGCCTGTCTACAGGTCGTCTGGCCTGCGGCTTAGGCCTTGAAAGATGCCAGTGCCGAGTTGAAGGTCTTGCTCGGACGCATCACGGCCTCCAGCTTGACCAGGTCAGGCTGGTAGTAACCACCGATATCCACCGCCTTGCCTTGCACGGCCTGCAGTTCGGCAACGATGGCCTGCTCGTTGGCCGTCAGTTGCTGCGCCAGCGGTGCGAACTGAGCCGCCAGATCCGGGGCCTCCTTCTGCGCAGCCAGTTCCTGGGCCCAGTACATGGCCAGGTAGAACTGGCTGCCACGGTTATCCAGCTGACCGGTCTTGGGCGACGGATTCTTGTTGTTCTCCAGCAGCTTGCCGGTGGCCGCGTCCAGCGTCTTGGCTACGACTTTGGCCTTGGCATTGCCGGTCTTTAACCCCAGATCTTCCAGCGACACGGCCAGCGCCAGGAATTCACCCAGCGAGTCCCAGCGCAGATGGTTTTCCTCGACCAGCTGCTGCACGTGCTTGGGCGCGGAGCCGCCGGCACCGGTTTCATACATGCCACCACCCGCCATCAGGGGCACGATAGACAGCATCTTGGCGCTGGTGCCGAGTTCCATGATGGGGAACAGGTCGGTCAGGTAGTCGCGCAGGATGTTACCGGTGACCGAGATGGTGTCGAGACCGCGAATGACGCGCTCCAGCGTGTAGCGCATGGCACGCACCTGCGACATGATCTGGATGTCCAGGCCGGCGGTGTCGTGGTCCTTTAGATAGGTTTCCACCTTCTTGATCATCTCGGCCTCGTGCGGACGGTACGGGTCCAGCCAGAACACAGCAGGCATGCCGGAGTTGCGGGCGCGGGTAACGGCCAGCTTGACCCAGTCGCGGATCGGTGCGTCCTTGACCTGACACATGCGCCAGATGTCGCCAGCTTCGACGTTTTGTGACAGCAGCACTTCGCCGGTAGCCAGATCCACAATGTTGGCCACGCCAGCTTCGGTGATTTCGAAGGTCTTGTCGTGCGAACCGTATTCTTCAGCCTGCTGGGCCATCAAACCCACGTTGGGCACCGTGCCCATGGTGACAGGGTCGAAATTGCCGTTGGTCTTGCAGAAGTTGATAACCTCCTGGTAAATACGGGCGAAGGTGCTCTCGGGGATGACCGCCTTGGTGTCCTGCGGCTTGCCGTTGGCGTCCCACATCTTGCCGCCGATGCGGATCATCGCCGGCATCGACGCATCGACGATCACGTCGTTGGGCGCGTGCAGGTTGGAGATGCCTTTGGCCGAATCGACCATGGCCAGCGAAGGACGGTGCTCGTGGCAGGCGTGCAGATCGCGAATGATTTCTTCTTTTTTCGACGTCGGCAGCGTGGCGATCTTGTCATACAGATTCACCATGCCGTTGTTGACGTTCACGCCCAACTCGTCAAACAGCTTGCCGTGCTTCTCAAACGCTTCCTTGTAGAAGATACGGACGGCGTGGCCGAACACGATGGGGTGTGAAACCTTCATCATCGTGGCCTTGACATGCAGCGACAGCATCACGCCAGTCTTGCGCGCGTCTTCAAACTGATCTTCATAGAAGTCGCACAAGGCTTTCTTGCTCATGAACATGCTGTCGATGATCTCGCCAGCCAGCAAAGACACCTTGGCTTTGAGCACGATGGCCTTGCCGCCCTTGGTCAGCAGTTCCATCTTCACGTCGCGCGCCTTGTCCAGGGTCAACGATTTTTCACCGTGGTAGAAGTCGCCGTGCTTCATATGGGCCACGTGCGAGCGCGAGGCCATGCTCCACTCGCCCATGCTGTGCGGGTTCTTGCGAGCGTAGTTCTTCACGGCCGCCGGGGCTCGCCGGTCCGAGTTACCTTCGCGCAGCACTGGGTTGACGGCGCTACCCAGGCACTTGGAGTAGCGCTGGCGGATAGCCTTTTCTTCGTCGGTTTTTGGGTCTTCCGGGAAATCGGGCACAGCGTAGCCCTTGCCCTGCAATTCCTTAATGGCGCTCACCAGCTGGTGCACTGACGCACTGATGTTGGGCAGCTTGATGATGTTGGTGTCTGGCAGCAGGGTCAGCTTGCCGAGTTCGACCAGGTTGTTGGGCACCCGTTGCGCATCGCTCAGGTAGTCCGGGAACTCACCCAAAATACGCCCCGCCACCGAAATATCACTGGTTTCAACATGAATACCGGCCGGTGCGGTAAACGTGCGAACGATGGGCAAAAAGGAGCTGGTCGCCAGCAGCGGGGCCTCGTCGGTCAGCGTATAGATGATGGTGGGTTGCTCGGTACTCATCGCTTATCTCCAGGAATTGGTACGGGGATGCTGCCGGTTTGCGTCACAAACTGGCAGTAGTGATTGGACGTTGTCTGATTTTGCTTTAGGGAGCCTGATCCAATCCTTGATTCTATGCAACGCAATATCACTATGCAAAATTTGAAGCACATTCAAACAACTATTTTTCTCATTCAGGCCCAAAATCGGGCTTCGCGACATTGAACACCTGCCATCGCTGCTATTTGCCCGAATTTTTACAGAGGCAAGAAAAACAAAAAGGGCTCGAAGATCAATCTTCGAGCCCTTTTATTATTCAAGCCTGACGGCTCCAATGAGTAAGCCTAGTTTAAAACAGAGTAGTCTTATCCAAGGCTTTCTTCATAAGGTACGCAGCGAAAAGCCGGGCGAACTTCAGGCGAAGTTCTGGGCCGCGAAGTCCCAGTTCACCAGCTTGTCGAGGAAGGTCTCGACAAACTTCGGACGCATATTGCGATAGTCGATGTAGTAAGCGTGTTCCCACACGTCCACGGTCATCAAGGCCTTGTCTGCGGTCGTCAGCGGCGTGCCGGCCGGACCAGTGTTGACGATGTCCACCGAACCGTCGGCTTTTTTCACCAGCCAGGTCCAGCCCGAACCGAAGTTGCCGACAGCCGACTTGACGAAAGCTTCCTTGAAAGCGGCGTAGGAGCCGAATTTCGCGTCAATGGCTGCTGCCAGCGCGCCGGAAGGCTCGCCGCCGCCCGCGGGCTTCATGCAGCTCCAGAAAAAGGTGTGATTCCATATCTGGGCTGCATTGTTGTACACGCCACCGCTGGATTTCTTGACGATCTCTTCGAGCGTCATGGACTCAAACTCGGTCCCTTTTTGCAGGTTGTTAAGGTTGACCACATAAGCATTGTGGTGCTTACCGTGGTGGTACTCAAAGGCTTCCTGGCTGTAGTGAGGGGCCAGCGCGTCGATCGCATAAGGGAGCGGGGGGAGCTTGTGTTCCATGATTTTCCTCGTGGTGGTTAATGAATTGTCTATTGACTGCCAAGGGCATTGTAAAAACTAAATCAGTCGTGGCGCGCAGACCGTCAAATCGACCTCGCCATCGGCAAGGGTGGCCCGCAGCGGCTGACCGATGTGGGTGGCGCTGACATGGGTAATCGGCTGGCCCTGCAGGTCCGCCAGCCAGGCATAGCCGCGCTGCAAGACCAGTTGGGGATCCAACAGCTCAAGGCGCAGTTGCGCACGCTCGAGCTGCTGCCGGCCGCGCTGCAGGCGGGCCGCCATTTCTTTTGGGAGTTCTGTTCCCAAGGCCTGCAGCCTGAGCTGCTCGTGCTTGAGGCTGGAACGCAACGCGTGGTTCAGACCTTGCGCGAGCCCGTCCAGACGGGCCTGCTGACGGGTCACAAGGTGCGAGGGCCGACTGACACGGGACGCGGCCCAGTCCAGTCGCTGGCTGTACGACTGTATCTGCCGGTCCACGCCGTTTTGCAAGCGCGAGAAAACCAGTTCCAGGGCGCCCAGCCAGGCGCTTTGCGGCTGCGCGCAAAGCTCGGCGGCGGCGGTGGGCGTGGGGGCGCGCACATCGGCACAAAAATCAGCGATGGTGAAATCCGTTTCATGCCCCACCCCGCTGACCACCGGCACGGGTGAGGCAACAATGGTACGGGCAAGCTGCTCGTCATTAAAGGCCCACAAGTCCTCCATGGCGCCGCCTCCGCGAACCAACAGCAATACATCGACCTGGTCTTGTGCCCTTCGCTGGCCGGCCTTGAGCAAGGCTTCACGCAACTCGCCGGCGGCCTGCCCACCTTGCACGCTGGCGGGGTAGATCACCACAGGTATGTGGGGCGCCCGACGCTGCAGGGCGGTGACGACGTCGTGCAGCGCCGCCGCACCCAGGGAGGTAACCACGCCAATGGCACGCGGCAGCAGCGGCAAAGGCCGCTTACGGGCAGACTCAAAAAGACCTTCGGCTTCCAGCTTGGCCTTCAGCTGCAAAAACTGCTCGAACAGATTGCCCTGGCCGGCCTGGCGCATGGCCTCGACCACCAGCTGCAACTCACCGCGCGGCTCGTATACGCCCAAGCGGCCGCGTAATTCCACTAGTTGTCCATCGCGGGGAGAAAAGTCCATCAAGCCGGCAGCCCGCCTGAACATGGCACAACGAACCTGACCCTGTTCGTCCTTCAGCGAGAAATAGCAGTGACCGCTGGCGGCGCGTGAAAAGCCGGTGATCTCGCCCTTCACGGCCACCGGATTGAAGCGAGCTTCCAGGCTATCCGCAATCGCCCGCAGCAGCGAACCCACCGGCCAGACCTGCATGCCAGAAGCGCGCGCAGGCTGCTTTTCGAAAGACTCCGAGGTCTCAAACACGGCCTAAACCCTGGGTAAAGCAGATAAGGCAAAGAAAATACTCCACAGAGAGCCTCCTGCCGACGGATAGCAAGGCGACCTCACTTGGGTGTTGTGATGAACTCGTATAACTCATTGATTTTGAATAACTTAATTTCGCTCAAAAATTCATCATTTTGTCTGGCGCCCGCAGCGGCGTGCCCCTGCGGCGGCTGCGCTGCCACTTGCCCACAAAGTTATCCACACATTTTGTGGGCCGTGTCTTACCAAAGGTGCGGAGAAAAACATTCACAGACAAGGTCTTGAAGCAGCAGATTGCGCAGTAGGTGTAGGCCATAATCCAGCACAAATCATCTGCTTGGAGTTGTGCATTGTTTTCGATCATACAAGCCGCAGGCTGGCCTATCTGGCCCTTGATTGCCTGTTCCATCCTGGCTCTCGCGCTGGTCATTGAGCGCTTTTTCAGTCTAAAAACGCCCAAAGTCGCGCCCCCCAGATTACTTGACGAAGCGATCACCGTCTCCCGCGCTAGTGTTCCCTCCTCCAATGTGGTGGCGCAACTGGAGCAGAACTCCCTGCTCGGCGAGGTGCTGGCCAGTGGTTTCAGTGCCTTGAATGCCAATCCGCGCATCAGCGAAGACGATCTGCGTTCCACGCTGGAGGGCGCTGGTCGCCAGGCGGCGCACAAACTGGAGCGCTACCTGACGGCGCTCGCCACCATTGCATCGGCCGCGCCTTTGCTCGGCCTGCTTGGCACCGTCATCGGCATGATTGAGATTTTTGGTTCTCAAGCTGGTGGCGCCAGCAACGCCGCCGGTGGCAACCCGGCGCAACTGGCGCAAGGTATTTCAATCGCGCTCTACAACACCGCTTTTGGCTTGATCGTGGCCATCCCCGCGCTGATTTTTTGGCGTTATTTTCGGGCCCGTGTGGATGGCTACCTGCTGGCCATGGAACTGGCAACAGAGCGCTTCATGCGCCACCTCAACACCTTGCGCAAATGAACTTTCGCCCTCGCCCGCGTGATGAGCCGGAGATCAACCTGATCCCCTTCATCGACGTCTTGCTCGTCGTGCTGATCTTTTTGATGTTGTCGACCACCTACAGCAAGTTCACCGAACTTCAGGTCAAGCTGCCAGCAGCCGATGCGGAGCAGCAGCGCGACTATCCCAAAGAAGTGATTGTTGCGGTGAGCAGCGATGGCCGCTACATGGTCAACAAGGCGCTGGTAGAAGGCCGGAGCATAGAACGGCTTGGCGCCGCACTGCTTGAAGCGGCCAAGGCCGGCAAGGACAGCGTCATCATCATCAGCGCAGATGCCAGTGCAACGCACCAGGCGGTCATCAGCGTGATGGAGGCCGCCCGCCGCCAGGGATTGACGCAAATCACCTTTGCCACCCAGAGTAGCGCGCAGGCCGGCGCGAAGTAAATCCCGCTTCGCTTTCATCCGCCCTTCTCCGTGACATGGCAAGCAACGCGTGAAACAACTTCTGCCCAGGGCTTGGCTCACACGCGGCTGGCTGGCCTGCCTGCTCTGGCCACTGGCGCAAGTCCATGGCCTGCTGGTACGACTGCGCTTGCTGATGTACCGCAGCGGCCTACTCCCGTCCGAGCGCTTCCGGGTGCCGGTGATCGTCGTGGGCAATGTGGTGGCCGGCGGCGCTGGCAAAACCCCGCTGGTGATCAGTTTGGTCAGGCATTTGCAAGCCCAGGGTTTGGCCGTGGGCGTGCTATCGCGCGGCTATGGGCGATCCGGCCAAGGCAGCCTAGAAGTCCGGCCAGAAACTCCAATCAATGAGTCCGGTGACGAGCCAGCCCTTATTCGACGGGCGACAGACGCTCCTGTTTTTGTAGCACGGAAACGTCCCGAAGCACTGCGATCCCTGCTGGCGGCCTACCCAGCCTCGACCGTGGTGGTGTGCGACGATGGATTGCAACACTACGCCTTGCAGCGCGACATCGAGATTGCCGTATTTGATGACAGAGGCGTGGGCAACGGCTGGCTGTTGCCGGCCGGCCCGCTGCGCGAACCCTGGCCTGAACGCCAGCGCCAGGGCCTTGATCTGGTGCTGCATACCGGCCAGCAACCTGCCTTCGAAGGCTTCACGTCCAGCCGGCAGCTTGCCGACCACGCACAAACAGCCGATGGCCGCCAGATTGCCTTAAGCGCGCTGCGGGGCCGGCCCCTGGTGGCGCTGGCGGGCATAGCCAGCCCCGAGAGCTTTTTCGGCATGCTGAGGACGCGCGGCTTGACCTTGGCAAAAACCATTCCCCTGCCCGATCACCATGATTTTGAACATGAGGATTTGAGCGCCTACACCGGCCAGACCGTGCTGTGTACAGAAAAGGATGCCGTCAAACTGTTTGCCATACCGGGTCTGGCTGGGCTGGAGTTGCTGGCCATCCCCCTGGTGTTTTCACCCGAACCGGCTTTTTTTGTGGCGCTGGATGCGCTGCTGAGGCCCAAGCTTTCTCAATTACCATCTGAGCATGGACACCAAACTACTTGAACTGCTGGTCTGCCCCGTGACCAAAGGGCCACTTGAATTCGACCGCGAGAAACAGGAACTCATTTCGCGCAGCGCCCGCCTGGCCTACCCGGTGCGGGACGGCCTGCCCGTGCTGCTGGAAAACGAAGCACGAACGCTGACCGATGAAGAGTTGGGCTTGTGATGCCGGCTAAACCTAGCGTTCAAAACATGGCCCAGGCCTTTCCCGCATGAGTTTTACCGTCCTTATTCCAGCCCGCCTGGCCTCCACCCGCCTGCCCAACAAACCCCTGGCCGACATAGGCGGCGCGCCCATGGTCGTGCGTGTGGCGCAGCGGGCCATGCAAAGCCGGGCCAGCCGCACAGTGGTGGCCGCTGACAGCCCTGAAATTATCGAAAAATGCGCCGCCTTTGGCATTCAGGCCGTACTGACCCGGGTGGATCACCCCAGTGGCAGCGACCGGCTCGCCGAAGCCTGCAGCCTGCTCGGCCTGCAGGACGATGACATCGTGTTGAATGTGCAAGGCGACGAACCGCTGATAGATCCAGAACTGATCAACGCCGTGGCCCAACTGCTCATAGAGCGCCCAGACTGCGCCATGAGCACGGCCGCCCATTCGATTGAACAATTGGCCGATCTGCTCAATCCGAATGTAGTGAAGGTGGTGCTGGATGCACGCCAGACCGCGCTGTATTTCAGCCGCTCGCCGATTCCTGCGGCACGCGACTTTGCTGGCAAGGCCTGGTGGGAGGCTGGCAGCACACTGCCCAAGCCGCTGCGCCATGTGGGCATTTATGGCTATCGTGTCGGCTTTTTACGGCAATTCCCAAGCCTGCCACAAGCCCCGCTGGAACAGCTGGAATCACTTGAGCAATTGCGCGCCCTCTGGCATGGCCATCGGATTGCGGTACACCTGACCGACGCTGCACCCGGCCCTGGCGTGGATACGCCAGAAGACCTGGAGCGAGCGCGCAAACTATTTGTCTAGCGATCAATGGCACCCCATGTGCGCCGGTGTAAGTTAGCTAGCGTAATCTGCATGCTATCCTTGAGGGCAAAGCAGGTATGAGGTCTGCGGGGCGTGCTGGCAGCCCCTCAATACCTGCAAAGCAGCCATGGGAGACAGGTTCATTCACAACCCCGGCTGACTTTCCAAATTTATAAAATCCGAGGACATTCATGAGACTGATTTTGTTGGGCGCGCCTGGCGCGGGCAAAGGAACACAGGCCACCTTCATCTGCCAAAAATACGGCATCCCCCAGATTTCTACCGGCGACATGTTGCGTGCAGCCGTCAAGGCTGGCACACCGCTAGGCCTTGAAGCGAAAAAAATCATGGATGCCGGGGCGCTCGTCAACGACGACCTGATCATCAACCTCGTCAAGGAACGCATTGCGCAGCCCGATTGCGACAAGGGCTTTTTGTTCGACGGTTTTCCGCGCACCATTCCCCAGGCCGATGCCATGAAAGCCGCCGGCGTGAAGCTTGACTACGTGCTGGAGATCGATGTGCCTTTCGAGGCCATCATTGAGCGCATGAGCGGACGTCGCTCGCATCCAGCCTCGGGTCGCACCTACCACGTCAAGTTCAACCCACCAAAGATCGAAGGTCTGGACGATGTCACGGGCGAGCCACTGATCCAGCGTGAAGACGACAAGGAAGAGACCGTGGGCAAGCGCCTGGAGGTTTACAGTGCCCAAACCCGTCCATTGGTGGACTACTACTCCAACTGGGCCAAGAGCGAGCCCGATGCCGCGCCCAAATACCGCGCCATCAGCGGCATGGGCGGCGTCGACGAAATCACTGACAGAGCCTTCAAAGCACTGGCAAGCTAAAACCGCCCGAGCAGTTGCGCAAAAAGGCCGTCCTCTGGACGGCCTTTTTCATGTCCGCCATCAAAAAATGGCCAGCACTGGGTATCTGCGCCACGCCGGCTCGGCAAAACGCTTGCAGTTTTCAAAAATAAAGCCCAGCACCCTGCTTTGGTCTGACAGCAGCGCGGGGTTTTCGGCCCTCCACTGCTCAAACCTGGACTTTAATTCGGGCTCATCCTTGAGCAATTGCAGCGCCATGTCTTCAAACACGTAGTCCGAAAAGCGCTCTTTCTTTTCCAGCACGCTGTTGAAAAACCCCCAGCGAAAGAAGCTGTCGTGGGCCAGCGGCTCCAGGGTTTCCACGATATAGCGAGCAGCATCCTGTTGCAGCGGAATCCAGTAATCGCCGACCTGCAGCTCGGCGGTTTCCGTCTGGGTTTGCAGCGTCAGCTGTTCGTGGAACATGTGACCCTCATAGGGTGTGGGCCGGCTTTGCACCGCCTGTATGCGATGAACCTGCGCCGCCACAGACTTGGCCGCGCTCAAGCGCTCCATCTGCACACCGTTCCAGGCCAGACGTTCCGTTACGGCGCGCCAGGCTTGCGGCACCACATAGGCCTGGGGCGCTGGCACCACCACGTCCTCGACAAAGTGGGTGTAGTAGTCAATGTCACGCTCCCAGGGCTGCTCCCTGTCATAGGCCAGACGCTGGTAGTTACCCAGCAGGCTGGGCCGGTAGCTGGCCGCATAGCCCTTGAAGCGCACGCGGGAAGCACGCGATTCGTCCATCTTCCAGCTGACCGGCCACTGCGTTTTTTGCCGCCCCAGCTGTTTCGCCTCTTTCCTGAGAGCCCGGATTTGCGCTCCATGATCGACCGTGAACTGCAGCGTCACGTCCAGCAGCGCACGCATCGAGGCATAGCGATCTGCAAAGGGCTTGAGCATGTGGGTCTCAGGCATGAAGCCTATGGTGTGGTGCAAGGCTGCATAGCCGGTGGAAAAGCGCGGCCCATCCAAAAAATCGGCAATGCCCTGGTCCGGGCTGGTTTTGAACGGGTTCACATAAGGACAGGTCGGCCAGCCGCGCGCCTCCATGCCCAGGTAAATGGCGGGCAGCATGGACTCCCGCAGAAAACGGCCCAGACCGCGGCCCAGCTTGTCAGCCTGGGTATGAATCAGGGTCATGGTGTAGCTGTAGTCGGCCCCATTGGAAGTGTGGGTGTCGACCATCACATCCGGGTCCCAGGCACTGAAGAACTGGTTAAAGAGCTGTGCATTCAGGCTGTCGCACTTGATGAAGTCGCGGTTCAAATCGAGGTGTTGGCTGTTGCCTCGAAAGCCAAAAGACTCCGGACCATCCTGGTTGACCCGGCTGCTGTCGTTGCGATTAAGGCAACCATCGACGTTGTAGATGGGAATGAATAAATACACGGCGCTACCCAGTGCCGTCAGCCGTTCCGGCGCCAGACACAGGTCTCGCACCAGCGCCATGCAGGCGTCTATGCCCTCGGGTTCGCCAGGATGTATGCCGTTGTTGTTGAAGAAAACCGGCCGGCCGGCGCGCTGGATCTGCTCGCGATCAAACACCCCATCGGCGCTGACGACACCAGCATGTATTGGCACGCCCGCGTCGGAAATGCCTATCTGAGAAAACTGCAGCAGACGGGGAAAGCGCAGCGCCAGCGCTTGGTAGAACTCGATACAGGCCGCCCAGTCGGTGGTCTGATTCTGGTTGCCTTGTTCGTAGGGGGTTTGCATGGTGTGGCAGCCTTGATCGCTCATTTGAAACAAAAATCTGACGCCGAGCCTACCCACTTCCGGGCAGGCGGGGACAAGGGCGCTAGCGGCCCAGCAAGCCAAGCATGAGTGCCACCCTGGCCTTCACCGGACTCAAGCCTTGCGAGTCCGCCAGGGCGTCACCGGGCTTGGAAAGCACCCGGCCGTTGGCACAACGTGTGGCCCGGACAACTTGCACGCCCGCGGCCTGCGCCTGCAACAAGGCCGCTTCCAGCGCATGGTGCACAGAGCCATTGCCGGTAGCCGCAACGACCAGGCCCTGCACGCCTTGAGCCACCAGCGCCTGGACCACAGCGCCACTGGCACCGGCATGGCTCATGACAATTTCTACCCACGGCCAGTCTGTTGCGTGATTCATATTAGCTATGCTATTTATAGCTACCTCCGACCGTCCCTCTAGGGCTAAAGGCCAATTTCGTAACAATCTGAGCCTCCCCTCTTCCACATAGGCAAGCGGACCCGCATCGCCCGAGCTAAAGGCGTCCAGCTGGTAGGTGTGCATTTTCTGCACGTCCAGCGCACTGTGAACGGTACCGGCACAGACGGCAACGACCCCGCAAGCTCCCGGATGCCGGGCCACGGCCATGGCATCGAGCAGATTTTGCGGACCGTCTGGCGCCAGGGCCGTGGCTGGACGCATGGCACAGGTCAGCACCACCGGCTTGGCTGAATCGCAAATCGCCTGCAGAAAATAGGCGGTCTCCTCCAGCGTGTCGGTACCGTGCGTAATGACAATGCCCTGAATCTCCGGCCGGGCCAGAAAGTGCTGGACGCGCCCGGCCAACTGCGCCCAGACCGCAAAGCTCATATCCTTGCTGTCGATTTGCGCCACCTGCTCGGTAATGACGGGACCCGCTTCGACGAGTGCGGGAATCGCGTCAACCAGTTGCTCTATGCCGAGCTCGGCGGCGGTGTAACCGATGTTGTCAGCGGCACGGGCCGCCCGGCCGGCAATCGTGCCGCCGGTACCTAGGATCACAATGGTTTGAGGTTGCATGGGAAATGGACTTGCGTTCTTTAAAAAACTGTATAAAAATACAGTTACTGGATATTAAAACAGGCATCAAGCCAAATGGCCGTCAGCACCGAGCGGCTAAAGCAAGGAGTCCCTATCATGAGCGCCCTCAACGATTTCGCACGTTTGTCCTCTGAAATGCCCAAGCTCACAGCGCGCCAGCAGCAAATTCTGGAGCTGATTCAGAGTGCGATTTCCCGCACCGGTGCGCCCCCCACCCGAGCCGAAATTGCGGCTGAACTGGGTTTTCGCTCCGCCAACGCCGCCGAAGAACATTTGCAGGCACTCGCCCGCAAAGGTGTGATCGAGCTGGTCAGCGGCACCTCGCGCGGCATACGCCTGCGCAGCGATACCTTGCGCTCCCTGAACGAATCCCGCACCAAACAGTTCTCCCTACCCTTGCCAAGTCTGAGCCAGCTCACCCTGCCCTTGATAGGTCGAGTGGCAGCCGGCAGCCCGATTCTCGCGCAAGAACATATCGAGCAAACCTACTTTCTTGAAAGCAGCTTGTTTCAGCAGCAGCCAGACTATCTGCTCAAGGTGCGCGGCATGAGCATGCGCGATATCGGCATCATGGACGGCGACCTGCTCGCCGTCAAACAAGCGAAAGATGCCAGCAATGGACAGATCGTCGTGGCCCGGCTCGGCGACGAAGTGACCGTCAAACGCTTTCGCCGCAACAAGCAGCTGATCGAACTGCTGCCAGAAAATCCCGACTTCAAAACCATTGTGGTGGCGCCCGGCGAGGCCTTCGAACTCGAAGGCCTCGCCGTTGGCTTGATCCGCAACAGCATGGCGTTCTAGCCACCCCTTGTTTCAGTCGCGCAGCAGGTGGCGGGCGTTTGGTCATCAATGGCCAACACCCTGATGCAGCGGCTCCACTGGCGGTGCAAAACCAGCCGGTCTGAAATCCTGCCTGTGCAAACCTCTCTCAAACAGGAGTTCACCATGGGAATGATCCGTTTTTCGCACCCGTCAATGCTGTCGCGCCTACTCACGCCTGCCCAGGCATTGAGCGCGTGGTTTGTACCGGCACAGCGCAGTTCTGGCAAGCCTTCGCGGCCGCAAGCGCCTGAACAAGCATCCAAGCAACTGCCCCTGCCCTTTAGCGCCGACATTGAAATTGCTCCCGGCAAGCCGGTAGCCACCCCGTGCACCACCGACCCTTCAGACAAGGCCAGCATGAAAGCCACGACCTGCCACCGCCTGAAAGTGGTGCGCGAATTCGATGCAGGCGTCGCCCCCGCCTGCGCCGGTCGCATGGTGATCTCTGGCCGCATGTCCGATGTTTGCGCCGAACTCGAGCGCATGAGCCTGCGCGAGGCCACTGTGAGATCCTGCTGAAGAAGGCAGAAAAAACTCCCTGCTCGGCACGGCTGCTCATTCATGCGGCTTAAAAGCCTGGGCCGTCCGCTTCACACGCTCAGACACGCAGACTTCTGCTGTCAGCCTCAAGGCAATTGCGTTGCCTTCCGATACAAGTTGCCTCTTATTGCGCAATAGGCCAACTGCAAGATTAAAAATCTTGCAGGCACAATATCGGCATGAATATTGTGATTCTCGATGACTATCAGGATGCAGTGCGAAAACTGGCTTGTGCGGCCAAACTGGATGCGTATCCTGCCAAGGTTTATACCAATACGGTCAAGGGCATAGGGCAGCTGTCAGTTCGGCTCAAAGACGCCGATGTGATTGTGCTGATTCGCGAACGCACCCAGCTCAATCGCCAAGTCATTGAGAAGCTGCCCAGGCTCAAGCTGATCGCTCAAACCGGTCGCGTTGGCGCTCATCTCGACGTGGCCGCTTGCACGGAACGCGGCATTGCCGTGGCCGAAGGCATAGGCTCTCCTACCGCTCCAGCCGAACTGACCTGGGCACTGGTGATGGCGGCCATGCGGCGTTTGCCCCAGTATGTGGCGCATCTAAAGCATGGCGTATGGCAGCAAGCCGGACTCAAGGCCGCCTCCATGCCGGTCAATTTTGGGCTTGGCTCGGTACTCAAAGGCAAGACACTGGGCATCTGGAGCTATGGCAGGATAGGGCAAATCGTTGCCGGTTATGGCCGAGCCTTTGGCATGCGCGTTGTGGTGTGGGGCGGTGAGGCATCGCGCGAATTGGCGCAAGCCGACGGCTTTGAAGTAGCCGCCAGCAAAGCCGATTTCTTCGAGCAATGCGACGTGCTCAGCCTGCATCTGCGCCTGCATGAGAATACGGTTGGCATAGTGACGCTGGAAGATTTGTCACGCATGAAGCCCACCGCCTTGCTGGTCAATACCTCAAGGGCTGAGCTGTTGGAGCCCGAATCCTTGATTGCGGCGCTCAACCGGGGGCGCCCGGGCTTGGCTGCAGTGGACGTCTTTGAGTCAGAACCTATTTTGCAAGGCCATGCACTTCTCAGGCTGGAAAACTGCATCTGCACACCGCATATCGGCTATGTTGAGCAGGACAGCTATGAAATGTATTTTGGGGCGGCATTTGACAATGTGGTCAACTTCATCAAGGGAACGCCCACCAATATCGTCAACCCCGGCGCTTTGCAAGTACGCCGCTGATCAGGGCGAATCACTGGACGCATGGCCTAAAACAATGGCCGGGCAAAGACTTCATTGGTGAAACCCCAGGCCCCACCAGCACTTGATAGCACCCGTCATCACAGCTGCCGACGCTTCAATGGAAAATCCTCGAGCTCCAGCAGCTTTGCGCCAACTCCAGGCTGCGGCAACCGGGTTGCTTGCGGAGCCTTTGGCTGCGCCGCTGGCGACCCGGAAAAATCCTGGCTCAGGTCAATGTCAAGGCCCAGGCGGTGCGAGACCGGGGGGCGGGTCGGATCGAAATCCTTCGTCGGTAGCGTCAGCTTTGTCGGGCCATCGCTCAGTTCGCTCGACTGGTTCTTACTATTGACGTCCCCTTTTGTCGAAGGCGCCACCACGACACCCGATGCAGCAGTTCGAACTTCAACTGCCTGTTCCGCGACTTTCTTGGCAATCCCCTGGAGCAGCAGTAACTCGCCGTAGGCCTTTAGGCTAAAAACCTCGTCCACTGAACCTGGTTTGCGAAATAGCCACTCATCAATGAGTTCCAGCACCAGGGGTGTTGCCCACAAAGACTCAAGACGCGCAAGCACGGCTTCATAGCCCTCCAGCCCCCGGCCGTCCATGGCGTACTCGTCAAACCTTGGCGCTTCAGCGTTGAAGATATTGTTGAAGTCCTTGCGCAGCAATTCATAGTCTTCGCTCCGCCCCAAGCGCTGATAAAGCTCAAACAGGTCAAGGTAAGCAGGGGCGCTGTCTTCCGGGTATTCGCGAATATGTTGACGCAAGACTTCAGCCGCCTTGTTCAAATCACCTAAAGAGACAAAAAAGTTGGCCTGCTGCTGTACATCGAACAACTCCTCGGCCTTCACACTGCGCGAGATGCTGGGCAAAAAATTCGGCTGATTTTTGGGGTCAAATGGCCTGAGCGGCTTCTCTGCAGGCGGCGTATTGATCACTTCGAACTTAGGTTCATTCAGACTAAGGTCGAAATCAAGTTCAAATTCTTTGAGGCCCCCTACCTCGCCCGGCAGGGTGAGCTTCAAATTGCCTGCTGCGGATTTCGGGTCGGCAAAGGTTTCCTTAGCGGGTTCCGCTGGTCTATCCAAGTTTTTACGCCACCAGGGACGGGAGGCCGATTCACCGGCAGACCGTCGACTGCGACCCCAGAACAGCAGCGCCACCAGCGACGCCAGAACCAGCAGTGCGCCCAAAACATAGACCAACCAGTTGGTGTAACGCTCGCTACGCGACTGCTCAAGCTGGGCCTGGAGTTCCCTGACTGCTTTCTCGGTCTGTTGGCCTTGGGCCAGCATCCTGGCCACATCCGCCTCTAGAGATTTCAGCCGCTGATTATCGCGTTGACGCTCCTCAGGTTGAGCCTGGAGTGTTTGCCAGTGCGCCGCAGCCGCGGCCTGTTGCTGCGCATCGGCAGCCGGCCTGCTCACCAGTTCCGGCGAGGTGCGCAGGATCTGGCCGCGCTCCGGCATCAAATCAGGGGCCTCCAGCTTCAGACGGGAAAGCGGGGGCTTGCGGGGTGGCTGCGCCGTCACTTTGGCAGCCGCTCGCACGGACGCCGCGGCGGGGCCGGGCGAGGCGCCAGCAGCCGTACTAGCCGGGCTCGCCTTGGCCGGACGGACTTTGGCGGTCGCGGCCTTTGGCTGTGACAAGCGGGGGGCACCCTCTGCGCTCATCCTGGGGCCACTGTCGGTGGACAATGGCTGCACAGGCGGCTGCGCCCTTACCGCTTCGCCGCTGACAGCCGGTGCCTGACTGGCGTTGCTGCTCGAAACCTCGGCAAAAAGCACGTATTTGCGCGTATTTTTTTGCGCACAACCCTCGCTCAGGTAGACCGTCACCACGGGCTCGTTCACAGAAACGCTGGTCTGTATCCTGATCAGTACTTCTCCGGCGTGGGTGCCTGCGGTCATGGATGTGCTGACCCGGCTTGGCGCGATCTGACTGTCGCCGAAAAAAACCTCTGCCGAGGCGCAAAAGGTCGACAGCTCTTCGGCCCTGCCCAGTTGCGCCGTCAGCGTCGCGTCCAGAGGCTGGCCGACCAGAGTGGCCCCGCGCATCCGCCCCAAGGAGACCGAAAAACTACTGGCAGCAGACCCCAACAACAGGGCGCCGAGTATGTATTTGAGAGGGAGGCGGATGACTGTCATGAGTCGTCAAATTTTCCCACGCCCCCTTCGCAAACTCAGTCAGCCATAATTCAGAAATGGAACTAATTCACAGAAACATCGGAATTATTGGCACAGGTGCCATGGGTCGCGGCATCGCGCAAATCGCCGCGCAAGCGGGTAGCCGGGTCATGCTGCAGGATGTGCAGGCGGGAGCCGCTGAAAAAGCGCGCGAGGCTATCTGCGCACAATGGGACAAGCTGGTCGAAAAAGGCCGGCTGGAAGCCGCAGCGGCCAACGACCACAAGGCCCGCCTCGGGGTCGCCAACTCGCTGTCCGAGCTTTCGAACTGCGACCTGGTGGTGGAGGCCATCGTGGAAAGGCTGGACGCCAAGAAAGCCCTGTTCGCCGAACTCGAAACCATTGTGTCCGCCCACACCATCCTGGCGAGCAACACTTCATCCCTGTCGATCACGGCTATTGCCGCCTCGCTCAAGCACCCCGAGCGCTTGGCCGGATACCACTTCTTCAATCCCGTCCCGCTGATGAAGGTGGTGGAAGTCATCGCCGGCCTGAAAACCAGTGCGGCCGTTTGCGACGCCCTGAGCCAATATGCCCGCCAGATGGGGCACACGCCGGTGCTGGCGCAAGACACCCCGGGTTTCATCGTCAATCATGCCGGTCGCGGCTACGGCACAGAAGCCCTGCGCATCGTCAGCGAAGGCATCACCGATTTCGCCACCATAGACCGCATCCTGCGCGAGCAGGCCGGCTTCAAACTGGGTCCCTTCGAGCTGATGGACCTGACCGCACTGGACGTATCACACCCGGTCATGGAGTCCATCTATCACCAGTACTATCAGGAAGATCGCTACCGCCCTAGCGTCATCACGGCGCAGCGCCTGGCTGGCGGCATGCTGGGGCGCAAAACGGGTGAGGGCTTTTACCGCTACGAAGACGGCGTGAGCCACGTTGAGGCCGAAGCTGCTGCCCCCGTCGTGGAAAACATGCCACCGGTCTGGGTTTCCCCGCGGGCCGCCAGGCGCTCTGAGTTGCTGCAGTTGCTCAAAGATCTGGGCGCCAAGATCGAAACAGGCCAATCACCCTCCATGGAAGCGCTGACGCTGGTAGCACCGCTGGGCTTTGACATCACCACGGTCGCCGTCGTGGAACGGCTGGACCCGGCGCGCACCGTTGGCATAGACATGCTGATTGACGACGCTGCCACCAAGCGCCGCGTGCTGGCCACCAACCCCGCCACGCGCACCGACATGCGCGATGCCGCCCATGCCTTGTTTGCACGCGACGGCAAGTCCGTCAGTGTGATACGAGACAGCGGCGGCTTTGTCACGCAGCGCGTGGTCGCCACCATCGTCAACATTGCCAGCGACATCTGCCAACAAGGCATCTGCAGCCCGAAAGACCTGGAAACCGCCGTCACGCTGGGCCTGGGCTATCCCATGGGCCCGCTCGCCATGGGCGACCGTTACGGCCCGACCAATGTGCTGGAAGTGCTGTTCAACATGCAGACCGTGTATGGCGACCAGCGCTACCGCCCTTCCCCGTGGCTACGCCGCCGCGGCGCCATCGGCCTCAGCCTGACCCATCAGGAGAGCTGAATGTCCGGCGCGCTGAAAAGCACCAGCGAGGGCCTTAGCCTCATTCTGACGCTCAGCAATCCTGAGCAAAAAAATACGCTCGGGCCCGAAATTTACGCAGCAGGCATTGAAGCCCTCAACGCCGCCGAGAACAACCCCGAGATCCGCAGCGTGGTGATCACCGGCGAGGGATCGATGTTTTGCGCCGGCGGCAATTTGCAGCGTCTGCAAGCCAACCGGCGCGAAGCACCCGAACTACAGGCCCAAAGCATCGAAGGCCTGCACAACTGGATTGAGGCCATCCATACCTACCCGAAACCGGTGATTGCCGCCGTTGAAGGCGTGGCCGCCGGTGCCGGTTTTTCACTGGCGCTGGCTTGTGATTTTGTGGTCGCCGCCGACAACGCCGTGTTCGCGATGTCTTACAGCACGGTGGCACTGTCACCCGACGGCGGTGGCAGTTGGAAGCTGGCACGCGCCCTGCCGCGTGCCCTGGCCAGCGAGCTGCTGATGTGCGGCGAGCGCATCAGTGCCCAGCGGCTGCTTGCGCTGGGTCTGGTGAATCGCGTGACCGGCGCGGGCAGCGCACTCTCACAGGCGCTTCAGTTGGCAGAACAGCTCAATGCGCGCGCCCCCAATGCCCTGACCAGCATCAAGGAGCTAATCAACGACGCGTCGACAAATACCTTGAGCCAGCAACTTGCCAGCGAGCGCAACTACTTCGTGCAGAATTTGCACCACAGCAATGGCGGCGAAGGCATCGCAGCCTTTCTGGAAAAACGCATACCGCAGTACCGTTGAGCACACCCGGCGCGAATCGGTGCAGTTTGTGCCCCGTCGCGTGATTACTCCGGTCAACAGACCCATTCAGGCTGAATCGCTTGACCAGGGAAAACCTTGCACAGGTCGATAGCCATAAAAAAACCCTCTTGAAAAACAAGAGGGTTTCGTCACCTTTCGACGGCGATCAATCGCCCACTGACAGGCTCAAATCACTCCCACTCAATCGTTGCTGGCGGCTTGCTGCTGACGTCGTAGGTGACGCGGTTGATGCCGCGCACTTCGTTGATGATTCGGCCGGAAACCTTTTTGAGCAGCGCGTAAGGCAACTCGGCCCAGTCGGCGGTCATGAAATCGCTGGTTTGCACGGCGCGCAGCGCCACCACGTAGTCATAGGTGCGGCCGTCGCCCATCACGCCCACGCTTTTCACCGGCAAAAACACGGTGAAAGCCTGGCTGGTCAGCTCGTACCAGGTCTTGCCGGTCTCCGCGTCCTTGAAGTTGCGCAGCTCTTCGATAAAAATCGCGTCGGCGCGACGCAGCAGGTCGGCGTATTCTTTTTTAACTTCGCCCAGAATCCGCACGCCCAGGCCAGGGCCGGGGAAGGGATGACGGTACACCATGTCGTGCGGCAGGCCAAGCGCCACGCCGAGTTCGCGGACTTCGTCCTTGAACAGTTCACGCAGCGGCTCCAGCAGCTTCAAACCCAGTTGCTCGGGCAGGCCGCCGACGTTGTGGTGGCTCTTGATGGTGACGGCTTTTTTGCTTTTGGCACCGCCGGACTCGATCACATCCGGGTAAATCGTGCCCTGGGCCAGCCATTTGGCGCCCTTGTGCCCGCCGTCGCCAGCCTTGAGCCTGGCGGCCTCGGCCTTGAATACCTCGACAAACTCGCGGCCAATGATCTTGCGTTTGGCTTCAGGCTCGCTGACGCCGGCGAGGTGCCCCAAAAACTGGTCGGCGGCATCGACGCGAATCACCTTGGCGTGCAGCTTGCCGACAAACATGTCCATCACCATGTCGCCTTCGTTCAGGCGCAGCAGGCCGTGATCGACAAATACGCAAGTCAGCTGGTCCCCGATGGCGCGGTGGATCAGCGCCGCAGCCACCGACGAATCGACGCCGCCGGACAAGCCGAGAATGACTTCTTCGTCACCCACCTGCTGGCGGATTTTTTCGACCGCTTCGCTGATGTAGTCGCCCATGACCCAGTCAGGGCGCGTGCCGCAAATACCGAGCACAAAGCGCCGCAAAATGGCATCGCCCTGCTTGGTATGCGTGACTTCGGGGTGAAACTGCACCGCGTAAAAGCGACGCTCTTCGTCGGCCATGCCGGCGATCGGGCAGGAGTCGGTAGACGCCATGAGCTTGAAGCCGGGCGGCATTTCCGTGACCTTGTCACCGTGGCTCATCCAGACATCCAGCATGCCCTGGCCTTCGGCCGTGGTGTAGTCGGCAATGTCTTTGAACAGTGCGGTATGGCCACGGGCGCGCACATCAGCTGAACCAAATTCGCGCATGTGGCCGGTTTCAACCTTGCCGCCGAGCTGCTGTGCCATGGTTTGCATGCCATAACAAATACCGAGCACCGGCAGGCCCAGCTCAAACACGGCTTGCGGTGCGCGGTCGGTGCTGTCTTCGGTGACGCTGGCATGGCTGCCCGACAGGATGATGCCCTTGAGCGAGCCATCTTTGGCGTACTCGCGCACCCAGTCGTCCGTCACATCGCAGGGATGAACTTCGCAGAAAACATGGGCGTCGCGCACGCGGCGCGCAATCAGCTGGGTGACCTGGGAGCCGAAATCGAGAATGAGGATTTTCTGGTGTTGCATGAGGGGCTAGTCTTCTAGGCAAAAAAGAAAAAGGCGTCTGGTTTATCAGACGCCTGTGGGTCGGTTCAAGGTTCAATCAGCCCTGTAATTGGGGGCTTCTTTGGTGATCTGCACATCGTGGACATGGCTTTCGCGTATGCCGGCCGAGGTGATCTCCACAAACTCGGCCTGGTTGTGCATTTCCTCGATCGTGGCGCAACCGCAGTAGCCCATGCTGGCACGCAAGCCGCCGGCCATCTGGAAGATGATGGCGACCATGGAGCCTTTGTAGGGCACGCGGCCTTCGATGCCTTCGGGCACCAGCTTGTCTGCGTTCGGGTTGCCGGTGGTGGCTTCCTGGAAGTAACGATCGGCGCTGCCCTGCTGCATGGCACCAATGCTGCCCATGCCGCGGTAGCTCTTGTAGCTACGGCCCTGGAACAAAATCACTTCGCCAGGCGCTTCTTCGGTGCCGGCAAACATGCCGCCCATCATCACCGTGCCCGCGCCGGCCGCGATGGCCTTGGCGATATCGCCGCTGTAGCGAATGCCGCCGTCGGCAATCAGCGGAACGCCGGTGCCGCGCAAGGCGGTGGCGACGCTGTCAATGGCCATGATTTGCGGCACACCGACACCGGCCACGATGCGGGTGGTGCAGATGCTGCCAGGACCAATACCGACCTTGACCGCGTCGGCGCCGGCTTCAACCAGTGCCAGCGCTGCCGCACCGGTGGCAATGTTGCCGCCAATGACGTCAACGTGCGGGTAATTCTGTTTGACCCAGCGCACCCGCTCAATCACGCCCTTGCTGTGGCCGTGAGCTGTGTCCACCACGATGGCATCGACGCCGGCCTTGACCAGCGCTTCAACACGCTCCTCGGTGCCCTCGCCCACGCCAACCGCCGCGCCAACGCGCAACTGGCCGCGTGCGTCGCGCGCGGCATTGGGGAAAGTGGTCTGTTTGGTGATGTCCTTGACGGTGATCAGGCCCTTAAGCACGAAGTCATCATTGATCAGCAGCACACGTTCCAGCCGGTGCTTGTTGAGCAAGGCCTTGGCGTCGGCCAGGGTGGCCGTTTCAGGCATGGTGATCAGGCGCTCGCGCGGCGTCATGATGGTGCTGACCGGCACATCCATGCGCGACTCAAAGCGCATGTCGCGTCCCGTCACAATGCCGACGACCTTGCCACCGTCGATCACAGGGAAGCCCGAAATGCCCAATTGTTCGCTGAGGGCCATGACCTGGCGCACCGTGTGCGTCGGCGTAATCACGACCGGATCACGCAGCACGCCGCTTTCGTAGCGCTTGACCTTGGCCACCTCGGCCGCCTGCTGCTGGGCCGTCAGGTTTTTGTGCACGATGCCCATGCCGCCTTCTTGCGCAATGGCAATCGCCAGCCGGGCTTCGGTGACGGTGTCCATGGCCGCCGACACCAGAGGTAGGTTCAGGCGGATATTGCGGGAAAACTGGGTGGAAAGTGAGGCGTCCTTGGGCAGGACTTGGGAGAACGCTGGCACCAACAATACGTCGTCGAAGGTAAGCGCTTTGCCGATGAGGCGCATAGAGAGAGCTCCAAAAACGCGATTGTACCTTTCTCCCGAAAGACAAGTCGGCTGTGGGCTTGACCCGGGGATGCTGACCGGGGCGTAAAAGTCAGCCATGGCCGCCGCTCCTCAAAAAAATCCTGCGGCGCGGCGCTACACTGGTGAAATGGACTTCAAATTTGCTTCAAGAACCATTTTTTTGGCGCTCGCCTGTGGATCATTTGCCGTCACGGCCGTGGCCCAGTGGCAATGGATAGACAAAGATGGCCGTAAAGTATTCAGCGACCGCTCGCCACCTGCTGACATTCAGGAAAAAAATATTCTGAAGCGCCCCGGCAACCAGAAGCCTGTGGCGGCACAGCCTGCCAATGAAAATCCGGCAGTCGCCGTTTCGGCGCCGGCAGCCAAGGCCAGCGCGCCCAAACTGTCTGGCAAAGATGCGCAGCTTGAGGCCAAGAAAAAACAGGCTGAAGAAGAGGAAGCCGCCAAGAACAAGGCGGAAGAAGACAAAATAGCAAAGGCCAAGGCTGAAAATTGCGAGCGAGCCAAAAAAGGCCTGACCAGCCTGCAATCCGGCGTCAGGATTTCGACCGTCAACGCCAAAGGCGAGCGGGAGTTTATGGATGACGGCACCCGTGCCGCAGAAACAAAGCGCATTCAAGGCATCACCGAGAGCGACTGCGCCAAATAGAGCCGGCAGGGCTTTTTAGCCTTGGCAGCCGATCAGGCCGGATTCAATAGCCGGCTTTGGCTCCCGCCCGGGTCTTGGCGAATAGCCCGGCACTTTTCGCACCCTGACGGTTAAAGCGCTCGCGCCGGGCGACTTTGGGGTCTACCCGCAAGGCCCGGTAAATTTCCACCCTGTCCCCGTCCATCAGTTTTTGCGTCAGAGCGGCTTTGCGACCCCACACCCCCAGCGTCAGACGACCGGCCTGGAGCTCGGGAAAGGTCTCCAACACCCGGCATTGCGCCAGCGCCTGCGCAATGCTGGCATCCGCAGCCAGCTCAAGTGCCCACTCCTTAACCTGCCGGGGCGCGGGTGAGTACAACAGCACAACTTTCATGAGGCACCCGCTTTCATGCCCTCAGGCCTCGCCATAAACCTGGGCGGCCCTTTTGACGAAGGCGTCAACCATGCTGCCCGCGATTTTGTCGAACACCGGGCTGACCAGCGTAGACAGCGCGCCGCTTTCAAAGGCGTAGCACAAGGTGAATTCCACCTTGCAGGCGCGCTGGCTGCCGTCCCCCAAAGGAGAAAAGTGCCAATCACCTTCGAGTTTTGAAAACGGGCCATCCACCAGCTGGATGCTGACTTTGCGGTCGGCCTCATGTCGGTTGCGGGTGGTGAAGCTGTGCGACAGGCCGGCAATGGAAATACCCACCTTGGCGGTCATGCCTTGGGGGTTTTCCTCGTCGACGCTGGCTTGGTCGCACCAGGGCAAAAACTGCGGATAACTGGCGACATCGGTCACCAGCGCAAACATTTCTGCGGCGCTGTACCAAATTAGAACGGACTTGTGAACGGTTTTCATACAATCAAAGGCTGGGCGCAATTGTATTAGCCACTATCGCGCCTTCGCCCTTACCTCAAGCCATGGCCACAAAAGAAGCATCCTCCTCCAAAAAACCAGCCGCGGCCTCCTCAGGCAAAGCCGGCGCCAAGCCGGCCAGCAATCTGTCAGCCAAGGCAGCCGCCGCTGCGATTCGCATAGCCGACAACAAAAAAGCCACTTTCAACTACCACATAGAGGAACGTTTTGAGGCCGGCATGGTGCTGGAAGGCTGGGAGGTGAAGTCTCTGCGCGAAGGCAAGGTGCAGCTCACCGACGGCTACGTGGTGATACGCAACGGCGAGCTCTTCATCATCGGTTGCCAGATCAACCCGTTAGGCACGGCCTCGACCCATGTGCGCCCCGACTCCGTGCGGACCAAAAAACTGCTGATGCACAAGGACGAAATTCGCCGGCTGATGGGCAAGGTGGAGCAAAAAGGCTTCACGCTGGTGCCGCTCAACCTGCACTGGAAAGCCGGCAAGGTGAAATGCGAGATTGGTCTGGCCAAGGGCAAGGCCGAGCACGACAAGCGCGACACCATCAAGGACCGCGAAGGCAAGCGCGAGGTGGATCGCGCCATGAAGTCCAGAAACCGCTAAGCGGCTAACAGACCAACAGGTGCCCTGCCCGGCCGTGGGCAGCGCACCTGCTGTGTTTACAAGGCGCGCAAAGGGTGCGTGTCCGCCGTCCAGGGGCTGACAAAGAACGCATCGGCCATGCCTGGCTTCACGTCTTCGATACGGGCTGGATTCCACTGCGGTTTGTAATCCTTGTCCACGGCCAGCGCGCGTATGCCCTCAACGGTTTCACTTTGCGCGCCAGCGCGCAGGTGAAAGCATTGATAAACCATGTCACGCTCCATGCGCAAATCGTCGGCCAGCGTCATGCCACGGGCCCGGCGAATCTGCTCCAGCGTCACATGCAGCATCAGCGGCGAGCGCTTGCGCAGGGTGGCAGCGGTCTTGCGGGCCCAGACATCGTCCTGCGCGCCTTCCAGAGCATCAACGATGTGTTTGACGCGTGCCAACGAAAAACAGGCATCAATTTGGCCTGTAGCCAAGACAGGACGGGCGCGGTCAGCTACCAATTCAGTAGCAATCCAGGCATCAACCTGAGCGCTGGAGGCAAAATCCTGGCTGGCAAAATCATTCCACAACGTCGGCAGCCGCGCGGCCTCCACCTTGACGTCGGCCAGTCCATAGCCCAGAGCCTCATCGGCGCCGATGACATCGCCGGTCAATGCTAGGTATTCACCGGCATGGCCCGGGCAACGGCTGAGGAAATAACCGCCGCCCACATCCGGAAACAGGCCGATATTGGTCTCTGGCATGGCCATCTTGGTGTGCTCGGTGACGATGCGCACTTTTGCCCCCTGGCTGATGCCCATGCCGCCGCCCATCACCACGCCATCCATGAAAGCGATATAGGGCTTGGGATAGGTCTGGATCAGGTGGTTGAGGCCGTATTCCTCGGTGAAAAAATCGTCCAGCGCAGCCAGTTCTGCACCGCCGGCCAGGGCGGCTTGGTGGAAAAAACGGATATCACCGCCGGCGCAAAACCCGCCAAAAAGGCTCTCGGGCGTGCCCGGACGGCCATGCTTGTTGCTGCCGCGAATCGCCACCGCCAAAACGGCAGGGTCGTCACGCCAGACTTGCAAGGTGGCGAGCAGTTCGCGCACCATGGGCAGCGACAGCGCATTGAGCGCCTTGGGCCGATTCAGCGTGATCAGCCCGACACCGCCGCGGCGCTCTACCTGCACCTCGCTGTTAGGCGGACTATTTTTCTCGTCACTCGTCATAAGTTCAGCATTCATGATTTCTGTCTCCATCCAATCAGTTCATTGATCACCAGCGCGACTATGACCAGCGCACCGCCGGTCAACACGCTGGCACCCGGTACCTCGTTGGCTCCCACCCAGGCCAGCAAGATGCCAAAAATCACCTCCAGCAAGGCCAGCAGCGCGACCTCCGGCGCCTTGAGCACACCGGCACAGAGCACCGCCAGCACACAGGGAATCGCCAGCTGAAAAAGCCCAAGCAGGGCCAGCAGGCCAATATCATGCGGCGTCGCCGACAAGGGAAAAGCCAGGGGCAAGGTCGCCAAAGAGGAAATCCCCGCCCCCACCAGCACGGCAGGCACCAGGTCGATATTTTGGCCATGGGCACGGCTATGCTGCACCACGGTCCAGTTGGCCGCGCTGGCCAAAGGCACCAGCAGCGCCACCAGCGTGCCGCCCAGATGGCTGGACAAATCCATCTGCCCGCCATACATCCACGCAATGCCGGCACCGGCCATGACAATGGCCAGCCAGGTACGCGGGGGAATGCGGTGGCCTATGAAAACACGCGCCAGCAAGGCGGTAATGAGCGGGCTGGCCGCCATGGTCACCAGCACATTGGCCACGGTGGTGAGCGTCAGCGCCACCATGAAGGCCGTGAACATCACGCTCCAGCAAACACCCGACAGCCATAGCGCCCGGCCGCCACTGCGGATTTTGGCGAACACGACCCGGCCCTGAAACATCGGCAGGATGATCAGCAGCGACAACAAGGTAAAAAAGCTGCGCCAGAAGGTGATCTCAAAGCTGCGCGCTGATTCCAGCTGCCTGGTGACCACGCCGGCGATAGACCACATCAGTGTGACGACAACCATCAGGACCACTGCCCTGCCATGCGTGAATTGCGTGAGCTTCATGAAACACCCTGGGTAATAGCGCAAAGGCAACACCTGCAGACGACGAAAGGGCCACTGTCAGGCAGCGGCCCTTTCCAATACTCTCTAGCTTAAGCCGCCGAAGCGGCTAAAGGATTAACGGCCAGCGCGTTTGCGCTCGCTTTCCTTCAGGAAACGTTTGCGCAGACGGATGGATTTTGGCGTGATTTCCACCAGTTCGTCGTCCTCGATGAATTCCACACCGTATTCCAGCGTGCACTCGATAGGCGGCGTGATCTTGACGGCGTCTTCCTTGCCGGACACACGGAAGTTAGTCAGCTGCTTGGTACGCGTGGCGTTGACCACCAGATCGTTGTCACGGCTGTGGATGCCGACAATCATGCCTTCGTATACCGGATCATTGGCCTTGACGAACATACGGCCGCGGTCATCGAGCTTGCCCAGAGCGTAGGTGAAGATTTCACCGTCGTCCATGGAGATCAGCACACCGTTTTTACGGCCGCCGATGTCGCCTTTATGCGGCTCATAGCTGTCGAAGATGTTGGAGATCAGGCCGGAACCACGGGTCAAGTTCAGGAACTCATTGGTGAAACCAATCAGGCCACGCGCAGGAATGCGGTATTCCAGGCGCACACGGCCACGGCCGTCCGGCTCCATGTTGACCAGTTCGCCCTTGCGCTCGCCCAGGGCCTGCATCACACCACCTTGATGGGTTTCTTCGATGTCGGCAGTCACCAACTCGATAGGCTCATGGCGCACGCCATCGACATCCTTGAACACCACGCGTGGCTTGGAGACGGCCAGCTCGTAGCCTTCGCGGCGCATGTTTTCCAGCAAGATGGTCAGGTGCAACTCGCCCCGGCCCATGACTTCAAAGATACCTTCTTCGTCGGTTTCCTTGACGCGCAAAGCGACGTTGTGCTGCAGTTCTTTTTGCAGGCGGTCCCAGATCTGGCGGCTGGTGACGAACTTGCCTTCACGGCCGGCCAGCGGGCTGGTGTTGACGCAGAAGTTCATGGTCAGGGTCGGCTCATCCACCTTGAGCATGGGCAGCGGCGCCGGGTTGGTCGGGTCGGTGACGGTCACGCCAATGCCGAGATCGGCAATGCCGTTGATCAGCACGATGTCGCCGGGGCCGGCTTCGGTCACTTGCACACGGTCAATACCGTGGAACTTCAGCACCTGGTTGATGCGGCCTTTGACAGCCTTGCCATCCGGGCCTTCCATCACGACCACATCCATCATGGGCTTGATCGTGCCCTGGCTGATGCGGCCAACGCCGATGCGGCCCACAAAGGTCGAGAAGTCGAGTGCGGAAATCTGCAGCTGCAGCGGCGCTTCCGGGTCACCCTTTTGGGCTGGTACATGCTTGAGCACGGTATTGAACAGGGCCGACATGTCGGGGCCCCACTGCTCGCCCGGCGCGCCCTCTTCCAGCGAGGTCCAGCCGTTGATGCCCGAGGCATAGACCACGGGGAAATCGAGCTGTTCGTCGGTCGCGCCCAGCTTGTCGAACAGATCGAAAGCGGCGTTGACCACGAAATCGGGACGTGCGCCCGGCTTGTCGACCTTGTTCACCACCAGGATGGGGCGCAGGCCCAGGGCCAGGGCCTTTTTGGTCACAAAGCGCGTCTGGGGCATGGGGCCTTCCTGCGCATCGATCAGCAGCACCACGCCGTCGACCATGGACAGAGCGCGTTCCACTTCGCCGCCGAAGTCGGCGTGGCCTGGGGTATCAACGATGTTGATGTGCGTGCCTTCCCAGCTCACGGCACAGTTCTTGGCCAAAATGGTGATGCCGCGCTCGCGCTCGATGGCACCGTTGTCCATCACGGTGTCTACGACTTTTTCGTGGTCGGCAAAGGTGCCGGACTGGCGCAGCAACTGGTCGACCATGGTGGTCTTGCCATGGTCGACGTGGGCGATGATGGCGATGTTACGGATCTGTTTTTGACTCATGGTTGACTTTCTGGGAACTTGGGGAAACGGTACTTGATTAATGTTGAAAAGAGCCTGCGCCCAATGGCGCGGCCGTGGAAACGGGCAGGAAAACTTCAGGCGGCGGCTGCGCCGGTTGCAGGATGTTCTGAATCTCGATCGGACTCAGCAGACGCTGGGGAATCAGTTCATCCGCCGCAATGTGGGCGGTGCCTAAAAATGCCGCCGGTGCTGAGCCATACACCTGCACCAGCGGCGCATCGGCGCCCCACTGACCGCGACGACGCAGGCCGCTCAAAAAACGCCCTGCGTTCTCAGCGTCCAATGTGACGACCGGATAATCGTTCACCAGCGTCTGCGGCGGCAACAGGCAAGCGTCGCGCTCGGCTTCGCTCATGGCTTCCAGCGCGGCCAGCGTGACGCATTGCGCCGCCACGAAGCCACCGGTTTCAATCCGCCGCAGCGAACCCAGATGGGCGCCGCAACCGAGTGCCTCGCCGATGTCTTCGCCCAAGGTGCGGATGTAAGTGCCCTTGCTGCAGCTGACTACGATTTTGATAGCTACTTCCGCCCGTGGATCCTGGGCTAGAGCCATATTTAGCTTATAAATAGTGATGTGACGAGCTTCCCGCTCCACTTCTTCACCCTTGCGCGCGTACTCATAAAGCGCCTTGCCATCTTTCTTCAAGGCAGAATACATGGGGGGAATTTGCGCCAGCGGGCCGGTAAAGCGCTGCGTCATGACTTGCAGCAACTCGGGCGTGATCTCGGGTATCGGCCGCGTCTCAATCACTTCGCCTTCGGCGTCAGCCGTCGTGGTTTTCTGGCCCAGCAGCAAGACGGCTTCGTAGGTCTTGTCGGCATCGAGCTGCAGCTGGCTGAACTTGGTGGCCGCGCCAAAGCACAGCGGCAACACGCCGGTGGCCAGGGGATCAAGCGTGCCGGTATGACCGGCCTTCTCGGCGCGCAGCAGCCATTTGGCTTTTTGCAAGGCCTGATTACTCGACAAACCCAGCGGCT
Source organism: Polaromonas sp. OV174 (assembly GCF_900112285.1). Taxonomy (GTDB): domain Bacteria; phylum Pseudomonadota; class Gammaproteobacteria; order Burkholderiales; family Burkholderiaceae_C; genus Polaromonas. The sequence goes on along the minus strand of NZ_FOKZ01000022.1, from coordinate 43,556 downwards.
TGTCGAGCAGCAGCACGCCATGCACGGGACGTCGCTGAATTTTCTGGCGATGAGAAGATGTTTGCGTCATAAAACTCCGACAGGCTCAGCGCACGGGCTGGAACCGAGCGCTCGGTTGGCACCGTTGTCCCCGAACCTGTCAAAGGGGAACGGCGCGAACTCAGTCGTCCTGGGCGCGAGAGGAAACCGCCTTGGCAATCAAGGCGTTCATGTCGGCCGCACGCTCAGTGGTGCGGTCGAAATGAAAATGCAGGGTCGGAACCGTGTGCGTCATCAGACGTTTGAACAGGCCGTTGCGCAGGAAACCGGCGGCCTGGTTGAGGGCTACTTCGCACTCTTTGGCGTCGCCAATGAGCACGCTGAAAAACACCTTGGCATGCGCGTAGTCAGGCGTGACTTCAACCGCCTGAATCGTCACCATGCCGACCCTGGGGTCCTTCAACTCGCGCGCGATCAGTTCCGTCAGATCCCGCTGGATCTGGTCGGCAACACGAAAGCCGCGGTTGGGGGTGGATGACTTTTTACGCATGAAACAAAAATTTGAACTTGATGGCTTGGCTTGTAATACTGACTTTCACCGAAATAGCCCGCCAACTCTAAGAAGATGGCGGGCTGTCCGTTTTTTACAAGGTCCGTGCAACTTCCCTGATTTCAAAGAACTCAAGAATATCGCCAACCTGAATGTCGTTGTAATTCTTGACATTCAAGCCGCACTCGAAGCCTTCCTTGACTTCCTTGGCATCGTCCTTGAAGCGCTTGAGCGAATCGAGCTCACCCGTGAAGATGACCACGTTTTCGCGCAGCAAGCGCAACTTGGCGGAGCGGCGAACCACACCGGCGGTGACCATACAGCCGGCAATCGAGCCGATCTTGCTGACCTTGAACACCTGGCGAATCTCGGCATTACCGATGATTTCTTCCTTCTTGTCGGGCGTGAGCATGCCGGACATGGCGGCCTTGAGTTCGTCCACAGCGTCATAAATGATGTTGTAGTAACGAATATCAATGCCGTTGTTCTCGGCCTGCTTGCGCGCCTGGGCATCGGCCCGGGTGTTAAAGCCGATCAGCACCGCCTTGGAGGCAATTGCCAGATTGACGTCGGACTCGGAAATACCACCCACACCGGAGTACACCAGTTGGACCTTGACTTCGTCGGTCGAGAGCTTGAGCAGTGACTGCGCCAGCGCTTCCTGTGAACCCTGCACATCGGCCTTGATGATGATGGGCAGCATCTTGACTTCGCCGGCGTTGATGTCGGAGAACATGTTCTCCAGCTTGGACGCCTGTTGCTTGGCCAGCTTGGTATTGCGGAACTTGCCAGCGCGGTAGGTGGCGATTTCGCGCACGCGGCGCTCGTCCGTCATGACCATGAAATCGTCGCCGGCCTGAGGCACTTCCGTCAGACCTTGGATTTCGACCGGAATCGAAGGACCAGCGGTTTTGACCGGTTTGCCGTTTTCATCCAGCATGGCGCGCACGCGGCCATAGGTCGAACCCGCCAACACCACGTCACCAGCTTTCAGCGTACCGGACTGCACCAGCACCGTGGCAACCGGGCCGCGGCCCTTGTCCAGGCGGGCTTCAATCACCAGACCCTTGGCCATGGCATCGACCGGAGCCTTCAGCTCCAGCACTTCGGCTTGCAGCAACACCTGCTCCAGCAGATCGTCGATGCCTGCGCCGGTACGGGCGGACACTGGCACGAACGGTGAATCACCGCCGAACTCTTCCGGCACCACGCCTTCGGTGACCAGCTCGCCCTTGACGCGCTCGAGGTTCGCATCCGGCTTGTCGATCTTGTTGATCGCCACGACGATGGGAACGCCCGCTGCACGAGCGTGCTTGATTGCTTCCTTGGTTTGCGGCATGACACCGTCATCGGCGGCCACAACCAAAATCACGATATCGGTGGCCTGGGCGCCACGGGCACGCATGGCGGTAAACGCCTCGTGACCCGGGGTATCCAGGAAGGACACCACGCCGCGTGGTGTTTCCACGTGGTAGGCGCCGATATGCTGGGTAATGCCACCGGCTTCACCGGAGGCCACTTTGGCGCGGCGAATGTAGTCCAGCAGCGAGGTCTTGCCGTGGTCAACGTGACCCATGACGGTCACCACCGGTGCGCGCGACAGCGACTCTGACTGCTGACCCTGCACGTCCTCGTCGGTAAAGGCTTCCGGGTCGTCCAGTGCGGCAGTCAAGGCCTTGTGGCCCATTTCTTCCACCACGATCATGGCGGTGTCCTGGTCCAGCGGCTGATTGATGGTGGCCATCTGACCCAGCTTCATCAGGTGCTTGATCACTTCGGAGGACTTGATGCTCATCTTGTGAGCCAACTCCCCCACCGTGATGGTTTCCGGCACGTGAACTTCAATGACCTTGAACTCCGTAGGCGCCACAAAGTTGGACTCGGAACGCACTTCGCGACCGGTGCTGCCACGGCGACCACGCGGGCCACTGCGGAAATTACCGCGACCGGGAACCGCCGGAGCGCCGCGGCTAGGGATGCCCTTTTTCTTGGCAGCATCATCTTTCCAAGTCGAAGACAGGTTCTCCGACTTGACTTCTTTCTTGCCGGCGGCGCCTGGCGCTGCCACCGCACCAGGAGCGCCTGGCTTGGCCACTGCGCCGGGTGCAGCTGCTGGCTTGTGCAAAGTGCCCTTCATGGCGACCTTGGGGTCTACATGCGGTACCAACACACGCTTGGGCGCGGACAGCATGGCACGAATGCCAGCGGCTTCAGCTTCGGCCTTGCGGCGACGCTCCTGCAGATCCTGCGCCTTGGCGGCATCCGCCTGAAACTCAGCGGTGGCCTTGGCCTTGGCCGCAGCCAGCACGGTCGCGGCCTCGGCCGCCTTGCTGGTTTGCTCCGCCGCCGCTGCATCAGCGGCCTTGGTCGCCTCAGCCGTTACAGCTGGGGCTGGTTTTTCAATTTTCCCAATGGAAGGCTTGGCTTTCTTGGCGGCTTCTGCTGCCAGGGCAGCAGCCGCAGCCTGGGCTTCAGCCTCAGCCTTTTGTGCGGCAGCCTGACGCTCCAGCTCACGCGCCGCTTCCTTGGCGTCCTGCTCTTCACGCAGACGGCGCTTCTCGGCCAGTTCTTCTTCCTGGCGACGCAGCAACTCGGCGTGGCGATTGGCTTCTTCCTCGCGGCGAACCAGCTCGGCATCCGGAATGGCCGGCGCGGATGGCGCTGCGGCTACTTCGTGAGCCTCTTCAACGGGCATGTCAGAGCCATCCTCGCGCTTGACGAAGGTGCGCTTCTTGCGGACTTCCACCTGGATGGTGCGGGCCTTGCCGGTGGCATCGGCCTGCTTGATTTCGCTGGTGGATTTTTTCACCAGCGTGATTTTTTTGCGCTCGGCCGCAACAGTGCCATGGCTGGCCTGCAAATAGCCAAGCAGCTTTTGTTTGTCGGCCTCGGACAGGGGATCGCTGGCCTGCGTCTTGGCTACGCCTGCGCTGGTCAATTGCTCGATCAGGGTAGCGGGTGATTTATTCAATTCAGCTGCGAATTCAGCGACGGTAGTGGTACTGGACATATTTGGTTTTCCTGACTGGCCTCCATGATCATTGATCTTGAGCCGTTGCGGGTGCAGCGGCGGTGCCAGCGTCATCGGTAAACCAATGGGCGCGTGCTGTCATGATCAGGGCTGTGGCCTCGTCCGCGGACTGGCCGGTTATATCGGTAAGCTCGTCCACGGCCAGATCGGCCAGGTCGTCACGGGTCTGTACACCCGCCTCTTGGAGCTTGGCAATCAGCTCAGGGGTCAGCCCGGTCACGTCACGCAGATTCTGCGAAACGCCATCGGCGCTTTCTTCCTTGGCAATTTCCATGGTCAACAGCGCGTCTTTGGCGCGCGTGCGCAGCTCGTTGACGGTGTCTTCGTCGAAAGACTCGATTTCGAGCATTTCCTGTAGCGGCACATAAGCCACTTCTTCCAGGCTGGTGAAGCCTTCGGCGATCAGGATGTCGGCGATTTCTTCGTCCACATCCAGTTTTGCCATGAACAGCTTGCGGCTGCTGTCGGTTTCGTTGGCCTGCTTTTGCGCCGACTCGCTGGCATCCATGATGTTGATCTTCCAGCCGGTCAGCTCCGACGCCAAGCGCACGTTCTGACCACCGCGACCGATGGCAATGGCGAGGTTTTCCTCGTCCACCACCACATCCATGGCATGACGCTCTTCGTCAACGACGATAGAAGACACATTGGCAGGCGCCAGTGCGCCGATCACGAACTGGGCCGGATCTTCGCTCCACAGGACGATGTCGACGCGCTCACCGGCCAGCTCATTGGTCACGCCATTGACACGGGTGCCGCGAACGCCAACACAGGTGCCGATCGGGTCAACGCGCTTGTCATGCGAGAGCACGGCAATCTTGGCGCGCGAACCGGGATCACGGGCGCAGGATTTGATCTCCAGCAGACCTTGCTCGATTTCAGGCACTTCCTGACGGAACAACTCGATCATGTACTCGGGCGCAGTACGCGACAGGATGATGGGAGCGCCACGCAGCGTGGTGTCGACTTCCATGATCATGGCGCGAACACGGTCGCCAGAGCGCAGGTTTTCTTTCGGGATCATGTCGCCGCGGCGCAGACGGCCCTCGACACGACCGGACTCGACGATCAGATCGCCCTTGTCCATGCGCTTGACGGTGCCGACAAAAATCTTGTCGCCACGCGACATGAAATCGCTGAGCAGCATTTCACGTTCGGCATCACGGATTTTCTGCAGAATGACCTGCTTGGCCGCTTGCGCACCAATGCGGCCAATCGGCAGGCTCTCGACCGGCTTTTCAATGTAATCACCTTCTTCGATGTCGGCGATTTCATCGCGAGCGTCGCTTACCAGCTCTTCGGCTTCCGGGTTTTGCAGACCGGCCTCGTCGGCCACGACCAGCCAGCGGCGGAAGGTTTCGTAATTGCCGCTATCACGGTCCACGGCAACGCGGATGTCCACGCCCTCCGGGTACACCTTCTTGGTGGCCGAGGCGAGCGCAAGCTCGACGGCGCCAAAAACGACGTCACGTTCAACGTTTTTCTCACGCGAGATGGCATCAACCAACATCAACAGTTCGCGATTCATTTCACAAGCCTGCCTTTCTAAATTAATTCTCTGTAGGTCTATCGGCAACCGGGGCGAGCTTTGGTTTACGCCCCTTGAAATCAACGACAGACGCCAAACGCGCCTGCTGAATTTCATCCAGCGTGAACCCGAGTGCCTGCAGCGGTGCGGGAATTCTTTTTTTGCTAACTTTTTGGCCAGGCTTGACGGCGGGCTCATCGCTCCAGACGATTTGCCAGCCTCCCGACTCGGCGCGCTCCAGCGTGCCGCGAAACTTCTTGCGGCTGGCCGAAATCGTGGAGCCTGCGCTTGCCGCCACGCCAATCGGCGCCTTGAGCGTGAGATCAATCAACTCGCCGGCAAAGCGCTCAAAATCTTTTTCGTTACGCAAAGGCCTGTCGATGCCGGGGGAACTGACTTCCAGCCGTGAATATTCAGCACCCTCGACCTCCAGGACGAACTGCAACTGCCGCGTGACTTTTTCACAGTCTTCCGCATTGATGAATTGCTCGGCCTCGGGCGTATAGGGCATGTCAATCGTGACACGCAGCAAACCGCCACTGGTCCGCTCAATTTCTACCAGCTCGTACCCCAACCCCGTAACAGTTTGCTCAATCGTCTCTTGTAAGGCCATTCAGTTTTCTTGCTCGACAGTCCGTAAAAAACAAACGCCCAAAAAAAATGGGCGGTGAAAACCCGCCCATTTGGTCGTGAAGGGCGTATTCTAACGCACCCAACCCAGTGATGCAAACAATTTTCGTGCCTGAATCGCTTGGCCGCGCCTTCACATCAAGGGCAAGAGAAAATGCCAAGCCTTAATTTTGCCGCTTTCAGGCTTGCGCCACCAGTACCCGGGTATAGGGATGACGCGGCGTATCCAGCACTTCACTAACCGTGCCAGCCTCCACCACCTCGCCATCCTTCATCACCATCACCTCATGGGCCATGGCGCGTATCACCGCCACGTCGTGGGTGATCAGCAGATAACTCAGCCCGCGCTCACGCTGCAAGCGCTGCAGCAGCGCCAGCACCTGTTTTTGAATGGTCACATCCAGGGCGCTGGTGGGCTCATCCAGCACCAGCAACTGGGGATTGATGATGAGCGCGCGGGCAATCGCCAGCCGCTGGCGCTGTCCGCCAGAAAACTCATGCGGATAGCGCTGCAGCAAGCCGGGAAACTGCGCCTCGTCCATGCCCACATCGGCCAGCGCTTGCAGGGTGCGCAGCCGCCTTTCAGCCTGAAGCAATGCCGGCTCATGCACCAGCAAGCCCTCTTCGACGATAGCCTCCACCGTCATGCGCGGCGACAGCGAGGAAAACGGATCCTGAAAAACCACTTGAACGGCCCGACGAATGGCCTTGTTGCCGGCCGCCTGTCGGCCCCAGGCCTGACCCGCCGCCTGCAATTGCCCGGAAAAAGGCATGAGCCCCAGACTGGCCAGTGCCAGACTGGACTTGCCCGAGCCCGACTCACCAATCAGCCCCAGCGTGCGGCCGGCAGGAATATCAAAGCTGGCCTCCTTGACGGCGACAAACTCCGCCCGCTTGAACCAGCCCCGAAAACCAGGCACGGCGACGGGATAGGCCACGCGCAACTGGTGGGCCTGCAGGGTAGACGGCAAATTCGACGCCCCGCCCTCAACGACATTGCGAACCGGCTTGCTGTCTATCAATTGCCGGGTATAGGGGTGCTGCGGCCGGGCAAACACCTCTGCCACCGGCCCCTGCTCCACGATATGACCGTTTTGCATGACCGCGACCCGGTCGGCGAAGCGATGCACCAGATTGAGGTCGTGGGTGATCATGAGCACGGCCATGCCCATGCGCTGCTGCAAATCGCTCAGCAAGTCCAGAATCTGGCCGCGCAAGCTGACATCCAGCGCCGTGGTCGGCTCGTCGGCCAGCAGCAGCTTGGGCGCACAGGCCAGCGCCATGGCGATCATGGCGCGCTGGCGTTGCCCGCCCGACAGCTGATGGGGAAAAGAGCGGGCCCGTCGCGCGGCTTCGGTGATACCGGTATCCGCTAGCAATTTAATAGCTACCTCCGCAGACTCCGTTTGCGTCAAACCCTTTTTTAGCTGCACAACCTCGGCGATCTGATCGCCCACGCTGAACAAGGGGTTCAGTGCCGTCATGGGCTCCTGGAAAATCATGGCGATGTCCTGCCCCCGAATGCGGCGCAAACCGCTTTCTGGCATGGACAGCAGGTCCAGCGACCCATTCGCCTGAGGTTCCGGGCTGGCAAACAGCGCCTGACCGCTGATCTCGGCGTTCTGCACCAAGCGCAGCAGACTCAGGGCCGTGACCGTCTTGCCCGAACCCGACTCCCCGACCAGGGCCAGTTTTTCCCCCGCAGCAATGGAAAAATTGATGCCGTGAACCACCGGTTTGCCGGCAAAGGAGACGCCAAGGTTGGTGACTTGCAGCAGAGTCATTGGTCAAGCTTTCGCGGATCCAGGGCGTCGCGCAAGGCATCGCCCATGAAAGTCAGCAGCAGCAAGGTCGCGACCAGCACCGCAAAGGTCGACAAGGATATCCACCAGGCATCGATATTGGCCTTGCCCTGGTTCAGCAGCTCGCCCAGCGAGGGTGTTCCAGGCGGCACGCCCAGGCCGAGAAAATCCAGCGAGGTCAGCGCCAAAATGGCCGCACTCATGCGAAACGGCAAAAACGTGACCACAGGCGTCATGCTGTTGGGCAGGATGTGGCGCCACATGATCTGCAGATTGCTCACGCCCAGGGCCCGGGCGGCGCGCACGTAGTCCATCTGGCGATTGCGCAAAAACTCGGCGCGCACATAGTCCGACAGGCCCATCCAGCCGAACAGGCTGAGCAAAAGCAGCAGCAAGGCCACACTGGGCGCAAAAACGGCGCTAAAAATGATCAACAGGTAAAGCTCGGGCATGGAACTCCAGATTTCCATGAAGCGCTGAAATACCAGATCGGTTTTACCGCCCGCATAACCCTGAATCGCTCCTGTGATCACGCCTATCACCACGCCAATCACGGTCAGCGCCAGCCCGAAAAGCACACTTAAGCGAAAGCCATAAATCAGCTGCGCCAGTAGATCGCGCCCACGGTCGTCGGTGCCGAACAGGTTGCCCTGCGAGGGCGCCGAGGGATTGGGCTCCTTGGCAAAATAATTGATGGTGCGCGGGCCATAGGGGTTGGGCGGGTAAAGCGCCCAGTTGCCGTCTCGACTCAATTTGTCCCTGATGAAAGGGTCCAGGTAATCGGTGGGCGTATCAAAGTCGCCATCAAAGGTCTTCTCCGAATAGTCCTTGAGCAGCGGAAAGTAATACCCGCCTTTGTAGTTGACCAGCAGCGGCTTGTCGTTGGACAAGACCTCGGCAAACAGGCTGAACACCACCAGAAGGCTGAACAGCAGCAGGCTCCAGAAACCCAGGCGGTTGCGCCGAAAGCGCTGCCAGGCGCGGCGCGAAGGTGACAGCGAGGGCGGCGAGACGGGGGTTGGAAGGCTGCTCATACTCAATCAAACTTCACGCGCGGATCTACCCACACATAGCAAAGGTCGCTGATCAGCTTGGTCACCAGGCCAATCAGCGTGAATAAATAAAGCGTCCCCAGCACCACCGGGTAGTCGCGGCGAATCACGCTTTCATAGCTCAGCAAACCCAGGCCGTCGAGCGAAAAAAGCGTTTCTATCAGCAGCGATCCGGTGAAAAAAGCCCCTATGAAGGCTGCCGGAAAGCCGGTGATGATGGGAATCAGGGCATTGCGAAACACATGCTTCCAGAGCACCTGACGTTCGCTCAGGCCCTTGGCGCGGGCCGTCAGCACATACTGCTTGCGGATTTCCTCCAGAAACGAGTTCTTGGTCAGCACCGCTGTCACGGCAAAGCTGCCCAGCACCATGGCGATGACGGGCAAGGTGATGTGCCAAAGATAGTCGGTGATACGGGCGCCCCAGCTCAAGGTGTCCCAGTTGGCCGAGGTCAGGCCGCGCAGCGGAAACCATTGCAGCTGGCCGCCAAACACCACCAGCAGCGCCACGCCCAGCACGAAACCGGGAATGGCATAGCCCACCAGCACCACCAGCGTGGTGACAAAGTCAAAGCGCGTGCCCGCCCGCACCGCCTTGGCCACCCCCAGGGGCACGGCGATCAGGTAGCTGATGAAAAAGGTCCACAGGCCCAGACTGATGGATACCGGCATTTTTTCCTTGATCAGCTGCCAGACATCCTTGTGCTGGTAAAAGCTGTTGCCCAGGTCAAAGCGCGCGAACTGCCCCAGCATCTGGAAAAAGCGCTGATGCACGGGCTTGTCAAAGCCGTACAAGGCCTTGATTTCCTCGATGCGCTGGGCATCCAGGCCTTGGCGGCCGCGGTAGCCGGCACCCGTTGCGGCGGCCCGCTCGCCACCCGAATCCCGGCCCTGCAACTGCGCCACCATTTGCTCCACCGGCCCGCCCGGCACAAACTGCACCATGGCAAAGGTCAGCAGCAGCACGCCCAGCAAGGTCGGAATCATCAGCAGCAGGCGCTTAAGGATGTAGCTGGCCATAGGTCAAACTTTCGAGCGTGGGTGAAGAGCAGCGGAAATTGCAGCGCGTGAGCGCGCGAAAGATCCCTTCAAGCAGGGGCCGAGGAACCGGCTCTGCCGGGCCTCAGGCGCAGCGGCCCCCTCGGGGGGCAGCGCAGTACACGAAGTGACAAGCGTGGGGGTCATCTCGCCCACCAGGTGCTCATGGCCCAGCTATCGGCCTGGTAATACGGCGGAATCACTGCCGGCAGGACAAAGCGGCCGGGTCGGTAGCCGATAAAAAACTCGTCGCCGTAATACTGGGGCACCGAGTAGTAGCCATTGGTCAAGACTCGGTCCAACGCTCGCATGGCGGCGCTCAATTCGGGCCGGGTGGTGGCCTTCACCACTTTTTGCAGCAGCGCATCAACCGCCGGATCGGCGATCCCCCAGAGATTGGAGGAGCCCGGCGTGGCGGCGGCCTTGGAGCCAAACAGCTCCAGCAGCTCACCCCCCGGTGCCGTGCTGCCGGGCAGGCGCAGCGTGGTGACTTCAAAGTCAAAACCGTCCAGCTTTTGCTTGCTCAGAGAGAAGTCGACGACGCGATAAGTCATGCCGATGCCCAGCTTCTCCAGCGCCTTCTGAAACGGCCCGACGATGCGGATCAGCGAGGGCTGGTCGTTCAGAAACTCCATGGTGAAGGCCTCGCCCTGGGCATTGCGCAGTGCGCCATCGCGGTAAGTCCAGCCGGCTTCTTTCAGCAGCGCCTGGGCCTGGCGCAGGTTTTCGCGCAGGCTGCCGGGTGGCGTGGTGCTGGGTGACAACGGCACCGGGCCAAACACGGCCGGGTTGAGTTTGGCGCGCAAAGGCTCCAGCAAGGCCAGCTCGTCGGGCTTGGGCAGGCCTTCGGCGTGAAACTCGCTATTGGGGAAGTAGCCGTTCACGCGCTTGTAAAGGCCATAAAACAGCTGCCGGTTCATCCATTCGAAGTCCATGGCCAGGCCTATGGCCTGACGCACCCGTACATCCTGGAACTTGGGCTTGCGCAGGTTGAAGACATAGCCCTGAAAGTCACCGGGGTTGCGGTTTTCAAAGGCGCGCTTGACCAGCTCGCCCGAGCTGAACTGCTTGCCGGTGTACTGGCGCGCCCAGTTGCGCGAGATGAACTCACGCAAAAAATCGTATTCGCCGGCCTTCAGGCCCTCAAAACGCGAGGTTTCGTCCAGATAAATCTTGAAGGTAATGCGGTCAAAATTGAACTGGCCCTTGCGGCTCGGCAGCTCAGCACCCCAGTAAGCCGGGTCGCGCACATAGGTGATGTCCCGCCCCATCGCAAGGTTGGCAATCTTGTAGGGCCCCGAACCTATGGGCGGCTCGGAGACGATCTGGTCAAAGGGCTTGCTGACACCGGCCACCTTGCCCCAGTCGCGGCTAAAGATCGGCATGCCACCCACCACCAGCGGCAGTTCCCGGTTGGGCGTGAGGAAGTCAAAGCGCAGCACCCGCTCGGACAGCACCGTGACGCCCTTGACCTCCGCATAAATCGTGCGGTATTGCGGCGCGGCGAGCTTGCCCGTGAGCTGGCTCCAGGAGTGCAGCACATCGGCCGCCAGCACAGGCGCGCCATTGTGAAAGCGCGCTTTTTCGTTGAGATGAAAGGTGGCCGAGAGTTTGTCGGCCGCCACCACCACATCGTCAGCCAGCAAGCCATAGGCCGTGGTGGGCTCCTCGGCATTGCCGACCAGCAGGCTTTCAATCAGCAAGCTGCCAATGCCGTAAGGCGCGGTGCCGCGCAAGGTAAAGGGGTTGAACTTGTCAAAATTGGTGGGCCGGGTTGGCGGCACCATGCGGATCTCGCCGCCCTTGGGCGCCGCCGGGTTCACATAGTCAAAGTGACTGAAGCCAACGGGGTATTTGATGTCGCCAAACTGGGCATATGCGTGGGCCGCCCATGAGGCCGGGGCAAGGCATGCCATCAGGCCCATCGCCAGGGCCCGTAAAAAATAGAAATCCCGCATGCGACAATTCTGCCCTACTTAGCTCGGCAGAAATTCGGGCGCCGGCTCGCTGGCGCCCACTTGGCCGACTCACCAAACACACTGGAGCATAAAAATGGGTTTTCTCACCGGCAAAAAACTGTTGATCACGGGCGTGCTGTCCAACCGCTCCATTGCCTATGGCATTGCCAAGGCCTGCCGCGCACAGGGCGCCGAGCTGGCCTTCAGCTACGTAGGCGAACGTTTCAAGGACCGCATCACCGAATTCGCCGCGGACTTTGACTCCAAGCTGATCTTCGACTGCGACGTCGGCGATGACGCGCAAATTGAAAAGCTGTTTGCCGATCTGTCCCAGACCTGGCCGACTTTTGACGGCTTTGTGCATAGCATTGGTTACGCCCCGCGCGAAGCGATTGCCGGCGATTTTCTGGAAGGTTTCTCGCGCGAGGGCTTCACGATCGCCCATGACATCAGCGCCTACAGCTTTCCAGCCATGGCCAAGGCCGCACTGCCCTTTCTCAACAACAAGGCCGCACTGCTCACCCTGACCTATCTGGGCGCGGAGCGCACCATCCCCAACTACAACACCATGGGCCTGGCCAAGGCCAGCCTGGAAGCGTCGGTGCGCTACCTGGCCGAATCCCTGGGCTCCAAAGGCATGCGTGTCAACGGCATCAGCGCCGGCCCCATCAAGACCCTGGCTGCCAGCGGCATCAAGGACTTCAGCAAGCTGCTGAGCGTGGTGGCTTCGGCCTCGCCGCTGCGCCGCAACGTCACCATTGAAGATGTCGGCAATGTCGCGGCATTTTTGCTGAGCGACCTGGCCGGCGGCGTCACTGCCGAAATCACCTATGTCGACGGCGGCTTCAGCCAGACGGCCGGCATCAGCCGCAGCAGCGAAGCGCTGGCCTGATTTTTAAGAAAAAAGTGGCTTTAGCGCCCGTCCAGTGGGCGACAGTAGCTATTTTTTCAATAGCAAATTCATCCCCAACGGCTTAGCATGCGGCGGCGCTCTTTTCTATCGCTGATCGGCTTCGCCGTCGCCGCTTCGCCCCTGCTCGCGGCAGCGGCGCCACCGCCACTGATGCTGGCCAATGTCTACCGTCCCGGCATCCTTCTGGCCGACTACTGGGTCAGCGAAAAACTCGATGGCGTGCGTGGCTACTGGGATGGTGAAAAGCTCTTGACCCGGGGAGGTGAGCGCATAGCCACACCGGACTGGTTCACGGCAGGCTGGCCCAAGGTCGCGCTGGACGGCGAGCTGTGGGCCGGTCGCGGCCAGTTCGCCAAAGCCGTTTCCACCGTGCGACAGCAAACGCCCAATGACGAGGCCTGGCGTGCCATGCGCTTCATGGTCTTTGACTTGCCGGCAGAAGGCGGCAGTTTCACCGAGCGGCTTCCCATCCTGAATGGCTGGGTCAGCCGGATCGACCAGCCCTGGGTGCAGGCCGTGGCGCAGTCCAAGGTGGCCAGCCACCAGGCCTTGCTCAGCCTGTTGGCCAAGACCGTCAAACATGGCGGTGAGGGCCTGATGCTGCATCGTGGCGCATCGCTCTACAAGGCGCAGCGCAACGACGATCTGCTCAAGCTCAAAACCCACGAAGACAGCGAAGCGCGCGTGGTGGCGCATATTCCCGGCAAGGGAAAATATGTCGGCAAGCTGGGGGCGCTGCTGCTTGAAATGCCGGCGGTCAACGGCCAGCCGGGGCTGCGGTTCAAGTTGGGCAGCGGCTTTACCGATGCCCAGCGGGAAAACCCGCCGCATCTTGGGGCTCAGGTCACTTACCGCTTCAGAGGCTTGAATAACAGCGGTATTCCCCGCTTTGCCAGCTTCATGCGAGTGCGCGAAGACTTCGCCTTGTGAGAGCGGCCGGCGCGCACGCCAGCCGCTGTTTCCCGGCTACTTCTTGACGCAATCAGCGTAGTAGCGAATCTTGCCCTTGCTGTCTTCCTGGGCCACCAGCCCATGGATATCGGTTTCAAAGCCAGGGCACTGGGCATTGAACTCGCGGGAGAACTTGAGGTAGTCGACAATTTTCTTGTTAAACACTTCCCCGGGAATCAGCAAGGGAATGCCTGGTGGGTAAGGCGTGACCAGCCCAACCGTGATACGGCCCTCCAGGTGGTCAATCTCCACCCGCTCGGTGGTCCGGTGCGCGATATGGGCATAGGCATCGCTAGGCTTCATGGCCGGCGCCAGATCGCTCAGGTAGACCTCGGTCGTCAGGCGCGCAATGTCGTACTTGGTGTAAAGGGCGTGAATATGCTGGCACAGGTCGGCCAGGCCCATGCGCTCATAGCGCGGGAACTTCTGGCAGAACTCGGGCAGGATGCGCCACATCGGCTGATTCTTGTCGTAATCGTCCTTGAACTGCTGCAGCGCCGTTAGCAAGGTGTTCCAGCGCCCCTTGGTAATGCCAATGGTGAACAGGATAAAAAAGCTGTAAAGGCCGGTTTTTTCCACGATCACACCGTGTTCGGCCAAAAACTTGGTCACGATGCTGGCGGGAATACCGGTCTTGGAGAACTTGCCATTGAGGTCCAGACCGGGCGTGACGATGGTCGACTTGATCGGATCCAGCATATTGAAGCCGGTCGCCATCTGGCCAAAACCATGCCAGTTGTTGGCGCCGTTCTTCGCCGTCTTGGCGCTGCGCGACTCACCCTTGATGATCCAGTCTTTGGCCAGACCTATGCCCTCCTCCACCAGCTTGTCCGGCCCCCAGACCTTGAACCACCAGTCGCCGCCATATTCTTCGGCGATCTTGCGCATGGCGCGCCGGAAATCGAGTGCCTCGGCAATGCTTTCCTCCACCAGCGCGGTGCCGCCCGGCGGCTCCATCATGGCGGCGGCCACGTCGCAGCTGGCGATGATGCTGTATTGCGGCGAGGTCGAGGTGTGCATCAGATAGGCCTCATTAAAGAGATGCCTGTCCAGCTTGGTATTTTGTGAATCCTGCACCAGCACCTGGCTAGCCTGGCTGATACCGGCCAGCAGCTTGTGGATCGACTGGGTGGCATAGACCACCGCATTTTTGGGTCGAATCCGGTTCTTCCCCATAGAGTGGTAAGTGCCGTAAAACGGATGAAAGGCCGCGTGGGGCAGCCAGGCTTCATCAAAATGCAGGTTATCGATATAACCGTCCAGCATGCCTTTGATGGTTTCCGTGTTGTACAGCACGCCGTCGTAGGTGGACTGCGTCAGCGTCAACACCCGGGGCTTGACCGTGGCGGCGTCAACGCCCTTGAGCAGCGGGTTGGCGGCAATTTTGGCGCGTATGGTGTCGGGCTCGAATTCGCTCTGCGGAATCGGTCCGATGATGCCGAAATGGTTGCGTGTCGGCTTCAAAAACACCGGAATCGAGCCCGTCATGATGATGGCGTGCAGGATGGACTTGTGGCAGTTGCGGTCAACCACCACGACATCGCCGGGCGCTACGGTGTGGTGCCACACCATTTTGTTGCTGGTCGACGTGCCATTGGTGACGAAAAAGCAATGATCGGCATTGAAAATGCGCGCGGCATTGCGCTCGGACGCCGCTATCGGGCCGGTATGGTCGAGCAGCTGGCCGAGTTCTTCCACAGCGTTGCACACGTCGGAACGCAGCATGTTCTCACCGTAGAACTGGTGGTACATCTGGCCCACCGGGCTTTTCAGGAAGGCCACGCCACCCGAATGCCCCGGGCAGTGCCAGGAGAAGGAGCCGTCATCGGCGTAATCCAGCAAGGCCTTGAAAAATGGGGGCTGTACGCCTTCCAGATAGCTTTTGGCCTCGCGAATGATGTGGCGTGCCACGAACTCTGGCGTGTCTTCAAACATATGAATGAAGCCGTGCAGTTCGCGCAGGATGTCGTTGGGAATATGACGCGAGGTTTTGGTCTCGCCGTAGACATAAATCGGCACATCCAGGTTTTTACGCCGCACCTCTTCGATGAACTTGCGCAAGTCCAGCACGGCCGGATCCAGGTCAGGCCCGGGCGTGAACTCTTCATCGTCAATCGACAAGATAAAGGCACTGGCACGGCTTTGCTGCTGCGCAAACTGGGACAAGTCCCCATAACTGGTCGCGCCCAACACCTCAAAGCCTTCGCTTTCTATGGCTTGCGCCAGTGCGCGAATACCTAATCCCGAGGTGTTCTCGGAGCGGAAGTCTTCGTCAATGATGACAATCGGAAAGCGAAATTTCATGGCGTTAGCAGCAATTCATGGAGCCCTGAACCTGTCGGAGGGCATGGGACAACGCTCGATGGGCATAGACAGGTTGAGCCCGAACGTTTTGATAAAGGACTGCGAAGTGTACGGAGATATTGTGTCTATGCGCTCGTACAAGGGTGTATTTGCTCCAAAATGTAGCGCATCATCGACAAAAGGGGGAATCATGAGCGAATCAAGTATCTGGTGGTTGCTAGCTGGGGCCGCGGTAGCGGTTGAGCTGATGACGGGCACCTTTTACCTGCTGATGATGGCTCTGGGGCTTGCTGCCGGTGCCATTGCCGCTCATCTGGGCCTGCCGTTGATAGGCCAGATAGTAATCACGGCGGTGATTGGCGGCGGCGCGGTCGCCGCCTGGTATTGGCACCGCAGCAAGAGCCCTGCCCCCTTTTCGGTCAATGCCAACCGGGATGTTCACCTTGACATCGGTGAGCCGGTACAAGTGCTGCGCTGGAATGCCGACGGTACGGCGACCGTGAAATTTCGCGGCGCGCAATGGACAGCGGTGACCAGCGATCCGGCCGCACCGGCCAGTCCTGGCAGTTTTCGCATCAAGGAAATGCTGGGCAACCGCCTGGTCATTGAAAAACTGTAGGCTCAAGAGCCTGTAGCAAACGCACGCCGTTGCGTCACCCGGACCCAAATTCACCTTCACTCAATCAATAAATGGAGAATCCATGGAAATAGCACTCGTCATCCTCATCCTGGCAGGCATCTTTATCGTCCGTAGCATCAAGGTGGTGCCGCAGCAAAATGCCTGGGTGATCGAGCGTTTGGGCAAATACCATGGCAGTCTCACGCCGGGCCTGAATTTTCTGGTGCCCTTTATCGACCGGGTGGCCTACAAGCACAGTTTGAAGGAAATCCCGCTGGATGTTCCCAGCCAGGTCTGCATCACCCGCGACAACACCCAGCTACAGGTCGACGGCATCCTGTACTTCCAGGTCACAGACCCCATGCGCGCCAGCTATGGCTCCTCCAACTACATCGTGGCGGTGACTCAGCTGGCGCAGACCTCACTGCGTTCCGTCATCGGCAAGCTGGAGTTGGACAAAACCTTTGAAGAGCGCGACATCATCAATGCGCAAGTGGTGGCGGCGATTGACGAAGCGGCCCTGAACTGGGGCGTCAAGGTTTTGCGCTACGAAATCAAGGATTTGACGCCACCCAAGGAAATTCTCCATGCCATGCAGTCACAAATCACCGCCGAGCGCGAAAAACGCGCACTGATCGCCGCCTCCGAGGGCCGCAAGCAGGAACAGATCAATATTGCCACCGGCGAACGGGAAGCGTTTATCGCCCGCTCCGAAGGCGAAAAACAGGCTGCCATCAACAACGCGCAAGGCGAAGCCGCCGCCATTACCGCGGTGGCCGAAGCCAATGCAAAAGCCATTGAGGTTGTTGCCGCTGCGATTCGTCAGCCAGGCGGCGAGCAGGCCGTGCAGCTCAAGGTGGCCGAAAAAGCTGTCGAAGCCTATTCCAGTGTTGCCAACGACGCCACCACCACCCTGATCGTGCCCAGCAACATGACCGAGGTGTCGGCCCTGATTGCCTCAGCCATGAAAATGGTGCAGGCCAACAAGACTTAGTCGATAAGCATAGATCTCCGTTCAGAGGCAAGACCATGATTGTCAAAAATGTGCTGGGTACGGAATTGCTTTCCTGCTCTTACGACCCATTGACCGGCTATTTCCGGGACGGTTGCTGCAATACCGATGCGTCCGACCTCGGCTCGCATCTGGTGTGCGTACGGGTGACCCAGGCATTTCTGGCATTTTCCAGCGCCCGCGGCAATGACTTGCTCACGCCGCGCCCCCAGCAACGCTTTGCCGGGCTCCAGCCGGGTGACCGCTGGTGTCTGTGTGCCAATCGCTGGCGCGAGGCGCTGGAAGCCGGGTGTGCGCCGCCAGTGATTCTCGAGGCCACCCACTACAACACCCTGAAATTTGTCACTCTGGCCCAACTGGAAAAGCACCGATTTCAAGGCGCACTTCACTAACCGGAACATTTCGTGCACTCATGAGATCAAAGTAGGCTCAAGCACTGCTACAATTAGAGGCTTCGCGGAAGGGTGGATGAGCGGTTTAAGTCACACGCCTGGAAAGCGTGCGTGGGGTAAAACTCACCGCGGGTTCGAATCCCGCCTCTTCCGCCAAAATTAGCCCGGTGACTCCAAAACCGAGCAGGTCGAAAGACCAATAAAAAAGCCACCTTTCGGTGGCTTTTTTTGTTTCCGCTGCAGAACTTAGTTCAAAGCGGATTTCTTGCCGTCCTTGTAGACATACAAGGTAATGGCCGGATTTTTCAACTCACCATTGGGCTCGAAAGCGATGGTGGTGGTCACGCCCTTGAAATTGGTTTTGATCAATTCTGGGGTGTAGACCTTGGGATCGGTCGAGTTGGCACGCTTCATGGCGTCAACCAGAACGAAGGTCGCATCATAGGTGTACGGGCTGTAAATCTGGAACTGACCAGGGTATTTTGCGTCGTAACGCTTTTTCCAGGCTTCACCACCAGGCATTTTGGCCAAGGATGCGCCACCTTCAGCACAGATCACATTGCTAAGCGTCTTGGCGCCACCTGCCAGTTTGGCAATTTCAGCGGTGCAAATGCCATCGCCGCCAAAATACTTGACGTTGCTCATGCCCAATTGCTCCATCTGACGCAACATCGGGCCACCCTGGGCATCCATACCGCCGAAGAAGACGGCATCAGGATTTTTCGACTTGACGGCCGTCAAAATGGCCATGAAATCGGTAGCTTTGTCGGTAGTGAACTGCTCGTCCACCACGGTCATCCCTTTTGCTTGAGCCGTCTTTTTGAACACTTCGGCAACGCCCTGACCATAAGCGGTACGGTCATCAATAATGGCGACCTTTTTCAGCTTCAGAGCATCTGCCGCATAAAAGGCCAGCCCAGCACCCAGCGCATTGTCGTTGGCGATGATTCGGTAAGTCGTTTTATAGCCAGGCTTGGTCAGGTTGGGGTTGGTTGCAGCGCCCGTGACGTGGGGAATGCCGCAGTCGTTGTACACCTTGGAAGCGGGAATGGTCGTACCCGAATTCAGGTGACCGACCACACCAGCCACTTTCATATCGCACAGTTTTTGTGCGACAGCCGTGCCCTGTTTTGGATCGGCAGCGTCATCTTCAGCGGCAATTTCAAATTTGACCTTTTTGCCACCGATGACAAGATTCTGTGCATTCAGATCATCAATGGCCATGCGCACGCCATTTTCATTGTCCTTGCCGTAGTGGGCCTGTGAACCGGACATCGGCCCCACGTGGCCAATTTTCACTACTGCGTCTTGCGCAGAAGCAACACCCGCCACCATAGCAAGCGCAGCCACTACTGTCAGTTTCAGTTTGATTCGCATAAAAACACTCCGATTAGGAAATTACCGTTAAAGGTTGAGAACGAATTTTTTAACTCAACGGAGCCGAACATAACGCAATTTTCGGGCCCGCACCATAGCAACGCCCCTAGGATATTCTGGATAAGGGGGTTTACCCGAAGCGCTCCCCTCCCCAGGCAATTTGAATAGCGGCAACGGCAGATCAGCCTGCGCTGCATCAGGCAAAAACAGACGAGAAGAGTCTGAAGTCGGGTTTAAAATCGGACAGGCGCTTGCGCGGCTTCCTGTTCAAAAGCCTGACTGACGGATCGGCGTACCACCAGCTCAATTTCCTCGCGCAGACGGGGCGCCAGGGTTTGGGTGTGCTCCAGGATCAGTTGCCCCACAGCCTCCCGCAAATGCCGCTCCAGCATCAGATCTACGCGCTGCAGCACCCGCTGCACCATTTGGTCGACCTGCTCGGCTGGCGGCGCCGCAGGAACACCGGCCTCATCCAGGAGCGGTGCTGGCAAAGACTCGGGCTGAACGACCTCGGTCAGCGTGGGGACGAAACGGGGTGGAACGGATGCGCGGCTCATGCCCCCTCCCTCGCCGCTGCAAGGTCATAACGCTTCATGGCATAGCCCCTATCGGTGTAATGCTTCCAGCGGTCGCGCGCAGCCAAGCGGTCCTCGTCGTCCCGCGCCACCACTTCAATAAAGCGCTCAAACCGCTCAAATTCGGCAGGAATGCCCAGCCCCAGATTAACGAGAATCTCGTAATGCGGACACTCTGTCAGCGACTCGGCAAGCAGCACCGGCGTGGCCGTCAGGTTGTGCCCGGAGGCACTGGCGCGGCAATGAGGCACAAACTCCGTGGGAGAAAAACTCCACAGCAATTGATCGAGTTCGTTCAGGCGCTCGGGCTCAGCCGTCACCACGACCTTGGCGCCACTCAGGTAGGCCTTTCGCAGCAACCGGCAGCTATACGCCAGCTTGTCGGGTACATTGAAATGAAAGGCGATCTCGGTCATGCCCGGGTTTTAGCAGCTGGCTTGCTTTTCGTGATGCGCTTGGCCTTGGACGGCACTTTGCCGCTCACAGGCGGTACGACCTGACTCAGCAAATAGTCGACCAGCAGGGGCACCGGACGGCCTGTTGCACCTTTGGCGGCGCCGCCTTTCCAGGCCGTGCCGGCGATGTCCAGATGCGCCCAAGGGAAGTCTGCTGCAAAACGCTGCAAGAACTTGGCGGCCGTCACCGAACCGCCTGCCCTGCCGGCCACATTGGCGACATCGGCAAAATTTGACTTCAACCCGTCAGCATACTCATCATCGAGCGGCATCCTCCAGCACAAATCCAGGGAGGATTCACCGGCATCCGCCAATGACTGTGCCAGCGCATCATTGCTGGAGAAAAGTCCGCTGCGCACGCCACCCAGGGCAATGACGCAGGCGCCGGTCAGCGTGGCAATATCCACCACCGCCTTGGGTTTGAAACGCGCCGCATAAGTCAATGCGTCACACAGCACCAGCCGGCCTTCGGCATCGGTATTGAGGATTTCTATGGTCTGCCCGCTCATGCTGGTCACCACGTCGCCAGGCTTGATGGCGCGCTCCCCTGGCATGTTTTCACACGCCGGAATCAATCCCACCACATTCAACGCAGGCTGCAACTCGGCCAGGGCCCGGAAGGTGCCCAGAACACTCGCGGCACCGCACATGTCAAACTTCATCTCGTCCATCTCGGCCGCGGGCTTGATCGAGATACCGCCGGTATCAAAGGTAATGCCCTTGCCAATCAATACCACGGGCGCCGCGGCCTTGGCCGCGCCCTCGTAACGCAGCACAATAAAGCGCAAAGGCTCTGCCGTGCCCTGAGCAACGGCCATGAACGAACCCATTCCCAGCTTGGCAACCTCCTTGGGACCCAGCACGTCCACCTTGATGTTGGCCAGTTTTCCAAGTTCCTTGGCCGCGCCTGCCAGCAAGGTGGGCGTAGCGTGGTTGGCCGGCCGGTTGCCCCACTCTTTTGCAAACTCAATACCTTGGACCAAGCCGACGCCTTTGTCGAATCCGGCCTTGACACTCGCCACCTCGTTCACGGCGACCACGATGCGCTGCAGCTTGGCCGGCGCCGCCTTGGATTTGGTGGTGCTGTAGGAATAGGTCGCTTCGCTGCTGGCCACCACCGCTGCGCGCACGACCTCGGGTGACGGCTTATCCAGTGCGCTCAGGCAAAGCACGGCTCGTTTTGCATTGCTGGTCTTTAGAGCGGCGAACCCGGCAGTCACTGCAGCGCGGATATTTTTTGGACTGCCATCCCCCACGCCCACCAGCAAAACCCGCGTTGCGGCAATATCTGGCGTGCGATAGGTGCCGAGCAGCTTGCCTGGCTTGGCTTCAAAATCACCTGACTTGATGGCCAGTGCAGCCAATGCCGACAAAGGATCGTCAGCTGGACTCAGATCCTGGGGTATGAGCACCAGCAGGGCATCACATTTTTCGCTACAGATACGGGCGCGGGTCAGTGTTTTGAGTTCAAAGTCCATAATTCAGGGTCTGGTAAATAAACCAAAGTAAAACAAAAATAAAACAAAGCAAAAGCAGCTATTCAGTCAATGTTATTCCAATCTTCAATTCGCAAAGAATTGGCACGCAGTTTCGGAGCCACCCTAGTGGTGCTGGTCACCATCGTCATGACCATCGTGCTGATCCGTACGCTAGGCCAGGCTTCGCGCGGCTTCATCAACCCCCAAGATGTCATGCTCTTCATGGCCTACTCGGCCTTGGGCCGCCTGCCAACCATTCTGACCCTATCGCTTTTCATTGCCATGGTCAGCACCTTGTCCCGCATGTACCGTGACAGCGAAATGGTGGTCTGGTTCACCAGCGGCCAGGGGCTGGCGGTTTTCTTGAAACCACTGTTCCGTTTTGCCTGGCCGGTTTTGCTGGTGATCACCCTGATGGCCATTTTTGTCTGGCCCTGGGCCAACCAGCAAACCAAGGACATGCAAAGCCGCTACGAACAACGCGGCGACCTGGATCGGATTGCGCCCGGCCAGTTTCAGGAATCATCCAGTGGCAACCGCGTCTTCTTCATAGACCGCGATCTGGCGGGCGAGCAAGCCAGCAACAATGTATTCATTGCCGCAACGGAAAAGGGCAAGAACTCCGTCACCACGGCGCGCTCGGGTCGCATAGAGACCCAGGGCGACACCCAGTTCCTGATGCTATCGAACGGACAGCGACTGGAAAACGAGATTGGGCAATCCGCCCTCAAAATTAGTGACTTCGAAGAATACGGCACCAAAACGGGGAGCTCAAATTCCTTCAACGAAAGCTTGCCGGAGCCCAAGCTGCTTTCGATCAAGGCCCTGATCAAGGCACCCACGCCGGCCAACCTCGGTGAACTGGCCTGGCGCATAGGACTGGCTTTGGCTGCCATCAACTTCGTGATTCTTGCGGTCGCCCTGGCCAGCGTGAATCCGCGTGGTGGACGCAGTGGCAACATGATTTTCGTGCTGCTGACTTTTGTGGTTTACAACAACCTCGTCAACCTGGGCCAAAGCTGGATTCTGGTCGGCCTGGTTGGCTTTGGCCATTTGCTGCTTGCCATGCATGGCGGTATTTTTCTGCTCGGCATGGCCTGGCTGGCCAAACGGCACACCAACCGGGTTTTCAGGCTGAGACCAAGACGAACACAGCCATCTCCAGCCATAGGCGCCAACGGAAGCAGCAAGTCATGAAAACCATACGCCGCCTGATTTACGGCGAAGTCCTGACCGCCATTGCCCTGGTTGCCTTGGGTTTTCTGGCCTTGTTTTGCTTCTTTGACCTGGTCGACGAATTGCAATATCTGGGGAAAAACAACAGTCTCAGTGATGGTGCGGCCAACGTTTACCAAATCAAGCATGCCCTGCTCTATGTGGCCCTGCTGATTCCCAACCACCTTTATGAACTGCTTCCGATTTCGGTGCTGATAGGCAGCATTTTCGTCATGGCGCGCCTGGCCCAGAGTTCTGAATACACCATTTTGCGAACCAGCGGCCTGGGGCCATGGCGAGCGCTCAGGTTGCTGCTGGCTCTCGGTGCTTTTTTTGTGGCCCTGAGTTTTGCCGTGGGAGATTACGTGGCACCGGCCAGCGAGCGCGCCGCGCAACTGCTCAAGGCCCGCTACCAAGGCAAGATCACCGTGGGTCAGACGGGGGCCTGGCTGAAAGAAAAACAAACCTACAACACCGTTGTCGCCAACGTCAAAACCCTGTCTCCTGACAATGAGATGCACGGCGTGCAGATTTTCGAATTCAACAACAAGGGATTGATTGTTTCGACCACCCAAGCGCCGGTTGCCTCATTCACCAAGGATGACGCCTGGCTGCTTGAGGAGGCCACACGGACGGAATTTGAAGTCCCCAGCACCGGCCAGAACCCCACCCAGGAAGTAGCTAGGGTCAAACGGGCGACCCTAGACAGCTTTAGATGGCCCACCGAAATCAGTGCAGAAATGGTGTCGGTGGCGCTGCTCAAGCCCGATCGCATGGCCACCATCGATCTTTTCAACTACATCCGCCATCTTGAAGCCAATAGCCAGACCGCCCAGCGCTATGAAATTGAGTTCTGGAAAAAGGTGTTTTACCCGCTGAGTTGTATGGTGATGGTGATGCTGGCCCTGCCTTTCGCCTACCTGCATTTCCGCTCGGGCGGCATCGCCGCCTATGTGTTTGCCGGCGTCATGATAGGTATCAGCTTTTTCCTGCTCAACAACGTGTTTGGCTATATTGGCAACCTGCGCAACTGGCAGCCCTGGCTGGCGGCAGCAACACCGGGCTTGCTTTACATGGCCGTGTCGCTGGGAGCGTTTGGCTGGCTGGTCCTCAGACACTAAGCGCCTATACCGGCTCGCCGTCGCAATCATGCGCTTTCCGACATGACGCTTTCACCATCGACCTTACCAGGCATTGTGCTGCTGGCCCATGGCTCACGTGACCCGCTATGGCGTGCGCCCATTGAAGCCGTTGCCGCGCGCATCCTCGCCCGCCAGCCAGACGCCAAAGTCTGCTGCGCTTACCTGGAGCTCTGCGCGCCCTCGCTGGCCGAGGCTGCCGCAAATTTGATAGCTGATGGTGCCCGCCCCATAAGGATATTTCCCCTTTTCCTTGGGGTAGGCAAACATGCGCGCGAAGATTTGCCACGCCTGGTCGAGCACATCAGAGCCGCGCACCCCGGCGTGGCGATTGAGCTTTTGCCCACCGCCGGCGAGCACGAGCAACTGACGGCATTGCTGGCCGATATAGCACTGTCCTAGCCCCTGGCAGGCCAGCAGCCAGTTCGCTAAAAAACGAGCCTTTCTTTAGCGCAAAACGGGCATAATAAAACAAACTATTAGCCACAATTCGATATGAACCTTCACCAATTCCGCTTTGTTCAGGAAGCCGTACGGCGCAACCTGAACCTGACCGAAACCGCCAAAGCGCTGCATACCTCGCAGCCTGGCGTCTCCAAGGCCATCATCGAGCTGGAGGAGGAGTTGGGTGTGGAGATTTTTGCGCGTCACGGCAAGCGCCTCAAACGCGTGACCGAGCCCGGCCAGCATGTACTAAAGAGCATAGAGCTCATCATGCGCGAAGTGGGCAATCTGCGGCGCATAGGCGAGCAGTTTTCGGCCCAGGACAGCGGCACACTTTCCATTGCCACCACCCACACCCAGGCCCGCTATGTTTTGCCGCAGCCAGTGGCGAGGCTGCGCGAAGCCTTCCCCAAGGTCAATGTCAGTCTGCACCAGGGCTCGCCCGACCAGGTGGCGCGCATGGTGCTGGATGAAGTCGCCGAGATCGGCATTGCCACGGAATCGCTGACCCATTTCGAGGATCTGGTCACCCTGCCCTGCTACGAATGGCAGCACATGCTGGTGATACCCGTGGATCACCCTCTGGCCAAAAAAGACGGCATCACGCTGGAAGACCTGGCGCTGGAGCCGCTGATCACCTACCACCCCTCGTTTACCGGTCGCACCAAGATTGACCAGGCCTTTGCCGCCAAGCGCCTGCAGCCGCGGATTGCCCTCGAGGCCATCGATTCCGACGTCATCAAGACCTATGTACGACTAGGGCTGGGTGTCGGCATTGTGGCCGAGATGGCGCTCAAGGACGACGGCACCAACAGCGACCTGCTGGCCATCCCTGCGGGTGCGCTGTTTGGCGTGAACGTGGCCCGGGTCGCCTTCAAGCGCAGCGCCTACCTGCGCAATTTCGTCTATAAATTCGCCGAACTGCTCAGCGACAAACTTGACCGCACCCTGATCACCAAGGCCATGGCCGGTCGCATCAACGACTACGAGATTTAACCCTCCGAGGTGGCCAGCGGCTGCTTCCCCTCAAGGGGCGCCGCCAGCGGCCCGGCCAAGCCGGTTCCGCGGCGACGGCTTGAACAAGAACCACACATTCAGCTCAATCATGACGACCATTCTCGAACGCACCCCCACGCTCCAAACCAAGCTGCCGGCCGTTGGTACCACCATTTTCACCGTGATGTCCACGCTGGCCGCGGAAACAGGCGCGGTCAACCTGGGCCAGGGCTTCCCGGATTTTGACTGTGACCCGAAACTGGTCAACGCCGTCACCGACGCCATGAAGCAAGGGCTCAACCAGTACCCGCCCATGACCGGCGTGCCAGTGCTGCGCGAAGCGGTCGCGGCAAAAATAGCCAAGCTGCACGGCCGCAACTACAGCCCCAACACCGAGATCACCATCACGGCAGGCGCCACCCAGGCCATCATCACCGCCATCCTGGCCGTGGTTCACCCCGGCGACGAGGTGATCGTGCTGGAGCCCTGCTACGACAGCTATGTGCCCAATATCGAGCTGGCCGGCGGCAGCGTGGTGCGCGTCCCCCTGACGCCAGGCAGCTTTCGCCCGGATTTCGACAGAATCTCGGCCGCCATCACGCCCAAAACCCGCGCCATCCTGATCAACTCGCCGCACAACCCCAGCGGCGCGGTCTGGCTAGAGGCCGACCTGCTCAAGCTGCAGGACATCCTGGCGCCAACCGACGTGTTGCTGATCAGCGACGAGGTCTACGAACATATGGTCTTCGATGCGGCCAAGGGGCAGATCCACCAGAGCGCCGCGCGTTTTCCGGGTTTGGCGGCGCGCGCCTTCATCGTCAGCAGTTTTGGCAAAACCTACCACGTGACAGGCTGGAAGGTCGGCTACGTCGCGGCGCCAGCCGCCTTGAGCGCCGAGTTCCGCAAGGTGCACCAGTTCAATGTGTTCACCGTCAACACGCCGGTGCAATACGGCCTGGCCGCCTATATGGCCGATGAGCGCCCCTACCTGGAGCTACCGGCCTTTTACCAGCGCAAGCGTGACCTGTTTCGCGCTGGCCTGGCCGACACGCGCTTCAAGCTGCTGCCCAGCGAGGGCACTTATTTCCAGTGCGTGGATATTTCGGAAGTCAGCGACTTGAACGAGGCCGAATTCTGCAAATGGCTGACCACCGAAATCGGTGTGGCCGCGATCCCGCTGTCGGCGTTTTATGGCGATGGCTTTGACCAGCGCGTGGTGCGCTTTTGTTTTGCCAAAAAGGATGAAACGCTGAACATGGCGCTGCAGCGGCTGGCCAAACTGTAAAAGACTGTAGGCGGCCCCTGACGATGAAACGCGCTCCCTTCCTGCTTGATGGCGCCCTTCCCCGGGCAAGAATCAAGGCATCTACCAAGGAGTGCTTCCATGTCCATCTCGCTCATTCTGCTGATTATTCTTATTCTTATCCTGGTGGGCGTCCTGCCAACCTGGGGCCATAGCCGAAGCTGGGGTTACGGCCCCAGCGGGGGCATTGGACTGGTGGTGCTCATCCTAGTCGTGCTGCTGCTGATGGGGCGAATTTAACCGTCTCGTCGCCACTCACGCAAAAGGGGGGCTTGCATTGCAAGCCCCCTTTGCGGTAGGCGCGTTGCCCCTCCTTGTATCGCCCGGCTTCAATTCTCCCCAACACATTCAATCGTTGCTACTTCGTGGCACGGATGGTCTTCATTTTGCGTGGCGAATCAGTCATCACATGGTCGATGCCTAACGCTTCCGCGGCCTGGTAGGCCGCCGCCGAGTCGATGCCGAACAACACAATTTTGACATCCGGATGGGTCTTGAAACAGCTCACCGCTGCCGGCGTCCACCAGCGCGCTTTGACCACTGATGTCCCCTCGCCCAGCGTGAATTTTTCCACCACGGTGACCGTGCGCTCGAACTCCATGCCAACCCAGCTTCCGGCTGACGGTGGTTTTTCGCAAGCACCGGAAAGCGCCACGCTGCTGAGGCGATCCCGGGTGGCATCGCGCGACTCAAACAAACGTGCCTGCGGGTAATTCGCCATCAGGCGCAAAATTTCGGCTTCGGTCGAATACACCCGGATGCGGTCCCAAGCCTGTTCCTGGCCCAGCACCTGTGCGACTGCAGCCACCAGCGGCGCAGCCGGCAATTGCTTCAGATCAATCAGAATCGGCACTGATTTCGGAATCAGGCGTAGCGCCTCTTGCAGCGTCGGCATCTGCAACGCTTGCGCGCGGTAAGGATAGGTTTTCTGGCCATCCGCATCGTTGCGACTGAAGGCATGACCGACGTTGAGTTGTTGCAATTGCGCCAGCGTCAATGTATTGACCAAGCCTTGTCCATCTGACAGGGCCGCGACGTTGGCCGGACGGTACAACACCGGTACGCCATCGCTGGAGATCTGCACCGTGATCCAAAGCACATCGGCCTGGTTTTTCAAGGCACTCCGAATCGCCGTCAGCGTGTTTTCCGGCGCATCGCCGGTGCCGCCGCGGTGCGCGACCACCAGGGGCGCGGCACTGGCATGGCCGCCCGACAGCAGCGCCAGCGACATCAGGGCCGCCGGAGCGCCCGCACGGAGCATGCCCAAAACCGCAGCACGCAGGGCCAAAACACTAAAAGCCGCGGCAAGATACTTTCGCGGGGCCGACACAGGTATTTGCATGACAAGTCACTCTTCATATTGAACAACGCGTCAGCATAGCAATGTTGTATGTCAATACAGTGACCTCTTTACCGGTCCCGTCATGGCCCAACAAGCCATGGCCAGCCGAGCGCTTATCCTCAACTGTTGATCTGCGCCCAGGCCTTGTCCAGCCGCTTCACGCTCACGGGTTGCGGCGTGCGCAGCTCCTGCGCAAAAAAGCTCACGCGCAGCTCTTCCAGCAGCCAGCGGAACTCCTGCATGCGCGCATCCACCACGCCCTTGCGTTCGGCCACCAGACGCCAGTAGCGCTGCTCCTGCGGCCGTAACTCGGCCATGCGCGCAGCGTCGCGAGCCGGATCGGTGCGCCACTTCTCCAGCCGCAAGGTGATGGCCTTGAGGTAACGCGTGAAGTGCTGCAGCTGCCCATAGGGCGTGGTGGTCAAGAACTTCTTGGGCAGCAAGCGCTGCAGTTGCTGGGCGGCATCCTGCGTGGCTTCTGCGGCATTTTTGGTGTCCTTGATCTTTCTCTGCGCCACCGCAAACTCGGTCAGAATGCCGGCGGCCAGGCGCGCCACTTCACTGGCAATCAGGGTCAGGCGCCCGCGCCCGTCGTCAATGCGCTTTTTAAAGTCGGCCTCGCAGGTCGGCAGCGGCTCCAGCAAAAAGGCCCGGTCCAGCGCCACTTCAATGATTTGCTGACGCAGCTCGTCCACCGTGCCGCCGCCCGAGTTGTCGGCGGCACGGCCCACCAGCATGTAGGAAGTGGCCATTTTCTGCAGCTCGGGCAGGTTTTTCTCCAGGTATTTCAGCGCGTCCTTGATCTGCAGCGAAAACAGGCGCCGCAAGCCGGCGCGGTGTTTGGCGGCGGCCACATTGGGCTCGTCAAACACTTCTATGGTCACCGCGTCACCCAGGTCAATCAGCGCCGGAAAACCGATCAGCGTTTGGCTTCCCTTGCCGATCTCCATCAGCTCGGGCAACTCGCCAAAGCTCCAGCTGGTGTAGCGCTCGGCCATCTTCACCGCTGGCGACTTGGGCGAGGCTTGATTCGCTACAGTTTTAGTAGCTGCTTGCGACCGTCCTGCCTGGGCTGGAAGCTTGTTTGACTCAAAATTCCCGGGCGTTCCGGCATGCTCGGGGCTGACCCGCGTCTTCAAGCCGGCCAGCGCCTGAAAAGCCCCACGCGCCTGCGAGCCCAGTTCGCCCTTGAGCGCGCCCAGATTGCGGCCAGAGCCCAGTTGCCGGCCATGCTCATCGAGCACCCGAAAGTTCATGAACAGGTGGGCGGGCAGCATGTCCAGCTTCAGGTCGCCGCGCTTGATGTCCAGCGACGTCGCATCGCGCACCCACTTCAGCACCGCGTCCGTCAGCGAGCCGGTGCCGAATTTTTCCGGCACCATCAGCTCGGCGGCCATGCGGGCGGCGGTATCGGGCAAGGGCACCAGCCGTGAACGCGGGCGCTGGTGCAGGGTTTTGATCAGCGCCTGAATCTTGTCTTTCAGTATGCCGGGCACCAGCCACTCGCAGCGCTCCTCATTGACCTGGTTGAGCGCAAACAGCGGCACATCCACCGTCACGCCATCTCTGGCGTCACCCGGCTCATGCAGATAGGTTGCCAGGCAATCGACGCCGCCCAGGCGCAGCGTCTTGGGAAAGGCCTGCGTCGTGATGCCGGCGGCTTCGTGGCGCATCAGCTCGTCCTGCGTCAACAGCAGCAAGTTGGGCTGTTTTTTCGCCTCGGCCTTGTACCAGCTCTCGCAACTCGCGCCGCTGCACACATCGGCGGGCAATTGCTGGTCGTAAAAGGCATAAATCAGCTCTTCATCGACCAGCACGTCCTGGCGGCGCGCCTTGTGCTCCAGATCCTGAACCTGCGCAATCAGTTTTTCATTGGCGGCCAGGAAGGGCAGCTTGGTGTCCCAGTTGCCGGCCACCAGCGCTTCACGGATGAACACCTCGCGCGCCGCCACCGGATCAACCCGGCCAAAATTGACGCGCCTGCCGTTGTAAACCACCAAGCCATGGAGCGTGGCGCGCTCCAGCGCGGTCACCTGCGCGGCTTTTTTCTCCCAGTGCGGATCGAGCAGCTGCTTCTTTAAAAGATGGCCGCCCACCTGCTCCAGCCACTGCGGCTCGATATTGGCCAGGCCGCGGCCAAAAAGACGCGTGGTTTCCACCAGCTCGGCGGCGACTATCCAGCGGCCCGGCTTTTTGCTGAGCCGGGCGCCGGGATGGCGGTAAAACCGGATGCCGCGCGCGCCCAGATAGTGCTCGTCTTCCTCGCCCTTGTAGCCAATATTGCCCAACAGGCCGCAGAGCATGGAAAGATGCAGCTGCTCGTAGCTAGCCGGCCTGTCATTCAAATGCCAGCCTTGTTCGCCCACCACGCTGTGCAGCTGCGAATGAATATCGCGCCACTCGCGCACGCGGCGGATATTGACGAAGTTCTCGCGCAGCAGGCTTTCATACTGGCGATTGGTCAGCTTGTGAACCGCATCGTGACCGCCGCGCGAGTCGCCCAGCCATTTCCACAGCCGCAAATAGCCGCTGAATTCGCTTTTTTCATCGTCGAACTTGGCATGCGCCTGGTCGGCCTGCGCCTGCTTGTCCATGGGCCGGTCGCGCACGTCCTGCACGCTGAGCGCGCTGGCGATCACCAGCACTTCATCCAGCGCCTGCCTGTCCTTGGCCTCCAGAATCATGCGTCCCACACGCGGATCCAGCGGCAGCTTGGCCAGCGTCCAGCCGACCGGCGTCAGTTCGTTGTCCTCATTCACCGCACCGAGTTCGGCCAGCAACTGGTAGCCGTCGGCAATGGCGCGGCCCTGCGGCGGCTCGATGAAGGCAAAACTTTCAATCGTTCCCAGGTGCAGCGACTTCATGCGCAAAATCACCGAGGCCAGCGAGCTGCGCAGAATTTCGGGGTCGGTAAAGCGCGGCCGGCCCAAAAAGTCCTGCTCGTCATAAAGGCGTATGCAGATGCCGTTGGCCACCCGGCCGCAACGGCCGGCGCGCTGGTTGGCGGCCGACTGCGAGATCGGCTCAACCATGAGCTGCTCGACCTTGTTGCGAAAGCTGTAGCGCTTGACGCGGGCCGTACCGGCATCAATCACATAACGGATGCCGGGCACGGTGAGCGAGGTTTCGGCCACGTTGGTGGCTAGCACGATGCGCCGGCCCGTGTGGCCGTCAAAAATCCGGTCCTGCTCGGCTTGGGAAAGGCGGGCGAACAGCGGCAAGACCTCGGCATTGCGATTGAGCGGCTGGTGCGCCAGATGCTTGCGCAAATGGTCGGCGGCTTCGCGAATCTCGCGCTCGCCGGGCAAAAAGATCAGGATGTCGCCGGCGCTGTGGGGGCTGAGCCAGAGTTCGTCCACCGCATCGGCGATCGCGTTGTTCAAGTCGTAGTCGCGCGACTCTTCATAAGGGCGCCAGCGCTGCTCCACCGGGAACATGCGGCCCGAAACCATGATGACCGGTGCCGGCCCTTTGGCGCTGGCAAAGTAATCAGCAAAGCGCTGGGCATCAATCGTGGCCGAGGTGATGATCACCTTCAGATCAGGCCGGCGCGGCAGCAGCTGGCGCAAATAGCCCAGCAAGAAATCAATGTTCAGGCTGCGCTCATGGGCCTCGTCGATGATGATGGTGTCATAGGCCTTGAGTAGCGGATCAGTCTGGGTTTCCGCCAGCAAGATGCCGTCGGTCATCAGCTTGACCGAAGCGTCGCGGCTCAGCCGGTCCTGAAACCGCACCTTGTAACCCACCACGTCGCCCAGCGGGGTTTTGAGCTCTTCGGCAATCCGCTTGGCGACGCTGGAAGCGGCAATCCGGCGCGGCTGGGTGTGGCCAATCAGCTTGCCCTGGCCGGGCGGGTAGTTAAGCTTGCCGCGCCCCATCGCCAGCGCGATCTTGGGCAGCTGCGTGGTCTTGCCCGAGCCGGTTTCGCCGCAAACGATGATGACCTGGTGCGCGCTGAGCGCGGCGGCGATGTCCTCGCGTTTGCCGGAAACCGGCAGCGATTCGGGAAAGGTGATGGCCAGAGGTGACAAGGAAAAACCAGCAGTCAAAGCCGCTGATTATCGGTGTTCCTGGCCGGCTCTGGCCAGTCGCTGGACGGCGATCAGGACTCTACGACGGGCATGCCGACGATTTCATCGCTTTTTTCGTCATACCAGGCCACCCGGCTGGGATAGCTCCAGGCCGTGCGCGACATGCCCCGACCCATGGCCACCGCCGCAGATACACGGGCCTCGGCCTGGGACACCTTGAGCACCCCGACACCAACGTCGGCGGCCCACCAGGTTTGCTGCTTGCCCAAGGCGCCGCCTTTCTGGCCGGTATTGAGTGCCACAGAGCGAGATAGTTGCGCCTGGATCATGCGTCCGAACTGAATCAGCCGGCCACTGTCTCGAGCATTGCGCACCAGCAGCAAAAAACCATCACCGGCCAGGCGACCCATTTCAATGTGGGCAGGCACGGCACGGCGCAGGCGCCCGGCGCAGACAAACAGCGCATGGTTGACCGCGGGCAGGCCGTAAAGCTTTTCCAGCACATACAGATTGGCAATCGACACCACAATGACCCCCAGAGGCGCGCTTTCGCTGGGACGGCACTTGAAAGCGGCGCCCACCATGCGCCCGGTTTCCTTGTGCGAACGCATGCGCGTCACCGGGTCATGGCTGGGCCCGCAGGCCATCACATGGTTCAAGTCGATCAGGTAGGCGTAACGCATCCACATCATCGAAGCCATGATGGCCATATAAATGGTTCCGGCCAGTGCACTGAACATATGGACCTGCCAGGGAACCTCGGCCCGGTCCAGTGCAACCCAGTACAAGCCGACCAGGGCGATCAGCATGAAGAAAACCCCTGACACCGCCACCCAGGCCAGCCGGTCACCCCGCAAGGCGTTGCGCACACTGAAGGCCAGTGCCAGCAGACCTAATAGGCAAGCCATGAGCGCGCCCAGCAGCAAAGCCTGCAGTGGCGACAAAAACCAGCCGACAAACGTCATCACGGCGGCAAACGCCAGCAGCGCCATGGTGACGCGATGCCGGCTTTCGGGCCGACGCAGCAGGCCCAGTATGGAAAGCAGCTGGTAAACCAGCAGCGCCGAAACCCCGCAGGCCACATGCGCCAGGAAGCGCGCCAGGGTATCGGGGTCATTGATCGGCAGCCCGCCCAGAAAAGCCAGCACGAAAAAAGACGCTGCCAGCGCAGACAAGGCCGCATTCAAGGCCACCCGACGCAGCGATCTGAGGAAAGCCAATACGGAACCGGCCAGCATCAAGCCAGCGGTGCCAAAAAAACACCCCCAGAATCCTGTTACAAACTGTTCCATGAAGCCGAACCATACCTGTACTGAAGACATAAGGCAACCTTGATCAGCAGGCAGCGAACATGCGGCGACTCCCTTACACTCATTGCAAATTTCCGTCGTTCCGGGAAAACCCGCAGCCCCACCACCGGCCCGGTTTATGACCCAGCGACGCCAGCTTCATTGACCCCCTCTGACCCCGAAAGCGTGCCCATGTCCGCCGTCTTCAATTTCACCTTTGTGCCCTGGTTTCGCTCGGTCGCGCCCTATATCCACAAGTTCCGCAACCAGACCTTTGTGGTCGCGATCTGCGGCGAGGCGATTGCCGCCGGCAAGCTGCCGCACCTGGCGCAAGACCTGGCCATGATCCAGAGCATGGGCGTGAAGATCGTGCTGGTGCATGGCTTTCGCCCGCAGGTCAATGAGCAGCTCCGTGCCAAAGGCCACGAAGCCAGGTACTCGCATGGCATGCGCATCACCGATGGCGTGGCACTGGACTGCGCCCAGGAGGCCGCCGGCCAGCTGCGTTATGAAATCGAAGCTGCCTTCAGCCAGGGCCTGCCCAACACCCCCATGGCCGGCTCCACGGTACGCGTGCTGTCTGGCAACTTCATCACCGCACGGCCGGTCGGCATTCTGGATGGCGTGGACTTTCAGCACTCGGGCCTGGTGCGCAAGGTGGATGTGGCGGGTATCTCACGCACGCTGGACATGGGCGCCATGGTGCTGATTTCGCCCTTCGGTTTTTCCCCCACCGGCGAGGCCTTCAACCTGACCATGGAAGAGGTGGCCACCAGCGTGGCAACGGCACTCCAGGCCGACAAGCTGATTTTCGTGACCGAAATTCCCGGCATACGCATCAAGCCCGACCAGCCCGCCAGTGACGACAACCTGATAGATACCGAGCTGCCGCTGGCCGCCGCCGAGCAGCTGCTGGCCAGCCTGCCCAGCCCGCAGCAACCCACTGACACGGCCTTTTACCTGCAGCATTGCGTGAAAGCCTGCAAGGCCGGCGTCGAACGCAGCCACATCATCCCCTTCTCGGTGGACGGCGCACTGCTGCTGGAGATCTATGTGCACGATGGCATAGGCACCATGGTGGTGGACGAAAAACTCGAATCCCTGCGCGAAGCCACCAGCGATGACGTGGGCGGCATCCTGCAGCTGATTGAACCCTTTGAAAAAGACGGCACGCTGGTCAAGCGCAGCCGCACCGAGATCGAACGCGACGCCGACCACTACACCGTGGTCGAACACGACGGCGTGATCTTTGCCTGCGCCGCGCTCTACCCCTATCCCGAGGCCAAAACCGCAGAAATGGCAGCGCTCACGGTGTCGCCGCAAAGTCAGGGTCAGGGCGATGGTGAAAAAGTCCTCAAACGCATCGAGCAGCGCGCCCGCGCCGCCGGCCTGCAAAGCATTTTTGTGCTGACCACGCGCACCATGCACTGGTTCATCAAGCGCGGCTTCGTGCCGGTAGACCCGGAGTGGCTGCCGGAAGCCCGCAAGCGCAAGTACAACTGGGACCGCAAGAGCCAGGTGCTGGTCAAGAAGTTGAGCTAATTCCACCTGGAAGGAAAGACCCATGCTGCAACTCCGTCCCAACTGCGAATGCTGCGACAAAGACCTGCCGCCCGAGTCCACCGAGGCACGCATCTGCAGCTTTGAATGCACGTTTTGCAGCGATTGCACAGTCACCCGGCTCAAAGGGCTTTGCCCCAACTGTGGCGGGGAGTTGCTGGTGCGACCGCGCCGACCCGCCGGCAAGCTGGCCAGTTCCCCGGCCTCGACCGAACGCATCTTCAAGCCTGCCGGCTGCCAGGCAGAGCCCTGAGCGCCATAGCTGCTGCAGGCGCTAAAAACCCTGACGCGGCGGCAAGGGACGTGCATTTGGTAGCAATATAGGCCCATACAGGGCCTGTAAAGGTATGGACTCGCAGGCCATTCCTCCTGAGAATAGAAAAAGCCATCGCCCTACGGCGGCGTTCCTGTAAAAGATGCGAACGTTCTGACAGCACACTTCCTGGCTTTGCCTAGCGTATGCCCTAGTTGGAGACTTCCATGAACAGTCTGACACCTGCCCTCCTGGCCCATGAAGTCCGCATTCCCTGCGGCGATGCCTGGCTTTACGGTGACCTGACCGTGCCGGCCGGCCATGGTGGCGTGGTGCTGTTTGCCCACGGCAGCGGCAGCGGCCGACACAGCGCCCGCAACCGTCTGGTGGCAAAAAGTCTGCAGCAAGCCGGCTTGGCCACCTTGCTGTTTGACCTGCTGACGGCACAGGAAGCGCAGGCCAACGAGCACACCCGCGAACACTGCTTTGATATAGCCCTGCTTACCCGCCGCATGCAGGACGCCACCACCTGGGCCATGGCACAAGCCGAGTTGCAGCACGCCCCCATAGGCTATTTCGGCGCCAGTACCGGCAGCGCCGCCGCCATCATCGACGCGGCCAGACTGGGTCCGCGCATTGCCGCCGTGGTCTCGCGCGGAGGTCGCCCGGACTTGGCCGGACCGGTAGCGCTGGCCGCCGTCACGGCACCCACGCTGCTGATCGTGGGCGGCGCCGACCACGCCGTGCTGGAACTGAACGAGCAGGCCTTGCTGCACATGCGCTGCGAAAAACAGCTGGCCATTGTGCCCGGTGCCACGCATTTATTCGAGGAACACGGCGCGCTGGAACAGGTGGCCGAACTGGCCGCCTCCTGGTTCAGCCGCCACCTGATGCATCAGGAGCCCGCCTCGCAAGCATCATGACGCAACTGCCTTTTCGCGACCGTCGCCAGGCCGGACGCGTGCTAGCTGAGCAACTGACGCACTACGCCAAGCAGCCCCGGCTACTGATACTCGCCCTGCCGCGCGGTGGTGTGGTGGTGGGCTATGAAGTGGCACGCGCGCTGCAAGCCCCGCTGGATGTGCAGGTGGTGCGCAAACTGGGCCTGCCTGGCCAAGAGGAATACGCCATGGGCGCGATCGCCGGCGGCGGCGTCTGCGTGATGAACTCGCTGGCTGGCCTCATGCCCAGTGCCGATGCGCTGGCCGCCGTCGTGGCGCGGGAACAGGCCGAGCTGCTAAGGCGCGAACAACGCTACCGTGGCCAGCGTGCGCCGCCCCAGTTGCGCCAGGCCTGCGTGATTGTGGTCGATGACGGACTGGCAACGGGCTCGACCATGCGCGCGGCGCTACAGGCTATAGGCCAGCAGCAGCCGGTGCAGCTGGTGGCGGCCGTTCCGGTGGGTGCCGCTGACACTTGCCAGGCGCTGCGGGATGAGGGCTATGAAGTGATTTGCGCCCTGACGCCGCAGCCGTTTCGGGCGGTAGGCCAGTGGTACGAAGACTTTTTGCAGGTCAGCGACGAGGAAGTCTGCGCGCTGCTGCAACAGGCCTGGCGCGAGCATCCCTAAGCCCCCAGCGTCCCTAATGAAAATCACGGCTGGAAGTCCCCAGCCGCCCCAGCCAGGGCGTGAGGTCTTGCAGCCGCTGCGCCACCAGGTGACAAGCGGCCCCATCGCCCGCTGAACTGCGCTGCCACACGCCGTACACCACCAGCAGCCGGGCATGCCGGACTTCGCTGCGCTGCCGCTCGCGCAGCGATTTCCAGACAATCACATTGATGGGGCCGGTTTCGTCTTCCAGCGTGAGGAAGATGGTGCCTTTGGCGGTTTGCGGCTGCTGGCGCACCGTGACGATGCCGCAGGCCGCGACCGCTTCGCCGTTGGGCAAGGCGTGCAGCTCACTGGCGCAAAGCAGGCCCAGGCGCGCCAGCCGTGGCCGCAGCAGGGCCACGGGGTGGCGGCGCAAGGTCAGCCCGGTGGCCTGGTAATCGAACAAGATGTTTTCGCCTTCGGGCGTTTCAGGCAGCGCAAGCGCCGTTTCATGCGTGGGCACGGACTTGAGCAAGGCCGGCGCGGGGCGAATGGCGGCGGCCTCCCACACCTGCTGGCGCCGGTGGCCGGCCAGCGGCTGCAAGGCGTCGGCGGCGGCCAGGGCGTTGACCTCCTGCGTGCCGAGCTGGGCGCGCGACACCAGGTCTTCGGTGGAGGTGAAAACCGCCTGGACGCGAGCCGCCAGCAGCCGGCTGGCGGCGTCTTCGCGCAGGCCGGCCACCAGACGCAGGCCCAGCCGCACCGCAGGCTGGGCCGCTTCCTTGACGGGCTCCAGCGTGCAATCCCAGGCGCTGGCCGTCACGTCCACGGCGCGCACCTCCACGCCATGCCGGCGCGCGTCCTGCACCAGTTGCGCGGGGGCATAAAAACCCATGGGTTGCGAGTTGAGCAGCGCCGCCAGAAAACAGGCGGGTTCGTGGCACTTGAGCCAGCTGCTCACATAGACCAGCTTGGCAAAACTGGCGGCGTGGCTTTCGGGGAAACCGTAGTCGCCAAAGCCCAGGATCTGCTTGAAGATGCGCTCCGAAAAATCGGCGCTGTAGCCATTTTTGACCTTGGCATTGACCAGCCGGCCATGAAAACGCCCCACCCCGCCCTCACGTTTCCAGGCCGCCATGGAGCGGCGCAAATCGTCGGCCTCGCCCGGCGTGAAGTCGGCGGCAATCATGGCGATTTGCATGACCTGCTCCTGGAAGATGGGTATGCCCAGGGTGCGCTTCAGCGCCGGATTGAGTGCCGGGTATTCGGGCACGACGCTGCCGGTACGCGCAAATATTTCGCGCTGTTTGAGGTAGGGGTGCACCATGCCGCCCTGGATGGGGCCTGGCCGCACGATGGCGACCTCCACCACCAGGTCGTAATAACTGCGTGGCTTCAGACGCGGCAGCATGGACATCTGCGCCCGGCTCTCGATCTGGAACACGCCCACGGTGTCGGCCGCGCAAATCATGTCGTAGGTTTTTTCATCCTCCAGGGGAATCGTGTGCATCTCATATTGGCTGCGGCTTGTCTGGTTCACCAGCGCCAGGCAGCGGCGAATCGCCGACAACATGCCCAGCGCCAACACATCGACCTTGAGCAGGCCCATCGCTTCCAGATCGCGCTTTTCCCACTGGATGATGCGGCGCGCCTCCATGGACGCCGGCTGCACCGGCACCAGCCGCGTCAGCTTGCCCTGCGTCAGCACAAAACCGCCGACATGCTGGCTCAGGTGGCGCGGAAACTCAATCAGTTGCGCCGCCAGATCCAGCCACTGCAACACCGGCCCGGTCTGCCCCTGCAGGCCGGCCTCTTCAAGTTTTTGCTGGAGCGCTTCGCTGCCGTCAAACCAGAAATGCTCTTTGGCAAAGCGCTCTATCAAGTCGGGCGCCACCCCCAGCGCCTTGCCGACATCGCAGATCGCGCTGCGCGGCTGGTAGCGGATCACGGTGGCGGCCAGGGCGGCGCGGTCGTGGCCGTATTTTTGGTAGATGTACTGGATCACCTCCTCACGCCGTTCATGCTCGAAGTCCACATCGATGTCGGGCGGCTCGCGGCGCTCGCGGCTGATGAAACGCTCAAACAACAACTTGCTTTCCTGCGGATTGACGGCGGTGACGCCCAGGCAAAAACACACGGCCGAATTGGCCGCCGAGCCACGGCCCTGGCAAAGAATCTGCTGCCCCCGGGCAAAACGCACGATGTCATGCACGGTGATGAAGTACATCTCGTAGCCCAGCTCCGAGATCAAGTCCAGCTCCTTGCCCAGTTGCCGCCTGATTTTTCGGGGGAGGCGCTGCGGGTAACGCCCGTGGGCGCCCTGCCAGGTCAGCCGCCGCAACCAGCGCGCCGGCGTTTCGGCCACCGGCACCATGTCCTCGCGCGGATAACGGTAGAGCCCGCGAATCTCGTCCAGGCTGAAGCGGCAGCGCGCCGCCACCGCCAGCGTGGCACGCAGCAAGTCGGCCGGGTAAATGCCGGCCAAGCGCATGCGCGGGCGCAGGTGCGCCTCGGCGTTGGCCTGCAAGGCAAAGCCGCATTCGTGCACGGTTTTGCCCAGCGCTATGGCGGTCATCACATCGTGCAGCGGCTTGCGTGAGCGCACATGCATCAGCACATTGCCCGCCGCCACCAGGCGCAGGCCGGTGCGGCCGGCGACCTGCTGCAGCTGCTGCAGGCGCAACGCGTCGTCCAGGCCTTGCAGCAGTTCGACGGCCAGCCAGGCATTCAAGCCAAAAAGGCCTGTGGCCCAGGCAGCATGGGCGCAAAGCGCTTCTGTATTAATAGCATTCGGCAAGGGCACAAGCAAGACCTCGCAGTCGGCCAGCAGCGCAAAGTCACTCTCGCCCAGGGCGACCCGGTAGCTGCCTTTTGCAACATCGTCGCCGGCCTGCCTGGCAGCGGTGATGAACTCACACAGATTGCCCCAGCCGGCGGCGTTGTGCGGCAACACCACCAGGCGAAAGGCCTGTTCCGTCTGCGCCGCCTGCACCAGGAACTCGGCGCCCGGCAAGAGCTGCAGCCCCACCGCCTTGGCCGCGACATGCGCCCGCACCACGCCGGCGACCGAACATTCATCGGTGATGGCCATCGCCCGGTAGCCCAGACGGGCGGCGCGCTCCACCAGCTCCTGCGCGTGCGAGGCGCC
This sequence comes from Polaromonas sp. OV174, assembly GCF_900112285.1. Classification (GTDB taxonomy): domain Bacteria; phylum Pseudomonadota; class Gammaproteobacteria; order Burkholderiales; family Burkholderiaceae_C; genus Polaromonas. The sequence continues at coordinate 3,662 of NZ_FOKZ01000022.1, read as the reverse complement.
GCGCTGGAAGCTGAAGTTGCTCAGCGCGTGCAACTCGGCGTATTCAGGAAGTTGGGGAAGCTCTGGAAGTGGGATGGCCGACATGACAAGCTCAGGCAAAAAAGCCATGCAGATACCAGGCGCGCCGCTGCCCGGCCTGTAGCCTATCCAGCGCCAGGCGTTCGCTGTAAATCCACAACAAACCCGCCAGCGGGCTGCGGTAGATGAAGTAGTCGCGCATGGCCGGCGGCTTGCCACGGGCACCCTCCGCCACGTCATTCGCCTCACCGGACATGAGCCAGCCGCTGGCCTCCAGCCGCTGCGGCCCGGCTAGGCGCACCAGCGTGCCCTGGTAGAGCGGGCTGTCGCGCAGCACCTGCAGCTTGAGCGGCTCGGGCAGCAGCCAGGTGGGATAAAGGGCGTCGGCCCGGGTTTCGCCCGAAACCGGATTTTTCAAGCCTTTTAGGCCCCCAGCCCTTATAAGACGGGCGCCACCAGCTATCGATTGAATAGCGCTCTGGGCATTCACCCAGCGCTGCATGCGCTCGGGCCGGTGATCGGCCGCGGCTTGCCAGGCTTGCACATTGGCCGCGCCCAGGCGTGCGCTCAGGCGCTCGACCAACTCGAGCGCGCTGTCGCCCTGCTTGCGTTCGGCCATCAGCAGGCTGGCGGTGGCGGCGGCGGCATCGGCCAGGCGCTCGGTCACCAGCGACTGCAGGCTCAAGCTATGCACCGGCGCCGGCAACTTTTGCTGCGCCAGGTGTTCGGCGATCAGGCGCGCGACATGGCGCAAATCCTGCGCGGGCTGGGCGGTGCGAATCTCCAGCTCGCCGGTGGGGGGCACGTCGTCGGATTGAAAGCGGCGTTGGTCCAGGTGCCAGGTCAGCCTGAGCGCACTCAGCCCGCTTTGCCGGCCCAGCAGCCAGGCCTGCAGGTGAAGCAGCAGGCGCTCGGCCCCGGCCATCAGCGACTGGCCGTGGCTGACCAGCGTGTCGAGTTCCAGTTTTTCCTCAAACTGCTCGGGCAGCACCTGCCAGTCGTAGTTGTCGGGCACGCTGCCGCGAGCGCGGTCCAGCGCGGCTAGCAGCTCCGCGCCAAACCGCCTGGCCACGCCGTCGCGCGGCAGGCGCAGCAGGTCGTCCCAGCTGCGGCAGCCTATGCGTTCGAGCACGCCCAGATGCGGGCGCGCCGCGCTCAGGGTGTGCATGGGCAGGTCGGCGACACGCTGGCGCAGCGCTGCTGGGGGTTCGCTCTCTGAGGATTCGATCTTCATGCGCAACCGCCCCAACGCTATCAAAGAAGTAGCACCTTGCGCCCGTTGAATAAGCGCTACAGCCTTGTTTGACTCGAAAAAATCGAGCAAACGTCGCTCCAGCAACTGCATAAGGCGGACCAGGCCACCAAACAGGCGCAGGCTGCCGCTCACCTCCAGCAGCACGGCCTCGTCGAGCAGCGCCACACGCGGCGTCAAGCCCAGCGCAATACAGGCCACCGCCCGCTGCACGGCGGCGCTGTCCCACGCGGCCTGAGCGGGCTCAGTGGTGATCGAGGTGTGCAATGCGATCCAGCAGCGCATGGACAGAGCTTTGCGGTGAGGTGGCGAGAAGCGAAGCAAAGGAAGGCAGCCGCCTGGGCGCGGCCTCTTCGCGCTGGCGGCGCGCCCGCTCGCGGCTGGCCGCCAGCAGCGCCGCCAGCCGGGCCGGCCGCGTGTCCAGCAGCACCGGCGCCGCCAGCGGCGGGCCGCGGCGCTTGAGCACATGGACCCGCAGATTGGCGGCCTCGCTCGTCACGCCTTCGAGCAGCAGGCGCAGCGGCGCGGGCGAGGACTCCTGCTGCGCGCGTGGCGTTCGAAAGACAAACAGCAGCTTGTGGTGTGCATGCGCGGCCATCTGCAGGCGGCGCAAATGCGCGCTGCGGGCGTCGGGCAGCCAGGACAGCACGGCAGCCACGTCGGCGCATTGCAAGGCCTCGCGCGTGGCCCACAACAGCGAAGGGGCATCGCCCTGCCTGGCCTTGACGCACAGCAGGCGCTGCATATTGAACTGGCGCGCCCCCAGCGCCGGGCCAAAGGGCAGATAAGGCAGCCCCACCAGCACGCTCAGCCCTTGGCTGTTCTGCGCCTGCACGGCAGCCAGGGCCGGTAAGGCCAAACCCCATTCCTGCATGCCGGCCTGCGGCTGCAACACCTCGATCAGCGCACCCTGCGGCCAACCGCCGCCGGGCAGCACGGCATCAAGCGCTGCGTAACCCGTGCCAATGCTTGGCAGGCTGGCGCTGCCCAGCTCGCCGGCCCGCCACACATGGGCAAGTTCCGGCAAGGCGCGGTCCACAGGAATCGGGGAAAGCATGGTGAGGCCTCAAAACTGCATATTTAACTGTACAAATATACAGTATTTACAGCTTTGCGGCGATACCTTGACGCCGTCCACGCGGTGGACGGCCTCTTGGCACTCAGTCTCAGTTCAGGAGGGCAGGAGGGCCTCAGGGCGCCCGGCCTATAGCTATAGCCGGGGATTGACCATGCAAGTTGGGGGCAAACGCGCCCTGCCGCTTATCCGGGTCGTTTCTCCAGGTCGCCTGGACCTGGTCATCAGAGTAAGTCGGCTCAGCGGCGAGCCAAGGCCTTAAGGCTTGCGCGCCAGGCGGACCACCAGCACCAGCGCCACCACGGTGATAGCGACAAAGCAGACAAAGGACCAGTTGGCAATCGAAGCGCCCAGGAAAGTCCAGTCGACCTTGCTGCAGTCGCCGCTGCCCTTGAAGATCATGGGGATGGCGCGCTTGAGCGGAAAGGTTTCAATCATTCCGTAAAAGTCACGGCCGCAGGAGGCGACTTCGGGTGGATACCACTGCAAAAAGCTCTGGCGAGCCGCCACAAAAGCACCGAAACCAGCAGTCAATATCAGCAGGCCCAGACCCGTGAACTGCAGCCCTTTTTTATCGGTAGCAGCGGTGATGCCGGACACCAGGGCCACCAGCACCAGCGCGTAACGCTGCACGATGCACATGGGGCAAGGCTCCAGCCCCACCACATGCTGCAAATACAGACCGAAGGCCAGCAGGGCCACGCAGACCATAGACACCAGCGCCAGCACACGGCGCGGCACTTTATCGGAGTAAGTCAAAAACATCGTCATCCTTTTATCCACCCTCAATTGAAAATTGGCCGCTGGTTCGTGAGTTTAGACGGCGAGAAGTTCCCGGGCGAGGACAAAACTTTGATGGCAAGGGTTTTAGTCGGGGCTTGTAGCTTGTATGTTTCTCGTTCTACAGGAAGCGCATGTTGTGAAGAGGCCTCAAGCCAAGCCAAAGGCTGAAAACCACGTACAGGCATGGTCGGTTTCGAATCTTTTTCGGGCATAGTGCCTGCTGGTTAACCCCTCACAGCTTGCCCAGCAAGGGGAAGCGCGAAAACCACCTGGGCGGCGACTTCGGCAAAACCAATAGACCTTTGCATTCATGCAGACCAGCGATCCAACTTAATAATAGAAAACAGTTTTTTCGAATTTTTCTTGGCATGTTATTTCACAAGACACCATGTTATTCCGCGGTTTTTCGGGATAGATCAAAGTTAACTCTTTCTTTTTACCTAGGAGTCTGCGCGGCAGAAGCCTGAAGTCATCGTTTGGTGAAGTCTGGACGTTAGAGCTTGATGCCTGCCAGCTACCTACCCTACCTGCCGG
>NZ_FOKZ01000020.1 GCF_900112285.1 Polaromonas sp. OV174 | reverse complement strand
TGGGGCTGGCCTTCTCGACTTCTGACTTGAACCAGTCCGGCTGTCCTTTGGCCAGGTTCTGGCCGGCTTCAATCAGCCGGTCCAGCGACACCAGGCCGGGCTCTTCGTAGTTGCGCAGGCCGCGTGGGTCGTCAAAAATGATGTGGGCCAGATCCGGGCAGCGGTCGCGGATTTCCAGCAGCTTGTCGACCTGCTCCTGGTCTTCCACCATGGCGAAGCGCACGTTGGCGTTGGTGATGGGAAACACGCACTCGGCCCCCACCGCGTCCTGGTACAGCGGAATCGGGATGGCGCCCAGCGCTTGCACGGCCAGCATGGTGGCATACAGGCGTGGCCGGTTGGCACCGATCACGGCCATGTGCTCGCCGCGCTGCAGGCCGGCCTGGTGCAGGCCGCAGGCGATGTGCTCGACCAGGCTGGCCATGCTGGCCCAGCTGTGGGCCTGCCAGATGCCGTACTCTTTCTCGCGCATCGCCGCAGCGCCTGGGCGCTCGGCGGCATGCTTGAGCAGCAATCGGGGAAACGTCGATTGAGAAGCGAACGGCAGAGGAGAAACAGTCATACAACTAATCCAGCTTTACACGGCAGTTAGCCAACATGAGGCCTGCCAGTGAAAAAGGCTGTACCCGTGAATGAAGAAATCAGCATCCCGTCTTCTTCTCGTCTAACTTCAACTCGATAGACGCAAAGCTTTTTGCTCCTACTGACCTCAAAAGCGCTTGCGATTAGCGTCTCACCAACCGATACGGGTTGCTGATACGTTATATGAACATCGATGCCTGCGGCGATCGTTCCATATGAGTTGCAGGACAGACCGAATGCTGTGTCGGCAAGCGTAAAAATCGCGCCGCCGTGGCATCGTTGATTAAAGTTGATGTGGTGTTCTGCCACCTTCATCTTCAGCTTTGCCAAACCACCGCTCAGCGAAATGCATTGAATGCCGTTATGTTTTACGTATTGGTCTCGCGCAAAGAAAGTCATGAGCGCCAGTTCTGTCTCATCGTTCTTTGGGGTGGCGGGTTTTGAAGCTTCAGCAGATTTTGGCGAAACCATGCGAGTGCCTTTTCCTACGGCCTCGGAATGTTTTTGAACAGCATCCGCCAGGTCTGCAATGCCCCCTCTTGCTGTCGCCATCGTGCGAATCACAGGCACAGTCCAAGACCCGGTCTTTTTTCTGAGCGTTAACATTTCCTGCAATTCGCGGACAGTTCGCTCAGCAAGCGGAAGGTCGCTCTTGTTGACGACCAAAACATCAGCAATTTCCAGAATCCCAGCCTTACTTGCTTGTACGTCATCGCCTAGGCCTGGCGGACAAACAACGATGCTTGTATCAGCAAATTGTGAGATTTCGACTTCCGACTGACCTGCTCCAACAGTCTCCACAATGATCACATCGAAGCCGACAGCATCGAATAGATTGATAACGTTTCCGGTCGTCTTGGAAAGGCCGCCTAAGTGGCCCCTCGATGCTATTGAGCGAATGAATACGTTCTCGTGTGCACCAAATTGCCCCATCCGCACCCGGTCACCCAATACGGCCCCCCCCGTGATCGGACTTGAAGGATCCACAGCAACCACAGCGATGCGTTTTCCGCGCTCGAGCAGTTCTCCCAGCATGGCGCTAATGAGAGTGGATTTCCCCGCGCCCGGCGCACCGGTAATACCGATGACGTGAGAGTTGCCAGCACGCGCTTCCAAGACTTGGGCTAATTCCTGTCCGACATCGGAGTTGCTCTCAAGTATGGAGGCCACACGGGCAATGCTCGATCGACTGTTTGACGCAATGGAACGTAACAACCGATCCACTCTAATGGGCATTGATTCGAGGTTGTTGTTTTTACTCACGTTTAAACCACCGCCATGACGTGGCCAAAGCCAAGTTCTTTTCTGAGACGGCCGCAAATTTCCCCGTGGGTACAGCCATTTTCGGCTGCATTGACGACCTGCTCAAACATGTTCCCATCACCTTGGGCCGCAGCGGCAAGACGATCAAGCGCTGAATTGGCCAGATCGTTTGATCGCTCCTTTTTCCATTGGGCAAAATTTGCGATATGTCCAGCCATCAACGCTGGATCTGGCTTCGACAAAACTGGACGGTCAGTTGCATCCTCTTCGATTTTGTAAGCATTTACGCCAACAATCGTCTCCTCGCAACTATCAATTTTTTGCTGGAATCTCATCGCTGATTCGCCGATCCGTTGCTGAATAAAGCCCGACTCAACGGCCTTATACATGCCCCCCTTGGCATCAACTTCTGCCATGATAGAAACGATTTTTGCCTCCATTTCATCCGTCAGCTTCTCCAAGTAATAGGAGCCGCCAAGAGGGTCAATGACGTCGGTGAGATGTGCTTCTTCTCGAAGGACATTCTGAGTTGCCACGGCAATGCGAGCACCAAATTCCGAGGGGCATGACAGCGCTTCGTCATATGCATCCGTGTGCAAGGACTGTAGTCCGCCAAAGATTCCGGCCATCGCCTGAGCGGTAACTCGCGCGATATTATTTAGCGGTTGCTGCCGAGTCAGATCGACACCAGACGTTTGACCATGGAATTTGAACCGCCATGAACGAGGATCAACTGCGCCCAAACGCTCTCGGGTGAGCCGTGCCCAGATCCTTCTGCCAGCGCGGAACTTCGCAATTTCCTCAAAGAACGACACCGAGACATCAAAAAAGAATGTGAATCGTGGCAAGACATCATCTGGATTCAAGCCGGCATTAATACAGTCTTCTGCATATTGGACGCCAGAACACAATGTGAACGCCATGGCTTCAGCCGGCGTGGCGCCAGCCTGTTGCATGTGCTGCCCGACGACAGAAATGGGGTTCCATTTTGGAACATTGACCTGACACCAAGAGATGTGATCAGTCAGCAGCCTGCGTGCGCCCGGCAGCGCGAGACGAAAGAACATATGGTTAGCCACAAAGTGGGACATGAAGTCACTTTGATTGGACGTTCCTGTGATGGAATTCCAGCTGACACCTCTCTTCTTGGCTGCCGAAAGCATAAAAGCGAGCAAGGTAAATGGCGTTGGGTCGTTCATTGCGCAAGAGGTACGCGCGAGGTCGACTCCATCAAGACATGTGTCCATATGACCGGCCGTATTGGCCACGACGCCGCATGTCCCAAGAAGCTCAGGATCAACTTGATCCATGTCATAGCCACGAAAAACAGAGTTACATGGGATTAGCGAAACGGCATTTGCACCTTGGTCAAGAATGCCGCGAAGACGCTTGTTGTAGTCCTCTGGCATGCCGAGTCCAATTAATTGGCGCTGTGTCCAAGTACGACCGCGGTGCATCGTTGGATAGATTCCACGCGTATAGGGAATCTGTCCTGGATAGCCAAGCTTCGCCAAATATTCTGGATCTGGGCTTTCGGGCGTGTACAAGGGCTCGATGGTGATCCCGGAGCGATTCTTGACTTGCTTGTCTGACTTTCCAATTTGTTCTTTGTACTCAGCCGTCCAGGCGTCATGAGCACTTGGAGCTGCAGCTGCGATCGTGGTTGAAAGTGGCATGTTCATTGACGTTCCTCTGGTTCGAATATTCAAACCGCGTGTTTCTGCGCCCTGGTGACGGCAGCAGAATCGCGGACAAATGACACGATGTCATCAAGAGATGATCCGGGGTGAAACACCTTGGCGACCCCTGAGTCCAAAAGCATTTGCTCATCTTCGTCAGGGACAATTCCTCCAACCATCACCGTCACGTCTTTCATTCCGGCTTCGGATAAAGCTTTCATCAGCTTGGGCACAATGAGATGGTCGGTTGCCAAAGAGGAAATACCAATGACGTCCACGTCCTCTTCGGTTGCCAGTTTGACAACCGTAGAGATCTCCTGCCATGGAGGCGTGTAGATCACCTCCATTCCGGCATCCCGTAAACACGCAGCCACAATGCGGCTACCACGATCGTGTCCATCCAATCCGATCTTGGTGACTAGAACTTTGGGAATGATTTCCATACTTTCTCCATTCAATGTTTGGTGTGGCTGAGTCACCCTGCTTTTCAATGTGCAAGTGGTGAAAATTCGATCTAAAATTTCAACTAGCAAACGACTGTTTTCTATATTAGACGAATTACTGACGGTGTCAATGACAGTTGAGTCGTAAATTCGGGTTGCTAGGGGAAACTCCTAGTCAGGTGAGCTCGACAAATCAGGCGTCAATGAATCTGGCGGACTGTTGTCTCGCAAACATCGCCGATGCCCCAGAGCGAAAACCACGAGGGACAGCCCCCTCGACAAGGTCTGGGTGGGCATCACGTACATCGCTACCGACCAAGACTGGCCGTTCCTGCCCATGGTGATAGCCCTGTTTAGTCGCCAGATGGTGGGCGGGTACTTGCCCCGGGATATGTCGCGATCGGCGCGCTGCACATGGCGTGATTCAAGCGGCAGACGAGCAAGCAGGCGGGGCTGATGGCCTACGGCGGCCGTGGCACCCAATAAATGGCCAGACTAACCAAACTCCCGAGGCGAGTCAGTCATGCCCATGCGGATCTCTTTGATCAAATAGAGGGCTTCTACAGGCGAAGTCGCCGCAGTGCTCTAAATGCGAGTTTTGGCTAAGCTGAGAGGCTTTTTCTTACTATCTTCACAAATTCGGTCGCAATGGCCGCAGGTGAGTCCCGTCCTGATCTGTACCAGATGCGAGACCAATTGAGCCCCCCAAGTAGCAGCAATCTCAGCGATTTTCTACAAATTTCAGGTGGCAGGACCAAGTCTCGGATCACTCCGACAAAGATCATTTCATATGCATCTCGTAACTCGGTAAGCCTCTCTGTGTCGCCGGGGACGTCCTCGGGCATGATCTTAGAGATGACTTGGGCATAGCTGTTGTCTTCGAGGATGGCCTGAAGATGAGCGGTACAGGCTTTTTCCAGGCGAACCCAAGGGTCGTCCTCTCCAACAATTGCATTTTCTACCGAATCGATAACGTGTTGCACCCCCACTTTATAGACGGCGGCCAATAAATCTTCTTTAGAGGAAAAGTGGTAATAGAGGGAGCCAGATGGCATCCCTAACGCATTCATGATGTCGCGGATTGACGTACCGCGATAGCCATTAATCGCGAAAAGTTCTGCTGCTTTATCCAAAATATTCGGCAGCCTACTTATTTGCCCGACCGTTTTTTTTGACATTTCTTGCGTAAATTCCCTGGTTAGATAGCTGTATTTCTATTGCATCGTGACACCATGCATTAGCCCTTCCTCTTAAATGCTTGTGAGGAGCATGGATTGCAAACTAGAGAGGTCTGCCATCTCTAATCCACATGCTAGCAGTGATTATGAGGGGCAATCGCGATGTCAATTCAATCGAACCAGGTTTTGAATCACCCCCGATTCCTGAGCTGCTGCCAGCTCCGTGGAAGCCGACCCAAGCTTTTAACGCATGCTCAAAAACTGGGACCGCTCATCATCGGTTTTTGAACAACTCTCGCGCAACGATCTCCTTCATGATCTCAGTGGTTCCGCCGTATATCCGCTGTATGCGCGCATCGGTCCAAGCGCGCGCAATGGGGTATTCGCGCATGTACCCATAACCGCCGAACAATTGCACGCAGTTGTCAAGCACCGAGAATTGCATCTCGGTGGTCCAGAATTTCGCCACTGAAGCCGTGGCGGTGTCGAGTTGACCTGCCAGATGCCGCCTGAGGCAATCATTGAGGAAGCTGCGAGCCACCAGTGTGTTGGCATGTGCTTCCACGAGACGGTGCCGGACAGTTTGCTTGTCGGACAAACTGGCTCCGAAAGCCTGTCGCTGGGTGACATACTCCTGCGTCCATGAGACAGCCGCTTCCATGGCGGCTACAGCCGTGATTGCCACCAGCAGCCGCTCTTGTGGCAACTCATTCATCATGTAGCGAAAACCGTAGCCCTCTTCGCCCAGTAAATTGTCAGCTGGCACGCGGACGTCGGTGAAAAACAGCTCCGACGTGTCCTGAGCGTGCATGCCGACTTTCTCAAGCCGTCGCCCACGACTGAATCCCGGACGATCGCCCTCGACGAGCAGCAGGCTCGCCCCTTTTGTACCCAGCGCTGGATTGGTTTTGACTGCAAGAAGCACCAAATCTGCGATCTGTCCGTTGGAGATAAATATCTTTTGACCATTTATGCGCCAATGATCCCCATCGCGTTCAGCCCTCGTACGAATCGCGGCCAAGTCGCTGCCGGCGCCGGGTTCGGTCATCCCGATGGCGCCGATCACCTCGCCGCGAGCCATGCGCGGGAGCCAAGTTTGTTTTTGAGCCTCGGTGCCATAGTGAAGCAGGTAAGGTGCAACGATGTCGGAGTGGAGATAGAACAACGGGCCTGTGGCGCCCGCGCGGGCCATCTCTTCGACGACGATGGCGCTGTAGCTGAAGTCCACCCCCGCCCCGCCGTACTGCTCGGGTACGGTAAGACACAGAAACCCCAGCTCGCCGGCCCGACGCCACAGTGAACGGGGGACCTGGCCGTCGCGCTCCCACTGGGCATGGTGCGGCGTGATTTCTTCAGCGATGAAACGCCGCACGGTATCGCGAAACGCGTGGTGTTCAGCGCTGTCCAGAGGCGCGGTCGTGGCGTCAAGGTCGGTCATTGTGGGTCTTTCCTGAATTCGGTTTATTGGGAAGAATACGCGCCACCCCGCGGTCCAGCACCACCACACCACGTTCGACGGCGGTGCCCCGGAATCGCACCAGCCCAGCCTCCTCCCAGAACTCGCACTGCAGCGTTTCGCCGGGATACAAAGGGGCAGAAAAACGGGCGCGCATCTCGCTCAGCCGGTGAGCCTCGAAGTCGCAGCACTCACTCACAAGCAACATGCCGAACAAGCCGAAGGTGCACATGCCGTGCATGATGGGCCGCTCGAAGCCGGCTTGTCGTGCGACGGCCGGGTCTGCGTGCAAGGGGTTGGGATCGCTGCTGAGCCGGTACAGCAAGGGCTGATTGGCCGCCGTTTCCCTAAGGAGCGTGCGGTCGGCCGGCCGGGTAGGAAGGGCGGGCAACGGTGTCGGTGCATCAGCCCCCAACTGCAGCAAGGAGCCACTGGCCGGACTGAACCCGCCGTCGCCGCGCGCAATCACGGTCATCCACGAGCGCACCCAGCACTCCCCGGTGTCAGCCTCGCAAAGCTCTCGCTCGACAACGATGACGGCTCCTTTATCCGGACCTCTATCCTCAATCCGAAGCACCCGATTGCGACCAATCACCTCTCCTGCTGGCGGCAACACCCTCAACCACTGCATGGACTGCTCGCCGTGTACCAGGCGCCCCCAATCTAGGCCGGTTTCGGGCTCGCGCATCCAGAAACCTGGGTCACCGAGCATCGCGCACATCGTGGGCAACGCCTGTAAACGATCCTCGTACACAAATCGAAGGTGCCGCTCGTCCCAGGCATCGACACCCTGTGCCGCGCCTACGCCCAGCGCGTACAAGATGGTGTCGCGTGCTTCGAAGCGCTGCCGCACAGTCGGCAGCAAGCGGTGCAGCAGCATCTCGGGATCCAGACGCCTGGCACCTGAAGCCAACATGGGCATTGTCACGACTGGGAAGGGCCGAAAACGCCAAGCAGCGCATCCGTGGCACTGTCATAGGCGCGTTCGTTGGAAACATCCGAAATGCTCGCCCAATGATTTGCGACAAACTCGGGAGACACCTCCTCGGCCGGTGCGTGCAATCCCCGGCTTTCGACGATCCTCACGGTCGAGAAATAACCGCCTCCCGCAGAGAGTATCTGCCCCGTGAAACCACAAGCCTCAGAGGCCAGGAATGCCACACCGGCCGCCACGCGTTCCGGGGTAGCCTCGGAGAGAAGACGTCCAAGTGGCACTCCCTCGGTCATTCGGGTGAGAGCGACTGGCGCCACCGTATTGACACGAATGCCGAACTTCTCGCCCTCATGCTTGAGAGTATTCATCAGGCCCACGACCCCGAGCTTGGCGGCGCCATAGTTGCTCTGACCGAAGTTTCCATACAAGCCAGCGGCAGAGGTCGTCATGACGATGCGACCGTACTGTTGCTGCTGCATCACCGGCAGAGCCGCCCGGGAGCACCAGGCCGACCCGAGAAGGTGGACTCGCACCACGGCCTCGAAGTCCGCCGGGTCCATCTTGTGCAATGTTTTGTCACGCAAAATGCCTGCGTTATTGATCAACACATCCACGCGCCCAAATGCCTGCATGGCGACATCGATCAGTCGCTGCGCCCCGTCTGGCGTGGCTATGTCGTCATAGTTGGGCAGCGCTCGGCCGCCAGCGTCCTCGATCTCGCGCACGACCTTCTGCGCGGCCGTGGCATCACCACTCACCCCGCCAACGCTGCCACCCAAATCGTTGACCACAACGGTGGCGCCACGTTCGGCCAGCAACAAAGCGTGTGCGCGGCCCAAACCACCTCCAGCTCCAGTGATCACGGCAACACGACCGTCAAAGCGTATCGATTTCATGCGAGCTCCTTTGCCCTACTGCGCCCGCCGTACAGGGCCTCAATTTCATTGATGAATTTTTCGCTGATGCTCTTACGCTTGATCTTCATCGTCGCCGTAACCTCACCGTCGTCGTGGTCAAGCTCCTTGGTCAACAGGTGAAACTTGCGTACATGCTGCACCTGCGGCATATGCGCGTTGACACGATCCACCTCGGACTGCACCAGTTCACGCACGCGCGCATGATCGGCCAGCGAGCGAAAGTGCGTGTAAGGCAAGCCGTGCTCCTCGGCCCACTTGCTGACCGTTTCGTAGTCAATCTGGATCAGCGCCGACACGAAAGCTCGGCGGTCGGCGATGATGATGGACTCCTTGATATAAACGCTGAACTTGAGCGCGTTCTCAATCTCGCTGGGCGTAATGTTCTTGCCCCCGGCCGTGATCATGATGTCCTTCTTGCGGTCGACAATCCGGACTTCGTCGCCCACGGCCGCCGCCACGTCACCGGTGTGCAGCCAGCCTTGCTCATCAATGGCCTCGCGCGTAGCTGCCTCGTTGAGGTAGTAGCCCTTGAAGACCGATCCTCCCCGTATCAGCAATTCACCATCGTCGGCAATTCGCAATTCAATCCCCGGAAGTGGTCCGCCTACCGTACCCAACGGTGACGCAGCGCTGCGCTGCAAGGTCACCAGGCCGGATGTCTCGGTCATGCCATAGCCTTCCCGAATCGGCACGCCAAGAGCGCGGAAGAAGCGCAGCATGTCCGGAGCAATCGGTGCGGCACCCGAGACGGCCAGCCGACACTCCCTCAGGCCAATGAAATTACTCAGCGGGCGCAACATGATCCAGTACCAGAAAGCGTGGCCAACACGTTGACGCCATGACCATTGCGCCCTCGGCACCACCGCCAGCGGCGTGGTCGACTTGACGGCGCTTTGGTACAGACGCCGGCGCAACCAACCCGCCTCGCGGATCTTGATCTCAATCGCGGCGTGCAGCTTCTCCCAAATCCGGGGCACGCCGAGAAAAAGCGTCGGAGCGATTTCACGAAGATCGCTCTGCACCGTGCGCAGGCTCTCCGCGAAGTTCACCACGACACCGCAGCGCAAGGGCAGACAAACCGTGTAGATCTGCTCGGCAACGTGGCACAGCGGCAAATACGATACCGTTGAGTCCGAAGGCGTGCAGCGGTATATGGCATCGGTGCTGCCGGCCATGGCGGCGATGTTGCCGTAGTTGATCATGGCCGCCTTGGGCCTGCCCGTCGATCCGCTGGTGAATATCATCAGCGCGAGGTCATCCATGGTCTGGCGCTCCAGACAGTCCTCGACCAGCTGAGGATTCTCTTGCTCGCCAATGAGCCCCAGCGCTACGACTTCATCGAAAGTAATTAGGTTGTCGACCTTGTAGTGCCGGATTCCACGCGGGTCGATCACCACCACGTGGGTGAGCTTGGGCAGGCTGGCACGCACTTCAAGCACCTTGTCGAGCTGCTCCTGGTCTTCGCATACAACAATGCTCGCGTCAGAGGACCGCAATAGGTACTCTACCTCTGCGGCTGGCGACGTGGGATAGATCCCTATCGTGACGGCACCCACCATGCCGCAACCCAGCTGCGCGAAAACCCACTCTTTCCGGTTCTCGCAAATGATGGCGCAATGTCCCTTTGGCGGCAGCCCGAGCTTGACCAAGCCGATACCGAAGTGGCGCGCCTGTCGTTCATATTCGGCCCATGTGACGGGCTCCCAGATGCCGTAGTCCTTTTGCCGTAGCGCAACACTGGAGGCCCGCGTGCTAGCCCAGTGACGAAGTTGTTTGGGCAAGGTCAGTGTGCCGATATCGACGAGTTCGCTCACGATAGCCACCTCTTGCGCCGCTTGTAGTGCTTCACATGTCTAAAGCTCGCCAACTCTTCGGCACCTTCGCCATAACCCAGGTAAAAGCGTTTGACGTCGGCATCTTGCCCCAGTTTTTCGGTCGTCCCGTCGATCACGATCTTGCCGCTTTCCATGATGTAGCCATAGTGAGCGATGTCTATCGCTGCCATGGCGTTCTGTTCAACCAGCAGCATCGCCACCCCCTGCTCGCGGTTGATGCGTTCGATGATCTTGAAGATGTCCTGCACCACCAGCGGCGCCAAGCCGAGAGAAGGCTCATCAAGCAGCATCAGCTTCGGCTTGCCGATCAGCGCCCGCCCGATAGCAAGCATCTGCTGTTCGCCGCCGGACAGGTAGCCAGACCGCTGGGTACGCCGGTCTTTCAAGCGCGGAAAGTACTCGTAAATCATCGCCAGGTCGGGCTTCTCGCCACGACCATGTAGCGCATTGCCCGCAACGATCAGGTTCTCTTCGACCGTGAGATCCTCGAAGACATGCCGGCCCTCGCGCACGTGGGCTATGCCTTGTCGTGCCAGCAGATGGGGCGCCACCGCATCGATGCGCTCGCCAAAATAGCGAATCGCCCCCGCGCGCAACTGCCCCACCTCCAGCGGCAACAGATTGGAGATCGCCTTTAGCGTGGTGGTCTTTCCTGCGCCGTTGCTCCCGAGCAGCGCCACAATCTGCCCGCTGGGCACCGTGAGAGACAGTCCTCTAAGCACCTGTACCGTGTGCTGGTACACGACCTCGATGTTCTCGATCGCCAAAATCGGAGGGGGCATAGATTCAGCGGCTTGGGCTTGCACGGGGGGGACGCCCTCCCCGAGGGATACGATCATGACGTTTGGATCCAGTCGCTGGCGGGCTGAAGCAACTTGGTCTTGCCGTCGTAGGCGTAGATGCGGCCGGAAGTGATCTGGTGGTTCTTCAGCGATACCGGCAAGCCAGTCACACCGCCCGTGTCCCATTTATCGATGCTTTCCAAGGCGGCTCTCATGTTCGCCCCATTCAATGGTTTGCCTGCCTTGAGGCATCGCTCCAGAACCTCTGCGATGGCCATACCTGCAAGCCAGGTATGGACGTTGAAGATCGAGGCGTAGCTCATGTCGGGACGCGCTTTGGCAACGTGCTCCTTCATCGCCTGCATCATCGGTGCATCCTTGGTGTCGTAGCTATAGCGGTAGGGCATGACACCCATCCACCCTTCCGCCGCGGCGCCCATCGTATCTACAGTTGTTTTGTCCATACTCCAGATCGTGCCCATAGGGGTGGCTTTCATGCCTGCCTCGCGCATCTGCTTAATGAACTCGGGGATAGGCGCCGATACGTAACCATGGAAGATCACGAAATCAGGTTTTGCCCGGCGCAGCTTGGCCACTTCGCTCGATACATCCACCGCACCGGGCTTGGTGACCACCTCCATCACGACCGGAATCTGCAAGGCTTGCGCTTTGGCCTTGATGCCAGGAATCGGATCGCGTCCAAACTCGGTATCGCTGTAGACAATGGCCACCGCCGGCTTAGTGGCACCACGGGCGCTGCGGCTGATGTGCTCAAGCAAAATCTCACCCATCGCGACGTAGGTCGGTGCGACCATGAAGTGGTAGGGGTGAGTCTTCGCGTCGGCCAGCTCCGACGCGAAGCTGACCCCGCTGGTCAAGGTCGTGCCCAGTTGGCCCACCTCTTTCGCCGCCACTTTGGCCCAGGCGGTGGAGCCGCCAAAGAACACGGCCGGCTTGTGCTCGCCCATGAGTTTTTTGAAAATGGCCATCTCCTGGTCCATCTTGTAGGACGAATCCTCGGCGATATAACGCAAGCGTCGACCGGCCACGCCCCCTCTGGCATTACGCCAATCGCAATAGTCGCTCAGGCCCTGGTTCAGACCGACCCCGGCAAACGCAAACACCCCGGTAATGGGCATGGCAGCGCCGATCACGATGTCGCCCGTTTGCGCGATTGAAGCGCGAAGCGGAAACCCAGAAATTGCGGCAGCGCCGAGACCCGCTTGAATGGCACGGCGGCGTGATAAATTGACAATATTTTTTTCACTGCTCATGGTTTTTCTCTTTAAGTTAGAGTCAGGCCCGGAAGGGCCAGAGGTGGAAGAATCGCCGCACACGCCGCCAGACTTCAAGCAGTCCATGTGGCTCAAATACAAGGAATGCGATGATGAGTAGGCCGAAGACAACCTGCTGCATCGAACTCAGAATTTCGGTGGCACCCGGCGACCAGCGCGTGGCAATGGTCGCCGCGGCGCGCAACAATTCAGGCACCAGCGTCATGAAAACCGCCCCGAGAATCGTGCCGAGCAAGCTGCCAAGGCCTCCGACAATGATGGCGGCCAGATAGAAAATCGATAACGTCAACGTGAAATACTCCGGCGTCATCGCCCGATAGAAGTAACCAAGCAGCGCCCCCGCCACGCCCGCGTAGAACGATCCGATGGCGAAGGCCGCAAGCTTGTAGCGCAGCAAATTGATGCCCAACACCTCGGCGGAAATATCCTTGTCACGGATCGCAATAAAGGCACGGCCGACCCGTGTACGAAAGAGGTTGCGCGCGGCGACCAACAACAACACCGCCACTGGGACAATGAGAAAATACATTCTTTGATCGTTCAGCAACTCAAAGCCAAACAGGCTTGCGTTCGGTACGTTCACACCTCGCACACCGCCGGTCACGCTGTCCCATTCGCGAAACACATAAACCAGAATAAATTGTGTGGCCAAGGTCGCCACAGCAAGGTACAGGCCCTTGATACGCAGACTGGGAAGTCCCACCAGCAGGCCAAGCACCGCTGCCATCGCGCCGGCAAGCGGCAACGTGACAAAGAACGGAACGCCGCGCTGGGCCAAATATGCCGCCGTATAGCAACCCACGCCCATGAATGCTGCGTGGCCAAGCGAGATCAACCCGGTGTAGCCGGTCATGATATTCAGCCCGGTGGTTGCAATGACATGAATGCCCAGCAGGCACGCCACACTCACGAGATAGTCATTCACACTGAACGGAAAAATCACCAGAGCACCCGCTAACAGCGCAAGCCAAGCTCGCTGCACCGGAGTGGACCATATCGATTGGTCGTGTTCGTAGCTCTCACGGAAGTCGCCGATTCTCATGCTCTACAACCTTTCTATTTGCCGTGTGCCGAACAGACCGTAGGGCCGAATCAACAGGATCACCAGTACAGTGACGTAAGGCACGATGTCGCGAACCTTGCCTCCCAGGTAGCCGGCGGTTAGGCTTTCTAGCAACCCGACGATGAGTCCGGCAACAATGGCGCCGGCGATGCTATCGAGTCCTCCCAGGATGATGACGGCGAGGACGCCAAGTGCTGCGCCGCCGATTGCAGGCGAAAGACTGGTGATGGATGCCACGATAATCCCGGCAACCGCACCGACGACGCCAGCGAAGATCCAAGTCAGGCGTTGCGTAGCACGCACATCGATACCCAGAACGTACGCAGTAGTCGGATCGCTGGCCGCTGCGCGCATTGAAATGCCGGTTGTTGAATATCGAAAATAGAGCGTAAAGGTAATGATGATGATCGCTGCCAACACGAAGCTCCAGAGAACTTGACCGGGGATGAACACCTCACCGATATGCAGCGGCGTGCGCGGCAAAAATGAGGGCATCTCGTAGTTCTTACCGCCACCCCAGATGGCATTCACGCCGCCACCGAGCGCGCTGGCCAACCCGATGGTGGCCATCAGCACCGAAATGACAGGTTGACCCGATAGCGGTCGCAAGATCGTTTTCTCGATCAGCGCGGCGCACGCGGCAACAGCGGCAAGTGCCAGCAGGAGTGCCAAAACCATGGGCACCCCCCACATCACATTTGCCGTGTAGAAGAAATACGCGCCGAGCATCATGAACTCGCCCATCGCGAAATTAATGGCGCCTGTTCCCTTGTAGATCAGCACAAAGCCCAACGCGATCAGTGCCTGCAGTCCGCCAGCAAGGAGGCCGAGTGCACTGAATTCGGCGAGCGCAATCCAATCGAAGTCGAGCAGATTCATGCAACCACCTTTTGCGCCGCAGTTTCGCCCAAGTAAGCGCGTACAACCTCCGGGTTCGTACGCACCTCAGCAGGAACGCCCTGGCCGATGACTTGCCCAAAGTTCAATACCACGACATGGTTCGAAATGTCCATCACCAGCCCCATGTCGTGCTCAATCAGCAAAACGGTGACCCCCCACTGCTCCTGAACATCGAGAATGAAACGCGCCATGTCTTCTGTCTCCTCGCGATTCATTCCCGCCACCGGTTCATCGAGCATCAACACCTTGGGCTGCATCGCCAACGCGCGCGCCAACTCCACACGCTTCTGTAGACCGTAAGACAAGCCAGCCACTGGCAGATGCCGAATGTGATCGATCTCAAGGAAGTCGATCACATCGCGTTCGATTTCGCGCCGCAGAGCCATCTCCTCCCTCTGCGCTGAACCGAAGTACCACATCGCTGACAGGGGGTTTGAATGGAGACGCGTGTGGCCCCCGAGTTTGATGTTGTCCAACACCGTCATGCCGCGGAACAAAGCTACGTTCTGGAAAGTACGCGCCAAGCCGAGTGCTGCGCGTCGGTGAGCGCTATAGCGAGTGACATCACGCCCCTCGAAATGCACGCAACCCTGTTGGGGTTTGTAGAAACCGGAGATCGTGTTGAACAGGCTGGTCTTGCCCGCGCCGTTTGGACCGATGATGGCCGTAATCTCGCCTCGGCGCGCAGCAAACGAAACGCCAGCCAGTGCACGTATGCCTCCAAAACCAAGTTGCAAGTCAAGCACTTCAAGGAGAGGCTTTTCCGCGTGGTCTTCATTAATGGGAATCATCAAAAAACAATCAGTTTTTTGAAAAATGGAGAAAACAACAATCTACCGTAGTACATCCCACAAGCCTTTCCTAGCAGCCTTGAACTATCCAGCCTTAATAATTCAATGAAAAATCAAGAATTAACGCGCTCTATTAAAGTGGCCATCCCCATACCGCTACCCAAGCACATGCTAATAACGGCATAACGTCCACCGCTCTGCTCTAGATGCTGGATGGCCGTCATCGTCATCCGAATACCCGTGGCGCCAGGTGGATGGCCGATTGATATGCCACCGCCATAAAGATTGGTTTTATCGCGAGAAATTTGAAGTTCTTTTTCAGCGTGCAAGTTCACTACCGAAAATGCCTCATTGATTTCGAAATAATCAATATCGGCGACACCAAGCCCATTTCGCCTCAGCAAAGTCGCAATCGCCGGAACTGGCCCCATCCCCATCAAATGAGGAGGAACGCCTTCGACGGCATAGTCGATCAGCTTTGCCTGTGGACTAAGTCCATGGCGTTTGATGGCTGCATCATCGAAAACCATGATTGCCGCACCACCGTCAGTCACTCCGCTGGAATTCCCTGCCGTGACGACACCTCCGGTCCGAAAGGCTGGCTTCAGCTCTGAAAGACGCCCCCTCAGAACATTTGGCCGGGGAAACTCATCTTTTTCGAAGAGCCGACTATTTTTTCCTTCTGTAACCTCAAGCGGTACGATTTGCTTAGCCAGAAATCCAGACTCTTCTGCAGATTTGGCTCGTTGCTGACTCATGAATGCCCAATCATCCATATCTTCCCGGCCATATCCGTAAAGCTGACTTAAATTCTCGGCAGTCTCGCCCATCAGCTCACGCGAGAAGGGGCATCGATACACGTAATCCAGTCCGTCAACAAGCATGCTCTCACCTCTCCCAGCCCCCCATCGGGTGGTCGGGGAGATATAGGGAGCTCGGCTGAAATTTTCACCTCCGGCCGCAATTGCTACGGAGCTGTGCTTTGTCAGAATTTGCATGGCAGCGCTGACTATTGCTTGTGACCCGGTACCACAGGCACGCGTCACACTCAGTGCGGCACTTTCTGTTTTCATACCAGATTGCAATGCCACTTTTCGACTTATGAAAGCACTATCGTGATCAACGGCACCTACATTTCCAAAAACCAAGTTATCAACGTCTCCAGAATCAATGCCTGCCCTGGAGATACAAGCTTTGACTACGTGAGTTCCAATAACATTAAGCGGAATATTTTTAAGCGATTTCCCATAATCACCAAATGGAGTCCGAGCACCAGCAGAGAGGAAGATATTAGAAAAAGCCATATATAAATATTCTCAAGCTTCGTTTAAAAATTAAATCTCAATCGCCTGCCTGGCGTTTGCATTACGAGTTTTAAGACTTCTAAAGTCGAACACACCTTTTGCCTCTCTGGGATCAGAGTCGGTTTTGAAAATCAGGTATTTTTGTACTTTTTGTGTTCCACTTTTCGGAATTTCATTGGTGAACCAGATATAGCCAGGCGCCTTAAAATAGCTTAGCTGATCCACACAAAAAACGAAAAGCTCTTTAGCGATGCTCTCGTTACCAACAATAGATTTCAGCACTATGCACGCATAAACCTCTTCTTCGCGAATCTCATCCTTGACTGCAATGACAGTTGCTTGTCGAACAAGGGGATGGCTTTGCAATACCTCCTCTATTTCTGCTGCTGCAATGTTCTCCCCAGATCGCCTGATGATATTTTTGTTCCTGTCGACAAAATGAATGACGCCATCAGCGGTTTGCCGGACCAAATCACCCGTATGAAACCAGCCACCGCGCCATGCATCTTCAGTAGCAATAGGATCGTCAAGATACTCACTGAAAAATCGTCTCCGTGGTGTCGCCTCCGAGTAGCGAACCGTGAGCTCTCCAGTAGCACCCGATGGGGTAAGTGAATCGTTAGCATCGACAATCCGAGCCTCTAATCCAGACGAAGGAACCTTCCCGACAGCTCGTGTGCCTACCGATCGAGGAGAGGCATTATCAAAAAATCCTCCAACGACTTCAGTCATCCCCCACACTTCGACAAGCGGAAAACCGAAACGCTCCTCGAATTTCTGGTGCAACGTTGCTTCCACGCCTGCACCAATTCCGAAACGAACTTTATGTGTCTTCTCAAGATCTGAGGTTCCCTGGCCAAGCAACATGGGGACAATAACCCCAAGATAATGAACAACAGTTGCCTCGCATTCATTCACCTCTTTCCACCAGCGATTAGGATGGAATCGATCACCCTGGATTTGGCAATTCCCAGCAAGCAAAATGCAAAAGAATGAAAAAACGGAGGCATTGACATGGTATAGCGGCAGAGGGTTATATAAACGATCTCCACCCTCTTTGAATGTGGAGACACCGCCTCGCGACAAATACCATGCCCCCGACTCAAGCTCATAGCTGTGACTCAATACACAACCTTTCGGACGACCTGTGGTGCCTGATGTGTAAAGAATGCTTGCAGGCATACTCGGAGAAACAGGATCATCGCTTGCTACCTTTGTCGGACTAGACAATGTCAAAAAAACATCATCATCCAAACAAATCGGTATACGGTCTCCAATAGTAGCCTTCACAAAACAAATCCGATTTGAAGCTGCAACAATAAGATCTGGCCTCGAATGCTCTATGACATATAGCAGTTCATTTTCGCGATATTCACAGTTCAACGGGACACAACATACCCCGAGAGAATTAAGTGCAATTTTATGAAAAAAGTGCTCTGGACGATTCTCTAGATCAAGTCCAACACGGTGTCCAGATCCGTAACCAGCGCGTGAATAAGCAGTTATTAATCGATCAACTTCCTCTCCCGCATCCAAGTATGTAATTGCATAACCATCTGGATGGTATTTTCGATGCTCATTCTTTGGAGCCATCAAAAACCAATTGTGGCCATAGACTCTTACTGCCTCTCTAAAAGCCTGACCAATTGTTGAGTTGTGATTTAGCTGAATCATATCGATGCCTATATTTAACTACTTCCAGTACTGGCACTTCGATTCTGATTTTTTGATGAGCACTTGTTCCCCTGGAAGTTTTTTCACAATTTTGAAGAAATCCCATGGGTATTTCGACTCATCGGGCTTCTTAACTTGCAGCAAGAACATATCTTTGTTGAGTCGTCCATCGGGACGGATGTATGCATCTTTGGCAAACATATCATTAACTCGTGTCGATTTCATTTTCTCCATCACCTTGTCGCCATCGTCCGTACCGGCAGCCAAAACAGATTGAATATAGAATCGAACTGCCGAATAATCTGCGGCATGCAAAAATGTCGGCTGACGCTTGACAACTGCAAAGAAACGCTTAGCCCATGCTCGCGTATTTTCATCAGCATCCCAATACCAAGCGGAACTCGTATACATGCCTTGAGTTGCGGCCAATCCAAGCGCATTGATATCCGTCTCAAACATTAATGGTGCAGCCAGCATCATTGTTTTTGTTAGCCCAAAGTCCTTGGCACCCTTAATTGATGCAATAAGATCAGCCCCCGCATTGGCGAAACCGAGAACTTGCGCTTTTGATGCCTGTGCCTGCAAGAGAAAAGAAGAGAAGTCTGATGCAGACAACGGATGCTTGACACTCCCTAACACTGTGCCACCACGAGCCACCACGATGTCACTTGTCTCTTTTTGCAGGGATGCGCCATAGGCATAGTCAGCCGCCAAGAAATACCAAGTCTTGCCGCCAAGTGCGACGACAGCACTTGCAGTTGTTCTCGCAACAGCTGCCGTGTCATAAGCGTATTGAATGGTATATGGCGAGCATTCCTCATTGGCTAATCGAGTTGTCCCGCCACCAACCGCGATAAACGGTTTTTTCTTTTCCACTGCGACCTGAGCCATGGCCAACGTCGTGGCAGAGTTGGTCCCGCTAATTAATACATCAAGCCCCTCACGATCAAACCACTCTCGGGCTTTCGATGACGCGATATCTGCCTTGTGCTGATGGTCTGCCGTTAGCAGCTCCACTCTCACCCCTTTCAAGCTGAGCGCAGCATCCGCAATGGCTAATTTAATTGCCTCGACACCGCCTTTTCCGTCAATGTCGGCATAAGCACTGGACATGTCAGTGATAAAGCCAATCTTGATGACCTTATCGGAAATCTGAGCATTCACCGAGCCGCAAACAATCAAAGAAAGTGACAAGTTTGCAATGATTTTAAAAATAGCTCTGCTCATTCGGATCCCCATTTCTCATCAAAATAAAGGCAACTCGGCATAGTTTTATGCCTCTTCAGACTTGTCTCAAAAAGACTATGTATTTTTAGAATAACAGATACAGTACCAAGCGATCGTTAGGTGAATTCCCTAAGAGTCTTATATAAATGCCAAAAAATGCCCAGCACTCACGCGATGATTTCAAGAAAGTAGAGATTGCACTCGTCTATCCAGACTTGATGTGGCGCGAACCACGACTCCCGATGGGATTCGCTGATCAGTGCTCTATCGGTTCTCCAGGCCGCAAAAGACCTCCCGAGAGCCTGTGCTTGATCTGGTCCACGACCTCGTCCACCTAGTGTTGCGCCAGGTGGATCTAATGCTCGTCCGCCGCGCCACGCAGACGTGAAATGCTTCCCTTTAAGTCGCGCCACGCCGGCTCGCCCGGCGCATAACGGCTGCGCATATAAGTGGCCAGTGACTCGATCTGTTCATCGTTCAGGCTGTGGCGGAAGGCCGGCATGAAACCGAGGTCTGTGGTCGCTGGCGAACGAATGCCGCCCAGGATCACACGGATCAAATTGTCGGGCCGCTCGCTGTGTAAGTTGCTATTGAGCGCCAGTGGCGTATTCACGCCCAGCAGGCGCGGCCCGTCGCCGTCGTGGTGGCAGGAGGCACAAGCGCCGTTGAACAGGCGCTGGCCCGGGCCCGGCAAACCGGTGAAGGACTGCTGCGCGGACAGGACCACTTGCCTGGTGCGTTCGGCACTCTCAACTTCGGACACAGGCTCGTTGTACGGCGCCAGATAGGTGGCCATGGCCCGGATATCCTGGTCCGGCAGCGCACCCAACTCCTTGACCACTGGCCCCATCGGGCCTGCCGCCATGCCATGTTGCGGCGAGTGGCCTTTGCGCAGGTAGCTATACAGTGCGTCGCTGGTCCAGGGCACGGGCGAGCGCGAGAGTGCTGTCAACGCCGGCGCCTCCCAGCCGTCCACCATGGCACCGCTCAAGAAGGCTTTGCCGCCACGCTCGGCGCCGAAGGCATTGCGCGGCGTATGGCAGGCGCCGCAATGGCCCAGGCCATTGACCAGGTAGGCGCCACGGTTCCATTCAACGGTCTGGGTCGGGTTGGCCTGGTAAGACGTGGGGTCGTGGAACATCGCGTTCCAGGCGGCCATCAGCGGTCGCACGCTGTAGGGAAAGGCGAGTTTCGTCGGCGGCAGCTCAGAGCGAACTGCAGGCTGGGCCATCAGGTAAGCGTACAGCGCGGTCAGGTCCTCGTCGCTGGTTTTGGCAAAGGCCGTGTAGGGAAAGGCCGGGTACAGATGGTGACCGTCACGCGAGATGCCTTCACGCATAGCGCGCTGAAAAGCACTGAAGGACCACAAGCCGATGCCGGTGGCTACATCGGGCGTAAGGTTTGTGCTCACTATCTTGCCAAATGGCGTGTCCATGGCCCGGCCACCGGCGTTGGGAACACCACCCGGGGCCGTATGGCAAACCACACAGTCACCTGCGGCCGCGAGTTGGCGGCCGCGCTCCAGCGTGGCCGCCGTGTAAATCGAGGTGCCACCCGGCAACACGGGGGCAATCGCCGGCCGCCAGCCCAGCAGGGCCGCCGCCAGGCCAAACACGCCGGTCAGCAAGGCGCCGGTTCTAGACCAGCGCCCCTGGCCGCGGGGCCAGACCGCCTTTTCAGGCAAGCGGGCCGGCTTCCGCTCGGGTGCCGGCAGACGTGCCGCTTCGTGCTCCGGCACCGGGTTGAGTGCCGCCCGCACCACCTCCGGCGTAAACGGCGGCTGGCGAAAACGCACGCCGGTGGCGTCAAAGATCGCATTGGCGATGGCCGCCGTGCCGGGCACGGACGAGGACTCGCCGGCGCCCAGCGGTGGCTCACCGGGACGCGCCATGGTCACCACCTCGATCACCGGCACATCCCTGAAATTCAAAATGGGATAACTGCCCCACTCCAGGCTGGCCACGGTATTGGTTTGCGGGTTCAGCTGCACCTGCTCGGTCAGCGCGCGGCTGGTGGTCTGCACCACATTGCCGTGGATCTGATGTTGAACACCCGCCGGGTTGATCAGGGTGCCGGCATCATGCCCCACCACCACACGTTTGACATGGACCTCACCGGTTTTACGATTGACCTCCACGTCGGCCACCCAGGCCGCCCAGGCGGCGCCGTAGCCCGGCCATTTGCTGTGCATATAACGTGCGTAAGCCACACCCTGGCCATGCACGATGTCAGTTGCTTCACCCGCTTGCGGGCGCTGCTGTTGCGGACCGGTATGCACCTGCCAGCCGGCGCGGTCCGCGGTCGTCCGAACCAGTTCGGCGGCTCGCGGCTCCGTCAGGTAACGCAAGCGAAACTCCACTGGATCAACTCCAGCGGCCGTGGCCAGCTCATCGATGTAAGACTCGTGCGCAAATGAATTGGGCAGCGCCGAGACCCCCCGCAACCAGGAGGCGCGCAGCATGGGCGCCATGTCGTTGACGGTGACACGGAGGTTGTCGTAATCGTAGGGCGGGCGGGCCGTGCGATCGCCCATTTCGTAGGCCTGCGCCAGCGGTTCTATGGTGCGGGTGAGCAGCAGCGCCAGCATGGGCGCACCGTTGGACGGATACGAGGTCTGGAAGTCATAGGCCGCGACGGAGCCGTCTGCGTTCAGCCCGCCCTGGACTTCCATGAGTTGTGCCGCGCCCTTGGGCTCCCAGGCATGTTCCTGCTCACGTGTCAGTTGCGCACGCACAGGCGCACCTACCGCACGCGACAACAAGGCGGCATCGGCGGCCACATCGTCGGCGCAGTTGCGTCCGTAACAACCGGCCGCTTCCATGCGGATCACATTGATGTCCACATCGGCCAGCCCGATAAGACGTGACAGGTCGGCGCGCAACACATGCGGGTTCTGGCTTCCGGCCCACACCGTCATGTGACCGGCGCGCCAGTCGGCCACCGCACACGAGGGCCCGATGGAGCCGTGCATCTGGTAGGGCCAGACATAATGGCGCGCCATGGGCTGCGCTGCGCCCGCCAGTGCGGCATCCACATCGCCTTCGTCAATCAGCTTGCGCTGCGTCGACGGATTAGCGCGAATGGCCTGCGCCAGGTCGTCCAGATTGGTCAGGCCCGGCCAGGGTTTCCACAACACACGCAGCTCACGAAGCGCCTGCTCGGCATCCTCCTCGCGCTCCGCGACAATGCCGACAAAATCGCGAATCACGACCACGGCGCGTATGCCCGGGATATGCGCAATCGACGACTCGTCCACAGCCTCCAGCGTGTTGCCTATGAAGTCGCCGTGGTCCGCACCGGCATACGGCGGCCGCACGACACGGCCATGCAACATGCCCGGCACCCGCATATCGTGCACAAAGGTCAACTCGCCGGTCGCCTTGGCCGGAATATCCACACGGGCGGTGTTGGTCCCGACAATCCGGTGCTCTTCCGGCGCCTTGAGTGGCGTATTCAGCGCCAGGGAAAGCGCCGCATGTTGCTGTGCCAGCAAAGGCCCATAAGCGACGGATCGGGCCTCGTCACCTTTCACGCTGACAATGCCGTCACGCACCCACAGCAGGGCCGCGTCGACTTGCAGGTGCACGGCGGCACGGGCCAGCAGCCAGGCGCGGGCCTGCGCCGCCGCCGCCCGCAGCGGCACCGAGTGAATCTGTATCGAGGCACTGGCAATCGTGGCCCCCTGATTGGGCGCGCACGCGGTGTCGCCAAGAACCATGTTGACGCGGTCCAGCGCCACATCCAGCTCTTCGGCCACGATCTGGCTCAGCGCCGTGCGTATGCCGGTGCCCAGGTCCACGTGGCCATTGAGGGCCGTCACGCTGCCGTCGTCCCACACGGCAATCAGGATTTCAACCCCCTCCTGCGGATTGCCACTCACCAGCGCAGGCTGGCCCTTGATCGGCGGCGGGGCCGGCGGCGGCTCGCGTGTCACAAGCAAAACGCCTGTCGCGGCGTGAAAGTCGGCTCGTGTGAGCGGGTGGTCCGCACGGCGGTTCATGGCTGGCTCCCGGCAGCGCGGGCTTGCCGCATCAGCACGGCCGCACGCTGCACGGCCTTCACAATTTCGAGGTGGGTGCCGCAGCGGCACAAATTTCCGGACAACTCGCGGCGTATCTCACCCTCATCCGGATCGGGGTTGCGCGCCAGCAGCGCCGTGGTCATCATGATCATGCCGCTCAGACAATAGCCGCACTGTGCGGCCTGCTCGTCAATAAATGCTTGCTGAACCGGGTGCAGCGCCGCGCGCGATCCCAGGCCTTCCAGCGTGGTGATCTGCCTGCCTGCCACACCGCAAGCCGGGATCACGCAGGCACGTGCCGCAATCCCGTCCACCAGCACCGTACAGGCGCCACATTCGCCCAGGCCGCAGCCGTATTTGGGGCTGTTGAGTTCCAGGTCATTGCGCAGAACGCCCAGCAAGGATGCCTGTGCGGAGACGGCCAGCGTGCGTTCCACCTGGTTGACGTGGAGGGTCACAACCTGTGGTTTCATCGGATCAACCTACCGCTGGCGGTGTACATCTCGAACTCAACGTAGTTGGAGCCATTGTGCTTGCTCGAGCCATACGCCACTCGGAAATCGCCCAGACCCAGGCTGCAAAATCCTGTCCACACCGCACAAGTCCACCCGTGCGCTCGCAACTTATTCATACATTTCTTCATCTATTGTTGGCCCCGGGTCACGCGGCAAATTTGCCGCGGACTTGGGAACATGGGCGACATCGACTTGGGCATGGGTAGGCGCCGAGAAAAATGTCCTGGCGCGGCTCAGGCCAGGTCGATGTGATGCGAACTCCTGAACGTCGTTGAAATGACGATCATAAAAAGGCCTGCTACACACTGAGGTAAGCGCGCCTGACCTCTTCATTGGCTGAGAGTTCGGTCATCGATCCCTCGTAACGGATCTGCCCTTTTTCAAGTACATAGGCCCGGTCCGACACCAACTCGGCAAAATGCATGTTCTGTTCGGACAGCAAAATGCTCACCCCCTGGGCTTTGAGTTCCAGAATCATCTGCGCCATCTGCTCCACAATCACCGGCGCCACACCCTCGGACGGCTCGTCTAGCAGCACCAGATAAGGATTGCCCATCAGCGTGCGCGCCACCGTCAACATTTGCTGCTCGCCGCCGCTCATGCGGCCACCGGGCCTATCCGGCATTTCACCAAGATTGGGGAACAGCTTGAACAGACGCTCCGGCGTCCAGACCGGTGCGGCGACGCCATCCGACCAGTGCCGCGCGGGCTGCCTGCCAACTTCGAGGTTCTCCATCACCGTAAGGTCTGTGAACACACGCCGGTCTTCGGGCACAAAACCCAGGCCCAGGCGCGCCGCCACATGCGGCTCGCTTTTGGAGATATCCTGACCCAGAAAACTCACGGCACCGCGGCGCTTGGAAAGCATGCCAATCAAGGTCTTGAGCGTTGTCGATTTACCCGCCCCATTGCGGCCCATGAGCGCCACCACTTCACCTCTCCGCACCTGCAGGTCAACGTCGTAAAGAATCTGGGCCGCACCATACCAGGCCGCGAGACCCTTGACGTCCAACAGAAGTTCCGCGCTCATGCCACCTCCCCTAGGGATGCCGCGACGGCAGCCGCTTTCTGCGCGATCTTCTCAAAGGTCTTGCCGCTGCCGAAGTACACCTCCTGCACTTTGGGATGATCGCGAATCTCCAGGGGTTTGCCCTGGGCGATGAGCCGGCCACGCGCCAGCACGATCATGCGATCGGCATAGGCAAACACCACGTCCATACTGTGTTCGGTGAAAAGCACCGCCATGCCGCGGTCAATTACGAGTTGTTTGGTCAGTGCCATCAGCGAGTTGCGCTCCTTGGGGGCCATGCCGGCCGTGGGTTCATCCATCAACAACAGTTTCGGACTGTTGGCCATGGCGATGGCGAGTTCGACACGCTTGACGTCGCCATACGCGAGTTCGCTGCAGGGCCGCTCGGCCTGGGATTTCATACCGACCTGCTCCAACAGCGCCAGCGCTTCCTCGCGCTTGTAATCGGCGGCGCGGCGCCACATAGCAAACAGCTTGCCGTCATGCGAGAGCAGGGCCATCTGCACGTTTTCAATCACGGTCAGCGAAGCAAAGGTCTCGGCAATCTGAAAAGTACGGCCCACGCCCAAGCGCCAGATGGCGCGCGGTTTGCGCCCCACCAGTTCTTGCCCATCGAGCAGGATAGAGCCCTGGTCGGCCGTCAACTGGCCATTGACCATGTTGAAGGTAGTGGACTTGCCGGCTCCGTTCGGCCCTATCAGCGCCAGCAGTTCGCCGGCTGCGAGATCGAAGCTGATACCGTCCACGGCTTTCACGCCGCCGAAAGATTTGCCCAGGTTGTTGACCTGAAGCAGAGGTGCCAAGCCCTGGCGGTGCGTGCCAGCCCCTGGCACGGATGTTTCTTGAGTGCCCACTGGAATAGTGTTCATTTGGCCAGAGTAGGCCATAGCGGTATTCATGCTTTCACCTTTTTTATTTCGGCCCCAATGGTTTTTCCGCGCAGCCGCTCAAACAACAGTTTGGCAAAACCGGCCACGCCCTGAGGGAAAAGCAGCACCAGCAGCAAAATAATGGCGCCCAGCATCGCACGCCAGTAGTCGGTGTTGCGTGCCACCGTGTCGTGCAACCAGGTGAACGTTACCGCGCCCACCACCGGACCCGCCAGGGTCTGGATGCCGCCCAACAGCACCATCACCAGGCCATCCACCGACTTGCCCACACTCAGGCTCTCGGGCGAAATGCTGCCCTTGGAAAAGGCATACAAGGATCCGGCCAGGCCCGCGGCGGCGCCGGCGATGACAAACGCCGTCCACTGCATGCGTTTGACATCAATGCCTATGGCGTCAGCACGCAGCGCCGAATCGCGACCGGCGCGCAAGGTGTAGCCAAAAGGCGAGAACAAAACGCGGCGCAACCACAGGATGGCGGCAATCACCAGCACCAGGGTGAGCCAGTAATACATGCGTTTGTCCGACAGCCACTCGGAAGGCCAGACCCCGGTAAGCCCATTGCTACCACCGGTGAAAGAGTCCCACTGGTAGGTGATGGCCCAGGTGATTTGCGCAAACGCGAGTGTCAACATCGCCAGGTAAACGCCCGACAGCCGCACCGCAAACCAACCATAAATAAAAGCGCCGGCGGCCGCCACCAGCGGTGCAACCACCAGTGCCAGCTCCATCGGCATGCCAATGGAACGCACCAGCAAGGCCGCGCCATAAGCCCCCAGGCCGAAGTAGGCGGCGTGGCCAAAGGAATGCATGCCGGCCGGCCCCATGATGAAGTGCAGGCTGGCCGCAAACAGTGCAGCAATCAGCAGGTCAATCATCAAAACCGTGGTGTAAGGTGAGCCTGCGGTGAATAAAGGCATTGCCGCCAGCACCAGCCCCAGCACGGCCGCAGCAATGACGTAGGTTCGGCTGCTTTTGCGCAGTGGCTCCTCCTGCATGCCGACATAACGGCTGGGCGCTTGTGGCCGGCCAAACAGCCCCCAAGGACGCCAGACCAGCACAATGGCCATGACCAGAAAGTCAGCCACCAGTGTGAGTTTGGAAAACGAAATGCTGTAGCCGAAAATTTCGACCACACCCAGCCAGATACAAATCGCCTTGATCTCGGCAATCAGCAAGGCCGCGGCATAAGCACCCGGAATCGAGCCCATACCACCGACCACCACGACCACAAAGGCCGAGCCTATGGTGTTGAGGTCCATCTCCAGCGTGGCCGGTTCGCGCGGCAATTGCAAAGCCCCGCCCAGGCCGGCCAGCATGGCGCCCAGCGCAAACACGGCCGTAAACAACCAGGCCTGATTCACACCCAGCGCACTGACCATTTCACGGTCTTGTGTGGCGGCGCGCACCAGCGTGCCCCAGCGCGTTCGGGTCAGCAGCAGCCACAACAGGCCCAGCACCACCGGCCCCACCACGATCAGGAACAAGTCGTAACTCGGGAATTGGCGGCCCAGAATCTCGACCGAGCCCGACAGGCCAGGTGCGCGGGGACCCAGTAGTTCGTCTGGGCCCCAAAAATAAAGCACGGCGTCCTTGATCACCAGCACCAGCGCAAAAGTCGCCAGCAACTGGAACAGCTCGGGCGCCTTGTAGATGCGGCGCAAAAGCACCATCTCTATCAGCGCGCCCAGGATACCGACGGCCACCGCGGCCAGCAGCAAGGCGGGCCAGAAACCCAGGCCTCCGCCCAGTCGCTCGACCAGCGTGTAAGCGATGTAGATGCCGACCATGAAAAAGGAACCATGGGCGAAATTGACAATCCGCGTCACGCCGAAGATCAGCGACAGACCGGCCGCCACAAAAAACAGCGACGAAGCGCCGGCCAGCCCGTTGAGCAACTGGACGATAAAGCCTGAAAAACTCATTCAATGATCCTCTGGAGCCCATTCGCGCATTACGCCGCTCAAGCAGCGCAATGCGATACGGGCTGGTTGCTCAGTCTGCGGCGCGAGATTTCTTCACGTCGGCAGCGGAAGGCTGGAACAAGGCGCCGTCGAAATAGGTGTAGTCCACCATCACGCCCTTGCCATTGTCATTTTTCGTCTTGCCAACGAAGGCGCCCATGGTCGATTGATGG
Source organism: Polaromonas sp. OV174 (assembly GCF_900112285.1). Taxonomy (GTDB): domain Bacteria; phylum Pseudomonadota; class Gammaproteobacteria; order Burkholderiales; family Burkholderiaceae_C; genus Polaromonas. Next base: position 61,327 of record NZ_FOKZ01000020.1, on the reverse strand, counting down.
TCCTCGGCCCGGTAGCTGATCTTGCCAAACGGTGTCATGAGCTCCAGGCCCTTGAAGGCGGCCACCATCTTGGCAGAATCCGTACTCTTGGCCTTGGCTGCGCCCGCTGCGATGGACTTGATGGCGCTGTAGCCCACCACCGAGCCAAGACGCGGATAGTCTTTGAACTTATCCTGATACGCGGCAAGGAAAGCTTTGTGCTCCGGCGTCTGGATGCCGTGCCAGGGGTAACCAGTCACGATCCAGCCGTTGGGCGTCTCATCCTTGAGTGGGTCTAGGTACTCGGGCTCACCGGTCAATACGCTGACCACGTCGCGACCTTTGAACAGGCCACGCGTGTTGCCTTCACGAACGAACTTCGAGAGGTCGGCGCCGAACAAGACGTTGAAGATCGCGTCGGGTTTGGCATCGGCCAGGGCCTGCACCACGCTGCCGGCATCCACCTTGCCGAGTGGCGGCGCCTGCTCCGCCACGAACTCGACATCAGGCTGCGCGGCCTTCAGAAGTTGTTTGAAAGCTGCCACGGCCGACTGGCCATATTCGTAGTTTGGGTACACCACTGCCCAGCGTTTTTTCTTCAGCTTGGCCGCCTCGGGCACCAGCATCGCGGCCTGCATATAAGTTCCTGGACGCAAGCGGAAGGTGTACTGATTGCCCCCCTGCCAAGTCATCTTGTCGGTCAGTGGTTCGCCGGCCAGGAAGAAAAACTTCTTCTGCTTGGCAAAGTCGGCCACGGCCAAGCCGGTGTTCGATAGAAAGGTGCCGGTCAGCACGTCAATCTTTTCGCGCGAGATCAGTTCTTCAGCCACACGCACGGCGTCGCCAGGGTTGGCATTGTCGTCACGCGTGATCAGTTCGAGCTTCTTGCCGTTGACGCCGCCGGCGGCATTGATTTCCTCTACCGCGAGTTCCATGCCTTTTTTGTAGGGCTCGAGAAAAGCGGGCTGGGCCTTGTAGCTGTTGACCTCGCCAATCTTGATCACCCCTTGGGCATGCGCTGTCACCAGTGAGGCCATGAGGCCCAGATAGGTCACCGTGCTCAGAACTTTGAATTGCATCTTCATAAAAACTCCTGTCGTGGATAGGATTGAGTTGGAAGGGTTTGGTGTTTACCGCAGCCCGTCTTCGCCCTTGATTTCGTGGACCTGCAATCCGCCCACGCGCGGTAGTGGCCGGCCACTGTCTGTAACGACGACAGCAACCACAATTTCATTGGCACGGGGCGCATCGGCCACACGTGCTTCCATCGCATCGAAGTGGCTGCGCACAAACGCCGCATCCTTGTGCCCCAGCGGCACGTCGATCGCCGTGCCGAGGCCACCGCGCTTTTTGCTGGATGGCACCAGGGCCGCACCTTTTTCAACCGCCAGGCGCAACGGTGCTCCCAGCTTGGGATGCAGAATGGCAGCGGCATGCTCCAGTTCCCCGGCCTCACCCACAATCGCTGCCTTGCCATAACTGTGCGCCTGGCCAGGCTCGATTCCCAAAGCTTCCACACACTTTTGTCCCAGCAGGCCGCCCAGTTCTTCACCGATGGCGATCAACTCGTCGAGGTTTTCCTGGTACATGCCGGCAAACGGGTTGGCGATTACCGCCATGGCGAGTGCCTTGCGAGTTGGCGGATTCACCGCGCGGCCCATTTCAACACGGGTCTCGTCGACCTGAACAATGATTTTGCGAATTTTGGCTGTCATGATTTTTCCTTGAATAGGGTCGCTTTATGCCGTGCCGGCTCAGCGCAAGCCGTCCCACTTGCTGATGGCATTCGCGGCCAGGCCACCCACACGCGCATGAATGCGTGGACCGGTGCTCATGGCAAGAATGAAAACAATTTCATCCGCCAGGGGTGCGCCGGGCACACGCACCTCGATGGCATCGAAATGGCTGCGTACATAAATGGCATTGACATGGGTCATGGGCACATCCAGCGTGGCGCCGGGTCCTCCCACTTTTTTGGTCGATGGCACGATGGACAAGGCGTTGCCAGGTTGCCCGTTTTTTTCTTCGGCCTGGCCTTTGGCGTAGGCCTTGGCATCGCCTTTCCAGCCCAAGAGTTCACGCATGGCATAACCACCGGGAACATGCCAGAGCGCGCCATGTTCCAGCTCCCCGGCTGCCCCCACGATCGCGCCTTTGCCATAACCCTCAATGCGGTCGACGGGCACATCCATCGCGGCCTGCAGGCGCTGCGCCATGTCAAGGCCGACGGGTTGCAGCTCTTCCATCATCGGCAAGATGTCTGCTTCGTAGCGGCCCGCATACGGGTTGGTGAGCACAACCCCAATCGCACCACGCAGCAGCGGTGTGGAGGCGACAGGACCAAACTCATGCTGAATTTGCTCCACGTGCGTAAAGATGCGTCTTATTTCAATCATCGCTTTGAGTCCATCCATTTCATTAAGCAAATACCGAACCAAGCTGCTGGTGGGCACGCCGGTTTTCCAGTTTTTTCGTTGCCGGGTCGCCGGTGGTCACGATCTGATTCTGGCAAACCAGCGCGGCCGACCAGATCAAGCCGGCAGCGCGCAAGGTCTGCGCGCGCTTGAGCCCCGCACGCAAGGCCTGCTGCACCCGGTCTGGCTCCAGTGGCGGCACATCTACCGTCACCAGCAAGTACCCCAGGTCAGTATCGTCCTTCAGTTCGCAGGCCGGCCGGCGCAGGATACGCTCGTCGTCCAGGTCCACGGCATTGGCAATCACGGTCGCCGCGGCGTCGGCTTCTGAAGCCGTGCGCGCCAATACCGTGACGCTGTCGGCAATTCCCAGCGAAAAACTTCGCCCGCGCCAACCGCTGGTGGCAACACCGCGCACCGGCAACACGCTGGACACGTCAAACTGGCCGTCCGTCAGAATGCCATCTCGAATTTCATCCAGGCCCAAGCGAGCAATATCGGCATAAAGGCCGATCCGAACCGATTGCGACGGCTCCAGGTGCAAGGCGATGTCGCCGCCGTTGTTGATCCAGGCCCGCGTCACACCGCTGCGCTCGTAACAGGCGACAAGCTCCTGGGCCACCGCACCGGCCACCGCCGCCATCGGGGTAATAAAGCTGCGTTGAAAAGGCTGGCAGGCCTGCCACATACGCCTAGCGATCGGCCCTAGCACCGGACAGTCGCCCTGCACCGGACGCCGCAAAGCGACAAGCTCCTGCACCAACTCATCCAGGATGCCTGTGAAACGTTGCCACGCCGCAGCATGCGCCGCATCCACGGATGCCGGACTGCCATGGGCGCCAATGACGATGTCCATGGGTCCATGCTGGAAATGCCAGCGGCCATCGGGCAGTTGCGCGCGTTGGGCAAGCATGCTTGATTCGCTCAACCCAACAAGGGCGGACGTGCCAGTGGCCAGGGATTGGCCGGCGGAAGTTGGGACCATGCCAGTGCCGAGGGTGCACCTTCGTTGTGCCAGGCGCCCCGTCGCAGTGCATCTTCCAGCGTACGCACATATTCCATGTGACCGCCAAGATTGCGGTAATCGTCCAGCTTCATGCTGAACTCAATCGGTGCCACGATGGCGGGTGTAGGCACGGTTCCGAAGCTGTTGTCCGGCATGCGCATGACATCGGCCATCACGGTGATGCCGCCACCCGGCCACACATAGGCCGGAGCACCGCCGCAGGTGACATTCACCAGAGCCTCCTTGATGGCACGCGTCAGCAGCACCGGGTTTTCCGTGACACCGGCGCGCAGGCTGCCGCCGGCGCCGCCAAGGAAAAGCACGGTGGACAGAGAAGGCTCGCAGTTCTCGCCAATCCGCTCCACGATGCGGCGCACCTCCACCGGCATCTCCTGCTCCACAGGATGAAGTGCTTCATCCAGTACATACCAACTCGCATGCTCGCCGGTGGTCGACGTCATCAACAAGCGCAAGCCCGGCCAGGCGGTAGCTGCGTCCCAGCTTTCAATAATGGACAAGGGGTCGGCGATGTCGGTGCCGCCCCAGCCTGTACCCGGGTTGGCCACCTGGAAATAACGGCCTGGCGTGGATTTTCGCCCGCGCATCTTGATACCCGACGCGCGCATGTCCAGACAGCGGCCGGCCTGATGCTCGGTCAACACCCCGGTGATATGGTCATCCACCACCACCACCTCGTCCAGCTTGCCGAACAACTGCTTGGCGAAGATGCCTATGGTGGCCGAACCACAACCGACGCGCATGCGTTTTTCTTCCACGCCGTTGACAATCGGCGCCCGGCCAGCCTGAATCAGGATCTGGGAACCGCCGTCAATCGTGAACTCCACGGCCTGCTTGTTGCCCAGCGCCTTCATCATCTCCACCGTCACGCGGCCTTCTTTTTTGCTGCCGCCTGTCAGGTGATGCACGCCGCCCAGCGACAACATCTGGGAGCCATACTCTGCCGTTGTCACGTGGCCAACGACTTCACCCTTGCAACGGACATTGGCCTGCTCAGCGCCGAGAAAGCGGTCGGTGTCAATCTTGACCTTGAAGCTGCAGTAGCTGAATATGCCTTCCGTGACCACGGTGACCATATCAACGCCAGCGGCTTTCGATGACACGATAAATGGCGCCGGTTTGTAGTCCGGGTAAGTCGTCGACGACCCGACGCCGGTAACAAACACTTCATCGGCCAGCAACAAGTCGCCGCTCCACGACGCTGGCGCTGCGGCCACCGGAACGCCTTCCGACAACAAGGCTGGATCATCTACCGCCACGCGGCCGGCAAAAGCAACCATAGGTGCTTCCCGGTCAGCCAGGGCGCGGCGCAATAACAATACGGGATCAACCCGCACCAGGGTACCGCTGCGGTTGGCATAGCGGTCGCAAGCACCGTTGCGGCCGTCTGAAATCTGACACAACACGGGACAGGCATTGCACTCGATTTTTTCGCTGTTCATGCGCTCATTGCGCGGCCGGGCCTTCTCCAGCACCTGGGGCAGCTCGGGCGCGTCCATGCCAGGCAAGCCATCCGTCTTTGTATGTTCGGTCATCATCGTCGCCTTCTTGCAGCCATCCGTTCATTCGCATCATTGATGTAGTACACACTTAATTTACGTTTGGTGTTTGCTACATTTGAAATCAATGTAGCGCATACAAATTTCCGGCGCAATAGTGTTTTCGAGCTGTTTTTTCGAAATCGCAAAAAATGTTGTGACCACTACATTTCAATGTTGCAATCACTACATTAGTGTGGCACATTGGTAGCCATGGATGATTCGCCAGCCACCTCGGCTCGCGCAGCAAAGGAACACCTATGACCCACGTTGTCACTGATCCCTGCATTAAATGCAAATACACAGATTGCGTCGATGTCTGTCCGGTAGACTGCTTCAAGGAAGGACCGGACTTTCTGGTGATTGATCCGGACGAATGCATTGATTGTGCTGTCTGCATCCCGGAATGCCCGGTCAATGCCATTTATGCTGACACGGACACCCCCGATCAGTTTCAGCCCTTCCTGGAAATCAACGCACGCCTTGCCAAGGGCTGGCCCACCATCTCCAAACGCATCGCGCCCTTGCCCAGTGCGGAGCAATGGAAAGACAAAACCGATAAGCTGGCGAGCCTAAGCTCCGTCAACTGAAGACATCAACCCCATTCATATATCCGTCCATCACATGAGCGCATTTAACGAAGAAACTGTCCTGTCCATCCACCACTGGACCGACAAGCTTTTCACCTTCACAACCACACGCGATACGTCCCTGCGCTTTAGCAACGGCCACTTCACCATGATCGGCCTGCGCGTCAATAACAAACCGCTGCTGCGCGCCTACAGTATCGTGAGCCCCAACCACGAAGAACATCTAGAATTTCTCAGCATCAAGGTGGCAGATGGCCCTCTGACCTCGCGCCTTCAGCACATCCAGGTCGGCGAAAAAATCATCGTTGGCCGCAAACCTACCGGTACGCTGGTAATCGACTACCTGCTTCCCGGCAAGCGCCTTTATCTGCTGTCCACCGGGACCGGTCTGGCGCCTTTCATGAGCATCATCCGCGACCCCGAGACCTACGAGCGTTTTGAACAAGTTATTTTGGTGCATGGTGTGCGTCAGGCCGATGAGCTGGCCTATCACGACCTGGTGGTCGACCACCTGCCGCAGCATGAGTTTCTCGGCGAGCTGATCTCCAAGCAACTGCTGTATTACCCGACCGTGACCCGGGAAACCTACCGCAACATGGGCCGTGTTACCGACCTCATGGAAAGCGGCAAGATGTTTGCCGACCTGAACTTGCCGACACTGGACCCAGCCCATGACCGCGTCATGATTTGCGGCAGCCCAGGAATGCTCAAGGATCTGAAACACTTGCTGGAAAAAACCGGTTTCCATGAAGGCAATACCTCCAAGCCTGGCGACTTCGTCATTGAGCGCGCTTTTGCCGAGCAATGAAAAGTATTGCCCCCTGCTTTTCACCGTGTGTAATGCGCTGCCCCCTGAGGGGGTGGTTCCGCTTGGGGACGGCCCGGCGACATAGGGCCCGCTGAAGAATCACCAGACCGCGACCGAAATTCATCCCACCACGCCATGACAGCCAAGACCACCACACCCCGTTCACCGGTCCCAAAGCGTGCAGCCACAAAGCGACCCGGGGTGCGGGAGCAGGCGGCGCAAACCACGCGCGACAACATCCTGCGCGCGGCCACCAAGGTTTTCGCCCGTTATGGTTACGAGGGCGGCAGCGTCGAAAAAATCTCGCAAACCGCGAAATCCTTCGACCGGATGATTTATTACTACTTCGGCAGCAAGGAAGGCCTGTTCATCGAAGTCCTCGAGGACATGTACCGCCGCATGAACGACGCAGAACTGGCGCTGCAACTTGACATCGAGCAGCCGGTGGCGTCACTCACGGAAGTCATCAACTTTGTGGTCTCCTACTACAGCAAAAATCCCGAGTTCATCACGCTGCTGAACACGGAAAACCTGCATCGCGGGAAACACATCGTCAAGTCGGCGCGCGCCCGGGAATACTCATCTCCGGCGATTGCCATCATCCGGAAACTACTGGAAAGCGGCGTCAACAAAGGCATTTTCCGCGCTGATGTTTCCGCGCGCAACGTCTACCTGCTGATCGCCGCAACCGCTTACTTCTACATCTCCAACCGCCACACCTTGTCGGCCTTCCTAGGCGAAGACCTGCAAGCCCCGCAAGCCCTGGCGGAATGGCAGGCTTTCATCATCAGCACCGTGTTTCGCACCGTCATGCTCAAACCCTGAGCGCCGCGCAGGCGTACACGGGTGCGCCTGCGTCATTCCCTCCCATTACAAAAAGGACACCCCATGGCAGAAGCTGCTTCGACCGGAAAATCAGGAAAAGTCGTCATCACCAACATCGGCCTGCTGCTGTCCGGAGACATTGACCAGCCCATCCTGGACGCCGACACCATTGTGGTGAACGATGGCCTGATCGTGGCCGTCGGTAAAGCCAAGGATTGCGACACCGCCCATGCGCAGACCGTGATTGACGCGCACCAGACCTGCGTGGCGCCTGGCCTGATCGACAGCCATGTTCACCCGGTTTTTGGCGACTGGACACCGCGCCAGAACCAGATCGGCTGGATTGACTCCACCATGCACGGCGGCGTCACCACCATGATCTCGGCGGGCGAGGTTCACCTGCCCGGCCGGCCCAAGGACATCGTGGGTCTGAAAGCGTTGGCCATCACGGCGCAACGCGCGTTTGACAATTTCCGCCCCGGTGGCGTCAAGGTGCTGGCCGGTGCGCCCATCATTGAAAAAGGCATGGTCGAGCAGGATTTCAAGGAACTGGCCGAAGCCGGCGTGACCCTGCTCGGCGAGGTTGGCCTGGGTTCGGTCAAGGCCGGCTACGAGGCCAAGGAAATGGTCGCCTGGGCACGCAAATACGGCATCCAGAGCACCATACACACCGGCGGCCCATCGATTCCCGGCTCCGGCCTGATCGACAAGGACGTGGTGCTGGAGGCCGACGCGGATGTGATCGGCCACATCAACGGCGGCCACACCTCCCTGTCGGAAAACCATGTCTGCGAGTTGTGCGAGAAATCTTCGCGAGCGATCGAGATCGTTCACAACGGCAATGAAAAGGTCGCCATTGCCGCAGCCCAGGCCGCGTTACAGCTCAAATGCCCGCACCGCGTGATCCTGGGCACCGATGGCCCTGCCGGCTCCGGCGTGCAGCCGCTGGGCATGTTGCGACTGATCTCGCTGCTGTGCAGCCTGGGCAACATCCCGGCCGAACTGGCCTTTTGTTTTGCCACCGGCAACACCGCACGCATCCGCAATCTCAACTGCGGGCTGATCGAAGTCGGCCGCGACGCGGACTTTGTCTTCATGGACAAGGCCCAGCACACGGCCGGCCGCGACCTGCTGGAAAGCGTGCAGCGCGGCGACATTCCGGGCGTGGGCATGGTGATGATCGATGGCCTGGTGCGCTGCGGCCGCAGCCGTAATACACCGCCAGCGACAACCATTCCCAGCGTGGTGACTTACCCCTGATTCCCTGGCCAAGCCAAGCCGTCGCCCTGGCAACCGGGGCGTTGACAGATGCCCGCATCTTCACTCGCCCCCAAACCGAGATCCGTGTGGAGTCTGCCTAGATACGTGTTTCGCTGCCGAAGTTGGACGGACGTCCATTGCGAGTTCGAACTTGCCGAGCACAAAAGAAAAAAGCCCTTGAAAATCAAGGGCTTCGTTCATTTTTGGCGGAGAGGGTGGGATTCGAACCCACGGTAGGATCGCTCCTACGCCTGATTTCGAGTCAGGTACATTCGACCACTCTGCCACCTCTCCTGTGTGTCGAGCCGTCATTCTAGCAGGCTCGCGGGCACGATTTAGCGTGCCTTTGCAGAAAGTACCGTGATCCCGCCCATATAGGGCTGTAGCACTGCCGGCACCTCCACGCTACCATCGGCGCGCTGGTAGTTTTCCAGCACCGCCACCAGGGTGCGGCCCACGGCCAAGCCGGAGCCATTCAGGGTGTGGACGAACTCATTTTTACCCTGCGCGTTCTTGAACCTAGCCTGCATGCGGCGAGCCTGAAAGGCTTCGCAATTGGACACCGAGCTGATCTCGCGGTAGGTGTTCTGCGCTGGCAGCCAGACCTCGAGGTCATAGGTTTTGCTGGAACCAAAACCCATGTCGCCGGTGCACAAGGCCATGACCCGATAAGACAGGCCCAACTTTTGCAGAATCGCTTCAGCGTGACCGGTCATGGCCTCCAGCGCTTCATAGCTTTTTTCCGGATGAACAATCTGCACCATTTCAACCTTGTCGAACTGGTGCTGACGAATCATGCCGCGGGTGTCACGGCCATAGCTGCCGGCTTCCGAACGAAAGCATGGGCTATGGGCGGTAAATTTGAGCGGCAAATCCGTTTCGGCAACGATTTCATCGCGCATGAAGTTGGTCAGCGGCACCTCTGCGGTGGGAATGAGGTAGAGCGCGGCATTCTCGGCCTCGCCTTCCTGTCCACCTTTTTTGGCGGCAAACAGGTCTTCTTCAAACTTGGGCAACTGGCCAGTGCCACGCAGCGAATCGGCATTGACGATGTAGGGCGTGTAGCACTCGGTATAGCCATGCTCTTCGGTCTGCACGTCGAGCATGAACTGAGCCAAGGCCCGGTGCAGGCGTGCCAGCTGGCCCTTCATGACGGTAAAGCGTGAACCCGTCAGCTTGGTGCCCATCTCGAAGTCCAGTCCCAGCGGTTGGCCCACGTCGACGTGGTCCTTGGCCTCAAAAGTCAGTGCTGCGGGTGAGCCGCCCAGACCCTGGAGCGGACTCCACTTGCGCACTTCAACATTGCCCTCTTCACCAGCCCCCAGCGGCACGCTGTCGTGCGGCAAATTAGGCACGGCCAGCAACAAGGCCTGCAGCTCCAGCTGAATCTGATCAAGCCGCACACTGGAGGTTTCCAGCTCGGCCTTGAAGGCGCTGACCTGCGCCATCACGGCGCTGGCGTCTTCGCCCTTGGACTTCAGCTGGCCGATCTGTTTGGACAGGCTGTTGCGCTGGTTTTGCAGCTCCTCGGTGCGGATTTGCAAGCTCTTGCGCTCGGCCTCCAGCCCCTGGAATGCCTCGACATTGAGAAAGGCTTGCGGGCTTTTGCGGGTCTCCAGGCGGGCAATCGCCGAAGGCAGGTCTTTACGGAGCAGGTTGATATCTAGCATGGGATGGATTGTATTTTGTGCCGCCGGATCAGCGGCAGGCTAGTTTGCAAACTCAGTTCAGGCTGGCCGGATCGACATTGGCGCCGCAAATGATCAGGCAGACCTTCTCATCTGCTCGCGGTACATAGCGGCCACTGTGCAAAGCCGCCAGCGGCAAGGCGGCGGCGGGTTCAACCGCCAGCTTGAGCTCTTTCCAGAGCCACAGCTGCGCCGCGCGTATGGCCTCGTCGGTCAATAGCAAGGCATCGCGCACATGAGCCTGGGTGGCCTGCCAGCCGAGCTCGCCTATGCGCTTGGCGCCCAGCGAATCGGCCGCTACGCCGCTGACAAGCACGTCCACCGGCTGGCCGGCCGCGCGGGCCTGGAATAGCGTGGGCGCCAGCTCGGGCTCCAGCGCCACCACGCGGCTGCGCTGCTCGAACCAGCTGGCCACGCCGCCAATCAGGCCGCCGCCACCCACACTGACCAGCACCGAGTCCGGCAAGCCGCCCTGCTCTTCGATTTCAAGCGCCAGCGTGCCGGCGCCCACCAGCACTTCGGGCTGGTCATAGGCATGCGTCAGCAGCGCACCGGTTTGCTGCTGGCGCGCCAAGCAGGCCTGAAGCGCATCGGCATAGGCCGCGCCCGTCACCATCACCTGCGCGCCCAGCGCCGCGAGTTTGGCGCGCTTGGCGGGGGTTGAGTTTTCTGGCACAAACACCTCGCAGCGCACGCCCAGCGCCCGGGCCGCCGCCGCAGTGGCAATGCCGGCATTGCCACCCGAAGCCACGATCACGCCGCTGGGTGGAATGGGCTGGGACAGCAGGCGGTTAAGCATTCCACGCGCCTTGAAGCTGCCGCCGGTCTGCAGATGCTCGAGCTTGAGCCAGATCTGGTCGCAGGCCACGCCCAGGGCCTGGCCGGGCAGCTTCCACAGTGGAGTTTGATGAATAAAGTGGCTGTAGGCCTGATGGAACGAGCGCTGACAGCTCTCAATTTGATAGCGATTGAGCATCAGCTTCAGCCCAGATCATGCAACTGACTGTCACCAACGTTCAGCGTGTGGCCCTGCGCATCGACCTTCAAACCCTTGGGCAACGGGAACTTGATGGTTTCCGCTATCCCTTCCATCTTGCGCACCGACACTGCGCCCAGGGCGCGGATGCGGTCAATCACCTGCTTGACCAGAACCTCAGGGGCTGAGGCGCCCGCCGTCAGGCCGACTCGGCTCTTGCCCTCGAACCAGGCTTCCTGCAACTCGCTGGCATCGTCGACCATATAGGCCTCGGTACCCAGCTTGGCGGCCAGCTCGCGCAAGCGGTTGCTGTTCGAGCTGGTCGGGCTGCCGACCACGATCAGGATATCGACTTGCGGGCTCAGCACCTTGACGGCGTCCTGGCGGTTTTGCGTGGCGTAGCAAATATCTTGTTGTTTGGGTGAGCGCACCAGCGGAAAACGTGCTTTCACGGCGGCGCTGATCTCGGCCGCATCGTCCACACTAAGCGTGGTTTGCGTCACCACCGCCAGCCTTTCGGTTTGCAGCGGGGCAATGCGCGCCACGTCGGCCACGTCTTCCACCAGGTGGATACCTTGGTCGAGTTGGCCCATGGTGCCCTCAACTTCCGGATGGCCCTTGTGGCCAATCATGATGAACTCGTAGCCTTCCTTGTGCAGCTTGGCCACTTCAACGTGCACCTTGGTCACCAGTGGACAGGTGGCATCAAAGATCTGGAAGCCACGTGCCACAGCCTCCTGCTGCACCGCCTTGCTGACGCCATGGGCGCTGAACACCAGCGTGGCGCCGGGCGGCACGTCGGACAGTTCTTCAATGAAGATCGCGCCCTTAGCCTTGAGCTCGTTGACCACATAGGTGTTGTGCACGATCTCGTGGCGCACGTAAATCGGCGCGCCGAACTTGGTCAGCGCGCGCTCGACGATTTCAATCGCGCGATCCACACCGGCACAAAAACCGCGCGGCACGGCCATCAGGATTTCTTCCGGCCCATTGTTTAACGCACTCATAGAACACCAATCAGGTGGACTTCAAACACCACCGGCTGACCCGCCAGGGGGTGGTTAAAATCAAACTGCACGGCCTGGCTGCCGTCGGCGCCCGCCTTGACCTGCTGCACCGCGCCGGCGTACTGGCCCAGACCGTCTGGCGTGGGAAATTGCACCACATCGCCAATGTTGTACTTTTCATCGGGATCGCCCAACTCATTGAGCAGCTTGCGCGCCACCCATTGCAGCAACTCGGGGTTGCGCTCGCCAAAGGCCTCGCCCGCCGCCAGCTCGAAGCTGGTGCGCGTGCCTTCTGCCAGGCCCAGCAGGCGCTGCTCTATGGCTGGCGACAACTCGCCCGTCCCCAGGCTCAAGGTGGCCGGTTTTCCGCCAAAGGTGTTGATGATGTCCGCGCCCGGCTTTCCGTCGAGGGAAGGTCCGGCCATGCGGTAATGCAGGGTCAAAAAAGAGCCTGGCTGAACAAGGGTTGCGGATGGATCGGGAGAATCGATAGAGGACATAAAAACTTTCGGGCCAGCCGGGGCGACGGGCTACAACTGTTGGCAAACAGCCTCTATTGTAGAAAGTAAGGCTTGCCCCGGCCCGCTGCCTGCTTTTTCACCCTTCCCCATCCTTTTTGCAGCTTTTTTCCGACTATCAACGCTGCATCTCCGGCCTGCGACGGCCGTTTGACACCCTTGCGCCAAAGCAACTGGCTAAACTGGGCCGCATGTTTTCTGGAAGAGTATCAAAGAGTGGATGGACGATGGGTTGGCACGGCGCTTTAAGCCATGAACCAAAAGGGCGACCGGTGGCCCAAGGCCCTATGTTCAGCCGGGCTGGGGCAAAACCGCGATCCAGCGCCTCGTATCCCAAGCCAGCACCAGACGCGAAAAGGAGATCGTTCTCATGACCCATGTTTCCGCGCCAAAACGCCTGTCACAGTTGGCCTGCGGCCTGCTGCTCGCCTCGGGCGCCGCAACATGCAACGCACAAGCCGCCGGCCCGCAGCCCTCCCCCCCAGACGCGGCCGCCAGCGACCCGGCCAAACTCGGCTGGATGGTTGGCGCACCGCCGCCAGCCGATCGCATCCTGCGCTTTGAGGACGGCAGCTACTTCCAGTTTCCGGCCATGCGCTGGAGCGTGGCGCATTTTCGCCAGCTCATGCCGACCGTGAACGTGTCGCGCGGCCTGGGCGCGCCCGTGGCGTTGCCGCGCGCCCTGCGCTCGGACATCGACGCGCTGCGTTTCACGCCGCTGGGCGCCCAGGAATCCATGACCTGGGCCGAGTCGCTGGGCGCCAACTACACCGACGGCATCGTGGTGCTGCACCGCGGGCGCATCGTCTACGAGCGCTACCTGGGCGTGCTCAAGGACGATGGCCAGCACGGAGCGATGTCGGTCACCAAATCGGTGATGGGTACGCTGGGCGCGGCGCTGGTCGCCGAAGGGCGCATCGACGCCAGCAAGCGCGTGGCCGACTATGTGCCCGAGTTGGCCCAGTCCGCCTTTGGCAGCGCCACCGTGCGGCAGGTGCTGGACATGACGACCGGGCTCAAATTCAGCGAAGACTATGCCGACCCAAATGCCGAGGTCTGGGCCCATGCCCAGGCCGGCAGCCCGCTACCCAAGCCCAAGGACTACACCGGCCCACGCAGCTACTACGAGTTTTTGCAGACCGTGCAGCCCGAAGGCCAGCACGGCGACGGCTTCGCCTACAAAACCGTCAACACCGACGTGCTGGGCTGGGTGATCGCACGCGTCACGGGCCGCACTGTGAACGAGTTGCTGTCCGAACGCATCTGGCGCCGCCTGGGCGCCGAGCAGGACGCCTATATGACGGTCGACTCCACCGGCACGCCATTTGCTGGCGGTGGTCTGAACACCGGCCTGCGCGACTTGGCGCGCTTTGGCGAAATGCTGCGCAAAAATGGCCGCTTCAATGGCCAGCAGATCTTGCCCAAGGCCGTGGTAGACGACATCCGCCGCGGCGGCGACAAAGAGAAGTTCGCCAAGGCTGGTTACGACCTGCTCAAGGGCTGGAGCTACCGCGACATGTGGTGGGTCACGCATAACTCGCATGGCGCCTTCATGGCACGTGGCGTGCACGGCCAGCGCATCTATGTGGATCCCAAGGCCGAGATGGTGATCGTGCGCTATGCATCGCACCCGGTGGCCGGCAACGCCGCCAACGACCCGACCACCTTGCCGGCCTTTGAGGCGTTGGCGCGGCATTTGCTGGCCCACCCGCGCTGAAATGGGGCCGGGCCGGCGGTAACGATTGACAAACTACCCCTGGCTCCTCCTCATGCCCCCAAACCCAACAACGTTTCACCAACTACTCCGCCTATGCTGCTGAAAGACCTGCCCGAAGACGCCAGACCACGTGAAAAACTGTTGGCCCGCGGCCCTGGCGCGCTGGGCGACGCAGAGCTGCTGGCGCTGCTGCTGCGCAGCGGTATTCCCGGCAAAAATGCGCTGCAAATGGGTCAGGAGTTGCTGGATCAGTTCGGCGGCATGGCCGGCCTGCTCCACACTGGGTCGGCGGCGCTGAAATGCATCAAGGGCCTGGGGCCGGCCAAACGTGCCGAACTGGTGGCGGTGCTGGAACTGGCTCGCCGCGCCCTGGCCGAAAATCTGAAAGAAAAGCCTCTGTTTGCCACGCCGCAGACGGTGCGCGACTACCTGCAGCTGCAACTAGGCAGCCGGCCTCACGAGATTTTTGCGGTGCTCTTCCTGGACAGCCAGCACCGGCTGATTGCGCTGGAGGAACTGTTTCGCGGCACACTGACCCAAACCTCGGTCTACCCACGCGAAGTGGTGGTGCGAGCGCTGGCGTTGAATGCCGCCAGTGTGGTGCTGGCGCACAACCACCCCAGCGGCGCCGCCCAGCCTTCGCGCGCCGACGAGGCCTTGACGCACACACTCAAGGCCGCGCTGGCGCTGGTGGATGTGCGCGTGCTCGACCATTTTGTGGTGACGGCTACTCAGGCCGTGTCCATGGCCGAACTCGGACTGCTTTAGCATTCAGCCCCTATCCAAGTGAAGTCATCAACGTGTCCGCCCCAAAACCCCTCAAGCCCGCGCCCCTACTGATCCGGGATCTGAAAGAACTCAAGGCCATCAAGCGTGAGATCGAAACCCGAATCAAACTGGAACAGGAGCGGGAAGCCGCCATGCGGGCCGCTGCCGCCAAGGCACTAGCAGACAAAAACCTGTTCGCACGGTCTATTGGCCCGGTCAGGGCCTTGCCGCCAAAACACCGGCCAGGCCACAGGGCCAGCCTGTCCGGCAGCCAGCCGGCGCCCATACCCGTGCAGCAGCAGCTGGATGAGCTTGCCGTGATGCAAGAGGCGATTTCGGACGAGTTCGACGCCGAAACCCTGTTGGATACTGACGAGGCGCTGAGTTACCGCCAGGCCGGCATAGGACCCGATGTGATGCGCAAGCTGCGCAAGGGCAACTGGACCATCCAGGGTCAGCTCGACCTGCACGGCCTGCGCCGCGAGGACGCGCGCAACGCGCTAGGGCAATTCATACGCGACGCCATCAAGATGGGCTGGCGCTGCGTGCGCGTGGTGCATGGCAAGGGCCTGGGCTCGCCCGGCAAAACGCCAGTGCTCAAGGGAAAGGTGCAGAGCTGGCTGATCCAGAAACGAGAGGTGTTGGCCTTTGTCCAGGCCAGACCGGCTCAAGGCGGCGCCGGGGCGCTGGTTGTGTTGCTGGCCTAGCGCTACTCAATCCGTCCAACCCATGGTCATGCCGGCTTGGATCTGATGCCAAAAAAGTTCCGGTAGTCAGCTCAGCGTCTGGACACAGGACCAGGCAAGCGGATAGACATTGCCTCTATCAAGTCTACAAAATCAGGAATTCAAGCCGCATTGAGAAATGCGGGAATTGAGAACCAAGGCATTGGCGACTAAAAATCATAAAAAACCAAAGCGGAAAACGAAAAAGCCCTAGAACATCACTGTTCTAGGGCTATCGTCTGGTGCGGCTGGCAGGAATTGAACCCACGACCCCTTGGTTCGTAGCCAAGTACTCTATCCAACTGAGCTACAGCCGCCAAGATTCAAATTATAGCGCAGATTTAAAGCTCCGGGCTTAAATTCCAAACAAGATTCAAAAATCATAAGGAATTTATCAAAACCAATTCGGACGGACACCAACAAGATAGGCAATTAAAGCCTCACCGAGTCAACGATATAGGCCGAGCTGAGCCATTCAAGGCCAAAGACAGCAAGACTCGCCGGTCAATTCATTGTGGTGTCTTGCCAGCTCTGCATCTGGGCAAGTTGCCTACCAGCGAGCAGGAATGAAAAAGCCCGCTGTCTTTTGAACAGCAGGCTTTCCATATATAGCGTGGTAGGGCGTGAGTGACTTGAACACTCGACCAAAGGATTATGAGTCCTCTGCTCTAACCAACTGAGCTAACGCCCCATCAACTTGTAGATTGTAAGGGCCTACTTGCTATGACTCAGGGCTGTGCTGACCAGTTTTGATGTGATATCGACAATTTGGATCATTTTTTCGTAGGGCATGCGCATCGGACCTATCACGCCCAGCGTTCCCACGACCTGGCCATCGACCTCGTAGGGCGCCGTCACCACCGACAATTCCTGATAGGGAATCACCTGGCTTTCGCCGCCTATATATATGCGCACGCCCTCGGCACGGCTGGACACATCGAGCAAACGCATCAACTGCGCCTTCTGCTCGAACAGATCAAAAAGTTTGCGCAGACTGCCCATGTCACCGGAAAAATCACTGACGGCCAACAGGTTGCGCTCACCGGAGACAACCACTTCATCACGCGACTCAATGGCCTCGGAGCTGACCTGAACCGCAGCCTGCATCAGGGTCGCAATTTCTCCCCTGAGCGCCTCCACCTCGTTTTTCAGGCGCTCACGCACCTCTTCCATGGCCATGCCCGCGTAATGCGAGTTAAGAAAATTGGCGGCTTCTATCAGTTGGGATTGGGTGTAATCGGCCTCGGTAAAGATGACGCGGTTTTGCACATCGCCATCCGGCGAGACGATGATCACCAGGAAGCGTTTTTCAGACAGGCGCAAAAACTCGATATGCCTAAACACCGAGGTCCGACGCGGCGCCATGACCACGCCGACGAACTGCGACAGGCTAGACAGCATGTGGGCAGCATTGCTGAGCACCTTCTGCGGCTGATCGGGCGCCAGCCTGGGCGCCGTGATCTGGCTGACAGCTGACAGCTGATCGCGCTGCGTGGTCAGCATGGTGTCTACAAAGAGGCGATAACCCAGCGCCGTGGGAATGCGGCCGGCGGAAGTGTGCGGGCTGACAATCAGGCCGAGTTCCTCCAGATCGCTCATGACATTGCGTATGGTGGCGGGTGACAACTCAAGGCCGGAAGCCTTGGAAAGTGTGCGCGACCCCACCGGCTGACCATCAGCAATATAGCGCTCAACCAGCGCTTTCAACAACAACCGGGCACGATCATCAAGCATGCTTACATTCTACGAAGCTTGTAACGGATGATGTGATGTAATTTGCCGATGAAGTCGCAATTCCGCCATGTCGCACTGATCGGCAAATATCACGCCCAGGGCTCCCGTTCTGCGCTAGAAGATATCGCACACTTTTTGGGTACGCAGGGCTGCGATGTGACTCTCGAGCGGGACACCGCCAGCAACACCGGCCTGAGCCAGTTCCCGACCTTGGACACAGCCGGCATAGGCGCCCAGTGCGACCTGGCCCTGGTGGTGGGCGGTGACGGCACCATGCTGGGCATAGGCCGCCAACTGGCCGAATTTGGCGTCCCCCTTGTCGGCATCAATCAGGGCCGACTCGGCTTCATCACTGACATTGCTTTTGAAGACTACCAGGACACGCTCAAGCCCATGCTGCGCGGGGAATACGACGAAGACCGGCGCTGGATGATGCAAGCCAAGGTGGTGCGCGACGGTCGCTGCGTCTTTAGTGCAACCGCCATGAACGACGTCGTGGTCAATCGCGGCGCCACCGCCGGCATGGTCGAGCTGCGCGTCGAAGTGGATGGGCGCTTTGTGGCCAACCAGCGTGCAGATGGCCTGATCATTGCCTCCCCGACCGGCTCCACGGCCTATGCGCTGTCTGCCGGCGGACCTTTGCTACACCCCTCCATCGCCGGCTGGATACTCGTGCCGATTGCCCCGCACACCCTATCAAACAGGCCCATCGTCCTTTCAGACTCAGGGGAGATAGCTATTGAAATAGTAGCAGGCCGGGACGCCAGCGCGAATTTTGACATGCAGTCGCTGGCGACCTTGCTGCACGGCGACCGCATCACCGTCAGGCGATCCGAGCATCAAATGCGTTTTCTGCACCCCAAGGGATGGAGCTACTTTGATACCTTGCGCAAAAAACTTCACTGGAATGAGGGTGGCGCCTGAGCGCACCGCTCAAGCCGACCTGGGTTAAGTCATGAGCCTTAAAAGCATTTCTCTTCGCGATTTCGTCATCGTCCATGAAATGGACCTGGATCTGTCGACTGGATTTACCGTCCTTACCGGGGAAACCGGTGCCGGAAAATCCATACTGATTGATGCACTGCAATTGGCGCTAGGCGCACGCGCCGATGTCGGCGTGATCCGCGAAGGCGCTCCGCGCTGCGAAATCAGTGCGGAATTCGACAGCCCCGCGGGTCTGGCGCAGTGGCTGGATCAAGCCGGCTTCGAAGCCGGTGACAGCTTGCTGCTGCGCCGCACTATCGATGCCCAGGGCAAAAGTCGGGCCTGGATCAATGGCAGCGCCGCCACCGCCACCCAGCTCAAAGACATCGCCGACCAGCTGGTGGACATCCACGGCCAGCATGCCTGGCAAAGCCTGACCCGGCCCGACGCGGTAAGAGGCCTGCTGGACTCCTATGCAGACCTGTCCACCGAAGAGCTGTCCCGTCGCTGGCAGCAGTGGCGCCAGGCCCAAAAAACACTGGTGCAGGCACAGGATGCACAAGACAGCCTGCAGCGTGAACGTGAGCGGCTGGCCTGGCAAATCGGCGAACTCGGCAAGCTGGCGCCCGGCGCCGATGAATGGGACGAGCTCAACGCCCAGCATGGCCGCCTGTCGAATGCACAAGCTTTGCTGGACGCGGTGCAAACCGCCGTCGATGCCTTGCAAGATGCCGATGACAATGCCACCGCCCTGCTCGGCCGCGCCATTTCATCACTACAAAATCAGGAGCATATAGAGCCCGAATTTAAAGGGCTAACAGAGGTTTTAGGCACTGCACTGGCGCAAATGGAAGACGCCGTCCATTCATTGCACGGTTATGCAAGACATGCCGAACTGGAGCCGCAACGGTTGGCCGAACTTGACGAACGCCTATCCCTCTGGGTCAGCCTGGCGCGTCGCTACAAGCGACCTCCCGCCGAACTTCCCGAGTTGCTGGCCAGCTGGCAATCCGAGTTGCAAAAACTCGATGAGGCGGCCGATCTGTTGCAGCTTGAGAAAAAAGAGGCCAGTGCCCGCGCCTCCTATCAAGAAGAAGCACGCCAGATCTCCAAGCTCCGTAGCAAGGCCGCGCCCCAGCTCGCCAAAGCCATCACCCAGGCCATGCAAGGCCTGGGCATGCAGGGCGGCCGCTTTGAGGTTGCGCTCACGCCGCTGGAACAGCCGGCCCAGCATGGCCTGGAACAGGCAGAATTTTTGGTCGCCGGCCATAGCGGCAGCACGCCCAGACCGGTCGGCAAGGTGGCATCGGGCGGCGAGCTGTCGCGTATTGCCCTGGCCATCGCCGTCACCACCAGCCAACTGGGACAAGCGCAAACACTGATCTTTGACGAGGTGGACTCGGGCGTGGGCGGCGCAGTAGCCGAAACCGTGGGCCGCCTGATGAAGCAGCTGGGCAAAGACCGTCAGGTGATGGCAGTCACCCATTTACCCCAGGTTGCCGCCTGCGCCGACCATCATCTGGTCGTCGCCAAGCGCACCGAAAAAGGTGCGACCCTCAGCACCGTGGACCATGTGAACGGCGAGCAGCGCGTCGCCGAAGTGGCCCGCATGCTGGGTGGCGAGCGCCTCTCTGGCACAACGCTGGCCCACGCCAAGGAATTGCTGGGGCACTAATGGCTGCACTGGAAATAGTCCTCATCACCGGCATGTCGGGCTCAGGCAAGTCCGTGGCCCTGCATGCGCTCGAAGACGCAGGCTACTACTGCGTTGACAACTTGCCGCCGGAACTGCTGACGCCTTTTGTGGCACTGAAACGGCCCAACGGTGCTCCCAAAGTCGCCATTGCCATGGATGTGCGAAGCGCCACCTCACTGCCGCTGGTGCCGCTGCAGCTACAGCAGCTCAAGGTGCAGGGCGTGGCCGTGCAGTCACTGTTTCTCGATGCCAGCACCGATACGCTGGTAAGACGATTTTCGGAAACCCGCCGCCTTCACCCCCTGTCACGTACCGATGCTTCCGATCAGCACCGGGCCCTGGTAGACGCCATCGAGCTGGAGCGCGAGCTGCTTGGCGACATGCGCGAGCAGTCCCATGTGCTGGATACCAGCATGATCCGCTCCTCGCAATTACGGGGCTATGTGAAGTCCCTGATCGCAGCGCCGGTCAATCAGCTCACGCTGGTGTTCCAGTCGTTTGCCTTCAAGCGCGGCGTACCGCTGGATGCCGACTATGTGTTTGACGTACGCATGCTGCCCAATCCGCACTATGAGGCCGGCCTGCGCGAGTTGACCGGCCAGGATGAAGCGGTTGCCAGCTACCTGAAGACGCATTCCGAGGTGGACGATATGTTCCGCGATATCGAACAGTTCCTAAACCATTGGCTGCAGGCGCTGGTACGGGATCACCGCAGCTACGTCACGGTGGCCATTGGCTGCACTGGCGGCCAGCACCGCTCCGTCTATCTGGTGGAGGCTCTGACAGCGGCCTTTAGCCAGCACTGGCCTACCCTGAAGCGGCATCGCGAACTGGATGCCGGCTGATCAGGCCCGCCAAGCTTCAGCGCATAGAAAAACTCATGTCTGGCCATCCTGGGCCAGCAGTTTGCGAATCGGTGCCGGTAAACCCAGATCAGGCCAGGCCGTCGGGCTGAACCAGGCCCCGGGCCTGGCCTCCGAGACCATGGCTTGGGGCATGGCTTGGCCCTCCCCAAAGCCGGCGATCCATGGCGACAAGTACAAGTCCTTGTGCGTCAGCACATGCACAACCTGCGGTAAGGGCTCAAACCGGTTTTGCAAATTGGGCGGTAACAGCGCTTTCAGCTCATCATCGCTATCAAACACCGGCAGGCAATAAAGCCCACCCCAAATACCAGTGCTGGAGCGCTTTTCAAGCCAGACCGAGCCATCGGGTTTCTGCGCCCACAGCAGGCTTAGAGCCTGTGCGCTGCGCTTGAGCTTTCTGGTCTTGACAGGGTATTTATCGGGCTCACCCGCCGCAAAAGCACCGCACAGCGTCTGCACCGGGCATAGCAAGCACTGCGGCTGCCGTCCCGTGCATACCGTGGCACCCAAGTCCATCAGCCCCTGCGTGTAGCGCGGCATGGTTTGCGGTAAATCCTGCTTCGGCAGCAGTGCTGTCGCATGGGCCCAGAGCGCCCGCTCATTGGCGCTTTGCGCCAGGTCACCGGAAAACCCAAGCACCCGCGTGAGCACCCGCTTGACATTGCCATCCAGAATGGCGACGCGTTCGCTAAAACAGAACGATGCGATCGCCGCCGCCGTTGAAGGGCCTATGCCGGGCAGAGTTTGCAACTGCTGCGCCGTCGTCGGGAAGCGGCCCGCATGCAGCGCCATCACGTCCTGCGCACAACGATGAAGATTGCGCGCACGGCTGTAATAGCCCAAGCCACTCCACAAGCCCAGGACCTCATCCTGGCTTGCCGCGGCAAGATCGCTCACGGCCGGAAATCGCTGTAAAAACCGGGCGTAGTAATCAAGCACGGTGACCACCTGGGTCTGCTGCAGCATGATTTCGGAGAGCCAGACGCGATAAGGATCGCGCGTGTTTTGCCAAGGCAAGCTGTTGCGTCCATGGCTTGCTTGCCAACGCACAACCTCCCCGGCAAACCCGGCAATAAGGGCCGGGTTCAGCGCTGGCGGCTGGTTTCCAAGGACAGACGAATCAGTGGCGGCCGGCTGGCGCCGGATTTTTGTGGAAGCCATAGACGCGCCTCAAGCCGGCAAGGCCACGCGCGCCGCGGCAGCCGCCGCATCCAGCGTTGCAGCAGGCAGGGGCGGCGCGCCCAGGAGGTGCGAAGTCAAATCCGTCAGCTTGGCATCCAGCTCATCAAGCACATTGTCCTGGTCGTCAATCTCGGCAATCCGCTCATCCAGCCCCGAGGCGGCCTGCTGGATGCGCTCTATGGCCTCCAGCCTGCGCCCGAAGTTGCGGCGCCTCTCGCGCAACTGTGCGTCCAGCTGCGAGGCGGCAGACTTGTTCCAGAGCTCAACCTCACCCAATGCGGACTCATAGACCACGCGCAGCCTGGTGGCCAGGGCACGCACCAGGCGCTCGGAAAATTCAGCCTGGGCAAGTTTCAGTACATTGCTGACCCCCAGATACTGCAAATGGCTGCGCTCTATCAGATTCAGGTCATTCACAAACTGGGTGAAGTCCAATGACTTGGGCGCCTGCAGCGAAAAGCTGAACTCGGCATTGAGCTGGCGAAAAGACGCTGTCAGCATGGACTGAATTTCGCCGCTGAGTGCCTGGGACTGCTGCAGACCTTCACGCAGCCGCGCAAAGGTCTGACCATAGGCCTTTTTAAGGCCCAGCTTGATGCCAGGCTGTTTCAGCGCACGCGTCAACTCCGCCAGTTCGGCCTTGAGCGTGGGTGTACCCAGCAGGATGAATACCTCGCGCAGCAATTTCAGGTGCACCGAACGCACCGCATAAATCCTGGCGCCGCTGGCATCGAATTCGGCCTGCTCCTGCTCGATGCGGCTGCGCATGTGCTTGATCACAGAAACATTCTTGCCCCTGAGACCACGCAGTTCCATCATCTGCTCGGCCAGGTCGCGCCGGCGTATGTGCATGGCGCGTCCGGCCTCGCCCCTGATCTCGGCAATGCCGCCGGCCACCGTGGCATTGAGGATTTTCTGGCGTTGCCCCATCACCCCTTGCCCCAGCGCCAGTTCTAGCGCCGGCAACTGGCTGGCCTGCAGCAGCGCCTGATCGCCGGTGACCTTGGCGACCAGGCCTTTTTGTGCCGAAACGGGAATAACTTGCGCGGCAGGAAGGCCCAATATTTCAGCAGACGTGGCGCGCTGCCGGTCAATTTGCGCCTGTACCTGCTCGGGCGTGCTCAAGGCATCCCACAGGGTGTCGATTTTATTGAGCACCACCAGGCGCGCATCCGCCCCGTCGCTTTCGGTAATCAAGTGTTCACGCCAGATGGACAGGTCAGACTTGGTCACCCCGGTGTCGGCCGCCAGAATAAACACCACGGCATGAGCCTGGGGAATCAGGCTCACCGTCAATTCGGGTTCGGCACCAATGGCGTTCAGGCCTGGGGTGTCGAGAATGACTAGGCCTTGCTTGAGCAAGGGGTGGGCAATATTGATCAGCGCATGGCGCCATTTCGGCACCTCGACCAGCCCGTCGGCACCGACCAGCGGATTGTCTTCTGGACTGCTGTCATGCCAGAAACCAAGCGCCCTGGCCTCATCCTGGGTGACATGCAGCACTTCGGCCACTTTTTCCAGTGCCTGTGCCAGTTGCTCCGGGTCATTCACGTCCAGGTCTACGCGCGTCCATTTTTCAGGCACCATGCGCCACTCCATCAGGGCCTGAGTCTGCAAGCGCGTTTCTATGGGCAAGAGACGCAAACAGGGCGGCACGTCGGCGTCATAACCCAGCTCGGTCGGACACATAGTGGTGCGGCCTGCGCTTGCCGGCATGATGCGGCGGCCATAGCCGGCAAAAAAGATGGCATTGATCAGCTCGGATTTGCCGCGCGAGAACTCAGCCACAAAAGCCACCATGACCTTGTCGGAACGCACTTGCGCCTCCAGTCGGCGCAGCCTCTCCTCCACCGCCGCGTCCAGCAGGTCATGGTCTTTCATCCATTCGGCAAGCAGCTTCAGGCGCAGTGCAAAGCCGCGTCGCCAGACGCCGTGCTGATCGAATTGTTCGTTAAAAGACATCCGGTTTCCGTTAAATTGTTCACGGCCAATATAGCATCGCCCTCCCAAAAATCTGCTAGCCCACTACCGGACACTCACGATTTCTGGCAGTTGCCGCAGTAAAAGGTGGAACGCTGGCCCTGTCGCAGGCTTTTGATGGGAGTGGCGCAGACCTTGCAAGGCAAACCGGCACGGTCGTAAACCATGGCGTCCAGCTGGAAATGCCCGGCCTCGCCCTGGGCATTGGAAAAGTCCTTCAGAGTACTGCCGCCCTTTGCAACGGCTTGCGCCAATACCTCTTGAATGGCGTGATGCAGCAAGGCCGCACGCGGCTTGCTGATGCGCCAGGCTTTGGTGGTCGGCCGTATGCCGGCCAAAAACAAGACTTCAGAAGCATAAATATTGCCCACACCCACCACCGCCTCGCCACCCAGCAGCACCTGCTTGATGGCCGTCTTCCTGAGCTTGAGCGCCTGATAAAAGCTCTGTGCGTCAAAGTCCTCACTGAGCGGCTCCACACCCAGCCGGTCCAGCAGCTTGCGCGCCACCGGGTCACTTTCATCGCTGGCGTACACCACCGCCCCAAAGCGGCGCGGATCGTTCAGGCGCAAAGTGCCCAGGCTGGTCACCATCTCAAAGTGGTCATGCTTGCCCGGCACGGGCAGTTCCACGCCAAAGCCTAAGCTGCCCGACATCCCTAAGTGAATCAGCAACAAGCCCCCGCTCAAGTCCAGCAAAAGATATTTGCCGCGACGGCGCACGGCCAGCACGTCTTGACCTTGCAACTGCTGCGGCCGGCAACCCAGCGGCCAACGCAAGGGCTTGCCCAGGGACACGGTTTCAATGCGGGCACCGGCAATGCGCTCGGCAAAGCTCAGGCGGGTGACTTCAACTTCGGGCAGTTCTGGCATAGGTTCACAAATGGAGACACAAAAACAGAGGCACAAGGCCAGACCCTGATGGCGGGAAGGAAAACACGCCTGGGGAGCATCTATTATCATGACCCGATGAAGAAAAAACTTGGCCTTGTTTTTGGCTGCCTGTGCTTGGTCGCTCCGCTGGTTTTTGCACAGGCCCCGGCACCCGACGAGCCCGCCACGGCGCCCGGGCTCGCCGAGGCGAAAGCCGCACAAGACGCGGCAGTGCCATCAGCCTTGGACAGCGCCCTGTTTTACCAGTTGCTGCTCGGCGAAATCACCCTGCAAGAAGGCGAGCCGGCGGCGGGATTCGCGCTGATGCTGGATGCGGCCCGCAAGACCAACGATGCCCAGCTCTATCAGCGTGCCACCGACATCGCCCTGCAGTCGCGTTCCGGCGATGCGGCGCTGCAAGCCGCCAAGGCCTGGCAGCAGGCTCAGCCCAGCTCGCGCGAGGCCAATCGCTATGTGTTGCAAATCCTGATTGCCCTGAATCGCGTCGCCGACACGGCAGAGGTGCTGGAAACTGACATCCGGCTGGCACCGGCCCCCGAGCGATTGGCGGCGCTGGCCGCCGTGCCGCGCATCTACGCCCGCGTCAACGACAAAAAACTAGCCAGCGCGACAGTAGAAAAAGCCTTGGCCGACTACCTGAACCAGGCCGCGACCGCCAGCGCCGCCTGGACCACGCTGGGCCGCATGCGCCTGGCCGCCAACGACAGCAGCGGCGCACTGGATGCCGCCAAGCGCGCCCAGGCCTTTGATGCCAGCGCCGAAGGTCCGGTGATCGTGGCGCTGGACTTGATGGACCCCAAGCTGCCCGAGGCGGAAAGCCTGGTGCAGAAATACCTGACCAGCAATGCCAAGGCCCTGCCCGAAATCCGCCTGGCTTATGCCCGGGCCCTGCTGGATGCACAGCGCTATACAGAAGCAACGGCCCAGTTGCAGCTAGTGACGAGTGAAAAACCCGACTTCCCCCAGGGCTGGCTGGTGCTGGGCTCAATGCAGCTGCAAGACAACCAGCTCACCCAGGCCCGGGCATCGCTGGAACGCTATGTCGCGCTGGTTCAGCAGCAAGCCCCCCAGGCCGACGACAAGCGCGGTCTGGCCCAGGCCTATCTCTGGCTGTCGCAAGTGGCCGAAAAGCGCAAGGACTATGCCGCAGCAGAAGCCTGGCTGAGCAAGATAGACAACTCGTCAGACCTGGCGCAGGCCCAAATCCGGCGTGCCTCCATTCTGGCCAGCCAGGGCAAGCTGAACGAAGGCCGCCAGCTGATTCGCCAGTTACCCGAACGCAGCCCCGAGGACAGCCGCCAAAAACTCAACGCCGAAGTCAACCTGCTGCGCGAAGTCAAACAATATCAGCCAGCGTACGACCTGCTGGTCCAGGCCCTGGCCAAAACCCCCGAGGACACGGATCTGCTCTACGACCAGGCCATGATGGCCGAAAAACTGGGGCGCCTGGATGAGATGGAGCAACTGCTGCGCCAGATCATCCAGCTCAAGCCCGATTTCCACCATGCCTACAACGCTCTCGGTTATTCACTGGCGGAACGCAACCTCAGGCTGCCGGAGGCGCGGGAGCTGATCCAGAAAGCGCTGAGCTATGCGCCTGCCGACCCCTTCATTCAGGACAGCCTGGGCTGGGTTGAGTTCCGCCTGGGCAACAAGGCCGAAGCGGCGCGGATTTTTGAAACCGCCTACAAGGACAAACCCGACGCCGAAATTGCCGCTCATTTTGGCGAGGTCCTCTGGAGCCTGGGCTTGCATGAGCGCGCCAAAGCCATCTGGAAAGAGGGTCAACTGATCAACCCCGACAACGAAACCCTGCTCGAGACGCTCAAACGCCTGCGGGTCAGGCTCTGAGCCAGGATCACGCCTTGTTCTTCTCTGCTCGCCTGCGCCTGCTGCTGGTTCTCGGCTGCTTGTTTACTACTCTTTTTATAGCTGGATGCGCTCGCCCCATAAGGGCTACAGCCTTAAATGATTCAAATACAGGGTTTTGGACCGGCCGTCTCAGCCTGCAAGTCCATAGCGAGCCCGCGCAGTCTTTCTCGGCCGGCTTTGAACTCAAGGGCCAGGCCGAGCGCGGTGAACTGACTCTGATCAGCCCCTTGGGAAACGTGCTCGGCATCTTGCGCTGGTCGCCCTCCGAGGCCGTGCTGGACTCTGGCGACCAGAAGATCCAGCGCTTTACCTCGATCGACGAACTGACGACGCAGGCCACGGGCGCGGCACTGCCGCTCGGCGCGCTGTTTGCTTGGCTGCAGGGGGATAACGCCAGTGTCAGCGGCTGGTCTGCCGATCTGTCGCGACGCAGCGAAGGCCGCATTTCCGCCAAAAGAGTCCAGCCCAGCCCGCAAGCCGACCTTCGCGTCGTGCTGGATCAATAAACCCTTATTCGCTGGCCCCATGGCCCACCGAAAGCATCAAGCGTGACTCGCACCCTTCTCTCATCGCCGCCTCTCAAAGCCCTGTACGACGTCCCTGCGCCGGCCAAACTCAATTTGTTTTTGCATCTCACCGGGCGCCGGCCCGACGGCTATCACTTGCTGCAGTCGGTGTTCATGCTGATCGACTGGTGCGACACGCTGCACTTTGAGCTGCGCAGCGACGGCCAGATCAGCCGCACCGACCTGAGCACGTCTGGGCATCCCGCCGAAGCACTGCCCGAGCAAGACCTGGCGGTGCGGGCGGCCCGCGCCCTGCAGGCGGCCTGCGGCACTTCCCTGGGCGTGCATATCAGCCTGGAAAAACGCATTCCCTCGCAAGCCGGCATGGGCGGAGGCTCTTCGGACGCCGCGACTTGCCTGCTGGCGCTGCAACGCCTTTGGGGCGTGCGCCTGCCGGCGGCGGAATTGCGCGCCCTGGCCTTGTCGCTGGGCGCGGACGTGCCTTTTTTCCTCTCCGGCGGCCATGCCTGGGTGGAAGGCATTGGCGAAAAAATCACCCCCATCAGCCTGCCCTCAGCCCACTTTTTAGTGGTCAAACCAGCGGTCGGTTTATCGACTCAAGCAATTTTTAATGCGCCCGGCCTAAAACGCGATTCAGAGACTGCTATAATTCAAGGCTTTGCTGCATATGCAAATGATCAAATTTTTAAATTTGGCCATAATGACTTGCAGCCGGTAGCTCAGGAACTTTGTCCGCAGATTGGCCAGTCGCTCGATTGGCTTGAAGCACAAAATCTTCAGGGGCGAATGACCGGCTCAGGAAGTGCTGTATTTGCGCAAATTTTGCAAGACCTTGATTTACCCGAAGCCCCCGGCGACTGGAAAATAAAAAAATGCAAAAATTTGGAGGCGCATCCTCTAGCCGGTTGGTAGAATGACGGCTCTTGAAAATGCGCGTTCAAGCGACGATTAATAGGTCGGTTGTTGGCAACAACAATTGTCCTGTGTAGGGGTGTCGCCAAGTTGGTTAAGGCACCGGATTTTGATTCCGGCATTCGCAGGTTCGAATCCTTCCACCCCTGCCAAATTTGCAAGCCTGCGGGATAGTCCCGCAGGAATTTAAGAACCCGGACCCGCATCGTGCGGGTCTGAGTGTTTTTGGAAACGCAAGCAATCGGCACTCACTGCCAAGTCCCTGTTGCAAGGCGTTTCCCGTGCGTATTTTGCCTCGATAGAAATTTCAGCCTCCTTCTTCAAGTCCGACAGCAGCTGGGCCCAACATGCAAACGCACCACCCCGACTTCATGGTTTTCACCGGCAATGCCAATCCAAGCATGGCCGCCGAAATTGCCCAACACCTGGGCACCTCACTGGGTGCCGCCCATGTGGGGCGCTTTTCAGACGGTGAAGTCACCGTCGAAATCCAACAAAACGTGCGCGCCCGCGACGTCTTCGTGGTGCAGTCGACCTGCGCACCGACCAATGAAAACCTGATGGAATTGCTCATCATGGTGGACGCGCTGAAACGCTCGTCGGCAGATGAGATCGCCGCCGTGATTCCCTATTTCGGCTACGCCCGCCAGGATCGACGCCCGCGTTCGGCACGCGTCCCCATCACCGCCAAGGTGGTGGCCAATATGCTGCAGGCCGTCGGCGTGTCGCGCGTATTGACCATGGACTTGCATGCCGACCAGATCCAGGGATTTTTTGACATCCCGGTGGACAATATTTATGCCTCGCCCGTGTTGCTGGGCGACTTGCGCCAGAAAAATTATGCCGACCTGATGGTCGTTTCGCCCGACGTGGGCGGCGTGGTGCGCGCACGCGCGCTGGCCAAGCAGCTGGGCTGCGACATGGCCATCATCGACAAGCGCCGGCCCAAGGCCAATGTGTCCGAAGTGATGCACGTGATTGGCGACATCGAAGGCCGCAACTGCGTCATCATGGACGACATGATTGACACCGCCGGCACGCTGGTCAAGGCCGCTGAAGTGCTGAAAGAGCGCGGCGCCAAAAAAGTTTACGCCTATTGCACGCACCCGATTTTCTCTGGTCCGGCGATTGAGCGCATTACCCTGGGCGACGCGCTCGATGAGGTCGTGGTGACCAACACCATTCCGCTCAACCCGAATGCCCAGGCTTGCAAAAAGATTCGCCAACTCTCCGTGGCACCGTTGATCGCTGAAACCATGCAGCGCATCGCCAAGGGAGACTCGGTCATGAGTTTGTTTTCAGATCAAGAACAATCCGTTCTGATTTGATGCAAAAAGCTGGCTGCACAAAGCTCTCAGAGCTTGGGCAGCCTTTTTATATCGGGGTGCACTGGTCGCGGTCCACCCCTACTGGAGAAGATTATGAAATTTGTCGCTTTTGAGCGCGCTATGCAGGGCACGGGTGCGAGCCGCCGTCTCCGCATCACCGGCCGTACGCCCGGTATTGTTTATGGTGGCACGGCTGAGCCCTTGCTGATCGAAATCGATCACAACGCCTTGTGGCACGCCATCAAGAAGGAAGCTTTCCACGGCTCCATCCTGGAGATGGAACTGAACGGCAAAGAACACAAAGTTCTGCTGCGCGATCTGCAAATGCACCCGTACAAGCAACAGGTCCAGCACATCGACTTCCAGCGCGTTGAAGCCCGTACCCGCATGACCGTTAAAGTGCCAGTGCACTACAGCGGCGAAGAAGCTTCCCCAGCTGTCAAGACCGAGAACTGCCTGGTCAACCACGTGGTGACCGAGCTGACGCTGTCCTGCTTCCCAGCCGACATCCCTGAATTCATCGCCGTCGATTTGAGCGGCCTGAAAAAGGGCACCTCGCTGCACGTCAAAGACATCACGCTCCCCAAGGACGTGAAGTTTGTCGCCAAGGGCCAGGTCAACCCCGTCCTGGTGTCCGTCACGGCCATCGTGGAAGAAGTTGCAGCACCAGTCGCTGTGGTTGATCCTAAAGACGCTAAAAAAGGCGGCAAGGGCAAGAAATAACTTGCGGCTTGCATAGACCTCAATAGGTCGGCGGCCCCTACCCTCACGCGAGGGTATGGGCCGTTTTTCTTTGTCGGCCCGATAATCTCACCGACCAGCCCCCGCATGCACCGGCATGCCCTCTACTCTTTCATCACCGCACATGATCAAACTGTTTGTTGGCTTGGGCAACCCCGGCCCCGAATACGAAGCCACACGCCACAATGCCGGTTTCTGGTGGATTGACGCGCTGGCACGCGAACTGAAGGCACCGCTAAGCCTGGACAAAAATTACTACGGCCAGGTGGCGCGTACCACCATCAACGGCCAGACGGTGTGGCTGCTCAAGCCCCTGACCTTCATGAATCTGTCGGGCAAATCGGTCGCCGCGCTGGCGCGCTTTTTCAAGATAGCGCCCGAAGAGATTCTGGTCGCCCATGATGAACTCGATATCGTGCCCGGTCAGGCCAAGCTCAAATTCGGCGGCAGCCATGCCGGCCACAACGGCTTGCGCGACATTCACGCCCAGCTCGGCAGCGGCGACTACTGGCGGCTGCGCCTGGGCGTCGGCCATCCGGGCGTCAAATCCGAGGTCATCCACTGGGTGCTGAAAAAACCCTCGCAGGAACATCGCCAGGCGATTGAAGACAGCATTGCCCGCGCGCTCAAGGCCTTGCCCGAACTGCTGGGCAGTGAAATGGGAAAAGCCACCATGCTGATCCACACCAGCGTGGCACCACGGCCCAAACCGCCGCGCAAGCCAGAGACCGAATAAAGCTATTATTTTTATAGCTTCCTGCGCCCGACCCGATTGGGCTAGCGACCTAAAACGCTTAATTTTCTGGGCTCAGGCCTTGGGCAGGGCCGCCTGCAGGCGCAGGTATTTTTCAAACAGGGTTTCGCGGCTTTCAATGTGCGCCGGATCCACCGGAATGCAGGCCACGGGGCACAGCTGCACGCACTGCGGCTCGTCAAAATGACCCACGCATTCGGTGCATTTATGCGGGTCAATCTCGTAGATTTCCTTGCCCAGGTAAATCGCCTGATTCGGGCACTCGGGCTCGCAGACATCGCAGTTGATGCATTCATCCGTGATCAGCAAGGCCATGCTCAGTCTCCTTTTGCCGCCGCGTGGGCGGCGGCCAGCGCTGCGGCCACGGCCGGACTCACCATCTGGGCGACATCGCCGCCCAGCTTGCTGATCTCGCGCACCAGCGTGCTGCTGATGCATTGCAGCGGTGCATCGGGCAGCAAAAACACGGTTTCAACCTGCGGCCGCAGCTTGCGATTCATGGCCGCCATCTGGGCCTCGTAGTCGAAGTCGGTCAGATTGCGGATGCCGCGCACCACGGCCGAGGCCTGATGTGCGGCGCAAAAATCCATGATCAGCCCGTCAAACGGCAATACCGTCACGCCCGCCATGTACTCGGTCGCCGCCTGCACCTGTTGCACGCGAGCCTGCAGCGAAAACAGCGTCTTCTTGTGGTGCGCTGCGGCAACGGCAATCAGCACCCGATCGAACAGGCCGGCGGCGCGGCGCACGACATCGTCATGGCCCAAAGTAAAGGGGTCAAAAGTACCGGAATAAACGGCTATGCGCGGGATGGACGTCGGCGTGGTGGGCATGGGGGAATTATGCCCCGCCCTGCCCTTGCGCCGCCTCAGCGCCAGGCCGGTACCCACGAGCGCCGCACGGGCAGCCGCCGGGAAAAATCAAGCGTCAGCCAGCTTGGGCGACGCGTCGCCTTTGCTCAGCAGATGAAAGTGCACGGCGCCGGCCTTGCCGCTGCGTTGCAGTTGAAGGCCCAGAGGGAGCAGTTCTTCGTCGGTCCAGGCCTTGGGTGCCTCCAGGTAAACCAGGCCAGTGGGGCCAATGGCCTGTGCGGCGGCTTTCAGCGCGGACTCAAACTGGGTGGACTCAAACGGCGGGTCCAGAAACACCAGCTGCATGCTGCCCACGGCCAGGCGTCTGAGCATGGCCAGGCCGTCGCCGCGTTCAATCTTGACCTTGTCGATTTTCAGCCGCGCCTGCAAGGCCTTGAGCTGCAGCACCAGCGCCGGGTCCTGTTCGCACAGCAAAACCTCGGCCGCGCCGCGCGACACCGCTTCAAAGCCCAGCACGCCGGTGCCTGCAAAGACATCGGCACAGCGCCAGCCCGTCAGGTCCTGGCCCAGCCAGTTGAACAGGGTTTCCCGCACCCGATCCGGAGTCGGGCGCAGCCCGGGCACATTGGGCACAGCCAGCTTGGTGCGTTTGTATAGCCCGCCAATGATGCGGATTTCGCCGGGCGGCTTGGCGTGAGCCCTGGCGTGGGCGGCTTGCGCCCGCGCCTTGTTGCGCGTGGCGGCTGCCTGTTCGGAGGCCTGCGATGGTGGCTTGACGGCGGGTGTGAGGGGGGTGTATTTCATGAGGCGGCTCCAAGAATCACGGTCACCATTTTTTCGGGCTGCAGCTTGCGCGCAAAGGCGGCTTTGATGTCCGCAACGGTGACCTTATCCACCTGTTGCGTCCAGCGCTCCAGGTAGTCGAGCGGCAAATTATTCCACGCAATGCTGGCCAAATTGCTCAGCAGCTTGCTATTGCTGTCAATGCGCAGGGCAAAGCCGCCTATCAGGTTGTCCTTGGCGGCCTTCAACTCGGCTTCGGTCGGCCCCTGGGCGACAAAGTCGCTCAGCACCTGATGCACCAGCTGGGCCGCCTGCGTCGCCTGATCGGGCCGGGTCTGCAGGCCCACGGTGAAGCTGCCGGCATGCCGGCCGGGCGTGAAGCCGCTGGACACGCCATACGTCAGGCCGCGCTTTTCACGCACCTCGACCGTCAGGCGCGAGACAAAACCACCGCCGCCCAGAATGTAGTTGCCCACGGTCAGCGGGAAATAGTCGGGGTCATCCCGCTTGAAACCGGGCTGGCCTATCAGCACATGGGCCTGGGCCGAATCAAAGGGAATGCTCGTCTCTTTCGCCTGGCTCAGCGGCGCCACCTCGGCCACGGCCGGCAGCGGCGCCAGGCTGGCGCAGGGCACTTGCGGCAGACGCGACAGCAGGCTGGTAGCCATGGCGTCGGCCTGGGCCCGGGTGATGGCTCCCACCAGGCTGATGCGAGCCCGGCAGGCCACCACGCCGGCCGCATGCGCTGCCCGCATATCCGCCACGCTGATCTGCGCCAGCGTGG
The DNA here is from genome assembly GCF_900112285.1 of Polaromonas sp. OV174. Lineage (GTDB taxonomy): Bacteria > Pseudomonadota > Gammaproteobacteria > Burkholderiales > Burkholderiaceae_C > Polaromonas. The sequence continues at coordinate 27,702 of NZ_FOKZ01000020.1, read as the reverse complement.
CCTCGCTGACTTCATAGCCATAGGGATGGCTGCCGTAGACCGCTTGCGTGTAGGCCCGGCCAATCACGTTGCCGGGGCGGGTGTAGGACTCCTTGAGCGCCGCCTGCATGCGCTGGCGTTCACGCTGCCAGACGCTGTCGGGAAAAGCCGGCTCGGCAATTTCACGCGCCGCCAGCGCCACAGCCTTGGCCAGCAAATCGGGCTCGGTCAGCGAGCGCAGGGAAAAACTCATGCGGTCGGAACCGGCACCCGCGCCAAACTGCGCGCCCAGATCGGCCCAGGCCTCGTTGAGCTGGCTTTCATCCAGTGCTGGTTCAATGGCCCCCACGCTTGTCGCTTCGCGTACCGCACTGCCCCCCGAGGGGGCTGAACTTGCTCGGGGCGGCCCGGCGCTGCGTTCGCCATTCCCGGCCAGCACGCCTTTGTCCAGCATGCCCGCCGTGACGCTGGCCAGGCCGGCCTGAGCCGCTGGATCACGGCGGCCACCGGCATCAAAATCGATCTGCACATCGACCATGGGAATGGCCGGGCTCTCGATCAGATAGACCTGGGCGCCGCCAGGCTGAACCCAATGCTGAATCGGGATCACCGCCAGCGCGATTGAATGAAGAAAAAGGCCTGTAGCGCCTATCAATAGGGCGCAAATAGCTCTACTTTTTATAGCAATCATGATGAATATATGGACTCGTTCGGTTCCTGGCTGGGCTTAATGCCGCAGCAAAACGTTGGGTTTGCCTGACTTGCGCGTGGGATCAGAGGGCTGTGGCAGCAAGGTCGCCTGGGTCATCTGCTCATCGCCAAAATACTTGGCGGCGACCGCCTGCACCTCGGCGCCGCTAATGCTGCGCAGCTTGGCGATCAGGCGCGCGCTGGCATCCAGCGGCAGGCCCTGGACCCAGTTGGAGCCCAGTTCACGCGCCTGGCTGAAGACCGAATCCAGCTTGTAGGTTTCGCTGGCCGTCCACTGAATCTTGACCCGGTTCAGCTCGGCCTCGCTGACGCCCTCGCGCGCAATGACGGCCACTTGCTGACGCAAGGCCTCTGCCACCTGCTCGGTCGTCTGGCCCTGCGCCGGAACGCCATCGAGCATGAACAGCTGCGGCCCCCGGCCTATCAGGCCGCTGGAGGCGCCAGCGCTGTCGGCCACGCGGCCGCCCGCAGCCGTCCCCTGCACCAGCGCGCGCTCCAGGCGGGCGCCGGGGTAGCCGTCCAGCACGGCAGCCAGCACGGTTAGCGCCAGGGCCTCACGGCTGGCTGTCGCGCTGACGCTAGCGCCGGCCGCATCGCTGAGCTCAAGCGGCTCCAGCTTGGGCACCTTGAAAGCCAGGTTGACATAAGCCTGGCTGGCGGGCGCCTTGAAGTCCAGACGACGTGTGCCGGCCTGCTCGGGCTCGCTGCGCGGCTTGCGCACGGGCACGGGTCCGGCCACCAGGACGCCATAGTATTTTTCGGCCAGCTGCCTGACCTGCGCCACGTCCACATCCCCGGCCACCACCACGGCAGCATTGGCCGGCACATACCAGCGACGGTGGAAATCACGCACGTCATCCGCTGTCATGGCGTCCAGATCGCTCATCCAGCCAACCACGGGGCGGCGGTAGGGCGAGGCCAGATAAGTCACGGCCGCCTGCTGCTCGTAGAGCATGGCCCGCGGCGAGTCTTCGGTGCGCAGCCGGCGCTCTTCCTTGACCACCTCGATCTCGCGCTTGAATTCGTCGTCGGCCCACTGGTTGTGGGCGAAGCGATCGGACTCCAGCTGCATCACCTCCTCCAGCGCAGCGGCGGGGATCTGCTGGTAATAGCCGGTGTTGTCGCGGCTGGTAAAGGCGTTTTCCTGGCCCCCCAGGGCCGCCACCCGCTTGGAGAATTCACCGGGCTTCACCGTGGGCGTGCCCTTGAACATCATGTGCTCCAGCGCATGGGCCACGCCCGAGGTGCCGTCCACCTCGTCCATGGAACCCACGCGCACCCACAACATGTGGGCGACGGTGGGCGCACGGTGATCCGGCTTGACGATAAGCGTCAGGCCATTGGCCAGCGTGAATTGCTCCACAGTCGCAGCGGTTTGCTGAGCCTGCGCCGGACTGCTCAAACCAAGGCTTAGCGCCGCGGGCAGCAGCAAGGCGGAAAAGCGCCGGGAAAGGGGTACTGAGAGCATCAAGAGGGCTCGCTTGGGGTGTTTCATAGAATAGAGGACTCTACAAGCATATTCAATGTTCAGTTTCTTCAAGAAAATAATCCGCCCTGCCACGCCGGCGCCATCGCCTGCGCCGGCTGCTCGTCCTGAGCTGCCACCTCTTGACGGGGCCACAGAACAGCCTATTGCGGCAGCGCCCATCCCGGCGCCTGCGGCAGCGCCAGCAACTGCGCCGGCCAACGCTGCCGGCTCGCTGATCGGCAGCGCGCTGGTCACGCCCATAGACATTTCTCAGGCCATTGCGCAGGTGGTGGCGCCCGAGCGCCAGCGCTGGGTCAGCAAGCTGCAGGACGGCCTGCGCAAGACCGGCTCCAGCATTTCCACCGTGTTTACCGGCAGCCGCATCGACGACCAGCTGTACGAAGACCTGGAAACCGCCCTGCTGATGGCCGATACCGGCGTCAATGCCACGGCCCACCTGCTGGACGAGGTCAAGCGCCGGGTCAGCTCCGGCGGCATGACCCATCCCGTGGCCGTCAAGAACGCGCTGGTCGAGGCCATTGCCGAGCTGCTCAAGCCCCTGGAGCAGCCCCTGGTGATTGGCCAGTACCAGCCTACCGTCATCATGGTGACGGGCGTCAACGGCGCCGGCAAGACCACCTCCATAGGCAAGCTGACGGCCCACCTGGCCAACGAGGGCGCCTCGGTGCTGCTGGCGGCCGCCGATACCTTTCGCGCCGCCGCGCGTGAGCAGCTCAGTGTCTGGGCCGACCGCAACACCGTCGAAATTGTCAGCCAGGAAGGCGGCGACCCGGCGGCCGTCAGCTTTGATGCCGTCAGTGCCGGCAAGGCGCGCGGCAAGGATGTGGTGCTGGTCGACACCGCAGGCCGGCTGCCAACCCAGCTGCACCTGATGGAAGAGCTGCGGAAGATCAAGCGGGTGGTGCAAAAGGCCGACGCTACGGCACCGCACGAAGTCTTGCTGGTGATAGACGGCAACACCGGCCAAAATGCCCTGGCCCAGGTCAAATCCTTCGACGAAGCGCTCCAGCTCACCGGTCTGATCGTGACCAAGCTGGACGGCACGGCCAAGGGCGGCGTGCTGGCGGCGATTGCCCTGTGGTCGCGCGAGCGCGCAAAAACCTCGCCCCAGCTGCGTCCGGTGCCGGTCTACTTCATTGGCGTGGGCGAAAAACTGGAAGACCTGGAAACCTTTAGCGCGCGTGAGTTTGCCCAGGCCTTGCTGGCCTGACGCAGCGCCGCTGCGGGAAACACCCAAAACCCCGGTACTTGCGTAAACCGGGCCGAGGTTTAAAGTCTGATGAGTTCCATCCGGGGATTCATCATGACCACTGCGGCCGACACCTCCACTTCCTCTGCTACCTCCGCCACGCCACGCAAGGTGGACCAGCTGCTGGCGCATTACGGCGAAAGTCACCAGAATCCGCGCAACGAGCTGATCCACTGCATCGCCATTCCGCTCATCATGCTGAGCCTGGTCGGCATGCTGTTCGCCCTGCATCCCTGGGTGGCCTATGGCTTCATAGCGGCCAGCATGGTCTATTACGCCCGGCTCTCCGGGGTGTTCTTCGTCACCATGCTGCTGTGGTCTGGCCTGGCCATCGCGCTGGTTTTCGCCATGGGGCAGCGGGTGCTGCCGATTTCCATGGCGGTTTTTGTGGGCGCCTGGATTTTGCAATTCATAGGCCACAAGATTGAAGGCAAAAAACCCTCGTTTTTCGAGGACATTCAATACCTCTGGGTCGGCCCGCTGTTCGTTTTGGCCAAACTATTCGAAAAGCTGGCTATACGCTGGTAACGGGCTTTATCTACTTGAATCAACGCCACCGCAGCCGCTTGCGCCAGCTTGAAAGCGGCGGCCCCATCCCCATTTATCTGTTTTGAAGGATTTTTGACGTGCCAAATTTTGCCAGTCGAATTGTGCGTTTTGCCCTGAAACTGTTGCTAGGCCTGTTTGCCGCCCTCTTTGCGCTCAGCCTGCTGGCGGCCGCACTGATCGTGCTGGCTTTCAGCCTGCTCAAGGCCCTGATCACCGGCCGTAAACCTGCACCTGCCGCGGTGTTTGGCCGCTTTCAACAGTTCTCGTCGCAAGGCATGTGGCCGGGCAGCGCCAAGCGCGAAAACAGCGGTCGTGGCGACGACGTGGTGGACGTCGAGGTGCGCGAAGTCCGTGTTGACAGACGCCTGCCCTGAAAACCGGGCAGCCCCCTATCCGTACCCTCACCCAGACCGTCCGGAACATTCAAGGCCACCCAAATGCTATCGAACTGATAGCTGATGGCGCGTGCTCCGCCTGCGCAAAAGGCCTATTTGACCTAAAAACGAGGGCATTTTCTTCCCCGAAATGCCCTCTGCCCAGTTTCTTCAAGTCAATGGATTTTCGCGCCAAACAAGGCCTCATCCATTGCCTCTTGGTCATATCTAGCTATCAAAACAAGAGCAAGCCACACTGATTGAGGACGTTATCGTCCTGCCACTCTTTACCAAGCGGAAACCTCAGGCGGCGAACTAACCATCCCGTGGCGTGGTCATAGAAACATCTGAATGACTACCTATTAGCCTTGAGCTATGCCTGTCATTGAACCTATTGCCTGGCACTCTCTCTAATCGAGTGCTAATATTTAAGCCTAGAGAAAAGGAGTTCTGCTGTGTCATATGCCCTTTCCAGTTCCGTCCTGAACACCACCATGGCTGCGTCTTCGGCTCAAACCGGCGCTTTGGCCACCGTCAATCCGTGGTCGCTGGTTCCGCCGCTGGGCAACCTGGACGCCTATATTTCAGCAGTCAACCGCCTGCCCATGCTGACGCTGGAGCAGGAACAGGAATACTCCAAAGAACTCAAGCAAAACAACGATCTGGATGCCGCCGGAAAGCTGGTGCTGTCGCACCTTCGCCTGGTGGTGTCGATTTCCCGCAAATACCTGGGTTATGGCCTGCCGCACGGCGACCTGATCCAGGAAGGCAACATCGGCCTGATGAAGGCGGTCAAGCGTTTTGACCCCGAGCAGGGCGTGCGCCTGGTGAGCTATGCCATGCACTGGATCAAGGCCGAGATTCATGAGTACATCCTGAAAAACTGGCGCATGGTCAAGGTGGCTACCACCAAGGCCCAACGCAAGCTGTTTTTCAATCTGCGCTCCATGAAACAGGGTTTCAAGGACGACGCCGATGCGGCAACGCACCGTGACACGCTGACCGAAGGGCAGATTGCCTCGATGGCAAAAACGCTCAACGTCAAGCGGGAGGAAGTGCTTGAAATGGAACAGCGCATGTCGGGTGGCGACGTGCTGCTGGACCCCAGCCCAAGCGATGACGGCGAGGACGCTTTTGGCCCGATTGCCTACCTGGCCGATGCGACGCAGGAGCCGACGGCCTTGATCGAGTCGCGCCAGCGCGACCACCTGGCCACAGGCGGCATTTCCACCGCCTTGCAGGAACTCGATCCACGGGCGCGCCGCATCGTGGAAGAGCGCTGGCTCAATGTCAATGACGACGGCTCAGGCGGCATGACGCTGCATGATCTGGCCGCCGAGTACAAGGTGAGCGCCGAACGGATTCGCCAGATTGAAGTGGCGGCCATGAAAAAAATGAAAAAGGTGCTGGCGGCTTTCGCCTGAGTCCGGGTGCCACGTGCGCCGCTACCAGCCTCGATCAAGAGCCTGTTCCCGAAATGGAACAGGCTTTTTTTCAGCTGTTTTTGAGCAGCAGACGAATATCCGAGGCCAGCACTTCGGCGCCAGCGCCATAACGGCTGTACAGCCGGATGCGGCCCTTGCCGTCAAAGATATAGCTGCCGGCCGAGTGGTCCATGGTGTAGCTGCCCGGTGTCTTGCCCTCGACCTTTTTGTAATAGAGCTTGAAGTCCTTGCCGACCTGGGGCAATTGCTCCAGTGTGGGTCGCAGCGCCAGAAAACTTGGATCGAAGTTGCCCATATAGGGCTTGAGCAACTCGGCCGTATCCCGCTCGGGGTCTACCGTGATGAAGATCGCCTGCAGCTTGTCGCCATCGGGACCCAGCAATTTTTTGACCTGCGCCAGCTCGGCCATGGACGTGGGGCAGACATCAGGACACTGGGTGAAGCCAAAAAACACCACCACAACCTTGCCGGCAAAGTCTTTCAGCGTGCGCTGCTGGCCGTTATGGTCGGCCAGGGAAAAACCCTGGGCGTAGTCGGCACCGGTCAGGTCGATGCTCTGAAACTGAGGTTTGTCGGGCGAGCAAGCCGTCAACAAACCTGCCGTCATGGCGAGCGCCAGTGACTGGACAACAAGGCGGCGGCCGAATCGTGGGCTAGAAGTTTTCATACGAGATAGTGGTCCAGCAACAAGGCTGCAAATAAAACTGAAAGATGGATCAGTGAAAAACGGAAGGTCTTGCGCGCCAGGGCATCGGAGTAGTTGCGCCACAAACGCCAGCCATACCAGCTAAAGCCCAAACTGAGCAGCACGGCAGCCACCAGATAAAGCCAGCCGCTCATCTTGAAAATATAGGGCATCAAGCAAGCGGGGAACAGCACCAGCGTATACAAAAACACCTGCAGGCGGGTGAACTCGTTGCCGTGGGTGACCGGCAGCATGGGCAGGCCTGCTTTGCGGTAGTCTTCAACGCGGTACAGCGCCAGCGCCCAGAAATGCGGCGGCGTCCAGAGAAAGATGATCAGAAAAAGTATCAGCGCTTCGGGGCCAACCGTTCCCGTCATGGCGGCCCAGCCCAACACCGGCGGCATGGCGCCGGAAGCGCCACCGATGACGATGTTCTGCGGGGTGAGTGGTTTGAGAATGACGGTATAGACCACCGCGTAACCGACAAAAGTGGCGAATGTCAGCCACATGGTCAGCGGATTGACCCAGACATACAAAATCCACGAACCCAAGGCGCACAGGCCGGCAGAAAACGCCAGCGTCAGCAGATTGCTGAGCTCGCCTCTGGCCGTCGCTCGCCAGGCGGTGCGCCGCATTCTGGCGTCAATATGCTGCTCGACCAGGCAATTGAACGCCGCAGCCGCGCCCGCCACCAGCCAGATACCGGCACAGGCAATCGCTGCGAGCTTCAGGTCGGCCCAGGTCGGAACGCCGGGAACCGCCAGCACCATGCCGATCAAGGCACAAAACACAATCAGTTGAACCACGCGCGGCTTGGTCAGGGCGTAAAACTGGGCGATGCGCGACGACGCATGGGACCTTGCGGTCGAAGCGGCAGGTGGGTTGCTGGGGTTCATACGGACACTCTCGAAGCACTCATGATTGACGCCTGCGCCGTCTGGCGGCTGCGACTTGAAAAAACAATACCGGTGAGCACCACCACCAGCGCAGCTGCGCCGCCGGTGTGCATGACGGCCGCCAGCAAGGGCCAGCCCAGCACCACATTGCTCAGGCCGGTGGCGGCTTGCAGCAAGGTCAGGCCGGCCAGCCAGCGCGCCTGCAGGCGCAAGCCCGGCATGCGGTGCAGGCCAAAGGCCAGCGCCAGCAGCACGGCAAACACCAGATAGGATGCCAAGCGGTGCGCATAGTGGATGGCCGTCAGAGCCTGGAAGCTGATATTCGCGCCATCATGCCCAGCGCCCAGCTCGCGCCACAGCGTAAAGCCCTGACTGAAATCCATGGCCGGCCAGAAGGAATTCTGGCAAGCCGGGAAGTCGGTGCAGGCCAGCACCGCGTAGTTGGTACTAACCCAGCCGCCCAGCGCTATCTGCAGCCATAGCAGTGCAAAAGCGGCAAGAACGCCTGCTCTTGCGGCGCGGCTCAAGGCCACAGGTACTAGGGTCCCTTGGGCCTGCGCGTAGCGCGCCGACTGGGCGCGCAGCAGCGCCAGCAAAGCCAGGCCGCAGAGCAGGTGCAAGGTAACTATTGCCGGAAACAGCTTCATGGTGACGGTGAGCGCGCCAAATGCACCCTGCAGGCAGACCCAGACCAGCGTCAGCGTGGGCCACCAGGGCGAGATATGGGCGCGCTTGCGCTCGCGCCAACTGACAATGGTCAGCGTCAGGATCAGCACCCCCACCCCCGTGGCCAGATAGCGGTGAATCATTTCAATCCAGGCTTTGGTGTGCGTGACCGGCCCCGTGGGCATGGCGGTCTGCGCCGCTTCTATGTGCAGCTGCGCACCCACCGGGCTGGCGCTGCCGTAGCAGCCCGGCCAGTCGGGGCAGCCCAGGCCGGAGTCGGTGAGCCGGGTAAAAGCGCCAAAAATCACCAGATCAAAGGTCAGAAACAGGGTGAGAAAGGTCAACAGGCGCAGACGCTGCGCCACAGGCGCATGCTTGTTGCGCGCCCAGACCCAGGCCAACGGTGCTAGCGCCACGGCCAGACCCATGATCATCAGGCGTAGCGCCGGACTCAGGTCGTAAAGTTCGGGGGTAGACATGAAGTGAGAGGTGAGCGAGTGCGGTTAAAGAACTAGCGCCCTGGCTTGTCCCAGCTGCTGGAGGCGCGCAGCAGACGATCCAGATCGCGCTTGGCCTTGGCAGCCGCCTCGGCATCCATCCGGGCCGGAAAACGCATCATCAGATTGCCCAGCGGATCCACCACATAAAGGTGATCTTCCAGACGCTGGCCGGCGGCCGGCTCCAGCCATTGGGCCAGAGCAGCCGGCGCCACCCGCAGCACCGCCGAAGAAGCCAGGGCTGGCCGCAAGGCCTCGCGCACGGGCGCCGCATCGTCAACCAGCCAGACGCGCTCCAGTCTTTCTTTTTCCTTGCCTAGTGATTCACGCAGCTGACGCTGAAAATACAGATTCTGTTCACAGCGAGCATCGCAGCCACCGTCTGCCACGCTCAGCAGCAGCCACTGGCCCTTCAGAGCAGTCAACTCGCCGGTCTGTCCGTCCAGTGCCTGTGTAGCCAGGGCGGGCAAAGGACGCTGCGGATCAATCAGCTCACCAAAGTTGCGCCGCCCTTCAGGCCTCACCACGTAGTAGGTGAAATAAGACGCGATCACCGGACTGGCGCAAACCAGCAGCACGGCCAACATTTTCCAGCGCCCTGCCCTGGTATTGGGCGTGCGGGTGGTGGACTGGTGAGGCATGGTGTGCACGGTCAGGCCCAAAGGCTGGTCTTGCGCAGCAAGGCTGGCGGCAGCACGGTGAGAAGAGGATTCAGGATGATCGTTGGTCACAGCAGTTAAAAGCAGTTAGGGCGGTTAAGGCGGTTAATCGCGGTCTTGGACGCGCAATGAGGTTCGTGATGAAGGCCGCAAGGCATTTCGAAAGGGAAGAATCAGTTGAAACCAGACATACAGGATCAGCACCAGGGCCGCCAGGGCAAACCACTGGAAAGCATAGCCATAGTGTTTATCCACGCCCAGATTCGGCGCCGCCCAGTCGCGCAGCAGCCCTTCGCTGGGCTCGCCGGTCTGCAGCAGCGAAACCTCGAGCAAGGGCAGACCAGTCTCGAGACGAAAAGCGTCCAGGTTCAGATTTTGCCGGATCGGCCCCAGATCTGCACCCTTAAACTCATATAGCTTGGACGGTGGCGGGGCAATCCGCCCCTGGACAGTCACCAAGCCGGCAGGCGTAGCGACTTGCGGCAGACGGGCGCGATTGGTGAAATCGCGCGGCACCCAGCCACGCTGCACCAGAATCACCTTTTGGCTGCCCTGCAAGGCCAGCGGGGTCAGCACCCAGAAGCCGGTTCTACCGCTCATGGAGCGGTTATCCAGATAGATGGTCTGCGCCGTTTGCCAGGTGCCTTGCAGCACGGCCGGCCTGTGCACCTCGTTTGCTATATTTTCAATAGCTACAAGTGATTGTGTATCAAGGGCTACAAGCTTGTTTTTCGATTCAATCGTGGCGTGCAAGAGCTCTTTTTGCGCCGCCCGACGCAACTGCCACTGTCCCAGTGAAAAAGTGGTTCCCGCCACCAGCACGGCGGCCAGCGTGATCAGCCAGAAGCGGGGTGAGCGCAAGGCCGGGGTCATGGACAGATAATCCTGTTCATGACTTATCTTGTTGCACTGGCATTTCTCGCCATTCTCGGCAGCCTAGCTGCCGCGCTTTTCTTCATGCTGAAAGACGGCAGCGACGGCAAACGCAAAACCAGCAACATGGCACGCGCTCTGGCGTTCCGTGTCGGGTTTTCGATTGTGCTGTTTGTCTGCATACTGATTGCTTGGAAACTGGGTTACATACAGTCAACCGGTATTCCGGCTGGCAAATAATTGAAAAAGGCCGCGTCAAGCGGCCTTTTTTTTGACTGTCGCAAGACGGCGCGACGGGCTAGCGCCCGCGCAACCATCTCATAGCCAGTAAACAAGGACGTAAAGGCCCAGCCATACCACGTCAACAAAGTGCCAGTACCAGGCAGCACCTTCAAAGCCGAAATGATTGTCGGCGGTGAAATGGCCTTTTTGCAGGCGCAGGGTAATAAACAGCAGCATCAACATGCCCACCAGCACGTGGAAACCGTGAAAACCGGTCAGCATGTAAAAGGTCGAACCGAATACGCCCGAAGTGAGCTTGAGGTTGAGCTCGGAGTAGGCATGGAAGTACTCGTAACCCTGCACAAACAAGAACGTCGTACCCAACAACACCGTCATCCACATGAAAGCGATGGTGCGGCCACGCTGATTTTCACGCAGTGCATGGTGAGCAATCGTCAGGGTCACACCGGAGCTGAGCAGCAAAGCAGTGTTGATGGTGGGCAACCAGAACGGTCCCATGGTCGTGAAGGGCTCAATGATGTCAGCTGGCGAAGCCGTCACGCCGGCCGCCAGGCTGGGCCAGACCGCCTTGAAATCAGGCCAGAGCAGCGCATTGTCCAGACTGCCCAGAGCCGGCACCGAGTGCGCGCGAGCCCACCACAGCGCGGTAAAGAACGCGCCAAAAAACATCACTTCCGAGAAAATGAACCAGCTCATGCTCCAGCGGTAGGACAGATCGATCTTGCGACCGTACATGCCACCTTCGCTTTCGTTCACGGCATCACGAAACCAGCGGAACAAGGTCACCAACCAGAACACCATGCCAAAGGCCAGCGACCAGGCGCCCCAGCTCGCGCCATTAATCCACTGACTGGCACCCAATATGACAAAAAACAGACCGATAGCGGCCATGACCGGATGGCTGGAAGGGCCAGGCACGAAGTAGTAAGGGGTTGCCCCGTGGGTTGCTGATGACATCGCTCGACTCCTGTTTTTCTCTCGAATTTTCAATAATTTTTTAATTCAAACCGTGATGCGGCAAGACCTACTAGCGCGCGACCATCCAGTTCGCCAACAACACCAGAACCGCCACAAACAAAAAGACGCCTATCAACCCGACCACGATGATGTGGATGGGGCTCAGGTTCTTGATGTCTTCCTCATAGTCACCGCGCGCCCGCAAGCCCACGAAAGACCAGGCTATGGCCTTGACCGTGCGCCACAAAGACGGCTTGGACGGATTTTTGCTCATGCGCCAGCCTGCTTCTCAAGGGTGGCCGCAGCGGTGCTCGCTTTAGGTGTATCCGGCGCAGCCGGCGTCTTGCCGCCGACTTCAAAAAAAGTGTAGGACAGCGTGATAGTTTTCACGTCTTTGGACAGCTTGGGGTCAATCACAAAAGCCACCGGCCACTGTTTTTTCTCACCGGGTGCCAGTGTGTACTGGCTAAAGCAAAAACACTCCAGCTTGTTGAAATGAGCGCCGGCCTGTGACGGCGCATAACTGGGAATAGCTTGCGCGGACATGGTGCGATCCTGCACATTCTGAAACTCATACATCACCGTGGTGAGTTCACCCGGATGCACCTGGAGCGAACTCTGGGCAGGCTTGAAATGCCAGGGACCACGTGCGTTGGCATCAAACTCCACCGTAATGCTGCGCGTCAGATCGACCTGCGTGTTGGCAGGCAGCTTGGCGGTGGCTCCTGGGATTTGCCTGTCGCCCAAAGCCAGCACATTGATGCCTGTCATCTCGCAAATAGCTTTGTAAATAGGCACCAGTGCGTAACCAAAGCAGAACATGCCAAGCACGATCACGCCAAGCTTGCCCACCATCCTGAAGTTTTCACGCTGAAACCGCATCACTCTATTGCCTTGATTGAACTGCTTGAGCCACTTAATGGCTCAGAAAAATCATCTTGACCATGAAGCCGGCAAAAAAAACAAGCGCGACCGACGCCAGTATCAATGCCAGGCGAAGATTGTTTTTTTTCTTTTGCTCGGGTGTCATGACAATGGTCTGGTTCAAGCAATCACGCGGGTTGCCGTGGCATCCAGCTTGGGAGGGGTTTCAAAGGTGTGAAATGGTGCTGGCGAAGGCACTTCCCACTCCAGACCCTGGGCACCCTTGCCGCTTTCGTCTGCCCAGGGATTCTGGGGAGCCGGCGCGCCCTTGCCGCGCATAGTGGGAATCACGATGAACAGGAAGAAGTACAGCTGAGCGAAGCCGAAGAAGAAAGCACCCACACTGGCCACCGCATTGAAGTCGGCGAACTGCATCGGGTAGTCGGCATAGCGGCGCGGCATACCGGCCAGACCCAAAAAGTGCATCGGGAAGAAAGTCACGTTGAAGGAAATCAGCGACCACCAAAAGTGGATCTTGCCGCGGGTTTCGTTGTACATCACACCGGTCCACTTCGGGCTCCAGTAGTAGAAACCGGCAAACATGGCATACAGGGAACCGGCCACCAGCACATAGTGGAAGTGGGCCACGACGTAATAAGTGTCCTGCAGCTGAATGTCAATTGGAGCCACTGCCAGGATCACACCCGTCAGGCCGCCGATGGTAAACACGAAGATGAAACCCACGGCAAACAGCATGGGGGTCTCAAATGTCATGGAACCCTTCCACATGGTGGCGATCCAGTTGAACACTTTCACGCCCGTTGGCACCGCGATCAACATGGTCGAGTACATGAAGAAAAGCTGGCCTGTGACCGGCATGCCGGTGGTGAACATGTGGTGCGCCCAGACCACGAAGCTCAGGATGGCGATGGAGCCGGTGGCGTAAACCATCGATGCATAACCGAACAGGCGCTTGCGTGAGAAGGCCGGAATGATGTGACTGACGATGCCGAAGGCCGGCAAGATCATGATGTAAACCTCGGGGTGGCCGAAGAACCAGAAAATGTGCTGGTACATCACCGGGTCGCCGCCGCCGGCGGGGTTAAAGAAGCTGGTGCCAAAGTGGCGATCGGTCAGCGTCATGGTGATGGCGCCGGCCAGCACGGGCATCACGGCGATCAGCAGGTAGGCGGTGATCAGCCAGGTCCAGCAGAACATCGGCATCTTCATCAGCGTCATGCCAGGGGCGCGCATGTTCAGGATGGTCACGATGATGTTGATGGAACCCATGATGGACGAGGCGCCCAGCAGGTGCATGGCAAAAATACCCGCGTCCATGGATGGACCCATTTGCAAGGTCAGTGGCGCGTACAGCGTCCAACCCGCAGCAGGTGCGCCACCAGGCATGAAGAACGACATGGTCAGCATCAGGCCGGCAGGAATCATCAGCCAGAAACTGAAGTTATTCATGCGCGCAAATGCCATGTCGGAGGCGCCGATTTGCAGCGGAATCATCCAGTTCGCAAAGCCCACGAAAGCCGGCATGATGGCGCCAAACACCATGATCAGTCCATGCATGGTGGTGAGCTGATTGAACAGCTCGGGGTTCACCAGCTGCAGACCGGGCTGAAACAGTTCGGCACGAATCATCAGCGCCAGCACGCCACCGAACATCAGCATGAAAAAGCTGAACAACAGGTACAGCGTGCCGATGTCTTTGTGATTGGTGGCGAACACCCAACGACGCCAGCCCGTCGGGGCATGGTGATCATGGGCGTCATGCGCGTGATCGTGATGATCGAGAACTGCACTCATCTTGACTTCCTTTGGTGGCTTATGCCTGTAGCTTTTTCTTTGAGGCCGACGACGGGTCCGGCCGGTTGCTTATGGATCTGCGGGGTCAAATCTACTTACTTGCGCGCGGCCTGAACTTCAGCCGGCTGAATGATCTGACCAGTCTGGTTAGACCAATTGTTCTTGGTGTAAGTGAGGACTGCCGCCAGGTCGGTGTCGCTCAGGGCCTTCCAGGACGGCATGGCGCCGCCGGCAGCTCCATTCAACACGACATGAATTTGCTTGCCATGGTCCGCATCCAGCACCACTGCAGAGCCGTCCAACGGTTTGATGGGCCCCGCGCCTTTGCCGTTTGCCTGGTGGCAAGCAGCACAGTTGGCACCATATACTTTTTCACCACGCACCTTGAGATCCACCAGCGTCCAGACCTTGGACGGATCATCGGCTTTGGCAGCAGCTTCCTTGGCCTTGACCGCTACCCATGCGCTGTAGTCCTGCGCAGAGACGACTTTCACGTGGATGGGCATGTAGGCATGCTCTTTGCCGCAGAGTTCCTGGCACTGACCGTAGTAGTCGCCGATTTTTTCGGCACGGAACCAAGTGTCGCGAACAAAACCGGGAATGGCATCTTGCTTGATGCCGAAGGCGGGCACGGCAAAGGCATGAATCACGTCATTGGCCGTGGTGATGATGCGAATTTTCTTGTTGACGGGGACGACCAGTGGATAGTCAACCTTGAGCAGGTAGTCGTCAGGCGCTTCGCCGGCCTTGGGGCCGCCGTTGTCGGACATTTCGCGCTGCGCGTTGTCCAGTGTCGAGACAAAGCCAATGCCTTCGCCCTCGCCCTTGATGTAGTCGTAGCCCCATTTCCACTGGATACCCGTGGCCTTGATGGTGAGGTCTGCGCCCGTTGTATCCTTCTGCGCCACCAGCACCTTGGTCGCCGGCAGGGCCATGGCGATCACGATGATGAAAGGCACCACAGTCCAGGCGATTTCAACGACGGTGGACTCGTGGAAATTGGCCGACTTGTGACCCACGGACTTGCGATGTTTCAAGATGGAGTAAAACATCACGGCAAACACTGCCACAAAAATCACAAGGCAGATAGCCATCATGAACCAGTGCAGCCATTGCTGCTCTTCGGCAATCTTGGTGGCAGCCGGATGTAAATTGAGCTGATTGACCGCCGGCCCCCCAGGCAAGTCATTCACGGCATAAGCGGCAGTACTGATCCAGGCGGCTGCAGATACCAGAATTGCGCCAGCATGCTGCATGCCAAGCCCTGTCATTTTGCTCATGGTGTTGCTTAGGTTCATCGTGATCACTTTTTCTTGCTTCAATTACCGATTGAATTAACTGATCATTATAAAGTTTGCGGCAGGTCAATCCGCCACTGCTTAAAATGATGCGAAACATCCGGGTCTGACTCAACAGACACGCAGCGTAAAGCGGAGTTAGTGAGCTGGTCCGGGCCGCAATTCAGGACGCGCATGTCACCTGCCCCTACCCGCCACCAAGCCGCGCACAAGGACAAGCGACACCAACCCGGTCGGGCAGGCGTCAGTCAACAGCGAAACTTGAGAAATCTCAGCACGGCGGCGAAACGAAACGCTGACATTGCCTGCAATGCCTGACACGCCTTGGCCGGCTGACGCATGGGAGCACCCCAAAATTAAGCTTTGGATTGTAGCCCCGTTTGTCTCGTAAATCGCCTGCGTGCGAGCACGCGCGCCGGGTATCAGCCCAAACTACCGCAATGAGTTCGCCACCCAGGCGCCAGATAACAAGGGAGGCCGTCTTTAGCGGAAAAACAGCAAGCGCGTGACCAAGGTATGGTCGGCCTCAGCAGCCATCAGAGCCACCAGCACCAGCAGGCACAACGGCGGCACCAAAATGGCGCAGACCAGCGCCAGCCTTTCCCAGGCCATATGCATGAAAACCGCCACAACCAGGCCGGCCTTGATCAACATGAAAGCCAGTATCAGGCCCCAGCGCAGATAACCCTGGAAATGAAGGTAGTCCACGAGGTAGGACATTGCGCTAAGCACGAATAGCAGACCCCAGACCTTGAGATAAAGGCTGATGGGATGTTGTTGGCCGGTAGATGACATGTCAAACCCTCCGACGAGCCGCCCATAGGCGGGTTTTCATCCCCCTCGGGGGACGGCGAATGAATATGAGCATGGGGGCCATGATCCCCCTCACCAGAGATAAAACAGCGCAAAAATGAACAGCCAGACCAGATCGACGAAGTGCCAGTACAAACCGGCAATCTCGACAATCTGGTAATTGCCGGTCTTTTCATAATCGCCGCGCAACAGCTTGAACGCCACGGTCATCAGGTAAATCACGCCTATGGACACATGCAAGCCGTGAAAGCCCGTGATCATGAAAAATGCCGAACCAAACTGTGCCGCCCCCATGGCATTGCCCCAGGGCCGAACGCCCTCCTCCAGAATCAGCTTGGACCACTCGAAGGCCTGCATGAAAACAAACATCTCGCCAAAGGTGGCCGTTACCAGCATCAGCGTGGCGGCATTCACGCGGTCACGGGCATAGGCGAAGTTCACCGCCATCGCCATGGTTCCGCTGCTAGTGATGAGCACAAAAGTCATCAGGGCGATCAGCAGCAGTGGCACATCGGCACCCCCTACATGCAAGGCAAACACCTCACTAGGGTTAGGCCAAGGTACGGTGGTCGAGATGCGCACCGTCATGTAGCCAACAAGAAAACAGCTGAACACAAAGGTATCGGAGAGCAAAAAAATCCACATCATGGCCTTGCCCCAGGACACCTGAAAGGCCTGCTGATCCGACGACCAGTCCGTGACCAGCCCACGCCAGCCGCCAGGCGCTGCCAAGACATCTGGCGGCGCAGTGATGGGAGCAGTCGTCGTGTTCATGGCGAAACCTTTCAGGCGGGGCCGCAGATAAAGCGCACCACTTCAGGTGTCAGCCCGCCCAGCGTGGCAAACAGCAAGGCCCACACAGCCAGCAGGAAATGCCAGTAGCGTGCGCACAAGGCCATGCGCCAGGCATCCCGAACCGGGTCGGGCCGGCGCCAGAAGTCATGCGTGATGACGCCCCAAGCCACCAGGCCGCCGGCCACATGCAGGCCGTGCAAGGCCGTCAGCAGGTAAAAGAAACTGGCGGCCGGATTGCCAGCCGGCATCACATGCTGCGCGTACAAGGCCTGCCAGGCCCATAGCTGAACCCCCAGAAACACCCAGGCACAGGCGCCACCTGCCAGCAGCAAGCTGCCGGCCTGACCCCAGTGCAAGCCTTGCGCAGCCTTGCTGGCCTGTTGCAGCAATACGCTACCCGCCAGCAGCAGGGCGGTACTAACCCACAACTGCCAAGGCATGGCGATCGCCGACCAGTCGCTTGCGTTCATGCGCATCACATAGGCGGTGATGAACAGCAGGAACAAGGTGGTCGCCACGCCCATGAACACCCACAAGCCTATGCCGGCATTGGCGCCGCGGCTGTGACGATCAGCCACAGCGGAGGTGGTCAGGACTGTGCTCGCATTCATGCCAGCGCTCCACTTGTTGAGCCCTTGTCAGTGCCCGCTTCAGGCTCCATGCCGCCGGCCGCCAGCGGCGCGTTCTGCGGGATGAAGTCTTGCGCAGCGCCCGGAACGCTGTAGGCATAGGCCCAGCGATAGACCACGGGCGACTGAGGCCCCCAATTGCCGTGGCCAGGCGGCGTTTGCGGCGTCTGCCATTCCAGCGAGGCGGCGCGCCAGGGATTGGCCTCCGCGCGCCGGCCGCGCACCGCGCTCCAGGCCAGGTTGACGATAAACAGCAGTTGCGTGGCCCCAACGATCAGCGCGGCCACGGTGATAAAGGCATTCAGTGCGTGAGCCGAGGGCGGAATGAACTGGTAGTTGTCATAGTTGTAATAGCGCCGCGGCATACCCAGCACGCCCAGGTAATGCATGGGAAAATAAATCGCATAAGTGCCCAGAAAAGTAATCCAGAAATGCAGCTTGCCGAGCCGGTCGTCCAGCATGCGACCGGTAATCTTGGGAAACCAGTGGTAGATACCGCCGAACACCACCAGCAGCGGCGCCACACCCATCACCATGTGAAAGTGCGCCACCACAAAGTAAGTGCCCGACAAGGGAATGTCCACGCTCACATTGCCCAAAAACAGCCCGGTCAGCCCGCCAATCACAAAAGTGCTGACAAAGGCCAGCGCAAACAGCATGGGTACGGTCAGATGTATATCGCCGCGCCACAGGGTCAGCAGCCAGTTGTAAACCTTGATGGCGGTGGGCACGGCGATGATCAGCGTGGTGGTCGCAAAGAAGAAACCAAAATACGGATTCATGCCGCTAACGAACATGTGGTGCGCCCACACCACAACGCTCAACACGCCAATGGCCAGGATGGCCCACACCATCATGCGGTAGCCAAAGATGCTCTTGCGCGCATGCACGCTGATCAGATCGGAGACGATGCCGAAGGCCGGCAGGGCCACGATGTAGACCTCGGGGTGGCCGAAGAACCAGAACAGGTGCTGAAACAGCAGCGGGCTGCCGCCCTTGTAATTCGTCACCTGCCCCATGGATACCAGCGCCGGCATGAAAAAGCTGGTGCCCAGGGTGCGATCCATCAGCATCATCACGCCACTGACAAAAAGCGCCGGAAAGGCCAGCAGCGCCAAAATAGTGGCGACAAAAATGCCCCACACCGTGAGCGGCATACGCAACAGCGTCATGCCCTCGCAGCGCGCCTGCAGCACGGTAGTGACGTAATTAAGCCCGCCCATGGTGGTGGCCACAATGAAGATCAGCAGCGAAACCAGCATCACGATGATGCCCCACTCGTTGCCCGGTGTGCCCGGCAATATGGCCTGCGGCGGATACAGCGTCCAGCCCGCGCCGGTAGGCCCGCCCGGGACGAAGAAGCTCAGCATCAGCACCAGCACCGCCAACAGATAGATCCAGAAGCTCAGCATATTGAGGTAGGGAAACACCATGTCGCGCGCGCCCACCATCAGCGGAATCAGGTAATTGCCGAAGCCGCCCAGAAACAGCGCGGTGAGCAGATAGATCACCATGATCATGCCGTGCATGGTGACGAACTGGTAGTAACGCTCGACATTGATGAATTCGAACTGACCCGGAAAACCCAGCTGCAAGCGCATCAGATTGGACAGCAGCAGCCCCACCAGACCTACGGCAATGGCGGTGCAGGCGTATTGCACCGCAATCACCTTGTGGTCCTGACTCCAGACGTAGCGTGTCCAGAAGCTTTGCGGCATATGGTGCGAGCTGGTGTCGGCGTGGTCCATGGTGCTCCCTGTGGTGGTACGGCAAAGCCGTCAGCGCTGCGCCTTCTGCTCGGGTGCGGTCTGGGCTGGGCTGCTGCCCAGCGACTGGATGTAGGCCACCAGCCCCGCCAACTCCTCGTCGCTCATCGCTATCTTGGGCATGACAGGCGGATAGCCTTTCACGCTGCGGGCCTGCGGATCGCGAATAAAGCCTTGCAGATAGGCTTCATCAACCCGCGCCGTCGAACCGTCAGCCATGGTCTCCAGCTTGCCGTAGAGGCCTTTCCAGGTCGGCCCTATGCGCGGACTGCCGTCAACCGTGTGGCAGGCCACACAGCCCTTGGACTGGGCCAGCGCATGGCCCTGGGCGACCCGCGCATCCGCGCCACCGGCCAAGCCGGCGACCGCGCCAGGGGCCGGACCGGCCATGGTCATGGCGAAAGTCGGCTGTGCCTTCAGCCAGGCCTGAAAGGCCGGCTCGTCTTCCACCACCACGACGCCCCGCATATTGCTGTGCCCTATGCCGCACAGCTGGGCGCACAGCACTTCATAGCGCCCCATTTTGGTGGGCGTGAACCAGAACGAAGTCACCATGCCCGGCACCATATTCACACGGGCGCGAAACGGCGGCACATAGAAATCGTGCAGCACATCATTGGAGCGCAGCAACACCTTGATCGGCTTGCCTACCGGCAGGTGTACTTCATTGCTGTTGACCAAAATATTGGCCTGCCCCGCCGGATCGGTCAGGTCCAGACCGAAAGGATTGGCCGCGCTGACAAAACGGGCATCGCTCAGACCCAGCTTGCCGCTGGCGCCGGGAAAGCGATAGCGCCATTGCCATTGCTGGCCCAGCACCTCCATCACAACCGCCTCACGCGGCGCGCTGACGTAATTGGCGTACACCACCAGGCCCGGCGCCAACAGGGCCGCAATGAGGACCGTGGTGACGCCTATCAGCCAGCGTTCCAGTTTGCGGTTTTCGGGCTCATAGGCTGCACGACTGCCGTCGCGGTGGCGATAGCGCAGCAAAATATAAGCCAGAAAAAAATTGATGACGACGAAAAAGAAGCCGGTGACCACCAGCGTGATCGTCAGTGTGTCGTCCATCTGCTGCCAGTTTGAAGCCAGAGGTGTTGTCCACCAGGGGCTGACGAAGTGGAACAGCACCGACACGACGACGATGACAATGAGCGTGACAGCCATAAGCATGTATGGCCTCTTGCGTCAAAGTGGCCAGTAGGACTCGTGCCGGTCCAGCTTGCGATACAGCAGTGCAGCCGTCACCCCGAAGATTAGATGAATGGCCAGAGTTGCCGTGCCGCGCCATTCGATGAACCATGGAAAAAAGTGCGTCATGGCGTGAAAGTTCAGCAGGTACAAAACCGCACCAAACACCGCGCCAAACACGGCCACCAGAATCAGGCCCGAGCCCTGACGGAAAGGCGCGATGATGGTCGCGAGTATCAGGCCAAAGACCATGCCCAGCACATAGTGGGCAAGCAGCGCGACCGTCACGACGGTGAGGTCAAAACCAGATGACTTCAGTGTGTCCGACCCCATCACGATGGCGGCAATCATGTGCGAGGCCACCCAGGGATTGCCACCGCCGGCCAGCATCGCCCAGAACAACTCCAGCACCATCAGGATGGCACCTGCGGCCAGCCCGGCGACCGCCGCCGCAGGCCAGTCCGGCAGGCGCTGCCCATGATAAGAATGCATGTGAAGGTCCATGATCGCCTCCCTCCAAACAAGACTAAACACTTGTATTGCCGACCCCCTTAGGGCCTTGGCATTTCAGGGGAACACCGGGGTGTCCGGGTCCTCGCCTTCAAAACGGGCTTCCGGGTGCGCGGCCTGCAGCAAGGCCTCGATGTCCTTGACCTGGGCACTGGGCACGTCCACCATCAACAGGATTTGCCCCTCTTCGAGAGCGTTTTCAAAACGTTTGAGCCGGTGGCTGGGCACTGAAATGCCAATCATGCTGGACGACCAGGCGCCGAACACCGCACCCAACGCCCCCAGCACGGCCACTATGCCCCACTGCAACGAGCCTATCCCCAGGGGGTAGTACATGGCGATCAAGAGGCCCGCCGCAATGCCTATGGTGCCGCCTATCAGCAGGCCGGCTTCGGCCGCGTAAATCACATCCGTCGTCTGCAAGACATTGGCGGGATGAAGCCCGGACAGGTTCATGCCCTCGCGTCCGGCGCAGTGGATATGCTTCACCGGCACACGCGCCAGCAGCAAGTCATCCACCGCACGTCTGGCACTCGCCGCATCGGGGATCAACCAGTAAATGCGTCTGCTCATAACACCCCCTCTCGTCACACCAAGTGACTCTAGGAAATAGAACAATGCACGGTCAAGTTATACACCTGCACCCAGGCCTGCGCAAGTTGCTGCCGGGCCTACGCCCTGGCGCTCAGAAACACTCAGGGTTTGCCGCGCTTGTCATGCAGCATGGCGCGCATGTCCTGCACCGATACCGCGCTGAGCGCACTGAGCTTGATCTTGGGCGCGGCCTTCAGGGCATGGCCGTAGATCACCTCGAAAGTCAGTGACAGCCGGCCGTCGGCCCCTACCGCCAGGTGCTGGCCCAGCGCCTGCTCCAGTTGGGTCTTCCAGGACCGCCCGCGCAAGGCGGGGAAACGCGCCGGATGAAAATTGCGGCCCAGCTCACGCAGCTCCTGCAGCAGCCGCGCCGGCGTCTCGTAGGTCAGTGTGATGCGCTCCATGTCCATCACCGGCTCGGCAAAACCGGTTTGCACCAGCATGTCGCCCCAGTCATGCATATCGGTCAGATCGTGGCCGGCCGGCGGCCAGCCCAGCTGGGCGTAAAGCGCGCGCAGCTCACGCGCGGTATCCGGCCCCAGACAGGAAAACATCAAAAAACCATCGACCTTCAAGGCCTGGTGCCAGGCGCCCAGCAAGGCCTGCGGGTCGGCTGCCTCGTGCAAGGCCATATTGGCCCACAACATGTCCACGCTGGCCGGCGGCGGCGCCTCGAAGCGCGTAGGCGCGGCCCGCCATTGCTTGGGGTGCCACCATGGTTTTGCTATATCTTTAATAGCTGCCTGTGCCCTATCCGTATTGGCTTCAGCCACAAAACACTCTGAATCCGGGTACAAGCTGGCCAATTTGGCATGGGCTTGCAGGCCGCCACGCAAGGCACCCCAATGCGCCCAGGTCTGCGGTTTCAGCTTGATCCACTCCAGGCGGTCCTGCATGCGACTGGCCACCTCCTCATGCAACCACGGCGAAGCCAGAGGCGCGGTACGCTGCCAGCGGCTGACAGCGAGCGGATCGAGCGTGGGGGGGCGCTGGGAAGGAGTCATGAGAGCTTGCGTGATTCGCGCCGGTCGGCGCGGTTGGAAAGTAGGCGAGTATATTGACACGGTGTTCACGCGCCTGCTGACCCCCGCCCTATTCCTGTCCCGGCTGCCAGGCCTTGCCAGCCAGTGCGCCGTCTGCCGCAGCTGGCCGGCGCGCCAGGTCTGCCCGCCCTGCGTGAGCCGCTTTGCGGCGCCGCAAAGCCGCTGCAGCCTTTGCGCGCTGGCCTTGCCGGCCGATCTGTCCATGGGCCTGCGCACCGGTCACGATGTTTGCGCCAGCTGCGCCATCCAGCGCCCGGTACTGGACGGCGCGCTGGCCGCCCTGCCCTATGCCTACCCCTGGTCCAACCTGATTGCGCGCTATAAATTTGGCGAGCAGCCCGGCTGGGCCGGTTTTTTCGCTGCCCTCTTGCTCAAAACCCCCGGCGTTCAGCAGGCCTTTGCCGACCTGACAGCCCAGGACTGGCTGCTGCCCATGCCGCTATCGGCCCAGCGCCTGCAAACGCGCGGCTTCAACCAGGCCTGGGAGCTGGCCAGCGCACTGGCCCGGCAAAGCCAGAGCCGGGCGCAAGCCGATGCGACCCTGTTGCTGCGCGTGAAACACGGCCGGCCGCAAAGCCAGCTCAAGCGCCAAGCCAGGCTGGCCAATGTCAGGGGTGCCTTTCTGATTGATCCACTGCGCCTGGCCGAACTGCAAGGCCGGCGCGTGCTACTGGTGGATGACGTGATGACCAGCGGCGCCTCGATGTTTGCGGCGGCGCAGGCCCTGCGCGAAGCCGGCGCGGCCCACATCGCCGCCGTGGTGCTGGCCAGAACAGCGCCCGCCTAGAATCGCCGCTTCACCCACTGCCCCTGCGCCAAGCCGTCCATGTTCAATATCGTTCTCGTCGAACCCGAAATTCCGCCCAATACCGGCAATGTGATCCGCCTGGCCGCCAATACCGGCTGCCGCCTGCATCTGGTGGAACCGCTGGGCTTTTCGATGGACGACAAACACATGCGGCGCGCCGGGCTGGACTATCACGAGTACGCCCCGCTGCTGCGCCACGCCAGCTGGCAGGCCTTGCTGGAGAGCCAGCAGCCGCCGCCCGAGCGGCTGTTTGCCATGACCACGCAAGGCTCGGGCAATATGTATGACAAGCGCTTTCAGCCTGGCGACTGGCTGGTGTTCGGCTCGGAAACCAAGGGCCTGGCGCCCGCCGTGCGGGAATCTTTTCCGCTGGCGCAACGCCTCAAGGTGCCCATGCTGCCGGGCCAGCGCAGCCTCAACCTGTCCAATACCGTCGCCGTCACGGTATTCGAGGCCTGGCGGCAAAACGGTTTTGCCGGGGCGGCCTAGGAGTAATACCGCACCAGCGACTCGGCCACGCACACCGGCTTGCTAGCACCCTCTCGCTCCACCATCACCTCCCAGCTCAGCTGCACGCCGCCGTTGTCAATCGGCTCGGCCGCCAGCAGCTTCATGCGAGCACGCAGGCGGCTGCCGACCGGCACCGGCGCCGTAAAGCGCACCTTGTTCAGGCCGTAATTCACCCCCATGCGCGAGCCGCTGACCTCGAACGATGCGTCAAAAAATCTGGGCAGCAGCGACAAGGTCAGAAAACCGTGCGCGATCGTCCCGCCAAACGGGCCCACCGCCGCCTTCTCGGGATCCACATGAATCCACTGGTGGTCACCGGTGGCCTCGGCAAACAGCTTGACCTGCTGCTGCGTGATGGTGATCCAGTCGCTGACGGCCACTTCCTGGCCGACGCAGGCCGCCAGTTCGGACAAGCTTTGAAAGGTTCTCATGGGCTGACTGTAGCGCTTGCACTGCGCGCCGGCCTGCCGTGGCGTGGCCCGCCTGTCAGTTAGGTGACAAACTTTTGCGACATGCTCTGAGTTGGCAGCGCCCGAAGGCGGCAGGTTAGAGCCAAGTAGAGCCGACTTTTCCGTTATCGTCAGCGCATGCAAGCCTCGCTGATACGCGCCAGAAAACCTCTTGCCCTGCCAACCGGAACGAGTGCCACTTCATGACCCATATACCCACCTGGCTCTCTTTTAGCTTCATCTACCTGGCGGCGGCCGTGATTGCCGTGCCGCTGGCCAAAAAACTCGGCCTGGGCGCCATTATTGGCTATCTGGCCGCCGGCATCGCCATAGGCCCCTGGGGCCTGGGCTTGGTCGCCAATGTGCAGGACATTCTTCACTTCGCCGAATTCGGTGTGGTGCTGATGCTGTTCCTGATCGGCCTGGAACTCGAGCCCAAGCGGCTGTGGAGTTTGCGCCGACCCATCTTTGGCTGGGGCAGCGTCCAGGTGCTGGGCTGCGCCGGCCTGCTCACAGGCGTGGCCATGGCCTTTGGCGTGGCCTGGCCGACGGCACTGGTGGCCGGCCTGGGCCTGGCGCTGTCGTCCACCGCCATCACCCTGCAAGTCCTGGGTGAGCGCAATCTGCTGCCCACGTCCAGCGGACGAGCCGGTTTTTCCATCCTGCTGTTTCAGGACGTGGCGGCCATTCCGATTCTGGCGCTGCTGCCATTGCTGCCGCTGCTGGGCAGCGCTTCAGAGACGAATGAGGCTCTAGCCCAATCCAACCGCGCGCTGGAAGCTATCAAAATAGTAGCAGTCATAGGCGGCATCATCCTCGGCGGCCGGCTGCTGCTGCGCCCCTTGCTGCGCTGGATTGCCAACAGCGGCACGCCCGAAATCTTCACCGCCGCCTCGCTGCTGCTGGTGGTCGGTATTGCCGGGCTGATGCAGCTGGTCGGCCTGTCGATGGCGCTGGGGGCTTTTCTGGCCGGCGTGCTGCTGGCCGAAAGCGAGTACCGGCGCGAGCTGGAAACTGATATCGAGCCCTTCAAGGGCTTGCTGCTGGGCCTCTTTTTCATCGCCGTCGGCATGAGCATAGATTTTGGCGTGCTGATGAAGTCGCCGGGCTTGATGGCCGCCATACTGCTCGGCTTTCTGGGCCTGAAGCTGCTCTTGCTCTACGGCCTGGCCTGGCTCATGAAGCTGCCCTATCAGGAGCGCCCGGTCTTTGCGCTGCTGCTGGCGCAGGGCGGTGAATTTGCCTTTGTGGTGTTTCAGGCGGCCGCCGGCGCCCAAATCTTTTCGACGGAGACGGCTTCGCTGCTGATAGGCGCGGTGGCGCTATCCATGCTCATCAGCCCGCTGCTGCTGGTGCTGGTCGACAAACTGCTGCTGCCGCGCTATGCCAATTGCAACACGCCGCAACTGGAAGAGATTTCCGAGCAGCAGGCCGCGCCCATCATCATTGCCGGCTTCGGCCGCTACGGCCAGATCGTCGGCCGCATGCTGCTGGCGCAAGGCCTGAGCGCCACCGTGCTGGACCACGATGCCGACATGGTGGAAACCGTGCGCGCCTTCGGCTACCGGGTTTTTTACGGCGACGCCAGCCGGCTGGACCTGCTGCGCACGGCGGGCGCCGCCAGCGCCAAGATCCTGGTGCTGGCGGTGGACGACGTGGAGCAATCGCTGAAAATCGTCGACCTGGCCAAGGAGCACTTCCCGCAGTTGCAGATCGTGGCGCGCGCGCGCGACGTGACGCACTGGAACGCGCTGCGCGACCGCGGCATCATGCACGTCGAGCGCGAGTTGTTTGAGTCCAGCCTGCGCAGCGCCCGCAGCGTGCTGGAGCTGCTGGGCCAGGAACCCGACCGCGTCAAGCTGGCCGCCGACCGCTTTCGCCAGCACAACCTGGACTTGTTCGAGCAGATGTACCCGCACCGCAAAGACCAGGCCAAGGTCATCGCCGTGGCCAAGCAGGGCCGGCTGCAGCTGGAGGCGCAGATGGCGCGGGAGCGCGCACAACTGGCGCAGCGCCGGCCCGAGCTTGGGCAGGACTGAAATATTGACAAAAAGGCCACCAGCTCAAGCAGGACTGGCACAAACAGCTATCTATTTCGTAGCAAGATGCACTAGCGCAAGGCATCCCACAGCAGCTTGATGCCGGTCAGCAACATGCCGCTGTAGAGCACGCGGTAAAACCAGAGCGGGCTGATGCGCCTGGCCAGGCGCACGCCTATCCAGACGCCGACCGGCGCCAGCGGCAGCAGCACCAGCGAGGTCGCCATGTTGCGCGTATCCAGCAAGCCCAGCCAGGCGTAGGGAATCCACTTGGAAAGGTTGATGACGAAAAAGAAGGCCGCCATGGTGGCGGTGAACTTGACGGGGCTGAGCCGCAGCGGAATGACATAGGCGCTGAGCGGCGGGCCGCCGGCATGGGCCACGAAACTGGTGAAGCCCGAGGTCACAGTCAATAACGCGCCCAGCCATTTGGGCGGCGGCGGGCTGTCGGGCCGGGGCGGAAACAGCAGGCGCTGCGCCAGAAACAGCAGCGTAAAGCCGCCCACTAGGCCGGCCACCAGCTGGGCGTCCAGTAGCTTGAACAGCAGCGCGCCTATCACGGTGCCGACCAGACCACAGGGAATCAGAAAGCGCAAAAACTTCCTGTCGAAGTCCTTGCGAAAGGCCGCCAGCCCCAGCAAGTCCATCAGCAGCAAGAGCGGCATCAAGGTCGCGGCGGCCTGCGGCACCGTGACCGCTAGGGCCATCAGCGGCACTGCCAACGAGCCGAAGCCGGCGCCAAAGCCGCTTTTGCTGATGCCCAGCATCAGCACGGCGGGAATGGCGACGGCGTAGAAAAAGGGGTCGGTGATCAGCGGAAAGGCCATTTTTCTCAACAAAACAGGCCTCTAGCCCAATAGGATCGGGCGCAGGAAGCTAGCAAATCAATAGCGACAGCGCTTGCAGGACTCAAGGCTAAAGCCCGTCATCCGCAAGCGCCGATAAAACCGCTCAAGAATAACCGCTACTAGGAGTCTGCGCGGCAGAAGGATTTGAGGCTCGATGAGCTTGGTAATTTGCTGTTTTCGTTGCTACCGTGGCAGTCGATCATGGTTTTGGCGCGGCACGACCGCGCTGGGGCGGCTCCTTGAGCCCTGCTGCGGGGCAGGTGCGGGCATTTTTTGCTGGTTGTTGCCCTCAGCCGCTTTGCATTGAACACATCCGGCGCAGATTGAGGGCCAGGCACACGAGCTTGAATTCGGCGCGTACCCGGTGCAGGCCCCTCATACTGAATTGGCGCAACCCCAGCACGCTCTTGATCCAGCCGTTGGGCGGCTCGGCAATCCATTTGCGTTTTCGGTACGCC
>NZ_FOKZ01000027.1 GCF_900112285.1 Polaromonas sp. OV174 | reverse complement strand
CCCACGATGCGCTGAACCTGCAAACGCCAGCCAAGCGCTACCAGCCCAGCCTGATCAGTTATCCGCAGACTTTGCCGCCCATCGAGTACCCCGATGGCGACACGGTTGCGCTCGTCAAGTGGAACGGCGAGGTGCACTTCAAGGGCAACAAACTGCGGGTATCGAGCGCGCTGCTCAAGCTGCCAATAGCCTTCAGAGCAGACGCCGAAGACGACGGTTGCTACGATGTATTCTTCTGCCATCACCGCTTCATGCGGCTCGATTTGAATGCGCCGGCAGCCGCCGCTTGAGACTCCCAGGTGTTTCCTATCTCCCCGCACACCCGTTTCCCATGTCCCCGGTCCATACAGCGAAGCAAAAGAAAGTGAGTAGCCGCCGGGCTACCCCCGGCCAGCCCCCCTCAGAAGCGCTACAAAAGCCCGAGCTCCCAACAGAAGCAGGCGCAAGAGCATGAATCTTTCCGAACCCTTCGTCCGCCGCCCCGTAGCCACCGTGCTGCTGACCATAGGCCTGGCGCTGGCCGGCTTGGGCGCGCTGTTCGTGCTGCCGGTCTCCCCCCTGCCCCAGGTTGACTTTCCCGTGATCTCGGTGAGTGCCTCGCTGCCAGGCGCCAGCCCCGACACCATGGCCAGCAGCGTGGCCACGCCGCTGGAGCGCCGCCTGGGCGTGATCGCCGGCGTCAACGAAATGACATCGAGCAGCGGCACGGGCTCGACCCGCGTCAACCTGCAGTTTGACCTGAACCGCAAGATTGACTCCGCCGCGCGCGAGGTGCAGGCCGCCATCAATGCCACCCGCGCCGACCTGCCAGCCACCTTGCGCAGCAACCCGACCTACCGCAAGGCCAATCCGGCCTCCGCCCCCGTCATCATCCTGGCGCTGACCTCCAAGACGCGCTCGCCAGGCCAGATTTACGACGAGGTGTCCAACCTGGTGCAGCAAAAAATTGCCCAGGTCCCCGGCGTCGGCGACGTCGAACTGGGCGGCGGTTCGCTGCCCGCCGTGCGCGTCGAGCTGCTGCCGTTTGCGCTCAACAACTACGGCGTCAGCATGGAAGACGTGCGCGCCGCCCTGCAGGCCTCCAATGCCAATCGGCCCAAGGGGGCGATTGAAGGCGACGGCAAGCGCCTGCAGCTTTACTCGGGCGCCAGCACGGCCACGGGCGGGCTCAAGGCCATCGATTACCGCAACCTGATCGTGGCCTGGCGCAATGGCGCGGCGATACGGCTGGGCGACGTGGCCCAGGTGCTTGACGGCGTGGAAAACACCAACACGCTAGGCCTCTTCAATGGCGAGCCGGCCGTCATCGTGCTGATCACGCGCCAGCCGGGCGCCAATGTGATTGAAACCGTCGACGGCGTGCGCGCCCTGCTGCCCGAGCTGCAGGCCCAGCTGCCGCAGGATGTGCACCTGCAAGTGGCCTCGGACAGCACCAACTCCATCCGCACCTCGCTGCACGAGATCGAGCTCACGCTGCTGATCTCCATCGTGCTGGTGGTGCTGGTGGTCAGCGCCTTCTTGCGCAGCGCGCGCGCCACCGTCATTCCGGCGGTAGCCACCGTGGTGTCGCTGCTGGGCACCTTTGGCGTGATGTATTTGCTGGGTTTTTCCCTCAACAACCTGAGCCTGATGGCGCTCACGGTGGCCACCGGTTTTGTGGTCGACGACGCCATCGTGGTGCTGGAAAACACCAGCCGTCACATCGAAGCCGGCATGGACCGCTTCAAGGCGGCGCTGCTGGGCGCGCGCGAAGTCGGCTTCACCGTGCTGTCCATCAGCCTGTCGCTGGTGGCGGTATTCATCCCGCTGCTCTTCATGGGCGGACAAACCGGCCGACTGTTCCGCGAGTTTGCCGTCACCCTGTCGGCTGCGGTGCTGATTTCGCTGGTGATTTCGTTGACCACCACGCCCATGATGTGCGCCTGGCTGCTCAAGCCCGATGCCCACACCAAGCCGCCCGGACGGCTGGCACGCTGGTTTGACGCGGCCTTCAAGCGCGTGCTGCGCGGCTACGAGGTGAGCCTGGACTGGGCGCTAGGCAGCAAGGGGCTGGTGATGGTGATTCTGCTGGGCGTGGTCGCGCTCAATGTCTATCTCTACATCGCAGCGCCCAAGGGCTTTTTTCCGCAGCAAGACACCGGGCAGATCAACGGCGGCCTGCGCGCCGACCGCAGCATTTCCTTTCAGGCCATGCAGGGCAAGCTCAAGGAGCTGGTGGATATCATCCGGCGCGATCCGGCGGTGGACACCGTGGTCGGCTTTACCGGCGGCTCCCGCTCTGGCGGCGGCTTCATGTTCATCAACCTGAAACCGGTGGCGCAGCGCAGCGACTCGGGCCTGGCGGTGATTGCGCGGCTGCGCCCGCAACTGGCCAAGGTCACGGGGGTGAGCCTGTTTCTTAACCCGGTGCAAGACTTGCGCGGCGGCGGCCGGTCGAGCAACTCGACCTACCAGTACACCCTGAAAAGCGACAATTCCGCCGACCTGAGCCTGTGGGCCACGCGCCTGGCCGAGCAGATGAAACGCCAGGATGCGCTGATCGACGTGGACACCGACCAGGAAGAAAACGGCGTCGAGACCATGGTCACGGTGGACAAGGAAAGTGCGGCACGGCTGGGCATCAGCTCCAAGGACGTGGACAACGCCCTCTACAACGGCTTCGGCCAGCGTCAGGTGGCCACCATTTACAGCGACCTGAACCAGTACCACGTGATCATGGAAATAGCGCCGCGCTATATCCGCAGCCCCGAGTCGCTCACAGACATCTACATTCCGGCCAAGGGCGGCAGCGGCACCACGCTGGCCACGGCGGCGCCCACAGCCACCGCGGCGGTGAGCAACCCGGCCCTGCGCGACCCGTCCACCGGCCAGGCGCTGAGCAGCGCAGTGACCACCATGGTGCCGCTGTCGGCGATTGCGCACTTCAGCGAAAACCCCACGGCCGCTTCCGTCAGCCACGACGACGGCGAGCTGTCGACCACCGTGTCCTACAACCTGGCCGATGGCAACACCCTCAGCGACGCCCAGGCGGCCATCAAGGAGGCCGAAGCCGCCATCGGCCTGCCCAACAATGTGCGCGGCAGTTTTGCCGGCACGGCGCTCAGTGCGCAGCAGTCGCAAAACGAGCAGCCCATGCTGATCCTGGCGGCGCTGATCGTGATCTACATCGTGCTGGGCATTCTTTACGAAAGCCTGATCCATCCGCTGACCGTGCTCTCCACCCTGCCTTCGGCCGGCGTGGGCGCCGTGCTGGCGCTGCTGGCGTTCAAGATGGATTTCTCCCTGATCGCGCTGATCGGCATCTTCTTGCTGATAGGCATCGTCAAGAAAAACGCCATTTTGATCATCGACTTTGCGCTCGATGCCGAGCGTGCGCGCGGCATTTCCGCGGTGGAAGCGGTGCGTGAAGCCTGCCTGCTGCGCTTTCGCCCCATCCTCATGACCACGCTGGCGGCCATCCTGGGCGCGCTGCCGCTGGCCATAGGCTTTGGCGAAGGTGCCGAGCTGCGCCGGCCCCTGGGCATCACCATCATTGGCGGGCTGATCGCCAGCCAGTTGCTGACCCTGCTGACCACACCGGTGGTCTATGTGCTGCTCGACAAGCTGCGCCGCCGCAGCCCCTCTGAGCGCCATCTGAGCCGCCACCCCCATGATCTGCCCGATGAGCCGCCCGCGGCCAGCGCGCTGCAACCGCAATGAGGCATGCCATGCACCTGAAAAGAAAATCCCCCGCCACTGGCCACCCGGCGTTGACGGCCATAGTGCTAGCGCTGGCCCTGAGCGGCTGCGCCGTCGGCCCCAACTACCAGCGGCCGGCCACGCCCGATGTCAGCGCCTTCAAGGAGGCCGAGGGTTGGGTTGCTGCGGCGCCCGCCGATGCGCTGGAGCGCGGCCCCTGGTGGACGCTGTTTGGCGACCCGGTGCTGGACCAGCTGGCGGCGCGCGTCGAGGTGTCCAACCAGAACGTGGCCGTCGCCGTGGCCGGCTATGCCCAGGCGCGCGCGCTGGTGCGCAGCCAGCGGGCCGGGCTCTTCCCCACGGTCACGCTCAATGGCGGCGCCACACGCTCCGGCAGCGGCGCCGGCAGCAGCAGCACAGGCACGGGAGCCCGCGTCGGCAACAACTACCAGATCGGCATAGGCGGCAGCTGGGAGCCCGATGTCTGGGGCCGGCTGGGACGCGCGGTGGAGGGCGCCACCGCCGGCGCCCAGGCCAGCGCCGCCGACCTGGCCGCCGCCAGGCTGTCGGCGCAAGGCGAGCTGGCGACCAACTACTTGTCGCTGCGCCAGACCGACGCACAAAAAGTTCTGCTGGAAAGCACCATCGCCGGCTACCAACGCAGCCTGGAGATCACGCAAAACCGCTACAGCGCCGGCATTGCCGCCAAAACCGATGTGCTGCAGGCACAGACCCAGTTGGCCAATGCCCAGGCCGACAACGCCGGCCTGGTGCGTCAGCGGGCCCAGCTCGAACACGCCATCGCGGTGCTGGTGGGCGAGGCACCCGGCAATTTCTCGCTCGCGGTTGCCGACTGGACGCCGCTGGTGCCAGACGTCCCGGTTGGCGTGCCGTCCACACTGCTGCAGCGCCGGCCCGATATTGCCGCCGCCGAACGCCGTGTCGCCGCCGCCAACGAGCAGATCGGCATTGCCAAGAGCGCCTATTTCCCCAACCTGTCCCTCAGTGCCTCCTATGGCTTTGGCGCCAGCCGCGTGGCCGATTTGTTCCAGGCCTCCAGCAGCGTCTGGGGCCTGGGCTTGTCGGCCGCGCAAGTGCTGTTCAATGCCGGGGCCACCGCCGCCAACGTGGAAGGCAGCGAAGCCGCCTACGCACAAACCGTGGCCCGTTACCGGCAAACCGTGCTGGCCGCCTTTCAGGATGTCGAAGACCAGCTGGCCGCCACCCGCGTGCTGCAAACCCAGGAGGAGTTGCGCCGCCAGGCATCGGTGGCGGCCGACCAGGTCGAGCAGCAGGTGCTCAACCGTTATCGCAGCGCCCAGCTCAGTTACACCGAAGTCATCACCGCCCAGGCCACCGCGCTGAGCGCACGCCGCGCCCTGGTGCAAGCCATGGCGGACCGCCAGACCACCGCCGTGGCGCTGATCCAGTCGCTGGGCGGCGGCTGGCAGGTGGGGCCGTAAGCAACTCGAAATTGCTATTATTTAAATAGCGTATTGCGCTCATCCACATTGGGCCAGAGGCCAATTTGGCTTAAAATCCGCCTAAAACACCTGGCCCACCGGAAAGACCGACTCGCGCTGGTGCAGCGCCGCCAGAAAAAACCGCGCCGCCTCGCTCAGCGGCCTGTCCTTGCGGGTGATGGAGCCAAAGGACTCCATCTTGTGCTGGATGTGGCAGGGCAAAATCCTGAGCAGGCCGTGCTGGGCATAGCTGTCGGCAATCGACTGCGGCATGACGCTCACCATGTCGGTCTCGGCAATCAGGTTGGTGGTGGTGAGTATGGACGCGGTTTCTATCAGGCCCTTCGGCGTGGGCACCTGCAGCACCCGAAACTCCTGCTCCAGCACCTCGCGCATGGGGCTGCCGCTGGGCTGCAGGATCCAGCCGTAGCCCAGCAGGCTGGACAGTTTCACCACCTTTTTGTTGGCCAGCGGATGCTGCACGCCCACCACCACGGCCAGGGTCTCGTTTTCCAGTGGCGTGAAGGCGTAGTCGGCCCAATGCTCCTCGCGAATGCGCCCTATCGCCACGTCCAGCACGCCTTCACGCAGCAACTCGAACAGGCGGTCGCTGGTGTCCATGGTGACATCCACCGACAGCAAGGGATAGGCTTTTTTCAGCGCAATGATGGCCTGCGTCAGCAGGGTTGGTGACGGCGCCATGATGCTGCCTATCGAGACCCGGCCCGACGAGCCCAGTTGCAACTCGGCCAGCTCCCGCGACATCGACTCTATGGAACCGCGCATGCCGCGGAAATAACGCAGCACGCTGGTGCCGGCCGGCGTCAGCTTCTGCCCGCGCCCGACCCGCTCGAACAGGCGCTGGCCCAGCGCCGACTCCAGCTCCTGGATCATTTTGGTGGCGGCGGGCTGGGTCATGCCCAGTTCGCAGGAGGCCTTGCGCAAGGTGCCGTGCTCGCCGACGGCCAGGATCAGGGCCACCTGCCGCATGCGCAGGCGATTCAGAAGTTGCGGAAGAAGCGTGCTGTTGGACATCAAAGTGGGCGCGGCTTGGCGGCCGGAATGTAGCGAAGCTGAACCGAGATCAATGATAACTACAAGGCATCAAATAATCATTTATTTTCAATTTACGTTAACAGTTCGCCCCCCTACGATCAGCCCATTCGTTCACAACAACAACTGGAGACAACATGAAACTTTTGCCCGCCCTGCTGGTAGCCGCCTGCGCACTGGCCGTCCAAACCCAAACCATGGCCCAGGACTGGCCGAGCAAGCCGGTGCGCATCCTGGTCGGCTCGGCCCCGGGCGGCGGCACCGATGCCATGGCGCGCGCCGTGGCCGACCGGCTGGGCCCGCTGCTCAAGCAAGCCGTGGTGGTGGAAAACCGCCCCGGCGCATCCAACACCCTGGCCGCCGATGTGACGGCCAAGTCCACCGACGGCCACACCATGATCATGGGGGTCTCCACCGCGCACGCCATTGCGCCGCACCTGCTCAAGCTCGGCTATGACAGCAACAAGGACCTGGTGCCTGTGGTGTTTGTCGGCGCCGTACCGAATGTGCTGGTGGTCAACAACGCCCTGCCGGTTGATTCGGTCCAGTCCCTGATCAAGCTGGCCAAGTCCCAGCCCGGCCAGCTCAACTACGCCACCAGCGGCGCAGGCAGCACCCAGCACATCGCCGCCGAGCTGTTCAAGGACCAGGCCGGCGTCTTCATCACCCACATCCCCTACCGCGGCAGCGGCCCGGCACTGATAGACCTGGTGGGCGGTCAGGTGCAACTGAGTTTTGACACCATGCCCTCGGTGATAGGACAGATCAAGAGTGGCCGCATCAAGCCATTGGCCGTGGCCGCCGCCCAGCGCAACCCACAATTGCCCAATGTGCCGACCATGGCCGAGGCCGGCCTCAAGGGCGTGGAAATGAGCGCCTGGTATGGCATCTACATGCCTTCATCCACACCCAAGGCGGTGCAGGACCGGGTCTACGCAGAAGTCACCAAGGTGCTGGCCATGCCGGAAACGCAAAGCCGCCTGAGCGCCATCGGGGCCGACCTCACGCCCATGACGCAGGCCCAGTTCGCGCAGTTTCACACCGCTGAAAACAAGCGCTACGGCGATCTGATCCGCAAGAAAAACATCAAGCTGGACTGAGCCCCCTTGTGAACGCCAGGCAAGAAATGTCGAGCCCCGATGTGGCGCAAGTGCGCCAAACCTTTCTGACCACCGGTGACGAAGCCTGGCTGCCCATCGTGGACGCACACCATCATTACTGGGACGTACCGCGCAATCCCCACCCCTGGTTAACTGATCTTCCGCGGATTTCCTTTCGCTACGGCGACTACGAAGCCATCTGCAAAGACTTCCTGCCGGCGGACTACGCCACTAATTGCGGCGACCACCTGGTGCTGCGCCATATCGCCATGGAGGGTGAATGGACGTCGCAAGATCCAACCGGCGAGGCCTTGTGGATGCAGCGCCTGGCCGAGACAACGTCGGTGCATCACCAGAGGCCACACGCCTTGGCCGCCCAAATCTGGCTTGACCGGGCCGACGTGGGCGACGTTCTGCAGGCGTAC
Organism: Polaromonas sp. OV174; assembly: GCF_900112285.1. Lineage (GTDB taxonomy): Bacteria > Pseudomonadota > Gammaproteobacteria > Burkholderiales > Burkholderiaceae_C > Polaromonas. Next base: position 38,712 of record NZ_FOKZ01000027.1, on the reverse strand, counting down.
AGCCAGGCGCCACTGGTGGGATTTGTCCGCAGTGTCCGCCACAAGCCGCACTGCACCTCGCGGGAGCAATACCGCGAGTCATGGGCGGAGCCCGGCTCCATGCGCTGCCCGCGCTGGCGAGCCGGTTATGCCCAACTGGCTGGCGCTGGGCTGATGTTTGAATTGCAGGCGCCCTGGTGGCACATGGCGGAAGCGCTTGAGCTGGCGCGCGACTTCCCCGGCACGCAAGTCATCGTCAACCATGCAGGCATGCCAGGCACACGTGATGCGCCAACCCTGTCCGCCTGGCGCCGCGCCATGGCTCAACTCGCACCCTATCCCAATGTGAGCGTCAAGATTTCAGGGCTGGGTGTGAAGGGGCAAGCGTGGACGCTCGCGCAGCAGGCGCCGGTATTGCAAGCACTGCTGGCCGACTTCGGCCCGGCGCGCTGCATGTTTGCCAGCAACCACCCTGTCGACGCCCTTGTCGTCAGCCTGTCAGACCTGTGGAGCGGCTTCAAAGCATTAACCCGCGAGCTGCCGCCCGAACAGCGACTGGCACTTTTCTGCGACAACGCCATGAATCTTTACCAGCTGAGCTGAGCCTTTTCAAAAACAACTAGCCCAATAAACGGAGACAAACATGAAAACCTTGACCAAACGCATCACCCTGAACACCTTGACCGCCGCCATGGTCGGAGCGGCCCTCTTTAGCCTTGGCACACCCGCCATGGCGCAAGAGGTCAAAGCAAAGCTGGGCACCTCCCTGCCGGAATCCCATCCCCAGACCATTGGCGCACGCAAGTTTGCCGAGCTGGCCGACAAGAAAAGCAATGGCCGCATCAAGATCACGGTGTACTCCAGCGCGCAACTGGGCAGCGACCAGCAAATGCAAGCTGCGATGCGCGGCGGAACGCAGGAGTTTTCCGTTCCCTCCACGGCAACGCTCGCCAATCTGGTGAAAGAGTTCGGCGTCATCGGCCTGCCCTTCTCGTTTGCCAGCGAAAAACAGGCTGACGCCGTACTCGATGGTCCTTTCGGACAGAGCTTGATGGCCAGGCTGCCCGAGAAGGGGCTGGTTGGACTGGCGTTCTGGGAAAACGGCTTTCGCAACTTCACCAACAGCAAGCGTCCGATTCAAAAGGCCGAAGACATGTCTGGCCTGAAGGTCCGCACGATGCAGAACAACCTCTACATCGACCTGTTCAACGGCCTGGGCAGCAACGCCGTTCCCATGCCGGTCAATGAGCTGTTCACCGCGCTGGAAACGCGTGCCGTCGATGCCCAGGAAAACCCCTTCACGGTCGTCCACGCGCAAAAGTTTTACGACGTGCAAAAGTACCTGTCGGTGACGGGTCACGCCTATGACGCGCTGGCGCTTGTCGCTTCCAAGAAATTCTGGGATGGCTTGAAGCCCGAGGACCGCACTGCCCTGCAGGCAGCCGCCGTGGAAGCAACGGCATTTGAGCGCCAAACCAGCCGTGAGCTGAACGGCAAGATGCGGGGCGAGTTGGTCAAACTGGGCATGCAGGTCAATGACGTCTCCGATGCCGAGCGCCAGCGCATGCGCGACAAACTCGCACCGGTGATCGCCAAGCATCAGGCGGCAGTCGGTGACGAAACGGCCAAGGAGTTCTTCGCCGCCATCGCCAAAGCGCCCAAGTAAGGCAGAAGGACTTTCACAAAATGATCCCCCGCTTTGCAATTCGTCTGGTTGAGTACCTGCTGGTGCTGCTGCTCGGCGTGATGGTTGTGCTGGTCTTCGGCAACGTCGTGCTGCGCTATGGCTTCAATTCCGGTATTGTTTTTTCGGAAGAGGTCTCGCGTTTTCTGTTCATGTGGGTCACGCTCATAGGCACGCTGGTCGCGATGCACGATGGCGCCCACCTTGGCATGAACAGCGTGATTGCAGCGCTCCCGGTGGCGGGGCAGCGGGCGGCTCGTTTTGCCTCTGATCTCCTGATGCTGGTCTGCTGCGTCCTGCTGGCCGACGGCACCTGGAAGCAGGTCGTGATCGGCATGGACGACATGGCGCCTGTCACAGGCATTCCCATGGGTCTGGTGTTCTCCGCGCTGCTGATCTGCAGCGGCGGGATTGCCCTGATCCTGCTGCACTCGCTGTGGCGCCAGTTGACGGGGCGCATGCCGGCCTCCGAGCTGGTCGCCACCCATGCCGCGAACGTGGAATAGGGAGTGCCACATGACGATTTTTGTCTTTATCGCTTCGCTGCTGGGCGCCATGGCGCTAGGCATGCCGATTGCCTTTGCGCTGCTCGTGTGCGGCGTAGCCTTGATGCTGTTTATGGGCAGCTTCGACACGCAGATCCTGGCCCAAAACCTGCTAGAAGGCGTGAACAACTATCCCCTGATGGCAGTTCCCTTTTTCATGCTCGCAGGCGAATTGATGAACGCCGGTGGCATCTCGACCCGCATCATTGCCATGGCGGAAGCGCTGGTGGGCCATGTCCGCGGCGGCCTGGGCTACGTGGCCATCATTGCCGCCCTGGTCATGGCCAGCATTTCAGGCTCTGCCGTCGCCGACACGGCGGCCTTGGCCGCCGTGCTGATTCCGTTGATGCGCAAGGCCGGCTATGACATCCCCCGCTCATCCGGACTGATTGCGGCCGGCGGCATCATTGCCCCCATCATTCCGCCGTCCATCCCCTTCGTGATTTTTGGGGTGACCGCGCAGATATCGATCACCAAGCTGTTCCTCGCCGGTATTGCGCCCGGCCTCATGATGGGTGTGGCCCTGTGGTTCACCTGGTGGCTGTGCGCTCCAAAATCCACGCCGCCCGTGGAGGCACGCTCCTTTGAGCTGCCCCGGCTGGGTCGGGCTTTGCGCGAGGGTGTCTGGGCGCTGGCCTTGCCAGTCCTCATCATCGGCGGCATGAAGTTTGGCGTCTTCACGCCAACCGAAGCGGCTGTAGTCGCTGCCGTCTATGCCGGTTTGGTGGGCATGTTTGTCTACCGTGAACTCTCCCTCAAGGCGCTCCCTCAATTGATGCTGGCCGCAGTCAAGATGTCCAGCGTGGTGATGTTTCTCGTCGCGGCCGCACTGGTCTCCGCGTGGCTGATCACGGTGGTCAACATTCCGCAAGAGGTCAATGCCATGCTGCGCCCACTGACGGAGCACAAGATCCTGCTGATGTTTGCCATGATGGCCCTGGTGGTGGTGGTCGGCACAGCGCTAGACCTGATGCCCACCGTGATGATTCTGACGCCCGTGCTGATGCCCATCGTCAAAGAGGCAGGCATTGACCCCATCTACTTTGGCGTGCTGTTCATCATGAACAACGCCATCGGCTTGCTGACGCCCCCCGTGGGCACGGTGCTCAATGTCGTGGCCGGCGTGTCCCGCGAGAGCCTGGGCCGCGTCACGCGCGGCGTATGGCCCTTCCTGCTGGCGCAGCTAATCCTGCTCACACTGTTCATCCTGTTCCCCGCACTCGTCATGGTGCCGGCGCGCTGGTTCTATTAAATCTAAGGAGTCAAAAATGAACACATTCAAGCCCGTCGTGGCGCTAACGCTAGGCGATGCTGCCGGTATCGGCCCGGAGCTGATCGCCAGGCTGCTGAGCCAGCCCGGCGTCAATGAAAACGCCAACATCGTCTTGTTGGGTGACCCCTGGCTGTGGGAACAAGGCCAGGCAACGGCCGGCCTCAGCGTAACCACCCAGCCCACCGAGAGTCTGGCTGCGGTCAGAACACGGGCCGAGCAAAGCCAGCCGGCCTTTCTGGCGGTGGATACGATTCGTCCGGATCAGGTCCTCCCCAGCCAGGCGCAAGCCGCTTGCGGTAATGCCGTTCTGAAGGTGCTCAATCTCTGCATGGACGGCGCCCAGCGCGGCGAGGTTGATGCCATTTGTTTTGCCCCGCTCAACAAACAGGCCATGAAACTGGGCGACCTGAAGCACGAAGACGAACTGCACCACTTTGCCGAGTACCTGGGCGTCACCGGCTACTTCTGCGAATTCAACACCCTGGGAGACTTGTGGACGGCCCGGGTGTCGTCCCACATTCCGCTCAAGGACGCGGCCTCCTTCCTCACGCAGGAACGCATCGTCGCCGCAACGCGGTTGATCTACCAGTCACTGCAGGCCAGCGGCAACGCCAACCCCAAGGTGGCAGTGGCGGCCTTCAATCCGCATGGCGGTGACGGCGGCGTCTGCGGGCGCGAAGAGATCGACATCATCGAGCCGGCGGTGCGCGAGTTGCGCGCCAGCGGCCTTCCGGTCGACGGCCCCTTCCCTGCCGACACCATCTTCCTCAAAGCTCAAGATGGCCAGTACCAGGCGATCGTGACCATGTACCACGACCAGGGCCAGATCGCCATCAAGCTGATGGGCTTTAGCAAGGGCGTGACGGTGCAAGGCGGCCTGCCCATCCCCATCACAACACCGGCGCACGGCACCGCCTACGACATTGCCGGCCAGGGCCTGGCCAATGTCAATGCCACCTTGAACGCCTTCCAGATTGCGCAGCGCATGGGCGCCGCTCGTCTGGCTGCGGCTGCTTAAACACCCGGCCGGAGCACCCCCAAGCGTTTTCGGCTTCTCTTTCTCCTATTTCCTATCAACCAGCCCTCAGAAAATCATCATGAAGATCAAATCAGTTCGCGCACGCGTGTTCGAGTGGAAAGGCAAGACCGTTCCACCGCAAGGCAACTTCTGCTCCAACGCCATGGACCTGGTGTACTCCAACACCGAATCCATGAGCACCTTTCGCTTTCACTCCTGGACCGTGGTCGAGATAGAGACCGACGACGGCATCATCGGCCTGGGCAATGTTGCCCTGGCGCCGCACATCGCCAAGGCCATCATCGACCAGTACCTGACGCCGCTGGTGCTGGGCCAGGACCCCTGGGATTACGAATACCTGTGGCAGCGCATGTACCGCGCCACCCATGCCTGGGGCCGCAAGGGTGTGACCATGGCCGCGATCTCGGCGATCGACCTGGCGATCTGGGACATTCTGGGCAAGAGCGTGAACAAGCCGGTGTTCAAGCTGCTGGGCGGACGCACCAAGGAGAAAATCCCGGTTTATTACTCCAAGCTCTATCGCACCGACCTCAAGGAAATGCAGGCCGAGGCCGAAAAGTTTTTGAACCAGGGCTTTACCGCCTTCAAGATGCGCTTTGGCTACGGCCCGGCGCATCTGCAAAAAGGCGTGGCGGAAAACCTGAAGTCGGTCGCAGCCATCCGTGAAGTCATAGGCTACGACACCGACCTGATGCTGGAGTGCTACATGGGCTGGAACCTGGAGTACGCCAAGCGCATGCTGCCAAAATTAGAGAAGTTCGAGCCGCGCTGGCTGGAAGAGCCGGTGATTGCCGACGACATTGACGGCTATGCCGAACTGAACCAGCTCACCAGCATCCCGATCTCTGGCGGCGAGCATGAATTCAGCCTCTATGGCTTCAAGCAGCTGCTAGATAAAAAAGCCGTCAGCGTGGTGCAGTACGACACCAATCGCGTCGGCGGCATCACGGCGGCGCACAAGATCAATGCCTTGTGCGAAGCCTATAGCGTTCCGGTGATTCCACACGCCGGCCAGATGCACAACTACCACCTGACCATGAGCACGATTGCCTCGCCCATGGCCGAGTACTTCCCGATGTTCGATGTGGAAGTGGGCAACGAGTTGTTCTACTACATCTTTGATGGCGAACCGGTGGCCGAAAACGGCTTTGTGCAATTGCGCGACGATGTGCCAGGCCTTGGCCTGAGCATGAAGACCGAGTTTCTGGACCAATTCAACATCGTCGAATAAATATGACAGCAAGATACAAGGGCGTGTTCCCGGTGGTGCCCACCACCTTTGACGAGGCCGGCGCACTGGACCTTGAGAGCCAGAAACGCTGCGTCGATTTCATGATTGATGCGGGCTCCAACGGCCTGTGCATTCTGGCCAACTTCTCCGAGCAGTTTCTGCTCTCGGATGACGAACGCGAAACGCTCACGCAAACCATACTCAAGCATGTGGCCGGTCGGGTCCCGGTCATCGTGACCACCACGCACTTTGGCACGCGGGTCTGCGCCGAGCGCAGCCGCCGCGCGCAGGACGCCGGCGCCGCCATGGTGATGGTGATGCCGCCCTACCACGGCGCCACCCTGCGCGCCAGCGAAGAGAAGATTTACGAGTTCTACGCCGCGCTGTCGGATGCGATTGACATTCCCATCATGATCCAGGATGCGCCCATGAGCGGCACGCCTTTGTCCATGGCCTTCCTGGCCCGCATGGCCAAGGAAATCAAGCAGGTGTCCTACTTCAAGATTGAAACCGCCGGCGCCGCCGCCAAGCTGCGCGAGCTGATTCGCCTGGGCGGCGATGCCATTGAAGGCCCTTGGGACGGCGAGGAAGCCATCACCCTGCTGTCCGACCTGGACGCCGGTGCCACCGGCGCCATGACGGGCGGCGCCTACCCTGACGGCATACGCCGCATCGTCGATGCCTACGCGGCCGGCCGCCGGGAAGAAGCAGTGGCCGAGTACACACGCTGGTTGCCACTGATCAACTGCGAAAACCGCCAGGGCGGCATCCTGAGCGCCAAGGCACTGATGAAAGAAGGTGGCATCATTGCGTGTGACGCACCACGCCACCCCTTTCCGACCATGCATCCGGCGGTGCGCGCCGACCTCCTGGAAACCGCCCGCCGCCTGGACCCCATGGTCTTGCGCTGGGGAAAGTAAACCAGGCCTTTCGACTTATTCAGGACATTCATGAGCACTTTGCACCACAACCTCATCAACGGAGAATGGGTTCCCGGCAACGGTACCAGCGCCAACCGCAACCCCTCCAACCTGGCCGACGTGATCGGCGAGTACGCGCAAGCCGATGCGGCCGGACTTGATGCCGCCGTGCAGGCGGCGCAAGCGGCCTTCCCGGCCTGGTCCACCTCCGGCATCCAGGCGCGCTCGGATGCGCTGGACAAGATAGGCACGGAAATCCTGGCACGGCGTGAAGAGCTGGGCACCTTGCTGTCGCGCGAAGAAGGCAAAACCAAAGCGGAAGGCATTGGCGAGGCCACGCGCGCCGGCCAGATTTTCAAGTTCTTTGCCGGCGAGTGCTTGCGCCTGTCGGGCGAGACCCTGCCCTCGGTGCGCCCCAATATCGGCGTGGAGATCACGCGCGAGCCGGTCGGTGTGGTCGGCCTGATCACGCCCTGGAACTTCCCGATCGCGATTCCGGCCTGGAAAATTGCGCCGGCGCTGGCCTTTGGCAACTGCGTGGTCTTGAAACCGGCCGATCTGGTGCCCGGCAGCGCCTGGGCGCTGGCCGAGATCATTTCGCGCTCCGGCATTCCGGCCGGCGTGTTCAATCTGGTGATGGGCGCCGGCCGTGTGATTGGCGATGCGCTGGTGAACCATCCCGGCATCAACGCCATCAGCTTCACCGGCTCGGTCGGTGTCGGCAGCCGCATTGCCGAGGCCTGCGCCAAAAACCTGAAAAAGGTGCAGCTGGAGATGGGCGGCAAGAACCCGCAAGTCATTCTGGACGATGCCGATCTGACCCAGGCGGTCGAGCTGAGCGCGCAAAGCGCCTTCTACTCCACCGGCCAGCGCTGCACGGCCTCCAGCCGGCTCATAGTTACCGACGGCATTTACCCGGCCTTCGTCAAGGCCCTGCAGGAGCGCATGGCACGCATCAAGGTCGGTGATGCGCTGACCACCGGAACCGACATCGGCCCGGTCTCGTCGCAGTCGCAACTGGAGCAGGACCTGAGCTACGTGGCCATCGGCAAGGCCGAAGGCGCGATCCTGGCCTTCGGTGGCGAACGCATTCAATGCCACACCGGCAGCGGCGCCGAAGGCTTCTTCATGGCGCCGGCGCTGTTCAGCGAAAGCACGGCAGGCATGCGCATCAACCGCGAAGAAATCTTCGGCCCGGTGGCCAGCATCATCCGCGTGAAAGACTACGAAGCGGCACTGGCCTGCGCCAACGACACGCCCTTCGGCCTGTCGGCGGGCATCGCCACCAGCAGCTTGAAGTACGCCACGCACTTCAAGCGGCATAGCCAGGCCGGCATGGTGATGGTGAACTTGCCCACGGCCGGCGTGGACTACCACGTTCCTTTCGGCGGCCGCAAGGGTTCGAGCTACGGCCCGCGCGAGCAGGGAAAATATGCGCAGGAGTTTTTCACCACGGTGAAGACGGCGTATACGCTGGCCTGAAAGATGACACAGGCCAGCGCCTGTGTCATTGCGCGAGCCGAACGCTATCTATTTGATAGCATGCTCCACCCATCAGTCATGGGCTAGAGGCTTGTTTTTCTTAAAGATCAGGCTTTCAGCCTCGCACGGTGTCGGCCACGCGTTCGGCACAAGCCTGAGCCTGGCCGGCATCTCGCGCCTCCACCATCACGCGCAGCAGCGGCTCGGTGCCGCTGGCGCGAATCAGCACTCGGCCGTTGTCGCCCAGCTCGGCTTGCACGGCCTTGGTTTGCACCGACAGCGCCTCGCAGCTTTTCCAGTCCTGACCGGGTTTGAGCCGTACATTGATCAGGGTCTGGGGAAACAGCACCACATCGGCCAGCAACTGGGCCAGTGTCTTTTGGCTGCGCACGCAGGCTTGCAGCACCTGCAAGGCGCTGATCAGGCCATCGCCGGTTGTGTGCTTGTCCAGTGCCAGCAGGTGGCCTGAGCCCTCGCCGCCCAGCAGCCAGCCGCGCTTGTCGAGTTCTTCCAGTACATAGCGGTCGCCGACCTTGGCGCGAACAAACTCCACACCCTTAGCTTTTAGCGCCACTTCCACCGCCATATTGGTCATCAGCGTGCCCACGGTGCCCGGCACTTTTTCGCCGCGCGCCAGCCGCTCGTTGACCATCAGGTAGAGCACCTCGTCGCCGTTGAAAAGCCGCCCCTCGGCGTCCACCATCTGCAGGCGATCGGCATCACCATCCAGCGCGATGCCGAAATCGGCCTGATGCGCCTTGACCGCAGCGACCAGCGCCTCGGGGTGGGTGGCTCCCACCTCGTGGTTGATGTTCAGGCCGTCCGGCGCGCAGCCGATGGCGATCACTTCGGCGCCCAGTTCATGAAACACCATGGGTGCGATCTGATAGGCCGCGCCATGGGCGCCATCGACGACGATCTTCAGGCCCTTGAGCGTGAGATCATGGGCGAAGGTGCTCTTGCAAAACTCGATGTAGCGCCCAGCCGCGTCATCCAGGCGGCGCGTCTTGCCCAGCGAGGCAGAATCGGCCCACACCGGCTCTTCCTCAAGGGCGGCCTCCACCGCCAGTTCCCACTCGTCATTGAGCTTGGTGCCCTGGGCACTGAAGAACTTGATGCCATTGTCGGGAAAAGCATTGTGGCTGGCACTGATCACCACGCCCAGGCTGGCACGCTGAGCCCGCGTGAGATACGCCACACCAGGCGTGGGCAAGGGGCCAAGCAGCACCACATCGACGCCGGCGGAATTGAAGCCGGACTCCAGTGCGCTCTCCAGCATGTAGCCGGAAATACGCGTGTCCTTGCCTATCAGCACGGTGGGCCGTGCTTCGGTTCTGCGCAGCACGCGGCCAACCGCATGCGCTAGCCGCAGCACAAAATCAGGCGTGATAGGCGCCTGGCCCACGGTGCCGCGAATGCCATCGGTGCCAAAGTATTTTCTGCTCATGGGGTTTGTCTCTGTGAAAACTGTTTTCTTTTGCTGATTTTTGCCTGACAAGCAAAAGCGTGGCTCATTTTAGAGGCCAGTTAGCAACGGCCCTGACGCAGCCAGGCAAACTAGCGCGCAGCCGCCCAAACCTGCAGGGCGGACACGGTTTCGCGCACATCATGCACGCGCACAATGCGGGCGCCGCGCTCCACGGCCAGCAAGGCTGCGGCCACGCTGGGCACCATGCGCTCGGCGATGTCCAGCGGTTCACCGTCCGGACTGCCGCAAACGGCCGCCAAAGAAGACTTGCGCGACCAGGCCGCCAGCAGCGGATAGCCGGCGCTCAGGAACTCCCGCTGGCGTGCCAGCAGCGCAAAATTCTGTGCCACGGTTTTGCCGAAACCAACGCCGGCATCCAGCACGATGCGGGCTTTTTCGACCCCCAACGCTTGCAGATCCTGCGCTGCGCGCTCCAGAAACGATAGCACCTGCGGCACCACATCGCCTTCCATGGGCGCCGCCTGCATGGTTTGCGGCTCGCGATGCATGTGCATCAGGCAGACACCGCAGCTGGGGTGCTGCGCCACGGCCTGGGCTGCGCCGGGCTGACGCAGCGCCCAGACGTCGTTGATGATGTCGGCGCCCAGATCCAGCACGGCCTGCATGACCTCGGGCTTGTAGGTATCTATGGAGAGCGGCACGCCAAGCGTGGCGGCATGGCGCACGACCGGCAGCACGCGCGCCAGCTCCTCCTCCAGCGACACCGGTGGCGCACCAGGGCGGGTAGACTCACCGCCGATATCCAGCAGGTCTGCGCCCTCGCGGATCAGCTGCTCGCAGTGCTCAAGCACGGCGGAGAAGCCACGACCCGGCGCAAAGTATTTGCCGCCATCGGAAAAGGAGTCGGGCGTGACATTGACAATGCCCATGACACGCGGCCGGGACAAGTCAATCTGAAAGCGTGAGGTTTGCCAAATCACTGGGTACCTTTTCATGTAGCCGGAGCTGATGCCCCGCCGACAAAGAAAAACCGGGGACTGGCCCCGGTTTTTCATGATTCATCTAAACAAACTTTCTCAATGCTCAAGCCACCGTCGGTGCTGGCTCGGTGCTGACGGCAGGCGATCCACCGTCGGAGCCATTGTTGCCACCCACGGAAGGGTTGCGCGGCGTCCAGTCCTTGGGTGGCCTGGGCTCCTTGCCCGCCATGATGTCGTCGATCTGATCCATGTCTATGGTTTCCCATTCCAGCAAGGCCTTGGCCATGGCATGCATCTTGTCCTTGTTGTCCTCAATCAGCTTGCGTGCTTGCTGGTACTGCTGGTCAATGATGCGGCGCACTTCGATATCGACCTTTTGCAGCGTCGATTCGCTCATGTTGTTGGTCTTGGTGACAGAACGGCCCAGGAACACTTCGCCTTCATTTTCTGCATAAACCATGGGGCCCAAGGCATCGGTCATGCCATAACGGGTAACCATGTCGCGGGCCAGCGCCGTGGCGCGCTCAAAGTCATTGCTGGCGCCCGTCGTCATCTGGTTCATGAAGACTTCTTCAGCGATACGGCCGCCAAACAGCATGCTGATCTGGCTCAGCATGAATTCTTTGTCGTAGCTATAGCGATCTTGTGCTGGCAAACTCATCGTGACGCCTAAAGCGCGGCCACGCGGAATGATGGTGACCTTGTGCACCGGATCACACTTGGGCAGCATCTTGCCGATGAGGGCGTGGCCGGACTCGTGATAAGCCGTGTTGCGACGCTCTTCCTCTGGCATGACCATGCTCTTCCGCTCAGGGCCCATGAGGATTTTGTCCTTGGCCTTCTCAAAGTCCTGCATCTCCACGACGCGGGCGCTGCGGCGTGCCGCCATAAGCGCGGCTTCGTTGCAGAGATTGGCGAGGTCGGCACCGGACATGCCTGGCGTACCACGGGCAATCACGCTCGCGTTCACATCCTGGCCGAGCGGCACCTTGCGCATGTGAACATTCAGGATCTGCTCGCGGCCGCGAATATCTGGCAAGGTGACATAGACCTGACGGTCAAAACGGCCCGGACGCAGCAAGGCGGCATCCAGAATATCGGGGCGGTTGGTGGCAGCCACCACGATCACGCCGACATTGGTTTCAAAACCGTCCATCTCGACCAGCATCTGGTTCAGCGTCTGCTCACGCTCATCATTGCCGCCACCCACGCCGGCGCCACGCTGGCGTCCAACGGCATCAATTTCGTCGATGAAAATAATGCAGGGTGCGTTTTTCTTGGCATTCTCAAACATGTCGCGCACGCGGGCAGCACCCACGCCGACAAACATTTCAACAAAGTCTGAGCCAGAGATCGAGAAAAACGGCACCTTGGCCTCGCCGGCAATGCCTTTGGCCAGCAGGGTTTTACCCGTACCCGGAGGGCCAACCAAGAGCAGACCGCGCGGAATGCGACCACCCAGCTTCTGAAATTTGGCCGGATCTTTCAGGAAATCCACGACTTCCTTGACTTCTTCCTTGGCCTCGTCGCAACCGGCCACATCGGCAAAGGTCACGGGGTTGGTGGATTCGTCGAGCATGCGCGCCTTGGACTTGCCGAAGCTGAACGCACCGCCCTTGCCGCCGCCCTGCATTTGCCGCATGAAATAAACCCAGACGCCAATCAGCAGCAGCATGGGGCCCCAGCTGACCAGCAGGGTCATGAGCAGCGAGCCTTCTTCGCGGGGCTTGACGTCGAACTTCACGTCATTGGCGATCAGGTCGCCCACCAAGCCGCGGTCGAGGTAAGTCGCCGTGGTGCGGATCTTGCGGTCGTCGATGGTCGTGGCCGCAATTTCGGTGCCGCCCTGACCTTCCGCGATCGTCGCGTTCTTGATGCGCTTGCCACGCACCTCTTCCAGGAAATCGGAATATCCCAGGTAACTGGAGCCCGCGCCAGCACGTGTATCAAATTGCTTGAAAACGGTGAACAGCACCATGGCGATCACCAGCCAGATTGCAATTTTCGAAAACCACTGATTATTCAAGGACTACTCCGGTGTAAGAACCCAAAGGCTATGGGATGGCACATTGGCATGATTTTAGGCGTTTCAAGGGCAATTACCGAATGAAACCATGGGCAGCCCTAGATTCGAAACGGAATTAGCTGAAATTCAGCCTCCCGGGCCCGCGCCAGCCCCTGCATTCGCCAGGTTTTTCAGCCCCCGGCCGACCAGAAATGTTTCAGAAGAATTGGGACGCGAAGCCTTGGGCTTCATGCGTTTCACGACTTTAAAGGATGCCTGGAAGAGCTTGACCAAGTCGTCATAACCGCTGCCGTGAAACAGCTTCACCACCAGCGCGCCATCCGGTTTCATGCGGGTCTGAGCAAATTCCACCGCCAGCTCCACCAGATGGGCAATGCGTGCGGCGTCCGCCGACTCAATCCCCGAGAGATTAGGCGCCATGTCCGAAATAACAAGATCAACCTTGACAAAGCCTTTGTCCGTGGCCAGGGCTTGCTCCAGTTTTTGTAGCACTTCAGGTTCGCGGAAATCCCCCTGGATAAAAACCACTCCCTCGATAGGCTCCATGGGTAGCAAGTCCAGACCGATGATGCGGCCATTCAGCGTGCCCACGGCCGCCCCGGTTGGTGAGAGCTTGCGCCGCACATATTGGCTCCAGGCGCCAGGCGTGCTCCCCAAGTCCACCACGCAGTCGCCCGGCTTGATCAGGCCCAGCGTTTCATCAATTTCCTTTAATTTGTAAGCGGCGCGGGCACGGTAGCCCTCTTTTTGAGCCGCCTTGACGTAGGGGTCATTGATGTGTTCGTGCAACCACGCCTTATTAACCTTTTTGCCTTTAGGGCTTACCTTGGTACTTGCCTTTGCCGTGGCATTCGTGGCTGTCTTTGTATTTACTTTCATGCCGTCTATTGTCCTCTTGTAGACAAGACCGATAATTGGGGCATGGCTCAAATACAACTTACCCCTGCCCAGCGCAAAGATCATCGCGCTGAAGCGCACCACCTTAACGCCGTCGTGATGATTGGCTCAGACGGCCTGACCGCCGCCGTCAAGAAAGAAACCGACGCCGCGCTCAACGCCCACGGACTGATCAAAGTCCGGGTGCAATCCGACGACAGAGCCGGCCGCGAAGAGATATTCCAGACCCTGGCCGACGAGCTGAACGCCGCCCCCATCCAGCACATCGGCAAGCTGCTGGTGCTGTGGCGCCCCATGCCGGAAAAAGAAAAAAAGGTCAACGAAGACCGCATGCCCGGCCCGCGCGATATCAAGGTCTTGAAAAACAGCTCGCGCTACGGCCAGCGGCCCGAAGTCAAAACCCTGCGCGTCCTGGGCAACCAGCGTCTGACGCCGGGCGGCACTGTCAAGCGCGCCAAGCCCAAGCAGCTCAGCGTCAAGAAAAGATCGCAGTCGCAGGACTGACCCTTCTTGCTGGCCACTCACCGACCCTCACCGGTCGGTTTTTGCATTTCGGGGCCCCTGCTGTCATGCAAGCCCTTTAGATTCGCCTCACCTGCCCACAGCTAGACCTCATGACCAATCCCCTCCTCGACTTTTCCGACCTTCCACTGTTTGACCGTATCCAGCCCGAACATGTCGCTGCTGCCGTCGATGAGTTACTGGTCAAGGCCGAAGCCGCGCTGGAACAGGTGACGGCGCCAGCCTTTCCCGCCTCCTGGGGCGAGATTGCCCGCGTGCTGGACGTTGCCACGGAAAACCTGGGCCGCGCCTGGGGCGCCGTCAGCCATCTGAACAGCGTGGCCGATACACCCGAGCTGCGGGCCGCTTACAACGCCGCCCTGCCGCGGGTCACCGAGTTTGGCGCCCGGCTGGGGGCCGATGAACGCCTGTATGCCAAATACAAGGCCATAGACGTCACCACGCTGAACGCCGAGCAACGCCAGGCGCACAAAAATGCCATCCGCAATTTTGTGCTGTCGGGTGCCGAGCTCACTGGCGCAGCCAAGGAGCGTTTTGCCAAGATACAGGAGCGCCAGGCCGAGTTGAGCCAGAAGTTCAGCGAAAACGCCCTAGATGCCACGGACGCCTTTGCCTATTACGCCAGTGCCGATGAAGTCGCCGGCATCCCTGAAGACGTGCTGCAAACTGCCCGCACGCAGGCCGAGGCCGAAGGCAAGTCCGGCTACCGGCTCAGCCTGAAGATGCCCAGCTACTTGCCCGTCATGCAGTTTGCCGCCAGCAGCGCGCTGCGCGAAACGCTTTACAAGGCCTACACCACGCGCGCCAGCGACCAGGCCCCAGCGGAGTTCAGCCAGTTCGACAACAGCGCCGTGATGCGTGAAATTCTCGCGCTGCGTCTCGAAGAAGCCCAGTTGCTGGGCTTTCAGAATTTTGGCGAGGTTTCGGTGGTGGCCAAAATGGCCCAATCCCCGGAAGAAGTGATCACGTTTTTGCGCGACCTGGCCCGCCGCGCCCGGCCCTATGCCGAAAAAGACGTGGCCGACCTGCGCGCTTTTGCCGCCGACGCGCTGAAACTGACCGATCCCCAGCCCTGGGACTATGCCTACATCGGCGAAAAGCTCAAGGAAGCGCGCTATGCCTTCAGCGAGCAGGAAGTCAAACAATACTTCACCGCGCCCAAGGTGCTGGCAGGCCTGTTCAAGATTGTTGAAACCCTGTTTGAAGTGGCGATTCGCCAGGACTCGGCACCGGTCTGGAAGCCCGGCGTGGCGTTTTACCGCATTGAACGCAATGGCCAGCTGCTGGGCCAGTTCTACCTGGATCAGCCGGCCCGCACCGGCAAACGCGGCGGCGCCTGGATGGACGACGTGCGCGCCCGCTGGCTGCGCCCCGACACCGGCCGACTGCAAACGCCGGTGGCCCATCTGGTCTGCAACTTTGCCGAGGGCGCAGGCGGCAAGCCGGCCTTGCTGACGCACGACGACGTGACCACGCTGTTCCACGAATTCGGCCACGGCCTGCATCACATGCTGACGCAGGTGAACGAACACGACGTTTCCGGCATTAACGGCGTGGAATGGGATGCGGTCGAGCTACCCAGCCAGTTCATGGAAAACTTCTGCTGGGAATGGGATGTGCTCAAGCACATGACGGCCCATGTCGACAGCGGTGAACCGCTGCCGCGCGTCCTGTTTGACAAAATGCTGGCGGCGAAAAACTTCCAGAGCGGCATGCAGACACTGCGCCAGGTCGAATTCTCGCTGTTCGACATGCTGCTGCATACCTCGCACAACCCGGCCGACGCCCTGATGGACCTGCTCAATCAGGTGCGCCAGGAAGTCGCGGTGATTGCCGCCCCGGCCTACAGCCGTACCGCACACACCTTCAGCCATATCTTCTCGGGTGGCTATGCGGCCGGCTACTACAGCTACAAATGGGCCGAAGTCCTGTCTGCCGACGCCTATGCGGCGTTTGAGGAAAACGCAACAGCCACCGATGGGGGCGACGCCAAAACCACGGTGACGGTGGAAATCGGTAGAAAATACCGGCAAGCCATTCTGGAGGCGGGTGGAAGCCGGCCGGCCATGGAGTCCTTCAAGGCCTTCAGGGGTCGCGAGCCCTCACTGGATGCCTTGCTGCGCCATCAGGGCATGGCGTAAACACATCGACCGAGACAAGCCGCAGGCGAGACTGACTGGAAAACTCATGAGTTCAAACGCTGTTAAATTCTTCGCTCCCCAAGGCTTGCTGGCCTTGCTGCTGCTTGCCGGCAGCCTGGCCTCACCCCTGGCGCATGCGCAAAAGGTTTACCGCATCGTCGGGGCCGACGGCAAGGTGACCTTTTCCGATCAGCAACCACCTCCCGCCAGCCATGCCCAAGTCAGCAACGCCCCAGCCGCTTCGGCCGGCGGCGCGGCCACTGCCGGCCTGCCCTTTGAGCTGCGACAGATTGCCAGCAAATACCCGGTCACCTTGTACAGCGGCGAGAACTGCGGTCCCTGCGGTGTCGGCCGTTCCATGCTGGTCAGCCGAGGCATTCCTTTTACTGAAAAAACGGTGAGCACCCATGAAGATGCCCAGGCACTTCAACGCATCAGCGGTGACAACTCATTGCCTTTTCTGACCATTGGCGGTCAGCAACTCAAGGGCTTCTCTGATTCCGAGTGGACGCAGTTCCTGAACGCGGCCGGCTACCCCACCGCCTCGGTGCTGCCGGCCAGCTATCGCCAGCCCGCAGCCACACCGCTGGTGGCCGTGGCGGTGGCCGCTCCCGCCGGCGCCACGGCAGCAAGCACCGCTACCACGACGGCCAGGCCAGCCCGGCCGGCAGTTGTGCCCAACGACAATCCGGCGGGCATCAAGTTCTAGCCAGCGCTTCAAGCGCCTGGTTTAAAGCCTAAAACACCAGCGTCTTGACGCCTGCGGCCGTACCCAGCAGGCAGACGCTGGCCTTTTGGAAGGCGAAGACGCCCACCGTCACCACGCCAGGCCACTGGTTGACCTGCGACTCAAAGGCCAGTGGATCGGCAATCTTCAAACCCGTCACATCCAGGATGTGCTGACCGTTGTCGGTCACCAGCGGGGCGCCGTCCTTTTGCCGCAGCACCGCGGTTCCGCCCATGGCGGCAAACTGGCGTGCAATGCGCTTGGCGGCCATGGGAATCACTTCCACCGGCAGGGGAAAGCTGCCCAAGGCATCCACCAGCTTGCTCTCGTCGGCGATGCAGACAAATTTGCGCGACTGGGCGGCAACGATTTTTTCGCGCGTCAGCGCCGCGCCGCCGCCCTTGACCATGTAGCCGGCGTGATCGATCTCGTCGGCACCGTCGATGTACACGCCCAGCTCGTCCACTTCGGTGGCGTCAAACACCTTGATGCCCAGCGCCTGCAGACGCTCGGTGGAAGCCACCGAGCTGGAAACCGCACCTTTGATGCTGTCCTTCATGCTGGCCAGCGCGTCGATGAATTTGTTGACGGTGGAGCCGGTGCCAACGCCGACGATGCTGCCGGCTTCGACGTAATGCAGGGCGGCCTGACCGACCAGGGTTTTGAGTTCGTCTTGAGTCATAAGGTGCTTTGAAGGGTTGGAAATAGAGGAATCGGTTTTTGCGACAATCAGCGCTCATGTCTCGCGGACCCGGGAGTCTGTCCGGCCCGCACCATCCACTGCAATCAGTCCGAATTATCCAATGTCCCTGCTTCCCTACGCTTTGGCTCGCCCATTTTTGTTCGGGCTAGACCCCGAAACCGCCCACGAACTGACCATGGCTTCGCTGGCGCGCACCCAGGGTACGCCGCTGGCCATGGCCTATTGCACAACTCGGGTCAGCGATCCTATCGAGCTGGCCGGGCTGAGCTTTCCCAACCGCGTCGGCATGGCGGCCGGCTTGGACAAGAACGCCCGCTGCATCGACGGACTGGCCGCCATGGGTTTTGGCTTTGTCGAGGTCGGCACCGTCACGCCCAAGGCCCAGCCCGGCAACCCCAAGCCGCGCATGTTCCGCCTGCCCGAGGCCAACGCGCTGATCAATCGCCTGGGCTTTAACAACGAGGGCCTGGACGCCTTCCTGGCCAATGTGCGCAAGTCCGCCGTGCGCCAGCAAGGCAGCAAAAGCCCGCTGCTGCTGGGCCTGAACATCGGCAAAAATGCCGCCACGCCAATTGAAAATGCGGTTGACGATTACCTGATCTGCCTGGACGGCGTGTATCCGCATGCCGACTACGTCACCGTCAACATCTCCAGCCCCAACACCAAAAACCTGCGCGCCCTGCAAAGCGACGAAGCGCTGGACGCCCTGCTGGGCCGCATTGCCGAGCGCCGCAAAACCCTGGCCGGCCAACACGGCAAGCGCGTGCCTATCTTCGTCAAGATCGCGCCCGACCTGGATGACGCCCAGGTCGAGGTGATTGCCGCCACCTTGAAACGCCACGCCATGGACGGCGTGGTCGCCACCAACACCACGCTGAGCCGTGACGCCGTCAAGGGCCTGCGCCATGCCGAAGAAGCCGGTGGCCTGAGCGGCGCACCGGTGCTGGCTGCCAGCAACCGCGTGATAGCCCAGCTGCGCGCCGCCCTGGGCAAAGGCTTTCCCATCATCGGCGTGGGCGGCATCTTGAGCGGTGCGGACGCCGTCTCCAAAATCAAGGCCGGCGCCGATGTGGTGCAGATTTACACCGGCCTGATCTACAAAGGCCCGGCGCTCGTGGCCGAAGCCGCAAATTCAATCAAAATAAGCCGCTAGCGCAACAACCACGGGCGCAAGCAGCTATTGAATTCATAGTAAATAACCAACCGGGAGCCGCCCCGGGGTTTTCCCGCGGGCGCGCTAGAGCTTGTCGACTAGATTGCTGGCGGCCTCACGCCGGCCCCGGCATTGCGGCTACCATGCAGGCAACTTCGCCCCGGAGACCTGCACGTGACAACTCCCTCCCCTTATCCGCATCTATTGGCCCCGCTGGACCTGGGCTTTACCCGGCTGAAAAACCGGGTGCTGATGGGCAGCATGCACACCGGGCTGGAGGACGGGCGCAAGCACTTCCCGGCCATGGCGGCCTATTTTGCCGAGCGCGCACGCGGCGGCGTCGGCCTGATGGTGACGGGCGGCTTTGCCCCCAATATCGCCGGCTGGACCAAGCCCTTTGCCGGCATGCTGGCCAGCACCGGCGCGGCGCGGCGCCACAAGCAGGTCACCAGCGCCGTCCACGCCGAAGGCGGCAAGATTGCCCTGCAAATCCTGCACACCGGCCGCTACGGCTACCACCCTTTTTGCGTCGCACCGTCGCGCATCCAGAGCCCGATCTCGCCCTTCACGCCGCGTGAATTGAGTGTGGCCGGCATAGAACGCCAGATCCGCGCCTTCATACGCTGCGCCCTGCTGGCGCGCGAGGCCGGCTACGACGGCGTCGAGATCATGGGCAGCGAAGGCTATTTCATCAACCAGTTCCTCGTCACCCACACCAACCAGCGCACCGACGACTGGGGCGGCAGCTACGCCAACCGCATGCGCCTGGCCATAGAAATCGTGCGGCGCACCCGCGAAGCCCTCGGCCCCGACTTCATCCTGATTTACCGCCTGTCCATCATCGACCTGATTCCGGGCGGCAGCAGCTGGGAGGAAGTGGTGTTGCTGGCCAAGGCCGTGGAGGCCGCTGGCGCCACCCTGATCAACAGCGGCATTGGCTGGCACGAGGCCCGCGTACCCACCATTGCCACCTCGGTGCCGCGCGGCGCCTTCACCTGGGTGACGAAAAAGCTGCGCACCGAGCTGCGTGCCGCCGGCCTGACCATTCCCGTCATCACCAGCAACCGGCTCAATATGCCCGAGGTTGCCGAGCAGGTGCTGGCCGATGGCTGCGCCGACATGGTCAGCCTGGCCAGGCCCTTTCTGGCCGACCCGGAGTTCGTCAACAAGGCGGCGCAAGGCCGCAGCCAGGACATCAACACCTGCATCGCCTGCAACCAGGCCTGCCTGGACCACGCCTTCAAGGCCCAGCTGGCCAGCTGCCTGGTCAACCCGCGCGCCGCGCACGAAACCGAACTGATCATTAATTTCGCCCTGGCCCGAAAACGCATTGCCGTGGTCGGCGCCGGCCCCGCCGGCCTGGCCGCCGCCACCAACCTGGCGCAGCGCGGCCACGACGTGACGCTGTACGACGCCGCCGCACAGATTGGCGGCCAGTTCAACCTGGCCAGGCGCGTGCCCGGCAAGGAAGAATTCAATGAGACCCTGCGCTACTTCGGCCAGCGCATTGAACGCTCGGGCGTCAAGCTGCGCCTGAATACCCGCGTCCAGGCCGCCGATCTGCTGGGGCAGAAATTTGACGAAATCATTCTGGCCACCGGCGTCACGCCGCGCAACCCGCGCATCCCCGGCCAGGAACACCCCAAGGTGCTGAGCTATATCGACGTGCTGCTGGGCCGCCAAGCGGTGGGCCAGCGCGTGGCGCTGATAGGCGCGGGCGGCATAGGCTTTGACGTTGCCGAATTTCTGGTGAACCAGCCCGGCCATTCCACAGCGCTGGACCTGCCGGCCTGGCTGGCCGAATGGGGCGTGGCTGACCCGGGCGAGGTGCGCGGCGGCGTGGTGCGCCCTGTCAGCACGCCCGCGGCGCGTCAGGTCACCCTGCTGCAGCGCAAGCCCGGCAAGCTGGGCGCCGGTCTGGGCAAAACCACGGGCTGGATTCACCGCACGGCGCTGAAGATGAAAAACGTGGAAATGCTCTCGGGCGTGAACTACGAGCGCATTGGCGACAGCCCTGACGGCGGCTCGGCCCTAAGCCTGTTCATCAGCTTCGGCGCCAAGCGTCAGGACGCCGCGGTGCTGGCCTTCGACAACATCGTGCTCTGCGCCGGCCAGGAGCCCCTGCGCGAGCTGCTGGAGCCCCTGCGCGCCGCCGGCATCAGCACCCACCTGATAGGCGGTGCCGACGAGGCCAGCGAGCTCGATGCCAAGCGTGCGATTGACCAAGGCACGCGGCTGGCGGCGCAGCTCTGAATCACTATCAATTAAATAGCTTGACTCGCCCGCCCCACAAGGGCTAGTGGCACTTTTCATGCTTAATCGGGGACAAACCTGGTCTTGAAGCGCTCTTCGTCCTCGGGCAGCTCCAGCGTCACCACTTGGCCCATTTTCATGTCCGCCAGGCGGCAGGCCGCAAACAGGCTGTACTTGCCCTTGAAGTTATAGCTTTCCAGGTCGATCAACATGTAGGGGTAAGGCACAAACACCTGATACAGAAAAATCGTGCGATGCTGGTTGCGCGGCGAGGGAAACAACTTGTAGTCGTCGGTGGTGATGCTCTGTTCGGTGGCCATGATGGGTGATGTTGTCCGTGGTTAGGCTCGGGGAGAGCGGCAGGCTGTAAGCTCTGGGTCTATTTTCATGCACGAAAGCCTATGACCGAGCGCCATTCAACCCCAGGCAAAGAAGAGATTGCCTTGCTGGAGCCTTTTGACCGTCTGGAACTCAAGCAGATCGAAGTCATCGCGACAGCGCAGCAAGCCGCCAGCGCGCTGCAGGAACTGGCCGGTGTCAGCGCCCTGGGCTTTGACACCGAGTCCAAACCCACTTTTGCCAAAAACGAGGCCTCCGACGGCCCGCACATCGTGCAGCTCGCCACGCTAGACAAAGCCTGGATTTTCCAGCTGCAGGACGCCGACTGCCGGCGCGCCGTGGCGCAAGTGCTGGAGTCGCCCGCCATCATCAAGGCCGGCTTTGGTCTGGGCGACGACCGTCGGCGCATCATCAGCAAACTCGGTGTCGATCCACAAGGCGTGCTGGACCTCAACCACGTGTTCAGAGAGCGCGGCTACCGCAAGGACATGGGGGTGCGCGGTGCCGTGGCGGTGTTGTTCAACAAGCGCTTCTTCAAGTCCAGGAAGGCGACGACATCCAACTGGGCCAATGAGCGGCTGTCGGAAGCCCAGATACTCTACGCCGCCAATGATGCTTATGCGGCGCTGAGGGCCTTCAAGGCGCTGGGACTGAGCTAATGGGGAAGCTGGCCCGCTCCGGCCTGGCTCGTCTCTTAATAATCGCCGCCGCCGCTGCTCCAACCGGCCGCCAGGCTTTCAAACTTGGTGATGCGGTTCATGAAGGCCAGTTTCACGGTTCCGGTCGGGCCGTTACGCTGCTTGCTGATGATGACCTCGGCCACACCCGGCTCCTTGCAAGCCTCTTTGGTGTAGTACTCGTCGCGGTAGATGAACATGATGATGTCGGCATCCTGCTCGATGGCGCCGGACTCGCGCAAATCGCTCATCATGGGGCGCTTGTCGGTACGGGCCTCCACACCGCGGCTTAGCTGCGACAGCGCAATCACCGGGCACTGCAACTCCTTGGCCAGCATCTTCAGGCCACGCGAGATTTCGCCGACGGCGGTGGCGCGGTTCTCGTCGCCCATGGCGGTGGACACGCTCATCAGCTGCAGGTAGTCGACCACGATCAGGCCCAGCTTGCCGCACTGGCGCGCCAGGCGCCGGGCATTGGCGCGTAACTCGCTCACCGTGAGACCGGCGGTTTCGTCGATGTGCAACGAGATGGTTCTGAGCTTTTCAATCGCCTCGGTCAGGCGCGGCCACTCCGCATCGGTGAGTTTGCCGGTGCGCAGATTGCCCTGGTCAATCCGGCCAATCGAACCGACGATACGCACAGCCAGCTGGGAGGCGCCCATTTCCATGGAAAACACGGCCACCGGCAGGCCTTCGTTGAGGGCGACATGCTCGGCGATGTTGATGGCGAGCGCGGTTTTGCCCATGGACGGACGCGCCGCCAGAATCACCAGGTCGCCGGCCTGCAGCCCGGAAGTCATCTTGTCCAGGTCAACAAAGCCGGTCGGCACGCCGGTCACGTCGTTGGGGTTTTCCGACATCTCGGTGACGCGGTCCAGCAAGTCCACCACCAGGGTGTCCATGCTCTGAAAACCCTGCTGCGCGCGCGAGCCCTGCTCGCCGATATTGAAGATTTTCTGTTCGGCTTCGTCCAGGATGGCGGAGACGGCCTTGCCCTTGGGGTTGAAAGCGTTGGTGGCAATCTCGTCGGAGGCGGCGACCAGCTTGCGCAGGATGGAGCGCTCGCGAACGATTTCGGCATAACGGCGAATATTGGCGGCACTGGGCACGTACTGAGCCAGCGCATTGAGGTAGCTCAGGCCGCCGATTTCATCGGCCTTGCCCAGGCTTTGCAGGCGCTCGTAGACCGTGATGATGTCTGCCGGCTTGGAGGCATTGATCAGCCCGCCCACGGCGGAAAAAATCAGCTGATGCTCATGGCGGTAGAAGTCCAGATCCGTCAGCAGATCACCGACGCGGTCCCAGGCGCTGTTGTCAAGCAGCAGGCCACCCAGAACGCTGGACTCGCCTTCAATCGAGTGCGGTGGAATGCGCAGCTGGGCAATCTGCCGGTCGGGGCTGTAAGCGGGGTCGTCAAAGGTGGGAGCTAGGGCGGACATGGGATTCCTGAGAGAGTGCTAAATACTACGCCGACATGCCAGGGCCGCCGGGGGACAAGTCTGTGGACAAGCGGGGGAAATCTGGTGGAAATACCCTCTGAACATGTGCATAACCCGCCCAAACCACTGCGCCATGAAAAAAGCCGCTCCTGGGAGCGGCTTTTTAAGACAGGACAATCCCGATTTAGGCGGTTTCGCCGTAGACCGTGACCGTGATGTCAACCACCACGTCGGTGTGCAGTGCCACGCTGACAGCGTGGTCGCCCACGGTCTTCAGTGGACCGTTAGGCAGGCGGATTTGCGCTTTGGCAACCGCGAAGCCTTGCTTGGTCACTTCTTGAGCGATGTCATGGTTGGTCACCGAACCGAACAGACGGCCGTCAACGCCAGCCTTTTGCGTCAGCTTGACGGTGGTACCGCCGAGCTTTTCGCCTTGAGCTTGCATTTCAGCCAGCTTGGCTGCGGCTGCTTTTTCCAGTTCAGCGCGTTTGACTTCGAATTCCTTGATAGCCACTGCGGTAGCGCGACGGGCGCGGCCGGAAGGGATCAGGAAGTTGCGTGCATAACCGTCTTTAACTTTGACGATCTCGCCCAGGTTGCCCAGGTTCACGACTTTGTCGAGCAGAATAATTTGCATGGTCGTGTACTCCTTACAGGGTGCGGTGCTGGTCGCTGTAAGGCAGCATCGCGAGGAAGCGAGCGCGCTTGACGGCGGTGTTGACTTGACGCTGGAAAATCGCGCGCGTGCCGGTCAGGCGTGCGGGGATGATTTTTCCGTTTTCGGCTACGAAATCGCGCAGGGTGTCGATGTCTTTGTAGTCGATTTCTTCAACGCCAGCAGCCGTGAAGCGGCAAAAACGCTTGCGCTTGAACAGCAGGGATTGGGTATTGCGCTTAGGGCGCTTGTCTTTGTTAAAACGTTTTGGTCCGGCCATGGTGGACTCCTTAAATGGGGTTCAGTACTTGATCGATTACTTGAATATGAAAAACAACGCTTTTGCTGGTGCGTGCATTGATGAGAAACCCGGTGAACCTGAAAGCATTGCCTAGGGGCAGCTGAACGGTTTGTTCAGCCAGCATTCCGAAAGCAACAGCTCTTAGCGTCAACTTGACCTTCCTGAGAACACCCGACTCAAGCACCTCGGACTCGTGTTCGAGAACGAAATTGGCGGCGGGGATTCCAGCGGGCGTGTAGCGAAGAGCACTCAGCTCAGCGATACAGGCGGTCAGTTCAACGTGGTTCACTACAAGTCATGCTCAGTTGCATTGATGCAGCAGCGAGGCGTTCAACAGCGTTGTGGCGAATTAAGCCGCAAACTCCTGCTGTTGGGTTTTACGGGCTTCTTCCCTCTCGACGTTGCGCATCATGAGGGACGGGCCGGTTTCAGCCTTTTTCTTGACCACGGTCAGGTGGCGCAGCACAGCATCGTTGAACTTGAACGCGTGTTCAATTTCTTCCATCACGGCCTGGCTGGCTTCGATGTTGATGCAGAGGTAATGGGCTTTGGCGAGCTTCTGGATCAGGTACACCAGCTGGCGACGGCCCCAATCTTCAACACGATGCACGGTGCCACCACCGGCGGTAATCATGCCCTTGTAACGCTCCAGCATGGCTGGGACTTGCTCGCTTTGATCCGGATGGATCAGCAAGACGATCTCGTAGTGACGCATAAACTCTCCTTTTGGTTAATTGAAAGCTGCCCCAGCGTCGTTAAGGGTGCAGCAAGGCGAAGCCCAAGATTATAGCCCGGACAAGGGGTGGAGCGCAAAATCGCCCTTCAAGGGAGGTAACTCGCCTCGAACCCAAGCTTTTTTCACCGTCATTTGGCATGGGGCTCGAGGTGCGTGATCAGCAGGTCGCTTAGGTAGGACTCCAAGCAAATGAAGGCGTCGATCCGGCGAACAGGTGGTGAGGTGCTATGTCACTCAGGGTGGCCGCTCCCAGCAAGGTCATGGTGCGCTCCAGCTCGTCGCTCAGCAGCTGCAAGACCGCGCGCGCACCGGCTTCACCGCCGCAGGCCATGCCGTAGACGGCCGGCCGGCCGACGAACACTGCCGAGGCGCCAAGGGCCAGCGCCTTGGCGATATCGCTGCCGCGTCTGAAACCACTATCGACAAAAACCGGCACACGTGCGCCGACCTTGTCGGCAATCGCCGGCAGCGCGTCTATGGTGGCCACGGCGGCGTCGAGCTGACGGCCGCCATGATTGGACACGATCAGGCCGTCCACGCCGTGGTTCAGCGCTCTGGCCGCATCGTCGGCATGTAAAAGACCCTTGATCAGCAAAGGGCCATCCCAGAGGCTTCGAATCCAGGCCAGGCTCTCCCACACCAGGCGCCTGTCCATCGCACGAGCCAGTAGCGCGGCCTGCACCTGCGCCGAGGCAGCGGCCTCTTGCGACTCGGCGAGATTGACGAAGCTCGGCATACCGTAACGGGCCACACGAAGCAGCCAGGCAGGATGGCAGGCCAGGTTGGCCAACGTGCGCAGCGTCGGCCGAAACGGCAGCTTGAAGCCATTACGGACATCGCGTTCGCGATAGCCGCTGACCGGCACGTCGACCGTAAGCACCAGAGCGCCGTAGTTGGCTTCGCGCGCGCGCCGGATCAATTGCTCTGCGATGGCGCGATCGCTCATCACATAGAGCTGCATCCACTGCAGGCCCTTAGGGGCCGCTTCCCGCACCGCCTCCAGCCGGGTATTGGAGGCCGTCGAGAGCACAAAGGGCAAACCCCGAGAAGCCGCTGCGCGCGCCAGAAACTTGTCGCCTTGCGGATGGACCAGGCCGCAGAACCCGACAGGCGCCACGCCAAGGGGCGCATTCCAGCGCTGGCCGAAAACGGTGAGCGAAGTGTCAATCGTGCTGGTATCGCGCAGGCAAGTCGGAACCAATTGCAAGGCTTGGAGATTGGCGCCGTTGCGATCGCGGCAACGCTCGTCCTCGGCAGCGCCCTCGACATAGTCGAACACAAAGCGAGGCAGGTTTTTCCTGGCCTGGCGCCGGAAATCTTCGATATTGAGCAGCATCAGACGCCTCGCGTCCGGCGGACTATCCGTATGGGGTGAACCTTGGGTGGGGGCGGCGGCAGGCCCAGCGACTGGGCCAGCGTGCGCCCCTCCGGATCGGCCAGCGCGGCAATGCGTGCTTCGCGCACACGGGCCTCATGGGCTTCAAAATCGATGGGCTGACGGCCTTCGAAATCGGAAAGAATCGCGCCAAGATTGCGGTGCCCACGCTCGCTGGTCTCGCCGTAGCCCTTCACCAGGTTGCCGCACAGCGCCAGTTCATGCGCCAGCCCCGGTGCGCGCACCATGGCACGGCGTATGGCGGCAAGCCAGCGCTCCATCATCTGCTGCTCGACGGCGTAGCGCGAGCTGCGCGGTCGCCACGGACGCAGGGAACGCAGGGCGCACAGCAGCAAAAAGCCACTCACCGTATCGGTGCGCATGTGCAGGCCGACGCTGAGCGCGTTCTCGCGGCCCTTGTAGCGCTTGCGCATCCAGCCGGCGAGGCCGGTTGGCAGCACGGAACAAATTTCATCGAGTCCCGGCTTGAGATATTCGGTCAGACGCAGCGGTTCGCCTTGTTTGGCCGACACCTCGCGCCGCACACGGGCCAGCCGGTCCCGGCGCGTCTTCAGGTCGGCCACGCGGATCACGTCTTCATAGCCCATCCACAAGGCAAGGTAGCGCGCAGTTTCACACGACACCGGCATGGCGCTCGCGTGCTGCTCGGCTTCGAGTGCGATCACGCTTTCACAGCGGTCCAGGTACAGGTCGGCGTACTTCGCGTTCTGAAAATCCGCAGTGTGCCGGGCGCCGGCACCGGCCAGTGCCTGCACCGGTGCGGGAAGCCGCTGCACGCGTTGCGGGTGGCGCGTCGCCTTGTGCGGCACGGCCGGCGCAGCATCGACCGGGCCACGCGTGACATGCTCAAAACCGGCGGCAAAGCCGCGCAGGCTGGCCTCCACCGACTTGCCGGATTCCCGAATGGCGTTCTCGCAGGCTTCGCGCGAGAAAGGCAACACGCCAGAACCCGCCATGGCGCCGAACATCAAGGTGTTGATCACGCAGCCGTGCTGCCATGCAAGCGCGCGCATGTCGAACAGAAAGGCACGCTGCGCCATCTTGTTCGCCGCGTCGCTCAGCCGCCGGGTATCGAAGCGGCCGTCGCCCATGGCCATCTTCTCGGCAATGGCGTATTCGCGATGGGTGGAGGCGATGAGCGTGGTGCGTTTGGCATGCACGTAGCCGCCTTGCAGCACGCGCCCGGCCTCGATCAGCTCCGATGCCGCCACGATGTCCAGACTGCCCGGCGTCGGCGTGAGCGAAAACACTGGCTCACGGCCATTGAGCTCGCTGCGCGGCACCGGCAGCACTTCCAGGTAGTAGGTAGTGGCACCGGTGCGCTGGGCCACGCCCGGCACCGAGGTGCTCTGCACCGGAAAGTCATGGTGTGCCGCGGCCGAGATGACCCAGTCCGCCAGCACGCCGCCGCCTTCGCCGCCGAGGGCCGCGACCAAAATAGAGATGGGTTGAAACTGCTTCATGCTGTAAGACTTTCTTCTTCTGAGCTGCGGGCCTTGCCGGCCAGCATGCCAATCACGCTGGAGCGCATGCGGTAAAGCCAGCGTTCCCAGCGGCTTGCGTTCTGGATGATTTCTGCCTTGTAGAACGAGGGGCACAGCGTCGCCGCATGCACGTTCTCACCGCACAGGCCGCAGCCCACGCAGCCCTGGTTGACCGTGGCCACCGGGTCGGTGCGCAAGGCGCTAGGGTTGGGCTTGACCGTGAGCGACGGGCAGCCCGACAGGCGGATACAGGAGTGGTCGCCGGTGCAGACGTCGTCATCGATGCCAAAGCGCGTGCGCACCTCACGCTTGCCTTCCTTCAGGCGCTTGGCCACCACGGGCTTGATGCGGCGCTGCCGTTCGAGCTGGCATTCTCCATCGGCGATGATGACCTTGAGGCCGCCCACTTCGGTGGTCATGGCCTTCTTCAGCACGCCCATCATGTCGGCCACGTTGTAGCTAGGCACCGTCTCTATCCACGTCACGCCCACGCCACGCAGGGCCGCCTCGATGTCCAGCGTCAGCGCATGGTTGGCGGGTTGGCTGGGCGAAGACGGAATCGCCTGCGTGCCAGTGGCCGAGGTGTAGCCGTTCTTCAGGATCACCAGCACCGAGTCCTGGCCGTTGTAGGCCGCATTGACCACACCGCTGGTAAAGCCGTTGTGCCAGAAGCCGCCATCACCCATGATGCTCAGCACCCGGCCTCCCATCAGCGGGCCTATGCCCGAAGAGCTGGCCAGACCCAGGCCGTAACCCAGCACCGTGCTGCCGACATTGAAGGGCGCCAGCGTGCCGAAGGTGTGGCAGCCGATATCTGCATTGACATGCACATTGCCCAGTTCTTTCTGGATCAGCTTGATCGCCGCGAATACCGGACGCTCCGGGCATCCCACGCAAAATCCGGGTGGGCGGCTAGGCACGGGCACCGCCAGTGCTTCTGCACTTTCCTTGCGAAGCTCCGTCAGCCCGCGCTGGGTGAGCAGCAATTCGTCAACGTTCAGCCCCTGCGGCCGCACCTGCGCTACATACGCGCCTATCCCGCGCAGCAGCACCTCGCCCGAGTATTCGCCGGCCAGGGGGAACAAATCCTTGCCATGCAGCGGCGTAGCAATCTGCGCCTTGCGCAGCAGCGCGTGCAGCGCGTCCTCGATGTAATTGGGCTGGCCTTCCTCGACCATCAGCACAGCCTTGCGCTGCGCGCAGAAGTGCGCCAGTTCGTCGGGCACCAGTGGGTAAACCACGTTGAGCACATGCAGCGGAATCTTGGAGTTGCCGTAGGTATCGGCCAATCCCAGTTGCTGCAACGCGCGTATAACACCGTTATACAAGCCGCCCTGCACGATGATCCCGAGTTCGGTGTGTTCGCCCTCGAAGGTTTCGTTGAGCTGGCGACTGCGTATGAAGTCGACCGCGGCGGGCCAGCGCGATTCGATCTTGAGGCGCTCGTGCTCGTAGATCGAAGGCGGCAGGTTGATTTTCGTGAAGTCGAAAACCGGATTCGTGATCGGCGCCTTGCTCGAAATCAGGGGCGCCTTGTTGTCCTTGCAAACAAAGCTGCCGTACACGTGGCAGGCGCGGATGCGCAGCTGCATCATCACCGGCGTTTGCGAGGCCTCCGACAACTCGAAGCTGCGCTCCACCGCGTTCACGATGGAGGTCAGGTTGGGCCGGGGGTCCATGAGCCACATCTGCGACTTCATGGCAAAGGCATGGGTACGCTCCTGGATGATGCTGGAGCCTTCGCCGTAGTCTTCACCCAGTATGACGAGCGCACCGCCCTTCACGCCTGACGAGGCCAGGTTGGACAGCGCATCCGAGGCCACGTTGGTGCCGACGGTGGATTTCCACGTCACCGCGCCGCGCACCGGGTAATGAATAGATGCGCCAAGCATGGCCGCCGCACCGGCTTCCGAAGCACTGCTCTCGAAGTAGATGCCCAGGCCGCCCAGCAACTCGCGCGAGTCGCCCAGCACGTCCATCAGGTGGGAAATCGGCGCGCCTTGGTAGCCGCCGATGTAGCTCACGCCGGATTGCAGCAGCGCTTTGGTGACGGCGAGAATGCCTTCGCCGTGAAAAGTCTCGCCCTCACCAAGCGAGAGGCTTTGCACTTCAGCCTTGAATGAACGCTCCATCGTGAATGTCTCCTGAATTTTTTATCTCAATCCCAAAGCATAGGCAGGACCGCTATAGTTATCCAATCAATGTTTTGACTGTTTCAAATAGATGACATCGATACTTATATGAATGCCTTGCCTCTTGTGAACCCTCATCGCATCGACTTGAATCTGGTTCGCGTGTGCGTTGCCATCCACGAAAGCGGCAGCGTCACGCGTGCGGCAGACCTGCTGTCACTGACTCAGCCGACCGTGAGCTATGGCCTGGCCAAGCTGCGCGAATTGTTCGGCGACCCGATTTTTCTGCGTAGCGCCCGCGCCATGGTGCCTACGCCTCGCGGCGAGCAGATCTGCCAGCAGTTTCGTGAGGCGCTGACGCATATCGACAGCGCCCTGGAGTCGGCCCAGGCTTTCGATCCCCTGCGATCAACACGCCAGATGCGGGTGGCCATGTCCGACATTGGCGGGCTGGTGTTCCTGCCGCCCTTGTTCGGGCATCTGCAGCGCCATGCGCCCAACCTGAAGCTCGAGATCGTTGAGGTGCCGGTCGATCAGGTGGCAGGCGAGCTGGCCGCTGGCCGCATCGATGCGGCGGTCGGCAATCTTCCGACCGTGCGCGCGCGCACGCGCAGCACCCTGCTCTTCGCCGAGCACTATGTGTGCATGATGAGCGCCCACCATGCGCTGGCTACGCAGGAGCTGACGCTGAATCGCTTCGTGACGGCCAAGCATGTGGTGGTCGCGTCGCCCTTTTCCGGCCACCGACTGCTGGACCAGGCGCTGGCCGAGCAAGGCGTGGCCCGGGAGGTTTCGGTGATCACGCCGCACTTCACCATCCTCGCCAGCCTGGTCAGCAGCGGCGGCGTGCTGGCAACGCTGCCCTCGCGAGTGGCTCGCGCCTTCGCCGGCTACGCACCGCTGGTGATCAAGGAGCTGCCCGTGAAGATGCCCGAGTTTGAAGTCCGGCTCCACTGGAACGAGCGCCAGGAAAACGCTGCGGCCCAGCGTTGGCTGCGAGAACAGATCACACAGGCACTCGGGTCGTTGCAGCCGTGAACAGCATAGAAAGATAGCGCAACACCAATAAAAATGAAGCGGCCTGCCGCTTTGTGCAGGGCCACTAGCCGACCCAGGCCCAAGCCCGGCGCACTCAGGAATTTCTCAGATCGGGATAGCGGATGTACTCCACCAGCTCCTGGATTTTCGGGCCTGGCGGCGGCGTCACCAGGCTCACCAGCACGATCACGGCAAAGCCAACCGGCACGCCAAAGAAGCCCGCGGCAATCGGGTCTATGCCCCACCACAGCTGTACCGGTGAGCTGATGCCGAAAGTGGCGCGCAGCCAGGGCTGATTGGTAAACATGTAGTAAGACGTCACGCCCAAGCCGGCCACCATGCCCAGCACTGCCGCAGGGCCGGTGGCGCGCTTCCAGAAAATCCCCAGGCTGAGAGCCGGAAAAAATGAAGCGCCGGCAAAGGAAAACGCCGCCGAAACCAGAAACAGGATGTCGGCCGGCTTTTGCGCAGCGACATAGGCCGCCAGCAAGGCCACGATGAGCAACAGGATTTTGGACACCGTGACCCGGCTCACGGTCGAGGCGTTGGGGTCTATCATTTTGTAATACAGATCATGACCCAGCGCATTGGCAATGGTCAGCAGCAAGCCATCTGCCGTGGAGAGCGCAGCCGCCAGCCCGCCCGCTGCCACCAGTCCCGAGATAACGTAAGGCAAGCCGGCCAGCTCGGGCGTGAGCAGCACGATGATGTCGCCGCCTATGCTCATTTCATTGAGCTGCAGGATGTTGTCCTTGTTGACATCGGCCACCGACAGCAGCGTCGGGTCTATCTTGTTCCAGGCATTGACCCAGGCCGGCAATTGGTCAAACGGCGTTCCGACCAGCACCGTGAAGATTTCATATTTCACCAGCACCGCCAGCGCTGGCGCGGTGAAATACAACAGAAAAATAAAGAATAAGGACCAGGTCACGGACTGCCGCGCCTCACGCACACTGGGCACGGTGTAATAGCGCATCAGGATGTGCGGCAAGGCGGCTGTGCCTACCATGAGGCAGAAAATCAGCGCCAGGAAATTGCGCCGTGAGATGTCGTAAAGCTCTTTTTCCTGCGGCGTTCCATCGGGATCACCGGCAAACTGGGCCGCGTGGGCAGGCATGCCGTTGAGCGGCCTGGTCTTGACGTCTGCCATGGCCTTGGCGGTGGCCCAGGCCTGGCTGGCAGCAGCCTCATTCTTGGGCAGTGCCGCCAGCGCCTTGCCCGCGGCCGACACCTCTGCCACAGAAGCATTGTTGGCCTTCAAATCCTCCAGTTTTTTACTGGCGACCAGTTTGTCCGCCGCCAGGGCGGCTGCCGGATGCGCGATCTTGTCGGCCAAAGCCTCGGAACGCTGCTGAAAGAGCGCGCGGACCTGCAGTTCCTTGGGGTCCATGGCCAGCTCTTTTTCCTTGGCGCTGACCTTTTCCAGCTGAAAGCCGTACACCAGTTGCGGCACCGGAACACCGGTCTGCGTGACGGACAGCCAGACCACCGGAATCAGGTACGCCACCACCAAAATAATGTATTGGGCCACCTGGGTCCAGGTCACCGCGCGCATGCCCCCCAGAAATGAGCACACCAAAATGCCGCCCAGGCCCAGGAAAATGCCCAGCTCAAAGGCGATGCCGGTGAGATAGGAGGCAATCAAGCCAACGCCATAAATCTGCGCCACCAGATAAGTGAAGGAACACAAAATGGCCGCCGCCAGACCGATCAGCCGGGGCAGATTGCCGCCGTAGCGCTCACCCAGAAAATCCGGAATGGTGAACTGGCCAAACTTGCGCAAATAAGGCGCCAGCACCAGGGCCACCAGGCAATAGCCGCCGGTCCAACCCATGATGAAGGCCAGGCCGCTGTAACCCGTGAGGTACAAGCTGCCCGCCAGGCCGATGAACGAGGCCGCCGACATCCAGTCGGCGCCTATGGCCATGCCGTTGTAGACCGCAGGCACACGGCGGCCCGCCACGTAATATTCGGTGGCATCGGTGGTACGGCTCATGGCCCCTATGCCCGCGTATAGACCTATGGTGGCCAACAAAAAGGTCAAACCTATCCAGGTACGCGGCAGGCCCATGCGCTCCAGGCCGGCCAGCACGACCACGAACAGCACAAAGCCCAGCGTGTACCAGCGGTAGACGCGATCCAGCTGTCTCTTGAACTGCTGTTTTGAGAGCCTGGCACCGTCGCGGGCACCGAAGAAACCGGCCATGACCTAGAGGCGGCAGTTGGACGGGCTCGAGTGGGCCGTCATGGGGTGGGCTGGCGGCATCACCGGATGCCTAGCGCTCTGATGCAAGCAAAAGAGGAAAAAGAGGGCTTTGAGATCAAAAGATGTCATGCACATACGGTGTGTTTTGAGTGAGCAGTCAACTGCCGTCTCCAGGTTCAATCGTCTCCGTCAGCCACGTCATGCTCAATATCAAGACGGTTCATGTACCAGGCATAAAAACCGACGATGAGGCAATAGACCAGCAAGGCGCCTTGCGAGCCTATCCAGAAGCTGAAGGGCCAGCCGAAAAAAGTGAAGTTCAGTGCCCGCGCAAAAAATGCCACGCCAAAGGTGACGGCAAACCAGATCACCAGCAGCAGCGCCGTGACCACGAGGTTTTTACGCCAATAGCGGCGATGTTTGTCAGTAAGCTGCATCACCAGCCACACTGGCGTTGCTCATTCGAGCCGGCTGGCCCAGGCCGGTTTCGCGCTCCAGTTGTGCCGCCACCCTGGGCTCGAAGCGGCGCAGATGCGCAATCACTTTGCGGGCCTCGTCGGGCTGACCCAGCGCCAGCCTGACCTGCGCCAGCCGATACCAGCCATGGGGACTCATGGGTTGCAAAGCCGTGTTCTGCTGCAAGGCCTTCAGCGCCTCGGGGAATTGCCGCTGCTCAATCAACACCAGAGCCAGGCCATACCAGGCCCTGTCCATGCGGGCATCCAGCGCCAGGGCTTGTTGAAAGGCCGGCCCGGCCTCGTCATGGCGCCCGGCCAGTTGCAGCACATAGCCCAGATTGAAGCAAGACACCGCCTGTTGCGGCACCGGGCCAGTGAGGCGGCAAAGCTGCTGCAGGCCGACGATGGCCTCATCAAATCGATTCAGCTGAACCTGCACATGAGCCCGGCTGGCGAGCGCATAAGGATCAGCCGGCCAGCACCGCAGCATCCGCTCAAAGCCCGACAAGGCACGTGAACGCCTGCCGATGGCCAGCAGCGCCATAGCGTGGAGCCGCAAAAGAAGATAGGCAAGCCGGGACTGAAGTGAGGACTTCACCGGCATAGCGCAACGCCTATGCGCAGACAGATGCCGACCTTGGCCACCGTTGCCCCGGCCCAGATCAGCAGCAAGATAGCGAAAGCCACCAGCGGCAAATGGCGCTCCAGCACCATGCGCGGTGAAAGCCAGCGCGCCGCCTTGAGCCAAGGGCGGCCCAGCAACTGAAGCAGGCGATAAAACGGGTTGCGATCACGCGCCGGGCCCGCCAGCAAGCCAAGCACGCCCTGGCCCAACAGCGCCAGCAAGGCGATTTCAGCGAGCAGTTTGACGACGAGAACGAGGGTGAGCATGAGGTCTAAAAGACATTGGGAGCTTGCCTTCGATTGTCATCGGAGTAAGCTCCCAATTGCCTGATACGCACCCCCGGCGCACCGGGGGTTTTCCCTCAATGCGCTGCTGACGAACTCAGTTCGCCAGACGCTTCCAGGTATCTATCACAGTGTCCGGATTGAGCGAGATCGAGCCTATGCCCTGCTCTTTCAGCCACTGGGCAAGGTCTGGATGGTCGCTGGGGCCCTGGCCGCAGATACCGACATACTTGCCCTGGCGTTTGCAGGCCGCAATTGCCATGCTCAGAAGAGCCTTGACCGCTGGGTCGCGCTCGTCAAAGTCCTTGGCCAGGATTTCCAGCCCCGAATCGCGATCCAGACCCAGCGTGAGCTGAGTCAGGTCGTTGGAGCCGATCGAGAAACCATCAAAGTACTCGAGGAACTGGTCGGCCAGCACCGCATTGCTGGGCACTTCGCACATCATGATGAGGCGCAAACCATCCTGGCCGCGCTTCAGGCCATGCTGGGCCAGCAACTCGGTCACGGCCTTGGCCTGGCCCAGGGTACGCACAAAGGGCACCATCACCTCGACGTTGGTCAGGCCCATGTCGTTGCGCACACGCTTGAGCGCCTCGCACTCCATGGCAAAAGCCTCGCCAAACTCGGCGCTGACGTAGCGCGCCGCACCGCGAAAGCCCAGCATTGGATTTTCTTCTTCCGGCTCGTAGCGCGAGCCGCCAATCAGTTTGCGGTACTCGTTGGACTTGAAATCAGACAGCCGAACGATCACCGACTTGGGCCAGAAGGCCGCGCCAATGGTGGCGATGCCTTCGGCCACCTTGTCGACGTAAAAGGCACGCGGCGAGGCATGGCCTCTGGCCACGCTTTCCACGGCCTTTTTCAGATCGGCATCGACATTCGGGTAGTCCAGAATCGCCTTGGGGTGCACGCCGATGTTGTTGTTGATGATGAACTCCAGCCGCGCCAGGCCCACGCCCTGATTGGGGATCTGGCAGAAGTCAAAGGCCAGCTGCGGGTTGCCGACGTTCATCATGATCTTGATGTCAATCGGCGGCATCTCGCCGCGCTGCACTTCGGTGACTTCGGTTTCCAGCAAGCCGTCATAGATATTGCCGGTATCGCCTTCGGCGCAGCTCACGGTCACCAGCATGCCGTCTTTCAGCAGCTCGGTGGCGTCGCCGCAACCGACCACGGCAGGAATACCCAACTCGCGCGCAATGATGGCGGCGTGGCAAGTACGGCCGCCACGGTTGGTAACGATGGCGCTGGCGCGCTTCATCACCGGCTCCCAGTTCGGGTCGGTCATGTCGGTCACCAGCACGTCGCCGGGCTGGACCTGGTCCATCTCGCTGATATCGTGCACGATGCGAACCGGGCCGGTGCCAATCTTCTGGCCAATCGCCCGGCCTTCGGCCAGCACGGTGCCCGTGCCCTTGAGCTTGTAGCGCTGCTCGGCCTTGCCCTTGGCCTGGCTTTTCACGGTTTCGGGACGCGCCTGCAGGATATAGAGCTGGCCATCGGTGCCATCTTTGCCCCACTCCACGTCCATGGGACGGCCGTAATGCGCTTCAATGATCAGGGCGTAGCGCGCCAGCTGCTCCACGTCGGCGTCGCTCAGGGAATAGCGGTTGCGCAGCTCTGCCGGCACATCGGTGGTTTTCACCAGCTTGCCGCTGGCTTGCTTTTCTGCAGCGGTCGTGAACTCCATCTGCAGCAGCTTGGAGCCCAGATTGCGGCGGATCACCGCACGTTTGCCGGCTTTCAGCATGGGCTTGTGCACATAGAACTCGTCGGGATTGACGGCGCCCTGCACCACGGTTTCGCCCAGGCCGTAGCTGGAGGTGATGAAAACCACGTCTTCAAAACCGCTTTCGGTGTCTATGGTGAACAGCACGCCGGCCGCACCCAGGTCGCTGCGCACCATGCGCTGCACGCCGGCCGACAAGGCCACGTCGGCATGGGCAAAGCCCTGGTGCACGCGGTAGCTGATGGCGCGGTCGTTGTAAAGCGAGGCGAACACCTCTTTCATCTTGTGCAGCACGTCTTCGATGCCGACCACATTCAAAAAGGTTTCCTGCTGGCCGGCAAAAGAGGCATCGGGCAAGTCTTCTGCGGTGGCGGAGGAGCGCACGGCAAAGCTGGCCTGCGCATTGCCGGCGCTCAGCGTGGCAAAACTCTCACGCACGGCTTTTTCGAAATCGGCCGGGAAAGGTTGCGCTTCGACCAGCGCACGGATCTGGCTGCCGGCCGTGGCCAGGGCCCGCACGTCCTCGGTGTCGAGCGCATCGAGCACGGCATTGATTTTCTTGTCCAGCCCGTCGTGGGCCAGAAACACACGGAAGGCATGGGCCGTGGTGGCAAAACCGGTGGGAACGCGAACGCCCTCGGGCCCGGTGGGCAGTTGCGAGATCATCTCGCCGAGGCTGGCGTTTTTACCGCCTACGGCCTCGACGTCTGTCATTCTCAGATTTTCAAAAGGCACGACCAGGGCGGTCGCCTCAAACAGTTGGGACATGAAAATACTCCGGGAGGTTTAAAAACTGGGGTATTGAGCATGCGCGGCCAGCAACCTTGTTGTTGTTTTAAGGGGTTGAAGCGGGGCATGCCATGACAAATCTGGATAATTGCCGCAATTGTAGAACGCGGCCGCCCCTTGCGTCTGCCCCGGCCTTTTATCGTACTGAGCGCCCACCATGTCCCAACGCACCGTATTTTTCATCTCCGACGGCACCGGCATCACCGCCGAAACCTTTGGCAACGCCATCCTGGCGCAATTCGAGCTCAAGGCGCGCCATGTCCGCCTGCCTTTTGTCGACAACGTGGACAAGGCGCACCAGGCGGTCCGCCAGATCAACCACACCGCCGAGCTGGAAGGCCGCAAGCCGATTGTCTTCACCACGCTGGCGAACATGCAGGTGCTCGAAGTCATCAAGACCAGCTGCCAAGGCATGCTGCTGGACATGTTCGGCACCTTTGTCGCACCGCTGGAAAACGAGCTGGGCCTCAAGTCCAACCACCGGGTCGGGCGTTTTTCGGACGCCTCGAAAAGCAAGGAATATGACGACCGCATCGAGGCCATCAACTTTTCGCTGGCGCATGACGACGGCCAGAGCAACCGCGATCTGGCCGGTTCGGACGTGATTCTGGTGGGCGTCAGCCGCAGCGGCAAAACCCCCACTTCGCTTTACCTGGCCATGCAATACGGCCTGAAAGCCTCCAACTACCCACTGATCCCGGAAGATTTCGAGCGCCGCCAGCTGCCGCCGGCGCTGGTGCCGCACCGCAAAAAGATTTTCGGCCTGACGATTGCGCCCGAACGCCTGGCGCAAATTCGCAACGAACGCCGGCCCAACTCGAAGTACGCCAGCCTGGTCAACTGCCGCGACGAAATCCATGAGGCCGAAGCCATGATGCGGCGCGAAGGCATACGCTGGTTGTCGACCACCACCAAATCGATCGAGGAAATCGCCACCACCATACTGCAGGAGATCAGGCCGGAGCGGCTGGAATACTGAAACAGCGGCATTTTGCTCTGTTTTTAATAGCTGGCTGCGCTTATCAGCATTGGCCTTTTGGCATATTTCATGCCTAAAACCAACGCCAGACAGGCCAGATCAACAAAAAAGCCACCGCGAGGTCAATGCCAGTCAGTTAAGAGCTGACTGGCATTTTTTTGATGGGTACTTGCTGCGGGTGGATCGCTTGACCTCGCGTGGGAAGCTGCGATCAGGGCGGCGCGGCGGCAGCACAAAGTAACGAGCCTGATCGAGCAGCAGTTGCAAGTGCTTTGGCAAAGTGCCTGCTCGCGCCAGATGCACGGTGTTCAAGGCTCCCATGATGGCGTGCTTGGCCGTATGAAAGCTGATCCTCAGTGGTGCCACACCCACGTGCTCAGCCATCAAACGCATCCACCGCCGAAGCAGTGTATGGGCGAGTAACACGCCCCAGACCTCTTGCATCACTAATTCTGGCTGCT
>NZ_FOKZ01000004.1 GCF_900112285.1 Polaromonas sp. OV174 | reverse complement strand
GGCCCTTGTCGCCTTCGAGGGCGAGCTTGGCGGAGCCGTGGATGATGGGGGTGTCGTCACCTGGGAAATCGTATTTGTCCAGCAGCTCGCGCACTTCCATTTCGACCAGCTCGAGCAGCTCGGCGTCGTCGACCATGTCGCACTTGTTCAGGAACACGATGATGTAAGGTACGCCAACCTGACGGGCCAGCAGGATGTGCTCGCGGGTCTGGGGCATAGGGCCGTCAGCGGCCGAGCACACCAGGATCGCGCCATCCATCTGGGCGGCGCCGGTGATCATGTTTTTCACATAATCGGCGTGGCCTGGGCAGTCAACGTGAGCGTAGTGGCGGTTGGCCGTTTCGTATTCGACGTGGGCGGTATTGATGGTAATGCCGCGGGCCTTTTCTTCCGGAGCCGCGTCAATTTGGTCGTAGCCTTTGGCTTCGCCGCCGAACTTGGCTGCCAGCACGGTTGCGATTGCAGCCGTCAGGGTGGTTTTACCATGGTCAACGTGACCAATCGTGCCGACGTTGACGTGCGGCTTGGTCCGCGAGAATTTCTCTTTTGCCATTTCTATCTCCAGATAAAGAACTTGCCCGTGTACGGTTTAATGTTTGCACTGTGTTGCTGATTCCATCACCACGGGCAGTGAGGGGCACACAATCGCAGACAGGAAAATAATGATGCCAGCCGCTTGTGCGACCGGCATCTTCGATTGCTTACTTGGCGCGAGCAGCCATGATGGCTTCGGACACATTGCGCGGTGCTTCGGCGTAGTGCTTGAATTCCATGGTGTAGGTTGCACGACCTTGCGTTGCGGAACGCAGCGTGGTCGAGTAGCCAAACATCTCGGACAGA
Source organism: Polaromonas sp. OV174 (assembly GCF_900112285.1). Classification (GTDB taxonomy): domain Bacteria; phylum Pseudomonadota; class Gammaproteobacteria; order Burkholderiales; family Burkholderiaceae_C; genus Polaromonas. The sequence continues at coordinate 270,602 of NZ_FOKZ01000004.1, read as the reverse complement.
GGAACTTCGGCCTTGATGGCCTTGCCGCCGCCAGGGATGTCTTCCATGCCCTGCACCATGCCGCGGCGTGAGGACAGATCGCCCATCACGTTGCCGGCGTAGTCTTCTGGCGTCTCCACTTCGACAGACATCATCGGCTCCAGAATCACCGGGCCGGCCTTGCGGCAGCCTTCCTTGAAACCGAAAATGGCAGCCATCTTGAACGCCAGTTCGTTCGAGTCAACGTCATGGTAGGAGCCGAAATGCAGCGTCACCTTGACGTCCACCACCGGATAACCGGCCAGCACGCCAGAAGTCACGGCTTCGTTAATACCTTTTTCCACTGCGGGGATGTATTCGCGAGGAACCACACCGCCCTTGATGGCGTCAACGAACTCGATGCCCTTACCGGCTTCATTCGGCTCGATCTTCAACACCACGTGGCCGTACTGACCCTTACCGCCGGACTGACGCACGAACTTGCCTTCTGCATCTTCGATGGTCTTGCGGATGGTTTCGCGGTAAGCCACTTGCGGCTTGCCCACGTTGGCTTCCACGCCGAACTCGCGCTTCATGCGGTCAACAATAATTTCCAGATGCAACTCACCCATACCGGCGATCAGGGTCTGGCCTGACTCTTCGTCGGTCTTGACGCGGAACGATGGATCTTCCGCAGCCAGACGCTGCAGAGCAATACCCATTTTTTCCTGGTCAGCCTTGGTCTTGGGTTCCACGGCCTGCGTGATCACGGGCTCAGGGAACACCATGCGCTCCAGAATGATCGGCGAATTCATGTCAGACAGGGTTTCACCCGTCGTCACGTCCTTCAAGCCGACGCAGGCAGCGATGTCGCCGGCGCGGATTTCGTCCACTTCGACGCGATCGTTCGCCATCATCTGCACGATACGGCCGATACGCTCTTTCTTGCCCTTGATCGAGTTGAAGACGGTATCGCCCTTGGTCAACACACCCGAGTAGACGCGCACAAAGGTCAGCTGACCCACGAACGGATCGGTCATCAGCTTGAACGCCAGCGCCGAGAACTTCTCGCCGTCGTCGGCCTTGCGGGTGATAGGCTGCTCATCTTCATCGGTGCCGGTCACATCAGGAATGTCCGTCGGTGCTGGCAGGTAGTCGATCACAGCATCCAGCATGCGCTGCACGCCCTTGTTCTTGAACGCGGTGCCGCACAGCATCGGATGAATTTCCGTCGCGATCGTACGCGTGCGCAAGCCGAACTTGATCTCTGCTTCGGAGAGGTCGCCCTCTTCGAGGTACTTGTTCATCAGCTCTTCAGAAGCTTCAGCAGCGGCTTCGACCATGTTTTCGCGCCACTTTTTGGCGGATTCGACCAGGTCGGCAGGGATCTCTGCGTAGTCGAACTTCATGCCTTGAGACGCTTCGTCCCAAATAATGGCCTTCATCTTCAACAGATCAACCACGCCCTGGAACTTGTCTTCAGCGCCGATTGGAATCACCACAGGCACAGGGTTGGCCTTCAGGCGCAGCTTCATCTGGTCGTAGACCTTGAAAAAGTTGGCACCGGTACGGTCCATCTTGTTCACAAAGGCCAGACGTGGCACCTTGTACTTGTTGGCCTGACGCCAGACGGTTTCCGACTGGGGCTGCACGCCACCCACGGCGCAATACACCATGCAAGCGCCGTCCAGCACGCGCATCGAGCGCTCGACTTCAATCGTGAAGTCAACGTGGCCCGGGGTGTCGATGATGTTGAAGCGGTGCTCTGGGTAGGACAGGTCCATGCCCTTCCAGAAGCAGGTCACGGCAGCAGACGTGATCGTGATACCGCGCTCTTGCTCTTGCTCCATCCAGTCGGTGGTCGCTGCACCGTCGTGCACTTCACCCAGCTTGTGGGTCACGCCGGTATAGAAAAGAATTCGTTCGGTCGTCGTGGTCTTGCCAGCGTCGATGTGGGCCGAGATACCGATATTGCGGTAGCGCTCGATGGGAGTCTTGCGAGCCATGATGGATCCTTGATAGGGGGTCGTGAGATTTCGGGGATTCGGGGCGCGCAGGCGACTGCAGCCTCCCGACAGATCGGAGCCGCCTCAATCGAGACAAGGCCGCAGGCAAAATGCCGGCAGCCTTGTACTTTGAACGAGACGAATCCGTCGAGTTAGAAGCGGAAGTGGCTGAACGCTTTGTTCGCCTCTGCCATGCGGTGAACTTCGTCACGCTTTTTCATGGCGCCGCCACGACCTTCGGTCGCTTCCATCAGCTCATTAGCCAGGCGCAATGACATGGATTTTTCGCCACGCTTCTTTGCGGACTCTTTCAACCAGCGCATGGCCAGAGCCATACGACGGACGGGACGAACTTCAACCGGCACTTGGTAGTTGGCACCACCGACGCGGCGGGACTTCACTTCAACCATGGGCTTGATGTTGCCGATGGCCATGTGGAAAGCCTCGAGCGGGTCTTTGCCAGGGTTCTTTTTCTCGATAAAGTCGAGCGCGCCATAAATGATGCGCTCGGCGACGGCCTTCTTGCCGCCTTGCATGATCACGTTCATGAACTTGGCGAGGTCGACATCGCCAAATTTTGGATCAGGAAGAATTTCACGTTTAGGGACTTCGCGACGACGTGGCATTTTTTCACCTCTTTGCTTCAGTTGGCGCTGCTTTCGGCAACACCGCGAGAGTTAGCGAACTCTCACTTACTCGACCGGCACAAACAACTTGTACTTGGGTCACTTCGCTCAAAACATCTGCCAGGATGAGTCAAGCACCTGTTTTTTGAAAATGATCATGACCATTCATGACGACATCTTCTGGCGCGAACTACAAAGTTCGAGCCGAATGACTTACTTAGCCTTTGGACGCTTGGCGCCGTACTTGGAGCGCGACTGCTTGCGGTCTTTCACGCCTTGCAAGTCGAGCGAACCACGCACGATGTGGTAACGCACACCAGGCAAATCCTTGACACGGCCGCCGCGAACCAGCACAACGCTGTGTTCCTGCAGATTGTGGCCTTCGCCGCCGATGTAGGAAATGACTTCAAACCCGTTGGTCAGGCGCACTTTGGCGACTTTACGCAGAGCGGAGTTTGGCTTTTTAGGCGTGGTGGTGTAGACACGAGTGCAAACACCGCGACGCTGTGGAGAATTTTCCATCGCCGGGCTTTTGGACTTGATCTTTTCGACCTCGCGCCCCTGACGGACTAACTGATTAATGGTTGGCATTGAAAAACGTCCCTAAACGTTTGAAAAACGATATGAAATACACGAAAACTTCTCCGCACCAAAAGCGGAAAAGCCTTCTAGTATAAACCGGTTGGCAAAAAAGCTCAAATAGCTAGCAGTAGCGCCGGTGTAACTGGCGCTACTTTTGCCCCACTTACTTGATCCAGAGGCGAATGGAATCCCAGGCGCGGCCGATAATTCCGGCCTCTTCCACGGCTTCCAGCGCCACCAGCGGCACTTCAGCCACGGGCGTGGGGTTGTCGCCCAGCATGACCTTTAGCGCTCCCAGCGCCTGCCCCTTCACAAAGGGTGCGACCAGCGGATCTGGCCTGGCCACCTGGGTTTTGATCTTGGGCGCGCTGCCAGCTGCCACGGCCACCACAATGGCTTCGGGCCGGCCCAGCTTGACGGTGGAGGCCTTGCCTTTCCAGACCGAGGGCGCGACGACCGCCTGGCCGGCATCAAACAACTTCACCGCTTCAAAGGCGGTGTAGCCCCAGTTCATCAGTTTTTGCGACTCGTTGGCACGCGCGCTGTCGCTCACGGTGCCCAGCACGATCGCCAGCAGACGACGTCCACCGGGTGCGCCGCCGGCCCCCAGATTGGGGAATTCGCGCTTGGCGGTGGCAATCATGCAGTAGCCGGCCGCGTTGGTATGGCCGGTTTTCAGGCCGTCCACCGTGGGATCGCGAAACAGCAAGGTGTTGCGGTTGGTGTCATTGGCCGCCGGCGTACCCGGATAGCGGTATTTCTTGATCGCCGAGAAGCCAACATATTCGGGGAAATCCGTCATCAGGCGGGTTGACAGAATGCTCAGATCACGCGCCGTGGTGGTATGGCCGGGCTCGGTCAGGCCTTCCGGATTTTTGTAGCTGGTCGACTTCATGCCCAGCGCCTTGGCCTGCTGGTTCATGAGCTGCACAAAGTGCTCGGCCGTGCCGCCCACGCCCTCGGCCAGCGCCATGGTGGCATCGTTGCCCGACTGCACCACCATGCCCTTGATCAGGTCTTCCACCGGCACCTGCATCTTGGGATCGATGAACATGCGCGAGCCCGGCATTTTCCAGGCACGCTCGCTGACGCCAAAGGTTTGCGTCAGGGTGATTTTCTTGGATTTGAGCGCATCAAACACCAGGTATTCGGTCATCAGCTTGGTCAGCGAGGCCGGCTCGACCGGGGAGTCGATGTCTTTGGCGGCCAGGATCTGGTTGGCCGTCACATCCATCAGCAAGTAAGAACGCGCGGCAATTTCAGGCGCTTGCGGCGCCTGAGCGTGCGCGGCGGGCAGCAGCACGGAAACCGTCAGGAAAAGAGCAGCGGAGAGACCGCGCAGGCCGATGGGGGCCTTGAGTGTGCATTGCATGTCAGGTGGTCGATAAAAAGAAATGAGGGGTGAAAAGAAAGGGTCGCCCGAGATCAGCCGGGATCACGACGACGGCGAAGACAGGTGGCGCACCACCAGATTTTTCAGCAGGGGCAATTGTCCATGAAAGAAATGACCGCCCCCGGGGACAACCGTAACAGGAAGTGCCTGCGGCCGCGCCCAGTCCAGCACCGCCGACAGCAGCACGGTATCGTCCTGCTCGCCATGCAGCACCAGGGTCTTGAGGTGGGCGGCCTGATCTATAGCCGCCGCCGGCGCACGGCTGACGCTGGTGCCGACCAGCACGAGTTTTTCAATGCTGCGAATGGGATTGAGGCGCGCAAAGGCATGGGTGGTGACAAAAGCGCCAAAGGAAAAGCCGGCCAGGGCCAGAGCGCGCTCACCCTCACCGGCGGGCGCCGCATGCTGCACCACGGCCAGCAAATCCTCCAGCTCGCCCCGCCCCTCGTCATGGCTACCGGCACTGCCGCCGACGCCGCGAAAGTTAAAGCGCACGGCGCTCCAGCCGCACTGCACAAAGGCCCGCGCCAGCGTCTGCACCACCTTGTTATCCATACTGCCGCCAAACAGGGGATGCGGATGGGCGATCACGGCCACCCCGCGGGAGACCCCCTCCGGTTCATCCAGTGCGATTTCCAGCGCGCCGGCCTGGCCTTGAATGCTTGATTTTCGGGTTTGGGAGTTCACAAAAAATACGTCTTTCTCAAGCACACAACTACAAAAACAATAGCACCTATCGCCCACAGCTATTGGGCTAGCGCCCTAAAAGATGGGAAATTCAGCCTGCCAAGTCAGGCTTAGCGCCCCAGATGCGCAGGCGTCAGCAAACGCTCCACCACCTGGCCATTTTTCAGGTGCGATTCGACAATTTCGTCGATGTCGCTCTCATCCACATAGCTGTACCAGACGGCTTCGGGATAAACCACCGCCACCGGACCACCGGCGCAGCGGTCCAGGCAGCCGGCCTTGTTGACCCGCACTTTGCCAGGCCCGGCCAGCCCGGCGGCCTTGACCTGGGCCTTGCAGCGATCAAAGCTCTCCTGCGCACGGTGGTCGGCGCAACAGGCCTCGCCGTTGCTGCGCTGGTTCAGGCAAAAAAAGATGTGCCGTTCGTAATAAGAGGTGGGGACTGCGGCCTCAGCGGGTGCCGCGTTGGGGGAAGTTGAGGAGCTCATGGGCCGATTCTACGTTTCGGTCACGCCCGCATGCTCCCGGCCGGAAAGCCGCACCAATACATAAAGCAAGGCCGCATAAGGCCACAGCCAGCCCAGCCATTGCACCAGGCCGTAGAAATGAATAAAGCGGCCCTGCTCCCAGATTTGCAGGGTCTGGGCAAAGTAGGGATCGGCCGGCGCCTGATTCAGCAAACCAAGGTGAGTTGCCAGCGCCAGCAGCGTCAAGGCAGCAGCGGCGCGCTGCGGCACCGCCAGCAGCAGCAAGGCCAGCAGCGCCGTCAGCCCCAGCCCCACTTGCACCGGCAGATCCAGCCAGGCCCAGGCATGCTGGGGCCCGTAACTAAGGGCGGCCGACAGGGCCGAGGCGGCAATGCCGACCGCGATCGCCGCCGCCGCAAAGGCCGCGCGTGAGCCCAGCTTGCGAATCACGCAATAGCCCAGCAGACAGGGAATCAGCGCGCCCAGGGTCACGCAGATCAGCTCGGCCATGGGCACCAGCGGCTGCAGCTCCACCTCACGCACCGGCATCCACTCCAGAAACGGCGTATCGGCCAGGGCATCGGCCAGCGCCGACTCCAGCCGCTCGAACACCTGACCCAGCCCCATGGGAACGGCAGCGGGAAACAGCAGCGCCGGCGGCCAAAACAGCAGCAGCACCAGCGCGCCGCGCGCATCCGGCGCCACCCAGCGTGCCCGTACCTGGCGCCAGCGCTCAACCAGGCCCACCCTTTCCAGTGCCCAGGCGCAGCAGGCGCCCAGCCAGCCGCCCAGGGTGTTGAGTATCAGATCCACATTGGATGGCACGCGTGAAGGCAAATAGCTTTGCAGGGTTTCCATGCTCAGCGACAGCAGGCCGGCGCCCAGCACCGCCACGCTGACGGGCCAAGGCACACGCCGGCTATAGGCCGACAGCACCAGCAAAAAACCCAGCGGCGCATAGCCCAGCAAGTTGACGCCGACATCAAAGCCGGTCCAGTACTTGGGCAGCGGCGCCGTCAGAAAGCGCAGCGGCGAGATGCCCTGGTTGCGCCAATCGGTAAAGGGGTAAAGGCTGGCGTAAGCGATCAGACACATCAGCGCCAGGGCCAGCGGCCAGGAGAGTGTCTTCACACCCCTGACGTCTTCACGCCGCTTCGCTGCTTGTGAAGAGGGCGGTGTCATCGGCGTTGCGACCTAGAAGGGCTTGACCACCACCAGAATCACGGCGGCCAGCAGCAGCAATACAGGCACCTCATTGAACCAGCGCAGCCAGACATGGCTGCGGGTGTTTCGATTGGCCACAAACTTGGCCAGCAAACTGCCGCAGGCGTGGTGATAGCCTATGACCAGCAGCACCACCGCGAGCTTGGCATGCATCCAGCCATTGCCCGGCCCGCGCCCCACGCCATAACCCAGGTAAAGCCACAGGCCAAAGCCCAGCGCCGGCACCGCCAGCAAGGTGCTGAAACGCTGCAGCTTGCGCGCCATCAGGATCAGCCGCTCGCGTTCGGCCACGCTTTCCGGCGGCACCATGGCCAGGTTCACCAGGATGCGCGGCAGATAAAACAGCCCGGCAAACCAGCTGACAATGAAGATGATGTGGAGAGATTTGACCCAGAGCATGCGGGGAGTGTAGCGTCCCGGTTGGCGCCGCAGACGGCCGCGGCGGCTCGCGGCCAGGCTTGATGCGGGCAAAAAAACGCCCAGCGGCACAAAGTCCAGCCGGGCGAATAAGCCTTTTTGCGGTGAAGCATCAAAGCCCCGCTCAGGGAGGAAAAGCGGGATGCAAGGGCCAAGGCCATCGCACCGGGCAATTTTAACCACGCCGGTTCAGCCACCGGCCCCAGCCCGGCCAAATTCCAATGTAAAGACCGACCCGACAGCAAGCGCCCAGGCCATGGGCCAAATAAATCATGGCCCGGCCAAAGCTTTGGCACAATTTGCCCATGACTTTGCACGCCTCCAACTTCGCTCCCTTTCCCATGGGCCGGCCACGGCGCCTGCGCCGTGACAGCTTCACCCGCAACCTGGTGCGTGAGCACGCACTCACCAGCCAGGACCTGATTTATCCGGTCTTTGTGCTCGATGGCCAGCAGCGCCGCGAGGCCGTGGCCTCCATGCCGGGCGTGGAGCGGCTCAGCCTGGACCTGCTGCTGCCGGTGGCCGAAGAGTGCGTGAAGCTGGGCATTCCGGTGATGGCGCTGTTCCCGGTGATTGACGCCTCGCTGAAAACCCCCGACGGCCAGGAAGCGCTGAACCCGGACGGCCTGGTGCCGCGCGTGGTGCGCGAGCTGAAAAAGCGCTTTCCCGAACTCGGTGTGATGACCGACGTGGCACTGGACCCCTTCACCAGCCACGGCCAGGACGGCCTGCTGGACAGCGCCGGCTACATCCTGAACGACGAGACGCTGGAAGTGCTGGTTCAGCAGGCGCTGACGCAGGCCGAAGCCGGCGTCGATATCGTCGCGCCCAGCGACATGATGGACGGCCGCATAGGCGCGATTCGGGCCGGGCTCGAATCACAAGGCCTGGTTCACACCCGCATCATGGCCTACAGCGCCAAGTACGCCAGCGCCTTTTACGGTCCGTTTCGCGACGCCGTGGGCTCGGCCGGCAACCTCGGCAAGTCGGACAAAAAGACCTACCAGATGGACCCCGGCAACAGCAACGAGGCCCTGCGCGAAGTCGCCATGGACATTGCCGAAGGCGCCGACATGGTGATGGTCAAGCCCGGCATGCCTTATCTGGACGTGGTGCGCCGCGTCAAGGACGAATTCCAGGTGCCAACCTTTGCCTACCAGGTCAGCGGCGAATACGCCATGCTCAAGGCCGCCGCCCAAAACGGCTGGCTGGATCACGACGCGGTGATGCTGGAAAGCCTGCTGGCCTTCAAGCGCGCTGGCGCCGATGGCGTGCTGACTTACTTCGCCATAGACGCCGCCAGAAAGCTGCGCCAGGCCTGAAGCGCCGGCATCACTATCAAATCAATAGCTGCCTGCGCGCGCCACACAAGCGCCGCAGGCCTTTTTGATCATTAATTCAGGGCGGGAGCCGGCATGCGTGTTTTCAACATTGGTTTGGGTAGCCAGGGCATCACGGAATCCGGGGTCTTGCCGACCGAATTGCCGGCGCAAGGCTTTGTCTGGATCGCCTGCGCGCGGCGCGAATTCGAGCTGATGCAGAGCCAGATCCAGGCCACCTTGCAAAACCTTTGCTGCACCCAGCTGGTCGACCTGCATATCTCCGACCTGCTGAACCACCATTTGCCCTCGCACTACGACTACACCTCGCAGTACGACGTGCTGGTGTTCCGCCGCCTGGCCTCCGGCCAGACCGAAACCGACACGCCCCTGCCAGACCAGCCCTTGCCGCCACGCAAAAAGCAAGGCGGCCCGCCGGTGCTCAAGCACATAGACACCAGCCCGGTAGGCTTTGCCGTGTTTGACCGGGTGTTGCTGACCGTGCATCCGGCCGGCTGCGCGGTGCGCGATCTCTACGCCAGCAAGCTGCTCAACGCCACCAGCAGCGAGGCGCGCGCCAGCGGCGTCAAGCTCCCCGCCAGCCCGGCCGACCTGATGCTGCGCCTGGTCAACCTGATGGTGGACGGCTACCTGGAGCTGCGGCGCGAACTGACGCGCCAGCTCGACCACTGGCAATCCGAACTGCTGCGGCCCGGCACGCGCTTTTCCAACTGGAGCTCGGTGCTCGATGCGCGGCGCGCCCTGCACCTGCTCGACGAGACTTGCGAAGACCAGCGCTCGGCCCTACAGGACTGGATAGATTCGGTGGAAACCTGGCCCGACGCCACCACCCCGGCCGCGCAGCGCGAGCGCGAACTGCTCAAGGTGAGATCACGCGACGTGCTGGAGCACATAGAGCGCGTGGTGCACCATGTGCGGCGCATGGAGCAAAGCGCCGAAGCCGCCGTACAGATGCATTTTTCGGCCCAAAGCCACCGCACCAACGACATCATGCGCACGCTCACGGCGCTGACCGCCGTGTTCTTGCCGCTCAACCTGATCACCGGCTTTTTCGGCATGAATTTTGAATTCCTGCCCATCATCCACAGCCCCTCTGGATTCTGGTGGACCCTGGGCCTGATGCTGCTGCTGGTGGTGGTGCTGGTGTCCGTGTTCTGGCGCAAGCGCTACCTGGCCAGAACCAGCCGCTAGTCCATCCCCATCCTTAGCCGCGGTAGGCGGGAATGCTGCCGTCTTTTTGCGCCTGGCGCAGTTCAGCCTGGACTTCGGCACGGGTTTTAGGCGTGCCGGTATTCGAAACGGCGGGATAGTTGCTGTAGTCATCCGTGGCCGACCAGGTTCCGCTCTTCTGCGCCTGCAGCAACTCGGCCTGCACTTGCGCGCGGGTCACGCTGCTCTGGGTGGGCGCCATGACAGGGTGTTGCTGGTCGTAAGAATCGGCAAAAGCACTGCCGGCAGCCAGGGAAGCCAGGGCGATCACGGTAGAAGCCAGAATTTTGCGGTTGTTCATGATTTTTCCTTCGAATGTGTAAATAGTTCAGCTGAAACAGGAACCCTTGGCAGCGGCGGTGACTCATTCAGGGCCGCTTGTGCCGGGAAGCGATTCACAGGGTTTACAAGCTTGCAACCCCTGTGAATGTCAGATATAGACTTCACAGCCGCTTTAAACAGGCCGAAACAGAACCAGTCTGTTTCGGGCATGGAAACAATGGACACCCTAGAACTCATACGCACCTTCCGCGAAGTCGCTGCCCGCGGCGGCTTTTCCCGTGCCGCCACAGCGCTAGAGGTCTCCAAGGCCAATGTCAGCAAGTACGTCGCCGAACTGGAGAGCCGGCTGGGCGCGCGCCTGCTCAACCGCAGCACGCGCACCGTCAGCCTGACCGACGCCGGCAAACTGCTGCTGGAGCGCAGCACGCCCTTGTTGGAAATGATGGCGCTGACCCGCGACGAACTGCTGCACCGCTCGCAGGAGCCCAGCGGACGCCTGCGCATGACGGCGCCGCAAGGCATAGGCAGCGTCGAGCTGCCCGACCTGCTGGCCGACTTCATGCGGCGTTACCCCGAGGTGCACATCAGCCTGAAACTGAGCAACCGCGTGCTGGACATGGTGGAAGACGGCATGGACCTGGCGCTGCGCATAGGCATAACACCCGACCCCAACCTGATCGTGCGCAAACTGCGCCAGGTCAACCTGGTGGTCTGCGCCACGCCGGCTTACTGGCAGCAGCATGGTCGGCCCAGTCACCCGGACGAGCTGGCCGACCACGACGCGTTGACCTTGTCGCTATTCGGCACGCACCCGGAATGGCGCTTCAAGGTCAACGGCAAATCGCACAGCGTCGCCCTGCGCAGCCGCATGGACGCGTCCGACCCGATCGCGCTGTTGCAAATGGCGCTTCAGGGCATGGGCGTGGCCCGCCTGCCGCAGCTGATGGTGCAAAGCCATCTGGACAGCGGCGCCCTGCAGGCCGTGCTGGTCGACCACCGTCAGGACGACCTGTGGCTGTACGCCGCCTACACCCAGCGCCGCCACAACAGCGCGGCGCTAAAGGCCTTGCTGGCCTTTATCGAGGAACGCTGGAAGGTGGAATAGCGCTCAGACAAAGGGCGCGGTGAGTTGCTCGCTCGCCAGCGCCCGCTGCACCGCCGGCCGCGCCAGCACGCGCTGCAAATACGGCCCCAGATGGGCCCGCTCGCGTGCCGGCTGCGAGGCGAAGTTGCGGGTCCAGCGGCACAGCATCAGGGCATAGATGTCGACGGCGGAAAAATTGGCGCCCAGCAGCCAGGGCTGGCCATGGCTTTGCGCCTGGCGCGCCAGTTCGGCATCGAGCTGGTCCAGCAGCGGACCCACCCTGGCCTCGGCATGCGACTTCAACGCCAGCGCGGCGGCCTCATCGCCCGCGGCCACCCAGCGCTCCGGGTAAAAGTAGACGATCAGCGTGGCCTGCAAGGTGTTGGTGAGCCAGATCAGCCACTTGTAAAAATGGGCACGCGCCGGCGTGCCCAGCGCCGGTGCCAATCCGGCCGCGGGATGGCTGTCGCACAGGTGCAGGCAGATGGCCGCGCTTTCGTAGAGCACCAGCTCGCCGTCCACCAGGGTAGGCACCAGGCCGTTCGGATTGAGCTGACGATAAGCCGGCGTGCGGTGCGCGCCCTGGGCCGTGTCCACCAGCACTTTTTCAAAGGGCAGGCCCAGCTCTTCCAGCAGGATGTGTGGCGCCATGGAAGCGGTGCTGGGCGCGTAGTGCAGTTGAATCATGAGGAACAGTGGTTTTTGCTACAAAAATAATAGCTGCCAGCGCCCATTGCATAAGCGCCAACAGCCAAAAACACTTAAAACTTCAGCGCAGACGCTTTAACCCAGCTTGTCGGCGAAGAAAGCCAGCGTGCGTTCGCGTGCCAGCTTAGCGGCGGCTTCGTCATAAGAGCCGCGCTGATCGCAATTAAAGCCGTGATTGGCCGCATAGACATGCACGCCCACCTCGGGGTGCGCCTGGCTGAAGGCCTGAACGCCTTCCATGGGAATCCAGTGGTCCTGGTCGCCAAAATGCGCCATCACCGGGCAATTCGGCTGGCGGGCAATTTCCGCCTCGGCCGTGATGCCGCCGCCGTAATAGGGCACGGCGGCGGACAAGCCGGTCAACGTGCAGGCCGCCTGCCAGGTCAGCAAGCCGCCCCAGCAAAAACCGATGATGCCGACCTTGCCGCCGCTGGCCTGGGCGGCATGGTCAATGGCGGCCTGGATGTCCTGCAGCACGCCGGCGCCGGGCAAGGCGCCCACCGCTGTTTTCAGCGCGAAGCCGGCCTGCATGTCCGCGTCGCTATAGCCCAGCTCGACACCGGACTTGACGCGCTCAAAGGTGGCAGGCGCCACGGCCAGATAACCTTGCGCGGCAAAGCGGTCGGCCACGCCGCGGATGTGCGAATTAACGCCGAAGATTTCCTGCAGCACGACGACAGCCGCCTTGGGCTGGCCCACGGGCTGGGCGACATAAGCCGGCAGGCTAAAGCCGTCGGCGGCCTTGAGCGTGATGAATTGACCCATGATGTTGATGCTCCTGTTGGCTGTAGATGTTGGGAAGTGCGGAACAGCGGGCGTTCAGGCGCCGGCCCTGAGCTTGCGCTCGACAAAATCCAGCCTGTCCTGGCCCCAGAACAGTTCGCCGTCCACCACATAGCTGGGCGCGCCAAACACGCCGGCGTCTATCGCCTGCTGGGTGTTGGCCTCGTAGCGCTCCTGCACCGTCTGGCTATAGGACTGCTCCAGCCGGTCGGCATGCAGGCCGCATTCGGCCAGCAGTTCGGCCAGCACCTTTTCGTTGGCGATATGGCGCTCCTGCGCCCACACCGCCTTGAAAATCGCCCCGCCCAGTTGCATCGCTGCCGCCGTGCCGTCGTGCAGGTCCACGGCAATGATGAGGCGCGAGGCATCGTCGCCCGAGACCGGGAAAAATTTGGGTTTGAGGTTGAGCGGCAGCTGCAGGTAGTCGGCATAGCGCCGCAGCTCCAGCAGCCGGTAGGCCTGGCGCTGCGGTGCGCGCTGGCCCAGCGGCAAGCCGCCCGAAATCGGGAAGACCTTGCCGCCCAGGTCTATCGGCAACATGCGCAGGGTGGCGCCGGCCGCCTCGACCATATTGACCAGCCGCTGATGGCCCAGATAGGTCCACGGGCTTTGCGGTGTAAAGAAATAGTCCACAGTGCTGCTCACATCGGTCTCCGGTTTGGGGCATTAATTAAAGTACATTGACTCGCTTCAATCCCGTTTTAACCGGGATTGCCATTTCCTGCAGGAGGTCTGGTTTGTCCAAACTTGTTTTGATCACGGGGGCGTCGCGCGGCATAGGCGCGGCCACCGCCTTGCTGGCGGCGCGCCAGGGCTATGCGGTAGCGGTGAATTACCAGGCCAACTCGCTGGCGGCCGACGAGGTGGTGCGGCAGATTCGCCAGGCCGGCGGCCAGGCCATGGCGGTCCAGGCCGATGTGGCGCAGGAGTCGCAGGTGCTGGCGATGTTTGAAAAAATCGACGCCAAGTTCGGCCGCCTGACGGCGCTGGTGAACAACGTCGGCGTGGTCGACCGCACCGCGCGCGTTGAGGCCATCACGCTGGCGCGCCTGCAGCGCATGTTTGAAGTCAATGTGTTCGGCTCTTTTCTGTGCGCCCGCGAGGCCATCAAGCGCATGAGCACGCGCCATGGCGGCAGCGGCGGTGCCATCGTCAACGTCTCCAGCGCCGCCGCGCGCCTGGGCTCGCCCGGCCAGTATGTGGATTACGCCGCCGCCAAGGGGGCGATAGATACCTTCACGCTAGGCCTGGCCCAGGAAGTGGCGGCCGAAGGCATCCGGGTCAACGCGGTGCGGCCCGGTGTCATAGACACCGAAATCCACGCCTCGGGCGGCCTGCCCGATCGCGCCCACGACCTGGCGCCGCAGTTACCGATGCAGCGCCCCGGCCGGGCCGAAGAAGTCGCCGAATCCATCGTCTGGCTGCTGGGCGAGCAGTCCAGCTACACCACCGGCGCCCTATTGGATGTGGCGGGAGGCAGGTAATGGCCCCCACGCTCGTCACTGCGTGTACTTCGCTGCACCTTGCAGGCCGCCGCTCGCCGGAGGCTTCGCTTCTGGCGCCTGTCCAAACCTGCGCAGGCAGGTTTAGAGCCGCAGACGCCAGCCCCGAGGGGGCGCTGCGCCTGCGGCCCGGCGAAGCCGGTTCCGCGGCCCCGGCTGAAATTTGCAGTGCAGTCCGGCGGAAAAATGAATTCCGCGCTTGCCATGCGCTGAGTCACTCTTAAGGAAACCGATGGACTTCAAACCTTTAGTCACCCTGCTGGCCATCGTCAATCCGCTGGCCATCGTGCCCTTTTTCATTCACTACACACAGGGCTTTTCCGGGCCGCAGCGCAAACGCACCATTGTGGTCGCCTCCTTCAGCGCCTTTGTGGTGATTGCCATCAGCGCGCTGCTGGGCCTGCGGATACTGGAGTTTTTCAACATCTCGCTGGCCAGCTTCCAGGTCGGCGGCGGCATGCTGCTCTTGATCAGCTCCATGAACATGCTCAACGCCCAGCCGGCCGAAGCCAAGCCGCACACTCACGAACTGCAAGACGGCGCGGAAAAGGCCGCCATGGGCGCCAGCATTGCCGTGGTGCCGCTGACCATTCCGCTGCTCACCGGCCCGGCCACCATGTCAACGGTGGTGATTTACGCCGAAAAGGCCAAAACCTTTGTGCAGCTCGGCACCTTGGTTGGCTATGGCGTGGTGATAGGCCTGGCGACGGCGCTGTGCTTTTCCCTGGCCGAACCGATCGCCCGCGTGCTGGGCAAAACCGGCATCAATGTGATGACCCGGCTGATGGGCCTGATCCTGGCGGCGCTGTCGGTAGAGGTGATGGCCGACGGCCTGGGCAAGCTGTTTCCCATCTTGCACGGCTGAACGCCGCCCCAGCCGGTCATTTAAGCAATTAATGGCCAGAGCCCAGGTGTGGCGGGCGCAGACAGCTACTTTTTCAATAGCAAATCAGGGCTGCTGCTGCAGCCATTGATCCAGCTCGGCGATGGCCGCGTCGGTGGCCGCCGTCAGGGCGCGCACGCCGCCGGCCGCATCGGCGCTGGGCGCCGGCCGCTGCACCACGATGCGGCGCTGCCCAAGCAGCTTTTCACCACCGGGCGTGAGCTCCAGCAAGGTGGCGCGCAGGCGGATCAGCCCCACGCTGGCGTCAGCGGCCGTAAAGAGCTGGCTGAACTCTTCCAGCTCAATGCGCAGGCGCAAGGGCAGCGTCACATTCCGGCTGCGGTTGAGCGCCGCGCCCTCGCGCGGGTTTAGCACCGTGCGCTGCTGGCCCAGTTGCTCGCTCAAGCGCTGGCGCACCAGTTGCGCTGGCGGCATGCTCCAGCGCGCCTGCGAATACGGCCGCAGCCGCTGGTTGTCGGCATAGCCCAGGCGGTAGAGCACCGCCATGTTGTCCAGCGCGCCGCCGGCGGTCGTGATGTCGTCAACCGCCAGCGCCGGCAACAAAGCCTGGCGCGTCGCCGGCGCGCTGCTCAATGCGCCCGGCCCGAAGTCGTACATGAGGGAGCGCGTCGGCTTGTCGGGCAGCGCGCAAGCGGTCAGCAAAACAAGCGCTGACATTAAACAAAAAAGGCCCTTTACCCTTGACGGACGGGCGCAAGCAGCTACCGAATCAATAGCGAAACGAGTGCATTCAAAGCGCTTCATGGGTTCACTCCAGTGGCGGAAAAGCCGGGCTCGCCCGGGCCGGCTAAGGGCGGGCCATTGCCAAAAATCAGCGCCTGCGGGTTGTCGTCGACGGCACTCACGGTGCGCCGCAGCTGGCGCATGGCGCGCGCGGTTTCGTCCGCCACCTCGCCCAGTTTGGGCAGCGTGGCGGTGCTAAAGGTTTCCACCCCGGCCGCCAGCGCCGTGCCGCCCTGCGTCAGCTTGTCCAGTGGTCCGCCGACGGCATTCAGGCGCTGCGCGGTGCTGGCCACCTCGTTGCTGGCGCGCTTGACCGATAGCAAGGTGGCGCTGGTCTCGCGCGACAGCGCCGGCAGGCCGGCCACCGTGGGCTCCAGGCCCTGGGACACGCGTTTGAGGCTGGCAGTGGCTTCGCCGAACTGCGCGACCGCCGCGCTGACGGTGCGCTGGTTCTCATCGGACAGCAGCTTGTTCAGGCTGCTGCTGGCCTGCTCCAGGTGGTTCAGGATCATCTCGCCCTGACTGAGCAGCTTGTCCAGAGTGCCGGGCTTGAGCGGGATGCGCGGCGGGTTGGCGTCATTGGGCGTCAGCCGCACCGACGAGCCGTCGTTGTCGTCGAGCTGGATAAAGCCCAGCCCGGTCACGCCCTGGGATGCCACCGTGGCAAAGGTCGACTGGGTGATGGGCGCCTCGCGGTCTATGGAAACCCGGATCAGCACATTGCCCTTGACCTTGTCGTCAAAGCCTATGGACTCGACCTTGCCGACCGGCACGCCGCGAAAACGCACCGCCGCCTGCGGCTGCAGCCCGGAGATGATGTCGCCGGTGCTCATCTCATACAGGTGACGCTGGGTGTTGTCGCGCGTCAGCCAGAGCGCCAGCAGGGCCAGCAGCAGCGTCACCACCAGCACAAAAATGCCGGCGAGCAGGGCATGGGCTTTGTTTTCCATGTTGCAAACCTTTCTAGACCGGATGACTGGCGGGCGGCAGCAGCGCCATGGCGCGCTGCCCTCTTTCCCCCAGGAAAAATGCTTTGATAAAAGGGTGGTCAAAGGCCACCACGGCCCTGGGCGTATCGTTGATGATGACCTTTTGCTCGGCCAGCACGGCAATCCGGGTGCTCAGCTCGTACAGCGTATCCAGATCGTGCGTCACCATGACCACCGTCAAATCCATGCCCTGGTGCAGCGAGCGCAGCAGCGCGCAAAAGCTGTCGGAACTGTCCGGGTCCAGCCCGGCTGTGGGCTCATCGAGCAGCAGCAGCGGCGGATCCATGATGAGGGCACGCGCCAGTGCCACCCGCTTGATCATGCCGCCCGACAGATCGCTGGGCATCTTGTCGGCCGCCTCTGGCCCCAGGCCCACCATTTGCAGCTTGACCATGGCGGCTTCGCGTATCAGCTCGGCCGGCAGTATCTTGAGCTCGCGCAGCGGAAAGGCGATGTTTTCCAGCACCGTGAAGGCGGAAAACAAGGCGCCGCGCTGAAACAGCATGCCGACCCGGCTGGCCGCGCCGTGTTTGCCCAATTCGGCAGCCGGTTTGCCCAGCACGCTGATCTCGCCCTGGCTTGGTGTTTCCAGCCCCAGCATCTGGCGCAGCAGCACCGTCTTGCCGGTGCCCGAGCCGCCCACCAGCGACACGATTTCGCCGCGCTCCACGCGCAGGTCCAGGTTTTTGTGGATCACCGCTTGCTTGTCGCCGTTTTGAAAAACGGTCCACAGCTTTTTGATGTCAACGACGGCTTCGCTCATATGCCTACGCCCTTGAACAGCACGGCAAACAGCGCATCAACCAGGATGACGACGGTGATGGAGGTCACCACCGAGGCCGTGGTGCCCTGGCCCAGGCTCTCGGTATTGGGTTTGACGCGCAAGCCGTAATGGCAGCCCACCAGGGCAATCAGCACGCCAAAGACGACGGACTTGCCGGTGGCCAGCGTCAGGTTGGCCACATCCACCGCGGCCGGCAGCGCGTTGATGAAAAATGAGGGTGTCACGCCCATGGAAACCTGGGCCGCCAGCATGCCGCCCAGCAAGGCCGCCAGGGTGGTCCAGACGCTGATCAGCGGCATCACCAGCGCCAGCGCCAGCGCCCGCGGCATCACCAGCCTATAGCCCTTGGCAATGCCCATGACGCGCATGGCGTCTAGCTCTTCGGTGACCCGCATCACGCCGATCTGCGCCGTGATGGCCGAGCCGCTGCGCCCGGCAATCAAGATCGCGGCCAGCACCGGCCCGAGTTCGCGGATCAGCGAGATGCCCAGGATGTTGACGATGAAGGCATCCGCGCCGTACTGACGCAGCTGCTGGGCGATCAGGTAGGCCAGCACCACGCCAATCAAAAACCCCACCAGCGCGGTGATGGGCAGGGCCGTGGCACCAAAGTGATAAAGATGGCCGGAAAGATCACGCCATGGGCCACGCCGCGGATGACGAAACAGGCTCAGGATGTCGAGCAGCAACTGACCCAGCAGGCGCACCAGTCCTTTGCTGTGATCCAGCAGCTCAAACACCCGCTGGCCCAGCAAAATCACCGGCGCGCGCCAGTCAAACGGCGGGCGCTTGGCCGGACTGACGGTGAAGCGGGCCACGCTTTGCAGCACCTCGCGCTGGTCCGGCGCCAGCTGCAACTGCGCCGGCCAGCGCTGACCCCAGTGCCGCCACAGCACCTGGGCGCCCAGGTAATCGAGTTTTTCCAGCGCGCGCAAGTCCCAGCGCACGAGATGGGCCCCCACGCTTGCCACTGCGTGTGCAGCGCTGCGCACATCGGCCTCGTCGTTTGCCGCTTCGTGTGCTGCGCTGCCCCCCGAGGGGGCTGGCCTTGCTTGGGGCGGCCCGGCGCTGCGGCCGTTGGCCCCCACGCTTGTCACTGCGTGTGCTGCGCTGTCTCCCGAGGCGGTCGTGCTTGCTTGGGGCGGCTCGGCGGCGAAACGGGCGTCAACGTTCAGGCTCTCGAGCTGCGCCGTCAGCGCCGTCCACACCGCCCGACCCGTGAGGTGGGTCGCCGTCCAGGTCCCGCGCACGACCAGCAGCCGGCCTTCCGGCGTGTCTTGCGTTTCAATGCGGGGGGTGGATTCTTCCATGAACTTGGGTGAGGCTGGGAGCCTGTCGGACGGGCAAACACCTGGTTGGGGAAAGTGCCATAGTAACTGCACACGCCGCAGCGGCCAGCGGGTAATCCCCGCCGCACGGGCCGGCGCGCCTTTGCCACAATCGGCAGCCAGCAGGGCGGTCAGTTCCGCGTTAGGCAAGACAGGCACGATAGCCCTCATCAGCGCACCCGCCCTCAGCCGGCCAGTACCGGCAGGCCAAGACAAGACGCCCTTAAAACACCAAGAGACAAGAGCCCCCATGCACGACGAGAGCCACGTTTTTGACTACATCATCATTGGTGCCGGCACGGCCGGCTGCCTGCTGGCCAACCGCCTGAGCGCCGACGCCTCCAAGCGCGTGCTGCTGATAGAGGCCGGCCGCAAGGATGACTATCACTGGATCCACATTCCGGTGGGCTATCTGCACTGCATAGGCAACCCGCGCACCGACTGGCTTTACAGCACCGAGCCCGATGCCGGCCTGAATGGCCGCTCGCTGCGCTACCCGCGCGGCAAGACGCTGGGCGGCTGCTCCAGCATCAACGGCATGATTTACATGCGCGGCCAGGCGCGCGACTACGACCAGTGGGCGCAACTGACCGGCGACATGGCTTGGCGCTGGGACAACGCCCTGCCGCACTTCAAGCTGCACGAAGACCACTACAAGGGCGCCGACGCGATGCACGGCGCGCGCGGCACCGCCCCCGAGCTGATGCAGGACAAGAACACGCCCTATCAAAAGCTGCTGCGCCACCGCAATGCCGGCGGCGAATGGCGCATCGAAAAGCAGCGCTTGCGCTGGGACATCCTGGATGCCTTTGCCCAAGCCGCCAACCAGGCCGGAATTCCAGCCAGCGCCGACTTCAACCGCGGCGACAACGAGGGCGTGGGCTATTTTGAGGTCAACCAGAAAAACGGCTGGCGCTGGAATACCGCCAAGGCGTTTTTGCGGCCGGCCTGTTTTGGCCGCCCCAACTTCGAGCTCTGGAACAACGCCCAGGTGAGCAAGCTGGTGATACAGCAGCAGGCCGACGGCAGCCAGCGCTGCACCGGTGTCGAGGTCTGGACCGGCGAGGAGCGCGTCACGGCGCTGGCCACGCGCGACTCCGGCCACCCCGGCGAGGTATTGCTGTGCGCCGGCAGCATAGGCTCGCCGCAGATCCTGCAGCTCTCGGGCATAGGCCCGGCGGCGCTGCTGCAGCAGCACGGCATCCCGGTGGTGCAGGATCTGGCCGGCGTGGGCGCCAACTTGCAAGACCATTTGCAGATCCGCTCGGTCTACAAGGTGCAGGGCGTGGCCACGCTCAACACCATGGCCAGCTCATGGCTGGGCAAGGCCAAGATAGCGCTGGAATACGCGCTCAAGCGCAGCGGCCCCATGAGCATGGCACCCTCGCAGCTGGGCGCTTTCACGCGCTCCTCGCCCGATCAGCCCTACCCCAACATCCAGTACCACGTGCAGCCGCTGTCGCTGGAGGCCTTTGGCGAGCCGCTGCACAGCTTCAATGCCTTTACCGCCAGCGTCTGCAACCTGAATCCGACCAGCCGCGGCAGTGTCCGGATCAAAAGCGCCCGTTTTGAAGATGCCCCGGCGATTGCGCCCAATTACCTGAGCACGGCCCAGGACCGCCAGGTGGCGGCCGACTCGCTGCGCGTGACGCGCAAAATCGTCAGCCAGGGCGCGCTGGCCAAATACCGGCCCGAAGAGTTCAAGCCCGGCCTGCAGTTTCAGAGCGATGAGGAGCTGGCGCGACTGGCGGGCGACATCGCCACCACCATCTTCCACCCGGTCGGCACGACCAAGATGGGACGGGACGATGACCCGATGGCGGTGGTCGATTCGCACCTGCGGGTGCGCGGCATACGCGGCCTGCGCGTGGTCGATGCCGGTGTGATGCCGTTGATCACCAGCGGCAACACCAACTCGCCGACCTTGATGATTGCCGAGAAAGCGGCGCAGTGGATACAGGCCGGCATCTGACGCCGCCTAAAGATTGAGCCACTTCAGCAGCTCGCGCATGCGCGCTTCGGAGCCGGTGTCGAAGCGGTCTATGCCTATGCGTTTGAGCAGTTCCTTGCCGGATTCGCTGTCGGGCAACGTCAGCAACTCGGCCTGAATCGCCTTGAGCTGATCCGGCCGTATCCGCTTGTGGGCGACCATGGGGAAATAAGGCTGCGCGACGCTTTTGTGCAGGATGCGGTTGCCGTCTTTTTCCCACTTCTTGGCAATGCCCGAATAAGAGGCTATGCCCCCAACATCGGCGAATTTGTTGTCAAGGTAAAAGCCAACGGCGGCCTGCTCGCGCACGTACTGCACTTTCTCCTTCTCCACCTGGACCCCCTGGTCCCGGAGATCCGCCGCGCAAAAGCGCGACATATAGGCCACCTGCTCGGGCAAGGCAATGCGCTGGCCCTTGACCTCATTGATGGACTTGAGCGGCGAGCCCTTGGGAACGATGATGAGGCACTGACCATCGGGCTTGGCGCTGGCAATGTAGCTGTAACCATAGTCGCGCATGCCGCGGGCCGGATAGTCGCTGGGTCTGGCCATCACGAAGTCAAAGCGTCCGGTCTGCATGCCTTCCTCAAGCTGTTTGAATTCACGTGCGAACACCACGCTGACCTTGGCCTTGAGAGCCCGGCCAACCGCTTCCGCCAGCCCCTGGTATTTGGTGATCACCTGTGCGTGATCCAGCCCGCCCGAAGTCCCTTCGCTGATGCCCAGAACCAGTTGCTGGCCCTGGGCATGTGCCGGGCCAAAACAGAGCGCAGACAAGCCGAGTGCAAGCATCATCAAACCAGATTTCATAGGAACGCCTCTTGTAGGTTGGGATCAGTCGGGCCTCGGTTGCCAGCAGCTGCGGCATGTCACCCTTTTCAAGGATGCTATCACCGGGCAGCAAGCAACAAAAGTAACAAAAGGCACCGAGGTGGTGCGGGAAACCCCCAATGCACGATTCGCTGCGTTCACGCTATATTTACGTACTTGCTGACGAGCCTTGCTGCTCGCAATGCGGGGAGTCGAGGAGACACAAAAGAGCAACTACAAATTAAACAGGCATTCCAAAAGATGGCTGTTTAACAAAAGCGCTGGCAACCCCAGCGCTTTTTTATGTCCGCTTGTCTTTTCAATATCTTGTACAAATTGACCGTTAGCCCAATAGCGACGGGCGTAGCAAGCTATAAAAATCATAGTTAACGCCAACCAGGGCGATGAGACAATCCGACCATGGAATTACTGATTGTCTCCTTGGCCTCGCTGCTGGCCGGTTTTGTGGACGCCATCGTCGGCGGCGGCGGCCTGATTCTGGTGCCTGCCCTGTTCGCCGTCTTTCCCAGCAGTCCGCCCGCCACACTGCTGGGCCTGAACAAGGGCGCGGCCATCTGGGGCACGGGCGTGGCAACGCTGCAATATGCCAGGCGTGTCGAGATGCGCTGGGCCGCGCTGCTGCCGGCCGCCTTCGCCGGTTTTTTTGGTTCACTGGCGGGCGCCTGGCTGGTCACCATCATGGCGCCTGGCTTTTTACGCAAGGCCTT
This sequence comes from Polaromonas sp. OV174, assembly GCF_900112285.1. GTDB lineage: Bacteria > Pseudomonadota > Gammaproteobacteria > Burkholderiales > Burkholderiaceae_C > Polaromonas. Next base: position 248,078 of record NZ_FOKZ01000004.1, on the reverse strand, counting down.
GCCCTTTGTGTTGCTGGCGGTGCTGCTCTACACCTTGGTGAAAAAAGACCTGGGCAGCCAACACGCGCCGCGCTATAGCGGCCGGGCCGAAACGCTGGCTGCCTGCTGCATAGGCCTGCTGCTGGGCTTTTACGACGGTTTTTTCGGCCCCGGCACCGGCAGCTTTTTCGTTTTCTTGTTTGTGCGCTGGCTGGGCTACGATTTTCTCAATGCCTCGGCCTCGGCCAAACTGCTCAATACCGCCACCAACCTGGCAGCCTTGGGTCTTTTTGCCTGGAAAGGCCATATCTGGTGGCATTTCGCCCTAACCATGGCGGTTGCCAATGTGCTTGGCAGCCTGCTGGGCACGCGCCTGGCGCTCAAGCATGGCACCGGTTTTGTGCGGCTGGTCTTCATCGCGGTGGTCAGCGTGCTAATCCTGAAAACCGGCTTTGATGCCTTTTTGAAATAAAGCGCTGCGGCGGTAGCGCCCGCCCAGGCTCAGTTGGGCTTGGCTTGTGGGCGCGACGCTGGCGGTGCCGGTACCACCGGGGCTGCGGCCATGGCCGCATCCGCGCCTTTGGCCGCAACAGCCAATGGTGCGGCGACCGGACTATCGCCAGCCAGCAGGCCGATCATGTCGGCGGCCCGGCGCGGCTTGCCTATAGGGGCTGCGCCCAGCCCTTTTTGCACCGCCGCCATGTCGTCCTCGCTGGGGTACTGACCCATCAACACGTAGTCAAACACCCGGCGCGCGATCGGTGCAGCCGCGCCTACGCCCCAGCCGGCGTTTTCCACGATCACCGCCAGCGCGATTTTGGGCTCGTCGGCCGGGGCGAACGCCATGTAGACCGCGTGGTCACGCTGGTGCTCCTCCAGCTTAGCTTTGTTGTATTTTTCCTTCGCGCCCATGCTCACCGCCTGAGCGGTACCGGTCTTGCCGCCACTGACGTAGCCGGCGCCGGTAAATACCCGGGTTGCCGTGCCGCCCTGCGTCACGCTCACCAGCGCCTTGCGCACAATCGCGACATTTTCGGGTTTGTAGCCCAAATCCACAGGCGGGTCTGGCGGCAAGGGATGCAAGGCGCCCGTCACGGTGTCCCGCGTGCCCATCACCAGCCGCGGCTTGTGCTTGATACCATTGTTGGCCAGCGCGGCGGTCGCCTGCGCCAGCTGCAGCATGGTGAAGCTGTTATAGCCCTGGCCAATGCCCAGCGAGATGGTTTCCCCGGCAAACCATTTCTGCTGCTCGGGACGCTTGAAATAACGGCGCTTCCAGTCCTGGTTGGGCAGCACGCCGCGCACCTCGCCGTTGATGTCAATGCCGGTGATCTGACCAAAACCCAGCGGCGCCATGAAGTCGTGCATGGCCTCCACCCCCATCTCATTGGCCAGCGAATAAAAGTACACATTGCTGGATTCGGCAATGGCGCGGTGCATGTCCATGATGCCGCCGCGCTCGCCCGCGGGGCTGCCAAAGCGGCGGCCGCCAAAGGTGTAGGTGAGCGTGTCGTTGATCAGCGTCGTCGGTGAACGGGTACCGGTTTGCAGCGCCGCCATGGCCATGAAGGGCTTGTAGGTGGAGCCCGGCGGATAAGTGCCACGCAAGGCCCGATTCAGCAGCGGCTTGTCGATGGACTCATTGAGTGCCTGCCAGCTCTCCTGGTCAATGCCGTCGACAAACAGATTGGGGTCAAAAGTTGGCTTGCTGACAAAGGCCAGCACCTCGCCGGTTTTCGGATCTATCGCCACCAGCGCGCCGCGCCGCGTGCCAAACAGCTCCTCCACCATTTTCTGCAGGCCGATGTCCAGCGACAGCATCACGGTATTGCCCGGCGTGGCCGGGTTGCTGGCCAGCTTGCGCACGGCGCGCCCGCCCGCCGAGGTCTCCATCTGCTCGACGCCGGTGGTGCCATGCAGCTGCTGCTCAAAGCTCTGCTCCACCCCCAGTTTGCCGATGTAGTCGGTGCCGCGGTAATTGCCTTCTTCCTCGCGGTCTTCGATGGCGTCTTTTTCGGCCTGGTTGATGCGGCCTATGTAGCCGATCACATGGCTGCCCAGCTCGCCATAGGGATAGCTTCTAAACAGCCTGGCCTTGATGTCCACGCCCGGGAAGCGATAGCGCTGCGCCGCGAAGCGGGCCACTTCCTCGTCACTCAAACGGGTGCGCAGAGGAATCGATTCAAAGCTTTTCGACTCCTCGCGCAGGCGCTTGAAGCGCCGCTTGTCGCGCGGCTCTATGTTCACCAACTGGCCCAGCGCCGCAATGGTTTCCTCCAGATCGGCGACCTTGGACGGCGTGATTTCCAGCGTGTAGGCCGAGTAGTTGGAGGCCAGCACGATGCCGTTGCGGTCCAGGATCAGCCCGCGATTGGGCACGATGGGAACAATCGCCGTGCGGTTGCTTTCGGCCTGCTCGCTCAGGTCGGCATGGCGATACACCTGCAGATACACCAGCCGCGCCGCCAGCAACCCGAACGCGCACAGCACCACCAGGCTAGCCGCCAGCACACGGGCGCGAAAGCGCGACAGGTCGGCTTCGACGTTGCGCAGTTCAGTCATCGCAATACGACTCTACAAGCGGCAAAAAGTGCCCACACTCCCTGTTGCGAAGGCGATGCGAAGCGAGCCGACCGAAGGCCAGCATGAGCCGCGGAACCGGCTCCGCCGGGCCGCAGGCGGGCGGCCCCCTCGGGGGGCAGGGAGTTACACGCAGTGAACGACCGTGGGGGCATCACAGCGGCCGGTTTTCATCCGGATTCGGCGCGCGGCGCTGCGGCACCAGCAGCAGCACGCTGACCACCGGCCACAGCAAGGCCTCGGCCAGTGGCGCCACCAGCATGATCCAGCCGGGAAATATGCCCCCGCCCATCATGCGGATGAGGAGCTCGGTGCCGTGCGCCACGGCAAACAGCGGTAGCACCTGCAAGGCCTGCGAAGGCACAGGAAACCAGAGCAGGCGGCGGTGAATCATGGTGGCAAAAAAGCTCAGTGCCGTGTACGACAGCGCGTGCTGGCCCAACAGCGACGACTGATGCACATCCACCACCAGGCCAAACATGAAGGCCACGCCAATCCCCACGCGCAGCGGTTGATGCACATTCCAGAACACCAGCACCAGCGCCAGAAAATCCGGCATCCAGGGCACGCGCCCCAAGGGCAGCATGTCCAGCAGCAGCGCCACGATCAGGCTGCTCCAGATGAATACCGGATTGGCGGGCAACAGCAACTGCTGGCCTGATCGCATGATCATTTGGAAGCCTTTTTCTTCGCCGCCGCTTCCGGCGCGGGGGCGTCGGGCCGCAGCGGTATCTGGCCGGCCACCGGCTTGACCACGATGACATGGCGCGCGCCGCTAACCAGCGCCTGCGGTACACAGTAAATTTTGGCAAATGCCGATTCGGCGCGGCGCTCTATGCGGCTGATCTTGGCCACCGGCAAGCCGGGAGGATAAACCCCATCGACGCCGCTGGTGGTCAGCAAGTCGCCCTCTTGCACATCGGCATTGCTGCCCATGAAGCGCAGTTCCAGCCCGCTGCCCGAGGCACTCGGGTCGCCATAGGCCACGCTGCGCGCACCGGTGCGCACATTCAGCACGGGAATGGCCAGGTCGCGGTCCACCAGCAGCGTGACCTCACTGAGCAGCGGATGCACGCGTGTCACCTGGCCCAGCACGCCGGATTCGTCCAGCACCGGCGAGCCCAACTCCAGGCCTTGGGCCAGCCCCTTGTCGATGACGACCTTGCGGGTATAGGGATCGGCCGCGTCGTACAGCACCTCGGCCGCCATGACCGAGGTAGTGAGCTGATCGCGCAGACCCAGCAGCTTGCGCAGCCGGTTATTTTCCTGCGTCAATTGCTCGACCTGGCCGGCACGCAGCGATTGCAAGGCCAACTTTTTGCCGGCCTCTTCGCTGCTCGATTGGGCCTGGCGCAGGCCGGTGAGATAGTCGCTGCCGTATCTGATCGCGTGCACCGGCTGAAGCGCCAACCACTGCGCCGGATAAAGCGCCGTGGCCAGCACGGAGCGGATCGGCTGGGTGACGCCAAAGCGCGCATCGGCCACCATCAGGAACAGCGACAAGGCGCCAAAGAACATCAGCTTGGACAGCGCCGACGGCCCCTGGTTGAAAAAGGGCGGCGGGGATCTGTCTAGGGTACCTAGGGACATGGTGCGCTGGCCCCCGCTTCATGCAGCATAAACATGCACATGAAGGGCGGCGTCCAAGGGTTTATTCCGAAGTGAAGATGGAACCCAGGCGGTCCATGCGCTCCAGCGCAATACCGCAGCCGCGCACCACACAGGTCAGCGGGTCTTCGGCCACCAACACCGGCAAACCGGTCTCTTCTGCCAGCAAACGGTCCAGATCACGCAACAAGGCGCCGCCACCGGTCAGCATCATGCCGCGATCGGCAATGTCGGCGCCGAGCTCGGGCGGCGTCTGCTCGAGCGCGTTTTTCACGGCCGAGACGATCTGGTTCAACGGGTCGGTCAGGGCTTCCAGGATTTCGTTGCTCGAAATCGTGAAGCTGCGCGGCACGCCTTCGGACAGGTTGCGGCCCTTGACTTCCATTTCCTTGACTTCGGAGCCGGGAAAGGCGGAACCGATGTTTTTCTTGATAGCTTCGGCCGTCGGCTCGCCGATCAGCATGCCGTAGTTGCGGCGGATGTAGTTGATGATGGCGTCGTCAAAGCGATCGCCGCCGACGCGCACACTGCCCTTGTAAACCATGCCACCCAGCGAAATCACGCCGACTTCGGTGGTACCGCCGCCGATATCGACGACCATGGAGCCGCTCGCCTCGGACACCGGCAGGCCGGCGCCCAGGGCCGCGGCCATGGGCTCTTCAATCAGATACACCGCGGCGGCGCCGGCGGCCTCGGCCGCATCCTTGATGGCGCGGCGCTCGACCTGGGTGGAGCCGCAGGGAACGCAGATGATGATGCGCGGGCTGGGCGTCAGCAAGCGGCGCGGATGCACCATCTTGATGAACTGCTTGATCATCTGCTCGGTGATGACGAAGTCGGCAATCACGCCGTCTTTCATCGGGCGAATCGCCTCGATGTTGCCGGGCACCTTGCCCAGCATGGCCTTGGCTTCGCGGCCCACGGCCTGGATGACTTTCTTGCCGTGCGGACCGCCTTCGTGGCGAATCGCGACGACCGAGGGCTCGTCCAGCACGATGCCCTTGTCGCGTGCAAAAATCAGGGTGTTGGCGGTGCCGAGATCGATCGCCAGGTCGGTTGAAAAGTACCGACGGAATGCTTCAAACATATGCAGGAGTCCGGTTGAGGCATGGGCAAACTTCGTTGCGCCATCGCCTTTTATGATTAAGCCATTCTGAGGAAAGTCGGGCCAAAGCCTGATGAAACCGGGTTTCCAGCACCTAAAAAGCGCCTAAAGAGTGCATCCGGCCCTGATTTCACATCAAAGGCGGGATAATAACGCATCCCCTGTGAACCAAGGGCAGCGCAAGTGGCGTTTTTTTGGCTTTACAACTCGTTTCAGCCCCTGATTTTCACTAACTTTCCCGTACTCCTTCACATCTCAACATGGCATTGACACCCCAAGACATCGCACGCGTCGCCAATCTGGCGCGGCTGGAGTTGCGTCCCGACGAAACAGAGCACACCTTGCATCAGCTCAACGGCTTTTTTGCCCTGGTTGAACAGATGGAAGCCGTCAACACCGACGGCGTGGAGCCACTGGCTCACCCGGCGGCGGTACTGGGCGAGGTGGCCCTGCGCCTGCGCGAGGACATCGCCAGCGAACCCAACCAGCGCGAGGCCAGCCAGGTCAGCGCCCCGGCCGTCGAGCGCGGCCTGTTTCTCGTGCCCAAGGTGATCGAATGAGCCAGCAAGATTTACACGACCTGGGCGTGGCCCAGCTGGCCGCCAAGCTGGCCGCCGGCGAAGTCTCCAGCGTCGAAGTCACCCAGCATTTCCTGAAGCGCGTCCAGGGCGAGGCGCTCGGCGCCTTCCTGGCCACCGACGCCGACGTCTCGCTGGCGCAGGCCAAAGCCGCCGATGCGCGTCTGGCCGCCGGCGAGCGCAGCCCGCTGCTGGGCGTGCCGCTGGCGCACAAGGACGTGTTTGTCACCCGCGACTTTCCGACCACCGCCGGCTCCAAGATGCTGGAAAACTACCGCAGCCCGTTTGACGCCACCGTCGTCAGCCAACTGGGCGGCGCCGGCATGGTCACCTTGGGCAAACTCAACTGCGACGAGTTCGCCATGGGCTCGGGCAACGACAACAGTGCTTACAAACCGGTACAAAATCCCTGGGACCTGAGCCGCGTGCCCGGCGGTTCCTCGGGCGGTTCGGCCGCCGCCGTGGCAGCGCGCCTGGTGCCCGCCGCCACCGGCACCGACACCGGCGGCTCGATTCGCCAGCCGGCATCGCTCACCGGCATCACCGGCATCAAGCCGACTTACGGCCGCTGCTCGCGCTACGGCATGGTGGCCTTTGCCTCCAGCCTGGACCAGGCCGGCCCGATGGCGCGCAGCGCGCTCGACTGCGCCCTGCTGCTCTCGGCCATGGCCGGCCCAGACCCGGACCGCGACTCGACCTCGCTGGACCTGCCGGCCGTCGATTACGCTGCAGATTTGATAGCTGCCAGCGCAAGCGGGACGGGCGCTACACCCCTAAAAGGCTTAAGAATTGGTTTACCAACGCAATTCTTCGGCGCCGGCTGCTCGCCCGACGTGCTGGCCGCCGTGCGCGGCGCGCTCGGCGAATTTGAAAAGCTCGGTGCGACCCTGGTCGATGTCAGCCTGCCGCTGACCGAGCTGTCGATTCCGGTTTACTACGTGATCGCCCCGGCCGAGGCCAGCTCCAACCTGAGCCGTTTTGACGGCGTGCGCTATGGCCACCGCGCCGCCAACTACGGCGACCTGACCGACATGTACAAAAAGTCGCGCAGTGAAGGCTTTGGCGACGAGGCCACGCGCCGCATCATGATAGGCACCTATGTGCTGTCGCACGGCTACTACGACGCCTACTACCTGAAGGCGCAGAAAATCCGCCGCCTGATCGCGCAGGACTTCCAAAAAGCCTTCACGCAGTGCGACATCATTGCCGGCCCGGTGTCGCCCACGGTGGCCTGGAAAATCGGTGAAAAGTCCGACGACCCGGTGGCCAACTACCTGGCCGACATCTACACCCTGTCCTCCAGCTTGGCCGGCCTGCCCGGCATGAGCGTGCCGGCCGGTTTTGGCGCCGGCGGCCTGCCCGTCGGCCTGCAACTGATAGGCAATTACTTCAAGGAAGGCCAGCTGCTGGGCGCCGCCCACCAGTTCCAGCTGGCCACCGATTGGCATCAAAAAGCACCTGGAACCCTGGCATGAGCAAAGCTACCGCCTCCCTGCTGGTGCAGGGCTACGAAGTCGTGATCGGCTTTGAAACCCACACCCAGCTGACGACAAATTCGAAAATCTTCAGCCGCGCCTCGACCGCCTTTGGCGCCGAGCCCAACACCCAGGCCTCGGCGGTGGACTTCGCCCTGCCCGGCGCACTGCCGGTGATGAACAAGGGTGCGGTACAACGCGCCATCGAGTTCGGCCTGGCAGTGAATGCTCACATAGCCGAAAGCAGCGTGTTCGCCCGCAAGAACTACTTCTACCCGGATCTGCCCAAGGGCTACCAGATCAGCCAGTTCGAAATTCCCGTGGTGCAAGGCGGCGTGGTCGAATTCTTCCTCGGCGACGAGAAAAAATCGGTGCGCCTGGTGCGCGCCCATTTGGAAGAAGACGCCGGCAAATCGCTGCACGAAGACTTCATCGGCCAGAGCGGCATCGATTTGAACCGCGCCGGCACGCCGCTGCTGGAAATCGTCACCGAGCCCGACATGCGCTCATCGGCGGAGGCCGTGGCCTATGCCAAGGAACTGCACAAAATCGTCACCTGGATAGGCATTTGCGACGGCAACATGCAGGAAGGCAGCTTTCGCTGCGACGCCAACGTGTCGGTGCGCAAGCCTGGCGAGCCGCTGGGCACGCGGCGCGAAATCAAGAACCTGAACAGCTTCAAGTTCATGCAGCAAGCCATAGATTTTGAAGTGCGCTGGCAGATCGAGCAAATCGAGGACGGCCACGCGATCCAGCAGGCCACCGTGCTGTTCGACCCGGACACCGGCGAAACCCGCAGCATGCGCAGCAAGGAAGATGCCGCCGACTACCGCTATTTCCCCGATCCGGACCTGCCGCCGTTGGTGATTGGCCGCGACTGGGTCGAGAAAACCCGTTCAGAGATGAGCGAGCTGCCGCGCGTGATGGCGGCCCGCTTCATCGCCGACTACGCCTTGAACGAGTACGACGCCGGCCAGCTGACGCAAAGCAAGGCCACTGCCGCCTACTTTGAGGCCGTGGCCGGCGCCAGCGGGCAAGCCAAGCTGGCCAGCAACTGGGTCATGGGCGAGCTGTCGCGCCGCCTCAATGCCGAGGAAAAATCGATTGAGGCTTCTACCGTCAGCCCGGCGCAACTGGCCCAGCTGATCAAGCGCATTGCCGACGGCACCATCTCCAACAACGCCGCCCGCCAGGTGTTTGAGGCCATGTGGAGCGGCGAAGGCCGTGATGTCGACGCCGTGATCGAGGCCAAGGGCCTGAAGCAGATGAGCGACAGCGGCGAGCTGGAAAAAATCATCGACGAGGTGCTGGCGGCCAATGCCAAGAACGCCCTAGAGGTGAAGGCCGGCAATGCCAAGGCCTTTAACGCCCTGGTCGGTCAGGCCATGAAGGCCACCAAGGGCAAGGCCAACCCGGCGCAGGTCAACGAGTTGCTGAAGAAGAAACTGGCCTGAGGCCTGCCGGGCCGCCAGGCCACCAAGCTGCGGTGGGGGCCTGGTTTTCAAACGCCGGGCCGGCGCCTTGACACTATCAAATACATAGCTGCCAGCGCTCGCCTCGATTGGGCTACAGGCTTATTTCGCTTGCAAATCAGTTCTTTGCCGTACTCGCGCCGGCGGGCGTGCCGCCCCTCAACGTCCAGAGCTCCTTGAGCTTGACCAGCTCTTCGTCAAAGCGCTGGTTGACGCGTTTTTTCTCGCGCTGCTGATCGGCAATGAATTTTTGCTGCACATCCACGCTGCTCTCGTTGTCCTCCAGCCTAAGCTTGAGGGAGGTCGGGGCTTTGGCCGGATCTTTGGCATAAAACTCGAACTCACTGGCGATGGCCTGGCGCTGGGCGGCCAACTCGCCGGTTCGCTTGCTCGACGCCTTGATGACCTCGTCGATTTGCGCCAGCGCCGTGCTGCGCTCCTGGTCGTGCACCGCGCGGTTGGGGTAACGCAGCAGCAGGGCCCGATCGCGGCGCTTTTCCTCGGCTTCGCGAGCCAGCAGCTCGGCGGCCCGCCGGTTTTTTTCTTCCTGGGCGGCCCGCTCCGGCGCGGTGAGCGACGGGCCCAGCTCTCGCTTGATGGTGCCGGTACGCGTCAACTCCTGCTGCGTGCGGTCTATGCACTCGATGATGGGGCGATCTGCAGTGATCTTGCGGCCCTTGCCATCAACACAGGTGTAAATGCCTTGCGCCGCGGCAGAACCGCAAAGCCATGCGGTACACAGCAACCCGAGAGTACGCATTGTTGGCGCGAGCATTCGTCTCCTTAATCGACGCCGTAGCGTTCCCGGTAAGCCAGCACCGACTGGTAGTGCTGTTTCAAAGACAAGGCGCCGGATGCATCGGTGTCCGAGGCGCTGCTTTGCCTGGACAGATACTGCAGCAAGTCGGTCAAACGCGCAATCGCGCAAACCTGCAAACCCAGTTGTTGTGTGACATATTGCACGGCACTGTGGTTCACATCGACACCGTTTTCGGTGGCTTTTTCCTGCCGGTCCAGCGCCAGCGCGATGGCATGGGGAATGGCACCGGCGGCCTTGATGATGGCGATGGACTCGCGCGCGGCGGTGCCGGCGGACATCACGTCGTCGACAATCAGCACCCGACCCGCTACCTTCGCACCGACCAGCGAGCCGCCCTCGCCATGGTCCTTGACCTCTTTGCGGTTATAGGCAAAGGGCACATTGCGCCCCAGCCGCGCCAATTCCACCGAGACGGCGGCCGCCAGCGGAATGCCTTTGTAGGCGGGTCCGAAAATCATGTCAAAGGCCAGCCCACTGCGCTGCTCCTCGGCCAGCAGGTGGCGGGCATAAAATTGCGCCAGCCGGCCCAGCTTGGCACCGTCGTCAAACAGGCCGGCATTAAAGAAGTAAGGGCTCATGCGCCCGGCCTTGGTCTTGAATTCGCCAAACCGCAGCACGCCCGATTCGACGGCAAACTGCACGAATTCCTGTGCCAGACTGTCGTCCGCCTGCGCCGCCTGGCCCTTGTTTGTTGTCTGCCCTGTCGTGCTCATTGAAAGTCCCATGTTCAAATTAACCAGCCTCAACCTCAACGGTATCCGTTCTGCCACCAGCAAAGGCTTGCAGGATTGGCTTGCCCAATCCATGCCAGATTGTATTTGCGTGCAGGAGTTGAAGGCGCAGGCGGCCGACATCAGCGGCAAGTTCGAGGAAATTGCCGGCCTCAAGGGGCATTTTCATTTTGCCGAAAAAAAGGGTTATTCCGGCGTCGGCGTCTACAGCCGGCATGAGCCCAGCGAGGTCATTGTGGGCTATGGCTCGACCGAATTCGATGCCGAAGGCCGTTATGTGGAGCTGCGTTTTGACCGCCCCGGCCGCTCGCATTGCCCCAAGTTCTCCATCATCAGCGCCTATTTCCCCAGCGGATCTTCCGGCGAGGACAGGCAGGCCGCCAAGTTCCGCTTTCTGGCCGAGTTCTACCCGCATCTGGCGACCCTGAAACAGACGCGCGACTTCGTGCTGTGCGGTGACATCAATATCGCGCACCAGGAAATCGACCTGAAAAACTTCAAGGGCAACCGCAAGAACAGCGGTTTCCTGCCCGAAGAGCGCGCCTGGATGACGGAACTGCTGCGCGACGCCGAACTGGCCAACGAGGCCGCCGACGAGCTCACCCAGGACACGGTGCGCGGCGGCGGCATGGTAGACGTCTACCGCAAGCTGCAGCCCACGGCCACCGACGCCGCCTACACCTGGTGGAGCAACCGCGGCCAGGCTTACGCCAAGAACGTGGGCTGGCGGCTCGACTACCACCTGGCCACGCCGGCCTTTGCCGCGCTGGCGCGCAGCGAACATATTTACAAGGAACAGCGCTTTTCCGATCACGCGCCGATCAGCGTGGACTACGACATGAAGCTGTGAGGCTTGCGTTTGGGACGGCGAACCCGTGTTAACGCCCCGGGGCAGGCATTCGCGTCTTAACTGGCTCAGACACGCTCACCGCAGCGCCAGGCCGATCCCTTGGAGCAGCCGGGCCGCTGAAGCCCGCCGAGGGGCCTTGGGTCAGGAGCCGATGACCTGGGGGTCGCCGCTCGCGCCCAGTAGCTGGTGCACCTGCTGCGCCAGCGAACCGAAGATCTTTCCTGCCAGGCTGGGCTCCTCCCGGCCAAAGACGATGCGGTCGCAGCCATGGTCGCGCGCAGCCACAATGATGGTCTCGGCACTGCGCCCCACCAGCACGGTGCTGGTGTAAGGCACGCCAGCCGCGTCGAGCAGATTCTGCGCAAACTGCAGGTCCTCGGCGCCTGCGCCTTGCTGCAACTCGCGCAACTCGCGCTTGTCGAAGAACATCGCGACGTGACCGGAGACCTGGGGCTGCACCCGCAGCAGGCGAACGGTGACCGGCTCTTCCCGGAAAATGCACACGACTTGATCAATGGCTGAGCGCGTCCGAGCCGGCTGGGTCGGGTCAATGGGGACCAGGATGTTTCTCATGCGAGCACCTTCAGGTCGCGGGTTGGTTGGCCGGTTCCGGTTGCTGGCGGCTGGCCAGCCACTTGCCTGCCGCCACCACGAACATGGCACCCAGCGCAGGAACCGCGTTGTGCAGCGCATGCTGGTTGGCGGCCCAGCCGGCGATGGCCGGATCCGACATCGCCATGTCGCCGGCCACCCAACCGAGCAGGCCAGCCCCGAGGGTGATGATGATCGGGAAACGGCCCATCAGCTTAAGGATCAAGGTGCTGCCGAAAATGATCAGGGGAATGCTGATCACGAGACCGAACACCAGCAGCGGAATGTTGCCTTTGGCGGCGGCTGCGACGCCGATGACGTTGTCCAAGCTCATGACCAGGTCGGCGACCACGATGGTCTTGATGGCCGCAGCCAGGCTGGAGTGGCCTGCCAGGTTCTCCTCGTCGCCCTCGCCTTTCATCAGGCCAATGCCGATCCACAGCAGCAGCGCGGCGCCCACCAGCTTGAGGTAGGGCAGCGTCAGCAGGTAGACGGCAAAGAAGGTCAGGATCAGGCGCAGCACGATGGCGCCGACGCTACCGAACAGAATCGCCTTCTTCTGCTGCGCGGGCGGCAGCGAGCGGGAGGCCATCGCGATGACAACGGCGTTGTCGCCACTCAGAACGATGTTGATCAAGATGATCTGCGACAGGGCGATCCAGAATTCCGGACTCAGCAAAAACGACATGATGTCTCCTCGAAAAAAGATGCGGGACCACGGTGGTTCCGAGCTCTTCGAGGTTACGGGCCTGTGCTGTCACCTTTCTGCCGGCGCCCTGTCAGCCAGTTATCGGCAAGCTGTCGGCCAGCTTACAGCCGGCTGCTGCGCGACGGTTTCGGAAGCCTTCGGGCTCAGACCGCTCGCAAGGGGAAGAAGACGCTGAAGGTGTTGCCCACGCCGTCGGTGTCTTCCTCCAGCGTGATGCGCGCGCCGTGCAGCGTGGCGATCTCGCTGACGATGGCAAGACCGAGGCCGCTGCCATCCTCCTGCGTACCGAGGAGGCGGTGAAAGCGTTCGAAGATGCGGGTGCGCTCCTGCACCGGGATGCTGGGGCCGTCGTCGCTGATGGCCAGGCGGCACTGGTCTCCCCCGCTCTGGCCCAAGCGCACGGTCACCCGGCCGCCTTCCTGGCTGTAGCGGATTGCGTTGTCGATCAGGTTGTTGATCAGCTCACGCAGCCGGTCCCGGTCGGCGTCGATCATCAGCGGATGACCGGCCCCTTCGAAGCCCAGGTCGATGTTGCGTTTGATCGCCTCCGGCACCCAGTCCATGCTGATCTCCAGGACGTGAGCGTTCAGGTCCAGCGGCTGTAGCTGCATGAAGTCGAGCGCACCGGGCTCGTTGCGGGCGAGCGAAAGCAGCTGGCGCACCAGCCTCGACAGCCGGTCGGCGCTGATGTAGAGCTGCGCCAGCGAATGGCGCACCCGCTCCGCGTCGCTCTCCCGCAGCGCCAGCTCGATCTGGGCCTTCAGGCCGCTGACCGGCGTCTTCAGCTGGTGGGCGGCATCGGCCACAAAGCGATTCTGGAAATCAAAGGTTCGCCCCAGCCGCGCCATCAGCTCGTTGACTTCGTCCACCAGCGGTCGCACCTCTCCCGGAACGTCTTGGGTGTCGATCGGACTCAGATCCAGGTGCGAGCGATCCGACACCGCGCGCCGCAGCCGCTGCAGCGGCTCGAGCCCACGCGAAACGCCGAACCAGACCACCGCCGTGGCCATCACGATCAGCAGCAGCTGCGGCAGCACCACGTTGGCCACCATCTCCCACGCGAAGCGCGTGCGCTTGTTGAGGGTTTCAGCAACCTGCACCAAGACCAGCGGAGCAGCGGCGTCGGCACTGATTGGCATCCGGGCCACCATCATCCGTACCGGCTCCCCGCGCAAGACATCGCCGTAAAAGCGCGATTTGACGGTTTCAGCCACGCGCGGCGACGGCATATCCACATCGCCGCCCAACAGCGTTCCATCCTCGCTGACGACACGGTAGAAGAGGCGGTCGTCCGAGTCCTGCAGCAGGATCTTGTCCGCGGTCTCCGAGAGGTCGAGCCGGGGGCGGGTGCCGTCGAGCTTCACGTGCAGCACGATCTCGCGTCCGATCTCGTACAGCGCACGGTCGTAAGCGAGGTTGGAAAAACGCTGCGAGTTCCAGTAGGCGGCGCCGGTGTCCAGCACCAGCAGCACGGCCAGCGGCCCAAGCAGCCAAGCCAGCAGCTTGCGCTGCAGCCTGGGCTCAGGCCTCCGCATCGTTGCGGTCCATCAGATAGCCCATGCCGCGCACGGTGCGGATCTCACATCCGAGCGGCTCCAGCTTCTTGCGCAGGCGGTAGATGTTGACCTCGATCGCGTTGTCACCGACCTCGTCGCCCCAGCCATAGAGATGGTTGACCATCTGCTCCTTGCTCACGACACGCCCCGCGCGCATCAGCAGCAGTTCCAGGACGGCGAGTTCGCGCGGCGACAGCTCCAGCGGTCGCTTCTCGTAGAACACGCGGCGGCCCACCGTGTCAAAGCGCAGCAGGCCGTGCTCCAGGCAAGGCGTGGAGTTGCTACCGCGGCGCAGCAGCGCCCGCACGCGCGCTTCCAGCTCCGGCAGGTCGAAGGGCTTGGCCAGGTAATCGTCGGCGCCTAGATCCAGCCCGCGGACGCGGTCCTGGAGGGTGTCGAAGGCAGTGAGCATCAGCACTGGCGTCGTGGACCGGCGTGCCCTCAGCCGCCGCAGCACGTCCAATCCGCTCAGCCCGGGTAAGCCGATGTCCAGGATCGCCAAGTCGTAAATGCCAATAGTGAGCGCATGGTCGGCCATCTCACCGTTGGAAACCATGTCTACGGCGTGGGCGGACTGCACCAGCGCCCGCGAGAGCGCGTCCGCCAGCACCTTGTCATCCTCTACAAGCAATATCCGCATTGGTTCTCCAGCCGGATATGCTAACCGCAATGTCTTGGCACGACCCTGGCTCGCCGAATTCCGTGGCAGCGAACCGCGGTACAAGGTCAACGCCGCCAGCGGGAAGAGTTCGGGTTCAAGGCGAGCCTATGCCAAGAACCTGGGCTGGCATCAAGCACACAGCTGAGGAGGTTTTGCACAGCGCCCTCACCTCGGCTTACGATTGGCCCAGGAAATTGAGGTGTTTTTTCTTTGTCGAATCGGAAACATCATCATGCGACAGCTGTTCTGGGCATTTAGGTGCTTGCTGGTTCTTCTTCTCTTTGCGCGGGTAGATACGGTGTCCGCGCAATCCGGCCAGCCTGCGGTCAATCCACCGCAGAGCGATCTGATTGCTTCCTGGGTCGTGACGGTTGCCGATGAGCCGCGTCAGCGCAGTTTGATCATTCGCGGTGTTGCGACGGGGACGAACGGCGCCTTCCTGCTCGATGCGACTTATGGATGGCTTGACGGCAAGCGCTCGCCAATTCGGGGCGAGATGACGCAATCGGGCACAGAACGCCGGCTGGAGCTAGTGACGCCAGCCGACAGCAAAATCGTTGCCAAACAGCTCACGGATGGCTCTTTTACGGGTACCTTTACTTCCAAGAACGGCGTTGTGAAGCCGGTCAAGCTGGAACGGCTTGAGAGCGTCGCCGTTAACTCGGCTACGGCGGCTGCCGCCAATCATGCCGCGGCGCCAACCACGCCGCCGAACATTCACATGGTCGTCATGGGAGGCAACGATTGCCCGCCTTGTGTGGCTTGGCGAGGGCTCGAATTGCCCAAGCTCCAACAGACTGCGGCGTTTAAGGCGATTCGGTTCTCGTATGTGTCAAAAGCAGTCACCTCACCCGTGCCATCGTCGATGTTCCTGCCCGATGAGGTGAAGCCCTACAAGGCAAAACTTGATGAGGCCAGTTCCGGGCGAAATGGATCGCCACAGGTGGCCATCATCGTCAATGGCGAGATTTACGACTATTACTTCGGCACTCGCTCTGCCAAGAAGGTTGAGCAAATGATCCTGGCGATCAAGGAAGGTCGCAATTACCCGTTCAAGCGCTGCCTGAAGCTTGACCGATCCAGGCAGTGTGCCGTGCCGGCCTAGCCTGCGGTGGCGTACGGCTTGCAGCTCCGAGCTAGCAAGCGCCTTTTTTTGCTATCAAATATATAGCTGTTGGCGCATGTCATACGGGCGCTACATGCCATTTTTATCGATAAAATAGAACATTCCCGCCATGACGACGGGCTCCTTGTTCATTCCGCGGCGTCAGACGGAAACAGCAGCGGCCAGCAGCCCGGCTCGCCCGCCAGCAAGTCCAGCTCGCCGCGCGCCGGCTTCTGGCACGGCGTGGCGTGCAGGGCACGCGCCACGCTAACGGCCGCCGGCGAAAAATAGGCCACGACTTCACACTGCAAACGCCCTTCCGACTCATGCCGGGTGAACACCGCCATCTCCACGGGCCGGCCGGCCAGCACATACAAGGGCAAAAAGGCATCCTTGACCTGGTCCCTCATGCTGAAAGACCAGACGCCATCGCCCAGCTGTTTTGAAAACCATGTGCTCATGTCTTGCCTCCTTGCCAAGCCGTGGATGCCGGCGTTTCAGCGCCCTATCTCGACCACGAAATTGCGGTCAAACAAGGGGTTTTCATTGACGCCGTCCCGGGCATAGCCGCGCGGATTGCAGACCACGCGCGTGCCCTTGATCTCATAGTCGAAGCTGTCGTGGGTATGGCCGTGCACCCACAGCTGCGCGCGGTCGGCGCCGGCCAGGTGCGCCAGATCGGACACAAAGCAGGCGTTGAGCGCCGAGCCAGCAAAGCGCGGATGAATGCTGGCGCGCGAGGGCGCATGGTGGGTGAGCACCACGGTAGGCCCGGCATGCTGCTGGGCCAGCCGGCCTTCCAGCCAGTTGGCGTGGTGCAGGCACAACTGGGCGCAGTCCTCGGGCGTGAACAGCCGCTCGGCAAGCTTGTCGGCATGGATTCTCTTGAAGTCGCCCATGAAGCCCTGCGCTTCTTTCATCGCCTGCAGGCGGGGCTCGCCCTCGCCAAAAAGCCTGAAATCGGTCCACATCGTGGCGCCCAGAAAGCGCACGCCATCCAGCATGACTTCATCGCAGTCGAGCACCTGAATGCGGCTGCCACTGCACAGCCGTTTGAGTTCGGCCACCGTGTCGGCCAGGCTGCCGCCGTAAAACTCGTGGTTGCCCGGGACATAGAGCACCGGCTTGTCAAAACCACGGGCCCACGTCACCGCCTCCAGCGGGCGCGCAATGTCGCCGGCCAAAATGACCACATCGGCGTCATTGTCGGGAAGGTCCAGATCACCGCAGCTCAGGTGCAGATCGGACAGGATGTTGAGTTTCATCGGCACGGCTCCAAAACCGGGCCGCCATGAGCGCTCAGCCCGAGTCAGCGTATTACAGCAGATGGTGACGAGCCGCGCATGCGCCAGCGCAAACGCCCTCTTGCGATAAATAGCTGTAACCTGACTGCCGCGCAAACCATCTAATGCAGCAATACCGACCCAAAAAGGTGAATGCATGCAAACCCTGTCGCCCGCAGCCCCGGCACCCAGCGATCCGCAAGTGCTGATGGCGCAACTTGCCGCAGGCAATCTGCAAGCCTTCGAGCAGCTGATGCGCACCCACAACCGGCGCCTGTTCCGCGTGGCGCGCAGCATATTGCACGCCGATGGCGATGCCGAGGACGCGGTGCAGGAAGCCTATTTGCGCGCCTTCGTGGCCTTGAAAAACTTCCAGGGCACGGCCCAGCTTTCCACCTGGCTGACACGCATCGTGATCAACGAGGCCCTGAACAAAAAACGCCAGCAGAGCAGGGCCGGGCAGCGCCTGCAAGGCGATACGGCCTTTGCCATGGATCACAACCACGCCCTCAACGCCATCGAACTGATGCTTTCGGAAACGCCGGAGGACCTGGCCATGCGCGAACAATTACGAAGTCTGCTCGAAAGCAAAATTGACCGCCTGCCCGACGAGCACCGCACGGTGTTCATGCTGCGCGCGGTGGAAGAGTTGAGCGTTGAGGAAACCGCCCAATGCCTGGACATTTCACCGGCCCTGGTCAAGACCCGGCTGTTTCGGGCCCGCCAGATGCTGCGCCAGTCCTTGCAGCGTGACGTGAAGCTTGGTCTGCAAGATGCCTTTGCCTTTGAAGGCGGACGCTGCGACCGCATGGTTAACACGGTGCTGCAGGCGATACGCCATGGCAGCGGCGTTGGCAGCACGCCACCGCCCTAGCCCTAGACCACGTCCCCCCACTCACTCAGTCACTTCATCAAGTCATTTTCAGCGCAGATGACTTGGGAATAACTTCGTCTGCGCTCGGTCCACTTGGAGGAGATCATCATGTCATTCAGCTTTATTCAACAGGGCGAACAAATCCTGAGCAGCCGCCGCGGCATTCTGCGCGTCACCGGCCTGACCCTGTCGGGCACCGCCATTGCCATGCTGGCCGGACGCGAAAGCCTGGCCGCCGGCAAGCCCACCAAATCCCCGGGCAAGGATGTCGGCATCCTGAACTCGGCGCTGGGCGCGGAGCTGGAGGCGGTTGCCGCCTATCAGGTCGGCGCCGAAAGCGGGCTGCTGCAAAAGCCGGTGCTGGATCTGGCCGTGCAATTCCAGGGCCATCACAAGGCACATGCCGCACTGCTGGCCTCGGTGGTCAGCAAGCTGGGCGGCAAACCGGTGCTGGCCAAGGACAAATACGAATTTCCGGTCGACAAGCTGAAAAACCAGGCCGATGTGCTGCGCTTTGCCGCCACGCTGGAAAAAGGCGCCGTCAGCGCCTACCTGGGGGCCGTGCCCTTGTTCGCCGACCGTGATCTGGCCAAGGCCGCCGCCAGCATCCTGGGCGATGAATCCATGCACTGGGCCATATTGCTCAATGCCCTGGGCGAAAACCCCGTTCCCCTGGCCTTCATGGCCTGAAGCGCCGCCGGCTTCACGAGGCCGGGTCGGCGGCCCGCCCCAAGGCGGCGACCAGGTCGGACTGGGTGATCATGCCGACCAGGCGCTCGCCCTCGCCGATGATGGGAATGTGGTGATGGCCGGTGCTGCCGAACAGCGGCACCAGCTCCACCAGATGGCGCTGCTCGCTGGCCACGCGCACATTACGCGTCATGATCTGGCCGACCACCTCGGGCTTGTTCGAGTGGATGGTGCGGCTGCTGCGTATCAGTTTGCGCAGCTTGTCGTCGAAGCCTTCATACAGGTCCAGCTCGGCGGCCCGCATGAAATCGGCCAGCGTGATGATGCCGGCAATGCGAAACGTGCGGTCCACCACCGGCAGCGCCTTGATGCGGCGCTCACGCAGCAGCGCCCAGGCTTCCTGCAGCGGCGTGCCGAACTCCACCGTCACCAGATCGCGCGACATGATGTCGGCGCAGCGCACTTCGGCCAGTTTGCGGTCGTAGGCGCGCGACTGGGTTTGCACCAGCAAGGCCTTGAGGTCATCCCGGCTGACGTCCAGCACCTGGTTGTAGCGCGCCAGCACGGCGTCCAGGTCGGCATCCAGCAGCTTGGCCTGGCCGGAAAGCGGCGCCGTGGCCGGCGCCAGCTGCATGTGCGGATAGGGCCGGCGCGTGGCGTTGTTGTAGACAATGCCGGCGGCCACCAGCAGGGCCGAATTGAGCAGCACCGGATAAAAGGCAAACAGCGGGTCTGAAATGCCGCCCAGCACCATCATCAGCGCGGTGGCCCCGCCCGGCGGATGCAGGCAGCGCAGCGCCAGCATCAGGGCGATGGCCGTGGCCACGGCGAGCGCGGCCGCCAACTCGGGTGAGCCCAACAGGTGCATGCCATGAACCCCGGCAATGCCCACCAGGGCCGACACCGTATTGCCCCCCACCACGGACCAGGGCTGGGCCAAAGGGCTGGCCGGCAGGGCAAACACCAGCACCGCACTGGCACCCAAAGGCGCCACCAGCCAGGGCAGGCTCGCTACCGCCGTGCCGCTGACCAGATGACAGAGCAGACCGGTCAGAAAAATGCCGATCAGCGAGCCCGCCACCAGGCGCAGGCGCTCACGCGTGTTGATACGGGTGCGGGCCGGCCGGAAAGCGCGCCACCAGGCCCGGCTGAAGAAAGCCGGCAAGCGGAGCTGATCACCAGTACGCAAGTCGGGCGGAACAGGATCGCTCATGAACGCGGGGCCGGCAAAACCAAGACGGCGTGCTGTGGCCTAGGCGGCCTCAGCCACGCGCGCGCAGATAAAGACCCTGAACCTTGGGCACATTGGACTGCAGCTGCTGGATGCGATCCGGCCCCGAAGGGTGGGTGGACAGAAAGCTCGGGCCGCCCGCGCCAGCGCTGGCCTGGCCCATCTTCTCCCACAGGCTGACGGCGGCCTGCGGGTTGTAGCCGGCGCGCGCGGCCAGCTCCAGTCCGACCAGATCGGCGTCGGTTTCATCATCGCGGCTAAAGCGCAGCGTGAGCAGTTGCGTGCCTATGCTGGCCGCCACGTCGCCCAGCTGCCCCAGCCCCAGCAGTTGCGCGCCCAGGGACAGCAAGGTGCCGGTCCCCTGGCTTTTGGCAATGCGGGCGCGCGCATGCTCGCGCAGGGCATGGGCCATCTCGTGGCCCATGATCATGGCGGCCTCGTCGTCGCTCAGTTTGAGCTGCTCCAGAATGCCGGTGTAAAAGGCAATCTTGCCGCCAGGCATGCAAAAGGCATTGAGTTCCTTGCTGCTGATCAGGTTGACTTCCCAGCGCCAGTCCTTGGCCCGGTCATTCCACTGAGCGGTTTGCGGCACCAGGCGCTGGGCAATCTTGCGCAGGCGTTGCAGCTGTGGACTGCTTGGCGCCGCCAGCGTGCCCTTGGCGCGGGCCTCGGCCAGCAGCTTGTCGTATTCCTGCGTCGCCGCGCCTTCCAGCTCGTCGGCCGGCACCAGATTGCGCAGCCCCGAAGCCGGCCCGACATTGACCTGGGCCTGCAAGGGCGTAGCGACTGCCGCCGCCGTTGCGCCGGCGGCCGCCAGCAGAAAAGCCCGGCGGCCTGGCCAGGCGGAATGTTTGGCGTCGCATAAAAAGCACATGCGTCAATAATAGCCAGAATCTCAAAACCTCATGACCGACAAAATCTCTTCTCTCCCTGTTAGCCAAGCAGCGGCGCCGGCTAGCGCCGCCCCCAAAAAAAGCTGGCGTGATGTCTGGCATGTGTACACCGAGGCCGCCACCCTGCGCATGCTGTTGCTGGGTTTTTCGGCCGGCCTGCCGCTGCTGCTGGTATTTGGCACCTTGAGTTTTTGGCTGCGCGAAGCCGGCATAGACCGCACCACCATTGGCTACCTGAGCTGGGTCGGCCTGGCCTATGGCTTCAAGTGGGTCTGGGCGCCGCTGGTGGACCGGCTGCCGATTCCCTTGCTGACGCGCTGGCTGGGCCGGCGCCGCAGCTGGCTGCTGTTGTCGCAAACCCTCATCATGACGGCGCTGGTGGCCATGGCCCTGACCGATCCCCGACAGGCTTTGCTGCCGGTGGTGTGGTGCGCGCTGGCGGTGGCCTTTGGCTCGGCCACGCAAGACATTGCGCTGGACGCCTATCGCATCGAGTCGGCCGACATCCAGCGCCAGGCCGCGCTGGCCGCCTCCTACCAGACCGGCTACCGCATCGCCATGATCTGGGCCGGCGCCGGCGCGCTGTGGATTGCCGCGCGCGCCGAAATCACCAGCCTCACCGGCTACCAGCATGGCGCTTGGCAAACCGCCTACCTGGTGATGGCCGCCTCCATGCTGCTGGGCATGGTGACGGTGCTGTGCTCGCCCGAACCGCAGCGCCGCGAGCTGCCGCCCAGCAAAAACCTGGCCGAATGGCTCAAGGGCGCGCTGATCGCCCCTTTTGCCGATTTTCTGCGCCGCTACGGCAAGCAGGCCTTGCTGATCCTGGCGCTGATCGCGGTGTACCGCATCAGCGATGTGGTGATGGGCATCATGGCGAATCCGTTTTACGTGGACATGGGCTACACCAAGGACGAAGTCGCCACCGTGACCAAAATCTACGGCGTCATCATGACCCTGGTCGGCGCCTTTGTCGGCGGCGGTCTGGCCATGCGCTTTGGTGTGATGAAGGTGTTGATGCTGGGCGCCATCCTGAGCGCCGCCAGCAACCTGCTGTTCGCCTGGCTGGGCACGCGCGGCCATGATGTCACGGCGCTGATCTTCGTGATTTCGGCCGACAACCTGTCCAGCGGCATTGCCTCGGCCGCCTTCATCGCCTACCTGTCCAGCCTGACCAACGTCAACTACTCGGCCACGCAATACGCGCTGTTCAGCTCCATGATGCTGTTGCTGCCCAAGTTTCTGGCCGGCTATTCGGGCAAGTTTGTCGATGCCTTTGGTTACAGCCAGTTTTTCACCGCCTCGGCCTTGCTGGGCTTGCCGGTACTCGTTCTGGTGGCCCTGGCTTCAAGACAAATTAAGCCTGCAAGCCAATAACAACAAACGCTGACAGCTATTAATTAAATAGCATTTCATAAAAACTAGGCGCCCTATGCCAGCCGGCTGGCAGGCGCCTGGCCGTCACGGTTTACCGTAACTTTACGGCGGCTTCAAGCGCAATTATTGCGTCCGGCGCACCATGCGTTTCATGGTGATGCGCCAACCCACAGAACATCGCCCGCAACCGAGGACCCGCCCATGACCCAGCAACTTTTAATGATCGAAGACGACACCCGCCTGGCCGCCATGGTGGGTGAATATTTGCGCCAGTCGGGTTATGGCTTCAGCCATGCCGCCGATGGCGCCAGCGGCCTGGCCGCGCTGCAGGCCAGCCCGCCAGATCTGGTGATTCTGGACCTGATGCTGCCCGACATGGACGGCCTGGAAGTCTGCCGCCGCATCAAGGCCCTGGGCAATGAGACGGCGCACACCGCCGTGCTGATGCTGACCGCCAAGGGCGATCCTATGGACCGCATCGTCGGACTGGAAATCGGCGCCGACGACTACCTGCCCAAGCCCTTTGAGCCGCGCGAGCTGCTGGCCCGCATTCGCGCCGTGCTACGGCGCGGCGGCGAAAGCAGCACGGCGGCCAGCGCCGGTGGCCAAAAGGTGATGCGCTTTGGTTCGCTGGAAATCGACCGCGATGCGCGCACCGTGTCTGTCATGGGCAAGCCCTGCGAGCTGACCTCTTACCAGTTCGACCTGCTGGTGGCGCTGGCCGAACGCGCCGGCCGCGTGCTCAGCCGGGACCAGATCATGGAAGCCGTGCGCGGCCGCGAACTCGAAGCCTTTGACCGCTCCATCGACGTGCACATGGGCCGCATCCGCAGCGCCATCGAACTGGACGCCAAGGACCCGAAACGCATTCTCACGGTGCGCGGCGTGGGTTATGTCTTTGCCAAGCAACAAGACTGATGCTGAAAATGTGGGCCCGTTTTACCTCCCATCTTTATGTACGCATCTGGCTGGCCGTGGTGGCCACCGTGGTGGTGCTGACTTTTCTGGTCGGCGCCGCCTGGCGCCTGAGCGTGGACCCGCCGCAACTGCCCATTCGCGAGGTGCTGGTGCACAACGCCGCCGGCGAAGTCATAGGCACGGCGCAAACCAAGCCGGATCGCAAACTCGGCGAGGATCTGGAATTTGATGTCGTCACCAATGACGGCCAGACCTTGAACCTGCTGCTGCCCCGGCCGAAACGCCCGCCCGGCAACAGCTGGATTCGCCTGCCCTTCGGTTTTGGTTTTGGCTGGATGCTGGGCCTGGTCGGTCTGGCCGTGGCGCTGGGCGCCTACCCCGTCATGCGGCGCCTGACCTTGCGGCTGGAGGCGCTGCAGCGCGGCGTCGAGCGCTGGGGTGCGGGCGACCTGTCGGCGCGGGTCAACGCCAGTGGCAGCGACGAGGTGGCCTTTCTGGCCGAGCGCTTCAACCATGCCGCAGAGCGCATCGAATCCCTGATGAACTCGCACAAATCGCTGCTGGCCAATGCCTCACACGAGCTGCGCTCACCGCTGGCGCGCATACGCATGGGACTGGAGCTGATGGGCGTGGACCCGGCCTCGCCGCAGCGCCTGGAAATAGCACGCAGCATCAATGAGCTCGACCAGCTGATCGACGAAATCCTGCTGGCCAGCCGGCTCGATGCCAAGCAGGCCGATGCCGAACCCTTTGAGACCCTGGACCTGACCGGGCTGGCCGCCGAGGAGTGCTCGCGCGTCAACGCCGAACTGCAGGCCGAGCAGGCCAGCGGCCAGGAACTGGGAATGGGCGTGGCCAACAACGGCCACAGCCTGACGGTGCAGGGCTCGCCGCGCCTGCTGCGCCGGCTGATCCGCAACCTGCTGGAAAACGCCAGGCGCTACGGCCGCGGCGACATCAGCCTGGAGCTGACGCAGATTCGCGTCGGCAAGCAGCAAAGGGCCGTGATCAAGGTGCACGACCGCGGCCCGGGCGTGCCCGCCGCCCAGCGTGAGCGCATTTTTGAACCCTTTTATCGCCTGCCCGGCGCCAGCGAGCGCGAAGGCGGCGTGGGCCTGGGCCTGGCCCTGGTGAAATCCATCAGCGAGCGCCACGGCGGCACGGTGCACTGCGAAGCCCGGCCCGGCGGCGGCGCCTCATTCATTGTTGAATTGCCGGTGGCGGCCTGAGGCCCTGGCACCATGAATTGGGAAGACCACCGAGAGGTGGTCTTTTTTTGCCTGCATGGCGGTTTGCCAGGCCCCTATCTATCTGTTTGGATTGGGTGGAAAGCTGGGGCTGGATGCCGCCGACGCCGGTAAACCAAGCTTCCCGGCAGTACGGTTGACGGCCTTTCCCGCAACGGCACCGCCATGCTCGACGGCGCCAGCGGCCTTGCCGACACCGCGCTTGACCGCGCCTTCCACCTTGGTGGCAACCCCCGAAGCCTTGTGCGCCGTCGCGCTGGCGGTTTCAGAGACGCCCGCAACGGCGCCCGCTGAAACCAGCGCGAACAGGCTCGCCGTGACAAGAATTCGACCGCTCATGGTGATGACACTCCGAAAAAGGTTGGGGCAAGCTCATCATAATGCGCTAAGGCAAGGCCTGTTTGCAACGCTCAAAGCCTTTGCCCACCACAAGGAAATAAGGAAGCGCCATGAGCAGCACAGCCGCCATCCCGTCCGCCCAGGTTGCCCAGGGCTTTTCAAGCCCCGGCACGGAACGCATGCCCCTGATGGCGCTAGAAGCCATGTCGCCGGCACAGCGCGAAGCCGCCGACGCGCTGATCGCCGGGCCGCGCAAGGCGGTATTCGGCCCTTTTATTCCACTGCTGCGCAGCCCCGAGCTCATGAACCGTATCGGCAAGGTCGGCGAATACCTGCGCTTTGAAAGCCTGCTGGACGCGCGCATCCGCGAACTGGTGATCTGCCGCGTGGCCCGGCAGGTGTCCAACCAGTTTGAGTGGCTGATGCATGCGCCACTGGCGCTGCAGGCCGGCGTGCAGCAGTCCACGCTGGACGCCATCGCTGCGGGCAGGCAGCCGCGCGGCATGGCGGCGGACGAAGCCGTGGCGCTTGATTTCACCTCTGAGCTACTGCTGCAGCACGGCAGCAGCGACGCCACCTATGCCGAAGCGCTGGCGTCATTTGGTGAGCAGGGCGTGGTCGAACTCACCACCCTGGTGGGTTATTTCGTGATGGTCTGCTGGGTCATGAACGTGGCCAGGACGCCCACCCAGGGCAAGCCGGACTTTGAGCCGCTCACGGCGTTTCCGGCCTGAGACTGCGGCTGCTGGCTAAAGCGCCCGCAACACCCGCTCGGCGCTGATGTCGTTGAGGCAGCGCGTATGGCCTAGCGGGCAGACACGCTCAAAGCAGGGCGCGCAGTCCAGCGGCGGCTGATAGGCCGCATCGATTTTCAGCCAGAGCACGGTGGCCTTGTCGCTCAGCGGCGGCGTGTGCAGCGGGCTGGAGGAGCCGAAGATCGCCACCTGCGGCACGCCCAGTGCGGCGGCCACATGCATCAGGCCGGAGTCGTTGCTGACCGTGCTGCGGCTGGCGGCAATCAGGCACAAGGCCTGCGGCAATGAAGTCTTGCCGGCCAGATTGAGGCATTTGCCAGGCTGCTGCGCGTTCACCGGGCCGGCGATTTCCTCGCACAGGGCGGCTTCCTTGCCTGAGCCGAGCAGCACCACCGTCAAGTCCAGCTTGGCGGCCAGCGCGGCGAAATGCGCGGCAGGCCAGCGCTTGGCCGGACCGAACTCGGCGCCGGGCGCAAAGACGACGAAGGCGCCGCGCTGCAAGCCGAGCTGGCTCAGCGTGGCGGTGATATCCGCGTCTGCGATGTGCAATTGCGGCCGGTCGTCCTGCAGATCGCCCTCGCCGCTCAACGCGGAATAAAACGCCACCATGGGCGGCTTGTTCTTGGGATTTTTCAGCCTGTGCGTGAGCAGGCCGACGCGCGCCTCGCCCAGATAGCCTATGCGCTGGGGAATGCTGGCCAGAAAAGGCAGCAAGGCGCTTTTCAGCGAATTGGGCAGCACGTAGGCTTTGTCGAACTGGCCCGTCATGCGCTTGGCAATGACGCGACGCGCCTTGAATTGCAGGCCGCCATGGGCAAAGGGAAATTCGATCACCTCGGCCACCTGCGGCATGGCGCGGTAGACCGGCGCCACCCAGGGCAAGGCGCCCACCGTGAGGCGTTCGCCGCGCGCCTGCAGGCGGCGCAGCAGCGGCTCGGTCATCACCGCGTCGCCTATCCATTGCGGAGCAATGATCAGTGACTCAGGCATCAGGCCGTCCCTTCCAAGGCCAGCGCGGAACCGGCTTTGCCGGGCCGCAGATGGCGCCCCCTTGAGGGGGAAGCGGCCACAGGCCGCTTCGGGGGTGGGTCAATGTCCACCAGCGCCGAAGTGTTCGCCGGCTTTCAGCGCGTAAACCGTGCCGCAGTAGGGGCACTTGGCCTGGCCGGTGCGCGCCACGTCCAGGTAAACCTTGGGGTGGCTATTCCACAGCTTCATATCGGCCTTGGGGCTGGGGCAGTAGACGCCGCCCTGAGCGTTCAGGTCGGAGGCCAGCAGTTCGACAGAGGAGGAATGGGTGGTCGTCGTGGGGGTGCTCATATTCGGCTTTCAGTCAGCGCTTCAGACTTTGGCGAGCCAGTGGGCGTACTTGGGATTGCGGCCGTTGACGATGTCAAAGAAGGCGCTCTGGATTTTTTCGGTGATGGGGCCGCGCGAGCCGCTGCCGATTTCCAGGCGGTCGAGCTCGCGGATCGGCGTGACTTCGGCGGCGGTGCCGGTGAAGAAGGCCTCATCGGCGATATAGACCTCGTCGCGGGTGATGCGCTTTTGCACCAGTTCCAGGCCCAGGTCCTTGCAGATGTGCATGACGGTGTTGCGGGTGATGCCGTTGAGCGCGCCGGCCGACAGGTCGGGGGTGTAGACCACGCCGCCCTTGACGACAAACACGTTCTCGCCCGCGCCTTCGGAGACGAAGCCCGAGGCATCGAGCAGCAGCGCTTCGTCGTAGCCATCATCCAGCGCTTCCATATTCGCCAGAATGGAATTGCTGTAGTTGCTCACCGCCTTGGCCTGCGTCATGGTGATGTTGACGTGGTGACGGGTGTAGCTGGAGGTCTTGACGCGGATGCCGCGCTTCATGCCCTCTTCGCCCAGGTAGGCGCCCCAGGCCCAGGCCGCCACCATCAGGTGAATGGTGTTGCCCTTGGGGCTGACGCCCAGCTTTTGCGAGCCAATCCAGGTCAGCGGACGCAGGTAGCAGGACTCCAGATTGTTGTCGCGCACCACGGCCTTTTGGGCTTCGTTAACTTCTTCCTTGCTGAAGGGAATCTTCATGCGCAGGATCTTGGCGCTGTTGAACAGGCGCTCGGTGTGCTCTTCGAGGCGGAAGATGGCCGTGCTGCCGTCGTCGGTCTTGTAGGCGCGCACGCCCTCAAAAGCGCCGCAACCGTAATGCAGGGTGTGGCTCAGCACGTGGATTTTGGCGTCGCGCCATTCGACCATCTGGCCGTCCATCCAGATTTTGCCGTCGCGGTCTGCCATGGAGGGTGCTACTGGGGACATGATGCTGATCCTGTGGTGAATGTCGTGGAATAGATTTGCGCCACCGGGGCCCGCGCCGCCTGGCGCGGGCGCAGGCACTGCAAAACCCGAAAGGCCGATTTTACGGGGCCGGCGTGGACTCGCTTGGCGCCGGGCGGAAAAGCTCGTGGTGCGCCAGCTTGCCGCCGACAAAGGTGCAGGTCACGTGGGACTCGGTGCCGTCGGTCCAGCGAAAGATTTCGGGCTGCGCGTCTTTTTCCGTCTGCAGTTTGCCGAGCGCGCGGGTCATGGCGACCACATGCAGCAAGGTCATGCCGGGCTTGAGCTTGGCGTTGAGCATGACGGCGCTGTCCACATAGCCGATGGGCCGGTTGGCCGCGCGCTTGAGGACTTGCATCATGCGGGTGAAATGCAGCAGCATCCACATCACCAGAGCCGTGACCACCCCGGCCACACCGATCCAGCCATAAAAACGATAGGCCAGCAGCACCGCCGCGAGACCGGCGATGGGAACAAAGAATTTTTGAAAGTTCATGATCTTATTTTCGCAGCCCCGGCGCAGCGCGGCGCTGTGGGGAGTGCGTAGCCCACATGAAAAAGCCGCCGGGAAGGGTTGGCAGGCATCACATGGCGGCCTTTTTAAAGAAAAAAGGCCTGCAACCCAATAGGGGTTAGCGCAAACAGCTATGTTTTCAATAGCACCTGGTCAGCCGCCGCGCCTGGCCCAACCGGTCGCCAGGGCATGCGCCCAGTCGGCACGCCCGCGGCCGAGTGCCGCTTTGGCTGCCGCCATGTGGTCGTAGGGCACGGCGCGCAAGTCCACCCGCCAGCCCTGCACTGTTTTCTCCACCACCGCGTAGCGCGCGTGCGGCGCGCCGTTTTCCACCACATGCCGGTAGGGATGGTCGTCGTCATAGGCCGGCAGGCCGACGCTGCCGGGATTGACGACCAGCGAGTGGCCGCACTGGGCCATGCGCGGCACATGGGTGTGGCCGCAAAGGATGAGCGAGTGCGCCTGGGGGCTCGCGTCGCCAAACCGCAGCAACACTTCTTCGGCGGTCGCGGGCCGGATACCCGTCGGATGCGCGTCAGGGAAACCGGGAAGCGTGGTTTCCATCCAGTAAATGAGGTCGCTGTCGGGCGTTCCGTGGCACAGCAGGACATCGCCGCCCGCCAACTCCAGGCGCGCGGGCAGCGCCCTGATCCACGCCACCTGCGCCGACGTCAACTGGCCAGCGGTGTAGCCGTCGGTGCCGAGTGGGTCGAGATGCTGGCCCTGGTCCAGCAGGTCCAGCACCTGGCGCTCATGGTTGCCGCGAATGGTGATGAAATCGCGGGCCATCAACAGCTCGGCCGTTTCCACGGGTTGCAGCGGGCCGCTCAGGATGTCGCCCAGGTTCACGGTCTGGTCAACGCCCAGCCCGGCAATGTCGGCCAGCACGGCCTCAAGCGCCAGCAGGTTGCCGTGAATGTCGGAAATGACGGCGAGTTTCATGAGCTTGATTGTGCAACGCCTCAGTCCAGGCTGCGCAACAAATCCAGCGCCTGCTCTATACGCTCGACCGGATGTATGGTCAGGCCCTCGATCGGCTTCTTGGGCACATTGGCCTTGGGCACCACCGCCACGCTAAAGCCCAGCTTGGCCGCCTCCTTCAGGCGCTCCTGGCCACGCGGCGCCGGCCGCACTTCGCCGGCCAGCCCGACCTCGCCAAAGGCCAAAAAGCCCTTGGGCAGCGGCTTGCCGCGCAGGCTGGAGGTGATCGCCAGCATCACCGCCAGATCGGCCGCCGGCTCGCTAATGCGCACGCCGCCCACCGCGTTGACAAACACGTCCTGGTCCATGCAGGCCACACCGGCGTGGCGATGCAGCACGGCCAGCAGCATGGCGAGACGGTCGCGGTCCAGGCCGACACTGAGGCGGCGCGGATTGGGTCCGCCGTCATCGACCAGCGCCTGGATTTCCACCAGCAGCGGACGCGTGCCCTCCAGCGTCACCATCACGCAGCTGCCGGGCACCGGTTCGCTGTGCTGGCTCAAAAACATGGCGCTGGGGTTGCTGACGCCCTTCAGGCCTTTTTCGGTCATGGCGAAGACGCCGATTTCATTGACCGCGCCAAAGCGGTTCTTGATGGCGCGCACCAGGCGAAAGCTCGAATGCGTGTCGCCCTCGAAATACAGCACGGTATCGACCATGTGTTCCAGCACGCGCGGGCCGGCCAGCGCCCCATCCTTGGTGACGTGGCCGACCAGCACGATGCACACGCCGCTGGACTTGGCGGCGCGCGTCAGGTGGGCGGCGCATTCGCGCACCTGCGCCACCGAACCCGGAGCCGATGTCAGCTGGTCGGAATACACCGTCTGTATCGAGTCGATCACCGCCACGGCGGGTTGCTGCTCCTGCAGCGTGGCGAGGATTTTGTCGAGTTGAATCTCCGCCATCACCGCGACCTGCGAGCCGTCGAGACCGAGCCGGCGTGCCCGCAGCGCCACCTGGGCGCCGCTTTCCTCGCCCGTCACATAAAGCGTGTTCAGCCCCGAGCGCTGCAACGAGTCCAACGCCTGCAGCAGCAAGGTGGATTTGCCTATGCCCGGGTCGCCGCCTATCAGCACCACCCCGCCCTCGACGATGCCGCCGCCCAGCACCCGGTCCAGCTCCTCATGCCCGGTCGGCGTGCGCGTCATGTCGGTGGCGTCGATATTGGCCAGCGCCGTGACTTCCGAGGCCTTGGCCAGCGACTGGAACTGCGTGCTGTAGCGGTTTTTGCCGGCAGCGCTCTCGGCCACCGACTCGATCAGCGTGTTCCAGGCGTTGCAATGCGGGCATTTGCCCAGCCACTTGGGGCTGATGCCGCCGCATTCGGTACAGGTGTAAATCGTTTTTTCTTTGGCCATGGGCCTAGTGTATTGACCCGCCACGTCCAGGCTGGGGCCTGGCTGCAGCGGGCCACTGGCTCCGGCCGAAAAGCCGCCACAAGCGGCCGGCTTGCGGGGAAAATGGCGATTGCAGCCGTCGTGTTGAGCTCGGCAGTGTGGCGCGTCAGCTATCAAATAAGGAGCTGGTAGCGCCCACCCTTATTGGGCTAATGGCTTGTTTTTCTTAAATTTTCGCAACAGTGACGCCGCCAGGCGCACGGGGAGCAAGAGCATGAAAGTTTGCATTTACGGCGCCGGCGCCATTGGTGGCTGGATTGGCAGCGGGCTGGCCCGGGCCGGCTGCAGCGTCAGCGTGGTGGCACGCGGCGCCACGCTGGACGCCCTGCAGCTGCACGGCCTGCGCCTGATTCAGGACGGCCGCATGAGCTCGCAGGCGGTGGCCTCTAGCGCCGCGCCGGCCGAGCTGGGCGTGCAAGACCTGGTGGTGCTGACCGTCAAGGCGCCGTCGCTGCCCGATGTGGTGCAGCAGATAGCGCCGCTCTTGGGCCCTGACACCATAGTTTTGACCGCCATGAACGGCGTGCCCTGGTGGTTTTTGCAGGGTTTTGGCGGCACGCTGGCCGGCACCCGCCTGAACTCGGTCGACCCAACCGGCGCGCTGGCCCAGGCGATTCCGGCGCAGCAAGTCATAGGCTGCGTGGTGCATGCCAGCTGCTCGCTGGACGAGCCCGGGCTGGTGCGCCACAACTTCGGCAACAAGCTGATACTGGGCGAGCCCTCGGGCGAGAAGAGTGAGCGGGTCCAGCGGCTCGCCGCCTTGCTGGAAAAAGCCGGTTTCGAGGCCCCGCTGTCCGAGCAGATCCAGCAAGACATCTGGTTCAAGCTCTGGGGCAACATGACGATGAACCCCATCAGCGCCCTGACCGGCGCCACCACCGACCGGATCCTGGGCGACGAGCTGGTGCGCGGCTTTGTCTCCAGCATCATGCTGGAGGCCAAGGCCATAGGCGCGCGCCTAGGCATCCACATAGAGCAGCAGCCCGAGGACCGCCACGCCGTCACGCTTAAGCTGGGCGCCTTCAAGACCTCTATGCTGCAGGATGTGGAAGCCGGCAAGGCGGTCGAGCTCGATGCGCTGGTGGCTGCCGTGAAAGAGTTGGGCCAGCTGACCCAGGTGGCCACGCCTTTCACCGATGCGCTGCTGGGGCTGGCGCGGCTGCAGGCGCGGGTGCACGGGCTTTACTAGCGCGGGCCACTCATCGCATCAAGCGGCAGCCCTTGCCGGGTGGCGGACCGTACGGCGCAAGAATGGCCCCACCATGTGCAGGGGGCCATGGCACGCGCTACAAGGCCTTCCCGTACACCAGGAAGCCGGAGCGTTGCGCCACCTTGTCATACAGTTTCATCGCCGTGGCGTTGGTTTCATGGGTTTGCCAGTACACGCGGGGGGAGCCTGCGGCCCTTGCCCTCTCGTAAACCGCTTCGATGAGCGCCCTGCCGACACCGCGGCCTCGCGCTGCTTCGGTGGTGAACAAGTCCTGCAAATAGCAGTTGGGCGCTATGCGAGTGGTGCTGCGGTGAAACAGGTAGTGCGTCAGCCCCAGCAAGCCCTCTTCGGACTCCGCGACCAGCGCATGGACCGGCTCATAAGCGTCAAAAAAACGCGACCAGGTCATCTGCGTGATGTCGTCGGCGAGCGCGGTGGCTCCTGAGCGTCCATAAAACTGGTTGTAACCCTGCCAGAGCGGCAGCCAAGCCTCGAAATCTGAAGCGGCGATGGGGCGGACGGTGACAGGAGAGAGCGTCATAAAACTCCAGCGGTTGGCGTTGTGCGGGGCACAGGATAGTAGCGAGGCGCTATTCCACCGCAAAAGGCACCCGCTGCGCTACCGCACACATCAGCTCATAACCCACGGTGCCGGCGGCCCGCGCCACTTCATCTATGGACAGCACGGCACCGTTGGAGGCGCGGCCCCACAAGGTCACCTCGCTGCCCATGCCGGCGTTGGGTACCGGCGTCAGGTCCACCGTGATCATGTCCATGCTGACGCGGGCCAGCACGCGGGTGCGCACACCGTTGACCAGCACCGGGGTGCCGGTGGTGCAGTGCCTGGGGTAGCCGTCGGCATAGCCGCAGGCCACCACGCCCAGGCGCAGCGGCGCATCGGCGCTGAAGCTGGAGCCATAGCCCACGGTATCGCCGGCGCGCAGATCTTGCAGGCCTATGATTTTGGAAGACAGCGTCATGGTCGGCTGCAAGTCCCAATCGGCGGCGCTGCGCTCCGGGAAATCGGGCGCGCTGCCGTACAGAACGATGCCGGGGCGCACCCAGTCCGAGCGCCCGGCCAGCACATCGCCGTGGCGCAAGGTGGCGGCACTGTTGCTCAGGCTGCGCTCGCCGGGCAGGTCATGGGTGACGGCCTCGAAGGCCTGCAGCTGGGCGGCAATGCCCAAGGGGCCGTCGGCGTCGGAAAAATGCTGCATCAAGGAGATCTCTTCGACCTGCGGCAAGGCGTTGAGCCGGGTCCAGGCGGCACGAAAGCGTTCGGGCGCGAAGCCCAGACGGTTCATGCCGGTGTTCATCTTGAGAAACACGCGGTGCGGCAGCTGGGTCTTGTGCGCCGCCAGCATGTCGATCTGCTCATTGCAGTGGATGCTGTGCCACAGCCCCAGGCGGGAACATAGCTCCAGGTCGCGCGCCTCGAAACAGCCTTCGAGCAGCAAGATCGGGCTGCGCCAGTCCAGGGCCCGCAGGCGCTTGGCCTCCTCTAGGTCCAGCAGGGCAAAGCCGTCGGCACTGCGCAGGGCGTCAAAAACCCGCTCTATGCCGTGGCCGTAGGCATTGGCCTTGACGACGGCCCAGACCCGCGAATCGGGCGCGGCAGCGCGCACGCGCGCCAGATTGTGGCTTAGCGCGGCGGTGTGAATGGTGGCAAGAATGGGACGTGGCATGGCGAAATAGGGTGATGGCTTGGGGTTGGGCTGACCGCGCGCTGGCGCGATCCGCTGAAAGGTCTTTATGGATTCTGACACCAGCCCCCATGCTATAAACGGCAATCCCTTGGAGACATTCACCTTTATTTTGGGGCATCAGATCAACTGATGCTCTCTGTCGGTGATCAAAACAGATTAATGAAGCGCGGTTTTTACACCATCATGGCGGCCCAGTTTTTCAGCTCACTGGCTGATAACGCGCTATTTGTGGCCGCCGTGGAGCTGCTCAAGTCCAGCGGGGCGCCGAAATGGCAACCGGCGGCACTGGTGCCCATGTTTGCGCTGTTTTACGTGGTGCTGGCGCCTTTTGTCGGCGCTTACGCCGATGCCAGGCCCAAGGGCAACGTCATGTTCATGAGCAACGCGATCAAGGTCGTCGGCTGCCTGATGATGCTGTTTGGCTCGCACCCCTTGGTGGCCTATGCCATCGTCGGACTGGGCGCCGCCGCCTATTCGCCGGCCAAGTACGGCATCCTGACCGAGCTGCTGCCGGCCTCGCAACTGGTCAAGGCCAACGGCTGGATCGAAGGCCTGACGATTTCATCCATCATTCTGGGCGTGCTGCTGGGTGGCCAACTGGTCGGCCATACGGTGTCCAGCCTGTTGCTGTCCATTGATTTCCCAGTATTCGACATTGGCATTGACACCCCGCCCGAAGCAGCGATTTCGGTGCTGATTCTCCTGTATGCCATTGCCGCCTGGTTCAATTTGCGCATTCCCGACACCGGCGTTGAAATGCGTCCCATGCCGCACAACAAGCTGGAGCTTCTGCCCGACTTCTGGAACTGCAACGCCGCCCTGTGGCGCGACAAGCTGGGCCAGATCTCGCTGGCCACCACCACCTTGTTCTGGGGCGTCTCGGGCAATCTGCGCTACATCGTGCTGGCCTGGAGCGCCGCCGCCCTGGGCTACAGCACCACCCAGGCCTCCTCGCTGGTCGGCGTGGTGGCCATAGGTACGGCCATAGGCGCGGTGCTGGCCTCCATGCGCATGCGGCTGGACCAGGCCCCCCTGGTCATGCCGCTGGGCATTGCCATGGGCGTGCTGGTGATCCTGATGAATTTCATCACCAACGTCTGGGTCGCCGCGCCCTTCCTGATCCTGCTGGGCGGCCTGGGCGGCTTTCTGGTGGTGCCCATGAATGCGCTGCTGCAGCACCGCGGCCACAATCTGATGGGCGCGGGCCGTTCGATTGCGGTACAGAACTTCAACGAGCAGGCCTGCATTCTGGCGCTGGGCGCGGGCTACAGCCTGTCCACCGGCCTGGGCCTGTCGGCCTTTGGGGCGATTACGGGCTTTGGCGTGGTGGTGGCCGGCTTCATGTGGCTGATCCAGCGCTGGCACAAGAGCAACTGCATCAAGCACAAGGCACAGCTTGAGCACTTGATGAGCATCGCCCGCAGCGATAAATCGCACTGATGCTGGCCGCCGCGGCCCACGCCACGCCTGCCGGTCGTAGCGCCAGCCTGGCTGCCGGCGCCCTGGTTTTCAATGCCTTTGTCTGGGGCGTTTCCTGGTGGCCGCTGCGGCAGTTGCAAGCCCATGGTCTGCACCCGCTGTGGGTGACGGGGCTGATCTACCTGCTGGTTTTTTCCACCCTGCTGGCGCTGCACTTCAAGGCCTGGCGCGGCATCGCGGCCTATCCCCAGCTGTGCATCCTGGGCCTGGTCTCGGGACTGACCAATATCTGTTTCAACTGGGCCGTGACCATGGGCGACGTGGTGCGGGTGATCTTGCTGTTTTACCTGATGCCGGCCTGGTCGGTGCTGGTGGCCTGGGCCTTGCTGGGCGAAAAACCCACCTGGCCCTCCCTGCTGCGGCTGCTGCTGGCCATGAGCGGCGTGCTGGTGGTGCTCAAGACCCCGCATTCCCCCTGGCCGCTGCCGCACAGCGGCGCAGACTGGCTCGCCATACTGGGCGGCTTCAGCTTCGCCGTCACCAATGCCATGCTGCGCAAATACAGCCACACCCCCAGCGCCTCGCGCATGTTGGCCATGTTTGGCGGCTGCGGCCTGGTGGCCACTGGCGTGGCGCTGTTCGGCACCGCGCAGCAACTGCTGCCAGCGCCCAGCCTGGAGGTGGTCAGCCTGCCGATACTGCTGGCGCTGGGCCTGGGCTTCATGGCCAGCAATGCGGCCCTGCAATACGGTGCCGCGCGGCTGGCGGCCAGCACCACGGCCGTCGTCATGCTGACCGAAATCCTGTTTGCCAGCCTGTCGGCCGCCGCCCTGGGCGCGGCTCAGTTCAGTCCGCGCATCCTGCTGGGCGGCGCCCTGATCGTGCTGGCGGCGGTGCTGGCGGCCATGGCGCCGGCGGGCAATGGACAAAGTGGCGCAAAATCATCCTAAAGCAGTCCAGCCCCCACGCTTTTCGCTTCGCGTAATGCGCTGCCCCCCGCGGGGGCTAATTTTGGCTCCGCCGCACTTCGTGAGCCTTGGGGCGGCCCGGCGGAAAATTGCGTCACGTTTCAAGAACGATTCACTCCAGGAGTCTGTTTATGAGCACTGTTTATGACTTTGAAGCGCGCCAGATCAACGGCCAGGACATAGACCTGTCAGCCTTCAAGGGCCAGGTCATGCTGATCGTCAACACCGCCAGCCAGTGCGGCTTCACGCCGCAATTCGCCGGCCTGGAAGAGCTGCACAAAAGCTATGCCAGCCGGGGCCTGGCGGTGCTGGGCTTTCCCTGCAACCAGTTCGGCTCGCAAGACCCTGGCAATGACGACGAGATCGCCGTGTTTTGCCAGGTCAACTACGGCGTGAGTTTTCCCATGATGTCCAAGATAGCCGTCAACGGCCCCGAGGCCCATCCGCTGTACCAGTGGCTGGCCTCCGAGGCACCCGGCCTGCTGGGCAGCAAGGCCATCAAGTGGAACTTCACCAAGTTTCTGGTCGGCAAGGACGGCCAGGTCATCAAGCGCTATGCGCCGCTGGACAAACCGGCCGACCTGGCCAAGGACATCGAAGCCGCGCTGGCGGCTTGATTTGTCAGGCAAAAAGGCCTGTAGCGCTTTAATGACGGGCGCAAATAGCTATTAACTTAATAGCAAGCCAACCCTGTTCCGTATGGCGCCTAGGCGCTGGCACCGGCCTGGCGCAGAAAATCGGCCAGCGTTTTCCCGCCTTCATCACGAAAAGTGGTTTCCTGCAGCGCGAGCTCATCGATGCGGTCGACACGAAAACTGCGGAAGGCCTGCCGGGTTTCGCACCAGGCCGCCAGCGTCCAGACCTTGCCCCAGAAAAAGCAGCCCAGCGGCCGCACGCTGCGCTGGCTGCGCTGGTCCGCCGCGTCGCGGTAGCGGATGCTCAGACGGCGGCGCGCCTGCACCGCTTCACGCAGGGTCTGCAGGCGTTGCTGCGTGATGGGCTCCAGCGCGAAGGCCGGTGCATACAAGGCCACGCTTTCGGCCGCCGCACGGGTAGCGGCGGGCAGCACCGACAGGATTTTCCCCAGCGCCTGCTCGGCCTCGCGCGCCAGCGCCGGGTCCAGCCAGGCCTGAGCCAGCCGGGCCGCGGCCACCAGCGCCTTGGCTTCGTCTTCGCTGAACATCAGCGGCGGCAAGTCAAAACCGGCACCCAGCCGGTAGCCCACGCCGGCCTCACCTTCAATAGGCACGCCCTGGTGCTGCAGATCGGCGACATCGCGGTAGACGGTGCGCTCCGAGACTTCCAGGCGCTGCGCCAGAAACGCCGCCGTGCTCAGACGGCGGCCGCGAATCAGCTGAACGAGTTGAAACAGGCGGTCGGCGCGGCGCATGCAAGCATTTTAGGCCTGTAGCCCAGACAGCACGGCCGCAAACCGCTATTAAAAATGTAGCGACGAAACAGCCACCGCCAGCACGCGGGGAAACACGCAAAGTACTCAGGCCAGCGCGTGCAGACCGACACGGTTGCCATCGAGATCAACGATGTGCGCAAAAAACCCCATGCCTGGCGGAAGTGCCTGGCGCGGCAAGGCAATGCTGCCGCCGGCCTGGATCACGCGGGCCAGTGCGGCATCCAGCGAAGGGCTGGCGTCGAGGTAGACCAGCACGCCGCCGGCGCCCGGCGCGGACGCCGTGGGACCGGCGATGAGGGCACCGCCCACGCCTTCGCCCTCGTAGGGAAAGACGGCACCTTCGGACGGCCCCATGGGCTCGCGGCGCAGGCTGCAGTTCAGCACGGCTTGGTAAAAAGCCTGGGCCTGCTCCAACTGGGTGCTGGGTATTTCAACCCAGCTGATGGCGTTTTTCATGAAAGACTCCTGATTGCGTGATGGAGTCTTGATGCTGCGCCCGGCCTGCTGACAGCGTGATGTCAGTAGCCTTGCCGCCCGGCGGGTCAGCCTGTCATGAGCTCAAGGCCTGATCCAGCAACTCAACCCAATGCCGCACCGGCGTGGCCGTGCCGCTTTGCAAATGCGTGATGCAGCCGATGTTGGCCGAGACGATCACCTCGGGCGCCATCTCGCCCAGATTCGTCAGCTTGCGGTCGCGCAGCTGATAGGCGATCTCCGGGTTGAGCACCGAGTAGGTACCGGCCGAGCCGCAGCACAGGTGCGCCTCACAGCTCGCCACCTTGATATCAAAACCCAGCGCGCCCAGATGCTGCTCCACGCCGCCACGCAACTGCTGGCCATGCTGCAAGGTGCAGGGGGGGTGAAAGGCGATTTGACCGGCGCTGGCCGCCACCCGATCGCGCAAGCGCTCGACCAGCTCAGGCAGCAGCTCGCTCAGGTCTTTGGTGAGTTCGCTGATGCGTGCGGCTTTCGCGGCATAGAGCGGGTCGGCCCCAAGATGGTGGCCGTATTCCTTGACCGTGACGCCGCAGCCCGAGGCATTCATCACGATGGCCTCCACGCCGCTTTCAACATGCGGCCACCAGGCATCGATATTGCGCCGCATCTCGGCCTTGCCGCCATCCTGATCGTTGAGGTGGAACTTGACGGCGCCGCAGCAACCGGCCTTGGCGGCCACCACGGTTTGAATGCCGGCGGCATCGAGCACACGGGCCGTGGCGCTGTTGATGTTGGGCATCATGGCGGGCTGCACGCAGCCGGCCAGCAGTAGCATCTTGCGGGCATGTTCACGCTGCGGCCAGACGCCGGCCTCTTGCCGCGCCGGCACCTTGGCCTGCAGCGCTTCTGGCAGCAGGCCGCGCACCGCCTGCCCCATCTTCATGGCGGGGGCAAACAGCGGCGACGGCAGGCCTTCCTTCAGCGCCCAGCGCACGGCAGTTTCGCCCAGCGGGCGCGCCACCCGCTCGTCGACCAGCTTGCGGCCTATATCGACCAGCTGGCCGTATTGCACGCCGCTGGGGCAGGTGGTTTCACAGTTGCGGCAGGTCAGACAGCGGTCCAGGTGCAGTTGGGTCTTGCGCGTCGGCGTTTCGCCTTCCAGCACCTGCTTGATCAGGTAGATGCGGCCGCGCGGGCCGTCGAGCTCGTCGCCCAGCAGTTGGTAGGTCGGGCAGGTGGCGGTGCAAAAGCCGCAGTGCACGCATTTGCGCAAAATTGCTTCGGCGGCCAGGCCATCAGGGCTGTTCTTGAATTCGGGGGCGAGCTGGGTTTGCATGGTGTTCAGGAAGACGGTTGAATGGCTTTCGCCTTGGCCCTGCGCCTCAGGCTGCGGTAAAAGTCCGCGAACAAGGGCGGCAGGGACAGGGCGAGCAAGAGCAGCGCCAGCGGCAGTACCCAGATAAAGCCCACATACTTGAAGCCGGTCGCACCCACCACGCCGCCGGCCACAAACATGGCCAGCAAGGTGGCAAATAGCCGCAGCTTGATCCGGTTGGCGCGCACCCGCGACTCGGGCGGGCTGGCGGTCCGGTTCCAGTAAAACATCTTGCCCAGCTCAATGCCCAGGTCGGTGATGACGCCGGTCATGTGGGTGGTGCGAATTTGCGACGATGAAATCTTGCTGACCAGCGCGTTCTGCAGGCCCATGGTGAAGGCCAGCACCAGCACGGTCAGCGGGACGGCAAAAGGGGTCTGGCGACTCAGCGTGGCCCCCAGCAAGCCGAACACCAGCAGCAGCACGGCCTCCAGCAGCAAGGGCAGCGCGTACTCGCTGCGCAGCCGGTTCTGCCGCGCCCAGTTCACGAGGATGGCGGTCACCGCCGCCCCGCAGGTGAAGGCCAGCAAGGTGCCGACGGCACCCAGCACCAGCGTCATATTGCCCAGGATCAGGTTGTCGGCCAGCATCGCCAAAAAACCCGTCATGTGCGAGGTGTACATGCTGACCAGCAAAAAGCCACCGGCATTGATGGCCCCGGCATTGAAGGCCAGCACGCCCCCCAGCAGGCGGTTCATGGCAGGTGTGCGGTGTTGCCCGGACAGGTGGCGCAGACGTCGCATGAACAGCTTGCTCCTTACCAGTCCGCCGACAGGCGGCCCGGATTGAAAACACCGGCCGGGTCGAACTGCTTTTTGAGTTCGCGGTGAATACGCTCCAGCGGCGCCTTGAGCGGGGTGAACACCGGCACGCTTTTGTCGGCCGAGCGAAACAGCGTGGCGTGGCCGGCGGCCTGAGCCGCCGCCTGGCGAATCGACTGGGCATCACTGGCCGGGCGTTTGAGCCAGCGCTGCGCCCCGCCCCATTCCAGCAGCGTCGCGCCCAGCTCCAGCGGCGCGCTGGTATCTGGCAAGCTCAGCCGCCACAGGGATTCATCACCCTGCAAGGCAAAAAATGGCTGCGTCTGCTCACGCAAGCCGGCCCAGAATTGCGCGGACTCGCCGCCCGCCAGCTCGCCGCCCATGGACTGTTGAGCCGCCGCCACCGCCGCCTTGGCGCCCCTGAGCCGCACCGACAGGTGGCCCGCCTGCCAGCTGGAGGCGTTGATGGGCAGCGGCAGGCCGCCCCAGCGGTTGAGCTGGCGCAGGGCCGAGGCTTCATCCATGTCAAAGCGCAGCGTGGCCTCGGCGGGCGCCAGCGGCAGCACCTTGAGCGACAGCTCCAGCAACACGCCCAGCGTGCCCAGCGCGCCGGCCATCAGGCGCGAAACATCGTAGCCCGCCACATTCTTCATGACCTGGCCGCCAAAGGTCAGACACTCACCCTTGCCGTTGAGCAGCTTCACGCCCAGCAGATAGTCGCGCACCGCGCCCACGCTGCCACGCGCCGGACCATTCAAGCCGCAGGCCACCATGCCGCCCACGGTGGCGTGCGGGCCGAAATGCGGCGGCTCGAAAGGCAGGCACTGGCCCTGGGCCGCCAGCAAGGCCTCCAGCTCCATCAGCGGGGTACCGGCGCGCACCGTCACCACCAGTTCACTGGGTTCGTAGCTGATGACGCCGCTGTGCGAGGACATATCTAGCAGCTCGCCCGTGAGCGCCTGGCCGTAAAAGTCCTTGCTGCCGCCGCCGCGTATGCGCAAGGCCGTGCCTGAGGCCGCCGCATCACGAATGCGCGCGGCCATCAAAGTGGTCATCTCGGTATCTGTAGCCATGACAAGCATGGTAAGCGGCCCGGCGGGCTGCTCACTTTGATTTTTTTGAACAAGGACTGTTCGGTTTTTTCGCGGAACCCTTTAGTCGCGGAAAAAATTGACCGGCAGGCCGGCCACCTCGACGCGCATGGAAAACACACAGCCGGAGTCTGGCCAAGCTTGCAGCTCCAGGGTAGAGCGGCCGTGCCGTGCCGTGGTGAGATAAAGGGTTTTCAGGTCGTCACCGCCAAAGCAGGGCATGGTCGGGCACAGGGCGGGCACGGGAATGTCGGCCAGCAAGTCACCGGCGGGCGAGAGCTTGAGCAACCGAGCGCCCTCGAACATGGCGACGTAATAGTTGCCCTGCACATCGACGGCGGCGCCATCGGGCCGCCCGCCATAGCCTGGCATGCCGGGCTGCCAGCCCGGCGGCTTGAGCGGGAATTGGCAGAACACGCGGCCTTGCCGCAACTGGTTGCCGACGGCATCCCAGTCCCACGCGCGTATCACATGGCCGGTGGTGTCGGACCAATACAAGGTCTGGCTGTCGGCCGACCAGGCCAGGCCGTTGCCCACGGTGGCATCGCCAGCTTTGTGTTCCAGCGTGGGCGACGGTCCGCTGCCGTCAAAACAATACAGGGCCGCCTTGCGCGCATCGCGCGGCTCATAAATGGTGCCGGCCCAAAAGCGCCCCAGCGGGTCGGCCTTGCCGTCATTGAAGCGGGAGGTCGCCGTATCGTGTTGCGCTGGCGCCAGCAGCTCCAGCGCGCCGCCCCATTGGCGGGCGCGGTAAATGCCGTCACGCAAGGCGATCACCAGGCCGCCGGCTTGGCCCTGGCTGCGGGCCGGCGCGATGCAGCCCGGCTCGCTGGGCATGGCCCAGCTTTCTACCGCGCCGCCATGCGCGTGGGCACGCAGCAACTGCCGGGCCGGAATATCCACCCAATAAAGGCGCTGCTCATCCGGGTGCCAGAACGGGGATTCGCCCAGTTCATTGGGCTCATTGGTAACGGTTTTCCAGCTCATGGACTTGGGCTTTCTGTTGGATTCAATTCAGGCAGGCGCCGGGCTGGGCCGCAGCGCCAGCGCCCGCATTGATCAGCGGCATCAACGTGGGCGCCAGCACCTTGAGCAATTGCACCGGCAGGCCGCTGGTGAAGTCGTAGCCGGCGGCCTGCGCGCCCGGCACGTAGGCAATGATGGTGCCAAAGAAGCGCTCGTCGATGTTGAAGACAAAAGTCGCCGAGCGGTTCACCACGCGCGACTCGATCAGCCGTCCGCCCGCGCCATAGGTGTCAAAGCGCTGATCGCCGGTACCGGTCTTGCCGCCGACCGCCATGCTGCTGCCGTCAGGCCGGACAAAGGTCTGCTTCAAGCGCTTGGCGGTACCCTCCTCCACGACCAGCCGCATGGCGCCACGCACCGCTTGCGCCACTTCGGGCGCCAACACCTGTTCGGCCTTGCCGGGCTGATAGTGCAACAGGGTTTCATAAGGCGTGGCGGTGGCGAAGTGCAACGAGCTGATGCGTGTGCTGGGTTTGCGCAGACCATCGTTGACGAGAATCCCCATCAGTTCCGCCAGCGCGGCGGGACGGTCGGCCGAGGCGCCCAGCGCGGTCGCATAAGACGGCACCAGCGAATCGAAGGGATAGCCCATGCGCGCCCATTGCCGGTGAATTTCCAGAAAACCTTCGCCTTCGAGCAGGCCCAGAATCCGTTTGTCCTGCGCCTGTTTGCGATGGGTGGAAAACAGCCAGGCATAGACCGCCTGCCGCTGCTCGCTGCTGGCCTGCATCACTTGCGTCTGGCTGGCCCCAGCATGGTGGCGCAGATAGCCGACCAGCCACAACTCCAGCGGATGCACGCCCGCCAGATAGCCCCTATCGGCCAGCGACATCGTCTCCGGCGCGTATTGCGTGTAGAGCTTGGCCAGCCTGGACGGCTCCACATCCAGTCCGTCCGGCAGATGCTCGTTCACAAAAGCGGCGAACTGCTCCAGCGACGCGTCCGGCTCAATGGTTCTGTGAATGGCCGCCAGCCGTGAGGCGTTCGGACGCCGGTTCTGCAGCAGCAACTCCTGCGCCTCGGCCGCCGTTTTGCCCTGGTATTTGACCAGGAAGCGGCGCATGAAGACCTGCCCCTCGCGATCAGCAAAGCGCGCCAGGTAGGCGGCGCGGCGCGGATCATCGGCATCTTGCAGCAGCTTGGCCGAGGAGCCCGGGGTCAGAAACATATAGTGATGCACGACATCGCGCATCAGCCGTATGAACACCAGATTGACCGAATTACGCAGACCGTCGCGCACCGACATCACGCGGCCATCGTCCTCGCGGTTGAAGTTGTCAAAGTGGTGCAAGCCGCCGCCGGTAAAAAATCCTTCCGCCGTGCTGGCCGAATAGCGCCGCTCCAGCGCCGCGTCCAGCAGCGGGGCCAGGCCCTTGTCTTTGGCCCTCAGGAAGTAATCAATCGCCCAGCGCGTCAGGGTGTCTTTGCGATCGACCTCCAGCGCGCGCAACTGGGTGCTGTCCAGCAGCGACAGGCGCTCATGCAGCTTGGCCATGATGTCGAGGTAGCTCACCAGCGTGCGCAGTTTGGCGGTCGAGCCCAGATCGAGCTTGGTGCCTTCGTTGATATTGAGCGGCTGGTCAAAGTTGTCGGTTTGCACCCGCAGCGCATTGGCCTGGGGCCCGCGCTCATACAGCGTGAAGCTGTACACCACCTTGGCCGGGTCACCGCGCTCCAGCAACTGCCTGGCCGACAGTCCGGCCGCCTTGGCATGCGCCGGATCGCGCAGCTGTCGCAGCAGCTCGGTCACCGCCGCCTGCACCGGCGCATCCAGCGTGCTGGCCACGCTGAGATCCAGACGATCCAGGTCGTACAGACGGCCGCCGCCAAGCAGGCCGGCCAGATGTGTGCGCACCGCATTGGCCGCCTTCTGGGAGACAAATGA
Organism: Polaromonas sp. OV174; assembly: GCF_900112285.1. Classification (GTDB taxonomy): domain Bacteria; phylum Pseudomonadota; class Gammaproteobacteria; order Burkholderiales; family Burkholderiaceae_C; genus Polaromonas. Next base: position 204,168 of record NZ_FOKZ01000004.1, on the reverse strand, counting down.
AACCGCCTCCACAGGCACCCGGCTGGCGCGCCGCTTCAGCTTGGCTTGTAGCGCCGCATCGCGCAACTCGGGGGTGATCACGCCGGCACTGCCCAACAGACGCAAATGGCTGTCGGTCAGTTGCTCCAGCTCGGCTTCATCGGCGTCGAAATAATAGGAAGGACGGCGCTGTGAAATCAGCAGGCTGAGCGACTGCTTGTACAGCAGCGCCTGCTCGCGAAACGCGGCGCCATCGTTGGCGGCGTCATTCTGCACATCCGCCTGGCTCAGGATGCGCTTGACTTCGTTAAAGTCGCGCCCGTACCAGACCCACAAGCCATCGCCCAGGCCGTGCACCTCGCCAAAGCCGGCCTTGGCCGACAGCGGCATGGTGTTGATATAGCTCAGCACGATCTGGCGCCGCACCGCGCTGGTGTCCTCGCCCTGCTGATAGGCGCGCAAGGAGGCCGACACCATTTGCTGCAGCTTTTCCTGGATCGATGAGGTGCGGCCCTCGGACGAATGGCGGTATTTTTCGATCTGCGTCGCCAGCGTGCTGCCGCCGGGCGAGCGGCTGTCGCCGGTGATGGCGCTTCTGGCCTTGATCAGCACCGCATTGGCCAGCCGGTCCCACTCCACCGCCGGATTGCGTTTCGGATAGCGCGGATCGAGCAGCTCACGGTTCTCGATGAACAACAGGCTTTGCACCAGAATCGGTGCGATATCGTCAAAGCGCTGGTAAATCCGCTTCGGATAGCGCTCCTGGAACAGGCTGTCGTTGTGGCAGTCCAGAATGTTCAGGCCGCCCTGGGTTTTTTCAGGATAGGGGGCGAAGTAGCCGGCATCCACGATCTGCGCCATGTCGCTGGAAATCCGCGCCTGTTTGACGATTTCGAAATTCCGGCTCTGGAGCTTGCCGAAAAACACCGGCAAGGCGGCATAACCGAGACGATCGTCATAGGGTGCCGAAGGCGGGAAGCGGATGGACGAACTCGGCCCCGCCGCCAGGGCGTAGCTGGCCTTGCCGGCCAGAGCGGAAAAAACCCTGGCCTGGTAACTCGACGTGCGCATCTCCTGGACGAGTAACAGCCCGGCAAGGACCAACAACAGCAATAGCGACAACAGCATGGCCCGCTTGAGCCAGAAGAAAAATGAAGGCCTTTTTTCCGGCGCAGCCATGGTGGCGACTCTCTTTTTTAGTTGTTCCGTGCGAGCAATACCGTGCATCACAGGGCTGAATAAATGGGGGGAATACGCGCTAACAGCATCAAATATACAAGCTGCCAGAGAAGGCAAGCCCTTGCCCGGTGCGTGGCCTGAAGCGGCAAAAAAAACAGCCCGCTGGCTTCGCAACCAGCAGGCTGAATATTCAAGGAAAACTCCCGTCAAACCGGGAACTGCTTTCGGCGCAGCCCGGTCATGTCACTCTCAGCGGTTGTAGGCAGTCTCGCCGTGCGAGGTAATGTCCAGGCCTTCGCGTTCGTCTTCTTCGCTCACGCGCAGGCCAATCGTCAGGTCAACCACCTTGTAGGCGATGAAGGACACCACGCCTGACCAGACCACCGTGATCAGCACGGCCTTGGCCTGAATCCAGACTTGCGAGACGATCGAATAGTCGGCAGCAGTCACGCCGGTGGCCGTGACCCAGTCGGCCACATAGCCGGGGCCGCCCAGGCTGGGGGAATTGAACACGCCGGTCAGCAGCGCGCCCAGAATACCGCCAACGCCATGCACGCCGAACACATCCAGCGAATCGTCGGCGCCCAGCAGTTTTTTCAGGCCGTGCACGCCCCAGAGACAGGCAAAACCGGCGACCAAACCGATCACCAGGCCGCCGCCTATGCCGACGTTGCCGGCAGCAGGTGTGATGGCGACCAGGCCGGCAACCGCGCCGGAAGCCGCGCCCAGCATGGAGGCCTTGCCCTTCATCAGTGCCTCACCGGTGCACCAGGCCAGCACGGCCGCCGCCGTGGCGCCCAGGGTGTTGATGAAGGCCAGAGCGGCAAAGCCATTGGCTTCCAGCGCCGAGCCGGCGTTGAAACCAAACCAGCCCACCCACAACAGCGACGCGCCCACCATGGTCAGCGTCAGGCTGTGTGGCGCCATGGCTTCCTTGCCGTAACCGATACGCTTGCCCACCATGAAAGCGCCGACCAGACCGGCCACGGCGGCATTGATGTGAACCACCGTGCCGCCGGCAAAGTCCAGCGCGCCAGACTGCCAGATATAACCAGCCTTGCCATTCATGGCGTCGACCACTTCCTTGCCGGTGTAGGCGTCAGGGCCCATCCAGAACCAGACCATATGCGCCACCGGGGCGTAGCTGAAGGTGAACCAGAGCACCATGAAGAGCAGCACGGCCGAGAACTTGATGCGTTCGGCGAAAGCTCCCACGATCAGCGAACAGGTAATGCCGGCAAAAGTGGCCTGGAAGGCGGCGAACACGATCTCAGGAATGACGACGCCCTTGCTGAAGGTGGCGCCGTTAGCGAAGGTGCCCGCGGCGTTGTCCCAGATGCCCTTCATGAACAAGCGATCAAAGCCGCCGAAAAAGGCATTGCCCTCGGTGAAAGCCAGGCTGTAGCCGTAGATGAACCACAGCACGACGATCAACGAGAAGGTCACCATGATCTGCATCAGCACCGACAGCATGTTCTTGCTGCGTACCAGTCCACCGTAGAACAGCGCCAGACCCGGCACCACCATCAGAATCACCAAAATGGTGGAAACCATCATCCAGGCGGTGTCGCCCTTGTTGGGAACGGGAGTCGCTGCTGCGGCGCTAGCCGCTGCGACAGGCGTGGCCGGCACCGCCGCAGCGGACGCCGCCACCGCGGATTTGGTTTCAGCCGGCGCCGATGCGGCGCTCATGGCGGCCGGGGTTTCGGTCGGTGCCTGCGCCAGCACGGCGGCGCCGCTACCCAGCAAACTCAAACCCAGCAGCAGGGTGGCAAACAATTTTTTCATGGTGATGCTCTCCGTGTATTTTTTTGGGTTGAAGCCTAGAGGGCTTCCTTGCCGGTTTCGCCTGTGCGTATGCGCACCACCTGCTCCAGGTCATAGACAAAAACCTTGCCGTCGCCGATCTTGCCGGTACGTGCCGAGGTCTCAATGGCTTCAATCACGCGATCGACCAGTTCATCGGACACGGCCGCTTCCACCTTGACCTTGGGCAAGAAATCAACCACATACTCCGCGCCGCGATACAGCTCGGTGTGGCCTTTTTGACGCCCGAAGCCCTTGACCTCGGTAACAGTGATGCCTTGCACGCCCATGCTGGAGAGTGCTTCGCGCACTTCATCGAGCTTGAACGGTTTGATGATGGCGGTGACGAGTTTCATTTCAGGGTTCCTCCAGGATGGATAGGAGCAAAAGCGGCCACCTCGGGGCCGCTCCCGCCGGATTACAGGGTTTTGGTCAGCATCACGACCAGCGTGCTCTTGTTGATGGACTTGCCGCTGCTGTCCACGGCAGCGGGAAAGAGATAGCTGGATTTTTTGTCGGCGCCAACCACCGCGCCCGACAGCGCCAATCCGCTGCCCAGGTCATAACTGCCACCCACGCTGTAGTCCATGTAGTTAGGCAGACCGGCACTTCTGACCGCGCTCTTGAAACTGGTAAAGCCCAGAGACGCCTTCAGCGTGAGCTTGGGCATCACTTCCTGGGCGAAGGCCAGGTTCAAATAGCCGGTGCCGCGTCCCTGGCCGTCCAGAAATTCCTTGCCGATGCCGAAATAGCCTTTGGAAACCGTATGCGAGTACTTGGCGCTGACCGGCCCGTAGGCCGCGCCCAGATAGAGCTCGGTGGTGTTGGCGCCGCTGGCGCCCGGATAGTAGTAAGTCAGGGCGCCCACATCCATGTCCAGCGCGCCGGCCTTGAATTTATAGCCGCCGTAAAGGTCTATTTCAACGCTATTGCTAGGCTTTGAGGGCAAATACTTGGCCCAGTTGACCGTGGAATTCCAGTTGCCAACATAAAACCCGTTCTCGAACGCATAGTCCACGCCGCCCTGCAAGGCCGGTTTGAGGGCCCGGGTCTTGGACTGGTCCTGATCCTGGCCGCGAAACTTGTAGTTGCTGACCAGGGAGATATTGAAGGACAGCGGTGACGCGGCAGGCTCTGCGACAGCGGGCGCAGTCTGCGCAAAAGCCGAACCGGACAAAACCAAGACAGCTGCAACGGGAATAAGCTTCATGAGGGGCTCCGGGATGGTTGAAGGGAATACAACCTCCTAAGCATGGAGCGTGCCAGCCTTGTTTTACCGCCATGGACGCAGCGCTGGCCTTTCAATGACCGGCGCGTTAACCTAGCGTCAGAAAAACAGCTGACGCACCAGGTTGGCACAGCACCCACGCACAACTTTGATGCATTTAAACGGGAGTCCATGGATGAGCTTGTCTTTAGTGCACAGGCGCTGCAAGGCCAGGCGATTGATCTGCAATGCCAGCTGGATGCGGCGGCGGCAAAATTTCTCAACACCGCGGCCACCCGGCTGGGCTGGTCCGGCCGGGGCATTCACCGCTGCCTGAAAGTGGCACGCACGATTGCCGACCTGGCCGGAGCCCAGGCGGTACAGAGCGCGCATGTGGCCAAGGCCGTGCAATACCGGCGGGCGCTCAAGACCAGCCAGTGATGGGCCTGGACCGCGCCCTGGCCGTCAGGCCTTGTCTGCTGCGCCGATACGGGCGCGCGTTCGCCACAGGCGCCACCAGGGCCGCCCGGCGTCCACCTTCAGATGCGTGAGGCGCCGGATGGCGCACACATAGTCCATGGCCAGCCCGGGCGTCCAGGCCATGGATTCCGCCCGCACCCTGACGCTGCTCGCCAGCCACATGTCGGGGTGAAGGGCCAGGCGCAGCAGGGCGGGCCAGAAAGGTTTGTGGGAAAAAAGGCCTTCCACCGCCGCGTCCACGGCTTCGGTCACCACCACCGAGCAGTTGCGATGGGTCAGGTTGTAAGTGGCATCCTGGCGGTAGCCGTCCCAGAAGGCCTGCAAATAGTCGCGGTTAAAGCGGCGAAAGCGGATGCGAACACTGGACGGACGCGTGGCTGCGGCCTCTGGCGCATACGCCGGCATCCACTTGCCGGGCTGGTCGTTGTTGCCAGTGGCGCGCACCTGATGGAGCAAGTTCTGCTGGGTGATGGTCAAGGGATTTTTCGGATGATGGCTGATGTACAGGTCGGGGCCGCACTCCAGCGCCATGTGGCCGGTCGATACCCCGCCCTCGCGCGACAGCGAGACGATGTAGCGGTCAATCAGCGGCAGGGGGACACGGTCCAGGCTCTCGTCCACGGCGGTCCAGGCATGAACCACCATGACATCCCCTTGCAATCGGCTCCGGGGTGCGGCAACTGGCACGGGTGCCGCCAGCGCCGGTTCACGCCGCTTTTTATACAGCTCGATAGCCGCCAGTCTTGAGCCCGGCGGCAGGCGCTGCAGCCGCCAGGCGCCGCGCATCAGCACAAAGCCGGCCGTCATCAGCGCCAGGCCGGTGCAAAAAGACACATTCATGCTGGCCGGCAACGGCCAGTCGCTCAATAGCAGCACGGCCATGAGCAGATAGCCCCAGCCTAGCAAGTGGGAGCTGCGCCAGTTGGGATAGCGAACCAACAGGCTGGCAACAATGCGCAACAGGCCATTGAAAATAAAGGCGCAGGCAAACAGCAGCCCGGTGGCAATGGCGTTGTCCCATGGAAAATCCAGCAGCAGACAAGCCACCACCACCATGGCCAGTCCCCGCAGCATTTCAAAGCGCCGGCGCGCCCGTTCATGCGTGGCGCCAACCACCAGCTCGATCAGGCCTTGCAGCAGCAACATGAGGCCAAACACCCAGCTGGCGATATCAGCGACGCCGTCCACCAGATCGGCCAGCACGACGACGCCGACCAGCAACGTCAGCAGCCCCAAGAGCATGAAGATTTTCCAGCGCCTGACAAGCAGGTCGCCACCGAAGAGCGTGAGTATCAGTCTGAACATGTTTTGCCTTGCGCGCATAGCGGCCTTGCCCGGCCCCTTTGTTTGTGCGGCATCATATGTCAAAAGAGTAGCCACGCCCCGGCCTGGGAGCCGGCCGCAGCGAGGCTGGCGCCACGGGCTTGGGCGCTACGACACCTTCCGGGCGCCAAGCGCCCAGCAGCGAGTACCGGCTCGCTTAACGGCCCTGGTATTCGGGCGCCAGCGCGGGTTGGCTGTTCACCTGAGTCGGCGTCGGCGCCGGTTTCGGGCCGTAACTCACGCCATCGCTGGTGCGCAGGCTGGCGCCGTTCACGGTGACGCGGCTACCGACGCCGGGTGCCTGGGCCAGCTCCAGCATGCGGTGTGAGCCGTCTTCCATGCGCACACCCACCTGGTACACGGTTTCCTTGCGCATCTTGCCTTCAATCGCATTGCCGGCAAAACCACCGCCCACCGCGCCCAAAATGGTGGCCGCCGTGCGACCGCCACCATGGCCGACCTGGTTGCCCAGCACCGCGCCCAGCACGCCGCCCGCGACCGCCCCCATACCGGGGCCGGGCGCTTTGCTGGAGCGTTCCACCGGCGTCACCGATTCGACCGCACCGCAGACGGCACACACGGGTGCCGCCGCCACCACTGGCGCCGGTGCTGAATAGGACGGTGCAGGCGAAGCCTCGGAATAGCTGGGTGCCGGCGTCGGTTTGTGCACCGGCTTGACGACTTTCTTGACCGACGCTGGCGCTGGTGCCGGTTTGGCGGGCGCCGCCACCGGTTTTTCAATCATGTCATCGGCCGGACTGAGGGCCGGCTGCGGCGCGGCCGTGATTTGCGGCGGTGCGGTCACGACCTGGGGCGCAGTCACCGCCGCCACCGTGGTGGGCGGCGCCGGCGCGCGCTGGTTGTAGATCAGGGTGCCGCCCATGCCAAGCACCGCGACACCGAGGATGCCAACGGCGGCCCACAGGGGTTTGGTGCCGGACGAGGCGGACTGCTGGCCCGGCGGCAGGTTGTCAACAGAGGTATTCATGGGGTTCCCTTTCTTGGAAAACAGGTCTGATTCAAAGCTAGCGATTGGCGGTCAGCGTGTGGCGCGATGCCAGCCAAGCCTGCGACTCTTTCGCTCTTTACCCTGAACGCCCGACACGGCCCAAAGGTACACAAACCAGATGGCTCTTGCGTGTCTTTATGTAAACACGATGCAGACAAGCGTCAAGGTCGGTAACAGGCCCCCGTAAAACCCCGCCGCGATTACAGATTTGGCGCCAGCAGCCGGCTCAAATCTTCGACCTTCTCCTGGCGTCGCTGCGCCAGGTCTTGCAACTGGTCCTCACCAATCTTGCCCACGCTGAAATAGGTGCTTTGCGGATGGCTCAGGTAAAAGCCGCTGACGCTGGCTGCTGGCGTCATGGCCAGACTTGTCGTCAGCGCCATGCCGATCTCGTCGGCCTGCAGCAGCTCGAACATGGCTTTCTTCACGCTGTGGTCGGGACAGGCCGGATAGCCGGGCGCCGGGCGTATGCCCTGGTATTTTTCGGCGATCAGGGCGTCTTTATCGAGCGACTCGGCCGGCACATAGCCCCACAAATCCTTGCGCACGCGCTGGTGCATGGCCTCGGCAAAGGCCTCGGCCAGGCGGTCGGCCAGCGACTTGAACATGATGGACGAGTAGTCGTCGTTGTCGTCCAGGAATTGCTTTTCCTTCTTTTCGGCGCCCAGGCCCGCGGTGACGGCAAAGACCCCGATGTAATCGGCAATTTTTGAGTCATTTTGGCCTGCAGCGCTTACGCCACTAGCGCGAGCAGCTATCAATTCAGGAGTCAGTTGCTTGGGCGCGACGAAATCGGCCAGACAGCGGCTGGGACGCATCACGCCATCGACCGCCGTTTTCTCGCTCTGCTGACGCAGGCCGTGCCAGGTCATCGCCACTTCGCTGCGGCTTTCGTCGGTATAGATCTCGATGTCGTCGCCGACACTGTTGGCCGGGTACAAGCCCATCACGCCGTTGGCCGTCAGCCAGCGCCCTTCGATCAGGCGCTTGAGCATCTGCTGCGCGTCGGCATAGACCCGCGTGGCTTCAACGCCCACCACCTCGTCGGTCAGTATGGCCGGGAAGGGCCCGGCCAAATCCCAGGTCTGGAAAAACGGACCCCAGTCGATGTACTGCGCCAGTTCGGCCAGATCGAAATTCTTGAACACGCGCCGGCCAATGAACTTCGGGCTGGGCGGCTGGTAGCTGGCCCAGTCCATCGCCGTGGCGTTGGCGCGCGCCTTGGCCAAAGGCCACATCGGCGTCTGCTTCTTGTTGGCGTGCTGTATGCGCACCTTCTCGTAGTCGGCCTTGATTTCCTCGATGTATTTCGCCGCCTGGTCACTCAGCAGGCCCTGCGCCACGCTGACGCTGCGGGAAGCGTCGGGCACATACACCACCGGGCCTTCGTAATGCGGCGAAATCTTCACCGCCGTGTGGACCCGGCTGGTGGTGGCGCCGCCAATCATCAGCGGAATATTCTTGAGGCGGAAATGGTCGTCCTTCTGCATTTCGGCGGCCACATACTGCATCTCTTCCAGACTGGGCGTGATCAGGCCGGACAGGCCGACGATGTCGGCGCCCTCGGCCTTGGCCAGCGCCAGAATCTCGTGGCAGGGCACCATCACGCCCATGTTGACGACTTCAAAGTTGTTGCACTGAAGCACCACGGTGACGATGTTTTTGCCGATGTCGTGCACGTCGCCCTTGACGGTGGCGATGATGATCTTGCCCTTGGTCTTGACGTCGCCGCCGGCGGCTTGCAGCAGCAGTTTTTCGGCCTCGATGTAGGGCAGCAGATGCGCCACCGCCTGCTTCATCACGCGGGCGCTTTTCACCACCTGGGGCAAGAACATCTTGCCCTGGCCGAACAGGTCGCCGACCACGTTCATGCCGTCCATCAGCGGGCCTTCGATGACGTGCAGGGGCCGGCCGCCCTCGGCCTTGATGGCCTGCCAGACTTCCTCGGTGTCTTGCACGATGAATTCGTTCAGGCCATGCACCAGCGCGTGCGACAGCCGGGCGCGAATCGGCAGGGTGCGCCATTCGTACTTCTTACTGTCATCCCTGGCGCCGCTTTTCGCCGTTTCGGCGACCTCGACCAGGCGCTCGCCGGCATCGGGCCGGCGGTTCAGCACCACGTCTTCCACGCGCTCGCGCAAGGTCGGCTCCAGGTCGTCATAAACGCCGACCATGCCGGCATTGACGATGCCCATGTCCATGCCGGCCTTGATCGCGTGATAGAGAAACACCGTGTGAATCGCTTCGCGCACCGGATCGTTGCCGCGAAAGGAAAAGCTCACGTTAGACACGCCGCCCGAGACCTTGGCGCCGGGCAGGTTGGCCTTGATCCAGCGCGTGGCGTTGATGAAGTCCACCGCGTAGTTGTTGTGCTCCTCGATGCCGGTGGCAATGGCGAAGATGTTGGGGTCGAAGATGATGTCTTCGGGCGCAAAGCCGACCTCATCGACCAGCACGCGGTAGGCGCGCTCGCAGATTTCAATCTTGCGCTGATAGGTGTCGGCCTGGCCTTTTTCGTCGAAAGCCATCACCACGGCGGCCGCGCCATAGCGCTTGAGCAGCTTGGCCTGGTGCTTGAAGGGCTCCACGCCCTCCTTCATGGAGATGGAATTGACAATGCCCTTGCCCTGGATGCAGCGCAGGCCGGCCTCGATCACGCTCCACTTGGAGCTGTCAATCATGATGGGCACGCGGGCAATGTCGGGCTCGCCGGCAATCAGGTTCAAAAAGCGCACCATGGCGGCCTGGCTGTCCAACATGGCCTCGTCCATATTGATGTCTATGATTTGCGCGCCGTTTTCGACCTGCTGGCGCGCCACGGCCAGCGCCTGTTCGTATTCGCCGTTCAGAATCATGCGGGCGAAGGCCTTGGAGCCGGTGACGTTGGTGCGCTCGCCGATGTTGACGAACAGGGAGTCCGCGCCAATGCTGACAGGCTCCAGGCCGGACAGCTTCATGGGGGAAACAGGGGGGGAATTTTGAATTTCGGACATACTCACCTTCAGGTCAAGGTGAGCGTCGTTGCAAAAAAGCTTCAGACCGCCAAGACACGGCCAACACCTTGATTACCCAAGCCTGACGAAACCGGGTTTCGCTGCAACGCTCCTTGGGAAGAAGGCATTCTAAGGCAAACGCCCCCGGCCACGGCCCGCGCCAGATAAAACCCGTCAGCGCGGTCCGACATGGTTTTTTTGAGGCCCGGCGTCTTCACGGCCATGGGCAGAATCCGGCACGGGGCATGGCACAGCGGCGCCTCGCGGCCAGCCGCCTTGACCACATTGGGTTAAGCTCAAGCCAACCAGGCGCCTGCTGCAGTGCCGCGCACTGTCATCCGTCACAAACCCTACGCTTCCCCATGTTCAACAAGTTTTTCAGAACAAAACACGCCGCGGCGTCCGGCGACGCCCTGTCAATGGGCGACGCCGCCACGGCCCAACTGGCGGCCAAGCTGCTGATCACCCCCTGCGCCATGCTGCAGCTGACGCCGGAGGACGCCCGCACGGTGGTGCGCTATATGCGGCTGCACCGGATCGCCCAAGGCACCACCTTCATCAGGGAGGGTGACACCCAGAACACCGGTTTCATGCTGCTGCTGATCGACGGCGAAGTGACGGTGGAAAACATTGTGGTCAGCCGCGTTGAGCCCATCACGGTCACCGTGCTGGGCCAGGGCAGCCTGATCGGGGAAATGGGCCTGCTGGACGGCGAGCCGCGCGCCGCCTCCTGCACCGCCAGCTCGCATGTGCGCTGCGCCAGCCTGTCACGCGAAGCGCTGGAGCGGCTGGTGCAGGATGCGCCGGCAGTCGCCGCCAAGCTGATGCTGGCGGTGTCATTGCGCATCGCGCACAGGCTGCGCGACAACGCCGACAAACTCAAGATGTATGTGCAGCTGACCCAGGTCATGCAGCAAGAACTCAGCCACCACACGGCCGCTTAAACGGCCTGTTGAGGATCTATACGGGGCGGCCCAACCCGCCTCAGGCGGCTTGCGGGTAGAACAGCGGCCGTTGCACGGCGCGGCCGGCCACCGGCGTCACCGCATGGGCAATTGCCTGGATGTGGTCCGGCGTGGTGCCGCAGCAGCCACCCACGATGTTGACCAGGCCCTCCTGGGCAAACTCGCGCAGCAGCCGTGAGGTGACCTCTGGCGTTTCGTCAAAGCCGGTGTCACTCATGGGGTTGGGCAGGCCGGCATTCGGGTAGCAGCTGATGAAGGTGTCGCCCGCCACCCTGGCCAGCTCCTGGATGTAGGGCCGCATCAGGGTCGCGCCCAGCGCGCAATTGAGGCCAATGGCCAGCGGCTCGGCATGGCGCACGCTGTGCCAGAAGGCCGTGACGGTCTGGCCCGAGAGAATGCGGCCGGAGGCGTCGGTGACGGTACCGCTGATGATGATGGGCAGACGCTCGCCCGAGTTTTCAAAATACTCGTCGATGGCAAACAAGGCCGCCTTGGCATTGAGCGTGTCGAAAATGGTTTCCACCAGCAGCACGTCGCTGCCGCCCCGCACCAGCGCCTCGGTCTGCTCGTAGTAAGCCTTGCGCAACTCCTCAAAGCTGGTGTTGCGCGCGCCTGCATCGTTGACGTCGGGGCTGATGCTGGCGGTCTTGGGCGTGGGGCCCAGGGCGCCAACGACAAAGCGCGGCTTGTCTGGCGTGGAGAACTTGTCGCAGGCGGCTCTGGCAATGCGCGCCGACTCGACATTCATCTCTATGGCCAACTCGGCCATGTCGTAGTCGGCCTGTGCCACGCTGGTGGCGCCAAAGGTGTTGGTTTCTATCAGATCGGCACCGGCGGCCAGATAGCCTTCGTGGATGTCGCGGATCACGTCGGGACGCGTCAGGCTGAGCAACTCGTTGTTGCCCTTCACATCCTTGTGAAAATCCTTGAAGCGCTCGCCGCGATACTGGGCTTCATTGAGCTTGAAGCGCTGGATCATGGTGCCCATGGCGCCGTCGAGGATGGCAATGCGTTTTTCCAGGATGGCCGGGAGCTGCTGGCCGCGGGTGTAGGTGATCTGCTTCATGGCCCCATTTTAGGATGCCGTCCATGACCGCGGACTTTCCCCGACAATAAGGGCCTTGTCTTTGACTCCCCACATGAAGAACCTACCACCCCAAGAAGCCTGGACCTGGCTGCAGGCGCACCCCGAAGCGCTGTTTGTCGACGTGCGCATGGAGATCGAGTCGCTGTATGTGGGCCGCCCGCCCGGCGTGGTCAATGTGCCATGGTACGAATACCCCGACCTGCAGCCCGACCCGGCGAAGTTTGCCGAGGCCGTGGCGCGCGAGGCCAATAGCAAGGACCAGCCCCTGCTGCTGATTTGCCGCTCCGGCCAGCGCACCCTGGACGCCGGCAAGGCGCTCAAGGCGGCCGGTTTCAGCAATCTGCAGCATGTGCTGCACGGCTTTGAGGGCGAGCTCGACGAGCAGTTCCGCCGCTCCACGCTCTCGGGCTGGCGCTTTGCCGGCCTGCCGTGGGAGCAGATGTAGCCCATTTCAGCATCAAACAAGGCCCTGGCGCTTATGCATAGGGCACAAGAAGCTATCTAATTAATAGCAAAACTCTTTTCCCCTCTTTCTCCACTGACGCCGACTTTCTGGCCCGCCCCTTGTCCTCATTGCCCGCTTCCCTGCCCCACCCGACGCCGCTGGACGTGCTCGGCCAGACCTTTGGCTATCAGCAGTTCCGCGGCCCGCAGCAAGCCATCGTCGAGCATGTGGTGGCCGGCGGCGACGCACTGGTGCTGATGCCTACCGGCGGCGGCAAATCGCTGTGCTACCAGATTCCGGCCATCGTCCGGCAGAACGCCGGCCACGGCGTGACCATCGTCATCTCGCCGCTGATTGCGCTGATGCACGACCAGGTCGGCGCCCTGCTGGAAGCCGGCGTCGCGGCGGCGTTTTTGAATTCGACGCAGAGCTTTGAGGAAAGCAGCCAGCTGGAAAAGCAGTTGCTGCGCAATGAGCTGACGCTGCTTTACGCCGCGCCCGAGCGCATCAACACGCCGCGCATGAAGGGCTTGCTGGCCTCGCTGCACGAGCGCGGCCTGCTCAGCCTGTTTGCGATTGACGAGGCGCATTGCGTCAGCCAGTGGGGCCACGACTTCCGGCCCGAGTACCGCAGTTTGAGCCTGCTGCACGAGACCTTTCCCGACGTGCCGCGCATGGCGCTGACGGCCACCGCCGACGAGCTGACGCGCCAGGACATGATCGAACGCCTCAAGCTGGAGGAGGCGCGCCAGTTCGTCAGCAGCTTTGACCGGCCCAACATCCGCTACACCATCGTCGAAAAAACCGATGCCACGCGCCAGCTGCTGCGCTTCATAGAGACCGAGCACGACGGCGAAGCCGGCATCGTCTACTGCCAGTCCCGCAAGCGTGTTGAGGAAATCGCCGCCACGCTGGCCGATGCCGGCATCAAGGCCATGGCCTATCACGCCGGCCTGGACGCCAGCCTGCGCCAGCAGCGGCAGGACCGCTTTCTGCGCGAGGACGCCATGGTCATGGTGGCCACCATTGCCTTTGGCATGGGAATAGACAAGCCCGATGTGCGCTTTGTCGCCCACCTGGACATGCCGAAAAACATAGAGGGCTATTACCAGGAAACCGGCCGCGCCGGCCGCGACGGCCTGAGCGCCGACGCCTGGATGGTTTACGGCCTGCAGGACGTGGTAAACCAGCGCCGCATGATAGACACCAGCGAGGTCGCCAGCGAGGAGTTCAAGCAGGTGATGCGCGGCAAGCTCGACGCCTTGCTGAGCCTGGCCGAAGACACACGCTGCCGCCGCGTCAGCCTGCTGCATTACTTTGGCGAAGACAGCCAGCCCTGCGGCAACTGCGACAACTGTTTGAACCCGCCGGAGGTGTGGGACGCGACCGAGGCGGCGCGCAAGATGCTCAGCTGCATCTACCGCGTGCAGCAGGCCAGCGGCATCAGCTTTGGCGCCGGCCACATCATGGACATTTTGCGCGGCAAGAGCTCGGAAAAAGTCATTCAATACGGCCACGATCAGCTCAGCACCTTCGGCATAGGCGCCGAACTGGGCGAGGCGCAGTGGCGCAGCGTGCTGCGCCAGCTGATCGCCAAAAACACCGTGCGCGTGGACACCGAGGCCTTCAGCACCCTGCAGCTGCTGCCCGACGCGCGCCAGGTGCTCAAGGGCGAGGTCGGCGTGCTGCTGCGCGCCCAGGCCCTGGGCGCAAAAGCCGACCGGCGCAAGCGCGCCACCAAGACCTCGGTCAAGGGCCTGGCCGAGGCCGCCCTCAATGCCGGCGCACTGGAGCGCCTGGGCCGGCTCAAGGCCTGGCGCGCCGAGGTGGCGCGCGAGCACAACCTGCCGGCCTTTGTGATCTTTCACGACGCCACCCTGCGCGCCCTTGCCGAGCAGGCGCCGCAGAGCTTGCAGGACCTGGAAGGCATCAGCGGCATGGGCGTGAAAAAGCTGCAGGCTTATGGCGCCGAGGTGCTCAGGGTATGTGCCGAGCCGGAGTGAGGCGCGCGGGTGCCGTCTAGCCTGGATTATTGATGAAACTGGGCGTTGACCCAGTTTTGACGCTCACTGACAGCTACTTTTTTCATAGCGAATCCGGATTTTCATCCGTCACGGCAGCGGGCCCGGGGGCGGCGTAGGCGTGAATTAATGGCATTGCTTGGCGCGCATCAAACCCGATCACTGTGGCCGGTGTTACATTGACACCATGAGATACGGTTTGTTCATTGGGGTACTGGCGGGAGCCGTCTTGTCAGCTTGTACGAACTTGCTGCCGCGCGGCAGCACCACCACGCCTGGCAGTTTTACCGATTTCGACGCCGCCCAAGCCGCGGTGCAGCGCATAGTCCCGCTGCAAACCCAGTTGTCCGAGCTCAAGGCCATGGGCTTCGACCCCGAGGGTGGTGCCAATGTCACCTTGATCCCTTATCCCGATATCGTGGCGCGGTTGGCGCCTTACTCGGCGCTCCCGCTCGCGGCGCTGGACCCCGGCGTCAGAAAGTGCGTCGAGGCCCAGGCCACCTGCCGGGGCTATCTGTTCAACTTTGAGCTGCAGGACAGGCGCCGCACCGGCAGCTTCTGGATGGATTTCCTGAACATTCGCCGCACCACCCACGTGACCGGCTGGTCATTTCAGGCCCTTGTCGTGGTCAGCGATGGCACGGTGCTGTTCCGCAACCATGCCGGGCAGCCGCAAATCGACCGCGTCGACAGACAGCGCAACCCGCTAGGCCCATTCCAGCCGGCGGGCGAGGCGGCCGGTTCGATCATCTTGCGCTAGGGGCAGCCCGGCGCCAGCGCGCGTGGCCTTTAAAATTGCGCATTAAAATCTTTATCCGACTCTTCTTCAAAACTCTGCGCATAGTCCTCGGACCAGTGATGCTGCTCACGGAGAGCGTTGACTTGGCCTGCCAGGATCTGGAGCTCTACCAGTACAAAACCTGTCCCTTCTGCATCAAGGTCAGACAGGAAGTGCGCCGCTTGTCCCTGAACATCCCCCGCATTGACACGCAGGCCGAAGGCCGCGACCGGGCCGAGTTGCTGCAGCAGTCGCTGGCTTTACGATTCGGAAAAAATCAAGGCCTATCTGCGCGATCGTTTTGCGAAGGCGTGATAGCAAAAGGAGCGCCCTGACGCCGTTTTAAAAATAAATTTGCTATGAATTGTATAGCTACTGGAAGCCTATTTCATAGGGCCATAGCCACTTTTCCTATAAATTACTAGACCAGAAACCCCATGGACCGCCCTTCCCGCACCTCGGGCTTGATGCGGTGCTCGGCCTCCAGCTGGGCCAAAAACTCTTCCGCCGACAGCTGGGCATCCAGGATCACGCCCTGGCGTTTGACCGCCGCAAAATCGCCCGGGCATAGCTGCGTCAGCCGGTCCAGCCGTATGCACTGAGCGCCGCTGAGCTGGGCGGCGTCACCGGCCAGCGCTTCGGTGACGAACATCTTTTCGCGCTGCTCGTGGTTCAGCGGCAGGAACTTGATCTTGAAGGTAAAGCGCCGCAACGCCGCTTGGTCCAGGCTCTCCAGCAAATTGGTGGTGCAGATGAAGATGCCTTTGTAGCGCTCCATGCCCTGCAGCATTTCATTGACCTCGGTGACCTCATAAGTGCGCTGGGCGCCGCGCCTGTCCTGCAAAAAACTGTCGGCCTCGTCGAGCAGCAGCACCGCCTTTTCCGCCTCGGCTTCGCGGAACATGGCCGCCATGTTCTGTTCGGTCTCGCCCAGGTATTTGCTCATCAGGTCGCTGGCCTGCTTGATGATCAGGGGCTGATTCAGGGCCTGGGCGATGTGCTCGGCCAGCGCGGTCTTGCCGGTGCCGGGCGCGCCGTAAAAGCACAAGCTGCCAAAACTCCTGGCCTTGAGCGCCGCCACGATGCGCTGCACCTCAAAGCGCGATTCGACGTTGAGCATGGAGAGGTCGTAAGTCGTCACACTACCGCGGCCTGCGGCCCCCGAATGGTTGCCCAGGGCGACATCGGCGTTTTTAAGCTGGCGCTCTATCAGGGTCTCCATCAAGGCCGGCCGGCCACCCGCCAGCGCTGCCTGCATGGCGGCGCCGTCGACCTGCGCGTCTATCGCCTGCGGCGGCGCGCTGGCCAGACGGGCAAAGCGCACCGCCGTGCGGATTTGCGCCGGCGTCAGGCCCTGGCGGGCGGTCAGCCTGGCGATAAATTCATCGCGCACCGCCACCCCCTCCAGCGTCTTGCGCACCATGCCTTCGCGCGCCCCCGGCGGCGGCGAGCGCAGCTCCAGGTGGTAGGCAAAGCGGCGTCTGAAGGCCGGGTCTATTTGCTCTATACGGTTGGTCACCCACAGCGTTGGCACGGCGTTGGACTCCAGGATCTGATTGACCCAGGCCTTGCCGTTGACCGAGCCGTTGGCGGGCAGGGTCAGCTGCTCGGAGCGCGCCATCAGCTGCGCGGCTTCGCTAGAAATCGGCGGGAACACGTCCTCCACCTCATCAAACAGCAGCGCGGAATGGGCGCTGCTCTTGAGGAAGACCTGGGCGATCTGCAGCGAACGGTAGCGGTCGCGGCCACTGAGCGAATTGCCGTCTCTATCGGCGTATTCCACTTCAAACAAATCCAGCCCGGCCGCCTGCGTCACCACCTTGGCCAGCTCGGTCTTGCCGGTACCGGGCGGGCCGTAAAGCAGCACATTGACGCCCTGCTCGCCCGCCGCCACCGCATTGCGCAGCAAGGACACCAGCACCTGGGCGTCATCCCCGACAAAGGCAAAATCGGCCAGCCCCAGGCTGCTGGCGGCGGC
Organism: Polaromonas sp. OV174; assembly: GCF_900112285.1. Lineage (GTDB taxonomy): Bacteria > Pseudomonadota > Gammaproteobacteria > Burkholderiales > Burkholderiaceae_C > Polaromonas. The sequence goes on along the minus strand of NZ_FOKZ01000004.1, from coordinate 186,918 downwards.
CGGCCGGGTGAAGACGGCCATCAGCTCGTTCTGGTCACGGTATTCGCGCATCAGCACCGGCGGCAGTTTTTCGCTGACCTTCATCAGATCCGCCAGGTCGGTGATGTTGTGCTCGGAGATCAGGTTCTCCACCATGCCTATGCGCTCCAGCCGCGAGCCGACGCGCAGCGCGTCCGCGACTTCGGGCGCCTTGACGCCGGCCACGTCGGCAATCGCGGCATAGGCCTCGGGCGCGTTGTTGACCTTGAACTCGACCAGCAGCGAGCGCAGGTCGCGCTGATAGCGGGCCAGCGTGCCGTAGAGCAGCAGCGCGCGCTCGGCCCGATTCAGCTGCAGCAGGCTGGCCAGCGCGTCTATGTTTTTCTCCACCAGGGTGGACTGCTTTTTCAGCGCATGGGCCAGCCAGTCGCCGGTGGCGCTAAGGACCGAGAGCAAGTCCTTGGGCTGGTCCTTGGCATGCTCGTCGAGGTAGAAGAACAGCGTGCCCTCTTCGTAGGGGCCGCGCCAGACGCCGTGGCGGGCCAGGAACTCGGCATCGGTGAGGCTCTCATGACCGCGCCAGAGTTCGTTGTCCTTGCAGCGCCGGCCCAGGAATTCGCGCAGACGCTGCAGCGCCGCCAGCGGCCAGACCAGATGGCGGCCCGACAGCGCCAGCAGGCTGTTGAGGTCACGCCGCACATTGAACTTGGCGCCCTGGCGCGCGGCCAGCGTCAGCACAAAGTGCGAGCACATCAAATCCAGCACCGGCGCCTCTTTCAGCCCGGGGGACAGCAGACCATGCTGCTCATTAACGGAACGCTTGCTCATAGACAAACCTCCAGTTCAACACGCTGCTTTTCCACCTGGATTTTTTGATACGACGCAACTGCACCATAACGCAAGCCAAGCCATCATGGAAGACACTACTTGATGCTCATGCCCTGAAGGGAGTAGCCGCTGCAGACGCCAAAAAACGCAGAAAATGAATGCTTACCGAACCCCCACGCCACCAAGGAATGTGATGCTCAGCCTGAACGATATTGAAGATGCCGCCCAGCGCCTGCAGGGCCATCTGCTGGACACACCCTGCGTGGAATCCAAGACCCTGTCGCAGCTGACCGGGGCGCAGATTTACCTGAAGTTCGAGAATCTACAGTACACGGCTTCGTTCAAGGAACGCGGCGCCTGTAACAAACTCGCACAATTGTCAGCCGACGAACGGCGGCGCGGCGTCATCGCCATGAGCGCCGGCAACCACGCCCAGGGCGTGGCCTATCACGCCCAGCGCCTGGGTATTCGCGCCGTCATCGTGATGCCGCGCTTCACGCCGGGCGTGAAAATCGAGCGCACCCGCGGCTTTGGCGCCGAGGTGGTGCTGCACGGCGACACGCTGGATGAATCACGCGCCCATGCCCTGCTGCTGGCCGAGCAGGGCGGACTGGTGTTTGTCCACCCTTATGACGACGAGGCCATCGTCGCCGGCCAGGGCACGGTGGGGTTGGAGATGCTGCGCGCCGTGCCCAGCCTGGACACGCTGGTGATCGCGGTGGGCGGCGGCGGACTGATTGCCGGCATGGCCACGGCGGCCAAGGCGCTCAAGCCCGGCATTGAAATCGTCGGCGTGCAGACCTCGCGCTTTCCCGCCATGGTCAACGCCGTCAAAGGCACCCACTACCCGCAGGGCACGAGCACGATTGCCGAGGGCATCGCCGTCGGCACGCCCGGACTGATTCCGCAAGCCATCATTGCCAAGCTGGTGGACGACCTAGTGCTGGTCGACGAGGGCGATATCGAGCAAGCCATGGTGATGCTGCTGGAAATCGAAAAAACCCTGGTCGAGGGCGCGGGCGCGGCGGGCCTGGCGGCGCTGCTGAAATATCCGGCACGCTTTGCCGGCAAGAAAGTCGGCCTGGTGCTGTGCGGCGGCAACATCGACCCGCTGCTGCTGGCCGCCATCATTGAGCGCGGCATGGTGCGCGCCGGACGGCTGGCCCGCATCAAGGTCAGCGCGCGCGACGTGCCCGGCTCGCTGGCCAAAATCACCGCCACCGTGGCAGAGGCCGGCGCCAACATCGAGGAGGTGCACCACCAGCGCGCCTTCACCATGCTGTCGGCGCAAAACGTGGAAATCGAGCTGGTGCTGCAAACGCGTGGACGCGAGCACATAGAGCAGGTGCTGGCCACACTGACCGCCGCCGGCTTTGAAGCCGCAGAGCAGCACTGAACACCCTCAGGGCAAGCAGCGCAAGGGCAGCGTGTTACACGAAGTGAAGCGCCTGGGGCCTCATCAGTTCCAGCCAATCACCTCAAACCCTTTTTCACTCAGGCAGCGCTGCACAAAGCTGCGATAAGTGCTGTTGGGCCTGTCATTGTGAAAAGCGCCCGACACCGCGCCAGCCGAGCCGCCAATCGCCGCCCCCGCGGCACCGGCGCGCAACATGCCCTCGCCGCCGCGGCCGGTGATCAGCGCGCCGACGGCCGAGGCCACGCCGGCGGTGGCAGCGCCTTCGCCGGCACGCCGCCCGACCTGATTCGTGCCCTGCATGGACGTGAGGCCAGCCGCCGTGGCGCGCGACAGGCAGGCGTTGACCTCTAGCCGGCCCTGCGCCTCGCCGACCCGGTTGAGCGTTGCATTCGGGTAGAGCACCGGCCTGGCCGAGGCGCTGTCGGGTCCGCTGGCGGCACAGGCCGACAACAAGACCAGGGCCGCCGTAGCGGCGCAGCGTGCCAGACCTTGCGCTGAAGAATTCATCAAATCATTTCCTTAAAAAAGCAGGGCCAAGTCTGGCGCGGGCCACCGATTGGCGCCGCGCCCCTCAAGCGGGTAAAATCGCGGCAAAATTTCAAGCATCTCAGGAACCATCATGTCCAATCACACCTCCCATGCCGCACACAGCAGTTCCGCGCCCGCCGAAGAGCAGGATCCAGTGGACGCCATCGTGCCTATGATGCCCATCATTTTGCCCATAGTCGGTGGCGTACTGATGTTCCTGCTGGCCTTCATCGCCGTGTTCATGGCCTGAGTCCGCCCGGCTCGCCGCAAAAGTCCGCAGCTGCGGACTTTTTTCATGGCGGCAAGCCAATCTGAATTCACCAGGGCGCCCCAAGCATGGCCACCAACGCTCCCATTTTGCAGGCCGACGGATTGTGCTTTGCCTATCCGGCAGCGCCCGGCGGCGTGCTGTTTGAGCAGCTGTCGCTGCGGGTGCCGGCGGGCGTGACGCTGCTGTGCGGCGCCGAGGGCAGTGGCAAAACCACTTTGCTCCAGCTGCTGGCGGGCCAGTTGAGCGCCAGCGGCGACATCCGTCTTAAAGACCTCAGCCTGGCGGACCAACCCGAGGCCTATCGCCGCCACATCGCCTGGCTGGACCCGCGCGACCCGGCGCTGGACGGCCACACGGCCAGGGAAATTTTTGCCGCCCGGCCCGCGCAATACCCCGGCTTCGACCCGCTGGCACTGCAGGCTCACATCGAAGGCCTGAGCCTGACGCCGCATCTGGACAAGACGCTGCTGATGCTCTCCACCGGCAGCCGGCGCAAGGTCTTGCTGGCCGCCGTGCTGGCCAGCCAGGCCACGCTGACCCTGCTGGACCAGCCCTTTATGGCCCTGGACAGACCGTCCATCAATTACCTGCTGGAGCTGATGGCGCAAGCCGCGCAGCAGCCCGACCGCGCCTGTATCGTGGCCGATTACGAAGCGCCCGCAGAGCTGGCGCTGGCCAGCGTGATTGAGTTGGGCGCTTAAAGCCTGCCAAGCTTTGCCAATACTACTTATTTAATAGCTGGCAGCGCCCATCCCCATTGGGCTACAGGCCTGTTTAATGCCTAAAACTGGCGCACCGGCATGATGTGCACAGCCTCAGGCGGGATCTGCAGATACAGCAGCGTTCCGGGCTGCGCACCGAGTTGCCGCAGCAAGGCACTGGACAGGTTGAGGGTCAGGCGCTGCGACGGCAGTTGTATCGGCAGCAGCGTGCACAGGCTGATCTCACCCAGCGGCAAGACTTCGCCCAGGGTGCAGGCCAAGGTGTTCCCGCCCGGCGCAGCGGCCAGTGCCGCCACGTCCAGCAGCTCGCCGGCCACCACCCAGGACACCTGGGCGCCGTCCTTGAGGCGTTTTTTATCGATCACCTGCAAGCTGATGGACGCCTGAGCGTCGGCGCCGCCCTGCCAGACCAGGCGGCCAAATGCGGCGGCGTCCACCCCAGCGCCCTGAAAGAATTGCCCCTGAAAATGGTTTTGTATGCCGACCAGCTCGGCCACGCGGGCGTTGCGCGGGCTGGCAAAGACCCGCGCCGGCGCGCCGACTTGCAGCGACTCGCCGGCGTCCAGAATCACCACCCGGTCGGCCAGGCGGCGCGCCTCGTTCAAATCGTGCGTCACCAACACCATGGGAATCGCCACCTGCTGGCGCAGCGCGGCCAGCTCGTGATACAGGGTCTGGCGCGTCGGGGCGTCGACGGCCGAAAAAGGCTCATCCAGCAGCAAGACCTGGGGCTCGCGCGCCAGCGCCCGGGCCAGCGCCACGCGCTGCTGCTGGCCGCCAGACAGCTGCGAGGGCCGGCGGCCTTGCAGACCGGCCAGGCCCATGCGCTCAAACAAGGCATCAAAATAGGCTGCAGCCTTTACCGGATGGGCGGCAAGCGCTACGTTTTCAAGAGCAGTCAGGTGCGGAAACAAGGCATAGTGCTGAAACACAAGGCCGACGCGGCGCTGCTGTGGCGCCCGCCGTATGCCGTGGGCGCTGTCGAACCAGATCCCCTCGTCGCCATGGCCCACCGTGATGCGGCCCTGCAGCTGCGGGCTTTTCAGCAGGCCGGCAATGGCGCGCAGCACGCTGGTCTTGCCGCTGCCCGAGGGGCCGACCAGCGCCAGCAGTTCGCCGCGGGCGCAGTTGAACTCGGCGTCAAGCCTGATCTGGCCCTCATTTTTAAGCAAAACATGCAGCATCTTGAATACCGACGGGCGTAAGCCGCTATCTTTCCTGTAGCGGACGGGTGCGGTCGGCGGCAAACACAAAGGCCAGCGCCAGCAGCGAGCAGGCCACCAGGGCCAGCGCCATGATGTGCGCCGCGGCCATGTCAAAGGCCTGAACCCGGTCGTAAATGGCAATCGACAGGGTTTTGGTTTCACCGGCAATGCTGCCGCCCACCATCAGCACCACACCAAATTCACCCAGGGTGTGCGCCATGGTCAGCGCCACGCCGGCCAGCAAGCCGGGCCAGGCCAGCGGCAACTCGATTTTCCAGAAGGCGCGCCAGGGGCTCAGGCCGCAGACCCAGGCGGCTTCGCGCAGGCTGCCGGGAATGGCGGCAAAGGCGCGCTGCAGCGGCTGCACCATAAAGGGCAGATTCATCAGCACGCTGGCCAGCAGCAGGCCCTCGAAACTAAAGACCAGGCGCAGGTTGAGACTGGCGGCCAGCCAGGCCCCCAGCGCCGAGCCCTGACCCAGGCTGACCAGCAGGTAAAAACCGATCACCGTGGGCGGCAGCAGCAGCGGCAGGGTCAGCAGCGCCTCGACCAGCGGCCGGCCGCGCCAGGACGTGACGGCGAGCCAGCGCGCCAGCCAGACGCCCAGCGGCAACAGCAAGGCCGCCGTGCCGACGGCCAGTAACAGTGAGACGCGCGCGGCTTGCCAATCCATAGCCGGCTATTGTCGATCCCAAACGGGCAAAAAGCGCGTGTCTTTAAAGCACCATCGCCTCATTCGTAGCCATAGCGGCCAAGCACCGCCTTGGCTGCCGGCGACTGCAGGAAGGCATAGAAGGCTCGGGCCGTGGGGCCGGCATTTTTCAGCAAGACCATGCGCTGGCGCAGCGGTGCATGCAGCTCGGCGGGAATCAGCACATAGCGCAGGCGGGCCGCCGCCGCGGGCGCCAGCACCAGCGACAAGGCCGTGATGCCGGCGTCGGCCGCGCCGGTGCTGACGTATTGCGTGGTCTGGGCGATGCTGTCGCCGAGCACGATTTTTCCCTGCAGCGCCGGCCACAGCGCCAGCTTTTGCAAGGCCTGCACCGCCGCCTTGCCATAGGGCGCCAGCTCGGGGTTGGCGATGGCGAATTTGTGCAACTTCGGCAAGCCGGCTTGAAGCCCCTTGAATTGCGCATCCAGCGTCAGCGGCGAAGCGGCAGGCACCACCAGCACGATGCGCCCGGTGGCGTAGACCACGCCGCGATCCGCCGTCAGGCCGGCATCCACCAGGCGCAGCGCAAAGTCTTCATCGGCCGACAGAAACAGCTGGGCCGGCAGCCCCTGCTGAATCTGCCGCACCAGGTTGGCCGAGGAACCCAGATTAAGCGTCAGCTTGCCGGTCTGGCTACGCTCGAAAAGCGGCACCAGTTCGGCCAGCACCGGCTGCAGATTGGCCGCTGCCGCCACGATGGCGGGTGCAGGTGCGGCGCTTTGCGCCCGGGCCGGGCCGGCCAGAGCCAGCATCAACGCGCAGGGCAGCAGGGCGCCCGCCAGCCAGCGGCGCGGCACACCGCCGCCAGGCGATTCGGGCCGGTTTTTCAGAACTTGCAGCATATAAAAATCCAGATTGAACATCGCCACGACACGGCGCTCTTGAGGGTGGATCAGGCAAAAACAAGGCATAAACCTATGCTAGTTTTGCATATCTTTTACCCGTAACCGTAAGGTAACCGCTGGCGATGTTCTTAAAATGATTCTTCTGGCCGACCCGCGGAGCTCGAAAAATCAGGTAACGCCCCGCTTTTCCCAGCTTTGCGCCGCAACCCTTGAGATTGCGGCCACGCTCGCCGACCAAAACTTGTCCGATGGTACTTGCTGCCTGATTGCCGGCCACCGCCCAAACAGCCTCAAGCCTGATTTCGACAAACGCCCCTGGCCATAGTTGCATTGAGCACTGTCGCCACCCGACGTTTATCGAAATCACGCTTTTTAACTTTGGAGTTTTTTCGATGAACCAACCTGTGATGCAAGGGCTGACGCTGAATACACCAGCCTATGTCAAGAACGCAAAACTGATCGCCTGGGTCGCCGACATGGTGGCCTTGTGCAAACCAGCCCATGTCTACTGGTGCGACGGCAGCGAAGCCGAATACCAGCGCCTGTGCCAGCAGCTGGTCGACGCCGGCACCTTCACCAAACTCAACGAGGCCAAGCGCCCCAACAGCTTTCTGGCGCAAAGCGACCCCAGCGACGTGGCGCGCGTGGAAGACCGCACCTACATCTGCTCGGCCAAGAAGGAAGACGCCGGCCCGACCAACAACTGGATGGCGCCCGCAGAAATGCGTACCACCCTGCAGCCGCTGTTTGACGGTGCTATGCGCGGCCGCACCATGTATGTGGTGCCTTTCAGCATGGGCCCGCTGGGCTCGCCGATTGCCCACATTGGCATCGAACTCTCAGATAGCCCCTATGTGGCCGTCAACATGAAAACCATGACGCGCATGGGCAAAGCGGTGTTCGACGTGCTGGGCGTGGATGGCGACTTCGTGCCCTGCGTGCACACCGTGGGCGCGCCGCTGGCCGCAGGCCAGGCCGATGTGAAGTGGCCTTGCAACAAGACCAAGTACATCGTGCACTACCCCGAGACGCGCGAGATCTGGTCTTACGGCTCAGGCTACGGCGGCAACGCGCTGCTGGGCAAGAAATGCTTTGCGCTGCGCATCGCCTCGACCATGGGCCGCGACCAGGGCTGGCTGGCCGAGCACATGCTGATCCTTGGCGTGACCAATCCCGAGGGTAAGAAGTACCACGTGGCGGCGGCCTTCCCGTCGGCCTGCGGCAAGACCAATTTCTCCATGCTGGTGCCGCCCGCCGGTTTTGAGGGCTGGAAGGTCACCACCATTGGCGACGACATCGCCTGGATCAAACCGCAAGCAGACGGTTCGCTGCGCGCCATCAACCCCGAGGCCGGCTATTTCGGCGTGGCTCCGGGCACCAACTTCCATACCAATCCGAACTGCATGGCCAGCCTCGACAAGAACGTGATTTTCACGAACGTCGGCCTGACCGATGACGGCGACATCTGGTGGGAAGGCATGGAGAAGGACGGCCCGGTGCCATCCCACCTGATCGACTGGCAGGGCAAGGACTGGACGCCGCAGATCGCCAAGGAAACCGGCGCCAAGGCAGCCCATCCGAATGCACGCTTTACCGTCTCCGCCGTCAACAACCCGGCGCTGGACGACGCCTGGAACGACCCGGCTGGCGTGAAGATCGACGCCTTCATCTTCGGCGGCCGCCGCTCCACCACCGTGCCGCTGGTGACCGAAGCTAGAGACTGGGTGGAAGGTGTCTACATGGCCGCGACCATGGGCAGCGAAACCACCGCCGCTGCCACCGGCCAGGCCGGCATCGTGCGCCGCGACCCCTTCGCCATGCTGCCCTTCATGGGCTACAACATGAGCGACTACTTCCAGCACTGGCTGAACCTGGGCGAAAAGCTGGCGGCTGCCGGCGCCACCCTGCCCAAGATTTACACCACCAACTGGTTCCGCAAAGGTGAAGACGGCAAGTTCACCTGGCCCGGCTACGGCGAAAACATGCGCGTGCTGGCCTGGATGATTGACCGCATCGAAGGCAAGGGCCAGGGTCAGGAAAACCTGACCGGCATCAGCCCCAGCTATGCAGACCTGAACTGGACCGGCCTGAATTTCAGCGCCGAGCAGTTCGCCAGCGTCACCAGCATCGACAAGGCCGACTGGCTCAAGGAGCTGGAGCTGCACGCAGAACTGTTCAAGCAGCTTGAGCATCGCCTGCCCAAGGCGCTGATTGAGACCAAGGCCGCGATCGAGCGCCGTCTGGCGGCCTGACTCCGCCACTAGCATGGCGCCCGCCATGCTGCAGACGCAAAAAAGCCACCGCATTGCGGTGGCTTTTTTGTGCCCGTCACCTGGACGGACAGAATGGCGCTGACTACGGCTTAGATGTAGTTGCGCTGGTAGGCACGCAACATCGAGCTGCCCAGCTTCACCGCACGCTGTGCTGGCGCCGTTGCTGCAGCCTGAGCCTCTTCAAGCCGGGCCTCTTCACGCGACATGGCCATCTGCAGGTCAGCCATGACACGCTCGTCGCGCTTGGCAATGGCCCACAGGCGCTGGTCGGAACGGGCTTCGGCCAGGCTCAGTGACCAGTCATTCAAGCCTTTCTTCAAGCGCTGCGCCATTTGGCGTGCGCTGCCGGCGAACAGCGCCAGTATCACAAAGGCCACCGCCCACATGGCCACCCACAAGACCAGCAAATGGCCTTCGGCAACACTGTCCATGACCTCGTAAGCCACCACCAGAATGGCGGCTGCCAGGGCCGACAACATCAGCGTGGACAGCGCGCGCGCGCCCGAAATGCTGCGGTAAAACTGGCCGATGACGCCCATGCCCGAGGTCATGCGGTTCAAGCCTGCGTGCTCGGTGGAATAGTTGAAACTGCTCATGATGAACTCCTCTTCTTTAGCGGTCTGTCGTCGCTCACAACATCTGTGGCGGATAGCCGTATCTTAGGGTTATCACTAATGTTATTCAACTTTATATTGATGATGCTTGTCATTCACAAGAGTGATGATTTAGTTCTTAAACCCCCACCGCATCAAAAGCCCGCTTGAACCCACTTAACTTTCGCACGCTGGATCTGAACCTGCTTCGCGTCTTTGACGAGATCATGGCCGAACGCAGCCTGACGCGAGCCGCCCGTAACCTGTCGCTGACGCAGCCGGCCGTCAGCAACGCACTGCGCCGGCTGCGCGAAACCCTGGGCGACGAGCTGGTGCAGCGCAGCGGCCAGGGCATGGTGCCGACACCGCGCGCCCTGGCTATCTGGCCGACCGTGCGCGAAGCCTTGCAGCAGCTGCAGCAGTCGCTGGTGCCCAATGAGTTTGTCCCGGCCACGGCCAACTCCACCTTTGTGCTGGCCATGGCCGATGCCACCGCGGCCGCGCTGATACCCGGCCTGACCGACACGCTGGAGCATGAAGCGCCAGGCGTGGCGCTACGGGTGCTGCCGCTCACCACCCGCGACCCCAGGTCTTTGCTGGATGAGGAAACCTGTGACCTGGCGGTGGGCTACTTCCCCTCGGTCGTGCCGGTCCTGACGGCCAGCGCCCAGAGCGGCGCGCCCCTGCCCTTCAATTTTCAGCGGCTTTATGACGGCGAATATGTCTGCGTGATGCGCAAGGATCACCCGCTCGCCAGCGGTCCCTTCACCCTCAACCGCTATTGCGCCGCGCGCCACCTGCTGGTGAGTTTTTCGGGCCGGGCTTATGGGTTTATTGACGAATCGCTGGCCGCGCTAGGACGCGAGAGGCGCGTGGTGCTGACCGTCAACCAGTTTTTCACCGCCGGCCGGGTGGTGCTCAGCTCCAACTTGCTGACCGTGCTGCCGCGCCATTTCGTCCGCGTCACCGGTATTGCCGACCAGTTGGCATTGCGCCCCCTGCCCTTTGATGTGGCGCCTGTGCATGTGGATGCGGTCTGGCACCGCCGCTCACAGCAAAGCAGTGCCCACCTGTGGCTGCGCCAGGCCGTGACACGGGCCGCCGACAAGGCCTTTTCGAGCTGAGCCGAAAAGCCTTTAAAAATTCAACGAAATACGGCTCTAGCCCATATCTGACGGGCGCAAGCAGCTACTATTTTTATAGTAATTTTTCAGCGCACGACGCTGAGGTAAGCGCAGGCGGCGCGGCGCAGTTCCTGCGCCTGCTGCGGGTTACGGCCGGCACCGGCCTGGGCGCGCTCCATCAGCTGACCGGCCACGCCATCAGCGGGGGCAACGCGCTGGCTCAAAGACCAAAAACGAGCGACTAAGGACATCAGGGTGTACATATCAAAACCGCAACAATTGCGGCGAAAAATGGCGATGAAGGAAGAATAAGGGTTTTCCCTAGGGTTGCAAACCCAGATTCACCTGAAACCCATGCAAACCCTGCATAGTTTAGATTTCCGGCCAACATGGCCACGACTTTTTGCCAGGCCAGCGGCGCGTCTTGCACAATCAACGGGTGAACATCCAGCTCCTTTCCGACCTGCACCTCGAGTCAAATCCCCATTTCAAGCCCCAGCCCCTGGCCGGCGCCGACCTGCTGGTCCTGGCCGGTGACATCGGCTCCTACCAGCACGGCTCCTTGCTAAGCGAGCTGGGCATAGCCGACTTCGGCCTGACGCGCTTTTCGCCACTGCCACCGGAGCGCGGCGGCGCCGGCTGGCCAACGCCGGTGTTGTTTCTGCCCGGCAACCACGAGTACGACGGGCTGGACTTTGACGCCACCCATGCCCGGCTGCGCGAGACCTGCGAACGCTTGGGGCTGATCTGGCTGGAGCGTGAAAGCCTGGTGCTGGCCGGCGTGCGCTTTGTCGGCTCTACCTTGTGGACCGACTTCGATGCCTTGAGCACCGAACAGGCGCGCCATGGCGACATCACCCTGGGCCAGCAGTTGAAGGCGCGCGAAAAAGCCTTTCGCGCCGCCAACTTTTATCTGAAGAAAAACCACGCCTTGCACCAGGGCCAAGCCATGCTGGCCGAGGCGCTGCGCGAGCTGGGCCTGCAGTCCCAGGCCTGGCTGCGCCAGGCACTGGCGCAGCCCTTTGATGGGCCTACCGTGGTGGTGACGCATTTCGCGCCCAGCCTGTTGAGCGCCGACCCGCGATATGGCCTGAGCCCGGGCACCGCCGGTTTTTGCAATGCGCTGGACGAGTTGCTGCCCCAGGCCCGCCTGTGGCTGCACGGCCATCTGCACTGCCCGATTGATTACGTGAAACACGGCTGCCGGGTGGTGGCCAATCCGCTGGGCTATGCGCGCAATGGCGAACAGGACGGCTACAAACCCGATTTTTTGATAGAAATCAGCCCCTAGCCTTTATAGACAAGGCACATATAGCTATTAAATAGATAGCAAATTATTGCTAGCGACCGATTTGACCTGCATCAAGCCGCCATAGACCATTCATGGTTAGACTGAATTTTTCACAGGAGACTCACCATGAAAATCCTTCTAGCCGTCGACGGCAGCGACTACACCAAGAAAATGCTGGCCTACCTCAGCACACACGACATTTTTCTCAGCAAAGCCAACGAGTACACCGTGTTTACCGCGCACGCGCCCTTGCCACCCCGTGTGCGCTCGGCCGTTGGCAGTGAAACCGTCACCAGCTACTACACCGAAGAGGTGGAAAAGGTGCTGGACCCGGTCTGCAAGTTTTTGCTGCAGCATGACGTCAATGCCAAAAACGACTGGAAGGTCGGCGCGATCGGCGAGACGATCAGCCAGTTTGCCGAGGCCGGCAAATTTGACCTGATTGTCATGGGCTCACACGGCCACGGCGCCCTGGGCAATCTGGTGATGGGCTCGGTCACGACGCAAGTACTGGCGCACTGCAGCGTCCCGGTGCTGCTGGTGCGCTGACAAGGCGCTGCTAGCCCGCTTGCGGTGCAGGATTGCGGGTTTTTTGAACCTATTGCCAGAAGCCGTAGTCCTATAGTCAACTGCCCACGGGTGATGGGGCAGTGGACGGTTGACTGGGAGAGCGTCATGAAAAGCAATGTGTCTTATCTTGGTGCCTGGCTTGCCGCAGTCGCTTTGGCGCTGGCCCTGGCCTTGGCTGCGCCCAACGACGCCAGCGTGATGGGCCGACTGCCCAGCTTCATGTCGCAAACCCTGGCGCGCCAGACCATGGCCGTTCCCGAGGGCCTGCCCGCAGACCGTACCCTGGCCCTGATCACCTTCCAGCGTGGCCAGGGCGCCCAGGTGGAGAGCTGGATTCAGGGCCTCAATTTACAAAACGATCCGTCCATTGCCTGGGTGCGCATGTCGGTGCGCAATGATCCCGGCACGCCGACCGCTCGCGACGCCTTCGAAAACCGCATGCTGCAGCACCACCCAGCCGATGCCGAGCGCGCCAAACTGATGCCGGTATTCACCGATAGTGCCCGCTTTGTCCGGGCCGCCGGGCTCAATGGCACGGACCAGGTCTATGCCGTGGTGGTCAATCGCCAGGGCGAGGTGCTGGCCCGCGTCCAGGGGGAGTTTGACCCCGCCAAGGCCCAGACGCTGCGCGAGACCTTGCAGGCGCACGTCTTTTGAGGCCCGGCGCGCCCAGGCCACCAATGCCTACAGCCGGCGCGTGCCCAGCGTGAAGTAAAACGTGGCTCCCTGGCCCAGCACGGACTCGCCCCAGATCCGGCCACCGTGGCGCTCAATGATGCGCTGCACCGTGGCCAGGCCGATGCCGGTACCGGAAAATTCAGCGCCGGCATGCAGGCGCTGAAATACCCCGAACAGTTTTTCGGCATGGGCCATGTCAAAGCCCGCGCCCTTGTCGCGCACAAAGTACACCGCCTCGCCGGCGCTGCCGGTTTCGCAGCCCCAGCTGATCTCGGTACAGGCCTGATAGGCGCTGAATTTCCAGGCATTGCTCAGCAAGTTGTCCAGCACCTGATTGAGCAGGCGGGAGTCCCCTTGCGCCAGCACCCCCGCCTGCACCTGCAAACGGGTGAGCCGGCCGGGTTCACGCTCCTGGTAGCGGCTCAGCAAGGCCTGGGCCAGGGCGCTGAGATCGACCGGCTCCCAGCGTAGTTTGGAACGCGAGACCTGCGCCAGCGAGAGCATGGCCTCGATCAGCCCGTCCATCTGCACCACCCCGGCACGAATGCGCTCCAGATAATGCTGGCCGCGTCCGATCAGCGGCCCGCCGTCCATCTTGGACAGGGTCTGCTCCAGCAAACCGCTGAAACCGTCTATGGCGCTGAGCGGACTGCGCAGATCATGGGACACCGAATAGGAAAAAGCCTCCAGCTGCTTGTTGGCAAATTCCAGCTGTGCCGTGCGCTTATGCACCCGCTCTTCCAGGCTGGCATTGAGCCTGAGGATTTCTTCGCGCGCCCGCTTGCGCTCGCCAATGTCGGTATTGATGCAGAGCACACCGTCGAGCTGGCCGAGCGGGTCGCGCAGCACGGTGCAGCGCATTTCCACCTCCACCGCCGAGCCATCGCGGGCCAGCTGCTCCAGCTCACAGCTCCAGTCGCCGCCCTGGGCCAGCGCCTGCTGCATGAGACCGCCAAGCGCATCCGGGTCGCGGTACATCAGCGCCGCCATGGTTTTGCCCAAGACCTCGTCGGCACGCCAGCCGTACAGGCGCTCGGCCCCCTGGTTCCAGTAACGCAGGCTGCCGTCCAGGTTGCGCACCATGATGGCGTCCTGGGTCCGGTCCAGCAGCGAGGCCTGTTCGCGCAGCTGCACGGCGGCCTGGCGCGCCGCCTCCTGACTGCGCAGGCGCTCGCGTCGGGTGCGCAGGCTGACAATCCCAAAGGCCAGGTTGTCGGCAAGCTCCTGCAAGAGCTTGGTTTCGTCGGCGGCAAATGGCTGCACCTCGCCGGCATACATGCACAACACGCCAAAATTGCGCTGGCCATTCCGCAAGGGCAAACAGATGACGCTGCGAAAGCCACGCTGCAAGGCCTCTTGATGCCAGTAAATATTGCCCGCCAGACCAATATCGGCGCATTGCGCGGGGGCACCGCTGCGTATGGCCAGGCCGGCCGGCCCCTGGCCTGCCGCATGGTCGTAACGCCAGTTCAGACTGATGGTGGCCAAATAGCCACCTGAGTCGCCGACATGTGCCATGGGCAATATGCTTTTCGCCTCGTCATCCTGCGCGTAGCCAACCCAGGCCATGCGGTAGTCGCCCACGTCCACTGCCACTCGGCAGATCTCGGCCAGCAGCTCGGCCTCCTCATCCATGCGGTTGATCACCAGGCTGGAGCGGCTGAGCATCTGCAAGGCCCGGTGGGTGCTGACCAGGGCCAGCTCGGCCAGCTTGCTGTCGGTGATGTCGCGCGCCGTGCCGACCACCCGCTCGAGTTCGCCGACACTATTGAACACCGGATAGGAGTGGTCGCGTATCCAGCGCAGCTGGCCGTCGGAGGCAAGGATTCGGTACTCCGCATTGGCCATCTCTCCAGCGAATTTACGTTCAGCGGCCTGTTTCAGCAGCGGCCTGTCCTCGGTCAGAACGGCCTTGACGTGCGAGCCGGGATTGGCATAAAGGCTCTCGCAACTGCGCCCCCATACCTTCTCATAGCCCGGACTGATGTAAAGCACGCGGCCGCTGCGGGCATCGACGTTGTAAAACACGTCCTTGATGTTGTCCGCCAGTTCACGAAAGCGCGCCTCGCTGCTGACCACTGCCGTCTCGGCACGCGCACGCTCCAGCGCAATGCCGGCCAGGCGGGTCGCGGTGGCCAGCAGGGCCAGGTCCCCGGCCTGGGGCGCGCCAGGCCTTGGGCGGTAAGTCGCAAAGGTGGCCAGCACCTCGCCATCGATGGACAGCACCGGGCTGGACCAGCAGGCACGCAAGCCGTGCGCCAGCAACAGGTCCCGATAATCCCGCATCAGCGGGTCGTGCCCGCAGTCTTCCACCAGCACGGACTCTTTGCGAAATGCCGCGGTGCCACAAGCCCCGGCGCCGTCAACGATAGGCAGGCCGTCAATGGCCTGGGTGAAGCGCTCCGGCAAACTGGGCGCTGCGCCATGGCGCAACTGCTGCCCATCCACCAGCAAGATGGAACACAGGCTGTCGGGCGAGCTCTTTTCTATCAAGCGCACAATCGCCTCGAGAGACTGCGGCAGCGCTGCACCGCCCGCGATCAGGGTCAGCACCTGCTCTTGCGCCTGGGCGATACCCTCGGCCACCTTGTGTTCGGTAATGTCATTGAACACCAGCAAACCCCCTAACAGCCGCCCGGTCGCGTCAGACAGGGGCCGGGCGCTGACCCTCAACACCCGGTCCTCGATGCCGGGGCGACGAAACAGCAGCTCCAGGTTGTCCACGCTGACGCCGCTTATGGCCTGTCTCAGGGGGCGTTCCGAGCAAGAGTAGAGGGTTTCAGCGTCCAGTTGCAGCAACTGGTGACAGCCCTGCCATTCCTCCAGCGAGGCGCCAGGGTCGGGCGTGGACAAGAGCTTGCGGGCAGCGGCGTTGAACAGCAGAAAACGCCCTTCGGTATCGGTGGCAATCACGCCCTCACTCATGCTGTTGAGCATCAGGTCCAGCAAAATGCGCTCCTTGTCCGCGTGCTGCAAGGCCGCATCCAACTCATCCCGCCGCGCCTGCAGCGACTCGGCCATGCGGTTAAATGAGCGTCCAATCGCGCCAAGCTCCCCCTGGCGCAGGTAAGCAGACTTAACGCGCGCGCCCAGATCGCCCTGCGCCACCTGGTGGGCTTCTTTCAGGATCGCCCGGGCGGGACCGACGATCATGCGGTTACCCATCCACCAGGTGCAGGCCACGCCGAACAACATCACCCCCAGCAAGGCCAGCAACTCCACGGCCAAGACCTCGCGGCTGTGCGCGGCGAGCACCTCATGCGGCACGCTGAGGGCCACAAACAACCCCTTGCGAGCACCGACCGGGATCGGTGCAAAGGCAAAAATACGCTGATCCGCCGCTGCGTCCTGCGCATGGCGCAGGCCCGGCTGCTGCACTTGCACGGCCTGCTGCACCGCGGTGTCCGGGTGCGGCTTGCCCGGCCAGTCGGACTGCTCGGGGAAGGTGGCCAGCACCGTGCCCCTGGCGTCCAATAGCGCCAGATCTGCGCCCGGCAAGGTGGGCAAGCTTGCCAACAAGGGAGCGGTTACCCCCGGCAGCCCCAGCGTGCCAAATGCCACGCCGACCAATTGCCCGGCAGCGTTGTGTACCGGCACGGCGAAGCCAAGTCCCGGCTGCCCACTGTGACGCCCAATCGCATACAGGCCGACCGCAAAAGGCTGGCCGTCCACCACTTGTTGGAAATAAGCCCGGTCCCTGATCTGGGTGTTTTTGGGCATCTCGCGCGCATCGCAAACCAGCCGGCCATCCAGCCTGGCCACGCCCAAATTGGTGAACTCCGGGTGCTCCGCATGCAGATTTTTCAGGTGCTGCGTGCACAGCGCCGGCGCCAAGCGCTTGATATGGGGCGCGCTGGCGATGCCGTTCAGGAGTTCATAGGTTTTTTCCACCAGCCGCTGCTGATGCGCCGCCACCAGCAAGACCTGAGATTGGAGACTGGACTGCGCCATCTGCAAGGCGGCTTGGCGGCTTTGCGCCGCGGAATAAGCCAGCAAACCAAAGACCGGCAGCAAGGCCAGCAGCACCAGTAAAACCAAACGGGAACGAAGCCCCAAGCAACTCAACATTCAAATACCTTGAGACTTTTTCGCGATGCATGGACTATGCACACATCGACCCGACAGTGCGCGAAGACGGGCGTTCATTGTAAATGGGCTTGCTTGGCTACAAATAGGCGTCCAAAATGGGTAGAAGGAACCCTCACAAGGATCCGGAGAGCAGCGTGCAATCGTCCGCCTACACCCGCACTGCCATGATTTTGCATGGCCTTATGGCTCTGCTCATGGTGGCCGGCTTTTCCGTCGGGCTTTACATGGTCGGCCTGCACCTCAGCCCGCTCAAGCTGCGCCTTTACGCGTATCACAAATGGATAGGGGTCACGGTCTTTGCGTTGCTGCTGCCCCGCATCGCCTGGCGCCGCCGGCATACGCCGCCGTCCTTGCCCAGCGGCATGCCGGCCTGGGAGCAAACCGCAGCACGCGCCAGCCATCTGTTGCTGTATCTGCTGATGGCCGCCGTGCCGCTATCGGGCTGGCTGATGAGTTCGGCCAAAGGCGTCACCACGGTCTACCTGGGCCTGTGGTCACTGCCAGACTTGCTGGCTAAAAACGAGGCACTGGGACACTTGCTGCAGACGCTGCACCAGCTTCTCAACTACACCCTGCTGACGCTGGTGTGCCTGCATGTGGCGGCCGCGCTCAAGCACCAGCTGGTGGATCACGACGGCCTGCTGGGCCGAATGTTCCGTTTCAAGAAAGGCCGCGCATGAAACCCTATGCCCTCTCACTGCTGTGGCTGTGCCTGGGCACTAGCGCACAAGCGGCCGACTACCGCCAGCTGGATCTGGCCGGCAGCTATCTCCATTTCACCTCGCGGCAAATGGGCGTGCCGGTAGACGGCCTGTTCCGCAAATTCAACGCCAGCCTGGCCTTCGATCCGGCCGTGCCGGCCCAGGCCAAAGGCCAGTTGCGCATAGACCTGGCCAGCATAGATACCGGCAACCGGGAGGCGAACGAGGAAGTCCTTGGCCCGCAGTGGTTCGACGTCAAACGCCAGCCCGAAGCCAGCTTCGAGTTGCGCCAGATTCAGCCCCTGGGTGCCGATCGTTTTCAGGTCAATGGGCTGATGAGTCTCAAGGGCAGCAGCCAGCCCATCAGCTTCAACACCCAGCTCAAAGCCAGTGGCAAGCAGGCCGTGATGGAAGGCAGTTTCGTGCTCAAGCGCCTGGATTTCAAGGTGGGTGAAGGCCTGTGGGGAGATGTTGGCGTGGTGGCCAACGAAGTCACGGTGCAGTTTCATCTGCTGCTGGGGCCTTGAGCCGAAGCAATCCGAATACAGGCCATGAAAACACTGCGCCTCGTCCTGCTCATGTGCTGCCTGGCCCTGCTGCCGCTGGTCAGGGCGCTGGCCGCCGATGTCTATGAGTCAGACCCGGATCACACCTTTGCCTTTTTCGAGTTCAACCACATCGGCTACAGCTTTCAGCGCGACCGCTTCGACAAGGTCAACGCCACCGTCAAGCTGGACATGGCGCAGCGGGTCGGTCGGGTGGAGGTCAGCATTGACGTCAACTCAATCAGCACCGGCTCCTTCTTCTTCAACCAGATGCTGCAAAGCGAAGGTTTTTTTGACGCCAAACAGTTCCCCCTCATCAGCTTCGTGTCCGAGCGCCTGAGCTTTGACCGGCTGGACAATGTCACGTCCGTCGAGGGCGAGCTGACCATCAAGGGCATCACCAAACCCCTGACCCTGAAGGTGAGCCACTTCAAATGCATGATGCACCCGGTGCTGCATAAACCCGCCTGCGGCCTCAACGCCACCGGAACGATCAGGCGCAGCGACTTCGCCCTGGGCAAATATGTGCCGCTGATAGGCGATGAGGTTTCGCTTTATGTCGTCATGGAGGCCCTCAAGCGCTGAGCACCAACGACTGCTCCGCCGATCGCTTGAGCGCCGCTGTCAGCGCGTCCAGCACTTCGGACTCCAGGTTCCAGCAATGCCAGTAGAGCTGAATCGGCAAGGTGCAGGCCGGTGCCAGATTGACGAGCTGGCCCTGGTCAATCAGGCCCTGGGCCAGCAGGCGCGGCACCACGCTGGCGCCCCAACCCGCCAGCACGGCGCGCAGCTGGCCTTCCGACGAAGGCACAAACAGTTGATTGAGCGTGACACGCTTGAGCCCGAAGGCCTTGCCGACAAACTCGCTTTGCATGTCGTCCTTGCGGTTAAACGACACAAAGGGAATGTCGCGAAAGTTGTGCGCCGTCAGCAGCGGCGCGGCCCTGTCGCTGCCAGCCAGTCGCGCCTGCGCGAACGCCGGCGCCGCCACCGCCACATATTCCATGGCGCCCAGGGCCACCACCTTGCAGCCGCGCAAAGCCTGCTTGAGGGTGGTGACGCAGCCCAGCACCTGGCCCTCGCGCAGCCATTCATGGGTGAAGTCCTGGTCGTCGGTGATGATTTCCATCGGCAGGCCCTGCTGCGCCAGTTCGGTCAGCGCCTGCAGGGCCCAGCTGGCAATGCTGTCGGCGTTGATGGCAATCGAGATGCGCTCTTCTTCGCGCGCGCCGCGCAGCGAGCTGGGCGCCAGCTCTTTCAGGTCGCGCTCCAGGTCGGCCCGCAGCAGGCGCAGCATCTTGGTGTGCTTGAGCAGGAGCTGGCCGGCGGAGGTGGCCTTGAGCGGGCGGCTGCGCACGATCAGCACGGTGCCGACCTGCGCCTCCAGCGCGCGCAGGCGCTGCGACACCGCCGACTGGGTGATGGACAGGCGCTGGGCGGCGCGCTCGAAGCCGCCCTCTTCCACGATGGCGGCCAGGCACTCAAGCGCATCCGGGTCAAAGCTGCTCACTAGGTCATTCCTTCTATTAGCTATTCTGATGTTTTCGCAAACAGTTTAATTTTTCTTTTATTTGAAGGCAAGCTCCTGCACACTCGAAACCCAGGAAGGTGTTTTCTATGAAAGTCATTGTTTTGGGCGCGGGCATTATTGGTGTGAGCACGGCCTGGCATTTGCTGGAGCGCGGCCACGAGGTCGTCGTGGTGGACCGGCAGCCCGATGCGGCGCTGGAAACCAGCTTTGCCAACGCGGCACAGATTTCCGTCAGCTATTGCGAGCCCTGGGCCAACCGCGACGCCCCGCTCAAGATGCTGAAATGGATGTTCAGCAAGGAAGCCCCGCTGCTGTTCCGTCCGCAGCTGGACTGGCAGCAATGGCGCTGGGGCCTGCAGTTTTTAGGCCAGTGCAACGACGCCGCCTTTGAACGCAATGTGCAGCAAATCGTGGCGCTGGGCGCCTACAGCCACGCCGCGCTGAAAGACGTGGTGAGCGCCACCGGCATCGAGTACCAGCGGCTGGAGCGCGGCATTGCCCACTACTACACTGACCAAAAATCCTTCGACACCGCCGGCGACGCCGCCGCGCTGATGCGCAAATACGGCGTGGCGCGCAAGGTGGTCAGCCGCGAAGAGCTGTTCCAGATCGAACCGGCCTTCAAGTCCTTTGCCCACCGCATCGTCGGCGGCACTTTCACGCCCAGCGACGAAAGCGGCGACGCCCGCCTGTTCACCCAGCAGCTGGCCAAGCGCTGCCAGGCGCGCGGCGCGCAATTCATGTATGGCCACGACATCGCACGCCTGAATCAGGCCGGCGGTGCTATTGAATCAATAGCTGTTTGCGCCCGTGGTACGGGCGAAAGATCCCAAAAAGCCCAAAAAGCCCAAAAAGACCAAAAAGACCAAGAAATCAAGGCCGATGCCGTGGTGGTGGCCTGCGGCTCCTACAGCGCGCCCCTGCTGCGCACCGTCGGCGTCGATCTGCCCATCTACCCGGGCAAGGGCTATAGCGCCACCTTCAAGCTGAAAAAACCCGAACTCGCGCCCTATGTCAGCACCATAGACGACGAGGTCAAATGCGCCATGAGCCGCCTGGGCGACCACTTGCGCGTGGCCGGCACCATAGAGCTGGGCGGATATGACCATTCCCTGGACACACCGCTGGCCAAGGCGCGTTGCCGCATGCTGGCCAATCGCATCGAAGAAGTGCTGCCCGGCGTGTGCGACACCCGCACCGAAGAAGAAGGCGGCCAGCCGCATTTCTGGACCGGCCTACGCCCCGCCACGCCGACCAACATTCCCTACATAGGCAAGACCAAAGTCGGCCGCCTGTGGGTCAATGCCGGCCACGGCACCCTGGGCTGGACCCATGGCGCCGGCTCGGGCAAGGCCATGGCAGAGTTGATCAGCGGCGAAACGCCGGCCATGAACTTCGGCTTTTACGGGCTGCAACGCCCCAACCCTAGGCTGACCACCAGCGCCGCCTGATCGCCCAGGCACGGCCCCTCAAGCGGCGGGGTTTCATGCCGCGTGGCGATCGAGCAATTGCCGTGCGCAAGCGCGTAGCCCCGTGCGCAGGGCGGGCGCTTCGTCAATCTCGAAGGCAGACGGCCGGGCCACCCCCTTCGGCTCGGCCATGCTGGCGCAGCGCTCTGTGGTTACGATGACAGCCATGAACGCCAACCCTCATTTTCTTTTTCTCACCACCTCGACCCGCGAGCCGGGCGCCTTGGGCAACACGGAATGGCTGGCGCAACAGGCGGCAGCAACACTGCCCGCCGGCACGCCGCAGACCTGGCACCATTTGTCGCGTCTGCAACTGCCGATGTTTGTCGATCAGCGCCATACCAGTGGCCAGTACGCCGCGCCCAGCGGTGACATGAAAACCCTGCTGGACGCCACCTTGGCGGCGACCGACATCGTGTTCGTCGCGCCGGTTTACTGGTACAGCATTCCGGCGCCGCTGAAAATCTACCTGGACCACTGGAGCGCCTGGCTGCGCGTGCCCGGCCTGCCCTTCAAGGAAGAAATGGCCCAAAAAACCTTGCGCCTGATCACCACCAGCGGCGACCGCGCCAAGGCCCAGCCCATGATGGACTCGATCCGGCTCTGCGCCGAGTTCATGGCCATGAACTACGGCGGCGAATTGTGGGGCAAGGGCGGGCCGCCCGGGGCCGTCCAGGCCGATAGCGCGGCCGTGGCGCAAGCGGCCACGTTTTTCAGGGCCTGAAAGTCTTAGCTACTGCTCTTCATCGCGGCGGGGGCAATGCTCTGAACCCGCTGGACCTCATCGCGAATCCGCTGCGTTAGTGCCTGCGGCGTGCTGCCCTGGGTTTCGACGCCGGCCTTCTGGAGTTTTTGCCAGACCGCCGGTTCGCGCAAGACCTCATTGAGCTCCTTGTTCAGGCGCGCCGTGATGGCTGGCGGCAATTTGGCGGGGCCGAACAAGCCATTCCACAGGCTGACGTCAAAGCCCTTGAGTGCCGGCGTTTCCGACAGCGAGGGAATTTGCGGCGCTGCGCGGGAGCGAGCCGTCGTGGTGACGCCCAGCGCCACCATCTTGCCGGTCTCTATATGCGGCAGGGCCGTGGGTGTCATGAAGAAGGCCAGCTCTATGGTGCCGCCGGCCACATCAATCGCCATCTGGGCCGCGCCGCGATAGGGCACGTGGGCAATCTTGGTGCCGGCCTTCTGGTTGAGCAATTCCCCGGCCACGTGCAGCACGGTGCCTACGCCAGATGAGGCATAGCTCAGCGCCGCAGGTTCGCGCTTGGCCTTGTCCAGCGCTTGCGCCACGGTCTTGAGGCCGGCCCTGGGGCTGGCGACCAGCACCAGGGGCACATCACCGACCAACCCGATGGCGGTGAAATCGGTCTCGCCGTTGTATTTGACGGCCGGATTGAACAGGCGGGCAATCGACACCTCGCTGCCCGAGGCCATGAACACGGTGTAGCCGTCGGGTGCGGCATTGGCCACCTTCTGGCCGGCGATGGTGCCGCCGGCGCCGCTGACATTCTCTATCACCACCGGCGTGCCCAGGCGCTTGCTCAGCGGCTCGGCGATGGTGCGGGCAATCATGTCGGCGCTACCGCCGGCGGGAAAGCCCACCACCATGGTGATGGGGCGGGCCGTGGGCCAGGCTTGCGCCTGGGCCTGATGGCTCAATGCAGGAACGATCGTCAGGGTCGCGAGCGCACAGGCGCTAACCAGGACCTGGCGTTTGGAGGCAAGAAAGGAAGACATGGAAGCTTTCGATGAAGAGTGAATCGGGATGGTGGTGGCAAGCGACGGGCGACGGGCGACGGGCGACAGCGTCAAGCGTTGGCTGGCAGCAAGGCCTGGCCGTCGCGGGCCACCACGCGGCCGCGTTTGAGCACCAGGCGGCGTGGCGGGTGGTAGGCCACGGCCTCTGCCGCCGTTTCGGCCGCGACCAGCACCAGGTCGGCGTTGGATCCGACGCTCAAGCCATAGTGCTGGGCGCCCATGACTTGGGCGCCGCCGTAAGTGGCCATGCGCAGGGCGATTTCAATGCCGGCATCGTCGCGGAATCCGCTGCGATAGGCCAGCATGAAGGCGCGCTCCAGCATGTCGCCGTTGTTGAGCGGGCTCCAGGTATCGCGAATGCCGTCAGAACCCGAGAACAGCCGCACGCCGCGCTCGTGCAGCAGGCGTATCGGCGGGAAAGGTGTGGTACCCGAGGGCGCGTGCGTCATGATCGCGATGTCGTTCTCCAGCAGCAGCGCGATGAGAGACTCCAGGCGCGCAGGCTCCACGCCGCCCAGGCAAAACGCGTGGCTGATCGCCACCTTGCCGGCCAGGCCCAGGCTGCGCGTGCGTTCGGCAATCATCTCCATCGTCACCGCGCCCAGATCGCCGCGATCGTGCAGGTGAATGTCCACCTCGCAACCGTGCCGCCCGGCAATGGCGAAGATGCCGTCCAGCTGCCCCTTGGGGTCACGGTCAACCCCCACGGGATCGAGTCCGCCTATGACTTCCGCGCCATCCCGCACGGCCTGCTCCAGCAGATCCAGGGTGCCCGGCCGTATCATCACGCCGGTCTGCGGGAAGGCCACCATGTCAATGTCCATCCAGTCGCGATAGCGCTCGCGCATCGCCTGAACGCCGTGCAGGTGCTTCAGGCCCACGTCTGGCCCCACATCGACGTGGGTGCGCACATGGGTGGTGCCGCAGGCGATCAGGCGTCTGAGCAGGCGGGCGCTCTGGACTTCGGGCGACAGGCCGAGACCGGCCAGCACCTGCCGCTCGTTGGTAATCTTGTCCATCAGGCTGGGGCCGGCCTGGTGCGGGTGCCAGGGCGTACCCCAGAGCGTCTTGTCGATATGGGCGTGGGCATCCACCAGGCCGGGAATGACGAGGCAGCCACGGCCATCAATAATTTCCTCCCCGGGCAGGGCGGGCAGATCGGCGCCAATGGCGGCGATGCGGCCATCCCGCACGGCAATGTCGGCGCTCTCACCGCCCCAGGGGCGAACGCCCCGTATGACTAGGTCTTGCATGCTAAATCCTTCAATTCAATAGTGGCTGACGCCCCACAGGCGGGCGGGTGACTCGGTCAGATGGCGCAGGCCGCTGCGGTCCAGCATACGTTCCGCGGCAACATTGACCTCTTCCAGAATTTCGTTCTCGTTGACGCTCAGCACCTGGCGGTCTTCCATCAGGATGCGGCCATTGACGATGGTGGTGCTGACATCGGCGGCATTGGCAAAGCAGGTGACGCGGTAGACCGGCATATTGAGCGGCATCATGTGCGGCTTGAACAAATCCACCAGGATGATGTCGGCCTTTTTGCCGACCTCCAGCGAGCCGATGTCATGGTCCATGGAGAGCGCCTTGGCGGCGTCAATCGTCACCATCTCCAACACCTTGCCATGCGGCAGCACGCCGGCATCGCGGAAATGCCGGCGCTGGTAGTGCATGCACTGGGACATGTGGCGGAACATGTCATAGCCACGGTCGGGCGCCGAGCCATCGGAGCCTATGGCCACGACGACGCCGGCATCAATCAGCTCGGGCACCGGGCAGCGGCCGCGAATCGACATGATGGCGCTGGGGTTGTGCACGATGCGGGTGTTGGTCTCGCGGGTCACCGCGATGTCTTGGTCGCTCAGGTCAATGCTGTGCGACATGAAGGAGCTCGGGCCCAGCAGGCCCAGCTCGCTGTGCGCCAGCGCCAAGGTCCCGGTGCGGTGGCCGTCTTGCGTGAAGGTCAGGCCGCGCTCCTTGGCCAGGCTGAAATAATCCCTGGCCTGGCGCTGAAATTCCTCGCGCAACTGGACGTGATCGGGCTCATGCATGGGGGCAAACACCGCCAGGGTCACGGCGATGTTGAGCCGGCCGTCGGCGCGGCCATGGTTGTCATCGATGATGGTCTTGCAAACATCCAGCATGGTGGCCGCGTCGATGTCGCGCGAGCTCGGCGGCTCGCTGGCCCAGTCCACATAGCGCTTGGGTCCGCCCGGCCGCGTCGGGCCCACCGCCACCACCGAGCGCGTGCCGGCACGCGCCACCGCGTCGCAATGCGCCTTGGCGTATTTGGGGTCATCGACGCGCATGATGGAATCGCCGCCGCCAAACAGCGACACGCCGGTGGTGACGCCGGCCTTCAGCCGCTCCAGCGAGGTCATGGCCGACTCGGCGCGCCAGAACTGCTCATCCGAGGCCGAGGTATAGATCACCGCACAGGCATCCATCCAGGCGCCCGGATCACCGGCGCCCATGGTGCGCAGCATGCCGTGACCGGCGTGGGCATGGCTGTCTATCAGCCCCGGCAACACCGCCTTGCGATGGGCATTGATGGTCTTGGCCGCGGTATAACGCGCGCGCAGTTCGGCCGTGCTGCCGACCGCCACAATGCGGTCGGCCTTGATCGCCACGGCACCGTCTTCAATCACGCGGCGCTGGGCATCGACGGTGATGACGGTGCCGTGCTCTATCAAAAGGTCTATGTTTTCAGTCATGCGCAAACTCCGATAAGTAAGACAAAAAAAGACAAAATCGAGGACTGAAGGCTTTAAGCATTTCAGGGCTGTAGCGCAGGTGGAGTCTGCGCAAGCAGCTACTTATTTCATAGCAATCAGCCAGCCATTCAAGGCTGCTCAGCCCAGGCGAACACCGGCTGCACCAGCGTTTGCGGCGGCGCATCGTCGAAGCGCCGCTCTTGCTGATTGGCCAGCAGCTTGGCGAACTGGCGATCGGCCTGGGCCTGCAGCGCCTGCATATCCACCTGGCCTACCTTGAAGTCTTCCATCACGCAGCGCCCCGCGATGTAGCTGGCCCGGCAATCGGTGCCGCGTCCGGCGAGGAACAGATTCTTCAAGGGATCGAAGATAGGGCCCAGGTGGCTGGCCTGCAGATCGAACACCACGATGTCGGCCTGCGCCCCAGCCGCCAGCCGCCCCAGGTCGTCGCGCCCCAGCGCCTTGGCGCCGCCTAAGGTGGCGGCGCTGAACAGGTCGGCCATGCTGGTTTGCGTGGCATTGCCCTCCATCAGGCGCGCCACATACAGGCCGGTGCGCATGTTCTGCAGCAAATCGGGCGGCCAGGTGTCGGTGCCAAGGCCCAGGTTGATGCCAGCGACGCGGTACTTGCCGAAGGAATCCAGCGCCTCGCCGCTGCGCACAAAGACTTCCGGGCAGTGGGCGATGGTGGCGCCGCTGGCGAGCAGGCGCCGCCAGTCGGCATCGCCTTTTTCCGAAACCGCCGGGTGGCCGCTGAGGAAAATGCCGTGCGGCAGGACGGCGCGCGAGTTCAGCAGGCCCAAATGTTCCAGCCAGCCCAACGGCGTATGGCCGCGCAGGCGCAGCACGGTCTCGAACTCATAGGCCGACTGGCAGCAGTGCAGCCGCACCGGTGCCTTCAGCTCGGCGCTGGCGGCCGCCGTGCGGGCCAGCAGTTCGGGCGTGCAAGTCTCGATGCGGTCGGGCGCGAACATGCCGCGCACCAGGCCGCCGTGCGCGCCGTCAAAATCCCGGAAGTAGCGCAACGCCTCGTCAAAGCCGGCCAGGCCGCGCGGCTCGTCCCACAGCTGGCCGGCCGTGCGATCGGCGCGGGCGTAGGTGGTGCCGCTCATGTAGCAGGGCCCGAGGTAGACCCGCAGGCCCAGCTCGCCGGCCAGGGCGGCCACGCCGGCGAACTCGTCGTAGCGCTCGGCCCATTCGCGGTAGTACATCGAGGTGATGGGCAGCGCGGTGGTGATGCCGTTGCGGATCAGATGCGTGAAGGCATAGCGGTACTTGAAGACCTCCTCCTCGGGCGTGTAGGCGTCGTGCGGGCCACGGCGGATGTAGTCTTCGGACCACAGGCGGCCGTTGTCGAACTTGCTGCCGTTGTCCACACCGAGCACGCCGGAATCGATGTCACCCAGCGCGTCAAGGTCAATCAGCCCGGGGCAGATCACGGCCTGGCCGTAGTCCACGGTGCGGTCCACATGGCCCTGGAAATTACGGCCGACGAATTCGATACGGTCGCCGGAAAAAACCACTTCGCCATCGCGCCAGTAGACATGGGACAGGCCATCGAAGCCGATGACGCAGGAAGCCTTCAACAAGGTACGCATGGTTTTATAAATTTAAAAGAAATATGGCTTTTGCGCTTACAGCACATGCGCTTCTAGCTATTAAAATAATAGTAAACCGGGTTTCAGGCGACCAGGAAAATGCCATCCTTGGCCACCACCTGGCCGCGGCTGATCACGGTGCGCTGCGGGCTGCGGTTCACCACGGCCTCGGCAATGTTTTCGGCCGGCAGCAGCAGCAAATTGGCCTGACAGCCCACGTCCAGTCCGTAGGCCTGCAGGTTCAGCGCCCGCGCGCCGCCCTGGCTCACGACATCGAAGGCCATCTCCAGCTCCTCATCCTTGCTCCAGCCGAAGCGCAGCGCCATCAGCATGGCGCGCTCCAGCATGTCGCCGCTGCCCATGGGGCTCCAGGCGTCGCGTATGCCGTCGGAGCCCGAACACACATTCACGCCACGGCTGCGCAGCATGGCCACCGGCGGCACGCTGACGTTGGGCGGCGCACAGCTCATGATGGAAATGCCCAGCGCGGCCAGCCGGTCGGCCAGCGGCATCAGCTCCGCCGGCGCAAAAGCGCCCAGCGAATAGGCATGGCTGATCACCACCTGACCCTGCAGGCCCATGGCCTCGGTCATGTCGGCGATGCGCTCTATCTCCCAGCGGCCCAGCTCGCCCAGGTCGTGCAGGTGGATATCTATACCGCGCCGGTAGCGCGTGGCCAGTTCGAAGATTTTTTCCAGGTGGCGAATCGGGTCGCGGTCTATGCCGGCCGGGTCTATGCCGCCGACCACGTCCACGCCCAGCTCCAGCGCCTGCTCCATCAGCGCCAAGGTGCCGGGGGCAATCAGCAGCCCGCCTTGCGGGAAGGCCACCAGCTGCAGCTCGATCAGATGCCGGTACTTTTCACGCAGCGCCAGCATCTCCTGGACATGCTTCAGGCCCCACACGGTCTGGGTGTCGAGGTGGCTGCGAAAGTACAGCGAGCCTTGCGCGATGCAGTGCTCTATCAGCGGGCCGGCGCGTTCGGCCATGGGCACCTGGAAGTCCTTCAGCACCGTGTGTTCGTTGCTGATGCGGTGGTTGCGCGTCGGGCCGGCGCTGTTGGGCCGCCAGGGTGTGGCCCACAGCGTCTTGTCGAAGTGCACATGGCTTTCGACCAGTGCGGGCAGCAGCAACTGGCCCTGGCCGTCGACCAGCGTCGCCAGCTCGGGAGCGGCGCTACCGGCGGGTAGCAGCGCTGAAATCCTGCCGTCGTGCAAGACCACATCGACGGCCGCGCCGCCCAGCGGGCGCACATTTCGGATGACGGTAGAGGGCATGGGTTTCATCAGAGTTCGTCGATGGGGTTGAATGCCGGCGCACCTGCTTCGGGCTCCATGGCAAAGCGGTCGCGGGTGCGTATGTAGTAGCTGGCACCGAAGCGGGCCACGGGAAAGTAATTCTGCAAACGCACACGGTGGCGTTCGATATCGATCAGCTCATCACGCGCATGCAGCCACAAGACTTCACCGATGAAGATGTGGCGGCTGGCGGTCTCCAGCTTTTCCGAGAGCCGGCATTCGAACGAGACCGGCGCTTCGGTGATGTACGGCGGCCGCACCGCCCGCGACGGCGCGGTGGTCAAGCCCACATGGTCGAGTTCGCTGCGCGACGAGGGCAGCGTTTCGCCACAACGGTGCATCTGCACGGCCATGGCTTCATCGGCAATGTGCACCACGAACTCGCCATTGGCCAGGATATTGGCCGAGGTGTCCTTCAGGCCGTCGTCCTTCAGCTTGTTGATGCTGATCATCAGGATGGGTGGGTCTTCGCCCAGCATGTTGAACATGCTGAACGGTGCCGCATTGACCACGCCGTCGGCGTTCTGCGTGGTGACCAGCGCGATCGGCCGCGGCACGATCAGGCTGGCCATCAGCTTGTAGCGCTGGTAGGCGGTGAGGGTAGCGAAATCAATCTGCATGGCCGGTGACCTTGGTGATGAAGCGTTCTTCCCACCAGCTGAAAACGATGTCGCGCAAGGCCGCGCCATCATCCTTGCCGTACAGCTCGCGCCGTGCGTGCTGCTGCAGCAAGGCCTGCTCTTGCGCATCCAGCGTGACCGGATGGTCCTGGTAGACGATGGGCACGTTGGTGAAGGCCGGCGTGTAGTCGGGGTCGCGGCGCAGTTCGCGCTCCACCTTGATCTGGCTGTTGCGAAAGTCGGCCGGCGTGCGCTGGCTGGGCCAGCTGCAGAGGGCCGGCACGCCGGCCATGTCCTGCTCGGTGGCCTGATAGATCGACAGGCGCACCGGCTTGATCGAGAAGTTGCTGGTGCGCATGATGTCCGCGCCGCAGACGTTGGGCACGGCCAGCAGATCTATCAGCGCCAGCAGGTCAATGTGGTCGCCCGGCTTGGAGCTCTGGCGTTCTATGAACAGGGCGCCGCCCGGCCGTACACCGGTGCGCATGAACAGGTTGAACGAGTCGTGCACATCGTCGGGTGTCAGCCCGTATTCGCGCTGGGCTTCGGCCTGAATGTCGTGGCAGTTGGTGTGCACCGGCAAACCGTACACCCCTTCGTACAGGTTGGCGCTGCAGCGCGGAAACATCACGTCATTGCAGTTGACCGTGTCTTCCAGAATGTAGGCCATGGCGCGTTCGCGCGGCGGCGCGGACCACATGAAATGGCCGACGGTCGGATACAGGCCGTGCACCGTGCGCGTGCGCCCGGTGTGCATGCTTTCCTTGTAGTCGTGCAGGTTGAAGCAGTTGAAATCCACGCACTGGCCGCCTTCGATCTGCTCTATGCGCAAGATCTGGCCGCGCAACAGTTCAATGGCTTTTCCGGTGCCGGGCTCCAGCACCCACGAGCTGAGCAGTTCACGCGCGCTCATGCCGTGGCTCCCGCTGCCGCTGCCGTTGCAGCGCGCCCGGCGGCTTCACGCTCGCGCTGAGCGGCGTATTCGCGCAAGGCCAGCTTGACCAGGCTGGCGCGGTCCGGCGCGACGCCGCGCGCCACGGTGTTGTCCAGCAGTTCCAGCTGTTGCTGGTTGAGTTTGAGAACCACGACTTGCTCGTCCATGAAGGCTACCTTTGAGGCTGGGTTGAATGAAGAAAGTGGGCGCTGCGCATCACTGATCGCGCAAGTGGCGGCGGTGTCAGTGATTGCACAGGAACATGTGGCCCTCTTCAGGGCGCAGTGACCAGCCACAGGCGCAGCTGGTTATCGGGCGACTGCTTGAGCGCCACGCCCTTGCGCGCCGCCCAGGTGATGGGTTGCTGGTGCAGCGGGATATAGGCCACGTCATGGCGCTCTATGCCCTCGGCCTCGGCCAGCAGGGCGTTGCGCTTGCTCATGTCGAGTTCCGAGGCGATCCTGGGCAGCAAGGCGTCGAAAGCCGGGTTTGAATAACGCCCGGCGTTCAGGCCGCCGGAGTTGGCGGTTCGGGTGGCGGCGATATCGTAGAGCAGAGCATAGGAGTCGGCCATCGGCAGGCCGGCGTGGCTCATCATGTAGAACGAAACCTCCAGGGTGTTCAGGCGCACGTTCCACTTGGCCACCGGTTCGAACATGGGCGTGATCTTGACGCCCACGCGGCCCAGCATGGAGATGACGGCCAGGCAGATCTGCTCGTCATAGACGTAGCGGTTGTTCGGGCACTGCATGCCGACGGTGAAACCGTTCGGGTAGCCGGCCTCGATCAGCAGCTTCTTCGCGGCGTCGGGGTTGTAGGGCAGGATGCGCGTGTTGTTCTTGGGCGCGCCGTTGAGCTGCGGCGAAATCACCATGCCGGCCGGCCAGGAGACGCCGCGCATCACCGAGCGCTTGATGGCGTCCACATCGATGGCTTGATACAGCGCCTTGCGCACCCGGATGTCCTTGAACGGGTTCTTGCCCTTCACGTCGGAGTAGAGCAGTTCATCGCGGAACTGGTCCATGCCCAGGAAGATGGTGCGCAGCTCGGGCCCCTGCACCACGGTGAAGGCGCCCGTGCTGTTGATGCGCTGCACATCCTGCAGCGGCACGCTGATGGTGGCGTCTAGCGCGCCCGACAGCAGCGAGGAGGTGCGCGTGGCGTCGGACTGGATAGGCGTGAACACCACATCGGTGAGATTGTGCTTGGGCTTGTCCCACCAAGTGGGGTTGGCCACCAGCGTCGTTTTCACGTCGACCTCACGCGACTTCAGCACGAACGGGCCGGTGCCGTTGGCGTTGCGGTTGGCGTAGTTTTCCTTCTTCTGCTGCAGGTCGCTGGCTTCTCTGGAGTCGTTGGCCTCGCTCCAGGTCTTGCTCATGATGGTGAGGTTGAGCAGCTCGTTGAGCAACAGCGGGAAAGGCGCCTTGGTCTCCACGTCCACCGTGAAGGCATCGACCTTGCGCACGTCTTTCACGTCGGCCAGGTTGAGCTTGGAGATGGAGCCAGGCGTCTGCACGCGCTGCCAGCTGAAGACCACGTCGTCGGCCGTCATGGCCTCGCCGTTGTGGAACTTCACGTTCTGGCGCAGCTTGAAGCGCCACACGGTGGGCGACACGGCGGTCCACGATTCGGCCAGCGCCGGCTCGATCTGGACCTTCTCGTTGAAGCGCACCAGGCCTTCGTAGATGTTGCTCATGAACGCGTTCGTGAACGAGTTGTTGGTGGAATACGGGTCCATGGACAAGGCATCGGACGAGGCGGTCCAGGTGAAGGTCTTGGCCTGTACGCCGGCAGAGCCCAGCGTCAGAGAGAACGCCAGCGCCGCACTGAGTGCTACTAATTGCTTCTTCATGGGAATGACTCCTTGGGTTGAAAACGTATCAGGAAAAATCTTGCGCCCAGCCCTGCCCGGTTGGCTCAGGTTCTGGCGCTTGGCGCCACGGGATGGAACAAGACCGGAATGCGACGCTCCTGCACCGCGTGACAGGCGACTTGCGAGCCATCGGGCTGGGCGCTGAGTTCTGGCTTCTCGGCCTTGCAGCGCTCGTTGGCGTGCGGGCAGCGGGGGTGAAAGGTGCAACCCGAGGGCGGGTCCAGCGGGCTGGGAATTTCGCCGGTGATGGGCGACTTGTCGCGTCCGCGCGTGTCGAGCTGCGGCAGGGCGGCCAGCAGCAACTGGGTGTAGGGGTGCTTGGGTGCTTCGAACAACACGCGTGTGGGCGCCACCTCGGCCAGCCGGCCCAGGTACATCACGCCGACGTCATGCGACACATAGTTGATGACGGCCAGGTTATGGCTGATGAACAGGCAGGTCAGGCCCAGTTGCTCCTGCAGGCGGCGCAGCAGATTCAGGATTTGCGCCTGCACCGACACGTCGAGCGCCGAGGTCGGCTCGTCGCAGACCAGAAAAGTCGGATTGCCGGCCAGTGCCCGCGCGATGGACACACGCTGGCGTTGCCCGCCCGAGAACTCGTGCGGAAACTTCATGGCATCGGCCGGCGCCAAACCGACCTGGCGCAGCAGCTCGTGCACACGCGGCATGACCTGGGCCTCGGGCAGCAGCTTCTGGAAGCGAATCGGCTCCGCGATCGCCGTGCCTATGCGATAGCGCGGGTTCAGCGAGGCGTAGGGATCCTGGAAGATCATCTGGATGCGATGGCCTTTTTGCCCCGCATCCGCGAACTCGATAGAGCCGGCACTCGGCGCATCCAGACCCGCCACCAGCCGCGCCAGCGTTGACTTGCCGCAGCCCGATTCGCCCACCAGGCTGAAGGTTTCGCCGCGCCGTATCGAAAAGCTCACGCCGTCCACCGCCTTGACGGAACGGCTGCCACCCAGCTTGCCGCGCAGCAGTCCGGCGCCGACGGGGAAGTGGCGGGTGATGTCTTGCGCTATCAGGCTGGTTTCGGCGGCCACGGCCGAATCTTTGAGCATGGCGTTCATTCTGTCTCCAGTTCAGCCGGTTTAACCGGCAAGGCGGATGCCAGCCAGCAGGCGACCTTGCGCTGCTGATGTGATTCGAGGCGCGGACTTTGCGCGCGGCACTGGTCCGTCGCGTAGGCGCAGCGCGGGTTGAAGGCGCAACCCACCGGCCGGGCATTGAGCCGCGGCATCGCGCCGTCGATCTGGGCCAGCGGCCCGGTCACGGCCTTGAGCGACGGAATCGCGCCCATCAGGCCCCGGGTGTAGGGATGCACAGGGTTGCGGATCACGTCTTCCACCGCGCCAATCTCGACGATGCGGCCGGCGTACATCACCGCCACGCGATCGGCCGTTTCGGCGATCACGCCCATGTCGTGCGTCACCAGCAGCATGGAGGTGCCCTTGTCGCGGCAGAGCTGGCGCAGCAGTTGCAGCACCTGCGCCTGGATGGAGACGTCGAGCGCGGTGGTGGGCTCGTCGGCCACCACCAGCCGCGGCTCGGCGCACAAGGCCAGGGCGATCACGATGCGCTGGCGCATGCCGCCCGAGAACTGGTGCGGATAGGCCGTGAAGCGCGCCTCAGGGGCGGGAATGCCTACCGCGCGCATCAGCGCCAGGGCACGCTGCACGGCTTCTTCCTGCGACACAGGAAGATGCGTGCGTATGGTTTCGACCAGCTGGTCGCCGATCTGCAGCAAGGGGTTCAGGCTCATCAAGGGATCCTGGAACACCGCACCGATTTCCTTGCCGCGGATACGGCGCATCTCGCGTTGCGAGAGTTGGTCTATGCGCCGCTCGCCGAGGCGGATCTCGCCGCTGGCCACACGCCCGGGCGGGTCGAGCAAGCCGAGGATGGCCATGCCGGTGAGCGACTTGCCGGCGCCGGACTCGCCGACAAAGCCGAGGATCTCGCCGGGTGCGATGGTGAAGGAAACGTCGTCGAGCGCCAGCAGCAGGCCGCGGCGTGTGGGAATCTCGACGCGCAGGCCCTGGACGGTCAATACGGCTTGAGATGTTGCGTTGGTCATGAGCAGGCTCACTTCAGCTTGGGATTGAAAACGTCGCGCAGCCAGTCGCCCAGCAGGTTGATGGCCAGCACCAGCAGCACCAGGCAGACGCCTGGCATCACCGTGACCCACCACTCACCCGAAAACAGCACCTCGTTACCGACGCGTATCAAGGTGCCCAGCGAAGGCGAAGTGGGCGGCACGCCCAGGCCGAGGAAACTCAGGGTGGCCTCGGTGAGTATGGCCATGCCCAGCGACAAGGTGGCTATCACCAGCACCGGGCCCAGCACATTGGGCAACACATGGCGGAACAAAATGCGCAGCGGGCCCATGCCTATGAGCTTGGCGGCGTGCACATAGTCCTTGGATTTTTCCACCAGCGTGGCACCGCGCACCGTGCGTGCGTATTGCACCCAGGTGGAAATGCCGATGGCGAAGATCACCACGGGCAAGGCCATCTGCTCGTGCACCGAGCGCGGCAGCAGCGAGCGCGACAGGCCGTCGATCAGCAGCGCCACCAAAATGGTGGGAAAGCTCATCTGCATATCGGCCAGCCGCATGATCAGGTTGTCGATGCGGCCACCGGCGTAGCCGCTGATCAGGCCGAGCGTGACGCCCACCACCAGCGAGAACAAGGTGGCGAAAAAACTCACCATCAGCGAGATACGCATGCCGTACATCAGCACCGACAACAGGTCACGCCCCTGACCGTCGGTGCCGAGCGGAAACTTCATCTGCCCGCCTTCTATCCAGACGGGCGGAATGCGCGCGTTCATCAGATCCAGCGCCGCCGGGTCGAAGGGATTTTGCGGTGCCAGCCATGGCGCCAGCAAGGCCACCAGCGCGAACATCAGCAGCACCGCCGCCGAGATCATCGCGGTGGGCGAGCGCTTGAAGTTGTAGACGAAGTCGCTGTCGAGGAAGCGGTGCCAGGCCGAAGGCGGCGCGGCTGCTATCGCAACGGGGTTCAAGGTGATGTCTTTCATGCAATCCTCACGCGTGGATCGACCTGGAAATAAAGCAGGTCAACGATGGCATTGATGATCACGAAGAGCAACGCGATCAACATCAGGTAGGCGGCGATCACCGGGATGTCGCCGAAGGTGATGGCCTGGATGATCAGCAAGCCCATGCCTGGCCACTGGAAGACGGTTTCGGTGATGATGGAAAACGCGATCAGCGAGCCGAGCTGCAGGCCGGCCACGGTAATCACCGGAATCAGCGTGTTCTTCAGCGCATGGCGGAAATAGATGGACCGGTCAGCCACGCCACGGGCGCGGGCGAACTTGATGTAGTCGGTGCGCAGCACTTCCATCATCTCGGAGCGCACCAGACGCATGAATAGGGTGAGCTGGAACAGGGCCAGCGTGATCGACGGCATCACCAGCGACTTCCAGCCGCTGGCGGTGAGAAAACCCGTGCTCCAGCTGCCCAGGTGCACCACATCGCCGCGGCCAAAGGCCGGCAGCCAGTTGAGCTCTACCGAGAAGATCAAGATCAAGATGATGCCGGTCAGGAAGGAAGGCACCGAGATGCCTATCAGCGACACCACTTGCATGGTGTGCGCCAGCCAGGAGTTGCGCTTGATGCCCGCATAAACCCCCATCGGAATGCCCAGCCCCAGCGCGAGTACCGCGGCGCACAGGCTCAGCTCCAGCGTGGCCGGCACCCGCGACATCAGCAACTGGCCCACCGGCTCCAGGTTGCGGTAGGAAATGCCGAATTCGCCGCGCACGGCCAGCCCCAGGTAGTTGAAGAACCTGACGATGAGCGACTGGTCCAGCCCCAGCGCCGCCCGCAGCGCCTCTTTCTGCGCGAGCGTGGCGGTTTCGCCGAGCAGGTTGTTGACCGGATCGCCGATGTAGCTGAACAGCAAGAAGGAGATGAAGGACACGCCGATCATCACCAGCAGGCCGTTCCACAGGCGGGTTGAAAGAAAGCGGAGCATGGCAGATGCCCTCTCGGGTAGTGCGTGCGCCAACATCGACCAGCGATGTTGGCGCACGCGCGGTTAGGGGAATTTCCGTTGATTGATCAGGGTGCGGTGACCAGCCACAAGCGCAGCTGGTTGTCGGGCGACTGCTTCAGATCGACGCCCTTGCGCGCCGCCCAGGTGATGGGTTGCTGGTGCAGCGGGATATAGGCCACGTCGTTGCGCTCTATGCCCTCGGCCTCGGCCATCAGGGCGTTGCGCTTGCTCGTGTCGAGTTCCGAGGCGATCTTGGGCAGCAAGGCGTCGAAAGCCGGATTCGAGTAACGGCCGGCGTTCAGGCCGCCGGCGTTGCCGGTACGCGTGGCAGCCACGTCTTGCAGCAGGGCATAGGAGTCGCCCATGGGCAGACCGGCATGGCCGACCAGGTAGAAGGACACGTCCATGGTGTTCAGGCGTACGCTCCACTTGGCGACGGGTTCAAACTGTGGCGTGATCTTGACGCCCACGCGGCCCAGCATGGAGATGATGGCCAGGCAGATCTGCTCGTCATAGACGTAGCGGTTGTTCGGGCACTGCATGCCGACGGTGAAACCATTCGGGTAGCCGGCCTCGGCCAGCAGCTTCTTGGAGGCGTCGACGCTGAACGGCAGGATGCGCGTGTTGTTCTTGGGCGCGCCATTAAGCTGGGGCGCGAGCACCATGCCGGCCGGCCAGGAGACGCCGCGCATCACCGAGCGCTTGATGGCGTCCACATCGATGGCTTGATAGACCGCCTTGCGCACCCGGATGTCCTTGAACGGGTTCTTGCCCTTCACGTCGGAGTAAAGCAGTTCATCGCGGAACTGGTCCATGCCCAGGAAGATGGTGCGCAGCTCGGGGCCCTGCACCACGGTGAAGGCGCCCGAGCTGTTGATGCGCTGCACATCCTGCAGCGGCACGTTGATGGTGGCGTCTAGCGCGCCCGACAGCAGCGAGGAGGTGCGCGTGGCGTCCGACTGGATAGGCGTGAACACCACATCGGTGAGGTTGTGCTTGGGCTTGTCCCACCAGTGAGGGTTGGCCACCAGCACGGTCTTCACATCCACATCGCGTGATTTCAGCATGAAGGGACCGGTACCATTGGTGTTGCGGTTGGCGTAGTTTTCCTTCTTCTGCTGCAGGTCGCTGGCTTCCTTGGCGTTGTTGGCCTCGCTCCAGGACTTGCTCATGATGACGAGGTTCAGCAGCTCGTTGGGAAGCAGCGGGAAAGGCGCCTTGGTTTCGATATCGACGGTGAGGGGGTCGACCTTGCGTACCTCTTTGACATTGCCCAGGTTGAGCTTGGAGATGGAGCCCGGCGTCTGCACGCGCTGCCAGCTAAAGACCACGTCGTCGGCCGTCATGGTCTCGCCGTTGTGGAACTTCACGTTGCTGCGCAACTTGAAGCGCCACACGGTGGGCGACACGGCGGTCCACGATTCGGCCAGCGCCGGCTCGATCTGGACCTTTTCGTTGAAGCGCACCAGGCCTTCGTAGATGTTGTTCATGAACGAGTTCGTGAACGAATGGTTGGTGGAGTACGGGTCCATGGACAAGGCGTCGGCCGAGGCGGTCCAGGTGAAGGTCTTGGCCTGTACGCCGGCAGAGCCCAGCGTCAGGGACAAGGCCAGCGCCGCGCTGAGTGCTACTAATTGCTTCTTCATCGTAAATCCTTCATGAGTTGAAAGTTGTGAGCGGGGAGGCTTGAGAGAAACAGTGACGTGCAAAGTTCATGCCGCCAGCGCAAACTGGGCCATCACGCCGATATAGGGCTTGGCGCCAGGCCGGGCGTAGTCGCCCTGTTTGCTGGTGCGCAGGTTGAGGCCGACCAGCGCTTCGGCCAGCTTGACGGCCGCCGTGACGCCATCAATCACCGGAACACCCAGTTCCTCTGTCAGCTCGGTGCACAGGTCGGCCATGCCGGCGCAGCCCAGCACGATGGCGCCGACGCCGTCTTCGGCCAGGGCCAGCCGGCATTCCTTGCCGATTTTTTGCCGCAGTAGCTCACTGGTGTTCGCTTCCAGCTCCAGCACGGCGATGCCGGTTGCACGCACCCTGGCGCAGCGACCCGTCATTCCATAGTCTTGCAACAGGCGGCGCGCGGTCGGCACGGTGCTTGCCAGCGTGGTCACCACACTGAAGGAGGCAGACACCAGACAGGCCAGTTGCATGGCCGCCTCGGCGATGCCTATGACCGGCGCGCTGGCGATCTCGCGCGCGGCGCGCAGCCCCGGGTCGCCAAAGCAGGCGATCACATGGGCATCAACGCCAGCCGCTTCGCCGGCCTGGATTTGCGCCAGCAGGCCAGGCAAGGCCAGCGCCTCGTCCACGGCACTTTCAATCGATGCCGGGCCGGTGGCCGACTGCACCGCCAGGATTTGCGTGCCCGCGCTGGCAACTTGGCGCGCGGCCATGGCCATCTTGGCGGTCATGGCGATTGTCGTATTGGGATTGATCAATTGTATTTTCATGGCTTATGGATTGTCACAATCCTGAATTACCTAACTACAGAGGGAAAACCATGAGAATGCGCTGAATTTTGGAAACTTTACGAGATCAATTGCAACATCGTGTTTTAGTATTGTGACAATTTCCTAATGGATAGTGGCAGCCAGGAAAATCTTGTGGCACCATACAGTTCCCGAAAAAAGACAAGCACCATGGCCAGCCCCCGCACACACAAATCCGCAAATCTCGAACGTGAAACCAGCTCGGACGCCTCCCAGGCCGAGCTGGCCGAGGAAAACCGGGTCCGTCATGCCATCGTCGAGGCGGTGCTGTCGCACCGTCTGCCGCCGGGCACGCGGCTGGTGGAAACCCGCTTGTGCGAGGCCTTCGGCGTCAACCGTTCGCTGTTGCGCCGGGTCTTTGTGCGCCTGGCCGGCGACAAGGTGATCGAGCTGCAGCACAACAAGGGCGCGATCATTGCCCAGCCCGGCCCGGAAGAGATGCGCCAGGTGTTCGAAGCCAGGCGGCTGATAGAAAACGGCATCATTCGCGAGCTCGGCAAGAAAGCCACACCGGCGTCGCTGGCCGCCGTGCGCGAGCTGATCACGCAGGAGCATGCCGCCTACAAGGCCGGCGAATGGTCCAAGTGGGTGCGCCTGTCGGGCGAATACCACCTGCAGTTGGCCAGGCTGCTGGGCAATACCGAGCTAGAAGACATCTTGCGCAGCCTGATCGCCCGCACCACCCTGATGATTGCGCTGTACGACTCGCTGGGCAGCAATGTCTGCTCGTTTGACGAGCACAACGACATTCTCAAGGCGCTGGAAAACGGCGACGGCGAGCAGGCCTGCGCCCTGATGGGCGCGCACCTGCATGGCGCCGAGGTCAAGCTGCAGCGCGACAACAGCGCGCCCGAGATTGATCTGGTCGCGCTGTTCACCCAGCCGCTCTGAGCCGCTCCATGTCCCCTCCCGTTATTTCGCGCCGGCAAGGCCTGGGCGCGGCGCTGGGCTTGGCGCTCTCGCCGCTGGTGGCGCTGGGCTTTACGCGCTTCGCCTATGCCTTGCTGCTGCCGCCCATGCAGACCGAATTCGCCTGGAGCTTCATGAAGGCCGGCGCGCTCAATACCAGCAACGCCATCGGTTACCTGGCGGGCGCGCTGCTGGCGGCCTGGCTGGGCAAGCGCTTCGGCCAGCTCCAGGCCTTCACCTGGGCCATGATCGCCAGCGCCCTGGCCCTGATGGCCACCGCCTGGCCGTCCAGCTTTGCGCTGCTGCTGACGGTGCGCGCCGCCGGCGGCTTGGCCACCGCCGTGGCTTTTGTACTGGGCTCTTCACTGGCGGCCAGCGCCATGCCGGGCCGCACGGCGACCGCCATGTCGATTTATTTTGCCGGCTCGGGGCTGGGCGTGGTGCTGGCCGGCACCTTCATACCGTTGGCCCAGGCCGAAGGCGGCGCCCTTGACTGGCGGCTGTCCTGGCTGCTGATGGGCGCCGTTTCCCTGGTGGCGTCGGCGCTGGCCTGGCTGGCGGCGCGCCACTCCATACGACAGACCCCGGCACGTCCGGCCGGCCCGGCCATGCCGGTCTGGGGCGCGCTAGGCCCCAGCTTGCTGGCCAATCTGTTTTACGGCGCGGGCTATGTGGGCTACATGACCTTCATGATTGCGCTGCTGAAACAGCAGGGCTTTGGCGCCACGCTGACCATGGTATTTTTTGCCCTGATAGGCGGTGCCTCCTTGCTGGCCAGCCTCTGCTGGGGCCGCGTGCTGGGCCGACTCAAAGGTGGCCGCGGCTTTGCGCTGGTCTGCAGCCTGGTGGCCCTGGGCACGGTGCCGGCGCTGATCTGGCCGACAGCGGGGACGGTCATTGCTTCGGCGCTGATTTTTGGCGCCAGCTTCATGGCCGGGCCTGCCGCCGTCAGCGTGGTGGCGCAAAGAGTGCTGCCGGCCGCATCGCTGACCTGGGGCCTGGCCCTGCTCACCGCCACCTTTTCCATAGGGCAGTCCATGGGCCCCCTGCTGGGCGGCTGGATTTCAGATATCACGGGCTCCCTGAGCGCCGGCCTGTGGCTGGGCCCGCTGCTGCTGCTGCTGGGAGCCGCCCTATCCTGGCAGCAAGGCCCGGCCGCACCAAAACCCTGAGCGCCGGCCCCGGCCTCCAAAAGCTATTGTTTTAATAGCTGTAAGCGCCCATTCCATAAGGGTTACAGGTCATTTTTACTTAAAAACAGCCCATCAAACTGCGCTGCGGCGCAGCCGCCCAGGCGCGTCTTTGAGGGTTGATGCTGATTCAAAATGATCAAAAGTTTCGTTATCATGAATTGTTTTGTAAATTTATATACATTTTTACTATCCCCAATTCACGATGGCAACATTTCCCGGCAATCCGTCTATGGCTCAGCGCATTGGCCGCGTGTTGCCAACGCTGACGCGTTCGCACCGGCTGATGGCCGACTATGTGCTGGCTCACCCCCTGCAAGCGGCCACCATGCCTATCGACGAGCTGGCCGCGACGCTGGGCGTCTCCATAGCCACCGCCAACCGTTTTGCCCGGGCGCTGGAATTTGACGGCTATCCGCAGTTCCGCGCGGCCCTGGTGCTGGGTTTTGAAACCACGCTGGCGCCGGTTGAAAAGCTGCGCAGCAAGCTGGAACAGCCGGCCACGGTAGCCGACGTGTTTGCCGAAGCGCTGGAAGAAAGCCAGCGCAACATCGAGCGCACACGGCAGGCGATAGACGCCCAGAGCTGCGAGCAGGCGGTGGACGCCATCCTGGCGGCGCGCCGCATCTACATCGTCGGCTTTGGCGCCAGCAGCTGGCTGGGTGGCCTGCTGCAGCGCAACCTGGACCTGTATTGCCACCACGTCCAGTTGCTGGCCAGCATGGAGGGCTCCTCTCAAGGCGCGCGCACGCTGGCCCGCCTGCAGCCGACGGATTTGCTGATCTCCATCGCCTTCCCGCGCTATATTTCCGACACCATTTTGCTGACGCGCCGCGCTCGCGCGGCCGGCGTGCCGGTACTGGCACTGACCGACCGCGTGACCTCGCCGGTGGCGCCGCTGGCCAAGGTCGCGCTCTACGCCCACACCGACAGCCAGTACTTTTCCAACTCCGAAACCACGGTGCTGGCGCTGATAGAAGCCTTGTGCAGCGCGGTCGCGCACCGCGCCAAGGATTCGCTCAAGGCGGCCACGCAACTGGCCGAGTCGGTGCTGCCCTGGCTGCATGGCGACCACCCCGACCGGCTGCGCGCCACCATCCATGACGACACGCCCATGCCACGCAAGGCGCGCCAACCTCAAGCCCCTGAAAAACTGTCAAAGGCCTCCAAGTGACCTCTTCCAAGCCCCTTCCCCTCATTGCCATCCACGGTGGCGCCGGCACCCTGACCCGCCAGGCCATCAATCCCGCCCAGGAGGCGGCCTACCACGCGGCCCTGCAAGACATCCTGCTGGCCGGCCAGCAACTGCTGGCCGACGGCGGCAGCGCGCTCGATGCCGTCAGCCTGGCCGTTGACATGCTGGAAGACTGCCCGCTCTTCAATGCCGGCCATGGCGCGGTCTTCACCCATGAGGAAACCCATGAGCTGGATGCCGCCGTGATGGACGGTGCCACCCTGCGCGCCGGCGCGGTCGCCTGCATCAGCCAGGTGCGCCGCCCCGTGCGCGCCGCCCGCGCCGTGATGGAGCAAAGCGAACATGTGCTGCTGGTCGGCCCCGGCGCCGAAGCCTTTGCCAAAAGCGTGGGACTGGAAATGGTCTCGCCCGACTACTTTTCCACCGAGAACCGCCGCGCGCAACTGCACCGCGCCCTGGCCGCCGACAAGACCCTGCTGGACCACGACGGTGCGGCCCTGGCGTCTGACGCAGCGCCAGCGCCCGCCACCGAAACAGCGCCGCTGGACGAAAGCCGCAAGTTTGGCACCGTCGGCGCCGTGGCGCTTGATGCGCAGGGCAATCTGGCTGCGGCCACCTCCACCGGCGGCATGACCAACAAGCGGGTTGGCCGCGTCGGCGACTCGCCCATCATCGGCGCCGGCACCTATGCCGACAACCGCACCGCTGCCGTTTCCTGCACCGGCACCGGCGAGATGTTCATACGCGCGGCCACCGCCTACGACCTGTGCGCGCGCATGGCCTACGGCGGCCAGTCGCTGGACGCCGCCGCGCAGCAAGTCGTGATGGACGTGCTGCCCACCATAGACGGCAAGGGCGGCCTGATCGCCGTCGATGCCCAGGGCAACGTCAGCCTGCCCTTCAAC
The DNA here is from genome assembly GCF_900112285.1 of Polaromonas sp. OV174. Lineage (GTDB taxonomy): Bacteria > Pseudomonadota > Gammaproteobacteria > Burkholderiales > Burkholderiaceae_C > Polaromonas. The sequence goes on along the minus strand of NZ_FOKZ01000004.1, from coordinate 144,033 downwards.
ACCGAAGGCATGTACCGCGGCTGGGCCCGCGTGGGCGAAACGCCGCAGACCGCGATCTTTCGCTGATCGCTGGCGTGCCGTTCGCGGCACGCTACTTGCAATCCATACCTCTTTCTAGACACAAAGCGCACCGTAATGCAATCCACCGTGGCCGAAGCCTCCCCATCCAGCATCCTGTCCCTGCCCGAAAACCGGGTGGTGAGCGTCAACGACCTGTCGGTGCGTTTCAAAACCTCGGAGCGCACGGTCGACGCGGTGCGCAAGCTCTCCTTTCATGTGGACCGCAGCGAGGTGCTGGCCATCGTCGGCGAATCGGGCTCCGGCAAATCCGTCACCTCGCTGGCGCTGATGCGCCTGATAGAGCATGGCGGCGGCCGCATCATCAACGGCAGCATGGCGTTTCGGCGCCGCAACGGCGAGGTGCTGGACCTGGTGCAGGCGCGCGAGTCGGCGATGCGCGGTATTCGCGGCGCCGACATCGCGATGATTTTCCAGGAGCCCATGACCTCGCTCAATCCGGTGTTCACCGCCGGTGACCAGATTGCCGAGTCCATCCAGGTGCACCAGGGCAAGAGCGCCAGCGCGGCCCGCGCCGAGGCCTTGCGCATGCTGGAACTGGTGCGCATTCCCGAAGCCCGCAACGTGCTGGACCGCTACCCGCACCAGCTGTCTGGCGGCATGCGCCAGCGCGTGATGATCGCCATGGCGCTGTCGTGCAAGCCTTCGCTGCTGATTGCCGACGAGCCGACCACCGCGCTGGACGTGACCATACAGGCGCAAATCCTGCAGCTGATCCGGTCGCTGCAGGAAGAGATGCACATGGGCGTGGTCTTCATCACCCACGACATGGGCGTGGTCGCCGAAGTGGCCGATCGCGTGCTGGTCATGTACCGCGGCGACAAGGTCGAAGAAGGCAGCGCCGAGAACGTCTTTGCCCGCCCGCAACACAGCTACACCCGCGCCCTGCTGTCGGCCGTGCCGCGCCTGGGCGCGATGGAAGGCTCAGACCTGCCACTCAAGTTCGAGCTGCTGCGCAGCGAAGAGGCGGGTGCCGCCCCGCGTGAGGCGGCCCAGCCGCAAGACACCGTTCAGCCCGGCAGCGCACCCATACTGCGCGTGAAAGACCTGGTGACACGCTTTGACATCCGCAGCGGCCTGCTGAGCCGGGTCAAGCGCCGCGTGCACGCGGTGGAAAAAATCAGCTTCGACCTGCGGCCCGGCGAGACGCTGGCACTGGTCGGCGAATCGGGTTGCGGCAAGTCCACCACCGGCCGCTCGCTGCTGCGCCTGGTCGAAAGCCAGAGCGGCGTCATCGAGTTTGGCGGGCAGAACATTCGCGACCTGCCGACCAGCACGCTGCAAGGCCTGCGCCGCAACATCCAGTTCATCTTCCAGGACCCCTTCGCCTCGCTGGACCCGCGCGTCACCGTCGGTTTTTCCATCATGGAGCCGCTGCTGGTCCACAAGATTGCCAGCGGCAAGGAAGCCCAGGCGCGGGTCGACTGGCTGCTTGAAAAAGTCGGCCTGCCGGCCGAGGCGGCCCAGCGCTATCCGCATGAGTTCTCGGGCGGCCAGCGCCAGCGCATCGCGATTGCGCGCGCGCTCGCGCTCAACCCCAAGGTGGTGATTGCCGATGAATCGGTGTCGGCGCTGGACGTATCCATCCAGGCGCAAATCGTCAATCTGATGATGGACTTGCAGCGCGAGCTGGGCGTCGCCTTTTTGTTCATCTCGCACGACATGGCGGTGGTCGAACGCATCAGCCACCGCGTAGCCGTGATGTACCTAGGCCAGATCGTCGAGATCGGCCCGCGCCGCGCCATTTTCGAGAACCCGCAGCACCCCTATACCCGCATGCTGATGGCAGCCGTTCCGGTGGCCGATCCGAGCCGGCGCCACCTCAAGCGCGAACTCTTGTCGGGCGAGATTCCCAGCCCGATACGCGCTGCCGGCGACGAGCCCGTGGTGCCGCCGCTGGTGCAGGTCGGCCCCGACCATTTTGTGGCGCAGCACCGCATTGCCGGCGCGTATTGATTCGCGTATTGATCCCCTTTCCCCGCACTCATTTCCCTCTAACTGAACCAGGAGTTTTCCATGACAGAACGTATGAAACCGCTTCGCTCCAAGACCTTGGCCAGCGGCCTGCTGGCGCTGATGGCGCTGGCCTCGGCAGGCTCGGCCCTTGCCGCCAAAGACGCGGTACTCGCCATCAGCGGCCAGCCCGAAACGCTGGACCCCTACAACACCAACACCACGCTGACCACCGCGGTCACCAAGTCCTTCTACCAGGGCTTGTTCGAGTTCGACAAAGACTTGAAGATCAAAAACGTGCTGGCTGAAAGCTTCACCGTCTCCAAGGATGGCCTGGTCTACACCTTCAAACTCCGCCCTCATGTGAAATTCCACGACGGCACCGACTTCAACGCTGAAGCCGTGAAGGTCACGCTGGACCGCGTCACCAATCCCGAGAACAAGCTCGCTCGCGGCAACCAGTTCAACCGCATCGAAAAAGTCGAAGTCGAGTCCCCGCTGAGCGTGCGCATCACGCTGAAAGAGCCCTTCGCGCCTTTCATCAACTCCCTGGCCCACGCATCGGCCGCGATGATCTCGCCGACGGCGTTGAAGAAGTACGGCAACAAGGACATCGCGTTCAACCCCGTGGGCACCGGCCCCTTCACCTTTGTCGAGTGGAAGCAAACCGACTTCGTGAAGGGCAAGAAGTTTGAGGGCTACTGGAAAAAAGGCTACCCCAAGGTGGACACCATCACCTGGAAGCCGGTACCGGAAAACGGCACCCGCGCCGCCATGCTGCAAACCGGTGAAGCTGACTTCGCCTTCCCGCTGCCCAACGAGCAGGCCGATGCCCTCAAGAGCAACAGCAAGCTCAACGTGACTTCTGGCCCGTCCATCGTGGCGCGTTACATCAGCTTCAACATGCTGCAAAAGCCGTTTGATGATGTGCGCGTTCGCCAGGCCATCAACTACGCCATCAACAAGCAGGCTTTGAGCAAGGTCGCCTTCGGCGGCTACGCCGTCCCCGCTGAAGGCATCGTGCCGCAGGGCGTGAAATACGCCCACAAGATGGCACCCTGGCCGTATGACCCGAAGAAGGCGCGCGAGCTGCTCAAGCAAGCCGGCTACCCGAACGGCTTTGAGTCCGTGCTGTGGGGGGCTTACACCACCACCTCCACGCAGAAAACCCTGCAGTTTGTGCAGCAGCAATTGGCCCAGGTCGGCATCAAGATCACCGTGCTGGCCCTCGAACCCGGCCAGCGCACCGACTGGGTGCAGGCCGCGCCCGACCCAAAAACCGCCAAGGTGCGCATGTACTACGCGGGCTGGTCAGCCTCAACCGGCGAAGCCGACTGGGCACTGCGCCCCTTGCTGGCCACGGAAGCCTGGCCGCCAAAGCTGAACAACACGGCTTATTACAGCAATGCCAAGGTGGATGCCGACATCGCCAAAGCCCTGAAATCAGTGAACGAAGCTGAAAAGACGGCCCTCTACCGCGATGCGCAAGAACAGATCATGAAAGACGTCCCATGGGCGCTGCTGGTGAACGAGAAAAGCGTGTACGCCACCAGCAAACGTCTGAGCGGCGTGTATGCGATGCCTGATGCCAGCATCTACTCCGAGGACATCGAGATCAAATAAGCCTCCTGACGCGGACTGCTGGCCGGTCCACGTTTTTTTGCATGCGTCAGCCCCGGCTGACGCATGCTTTTTGATTGTTTCGATACCTTTTTGCCATGCTGAACTATTTACTTAAACGGCTATTGGGCCTGACACCCACACTGCTGATCGTTGCGGTGCTGGTGTTTTTATTCGTGCACATGCTGCCGGGTGACCCGGCGCGCCTAGCCGCAGGACAAGACGCTGACCAGCAAACGGTGGAGCTGGTGCGTCAGGAGCTGGGCCTGGACAAGCCCTTGCCCGAACAGTTCGTCACCTATTTCAAACACGTTGCCCAAGGCGACTTTGGCACCTCGCTGCGCACACGCCGGCCGGTGTCCACCGAGATTGCCGAGCGTTTCATGCCCACCTTGATGCTGACGCTGACCAGCATGATCTGGGCGGTGATCTTTGGCATGGCCATTGGTATCACCTCGGCGGTGTTTCGCCATCAATGGCCCGACCGGCTTGGCATGACGATTGCCGTGTCGGGTATTTCCTTTCCCGCCTTTGCCCTGGGCATGCTGCTGATGCAGGTGTTCTCGGTGCAGCTGGGCTGGCTGCCCACGGTGGGCGCCGACAGCTGGAAGCACTACATCTTGCCGTCGATCACGCTGGGCGCCGCCGTGGCCGCCGTGATGGCGCGCTTCACCCGCGCCTCCTTTATCGAGGTGATCCAGGAAGACTTCGTGCGCACCGCGCGCGCCAAAGGCCTGAAAGAGCGCACGGTGATTTTCAAGCACTGCCTGCGCAACGCCCTGATCCCGGTGGTCACCATGATGGGCCTGCAGTTCGGCTTTCTGCTGGGCGGCTCCATCGTGGTGGAGGCCGTCTTCAACTGGCCCGGCCTGGGCCGTTTGCTGGTCGATTCCGTGACCATGCGCGACTACCCGGTCATCCAGGCCCTGGTGTTGCTGTTTTCCCTGGAGTTTGTTTTGATCAACCTGATAGTCGATGTGCTGTATGGCTTTATCAACCCCACCATTCGCTACAAGTGAGCCAGCCATGACACAGTCCTCTTCAACCACTCTCAGCGCTGCGGCGCCCGCCACGGCCGTGGCCCAAAGCGCAGCCGTGCGCACGCCCTGGACAGAGTTCTGGCGCAAGTTCAAAAAGCAGCGCGTGGCCGTCGTGGCCCTGGTGTTTGTGCTGCTGCTGGTGCTGGTGGCCATTTTTGCCCCCTACATTTCCCCTTATGACGCGGAAAATTTCTTCGACTACGACAAGCTCAATGACGGCCCCTCGTGGCAGCACTGGCTGGGCGTGGATCCTATGGGCCGCGACATCTTCAGCCGCATCCTGGTGGGCTCGCGGATCTCGCTGGCCGCCGGCTTCCTGTCGGTTGCGGTGGGCGGCGCCTTAGGCACCGTGCTCGGCCTGCTGGCCGGCTATTACGAAGGCTGGTGGGACCGCATCGTGATGCGCATCTCCGACGTGCTGTTCGCCTTTCCCGGCATCTTGCTGGCGCTGGGCGTGGTCGCCATTCTGGGAAGCAGCATGATCAACGTGGTCATCGCCGTGGCCGTGTTCAGCGTGCCGGCGTTTGCGCGGCTGGTGCGCGGCAACACCCTGGTGCTCAAGCAGATGACTTATGTCGAGGCGGTGCGCAGCATAGGCGCGTCCGACTGGACCATCATCATGCGTCACATCCTGCCGGGCACCATCTCCTCCATCGTGGTCTATTTCACCATGCGCCTGGGCACCTCCATCATCACGGCGGCCAGCCTGTCCTTTCTGGGCATGGGCGCACAGCCGCCCACGCCCGAATGGGGTGCCATGCTCAACGAGGCGCGCGCCGACATGGTCAACGCACCGCATGTGGCGCTGTTCCCCAGCCTGGCCATTTTCTTCACCGTGCTGGCCTTCAATCTACTGGGCGATGGCCTGCGCGATGCGCTGGACCCCAAGATTGACCGCCTGTAAGTAAGAAGTAGAAGAAGACCGTCTCATGATGCCTCGCCATTTGCTGCCCCAGGTGGGCAGCCTTCAGCCCGGAGCCCGCAACGCCATCACCGATGTCGCCGGTGTCACGGTTGGCCACCAGACGCTGGATGCCAAGGAGGTGCAGACCGGCGTGACGGTGGTGCGCCCCCACGCCGGCGATCTGTTTCGCGACCGCGTGCCGGCCGCTGCCGTGGTGCTCAACGGTTTCGGCAAGAGTGTCGGCCTGGTCCAGGTCGAGGAACTGGGCGTGCTGGAAACGCCGATTGCGCTGACCAATACCTTTTCGGTCGCCAGCGTGGCTACGGCGCAGATCCGCCAGTGCATCGCCGCCAATCCCGAAACCGGGCGGGCGCTGAGCACGGTGAATCCGCTGGTGTTCGAGTGCAACGACGGCTATCTCAACGATATCCAGCGCATGGCCATCACCGAGCAGCACTATCTGCAGGCTTGCGCCCAGGCCGGTAGGGAGGTCGAGGAAGGCTCGGTGGGCGCGGGCCGCGGCATGTCCAGCTTTGGCCTCAAGGGCGGCGTGGGCACGGCCTCGCGCCGGGTGCCGGCAGCTGGCGGCGGCGAGTACACCGTCGGTGCGCTGGTGCTGGCCAACTTCGGCAAACTGCCGCAACTGATTCTGGCCGGCCACGCCCTGGGCGAGCGGCTGGCCCCGCTGCTGGCCAGCGCGCCCGAGCCGCAGCCGACCGTGGCAGAAGAGCCCGAAAAAGGCTCCATCATTTTGCTGATCGCCACCGATGCGCCGCTCGATGCGCGCCAGCTGCGCCGCCTGGCGCTGCGCGCCGGCGCCGGCCTGGCCCGCACCGGCTCGGTGTTCGGCCATGGCAGCGGCGACATTGCGCTGGCGTTTTCCACCGCCTACACCGTGCCCCAGCAAGCCGACCAGCCCATGCCGGCCCTGGCCATGCTGCACGACGGACTGATCGACGGGCTGTTCCAGGCCGTCGTCGACAGCACCGAGCAGGCCATTCTTCACGCGCTCTGGTGCGCCAGCGCCGTGACCGGCCGCAACGGCCACAAGCGCCAGGCGCTGGCCGAGCTGCTGCCCGGTGGCCTGGCGCCCTGATTCATCCTTTATCCACTGTTTTGGCGGCCCCCATGAAAGTCCTGATTTCCACCGACATCGAAGGCGTCGCCGGCGTTTTCCATCCCGAACAGGTGCGCGCCGGCAACCCCGAGTACGAACGCGCGCGCCGGCTGATGGCCAACGAGGCCAATGCCGCGATTGCCGGCGCCTTCGACGCCGGCGCCAGCGAAGTGCTGGTCAACGACTCGCACGGCGGCTTTCGCAACATGCCGCCGGATCTGCTGGACCCGCGGGCCCAGGCCATCATGGGCAAGCCGCGCTACCTGAGCATGATGTCCGGCGTCGATGAGGGCGTGAGTGCCGTCTGCATGATCGGCTACCACTCGCGGGCACAAGGCCGCGGCATTCTGGCCCACACCATCAATGGCTTTGCCTTCACCCGCGTCTTCCTGAACGAACGCGAGCTGGGCGAGGCCGGCATCTATGGCGCGCTGGCCGGCGAATACGGCGTGCCGGTGGTGATGGCCAGCGGCGACGATGTCTTCATCGAAGAGCACCGGCCGCTGTTCCCGCATGCCACCTTTGTGCAGACCAAGCGCGCCACCGGCCAGAACAGCGGCATCAGCCTGTCGCCCACGCAGGCCTGCGAGGCCATACGCGCCGGCGCTGCGGCAGGCGTGGCGGCTGCGCTGCTTCAGCACAACACAGCCCCCACGCTTGTCGCTTCGCGTACTGCGCTGCCCCCCGAGGGGGCTGGGCTTGCTTGGGGCGGCCCGGCGCAGCGCCCTACGCCCCTCCCTTTTGTGTTGTCAGGCACTATCGCCGTGCGCATACAAACCCAGAGTCCGGCGCTGGCCGACCTGTTCTGCCAGTGGCCTGCTTTGACGCGGCTGGATGGCAACATGATCAGCTTCGAGGCCCCCACGGTGGAAGCCGCCGTGCGCATGATCAACTGCCTGTCGGCCATGTCGACCATGCTGCGCTAAGCGCCATCTCCCTTCGCAGCCCTGACAAGCATGATCGCCCCGCATGCGCTGGGCGAGCGTAGCGCGTTCCAGATCCGATAATTTTTAAGAAAAACGCGCCCCAGCCCAATCAGCATATGCGCAGACAGCTATTAAAACAGTAGCAAAAGAACAACGACGGAATCGAGCCATACCCCGTGGGTGAATCCGGCTCTGGATGGCGCCACTCGGGCAGTGGGCCTTCTAGCGCAAAATGGGGGTCGCGCGCCCGCGGCGGGTGCGCTCCAAACGCTGCAGTTGAATGACCCCTTCCCTATTGAGCCCCTCCCCTCTTCGCCAAGCCAGCAGCCCGAGCTTTTCCCAGCGGGAATTCCGGGCCTCGCTGGCGATGTTTGCCACCGGGGTCACCATAGTCACCGCGCGCACGCCCGAAGGCACGCTGATAGGCCTGACCGCCAACTCCTTCAATTCGGTGTCGCTCAATCCTCCGCTGGTGCTCTGGAGCCTGGCGCAGGCTGCCGCTTCCATGGCGGCGCTGAGCACCGGCTCGCACTACGCCATCAACATCCTGGCGGCCGACCAGAAGGACTTGGCCGAACGCTTTGCCAGCAAACGCGAAGACCGCTGGAAAGACGTGCTGTTCACCGAAGGCGCCAGCGGCTCACCGCTGCTGAGCGGCGCTGCCGCCAGTTTTGAATGCTTTAACCGCAGCCGCTATGAAGAGGGTGACCATGTCATTTTTGTCGGCGAGGTAGAGCGCTGCAGCCATCGCGCCGGCGCCGCGCCGCTGCTGTTTCACGGTGGCAAGTTCTATACCGAACACCCTCTGTAAACCAACGCATGCTGCGGGGTGCGACATTAAGCAACCGATTGCAGTCACTGCAACGCTTAACTTAATTTCACAACTGCTATCTTTACCTTAAACTCACCGACCTCTGATGAGGCCGGTTTTGAAGTTAACTGTTAACGCCGGTTCACTATTGCGTGGTCAACTCGGCATCGGCGGCAACACGCGAAGCGGCAAGCGTGGTGACAGCCGTGCGCAGCGCCGGGCCGCCCCAGGCAGGCTCCGTCCCCTCGGGGGACCACGAAGCACGCGAAGCGCCAAGCAGGGAGGCGGGATTTTCCGACGGGTCGTCCCCGGGGAAATGAGCCCCCTCATGGGGTGAAGTGGGCAGCGAACCGCCGTAGGCACGCGAAGCGACAAGCGTGGGGGCGACATCTGCCGCTGTACCGACCTGCCGTGCAAGTTCGCGGCAAGCCTGCGCCGCGGCCAGCAATTCTCCAAAAGAGGTGGACCGCGACCAGCTCACCCCGACAAGCCGCGTTCCACCGCGCTGACGTAAGTCCGACTGGAAATGTCGACGAAATCCTCTTGCGTGACGCCGAGAGCCTTCCTGGCTTCTTGTAGAGCACGGGCCAAGTTATGGCGGGGATGGTCTTTCTTCTGCATCCCTGCGATTACCCGAAAGCGGGTGAAGTCCACGCATTGGGAAAATCTCTTCTGCCGCCAAGACTCCTGGCGTCTTTTTTCCTTTGTACGTTTAGCCTTTCAAAGTTAATCAGAGATATCTGCCCGAAGCATAAATGACGCCTAAGTGGGTTGTACCAAGCCTCAAAATAGAAGAGGACAAGAGTGATTACTATTGAGCTTTTAGACAAGATAAGACGCAGTCAGGTACGTGACAACTTGCCCGAGGAAGACTAAAGTGCGTAGCTTGGTCTTACTGCGGTGGCAACAATCTCCACCTTCCAGCCAGGATTGGCCAGTTCAAGTTTGAAGCAGTCGCGAGCGGGAGGGCTCCTTTTATCAACCCACTGGTCCCAAGCGGAATTTAGGCCCGCATAGTGGCGAAAATCACTGAGATAAATCGTCGTCGTCAACAGGCGTGACTTGTCGGTTCCGGCGCGCGCCAGCATCACGTCGAGTTTGCGAAGCACTTCATTGGTTTGCTGCTCGATCGTGGCGTCCAGCGTGTCCGGCACTTGGCCGGAAACAAACACCAACTGTCCAGTGGCGACCATGTCGCACATTCTTTCGTTGGCATCAAAGCGTTCAATCTTCATAGTGCTTTCCTTTCGTTCTTTTCATTCAGGTTTTTGCGCCTGCAGTGGCGGGCCATGTCTGAAACTTCTACCGGGAATGGCGTCAATGAGTTCGCGGGTATAGGCCTGCACAGGCGCGCCGCAAATGTCAGCTGCGGGTCCTTGCTCGACAATGGCGCCCGCACGCATTACAACGATACGATCGCATAAACCAGACGCAACACGCAGGTCATGGGTGATGAATAGCATAGCCAGCCCAAGCTCCTGCCGGATTTCGCGCAGCAACGCCAGTACCTGCGCCTGAACCGATACATCCAGGGCCGACACCGACTCATCGGCAATCAGCAGCCTGGGTTGCATTGCCAGCGCTCGCGCAATGCTGATGCGCTGTCGCTGGCCACCTGAAAACTGATGCGGAAACCGGCTGAGGGAACCAGGAGCGAGGCCAACAATGCGAATCAGTTCAGCGGCGCGGGCGTGGGCGACGTCCCGCGCGACCCCGGTATTGATGGGTCCGGCGGCAATGATGTTGCCCACACGGTGCCTCGGATTGAGCGAGGCATAAGGGTCCTGAAACACCATCTGGATCTGCTGGCGCGTAACGCCGAGCTGGCGCCTGCTCAAGCCCACGGTAGACCTTCCGTCGAACATGATGGATCCACTGTCTGGCTGCAGCAGGCCTACCACTACTTTGCCCAACGTGGACTTGCCTGAACCGGACTCACCCACGACACCGACAGTCTCGCCAGCATCCACATAAAGGCTGACGCGGTCCAGGGCAGTGGTCATGCGACCGCCGCGCCCGGCATACTTTTTGCACAGATCGCTGACCTGAAGCAACGGTGCGCGCTGCACGGGCTCACTGTCGGTGTCGGGCCGATCCTTCAGTTCTGGCACTGCGGCAATCAGTTTGCGCGTGTAGGGATGCGCCGGAGAACGCAGCACATCACCCACGGGACCAGACTCTACACAGCAACCCTGCTGCATCACCAGCACCCGATCAGCAATGTCAGCCACGACACCAAAATCGTGGGTAATGAACAGAACGCCGATTCCACGCCGGATTTGCAATTCTCGGATGAGCGTCAGGATTTGCGCTTGGGTTGTCACATCCAGCGCCGTTGTAGGCTCGTCGGCAATCAACAGCTTTGGCTCCAACGCCAGTGCCATCGCAATCATCACGCGTTGACGCTGCCCCCCAGACAGCTGAAAGGGATAAGCAGACACCACGCGGGCTGGGTCAGGCAGTTGCACGTCCGTCAGCAACTCAATGGACTTGTCCCGGCGCGCGACTGCGCCCATCGACATGTGGGCGCCAAAGACCTCTCCAAGCTGCTGACCAATCGTCATTAGCGGATTTAGCGCCGTCATCGGCTCCTGAAAAATCATGCCCACAGCCGCGCCGCGCAACTTGCGCAGTGCCGCTTCAGGCAAGGCGCTGATCTCGGTATCGCCCAAAAACACTTGGCCCGAGCAATGGCGCACCCCATGCGCCGGCAAAAGACCAATCAGGGAGTGCGCAATCATCGACTTGCCGGATCCCGACTCCCCCACCACGCACACCGTCTCCCCCGGGTAAATCTCAAACGACACGTTATTGACAACCAGGCGCTGCGGCGTCTGGCCCGTGATTTCTACGGATAGAGACTCGAGCCGGGCCACAGGCATGCCGCGCGCGTTCATGGTGCTTCCTCCACGGATTGCAGATGGGGGTTGAGAGCATCATTGAGTGCCTCTCCAATCAGATTGATCGCCAGAACGGTCAGTACAATTGCCAGGCCGGGAAACACACTCATCCACCACGCCATGCGCATCACGGTACGTGACGACCCGATGATGTAGCCCCAGCTCATCAGGTTGGGATCGCCTAGTCCGAGGAAGCTCAATGCCGACTCAAGGAGGATGGCGGTGGCCACCATCATGGAGCCTGCCACGACGATGGGCGACAAGGTATTGGGCAGGATCTCCTTGAAGATAATGGCAATATCTGATCGTCCCGTGAGCCAGGCCGCCTGTACATACTCACGTGAGCGCATACTCATAAATTCCGCGCGAACAAGCCTAGCAATCGGTGGCCACGAGACCACCGCGATAGCGCCAACGATGGCCTCGATCCTCGGATTAAAAATAGCCACCAGCACCACCGCCAACACGAAGCTGGGGATAGTCTGAAAAAACTCGATGAAGCCGACCAGCAAGTGGTCAACCCAGCCGCCTACATAGCCTGCGACCGCTCCAAGCGTAATGCCGACGGCCAGCGCGGCCACAGTGGAAACAACACCGATAAGGAGCGAGACATAAGCGCCGTGCGCAATGCCTGCTGCTACGTCGCGCCCTAGCATGTCGCTGCCCAGCAGCATGCCCTCGGTCAACGGCGGCTCAAATGGAGCCCCCACGGTGTCCCATGGGCTGACGGGAAACAGCCAATGCGCGGTCAACGCCAGCGCGATGACCGCCAGCAGAATTGCCAAGCCCAGCAAGCCGCCCTTGGTCTGGGCATAACGGGTAAAAACTCCTTTCATGACAGCTCAATCCTCGGGTCAACATAGGCATAAATGAAATCGGTTAGCAGATTGACGCCGACCACAATGACGGAGATCACAAAGAAGACCCCCAGTAGAACCCCGTAATCGCGCTGACTGACAGCTTCAAACGCGAGCCGGCCGACCCCTGGCCAGGCAAAAATGGTCTCCACCACGATAGACCCACCGACCAGACCACCCGCGTGAATCCCGGCGTAGGTGATGATGGGCAAGAGCGCGTTGCGGAGCATGTGGCTGACGAGCACCTGCCGCTCCGGCAGGCCCTTGGCACGCGCGGTCTTGACAAAATCGAGCCGACTTACCTCCAGCATTGAGGCGCGTGCAAGGCGCGCATAGATGGCCACATAAAAAAGAGACAGTGTGGCGACAGGCAAGATAGCGTGGCGGGCAACGTCAAGCACTGACTGCAAACCCGTCATGTCGGCACCAATGGAAGAGTAGCCATATGCGGGCAGCCAATTTAGCCCGACAGAAAAGATCAGCACCAGAAGCAGTCCCGACCAAAAAATGGGGGTTGCATAAAACAGCAGTGCAGCAGCAGAAATCGCAGTATCGGTCCAACTACCGACCCGCCGCGCCGACAGCACTCCGAGCAGTACCCCCAAGGACACAGACAACACAAAGGCAATTCCCGTCAGCAGCAACGTGGCCGGCAACCGCTCCAAGATCAGCGTTAGCACGGGCTGTTGCTGACGATGCGAGTAGCCCAGGTCGAGGTGCACAAGGTGATTGGCATACACCCCCAATTGGGTCGAAAGTGGCTGATCAAGGCCAAACTCCTTCCGCAGTTGCGCCAGGTAAATTTCATCGGACGCGCCAGACTGCCCCGCCATTACTTGGGCCGGATCGCCAGGCGCCATGCGCACAAGAAAAAAATTGACAACGGCGATTAAAGCGATGACCATTACCGCCTTGCCGCATCGGATCGCCATTGAGCGTATTTTCACTAAAAATTCTCCTGCCTGGATTTACCGCCAAGCTATTCAAGACAATAGATACTGGGATTAACAGTGCCCCGAGAGGACGCGCAAGAAGTCGCGCGCAAGACTTCCAAGTTCTTCGTGCAGATAGCCGCCTTCCTGCACGGCAACACAGGGCAAACCAAGTTCGGAGATAGCCTGCGCCATCGCCATGAAGCCCGCTGTGGATACACGGTGTGCCCCATGCGGGTCCTTTTCATGGGCATCGAATCCCAGCGATAGCACCAAGGCTTGAGGAGCATAGCTGCGTACGGCCGCCAAAGCGCTGGCCAGGGCACGCATTACCTCCGCATCTCCACTGCCCACCGGAAAAGGCAGATTAAGGTTGAAACCCAACCCCTCACCTTCGCCACATTCGGCGGGCGTTCCGGAGAAGAACGGATAGAACCCGTCGGGGTCTCCATGGATGGACGCGAAGAACACATCAGAACGGTCGTAAAAGATGTCCTGTGTGCCATTCCCGTGATGCACGTCCACATCAAGAATGGCCACCCTTTCGAATTGACTACGAAGCAGCTGGGCAGCGACGGCTGCATTGTTGAGATAACAAAAGCCACCGACCTGGGAGCGCGTGGCATGGTGGCCTGGCGGCCGACACAAGGCATAGGCCGAGGCAGCCCCCCCCATTACTGCTAGCGCCGCATCGGCCGCGCAGCCAGCTGCAGCCAAAGCAGCCTGCCATGTGCCTGCGGCAATTGGGCAAGCCGCGTCCTGGGTGTAGAAGCCGGCCTGCCCGATAACGCTTTCTGGCCGGTGCCGAAATCGCCCTCCCGGATGCGTGTTGGCCACAATTTCAGCCCCGGCGTTAGGCAGCCGCGCCCACGCCTGATAACCCGTTTCGAGGAATCGAACCAATCCTGCATCGTGCACCGCCAGTACGGCGTCAAGGCCCTGGTAGGTTGGGGCGACTAGCTCAAACCCTGCGCCACCCAATGCATGGACGATGGCGTGGGCGCGAGCTGCGGTTTCTGGATTGGGAACAAGCTGACCCGCTTTCAGGAACATACGCGGCTGATGCAGCGCATGGACATCGCTGTGAAAAACTTTCATGGTGCGTTCCGTAAGAATTTTAGAGAGTAAAGGCCGCTCACTTGGCGAGATAAACCGAATCGAAGCTCTCGTTTACGCCGATAGCCGTGGTCACGAGGTTGCGAACGCGCTTGTTGTAAATCGTGGGGAATTTGATCTCGATCAACCAACCCAGCGGAACGTCTTCCACCAGAAGCTTTTGAACATCAGCGTAGTAGCGTTTGCGGTCTTCGTCCTTCACAGCCGATGCGGCCTTGATAAACAGCTCATCAACACGCTCGTTGCTGTAGCCAGAGGTGTTGGTGTAGGGAATGCCCTTTTTTATGTTGGATGACAGATACGTACGCGACACGCCTAAAGCAGGGTCGCCGTATTGGGTCAAATAGCTCACCAGCATCTCAAAATCCCAGTTCGCCAACCGCTGGGTCCAGCCTGCGGCATCGGTCGATTCGATCACCACGCGCAGTCCTACTTTACTCAGGGATTGCCGCACGTATTCGCTCAGGCGGTTCCAGGTCTCGCCGTAAGGGAGGCCGACCAGCTTGATGGTGGCACGCACGCCATCCTTGCCTTTTACCAACCCCATGTCATCCAGCAGCGCTTCTGCCTTCTTCAGGTCAAGCGGGTAGGGTTTCACATCGGCGCCGTAAAAGCGGGTTGCGCTTGACACTGGGCCTGTAGCCACTTTGGCGTGACCGAACCAGATTTTGTCGCGAATGAAAGTGCGATCCAGCGCATACATCACAGCCTGCCGAAAACGCTTGTCGTCCATGGGCTTGGAGCGGGTGTTGAACTCAATCCACGCCAACGGAGAGAGAAACTCGTAGCCCTTGTTCGTGACCTCGAACTGAGGCAAGGACTTAAAGCGATTAACGTCGAACAGCTCGATATCGCTGAAGCTGGAAACATCCACTTTTCCGCTTTCAAGCGCCACCGCCCGCGAGGCCGAATCGGGAATGACCTGAAAATAGATGTCATCAAGATAGGGCAGACCGGATTTCCAGTAGTTGTCGTTGCGAGTCAGATGGATGTAAGCGCCTTTCTTCCACTCCTTCAACTTGAACGGCCCGGTTCCAATAGGGGTCTGGTTAGCGGGGTTGGTTTTGAAGTCGGTACCTTCGTAAATATGACGCGGCACCATGGGCGCGCTGGATACTTCGAAAGACCCCAGGAAAGGCGCAAACGGCTCTTTCAGTTTGAATACAACAGTAGAGGCGTCAGGCGCAGTGACCGATGCCAAATGGCTGAAATTGTTACGCGCGCGGGAATGCACTTCAGGCAGGAACTTGGACGTCGTGAAAACCACGTCCGAAGCCGTAAAAGGCTTGCCGTCATGCCACTTGACGCCTTCCTGAAGCTTGAACGTGTAGGTGAGGCCGTCTTCCGAAGACGTCCAGGATTTGGCTAGGCCAGGCTGAGGATTGAGGTTGCTGTCATAGGTCAGAAGGCCCTGGTAGATTTTCCCGCCGATCATCTGCACACCGCTCAACTGGTTGAGCCCCAGCATCAGTGTAGGAGGCTCGGGGTTGACAATCATGTTGAGCGTGCCGCCTCGCTGCTGCGCAAACGCGGGAACCGCGCTTGCCGCGACCAAGGCCATGCACATCACACCTCGACCCAGAAAATTTATCATTCGCTTCACTACTTGTCTCCTGTTATTTCTAGTTTCCTGAACACCTAAAAAGCTTCACAACGGTAGAAAGCCTTGCTGCGGTAGCCGTTGATGACTTCGACATACCCGGTCATTTCAGCGGCAGCTGCCGCATCGCCCATGTCAGCAATAAATGGGCGACCTGCGAGCGAAATTAACTTCGACGGAGTCGCCAAGACCGACACGCCCTTGCGTCCAACCCGACGAACCATCTCCGCGCTGAATTGCTGGTTACCACGGCCAAAGATATGCCCCTGCCCGCCAATACAAGTCACTAGAATGCGTGACGGCCTTTCCGCCGTAAGTTCGAGCAATGCTGCAGCCGTAGCGTCATGCAACACCAGCTTGCCGGCGATGTAGGCGTCAACGCTCAACATGGATGCCTGCCCCTTGAGGGCCTGCTTGACAGCCCAGGTCGTCGAACCCGGACCTATCAAGTACATCTTATCCGGCTCCATCGCCTCCACAACGCTGGCTGCCATGGCCTGCGCCTGCACCGCATCGCCCGCCCCTGAACGAACCTTTTTTCCCTGGAGTAGCCTGGGATCCTCGGGAGACGCGACATAGCCAAACAGGCTGGGCTCAATGCGGCCGCAACGTAAATCGCTTTCGTCAAGATCCATCACTTCGCACTGACGGACGCGGCGCGCATGGGAGCGTAAAAATCGCACTGCCAACGTGCCAGCAGCAGCGGGTGTGGTGGCAAAAACACCGGAATACATCTTCACCCCCGCAGGAATTCCCAGCACAGGGAAGGCATCGCCGACAGACTCAGCAACGTCGCGAGCCGTACCGTCACCGCCTGCGAACAAGAGCAAATCCACCTGCATGAGCATCAAGCGGCGAGCCAGCGCGGCGGTGTCTTCGGCCGATCCCATTGCCGGTTTGCGATACACGACTTCACAGCACAAGCCCGCGGCGCTGGCGGCGTCTGCCCCCAGCGAACCGGAGCCCGTGATGACGGTCAACTTCGCGCCAAGTTCCCTTAGCGCGCTCAACGCTTGAGTTGCACGGGTGACCGTCTGAGGCACCACGCCCAGCGCCAGCGCCTGTTCAGCCACGCCGTCACTGCCCCGCAACGCCGCAGGTCCGCCAATGCCCGCGAGGGCATTGACAATCAGACCAACACGCAGGCTCATGCGCCCTGCTTCGTCTCTTGGTCGAGAAGCTTGCGCTGGTAGCCGCGCCACGTCATGGCCCATCGTTTGGGATCATCGAGGACGGAACCATCAATAGCATGCACCGGGCAGTTGTGCGGCGCCGATCGCACGATCTCGGGATCGGTGTAGGCCTCATGGGCGATGTGCCGCATGACATCCACGAACTCGTCCAAATCCGCCTGCGAAAACGACTCGGTGGGCTCGACCGTGGCGGGCTCAGGCACCACGAACGGATGATGGCTGGTCCAGTAGTGCACGCCAAAGTCAGCAGCCCGAATGCCAATTTGATCAGAGCGAATGCCCGTGTCGGCGTGAAGCTTTTCCCAGCTGTAACGAACTTGTTCAATACGTCGCTTGCCTGGCGCATAGGGTGCGCTGAGTCCCCGGATTTTCAACAATTCATGCATCATGTAGTTGTTGTTGAGAACAGCGATTTCAGACACTTCCCGCAAACCCTTGGCGCCCAGGTTCATCGCCCAGGCATAGGCGCGCAACACAATGCTGGCAGCTCCCATGAACGCGGACAGTTTGCCGATTGAATCGGGCCCCGCATCTTCGACGCTGTAGCGACCTTCCCGGAGCATTATTTTGGGAGACGGTAAAAAGCGTTCCAGCTCCTGCGTGACGCACATGGCACCCACAGCAGGGCCCCCACAGGAATGAGGCGTCGCGAATGTCTTGTGCAAATTGAATTGACACATGTCGAACCCTGCTTCTCGTGCGCGGGTAATTCCCAGCAGGCCGTTGGCATTGGCCTGATCGTAGATATTTAAGCCCCCCGCAGCGCGAACCAGGTCTGTAAACTGGCGGATTTTCTTGTTGAAGATTCCGGTGTCTTCCGGATTGGTGATGATGAGGGCCGCGGTGCGAGGAGACAGGGCCGCGCGCAAAGCCTCCAGATCAGGAAAGCCGTCGGCGTCCGGATATAAGGTAATGACCTTGTAGCCCAGCAAGCGGGCACAGGCTGCATCTGACGGATGGGAAAAAATCGTCGTTATCACTTCGTCGCGAACGCCGTAGGTGTCGGCATCTTCCTGATAGGCTCGCAACACTGCGAAATTTCCATAAATCGCTTGCGAGCCGCTGCGCGCCTGCAGTGACACCGCATCCATGCCGGATACTTCCATCAGGAGCGCATGAACCTGGTGGAACATGTGCAGCAGGCCTTGCACCGTATCCACATCCTGCAGCGGATGCAGCTCGGACATCCGGGTATCCCGCGCAAGTTGCTCGTTGACTTTTGGGCTGTATTTTATGGTGCAGGTGCCTTGCCCTACATCAACGTTCAGGTCTGCTCCCAGCGTTTGCTGTGATAAGCGCAGGTAGTGACGCAAAACGCGGTTTTGCGATATCTCCGGCAGGCGCGGTGCCTCGATACGCAGCATTCCTGCGGGCAGACCCGACAACGCCTGGCTGGTCGCAGCGGCGACTTCTGGCTCCAGTTCGGGAACCAGCACGCCGCGCTCGCCGCGCTGTGACAGCTCGAAAATGACCGGCTCGTCCCAGCGCGCCTGGTGATAGCGGCGCAGGTTGGCGCGACCATTCGTGAATCGGGACAAGGATATGTTGTGCATGGCTTGATTCATTTCTCGAGGATGGTGGCAAGTGCTTCGCACAAGGTGGCGACGTCTTCCTGGCTATGCACTTCGGTAAAGCTGTACAGCGCGCACTGACCCAGTGCGGGAAAGGCAATGCTGAGGTCGTGGCCGCCAAAAATGCCCTGTTCAAGCAGCGCGCGGTTGATCGTTTGGACCGATTTGCCGCTGGCATCGAAGTTCACCACGAACTCCTTAAAGTGCACCTGTTCGGCATGCGGTATGCGTATGCCCGGCACGGTGGCCAGCTGCTGTTTGGCATAGGCGTTGCGGCAGATGATGGTGTGGGCCAGGTCTCGCATGCCCTGCGGGCCCATCAAAGCCATATACACCCCGGCGGTAATACCCCAAAGAGCGGCGGCGGTGCCGACAAACTCATTGCCATTTTCCCGCTTGTCAAACGATGTGCGGCTGTAAGCCACGTCACCGAAACCGTATTCGCCTGGCACTTTGGTGGGAGCAATACCGAACAGCCGTGAAGGGTATTGCATCACCAGGGCCTCGTTGTCATGCGTGCCGATAAAGCCACCGTGCCCGCCGCCATAGCTCATGTGCATCCCCAGCGACTGGATATCGCCGCACACAATATCCGCGCCGTAGGTTGATGGTGGCGCAATCACCCCCAGAGAAGTCGGGTCCACGCCGACCACCAGCAAGGCGCCGCAGGCATGAACGGCCGCCGCGATAGCCGGCCCGTCCTGAATCACGCCCAAATACGACGGGTTGTCAATGAAAAGGCAGGCGACCTCCTCGTTCAGCAGGCTTGCCAGTCGCCCCATGTCCAGGGTGCCCGTGGCGTGGTCAAAGGGTGCGCGGCGGAACTCGAGGTCGCTGCGGCCATAGTTTTGCATGACCGAATACATGTCGGGGCTGACATGTTCGGCCACCAGCACAACCCGGCGGCCGGTATGACGTCCGGCCATCCGCACGGCCGTGGCCGCGGCTTGATGGCCATCGAACGTCGGAATACTGACGACTTCCATCTCCAGCATCTCACCCATCATGCTGGCGTACTCAAACAGCGCCTGAAAACGGCCGGCGTCGTCGTAGGGCTCACCGGCATAGGCCGTGAGGAACTCGCTGCGGCCGTTGATTTCATCGCACACGGCTGGCACATGGTGCTGGTAGCAGCCGCCACCCAGAAAGCTGAGCACCTGTTCACAGGAAGTGTTTTTTGCCAACAGCGACTGCACGTGGCGCTTGAGTCTGTGCTCGGAAAGCAACGGTTCGGGCAGATTCAGCGGGCGCTGCATGCGCAATTCTGGAGGAATCTCGGCGTAAAGTTCTTCCATGGAACTTGCGCCTATCGCCGCAAGCATCCTTGCCTTAACCTCTGGAACCGAATTGGGTATGTATGGGTAAACGTGAATTGAATTCGTCATGCCTGAGGCTCATCCTTTTAAGACCATCACCCCTTTAAATGCGGGGGAAAAGTGGAGTGTCTCGGGATAAGCAACTCATGACAAATGATCATTTTTTACGCGTGGGATAAGTTTATCTAATAGACTTATTGCACATGGCTAACCTTCTGATCAATCTCAATACCTTACGCGCCTTCGAAGCCACCGCTCGCAGGAACAGCTTCACTCTTGCCGCTCAAGAACTTTGTGTGACACAGGCGGCGGTCAGTCATCAAGTTCGGCAACTTGAGGAAGTGCTCGGCGCCCGCCTGTTTGAACGCGCTCACCGACGCGTCACGCTCACCGATGCCGGTACCCGCGTTTACGGCACGATTTCTAACGCGTTTCGAGACATTGACAGCACACTTCGCGAAGTACGAGCGCAAGGCGAGGCCAAGACTACCCTCACGGTGCAGGTAACACCGTCGTTTGGTTCGCGTTGGCTGGCGCGCCGCCTGCACCTGTTCTGGGCCGAGTACCCCGAGATTGACCTGCGCATCTATCACGCCTTGCCGCATGAGCAATATGACGTGCGCCGTGTAGACCTAGCGATTAAATGGGGCCACAAGAGCTGGGGCACGCTGCATTCGGAGGTTTTATTTGAGTGCCAGTTGCTACCCGTATGCTCACCCCGATACCTGCGCCCGGAACATCCGCTTCACAAGCCAGAAGATCTGCTGCACTATGCCTTGTTGCACGAAGACAGCTATGAGGACTGGTCAGCCTGGTTTCGTGCTGCAGAAGTTTCCCAATCCATTCCCATGCGCGGTCCCATCATTGACGACAGCAACACCCTCATTGAAGCCGCGCTCAACCTGCAAGGCATTGCACTTGGACGGCTTCCGCTGATACGAGAGCAACTGCAGGAAGGCTTGCTTGTTAGTCCGTTTGACCTCGCCATTAAATGCGAAGGTGCTTATCATCTTGTCTACGATGAAAAAGTCTTAACCAACGAAGTTTTCAAGAAATTTCGAACCTTTTTGATTGAACAGGCCCGCGCTCAGGCCTCATGATCGCTGAGTAAGCCAAGGGTTGCGGGCAAAGTAAAGTGCCACGCCTTGCGCCCGAGGCCGAAAACGGCACGATGCGTCGACGCAAAAATAAATCCGTTTTGCGGTCAAGTAATTTCGCGCAGTAAGAGCTAGTGGCTGGGAAAAAGGGCGTGATCGAGAAGAATGTGCAAGACAGCAGGAGGCGAATCTGGATTGACGCACAGACGTGAAAATGGCACACCTTTAGGGAGCTCAACGCTTGGTTAGAGGCGCTCTGCCGCGCGTTGTGGAGCGAGATCGGTCACCCCAAATACAAACACCTCAGCGTCTTGTAAATGCTCGAACAAGAGCAAAGCGAGATGACGTCCATGTCTACGCCGTTTGACGGGTATATAAATAAATCTGCCAAGGTATCGAGCACTTGCATGGTCAGCGTCCACCGTAATCGTTATTCGATGCCGTGCAAGCTGGCAGGTCAGCGGGTTAGCACCCGGCTGTATCCAGAAGTGGCCCCGCTTGTTTGAACAACAAACCCCGATTTATAAGTGGAGTCCAGGCGGTTTGGGAAAGATGCAGAGTTGCCCGCTGCGGCGCGCAACCCGGGGCGCATCAGGGATGTCATTTTATGCAGCATCGGCCAGTTTGGGCAGCAAGTCCAGATAGGCCTGCTCGGGCGTGATGCGGTCCAGGCTCTAATGCGGCCTTGCCGCGTTGTACCAGCCAAAATAGTCAGCGATGTCCGCGCGTGCCGCACTCACGCTGTCGTAGGCCTTGAGGTACACGCGCTCGTACTTAACGCTGCGCCAGACGCGCTCAACAAAGACGTTGTCTCTCCAGGCCCCGCGCCCGTCCATGCTGAGCTTGCAGCCTCTGGCCAGAACGGCATCGGTAAACTCGATGGCCGTGAATTGGCTGCCCTGATCGGTGTTGATGATCTCGGGAGTGCCGTAGCGGGCAAAGGCCTCTTCGATGATTTCTCTGGCATGACAGGCCTCCAGCGTGATCGCCACCTTGTGGGTCAGCACCCTGCGACTGGCCACGTCAACCACGGCGGTGAGGTACACAAAGCCGCGGGCCATCGGGATGTAGGTGGTGTCCAGTGCCCAGACCTGGTTGGTGCGCGTGATGGCCAGCTTGCGCAGCAGGTAGGGGTAGATCTTTTGCCCAGGCGCACGCTTGCTGGTGCCAGGCTGGGGCGCCAACGCCTCAATGCCCATGCGAAGCATCAGCGTTCTGGTGTGACGCCGCCCAACGTGGATGCCCTCACGGTCCAGCTGATCACGCAGCATGCGCGCGCCCATGAAGGGGGGCTCCAGATGCAACTCGTCAATCCGGCGCATGAGCGCCAGATCGGCATCGCTGACCGGCCGGGGCAGGTAGTACACCGTGCCCCGGCTCATGCCCAGCAACGGGGCCTGGCGCGTGATGGAAAGTTGATGGTCACGGTCGATCATCGCTTTGCACTCAGCAATCCCGCCTTGGTGAGCGCACCCTCTAAAAAATCATTCTCCAGCGCCAGCTGGCCGATCTTGGCGTGCAGCGGTGCCAGGTCCACCGGCCCGGCTGCTTCGGTGCCACCGCCGAAGGCATCGGCCGCGTGCTCAAGCAATTGCCGCTTCCATTCGGTGATCTGGTTGGGGTGCAGCTCGAACTGCCTGCACAGCTCGGCCATCGTCTTGTCCTCGCGCAACGCGGCCAGGGCCACTCGGGCCTTGAATGCCGGACTGTGCGTGCGGCGGGTGCGCCGCGCTGATTTCTTGACCATGAAGAACTCCTTCTTGCCAGACCGTCTCTCGGCCCAGCATCATGCCCGGAGTTTCCACTTATAGCGCTGTTCAAAATTGCGGGGCCACTTCTGGATACAGCCGGGTGCTAACCCGCTGACCTGCCAGCTTGCACGGCATCGAATAACGATTACGGTGTCTTCGTGCAACAAGGCATAGTGCAGCAGATCTTCTGGCTTGTGAAGCGGATGTTCCGGGCGCAGGTATCGGGGTGAGCATACGGGTATCAACACCTACGTTCCCAAGCACAGGGCCGGTACAGCAAGCTGGACTTCGTCTATATCGCCAGAGACAACACGTACACCTGCCAGCTTCGATTTTTGCCTACGTCTTTAGCCCTGCTGAAACTGGCCAATCCTTGGTCGACAACAAAGCCGTTTTTCAAGAAATACGCTTTCTTCCACGGATCTTGCGTGACGTCTCCAAACGCACGACTGCAAAGAAACTATTGGGTCACGAGTGGGCCGCACCTTTTGGCATCAACCCTATGGCCGTTAGCGCACTAACGGCGTATCGAGGTGACCGGGTTCTTGCGGAATCGGCCGCTGCTGAGAACATTCCTATGGTCATGAGCGGTTCATCTCTTATGCGCATCGAAGAAGTGGTCGGTGCGGCGCCCAATAGCTGGTTTCAGGCCTACTTGCCACCCACCACGGAGCGCATTGCTGCACTGGTACAAAGGGCCGCAGACGCGGGCTTCGGAACGCTCGTTGTGACGGTTGATGTTGCGGTGCGTGGCAGCACCGAACACTACGAACGGGCACACTTTCACAGCCCGCTGCAACCGGGACTTCGCTTGCTATGGGAAGGCCTGTCTCACCCTTCTTGGTCACTAGGAACCTTTGGGAGAACGATTGCCACCACCGGCATTCCGC
The DNA here is from genome assembly GCF_900112285.1 of Polaromonas sp. OV174. GTDB lineage: Bacteria > Pseudomonadota > Gammaproteobacteria > Burkholderiales > Burkholderiaceae_C > Polaromonas. Next base: position 120,361 of record NZ_FOKZ01000004.1, on the reverse strand, counting down.
ACTTTGAAAACAGCGACAGCGAAAAACGAATCCCTGTAATTGCGCGAAATGTGGTCCGCGAATTCAGCGGCCGGGCACACCTTGCATGGGATGCTGTCCAGAGAATCCGCGAACAATGGAAAGGCAAGCTCATCTTGAAGGGCATCTTGCATCCACAAGATGCCCGCATGGCGAAAGACATCGGGATGGATGGCATCATATTGTCCAACCACGGCGGGCGTCAGCTTGACGGGGCCATATCGCCGATGCGGGTGCTTCCTACCGTTCGTAGCGCAGTTGGTGATTTCCCTGTGATGATCGATAGCGGTTTCAGGCGGGGAACTGACGTGATTAAGGCCTTGGCGCTTGGGGCGGACTTCGTACTTGTAGGGCGTCCGTTCAACTACGCTGCCACCATAGGCGGGCACGCAGGAGTAATTAAAGCGTCGCAGCTTCTGAAGAAAGAAATTGATAGTGCGCTGGGCATGCTGGGAGTTACCGCACCCGATCAATTGAGCCCGAGCCATGTGACTGTGGCGCAAGATACCTTTGCCCGATTCCAAGACTGAGGTTTACAACTTGGCTTGCCAATGTCTGGTTTGGAGCAGGCGTATCGCAAAAGGCAATGCCCGCTTCCAGTCGAGCCTGTGTGAAAACTCGTTTTTTTGACGCGCACCATGCACCGGTGACGCTTTCGGAGCGCACTTCCGGTTTCTGGATTAAATTGCTGCGCAGACGTGCCCGTGAAGTGCCAAATGCGACCCTAAAGGGTTTGCAGAGGCGGTTTACGGTTTAAACATGGGCCTCATGCCCCCACCAACCTTATCGCTTTGATCATGTCAGCGATCCCAAGAATGGTCATGACGCGGCGCATGTTGTAGGCCAATATGTGCAAACTGATTTCGGTGCCGACATGAGCCAGCCCTTTCATCGTGAAGTGCACTGATCCCATCCAGGATTTCACAGTTCCAAACACGTGTTCCACCGTGCAGCGTCTAAGCTTCATCTTGTCGCGGTTGTTATCGATTCGGGTCTGCATGGTATCGAGCACACTTTCGTGTTCCCAGCGTCTGACTCTGCGTTCTTTGCCGGTAGTGCACTGTGATTTCTGCGGGCATGTCTTGCAGCTTGAAGCAATGTAAACGTGGATATTCATGCCATCTTCAATAGTCGAATGGCTGTAACCCAGACTTTGCCCGGCGGGGCACCTGGGGAAGTACTGCCTCAGCAGGCCATTCGTGTTTTCGTTGCTCCCGCGTTGCCAAGGACTCTGAGGATCGCAGAAGTAAACACTGATGTCGGTGGTCAACGTGAAGCGCTTGTGGTCGGCCATCTCTTTGCCCCGATCCCAGGTCAACGACTTATAGATCTCCTGGGGCAATTTTTGGGCGTGCTTGATCAACGCGTTGATCACCGTTTCCGTGTCTTTGCTGGCGACCTTCACCAGCATCACGTAGCGTGTCTGGCGTTCCACCAGGGTGGCAATCTGGCTGTTGTGGCTTCCAAATACCAGATCACCCTCCCAGTGACCGGGTACCGCTCTATCTTCCACCGATGCGGGTCGCTCGCGAATGGACACCGTGTCAGTGATCCTGCCGTGGTTGTCTGTCTTTTGCGTGTGGTGGCGCGAACGGCGCATGGCCCGTGTGCGCCGTAAATGTTGCAGAAGTTCCTTGTTCAAGGCGCCTCGGGCTTGAATGAAGAGGCTGCGGTAGATGGTTTCGTGTGACACGCGGGAGTCCTCGTCGCACGGGTAAGTATGCTTTAGCCACCCGGCAATCTGCTGCGGCGCCCACTGGCATTGAAGCTTGCTTGCCACGAAGCGCGCCAAGGCCCGGTTCTGCGCCAGTTTGCAGGTCTTGGGCCGGAGTGCCCTGTCCCACGCAGCTTGGTCAGCCTGAGTCGCCCGGTAGCAGCCATGATCACCGTTTCGCTTGATCTCACGGCTGATAGTCGAAGGCGCTCGACCGAGCGTGACTGCAATCGACCGGATCGAGTGCCCTGCCACTACCGAACGTGAGATTTCCTCGCGTTCGGGCAAGGTCAGGGCCAAACGTGAGCGACGGCGCACTGCCGGACGTATCCCACCCGTTTCCGCCAAAATATGCTGAATGGACGAGTGCTCTCGATCAAACAATTGAGCTATCTGCTGGAGAGATTCTCCTTTCTTCCAGCGCTCCCACATCAGCGCCTTTTGGCCATCCGTATAGTAAATCCGGCGTCTTTGCTTCATTTGCAACACTCCTTCTGCTTGCGCAGCTTTTAGTGTGTTGCTTCGACCGGTTGAATCCAAGCTGCAATCCGGTCGTCCAACAAAGGCGCGTCCCTACCCTCCACATCCGGATGTGAGAAACTTTCGGCGGCAGGGGGCACACAAACTGCAACGGTTTTCTTAATATCAGTGAAAGCTGCAATCCAATGATTAAAAGGATCCGCCACCTGACGGCAAAAACCGCGTCTTCAAACCATTTTCCTGAACGATTGTGCAGTTCTATGCTTAATCACCAATGCAATTGAATGCCTAATGTCGCAGGGGAAAGCCGCCATGTCCCAAGCCTTGAATTCATGAGCACACGCAAAACCGATCTCGACAGCTTCGCCATGTCCCTGCTGCTGGGCTGCTGCCTGTTCTGGGGCCTGCAGCAGGTGCTGATCAAGGCCACGATTGCCGAAATACCGCCGCTATTCCAGGCCTCGCTGCGCTTGCTGGGGGCCACGGCGCTGCTCTGGCTGTGGTGTGCCTGGCGGCGTATTCCCCTGTTCAGCCGCGACGGCTCCCTGAGCGCCGGCCTGCTGGCGGGCGCGCTGTTCGGCGCGGAATTCGCCTGTATTTACCTGGGGCTGCAATACACCACGGCCTCGCGGCTGACGGTGTTTTTGTACACCTCGCCGTTCTGGGTGGCGCTGCTGGTGCCCTTGTGGGTCAAGTCCGAGCGACTGCGCGGCCTGCAGTGGCTGGGGCTGTTGGGCGCCTTTGTAGCGGTGGTGTTTGCCCTGCGTGAAGGCTTTGCCGGCGGCGCGGCATTGACCGCGCGCGGCGATCTGCTGGGCCTGCTGGCGGGCCTGCTGTGGGGACTCACCACGGTGGTGATTCGCGCCTCGGGGCTGAGCCGGATCTCGGCGGAAAAATTGCTGTTTTACCAACTGGCCGTCAGCGCCCTGATATTTCCGGCCCTGTCCCTGGGCCTGGGCGAAGTCTGGGTCTGGCAATTCAGCCCCTTTGCCCTTGGCTCGCTGCTGCTGCAAACCGTGATTGGCGCGTTTGCCAGCTACCTGGCCTGGATGTGGCTGCTGGGGCGCTATCCCGCCACCCGGCTTTCGGTGTTTGTATTTTTCACGCCGCTGTTTGCGCTGCTGTTTGGCACGCTGTGGCTGGGTGAAAGCGTCACGCCAGGCCTGCTGGCGGCACTGGCCACGGTGGCCGCCGGCATCGTGCTGGTCAACCGCGTAAAAGCATAAGCAGGCCTGGCGCTTGGTCGCTCACGAGCCGCGGTAGGTTGAATAAGCCCAGGGACTGACCAGCAGCGGCACATGGTAGTGACCGGCGGCGTCCGCCATGCCGAAGTCAACCGGCACCGTATCCATAAAGACCGGCTCGGGCAGCGCCAGGCCACGGCCGCGGAAATAGGCCCCGACCTGGAACAGCAGCCGGTAGCGGCCGGCCGCCATCGCCGCCGCGTCCAGCAGCGGGCCGTCCGGGTTGCGGCCATCCTGGTTCAGCACGATGTCCTTGAGCGTTTCGACGCCCGCATCGGTGATGCGCTGCAGCGTCACCCGCATGCCGGCGGCCGGGCAACCATTCATGGTGTCGAGCACATGCGTGCTGAGATGGCCCATGGAAAATCCTTTCAGATGAAACGCAGGATAGCTGGCAGAAGCGGGCAGCGCCACTTGCATTTTTCGGCGCGAATGTATACATTGAAGTATACAGACAGCCTCCTGATGCATCGCGCTTGATCCCTTTGGGCGCTGATGCCCTTTTTCGAAAGCCCAAACAGCATGAGCCCAAGCTACCCCCGCGACCTGAAAGGCTACGGCCGCAACCCGCCCCACGCCAACTGGCCGGACCGGGCGCGCATTGCGGTGCAATTCGTTCTCAACTACGAGGAAGGCGGCGAGAACTCGGTGCTGCATGGCGACGCCGGCAGCGAGCAGTTTCTATCGGAAATGTTCACCCCCCCGGCCTACCCCGAGCGTCACCTGAGCATGGAAGGCATTTACGAATACGGCTCGCGCGTCGGCGTCTGGCGGCTGCTGCGCGAGTTTGAAAAGCGCGGCCTGCCGCTCACCGTTTTCGGCGTCGGCATGGCGCTGCAGCGCTGCCCGGAAATCACCGCGGCCTTTAAGGAACTGGGCCACGAAATCGCCTGCCACGGCTGGCGCTGGATCAACTATCAAGCCATGGCCGAGGCCACCGAGCGCGAGCACATGGCGCTAGGCATGGCGGCCATAGAGCGCCTCACCGGCGAACGGCCGCTGGGCTGGTACACCGGCCGCGACAGCCCCAACACGCGCCGGCTGGTGGCCGATTACGGCGGCTTTGAATACGACAGCGACTACTACGGCGATGACCTGCCCTTCTGGCTGCAGGTGGAAAAAACCGACGGCTCGCTGGCGCCGCAGCTGGTCGTGCCTTACACGCTGGACAGCAACGACATGCGCTTCGCCTTACCCCAGGGGTTTTCGCAGGGCGACGACTTTTTTACCTACCTGCGCGACAGCTTCGACGTGCTTTATGCCGAAGGCCAAGAGCGGCCGTCCATGCTGAGTATTGGCATGCACTGCCGGCTGCTTGGTCGCCCCGGCCGCATGCGCGCGCTGCAGCGCTTTCTGGACCATATCGAGCAACACGACCGCGTCTGGGTCACCCGGCGCATAGACATCGCGCGCCACTGGAAACAGGCCCATCCCTTCAACGCGGAAACGGCCTTCGTCTGGCCAGCCAAATGATCTCGCTGCCACAACTCAACGCCGCCGCGCCGGCCGAATTCGTCGCGCTGCTGGACGGCACCTATGAACATTCGCCCTGGATTGCCGAGCGGGCCTGGGCCAAGCGCCCCTTCACCAGCCTGGCGCAGCTCAAGCTGGCGCTGGTAGAGGTGGTGCGTGATGCCGGCCGACCAGCGCAACTGGCCCTGATACGCGCCCACCCCGAACTCGCGGGCAAGGCCATGGTCAGAAAAATGCTCACGGCGGAATCGAGCCAGGAACAAGGCCAGGCTGGTCTGAGCGACTGCACGCCTGCGGAGTTCGCGCAGATCCAGCAACTCAACGCCGACTACAAGGCCAAATTCGACTTCCCTTTCATACTCGCGGTGCGCGGCCCGCGCGGCCTGGGCTTGAGCAAGGCCGAGATCATCGCCACCTTTGCGCGTCGGCTGGACCAGCATCCCGACTTTGAGCTGGCCGAATGCCTGCGCAACATTCACCGCATCGCGGAAATTCGCCTCAACGACAAGCTGGGCCAGACGCCAGATCTAGGCAACCTGGTATGGGACTGGTCGGAGCGCCTGGCCGTCCACAGCGATCCCGGTTACGCCGAGCGCGGCGAACTCACCGTGACCTACCTGACAGACGCGCACCGCGCCTGCGCCCAGCGTCTGTCGCACTGGATGCGCGAGGACTGCGGCTTTGATGAAGTGTTCATAGACGCCGTCGGCAACGTCGTCGGCATTTACCACGGCAGCGACCCACAAGCCAGGCGTTTGCTGACCGGCTCGCACTACGACACGGTACGCAACGGCGGCAAGTACGACGGCCGCCTGGGCATCTTGGTGCCCATGGCCTGTGTGCGGGAACTGCACCGCCAGGGCAGGCGGCTGCCCTATGGCATCGAAGTCGTCGGCTTCGCCGAAGAGGAGGGCCAGCGCTACAAGGCGGTGTTCCTAGGCTCGGGCGCCCTGACCGGCCATTTCGACCCGGCCTGGCTAGACCAAAAGGATGCGGAGGGCGTCACCATGCGCGCGGCCATGCAGCATGCCGGCCTGTGCCTGGACGACATTCCCAAGCTAGAGCGCGACCCGGCCCGCTACCTCGGTTTTGTCGAGGTGCACATCGAGCAGGGTCCGGTGCTCAACGAGCTCGACCTGCCGCTGGGCGTCGTAACTTCCATCAACGGCAGCGTGCGTTATCTCGGTGAAATCCTGGGCATGGCCAGCCACGCAGGCACCACGCCCATGGACCGGCGCCGCGATGCCGCCACGGCCGCCGCCGAACTGGCGCTTTACCTGGAAAAGCGCGGCAGTTCCATGGCCCATCTGGTCGCCACCATGGGCATGCTGGAAGTGCCCAACGGCTCCATCAACGTGGTGCCCGGGCGCTGCAAATTCAGCCTGGACATACGCGCTACCACCGACGAGGCGCGCGACGCCTGCGCCGCCGACATCCTCAGTGAGCTGCAAGCCATCTGCCAGCGGCGTGGCTTGCACTACCGGCTCGAAGAAACCATGCGCGCCGCCGCCGCCCCCAGCGCCCCCGACTGGCAGCAGCGCTGGGAGCGCGCCGTGGCATCCCTGGGCTTGCCGGCCTACCGCATGCCCAGCGGCGCCGGCCACGATGCCATGAAGCTGCACGAAATCATGCCGCAGGCCATGCTCTTCATGCGCGGCCTGAACGCCGGCATCAGCCACAACCCACTGGAAGCCATCACCAACGACGACGCCGAACTGTGCGTGCTCGCCTTCCAGAATCTTCTTGAAAAAATTGCCACGGAACAGCCATGACCACAACGTTTCATTTCACCGCCCTTGACAGCTGGATAGACGCGCACTTTGACGAGCAAGTGCAGTTTCTGCAGCAGCTGGTGCGCGTCCCCACCGACACGCCACCGGGCAACAACGCGCCGCACGCCGAGCGCACCGCCGAACTGCTCAAGGCTTTCGGTTTCGAGGCCGAACAACACGCCGTACCCGACCAGGAGGTAAAGGCCTGGGGCCTGGAGTCCATCACCAACCTGATCGTGCGGCGCCAGTACGGCGAAGGCAAGATCATTGCCCTCAACGCCCATGGCGACGTGGTGCCGCCCGGCGAGGGCTGGACGCATGAACCCTATGGCGGCGACGTGGTGGACGGCAAGCTTTATGGCCGTGCCGCCGCCGTCAACAAGAGCGACTTCGCCACCTACACCTTTGCCGTGCGCGCGCTGGAGGCGCTGGGCCTGCCGCTCAAGGGCGGCATAGAGCTGATCTTCACCTATGACGAGGAGTTTGGCGGCGAACTCGGCCCCGGCTGGCTGCTGGCCAAAAAACTGATTCAGGCCGACTACCTGATTGCCGCCGGCTTCAGCTACCAGGTGGTGACGGCGCACAACGGCTGCCTGCAGATGGAGGTGACGGTGCACGGCAAGATGGCGCATGCCGCCATCCCCGACAGTGGCATCGATGCGCTGCAGGGCGCCACCGCCATACTCAACGCCCTGTACCAGCAGAACCAGCGCTACAAGTCCGTCAGCTCCAAGGTGGCGGGCATCACCCACCCCTATCTCAACGTTGGCCGCATCGAGGGCGGGACCAATACCAATGTGGTGCCGGGCAAGGTGGTGCTCAAGCTGGACCGCCGCATGATCCCCGAGGAGAACCCGGTGGAGGTCGAGGCCGATGTGCGCCGCGTCATCGCCGAGGCGGCCGCCACCATGCCTGGCATCAAGGTAGAGATCAAGCGCCTGTTGATGGCGCAGGCCTGGAAGCCGGATGCGCGCAATGCGCCGCTGGTGCAGGCCCTGCAAAAACACGGCGAGGCTATCTTCGGTGAAAGCATACCGACCTCGGGCACGCCGCTGTACACCGACGTGCGCCTGTTCGGCGCCGCCGGCATTCCCGCCGTCATCTACGGTGCCGGGCCGCGCAGCGTGCTCGAGTCCAACGCCAAGCGCGCCGATGAGCATCTGCTGCTGGAGGACTTGCGGCGCGCCACCAAGGTAGTGGCGCGCGCCCTGCTGGAGCTGCTGGAGTAAGCCGGGAGTCCGCCTGGCGGGCTGTTATCAATTACTCAAGGACTCAGGGCTGCGCCACCATGCGCAGCACCATGTCCACATGGTTTGGATTTCCCTGGGTCAGCACCGGATAGGCCGTGTCGCTGATGAAGATCAGCTTGCCGCCCTGCAGAATGCGCGCCGACACGCTGTAGCGCATGCGCGGGTCGATCTTTCCGGCCTCGACCTGCAGGTCAAACGCCACGGGTACCTGGCGCTGGCTAAAGCGCTGCTCGGCCAGCACCATGGCCCTGGCATCGGCGCGCGAGACATCGAGTAGCTGCACGATGATCTCGGCATCGGGGCCCAAGGCCATGCGCTGCAGATAGCTGACCGTTCCGCTGACCCGCAGCGTGGCGGCCACCGCCGGTTTGCCAGCGTTGCCAGAACTACCTGATGGCGCGGCGCAGGCCGCCAGCAGACCGACCATGGCTATCAGCGCCCCATTCAATACACGTCGTTTCATGTCACATCCCTCACAAGATAGGCTTTGGAAAACCCAACATACCACGCCAGCCCGACAGGGTGCGCATGGCAGTCCAGTGCCCCACCCCTCCTACTCCTGCCAGAAACGAAAAACCCGGCCACAGCCGGGTTGCGAGTGATCCAGGCGAGGAATCAGGCTGACTTGCGCCTGCGAGCGACCGCGATAGCAGCCAAGCCCAGACCCAACAGGACCAGGGAACCTGGCTCAGGGACGGCATTGACGGCATTCACAGAGACATCATCGAAATGAAAGAATCCAGGAACATTCCTGAAGGCAAATCTGAGTTCGGTTGAAGCGTCCAACGCCGTAAAAATGCCGCTGTACAAGGTATAGGGGCCGTTGCCTGGGTTGACCTGCGACACCAGCGACATACCGTCGGCAGTGGCCGAGAACGAGCTGGGCGTTCCCCCATCAGCGTCAAGCCAAAAACTGTACTGGTAAATCGAGCCCGCGACGGTCGTCAAGGCTTGATAAATTCCGCTAGTCCCCCCGATGGACCCAAAAAATCCGCCAGAAGTGCCCGAATGCGCCACTGCACCACCCGATACGCCGTCGAACGTTGTGTTGCCAAACTGGGTCCAGGAAGAGAAACTGCCGCTCTCGAAGCCCCCATTCGAGACCAGCTCAGCGCGCGCCGCGTGCGTTGTCATCAAAAAGACGACTCCAAGTCCGAGAATGATTTTTTTGAACATGAATTTCCTTTAGTTACATGGAAACACATCGTTAGCCAATACTGAGCCAATGCAAATTTCTTCTTTAAAAACAATAATCTATTAAGTTACAAATGTTTTTTATCTTCTCACTGTAAGAAAATCCGACATGGCTGGCTCGGCTACTTTCCAGCGCAGGCCGCCAAACCGAACTTTCCCTTGAGAAAGGGCTTGCTTGTTCTGTAAGAAATCGCGACAAAGAGTCAGGGAATGTCGACAAAGCAAGTGAGTGCGCACTACACGCAAGCGTTCATATTGGAGCCGGTTGACCGCATCACTGCGCGACGTCCTGGTGCCATAGGCCTGGAGACATCGGTGCCAGCCGCATGCCACCTTTTCAGCATCATTTAGGCCTCCAGCCCTTTCCAGTCATGCGCAAGAAGCTATTGAATTGGTAGCATTCAACGCCTCTTAGACGCTCCCCGGCTGGTTCTGCGGATCACGGGCCAGACCCGTTGAAATTAACTGAGCTTCAACTCAAACAGGCTGGTGGCTTCCAGGTCCAGCACTTCGGCACCACCAGCGTTAAACAGCTGCCAGCGCCAGCGCAAAATGCCCAGCGTGGGCTTGCTGCGCGAGACCCTGGTCTCCAGCACCGTGGCGCGCAGGCTCAAATCATCGCCAGGACGAACCGGATGCGGCCAGCGGACGTAGGCCAGGCCGGGCGAGGCATAGGACTCCGAGCCTTGCAGCGCGGCATCGGCCACCAGCCGCATGGCGATGCCGCAGGTGTGCCAGCCGCTGGCAATCAGGCCGCCAAAGGGCCCGCCAGCAGCAGCCTGCGCATCGGTGTGAAACCATTGCGGGTCATAGGCCTTGGCAAACTGCAAGACCTCGGCTTGCGTGAGCGCATAGGGTCCGGCTTCTATCAACAGCCCGGGGGTGAAAATCCGCAAATTTCATAGCCAGCAATGACCGCGCTAGCTTTGCTCAAACTTGGGTGCTCGCCTTTCCTGGATGGCGGCAAAGCCTTCGCGCGCGTCGGCACCGGCGAAACCGAGAATCTCCAGCGCCAGAGAATGCTCGAATGCGGGCCAGGCGGCACGCAGCCAGTGGTTCAGGCTGCGCTTGGTAAAGGCCAGTGCGCTGGGACTGCCGGCCGCCAGGGTGCGGGCCACCTCGCGGGCCTTGTCCAGCAGTTGCTCATCGGGCAAGGCCAGGCTTACCAGGCCAATGCGCTCGGCCTCGGTGCCGTCTATGGCCGTGCACATCAGCAAGTGGTATTTGGCCTTGGCCATGCCGCACAGCAGCGGCCAGATGATGGCGGCATGGTCGCCCGCCGCCACGCCTATCTTGGTATGACCGTCAATGATCTTGGCGCGCTGGCCGGCGATGGACACATCGGCCAGCAAGGCCACAGCGGCCCCGGCGCCCACGGCTGCGCCGTTGATGGCCGAGACGATGGGCAGGTCGCAATCCATCATGCCCTGCACAATGGCGCGCCCTTCACGCATCACGCGCAGCCGCGCCGATTGGCTGTCCAGCATGCTTTGCACCACCTCGGGCGTGCCGCCGGCGCAAAAGCCCTTGCCCAGGCTGCGAACCAGAATGCAGCGCACCCCGGGTTCGGCCGCCAGCTGCGCCCAGACCGTGCCCAGTGCCGCGTGGCCCTGCGCATCGGTGGCAGGCATGCCGCCCTCGGGGCCAAAGATCAGCTCGGCCACGCCGTCTTCGCCAATCTCCACGTGCAGATTCAGTGCCAAATCGATTCGTCGGCTCATGTCCCGTCCTCCGTCCAGGTTCGTTGACGCAACCAGGGGCTGACGCGATAGCGCTCACCGCGGTAATGCGCATCCAGCGCGTCCAGCACCGCTATCACCGCCCCGCGCTTCCAGTCCTGCAGCCACTCAAAAGGCCCAGCCGGATAGTTGACGCCCAGCTTCATGGCGGCATCAGCGCCATCCTGGCTGCATACCCCCTGCAGCACGGCATCCGCCGCCTCGTTGATCAGCATGGCAAGCGTTCTGGCCACCACCAGCGCGGGCGTATCGGCCACTTGCCTGGGGCTAAAGCCCAAAACCCGCAGCCACTGAGGCGCCAAGGCCAGCCAGGCTGGCGATGCGCCGGAGGACGCCGCCCAGGCCAACGCCGCGCCGCCTTGCTGGGCCAGGGGCCAGTCAAACACCGCCACCTGCGCGCCAATCTGCGATGCCGGCCGGCCGTCGGTCAGGCGCAACTGGGCGCCATCCGCGCTCAGGCCTATCCAGTCGGCATCGGCATCACGCTCGAAGGCGCAGCCGGCCGAAACCAGCCTGGACGCCAGTCGCTCGGCGACGGCGCCCCGGCCCGCCACGCACAAGGCGGTGGTCAGCGGTGGCGTAGCCCCAAGCTCCAGCGCTTCAAAAGCCGGTAGCGCTACCGACGCGGCGCCTGCCGTGTAGTCATAAAAACCGCGCCCCGATTTGCGGCCCAGCAGGCCGCCATCGACCAGCTCGCGCTGCACCAGCGAGGGCACAAAGCGCTTGTCATAAAAATTGGCCTCATACACCGAGCTGGTCACCGAGAAATTGGTGTCCTGGCCAATCAGGTCTATCAGCTCACACGGCCCCATGCGAAAGCCCGCCGCACGCAGACAAACATCGAGCAGCGCCGGCTGAGCAGCCCGCTCCTGCAACAGCGCCAGCGTTTCGGCATAAAAAGGCCTGGCGATGCGGTTAACGATAAAGCCGGGCGTGGAGCGCGCATGGACCGGCACTTTGCCCCAGGCCTGGGACAGCTCAAAAATCGCCTGCGCCACGACCGGATCGGTCTGCAGGCCGGACACCACCTCGACCAGCTTCATCAGCGGCACCGGATTAAAAAAATGCATGCCGACCAGACGCGCCGGATGCTGCAGGCCGTTGGCAATGGCCGTCACCGAGATCGACGAGGTGTTGGTCGCCAAGACGCAGTCGGCGGCAACCACGGCCTCGAGCCGCTGGAACAGCGTGCGCTTGGCATCGAGCTTTTCAACAATGGCTTCGACCACCAGGCCGGCCGAAGCGGCGGCTTGCAGCGCGTCAATCGGCTCAATCCGCGCCAGTGTTTGTGCCACGGCGTCGGCGCCCAGCTTGCCCTTCAAAACCAGCGCATTCAGACTGCTGGCAAGCCGGGTCTTGGCCTCGCCGGCCGCGCCTTCACGCAGGTCATACAGCATCACGGCATGTCCGGCTTGCGCCGCCACCTGCGCAATGCCTACCCCCATGATGCCGGCGCCGACCACCAGCACAGTCACGCCGTTCAGCTGACCGCCCGTCATGGGGCGATCCAGCTGGCGGCCCGCTTGCCCAGGAAAGCGGCAAAGCCCTCGCGTGCCTCCTCGGTGCCGCGTACGCGGCTGATGGTCTGGGCGGTCAGCTCACGCACTTCGGGCGTGACGCTGCCGACATCGAACTGGGCATACAGCGCCTTGATTTCACGCTGCGCCTGCGGCCCTGCGATCAGCAATTCCGCGACAGTTGCATCGACCGCCGCATCCAGGCCGTCAAGCGCCACCACCTGCTGCACCAGGCCCATGGCCAGCGCCTGGTCGGCGTTGATGCGACTGGTCGTCAGCGCCAGGCGCTTGGCCTGCCGCTTGCCAACCGCATTGGTCAGGTAAGGGCCTATGACCGCGGGCAAAATGCCGAACTTGGCCTCGCTGACCGCAAAGGTTGCTTGGTCAGAGGCGATGGCGATGTCGCAGACGCAGGCCAGGCCAACGCCGCCGCCCAGAGCCGCGCCCTGCACCCGCGCCACGGTGGGCTTGGGGCAGTTTTCTATGCGCGACAGCATGTCGGCAAAGCGGCGCGCATCGGCCAGATTCCATTCGCGCGAAGCGGTGCTGGCGCGCTGCATCCACTGCAGGTCGGCGCCGGCGCTGAAATGACGGCCTTCGCCAGCCAGCACGATCACTCGCACCGCCGGGTCGCTAGCCAGTTGGGCAAAGACGGCATCGAGCTCGGCAATCATCAGCTCATCGAAGGCATTGAACACCGCCGGGCGGGCCATGGTTACCTGCGCCATACCATTGGCGCGGCGCAGCACGCTCAGGGTTTGCAATTCGCTCATCAATAGGTCTCCAGATGCAGCCGGCCTTCTTGCTTGAGCGCGGCGCCCAGCGTGTCCCAGTCCAGCCCGGCCTGTTGGGCCACATCGCGCAGGGCCAGCACCACGCCCTCTTCCATGCTTTTCAGGCCGCACACATAAAAGCAGGTGTCGGCATCGGCCAGCAGTTTGGCAATGTCGGCGGCGCGCTCGCGCATCACATCCTGCACATAGCGCTTGGGCGCGCCTGGCGTGCGTGAGAAGGCGAAATTGATGTCAATGAAGTCCTTGGGCAGGCTTTGCAGCGGGCCGAAGTAAGGCAGCTCTTCCTTGGTGCGGGCGCCGAAAAACAGCATCAGCTTGCCGCCTTCGAACTTGCCCGAGGCGCGCAGCCGACGCCGCCATTCGGTCATGGCGCGCATGGGCGCGCTGCCGGTGCCGGTGCAGATCATCACGATGTTGGAGCGCGGGTGGTTGGGCATCAGAAAGCTGCTGCCAAACGGGCCTATCACCTGCACCACATCGCCCACCTGCAGGTCGCACATGTAGTTGGAGCCGACGCCGCGCACCGGATTGCCCTGATGGTCTTCGAGCACGCGCTTGATCGTCAGAGACACATTGTTGTAGCCGGGCCGCTCACCATTGCGCGGACTGGCCACCGAATACTGGCGCGCGTAATGCGGCTTGCCGTTGGCGTCCAGGCCGGGCGGCAAAATACCTATGGATTGGCCCTCCAGCAAGGGAAAGGGCATGCTGCCGAAATCCAGCACGACGTGATGGGTGTCGTAGTCGCTACCGACTTCGGTGACGCGGAAGTTGCCGGTCACCGTCGCGCTGGTCGGGCCGGTCTTGGGGCCGTACAGATTGATATAAGCATGGGCCGCCGACCAGGGCGGCAAGGTCGCGCCCCAGGCCGACGAGACGAAGGGCACCTCGCCCGACTCGAGCTGCGTCGCCGGCACCGGCTGCGGCGCTGGCGCTTGAGCGCCTTCATTGAGTTCAACGCCCTCGGGCAGCGGCACCTCGGCGGGCAACGTGTCCCAGCCGAACTGCTCTTCTATCGTGTAGGCCTTGGCCTTGAGCATGGTGCGCCAGTTGTCGATGGAGCCGGTCGGGCAAGGCGAGATGCAGGCCATGCAGAGGTTGCAGGTCTCGGCGTTGACGACGTAGTTCATCGAGTCGTGCGTGATCGCCCCGGTCGGGCAAACCGATTCGCAGGTGTTGCAGCGTATGCAGATTTCCGGATCAATCAGGTGCTGCTTGATAACGTGTATTTCGGTCATGTCCATGGCGGTCTCCAGTAGTCGGCTTGAAGCGCAAATCTAAGCGCGAGCTACGCCCTAATTTATCGTTCTAGCCCAGTGGCGTAAAGCGCCCGGTCGCCGCACTTGGCCAGCGGCCGCAGCGACGGGCCGCCCCAAGCAAGGCCAGCCCCCTCGGGGGCAGCGCAGTACGCGAAGCGACAAGCGTGGGGGTCATCAATTGAAGCGCACGTACTCAAAGTCCACCGGCTGGCGGTTGATGCCCATGACAGGCGGCGCAATCCAGTTGGCAAACTTGCCCGGCTCGACCACGCGGCCCATCAGGCTGGCGACGTAGGCGCGGTCTTCGCTGCTTGGCAGCCACTGGTCCTTCGAAGCCAGCCATTCGGCTTCGGACACCACGCGGCCATCGGGCGACACCTTGACGCCTGACAGCGCACCGATGTTGCGGTGGAAAGCCTTGTGCGGCACCCGCAAACGAACCGGAATGCCGGCCTTGTCCAGCACCTTGTTCCAGCGCTCGACACCGGACACCGAGTCCTTGATGTAGTCGTCGCGCAGCACTTCATTGAGCGCGTTGAGCATGGGCACTTCTTTTTCGACCAGCTGGTCGCCGCGAGCTTCCAGCACCTTGTAGGTCTGGCCCTTGAGCACATGGTCATCGACACGCTTGCCTTCTTCGTAGCGGCCCTTCAGGCCCGAGCTGTAGAAGATGGCCGCGTTGCTTGACTCGTCGGCGCCAAACAGGTCAATGGTGACGCTGTAGTGGAAGTTGATATAGCGCTGTATGGTCGGCAGGTCGATCACGCCGGCGGCACGCAGCTTGCCCACGTCGTCGGTCTTCAGCTCGTTCATCTTCTGCGTGGTGCGCTGGATGACGCGTGAAATGCCACTTTCACCGACGAACATGTGATGCGCTTCTTCGGTCAGCATGAACTTGGTGGTGCGGGCCAGCGGGTCAAACGCGCTTTCGGCCAGCGCGCAGAGCTGGAACTTGCCGTCGCGGTCGGTGAAGTAGGTGAACATGAAAAAGCTCAGCCAGTCCGGCGTGGCTTCATTGAAGGCCCCCAGGATCCGCGGATTGTTGGCGTCGCCGCTGCGCCGCTCCAGCAGACCCTCGGCCTCGTCGCGGCCGTCGCGGCCAAAGTGCTTGTGCAGCAGGTAGACCATGGCCCACAGGTGGCGGCCTTCTTCGACGTTGATCTGGAACAGGTTGCGCAGGTCGTACATGCTGGGCGCTGTCAGGCCCAGGTGGCGCTGCTGCTCGACCGAGGCCGGCTCGGTGTCGCCCTGGGTCACGATGATGCGGCGCAGATTGGCACGGTGCTCGCCGGGAACGTCCTGCCAGGCCTTCTCACCCTTGTGGTCGCCGAAGTGAATATTGCGGTCGGCCTCGCCCGGGTTCAGGAAGATGCCCCAGCGGTAGTCGCGCATCTTGACATGGCCAAACTGGGCCCAGCCGTTCGGATCGACGCTGATGGCGGTGCGCAGATAGACGTCAAAGTTGGTCGAGCCTTCGGGGCCGACGTCGTCCCACCAGTTGATGAAGTTGGGCTGCCATTGCTCAAGCGCGCGCTGCAAGGTGCGGTCGTCGCTCAGATTGACGTTGTTGGGAATTTTTTCGCTGTAATTAATGCTGGACATCTTGATCTCCAAAAAACGAGGCGGATTCGGGGGAAAGATTTCGGTTGCGGCGCGCCACCCGGATCGCGCCGCACAACGAAAATTGTTAGACGCGGTTCCAGTCGAACTGGGACTTTTCACCCTTGCCGTAGACCTTGAGCGCGCCCTTCTCACCCACGGCATTGGGACGCTGGAAGATCCAGTTCTGCCAGGCGGTGAGCCGACCAAAGATGCGGGTGAACATGTTTTCCGTGCCGTTGAAGCGCAGGTTGGCTTCCATGCCGGTCAGGGCGTCGGGCGACATCGCCACGCGCTCCTCGATGGCAATGCGCACCTCGTCGGCCCAGTCGATGTCGTCGGGATTGGCGGTGACCAGGCCAATCGCAAAAGCGGTATCGGCGTCCAGCGCCTGGCCGAGCTTGGCGCGCACCGCCTCCAGTGCTGGCTGCTCGTCATAAAAGCGGCGACCCAGGCGACTCTGGCCGGTGACCATGGGGTAGAGGGCAAAGTTGGTCTCGGCCACCGAAATTTTGGGCGCGCGGGCTTCGTCATCGGGCAGCGCCAGGTGGTAGCTGCGATCGCAGGCCAGCGCCAGTTCCAGATAAGTACCGACAAAGCAGGAGCCTGGCTCAATCAAGGCAAACAGGCTGCGCGAGGACAGGTCCAGGCGGCTCAGCGTGCGGCGCAGCAGGCCTATGGTTTCGCGCACCAGCCAGTGCGTCTGGTTGGCCAGCAGCACGGCGTCCATGGCCAGCACGGCGCTGGCATCCCCTTCGGTCTTGATCAGCCAGGTGCCTATCTCCAGTTCGTTGGTACGCATCATCAAGATGGCGTCTTCCAGTTCGCGCGCCATGGCCAGAGGGAACCAGTCGGCCCCAGCCGCTTCAATACCGGCGACGTCTGCAGGCTGCACACCCGACGGTGCCTTGATGGTCCAGGTGGCGGTGCGCTTGGCCCGGTCGATCTCTACGCTGACGTGCGAGTAGCGCAGCGCATCGGCCTCCACCGCGCGATTCAGCGGTGTGAGCGTCACGCCCTTGCCGTCGGCAGGACGGTCGCTTTGCTCGGCCAGTTCAAGCGCCCGGGTCTGCACCTTCTGGGCAAAATCAACCGCCTTGGCAATGTCATCGACCAGACGCCAGTCCTTGGCCTTCTGGCCGCGCACGCCTTCGACGCTGGTGCAAAACAGGTCGGCCAGGTCGTGGCGCACATGGCGCTTGTCGGTGACGCGGGTCAGGCCGCCGGTGCCGGGCAACACGCCCAGCAAAGGCACTTCAGGCAAGCTGACGGCGCTGGAACGGTCGTCAATCAGAATGATTTCATCGCAGGCCAGCGCCAGTTCATAACCGCCGCCGGCGCAAGCGCCATTGACCGCGGCCAGGAACTTCAGGCCGCTGTATGTCGAGGAGTCTTCCAGACCATTGCGGGTCTCGTTGGTGAACTTGCAGAAGTTCACTTTCCAGGAGTGGCTGCTCACGCCCAGCATGAAGATGTTGGCGCCGGAGCAGAACACTTTTTCTTTCGCGCTGGTCACCACCACCGTGCGAACTTCGGGGTGCTCGAAGCGGATGCGGCTGATGGCGTCGTTCAATTCGATGTCAACCCCGAGGTCATAGCTGTTGAGCTTGAGCTTGTAGCCGGGACGCAGACCGGCGTTTTCATCAATATCCACCGCCAGCGTGGCGACCGGACCATTGAAGCTGAGTTTCCAGTGCTTATATTGGGAAGGGTCGGTTTGGTAGTCGACGTGGGAGGCGGTAGTCATGGCTTGATGTCCTCGGTTGATGCATAAAACTGCATTAATTGAAATTCAACACACGCATAATAATGCACACCAATACAAACGATCAAGCACTTTTGTGCATTTTTTGTAAGTTTTAGGCCGGAAGCTGCAGCGCCTCCCGTACGGTCTGGCGCAAGGCCTGGAAGGCCGACTCAAGCGACTGCCCACTGGTATTGATCTTGTATTGCGCCTTCGAGTAAAAGGCCGCACGGCCAGCCAGAATGCCCTTGAGATCCTCCATGGCCTGCTTGCTGGCGGCCATGGGCCGCAAATCGCCCTGCGCCTGCACTCGCTTCATATGGTCTTCGGGATCGGCCTGCAGCCAGACGGTGGTGCAGTGCGACAGCAACTGGTTAAAGGTGGCCGGATCGGACACCAGGCCGCCAGGCGTGGCTATCACTGCCTCCGGGTAAATCTGGATCGCCTCCTCGAGCGCGCGCCGCTCGTAGCGCCGGTAGGCATTCATGCCATAGAGCGCCTGGATTTCGGACACGCTACAACCGGCAAACTTCTCGATTTCGCGGCTCAACTCGACAAAGGGAAAACCAAGATCTTCGGCCAGCATATGGCCCAAGCTTGACTTGCCCGCCCCGCGCAAGCCAATCAACGCCACCCGCGGATTGATGCCGGCATGGCTACCGCCCGTGCCCAGCAGTTCGCCGATGGTTACGCGTACGCGCCGCAGTGCCGCATCATCGCGGCCTTCCAGCAACTCGCGAATCAACAGCCACTCGGGCGTCGAGGTCGTCACATCGCCAATCAGCTCGGCCAGTGAGCATTGCAGGGCGCGGGCCACCTGTAGCAATACCAGGATGGAGGCATTGCCTTCCCCGTATTCCAGATTGGCCAAATGCCGCTCCGACACGTCGGCCGCCATGGCCGCCGCCTTGCGCGTGATGCCGCGCCGGGCACGCAGTGCCCGCACCCGGTCCCCCAGGGCGACGAGAAAAGGGTTTTTTTCCTCCGGTTCCGGGCCCGCAGCCGGCGCCGTTGCGACCGCCGTGGCGTCCGGCTCCGCCAGCTCAAATGAATCGGGTGTTAACCCTGACTTATGCAATATATTGCTTGACATGATGTTTTTCAGGCTTTATGGTTCATACACGCACAATAATTCATATTATGTGGATTGGCAAGTTGACCACTATACGGAGAACGCTACGTGTCACCCACCGAGTTCCGCGAGCAGATCGCACAACTGACGGCCCAACTCGACGGCCGCCCCCTGGATGCCGGGCTGGATGCCTGGCTCAATGCCGAGCACGGCGTCGCCAGCGCCACTTTCCAGCAACTTAAACAGGCCTGCATGACCGGCGTCGCCGAGGGCTGGTTGTGCGAGCGCGAGGGTGGCGGCATCCGTTATGGCCGCATCTTCAAGCCGGCCGACGACCTGCACGGCTTTTCGGTCGATGTGGTGGACATGAAGGACATCGCCGGCCCACACCACGCCCATCCTCAGGGCGAGATTGACCTCATCATGCCGCTGGACGAGGAGGCCAGATTTGATGGTCGCCCCGCCGGCTGGCTGGTGTGTCCACCGGGCAGCGCACACCGGCCCACCGTTTCCGGCGGACGCGCGCTGGTGCTTTACCTGTTGCCCCAGGGCAGCATCGAATTTACCCGTCACTAATTTTTCAGGAACGACTCCAAATGACTGAACTGCTTTCCAACTACCTGGGCGGCCGCTGGCAGTCCGGCACCGGCACCGGCACACCGCTGTTCGACCCCGTGCTGGGCAACGAACTGGTGCGCGTCGATGCCACCGGGCTTGATTTGGCCGCCGGCTTTGAGTTCGCCCGTGAACAGGGCGGCGCCGCTCTGCGCGCCCTGAACTACCGCGAGCGCGCCGCGCTGCTGAGCGCCGCGCTCAAGGTGCTGCAGGCCAATCGCGACGCCTACTACGACATCGCCATCGCCAATAGCGGCACCGTGAAAACCGATTCGGCCGTGGACATCGACGGCGGCCTTTTCACCCTGGGCACCTATGCCAAGCTGGGCGACTCGCTGGGCGAGCGCCGCTTCATGCCAGACGGCGACATGGCGCGGCTGGGCAAGGAGTTGCTATTTCAGTCGCAGCATGTGCTCACGCCGACACGCGGCGTGGCTCTCTTCATCAATGCCTTCAACTTCCCCGCCTGGGGCTTGTGGGAAAAAGCCGCGCCGGCGCTGCTGTCGGGTGTGCCGGTCATCATCAAACCCGCCACGGCCACGGCCTGGCTGACGCAGCGCATGGTCAAGGACGTGGTCGATGCAGGCATTTTCCCGCCCGGCGCGCTGTCCATCATTTGCGGCAGCTCGGCCGGACTGATGGACCAGTTGCAGCCCTTTGATGTGGTTTCCTTCACCGGCTCGGCCGAAACGGCGGCGGTGATTCGCTCGCATCCGGCCGTGGTGCAGCGCTCGGTGCGCGTCAACATCGAGGCCGACAGCCTGAACTCCGCCCTGCTGTTGCCGGGCGAGGCGGCGGGCAGCCCGGCTTTTGACTTGCTGGTCAAGGAAGTGGCACGCGAAATGACGGTCAAGTCGGGCCAGAAATGCACCGCCATACGCCGCGTTTTCGTTCCCGAAGCCTTGTATGCCGCGGCTGCCGAAGCGATTTCGGCGCGACTGGCCAAGACCACGGTGGGCAACCCGCGCAACGAAGCGGTGCGCATGGGCGCCCTGGTCAACCGCAGCCAGCTGGCGGCGGTGCGCGAAGGCCTGGCTCATCTGGCGGCGCAGGCGGAAGTGCTGCATGACGGCAGCAGCCACGCCCTGGTCGACGCCGACCCGGCCGTGGCCTGCTGCGTCGGGCCTACGCTGCTGGGCACGCGCAACGCCGCTGGCAGCGATAGCGCCGATCGCATCCATGACACCGAAGTGTTTGGACCCGTGGCCACGCTGGTGCCTTACCGCGATACCGCCCATGCGCTGGCGCTGGTACGTCGGGGCCAGGGCTCGCTGGTGACCTCGCTCTACGGCAGCGATACCGCCGCGCTGTCGGCCACCGCGCTGGAGCTGGCCGACAGCCACGGCCGTGTGCATGTCATCTCTCCCGACGTCGCCCAGCTGCAGACCGGCCACGGCAACGTCATGCCCCAGTCGCTGCACGGCGGTCCGGGCCGCGCGGGCGGCGGTGAGGAGCTGGGCGGAGTGCGCGCACTGAATTTCTATCACCGCCGCAGCGCGGTGCAGGCCAGCACTGCCGTGCTGGCGCATTTACAGCCCCCTACAGCGGTCTGAGCCATAGAAAAGCAGGAGACCGAGATGACCGCCCTATCGAGCACCACGCCCCACACGCCGATCAGCGGCGCGCCCTTCAACTTCGCCCAGCACCTGATCGAGTGCAACCTCGCGCGCCCCGAAAAAACCGCCTATATCGATGATGTAGGAACCGTGAACTACGGCCAGCTGGCCGAACGCATACGCCGTCTGGCGGCGGGACTGCTGGCCGCCGGCGTGCGCCGCGAAGAACGCGTGCTGCTGCTAATGCACGACTGCAGTGATTGGCCGGTCAGCTTTCTGGGCGCCATGTATGCCGGCATCGTGCCGGTGGCGGTCAACACGCTGCTGACGCGTGAAGACTATGCCTATATGCTGGAGCACAGCCGCGCCCAAGCAGTGCTGGTCTCGGGCACGCTCTTGCCCATGCTGCAAGAAGCCATGGCCAAAGCCGCCCACGAAGTCAGGACCATCATCGTTTCGCGCCCTGAGGCTGCATTACCCGAAGCAAGCGTGGCGCTGGACACCCTCATCGCTCAGCATGCTCCACTGGCGCAACCGGCCACCACCGGCCCCGATGACCCGGGCTTCTGGCTCTACTCGTCGGGCTCCACCGGCCGCCCCAAAGGCACGCTGCACACGCATGCCAATCCCTACTGGACGGCCGAGCTCTACGGCAAACCGGTACTGGGCATTAGCGAGCGCGACATATGCTTTTCCGCCGCCAAGCTGTTCTTCGCCTACGGCCTGGGCAATGGCCTGAGCTTTCCGCTCAGCGTGGGCGCGACCGTGGTGTTGATGGCTGAGCGCCCCACTCCGGCGGCCACCTTCAAGCGCTGGATTGACCATCAACCCACGGTATTTTTTGGTGCGCCCACCGGCTTTGCCGGCATGCTGGCCTCGCCCGATTTGCCGGCGAAAAACCAGGTCTCCCTGCGCCTGGCGTCTTCGGCCGGCGAAGCCTTGCCGGCCGACCTGGGTGAGCGCTTCACGGCACACTTTGGCGTCGAAATCATCGACGGCATTGGTTCGACCGAGATGCTGCATATCTTTTTATCCAACCTGCCCGGAAAAGTGCGCTACGGCACCACCGGCTGGCCCGTGCCCGGCTATGAGCTTGAGCTGCGCAGCGATGAGGGCGGCGCCGTGCCCGATGGCGATACCGGCGACCTCTATATCAAGGGACCCAGCGCGGCCTTGATGTACTGGGGCAACCGCATCAAATCGCGCGAGACTTTTCAGGGCGCCTGGACCAAAAGCGGCGACAAATACGTTCGCAACGCCGACGGCACCTACACCTATTCGGGCCGCAGCGACGACATGCTCAAGGTCAGCGGCATTTACGTGTCGCCCTTCGAGGTCGAGGCCACCCTGGTCCAGCACCCCGCAGTGCTGGAAGCCGCTGTCGTTGGCATTCCTGACACCCAAGGCCTGACCAAAACCAAGGCCTATGTGGTGCTCAAGTCTGGCCAGCAAGTCAGCGAAGACCAGCTCA
Source organism: Polaromonas sp. OV174 (assembly GCF_900112285.1). Taxonomy (GTDB): domain Bacteria; phylum Pseudomonadota; class Gammaproteobacteria; order Burkholderiales; family Burkholderiaceae_C; genus Polaromonas. Next base: position 97,850 of record NZ_FOKZ01000004.1, on the reverse strand, counting down.
AGGCCTTCGTCAAGGAGCGTCTGGCGCCCTATAAATACCCGCGCAGCATAGAGTTCCTGGCCGAACTGCCCAAGACCGCTACCGGCAAGATCCAGCGCTTCAAGCTGCGTGACCTGGACGGCGCAGCCAAATGAAGGAAGCGGCGCAGCAGCCGGAGACGGCGCTGATAGACATAGCCTGGGCCGGTCGCAAGGTCGGCATTGAATACCAGTGGATTGGCCGCGACCGGGCGACAGCACCGCTGATCGTCTTTTTGCACGAAGGTCTGGGCTCGGTGACGATGTGGCGGGATTTCCCGCAACGCCTATGCGAAGCTGCCGCTTGTCAGGGACTGGTGTATTCACGTCCCGGCTATGGCCGCTCGACGCCACGCACAGCCGAAGATGCCTGGGACCTGGATTTCATGCATCGCCAGGCCCATGAGGTGCTGCCCGCCCTGCTGGCGGCGCTGGGCATTGATGCGGCGGTACAACGCCCCTGGCTGCTGGGCCACAGCGACGGCGGCTCCATCACGCTGCTGTACGCCGCCAGGTATCCACAGCACATCGCCGGCGCGGTGGTACTGGCGCCGCACATCCTGGTGGAAGAGCTGTCCGTCAGCAGCATTGAAAAAACGCGCACGGCCTATCTTGAAACCGACTTGCGGCAGCGCCTGGCGCGCCACCACGACGACCCAGATTCGGCCTTCTGGGGCTGGAATAACATCTGGCTTAGGCCGGATTTCAAGCACTGGTCCATCCAGGACGAGATTGGCAGCATCGGCTGCCCACTGCTGGCGGTGCAGGGACTGGACGACGAATACGGCACACTGGAGCAGATTCACGGCATCGCGCGCCGGGTGCCACAAACCGAGTTGCTGGAGCTGACCGCCTGCGGTCACTCCCCGCATCGCGATCAACCCGAACAGTTGATCACTGCCATCGCCGCTTTCATTCAACGACAAGGAGACAAACCATGACAAAAATTCGCTTCCATCTGATCGCCGCCGCCGCCGTCCTGTGCGCCAGCGCCGCCTCCGCGCAAGCACCGGCCAAGCTCAAGGTCGGGCTGATGCTGCCCTACACCGGCACCTACGCGTCGCTCGGTACGGCGATTGAAAATGGCTTCCGTATGTATGTGGCCGAGCAGGGCAACAAGCTGGGCGGTCGGGAGATCGAATTCGTCAAGGTCGATGATGAGTCCGACCCCTCCAAGGCCACAGATAACGTCAACAAGCTGATCAAGCGCGACAACGTGGACGTGCTGATAGGCACGGTGCATTCCGGCGTTGCCATGGCGATGGCCAAGGTGGCCAAGGACACCGGTACGCTGATGATCGTTCCCAACGCTGGCGCCGATGCCGTGACCGGCGCCATGTGCGCGCCAAACATCTTCCGCAGCTCATTCTCCAACTGGCAGCCGGGCTACGCCATGGGCGAAGTGGTCGCCAAGAAGGGCCACAAAAAAGTGGTGACCATCACCTGGAAATACGCCGCTGGCGACGAGTCGGTGCGCGGCTTCAAGGAAGCCTTTGAAAAGGGCGGCGGCAAGGTCGTCAAAGAGCTCAGCGTGCCCTTCCCCAACGTCGAGTTCCAGGCCTTGCTGACCGAAATTGCAGCCACCAAGCCCGATGCCGTCTATACCTTTTTTGCCGGCGGCGGTGCGGTCAAGTTCGTCAAGGACTATGCCGCTGCAGGCTTGAAGAAAAGCATTCCGCTGTACGGCGCAGGCTTCATCACCGACGGCACGCTGGAAGCGCAGGGCAATGACGCCGAAGGCCTGTTGACCACGCTGCACTATGCCGACGCACTGGGCACGCCACGCGATAACAGCTTCCGCCTGGCCTATGCCAAGAACTACAAGCTGCAGCCCGATGTGTACGCGGTACAGGGCTACGATGCGGCGCAAATGCTGGGCATAGGCCTGACGGCCGTCAAAGGCGACACCAGCAAGAAGGCAGAGTTTGCTGCCGCCCTGCACAAGGCCAAGATCGACAGCCCGCGCGGACCTTTCACGATTTCCAAGTTCAACAACCCGGTGCAGGACATCTACCTGCGCCAGGTCTCGGGCAAGGAGAACAAGCTGATCAGCATTGCCAGCAAGTCCCTGACCGATCCAGGCCGCGGCTGCCGGATGTAAGTCCAACACAGCTACTTCACCGCACCGCTCCTATCACCCACCCAAGGACAAGGCTTCCTTCATGGATCTTTCCGTCTTCCTGATCCAGTGCCTCAATGCACTGCAATATGGGCTGCTTTTATTCCTGGTCGCCTCCGGCCTGACGCTGATCTTCGGCATCATGGGCGTCATCAACCTGGCGCATGGCAGCTTCTACATGATTGGCGCCTATATGGCTTTTGCCCTGGCGCCCATCGTTGCCGCCACCCTGGGTGGCGGCTTTTTTGCCACGCTGCTGGTGGGCGTGGTGCTGGCGGTGCTATTGGGCTATGTGTTGGAGTGGGCATTTTTCAGCTTTCTTTATGAACGCGAGCATTTGCAGCAGGTCTTGATGACCTACGGCTTGATTCTGGTGTTCGAGGAGCTGCGCAGCCTGCTGGTTGGCGATGAAGTGCATGGCGTGCAAGCGCCCGATTTCCTGGCCGGCACCTTGCCGCTGGGCGATCTGATGACCTACCCTGTGTACCGGCTTTTCATCTCCGGCGTCTGCCTCGTGCTGGCGTTGGGGATGTACCTGGTTTTCACCCGGACCCGGCTGGGCATGATGATCCGTGCCGGCAGCACCAATCGCGAGATGGTGCAGTCGCTGGGCATTGACATCAAGTTCCTCTATCGCGTGGTGTTCGCCGCCGGCCTGGGCGTGGCGGTGCTTGCCGGCATGGTCGCCGCGCCCGTCTCCTCGGTCTACCCGGGCATGGGTGACTCGGTGCTGATCATCTGCTTCGTCATCGTCGTGATTGGCGGTATCGGCTCTATTCGCGGCGCGCTGCTGGCGGCCTTGCTGATCGGCTTTGTCGATACCTTTGGCAAGGTGTTCCTGCCGCAGGCCGCCGGCGTGCTGATCTATATCCTCATGGCGCTAATCCTGCTGTGGAAACCCGATGGTCTTTTCAAGGCCGGATGAATCGCATGAACCGCTCAAAAAATCTTTTTGTGCTGCTGGCCTTTGCCGCACTGGCGCTGTATCCACTGACGGCCAGCAACTACGGCATTGATCTGATCACCAAGATCATGATTTACGCCATCTTCGCGCTCAGCCTGGAACTGTTGGTCGGCACCACCGGCCTGGTGTGTTTTGGCCAGGCGGCCTTCTTCGGCATAGGCGCCTATGCCGCCGTATTGCTGTCACCGCAGACCGACGCACCCTCGCTGCTGTGGCTGCTACCGGCCTGCGTGTTGCTGGCGGCGCTGTACGCGCTGGTCGTCGGCGCGCTGTCCTTGCGTACCAAGGGCGCCTACTTCATCATGGTCACCCTGGCCTTCGCACAGATGGCTTATTACATGGTGCATGACACACCGCTTGGCGGCGGCACCGACGGCATTTACCTGACCCTGAAACCGGTGCTCGGCAGCCTGCTGGACCTGGACAAGCCGCTGACGCTTTATGGCTTGACGCTGGTGCTGCTGGCACTGGTGTTCGGCTTTCTGGCACTGCTGCTGCGCTCGCGCTTTGGCCGCGCGCTGGCCGGCATTCGCGTCAACGAGCAGCGCATGCGCGCCACCGGTTTTTCGACCTACCCCTACAAGCTGGCGGCCTTTGTCATTTCGGGTGGCATGGCCGGGTTGGCAGGCTTTCTGTTTGCCGTCAAGGACGGTTTCGTCAACCCTGAAATGATGAGCTGGCACTTGTCGGGTGCTGTGCTCATCATGATTATTCTGGGCGGGCTGGGCCATTTGCGCGGTGCGCTGATAGGCGCTTTTGCTTTTGCCTTGCTGCAGGAGTTTTTCAAGTCCGAAGCGGTGTTTGGCGCCTTTGCCAAGCACTGGCATTTGGGACTGGGCCTGAGCATCATTGCCAGCGTGGTTTTCCTGCCGCGCGGCCTGGTGGGCGTGCCGGGACAAGTGCGTGCGCGGCTGTTTGGTCGCAGAGGCATGCAGGAGGTAGGTCATGAAGCCGTCTGATACGTCGTCTGAAGTCTTGCTGCGGGGCCACGAGATCACCCGTCGCTGGGGCGGTCTGGTCGCGCTTGACCGTGTCTCCCTGGCGCTGGAGCGCGGCAGCGTTCATGCCGTGATAGGCACCAATGGTGCCGGCAAGTCCACCCTGATCAATATTTTGTCGGGTGAGATTCCACCGTCCAACGGCAGCGTGGAGCTACTGGGCCAGGACGTGACGGACTGGACGCAACCCCGGCGAGCACGCCTGGGCCTGGGCCGCAGCTACCAGCGCAATACCATTTATCCCAGCTTCACGGTGTTCGAGAACTGCCGCCTCGCCGCGCAGGCCAGCACCCAGAAGCCCTGGCAGTGGTGGCGCAGCGCCCAGCACTGCGAGGCCAGCACCTCGGCCGCGCGCCAGGCCGCCGCCCGCGCCGGTCTGACCGATTTGCTGGACCGCCCGGCCGGACTGCTGTCGCATGGCCAGAAGCGCCAGCTTGAAATCGCCATGTGCCTGGCGACCAGCCCCCAGGTTCTACTGCTCGACGAGCCGCTGGCCGGCATGGGAGCAGAGGAAACCGAACGCATGCTCGCGCTCTTGTCCGAACTCAAAACCGGCCATGCCATTTTGCTGGTGGAGCACGACATGGATGCGGTGTTTCGCATTGCCGAACGCATCACCGTGATGGTCAATGGCGCGGTGATCGCTTCCGACGCGCCAGCCGGCATACGCAGCAACCCACAGGTGCGCCTCGCCTATCTTGGAGAACACTGAACGTGAAGTCTTCCGAATTCATTCTCGATGCGCGCGAGGTGCACGCCTGGTACGGCTCCAGCCATGTGCTGCACGGCATAGATCTGCAGATCAAGCAAGGCGAGACCATAGGCCTGCTGGGCCGCAACGGCATGGGCAAGAGCACGCTGATCCGCACCTTGCTCGGTCATGTGGCGCAGCGCGACGGCCGCATAACCCTCTTTGGGCAAGATGCTTCGCGCGCCAAGCCGCATGAAGTGGCGCGCCTGGGCGTGGCCTATGTGCCCGAAGGCCGCGGCGTGTTCCCCAACCTGTCGGTGCGCGAGAACCTGGTGATGGCGGCGCGGCGCGGCCGCGACGGCCGCAACGACTGGTCCTACGAGCGCGTGCTGGAAACCTTTCCGCGCCTGAAGGAGCGCCTGGGCAATCTGGGCGCGCAGCTCTCGGGCGGTGAGCAGCAAATGCTGTCGATAGGCCGGGCGCTGATGACGCACCCGGAACTCATCATCCTGGACGAAGCCACCGAAGGCCTGGCGCCGCTGATTGTTCTCGATATCTGGAAGGTCATCAGCGCCATCCGGGCCAGCGGCATTGCCACGCTGATCGTGGACCGCGACTACCGCAAGGTCTTGTCGCAATCGGACCGGGCGCTGGTGCTGCAAAAAGGCCAAGTGGTGCTGCATGGCACGGCCGCTGAAGTGGCCAACAGCTCGGCACTGGCGGGCTACCTGGGCGTTTGATCCGACGCGGCGCAGGCAGGCCGGCGCTCGTCGGCCGGGCGTGTTCGTGCGATACTGAATTTCACTGTTCAGGAGCACCCGCCCATGAAACTGGTACTGCCCGCGTCCTTCAAGCCCGACGAGCTCGGCCACTATCTGACATTGATGGTGCAGCGTGCCGCCTCAGACCTGTTTCTGTCCTGTGGCGCACCGGCTTCGCTCAAGATCGAGGGCCGGGTCCAGCCCCTGCCGGAAGCGCCCCTGGATGGCGAACGCATCAGGACGCTGGCGTATTCGGTGATGCGCGAACAGCAGATTCAACAGTTCGAGGCCGACCTCGAATTCGACCTGGCGATTGCTATGCAAGGGCTGGGGCGCTTTCGCGTCAACGTCTACCGGCAGCGCGGTGACGTGGCAATGGTGGTGCGCCACATCAACCACCAGATCCCGTCCATAGAAGCGCTCAAGCTGCCGCCCGTACTGAAGACACTGGCCCTGCTGCAGCGCGGACTGGTGCTGGTGGTCGGCGCGGCCGGCTCCGGCAAGTCGACCACGCTGGCCGCCATGCTGGACTATCGCAACCAGACCACCAGCAGCCACATCCTGACGGTGGAGGACCCGATGGAGTTCGAGCATACGCACAAGCAATCCATCATCGACCAGCGCGAGGTCGGGCTGGATACCCGCTCCTTCCACGATGCCCTGCGCCACGCCATGCGTGAGGCGCCCGACGTCATCATGCTGGGCGAGATTCGCGACCGGGACACCATGCAGCACGCCCTGGCCTATGCCGAAACTGGCCACCTGTGCGTCTCCACGCTGCACGCCAACAATGCCAACCAGGCGATACAGCGCATCCTCAATTTCTTTCCCGAGACCGCGCACCGCCAGGTGCTGATGGATTTGTCGCTCAACCTGCAAGGTGTGGTCGGCCTGCGGCTGCTGCGCGGCCTGGCCGAGCAGCGGGTGCCGGCGGTGGAAGTGATGCTGCTGTCGCCCTATATCGCCGACCTGATCCAAAAGGGCCAGACCGACGACATCAAGGCCGCCATCGCCAGGAGCACCGAACTCGGCATGGCGACCTTCGACCAGTCGCTGTACCAGCTCTACGTGCGTGGCGACATCACCCAGGAGCAGGCGATCGACTATGCCGACTCCAGGACCGATCTCTCGCTGCGCATACGCCTGCACTCCGGGCGCCGCCCCGACACCGCCAGCCTGAGCATGCAATCGGGTTGAGGGCCTAGGCCCGCCGCAAGCAATGCTTGCAGCACCGACCTCGCGCATGGCGCTTGTGCCGGGCGCCCGTTACCCCTAGCATTGCCACACTTTTAAAAACAGGAGTGATGAATGGGCATGCTGGATTGGACGGAAAAAAGCAGCGCGGTGCTGCAACAAGGCGGGGTAATAGGACCTGATGAACGCCTGAGCTGGCCGCTGACCTCGGTCATGGGGGTACAGCATGTGATCGCCATGTTTGGCTCCACCGTGCTGGCGCCCCTGCTGATGGGGTTCGATCCCAACATCGCCATCCTGATGAGCGGCATAGGCACGTTGATCTTTTTCCTCATCACCGGCGGCAAGGTGCCCAGCTACCTGGGCTCCAGCTTTGCCTTCATAGGCGTGGTGATTGCCGCCACCGCCTACGCCGGCAAGGGCCCCAATGCCAACATCGGCGTGGCGCTGGGCGGCATCATCGCCTGCGGCGCGGTCTACACCTTGGTCGGCTTCATCGTGCAGGCGGTGGGCACCCAATGGATAGAGCGCTTCATGCCGCCCGTGGTCACCGGCGCCGTGGTGGCGGTGATAGGCCTGAACCTGGCCAGCATTCCGGTCAAGAACATGGCGGCCAGCAACTTTGATTCCTGGATGCAGGTGGTGACCTTTGTCAGCGTGGCGCTGGTCGCCGTGATGACGCGCGGCATGCTGCAGCGCCTCTTGATCCTGATCGGCCTGATCGTCGCCAGCATCATTTATGCGCTGCTGACCAACGGCCTGGGCTGGGGCAAGCCGATTGACGTGTCAGGCATCGCCAGCGCCGCCTGGGTCGGCCTGCCCGGCTTTACCGCGCCGGTGTTCACGGCCAACGCCATGCTGCTGATCGTGCCCGTGGTCATCATCCTGGTGGCGGAAAACCTCGGCCACATCAAGGCCGTGACGGCCATGACCGGCAAAAACCTGGACGTCTACATGGGCCGCGCCTTCATAGGCGATGGCGTGGCGACCATGGTTTCGGGCAGCGCCGGCGGCACCGGCGTCACCACCTACGCCGAGAACATCGGCGTGATGGCGGCCACCAAGATCTACTCCACCGCCGTCTTCGTGGTGGCGGCGCTGATTGCCGTGATGTTGGGCTTCAGCCCCAAGTTCGGCGCGCTGATCCAGGCGATTCCGCTGCCGGTGATGGGCGGCGTCAGCATCGTGGTGTTCGGCCTGATTGCGATTGCCGGCGCCAAGATCTGGGTCGCCAACAAGGTGGACTTCTCTGACAACAAAAACCTGCTGGTCGCTGCCATCACCCTGGTGCTGGGCACCGGCGACTTCACGCTGAAGTTCGGCCAGTTCGCGCTGGGCGGAATCGGTACCGCCACCTTCGGCGCCATCCTGCTTTACGCCTTGCTGAACCGCCCGGCCAAAAGCTAATCCCCTGAGCGGGGACTCACTTCGGTGATGAGGCTGCCTTGGCTTGCGCCAGGGCAGCCTTTGTTTTTTTCAGCTCTTTCTCCAGGCTGGCGCGCTCATCAATCTCCTGCTCCAACACCTGGTTGACCTGCGCCAGGTCCTCGGCCGAGGCCTGGATGCGGATTTCCAGCTGGTCCGTTTTCTGCAGCGCTTGCGCCACCTCACCAGTTTGCAATTGATCGGGAATTTCCTGCTTGAGCACGGTGTTGATCACCAGCAACTCGTCAGCCGATTGCGCTACGGTGTCTTTGACGGCTTCGTTCTGATCCAGCGCACGCTCCAAAGGCGTGACGGCGGGTGAGACAGGCGGCTTTGAGGGCATGGCGGTCATTTGAAAAAGAGCGTGTCCTTCTGGGTAAAAAGACCGGGACTAGCCCGGCGAGCGGTGTGAGAAAGCCTTTTTCACTATATTTCGCGTCAATATACTCCCGCCCCCGCAGGGTGCCAAGCCCCAGTCGGCCAGCGGGCTCAAGCGGCGGCGGCCCGCGCCGTCCCCGCCAGCGTTGGGAGCGATGGCCTTGCTTTTATAGTGGGAACATTGACACCTCCGAAAGAATCGCCATGCGTATCTGGAAGCAAGCCATCTCCGTCGAACAACTCACCGCCCTCTCGCTCGACACGGCGGTGGCGCACCTGGGCATTGAATTCCTGGAAGTGGGCGACGACTTCATCCGCGCCCGCGTGCCGGTGGACTCGCGCACCGTCCAGCCCTACCGCCTGCTGCACGGCGGCGTGTCGGTGACGCTGGCCGAAACCCTGGGCTCCTGCGGCGCGGCCTTCACGGTGCCCGAAGGCCACCGCACGGTCGGGCTGGACATCAATGCCAACCACCTCAAGGGCACGACCAGCGGCTGGGTCACCGGCATCACGCGCCCGGTGCATCTGGGCCGCAGCACCCAGGTCTGGACGATAGAGCTGCGCAACGACGCCGGCGAGCTGACCTGCGTGTCGCGCATCACCATGGCCGTGCTGGCCCCCAAATAAACATCAGTTCAGCATGAAATAGGCCGTTAGCGCTTATCGGTCATACGACAAAAGCTATTAATTTGATAGCAAAATTCAAGATGACCGTTGATACCGCCTTATTTTGTACAAAGGGTTTACCCTTGGATTGATCGCGCTGGCTGCTAAGATTTGGGGCTTCAGTCGTGCGCAAACGCGCCGTCGCTTCCTTCGGAGCCCTCCCTGATGTCCATCGCTGACCGTGTGCGCCACCCTGCCCTGAAATCCCGAATCATGTCGGCCGAGGCCGCCGCCGCGCTGATTCCCGCTGGCGCCAATGTCGGCATGAGCGGCTTTACCGGCGCCGGCTATCCCAAGGCCGTGCCGCAGGCGCTGGCCAAGCGCATAGAGGGCCTGCATGCCGCCGGTGAAGAGTTCCGCATCAGCATCTGGACCGGCGCTTCCACCGCGCCCGAACTGGATGGTGCGCTGGCCCAGGTCGATGGCATAGAAATGCGCCTGCCCTTTCAGTCCGACCCGATCTGCCGCCAGAAAATCAATTCCGGCCAGATGCATTTCAGCGACATGCACCTCTCGCATGTGGCCCAGCATGCCTGGTTCGGCTTTTTGGGCCACCTCGACGTGGCGGTGATCGAAGTGGTCGGCATACTGCCCGATGGCCGACTCATCCCCTCCATGGCGGTGGGCAACAACAAGACCTGGCTGGACCTGGCCGACAAGGTCATCATCGAAGTCAACACCATGCAACCCGAGGCCCTGGAAGGCATGCACGACATCTATTACGGCACCGACCTGCCGCCCCATCGCAAGCCGATTCCGCTGCTGCAGCCCGATGACCGCATTGGTGAGCCTTATCTGCGCTGCGACCCCGACAAGATCGTTGCCATCGTGGCGGCCCACCAGTCCGACCGCAACTCCAGCTTTGCCGCGCCCGACGACAACTCGCAGCGCATCGCCGGCCACATCATCGAGTTCCTGCAGGGCGAGGTGAAAAAGGGCCGGCTGCCCGAAAACCTGCTGCCGCTGCAGTCCGGCGTGGGCAATGTCGCCAATGCCGTGCTGGCCGGTCTGAACAACGGCCCCTTCAACCAGCTGACCGGTTTCACCGAGGTGCTGCAAGACGGCATGCTGGACCTGCTGCGCTCAGGCAAGATGACATCGGCCTCGGCCACCTCTATCTCGCTCAGCAGTCAGGCGCTGGCCGACTTCAACGCCAACATTGATTTTTACCGCCAGCGCATCGTGCTGCGCACCCAGGAAATCAGCAACCACCCCGAGCTGGTGCGGCGCCTGGGCATCATCGCCATGAACGCCATGATCGAGGCCGACCTCTACGGCAACGTCAATTCCACCCACACCATGGGTTCCAACATGATGAACGGCATAGGCGGCTCGGGCGACTATGCGCGCAACGGCTATCTATCTTTCTTCGTCACGCCCTCGGTGGCCAAGGGCGGCAGCATCTCCTGCATAGTCCCCATGGTCTCGCATGTGGATCACACCGAGCACGACGTGCAAATCATCGTCACCGAACAAGGCCTGGCCGACCTGCGCGGCCTGTCGCCACGCCAGCGCGCCAAGCTCATCATCGAGAACTGCGCGCACCCGGACTTCAAGGGCGCCCTGCTCGACTACACAGCACGCGCCTGGGACCACGGCCCGGGCCGCCACACGCCGCATTTGCTGGATGAAGCCTTGAGCTGGCACCAGCGCTACGTCAAGACCGGCGACATGCGGGCCTGAGGCTGGTGCCGAAATAAGAGCAAAAAGTGGCCCTAGCCCAATCAGGGAAAGCGCTAGCAGCTATAAAAACAGAAGCAGTCTGAGCGCACACCACCGCTTGCGCCGCCGAGCTGCGAATCAACCCCTGGGCGGCCTTATCTGTCTGGCGCCGTACTGCTTTTGCGATCGGGCTGCGGGCTGAAAATCCTGCCCAGCGTGGCCCCGACGCGGGCGCCAATGGCGGTACCCACCCCCGGCAGCACGGCGGTGCCCACTGCGGCGCCCATCAGCACACCTCTTGGGACGGAAAAGCTGACCTTGTCCAGCGGGCCGCTGACCTGCAGCGGCACGCCGACCAGCCCATCGACCAGGTCCACCGCAAACTCGGCCTCGATCTGCCGATTGGCCAAGCGCGCCTTGCCCGAAATGCTCAGCGCGCCCGAGCTGGCCTTGAGCTTGCTGTAGCTGAGCACCATGCCTTGCGCGGTGTTTTGCGTGTCGAGTTGTCCCGTCACCGAATCGAGCGTGGTCTGCCCGGCGTACTCCTTGCCCGCGCTGCGAACCGTCTTGTCCAGGTCAAAGCGCAGCAAGGTGGCGCGGCCCATGGTGAAGGCGGTTTGGCTGTGCAGCGACTGCGCCAACTCGCTCACATTGCTGCCCTGGGCCGACAGCACGGTGCTGCCCGAAACCTTGCCCGCCACGACAGAATGACGGTTAAAGGCGGCCAGCGCACCGGCGACCTCGATCTCGCGTGGCTGCAGCTTGCCCTGCAGCTGCAGCTGCCCCTTGGCGCTGGTCTGCAACTGCAGCTCGCCGTGCGCCGTGCCCCCGCCGGCGTTGATGCGCAGGTCCCAGCGGTCCTCTTTGTCCTGGCCGCTCTGGCCTTTTCGGCTTAGCGTCAGGTCCATGACGGGTTTGAAATCGGGGCGGCGCAACTGGGCCTGGCGCGGCCGCCAGCCGGGGTCAAAGTCCACCTCGCCGTCGTAGCTCACCGCGATGCCGTTGCGCGAGATCCAGCGCACATCGCGAAACACGAAACGCGCCAGCGGCAGCGCATCGGCGAGCAGCCCGCCCGGCATGGGCGCGTCGGCTTGAGCCTCAGCTTGGGTCCCCAGTTTGCCCAATGACAGCTGCGGCACCACGGCGCCCACCAGTTCGGCATGGTCGATCTTCAGCCGGCCTTGCCACAGCGCCAGCAGATCCGGCTCAAGCCTGAGCTTTTGCAGCGTGATGGGCTGGGGCTGCGCCGTGACAACGTTTTCAAGCACCAGCGCGGGCAAAGGCAGCAGCCGCCAGTGCAGCGTGCCCACGGTGACAGGCACGCCGAGCAGGCTTTCCAGCGCCGTCGCCGTACGCCGGGCCAGTTCCTCGTCGGACGGGATCAGGCTTGCAACGACGCCCCAGAGCAATGCCAGCAGGCCGGCAAACAGGCCCAAGCCCACCAGCCATTTAGGGCCGCGTGTCATAACGGATTCGCTTTCATGTTTATGTCACCCCAGTCTATGCCAGCACCGCCTTGACGCCGGCGCGACAGGCGGCCTATCGGCTGTAGGCGGCAACCGTTTGGTGGAGGCGATAGCTGCATCCTGACAAGCCATCGCCTGAAAGTGTCCGCCTTGCTTCGGATGTTTTAGGCATTTCAAAACAACAAAACAGTTGTTCCAGAAATAAGGTGCGCTGCCCACAATCCGGTGTTTCGACTCTTGCGATCACCGTGCGTTTCGCACCCCGCCACCATGAACTTTCAGCAATTGCGCTCCGTGCGCGAGGCCGTGCGATGCAACTTCAACCTCACCGACGTGGCCCAAGCGCTGCACACCTCGCAGCCCGGCGTGAGCCGGCAAATCCGTGAGCTGGAAGAAGAGCTGGGCATAGAGCTGTTTGTGCGCGCCGGCAAACGCCTGACCGGCCTGACCGAACCGGGCGCCCATGTGCTGCCCATCGTCGAGCGCCTGCTGCTGGAAAGCCGCAACCTGAAGAAAGCCGGCCAGGAGTTCATGGCGCAGCAAAACGGCCGGCTGTCCATAGCCGCCACGCACTCGCAGGCGCGCTATGCGCTGCCGCCGGCGGTGCAGGAATTTCGCAGCCAGTTTCCCCAGGTGAAACTGCATTTGCACCAGGGCTCGCCCAAGCAGGTGGCCGACATGCTGCTATCGGGCGAGGTCGATGTCGGCATCGCCACCGAGGCCCTCAACGACTATCCCGAGCTGGTGACCCTGCCCTGCTACCGCTGGACCCATTCGGTGATAGTCCCGCCCGGCCACCCGCTGCTGGACGGCCCGCTGACGCTGGAAAACCTGGCGCGCTATCCGCTGATCACCTACGACAACGGCTTTACCGGCCGCAGCCACATCGACGAGGCCTTCAGCCAGCGCCGGCTAGCGCCCAACATCGTGCTGACGGCCATGGACGCCGACGTCATCAAGACCTATGTGCAGTTGGGCATGGGCGTGGGCATAGTGGCGTCCATCGCCTACGAGGCCGAGCGCGACACGGCCCTGTGCGCGCTCGACGCCGGCGCCCTCTTCGGCATCAACCTGACCAAGCTGGCGCTGCGGCGCGGCGGCTATCTGCGCGGCTATGTCTATGCCTTCATCACCTCCTTCGCCCCCACGCTGAACCGCGCCAGCATAGAGAAAGCCCTGAGCGATGCGCCGGATGCTCAGGCGGTGGCGTAGCCCAGCGGCAGCTGGGTGGTGTATTTGATCTGCTCCATGGCAAAGCTGGAGCTCACATCGCCCAGGTCGGCGCCGTTGATCAGCCGCTTGTAGACGCGGTCATAGGCGGCGATGTCGGGCACCACCACGCGCAAGAGGTAATCGGTCTGCCCGGCCATGCGGTAGAACTCCATCACCTCAGGAATCGACGACACCAGCTGGTGAAAGGCTTGCAGCCACTCGACGTTGTGGTGGCTGGTGCGCACCGAGACGAACACGGTGACGCCGACATTGAGGCGCTGCGCGTCCAGCAAGGCCACCCGCTTGCGGATCAGGCCCTGGGCTTCCAGGCGCTGGATGCGGCGCCAGCAGGGCGTGGCGCTCAGGCCTATGCGGCTGGCGAGTTCGGCCACCGGCACGGTGGCGTCTTGCTGCAAGGCCTCGAGGATGGCCTGGTCAAACTTGTCTAAGGTCATTTGAAATAATTTACCAATTAATAGCCATATTCTGGCAGTTCATGCCCTCTTGTCTCAATTTATTGGTTTAGTTAGCAATATTTTTCCCGTATCAGAAGCCTAAACTGGTTTCATGAATCCGCACGATATTCGGTAAGGACTAAACATGACCTCGCTTGCTCTCGAATCCTTCGTCTCCAAAGCCATGGAGCACACGCGCCATCTCTGCGAGCCTGCCGACTGCGTGCTGGCGCTGGCCCCATTGATGCTCGACCTCATGGACCAGGCCAAGACGTTTCTTGAACCGCAGCACTATAGAAGCGACCCTGAGCACTACGCCCGCAATCTCGTCTACGAGGCACCGGATGCCAGCCTCTCGCTCTACGCCCTGGTGTGGTCGCCGGGACAATGGACGCCGGTACACGACCACGGCAGCTGGGGTGTCGTCGGCGTCCTGGAGGGCGTGCTGGAGGAACGCAACTACGTGCGCCTGTCACCCAGTAACGGGGCCAATGAAGGCATTGATCTTGTGCGTGGCGGCGTCTTCCTGTTGGGGAACGGCACAGTCACGAGCTTTGTGCCCAACCCCGACCACATCCACGTCACCGGCGTGCCATCGGACAGGCCGCGCGCCGTGAGCCTGCATCTTTACGGCCGAACCATGAACAGCTTCAATACCTATGACGTTTCTGCAGGTACACGCCAGCGTGTCAACGTCGCGCACAACGAAAGTTGAAGCGAGTCCACGGGGACGCTATCAAGCGCACGCCGTCGCCGGGACAACGCACCGGCAGGGCGCCTGACAAGGCCTGCGCGCACAGATCCATCCAGCATAATCAATCCGATCTCTTTACTGCTTGTTTCACGGAGTCCTGATGAAATTTCGCTACGCCCCGCTTGCCCTCGTCGCCGCTCTGGCGCTTTCCCTGACCGCCGCCTCGGCCCAGACACCGACCGCCGATGCCAAGGCGCTGCACATCGTGATCCCGTTCACGGTGGGCGGCGCACAAGATGCCATAGGACGCTACCTGGGCAACAAGCTGGCGACCCGCCTGGGCGTACCGGTAATCATCGACAACAAGGCCGGCGCCGGTGGCGTGATCGCCGCCGATGCCGTGGCCAAGTCGCTGCCGGACGGCAACACGCTGCTGCTGGCCACCGGCGGTGCCATCAGCATCGCGCCCCACCTCAACCCCAAGCTGCCCTATGACGTGAAGCGCGACTTCACCGCCGTGGCCATGCTGGCCGACACCCCCATGACGCTGGGCGTGCGCAGCCAAAGCCCCTATACCAGCGTGGCCGACGTGTTGCGCGACGCCAAGGCCAGGCCAGGCCAGGTGACCTTTGCCTCCACCGGCAACGGCACGGTCTCCCACCTCACCGGCGAGCTGTTTGCCCAGACCGCCGGCGTGCAACTGCTGCATGTGCCCTACCGCGGCGCGGGTCCGGCCATGACCGACCTGCTGGGCGGCCAGGTAGCGCTGGTGGTGACCAGCGCCACCTCCATAGACCCCATGGTGGAAGGCGGCAAGGCCCGCGTGCTGGCCAGCTTTACCAGCGGCCGCATGCCCACCTTGCGCGGCGCGCCCACCATGAACGAGGCGGCCGGCATCAAGGGCCTGGAAGTGCCGGTATGGGTAGGCCTGCTGGCCCCCAGCAAAACGCCTGCGGCGCAGGTGGAAAAACTGTCCGCCGAGATCCTGGCCATCTGCAACATGCCCGAGACCAGGGCGCACTTCAGGGCGGTGGGCGCTGTGCCCACCTGCGGCGGCAGCAAGGAACTGGCCAAGGTCGTGACGGATGACTTGCAGCGCTGGAGCAAGGTGATCCGCCAAGGCAATATCAAGGCGGAATGAGAAAGATCACAACAGGATGACCATGAAGACGAAGATGAAAGTAGGAATTGCCGGCACCGGCGGCATCGGTTTTGCCAACGCCGCCTGGCTGGCGCATGCCGGACATGCGGTGAGCGTCTGGTCGCCCGGCGGCCTGGGCGCGGAAGGCTTGCGCAAGGCGCCGCTGCGGGCTTCGGGCGTGCTGGAAACCGAAGTTAGCGTGCAGGTGGCCGACAGCGCCCAGGCCCTGGTAAAAGGCGCAGACGTGCTGCTGCTGGCGGTACCGGTCAACGGCCACCGCGCCGTCATGGACCGGCTGCTGCCCCATTTGCGCGATGGGCAAACCGTCATCGTCAGCTCCATGAGTTCGCTGTCGGCGCTATACCTCGCCGAGGGCGCCAAAGCACTGGGTCGCGACATCACCGTGGCCAGCTTCGGCACCACGGTGCTGACGGCGCGACGCAGCGCACCGGACGCCGTGCGCATCATGACGCGGCGCGCCGAACTGGGCGTTTCGGCCCTGCCGCAGGCGCGCACCGAGGCGATGGTGGCGCTATGCCGCGAGCTTTTTGGCGAGGGCTTTAGCGCCCAAGACAATGCCCTTGCCAGCGCGCTGACCAACATCAACCCGGCGGCGCACGGCCCGCTGGCCTTGTTCAACTGGACGCGCATAGAGCGTGCAGAGAACTGGCCGCAGTACCACTACATGACGCCGCAAGTGGCGGCCGTGATCGAGAAACTCGATGCGGAACGGCTGGCGCTGGCACAAGCCTTTGGACTGACGGTGCGCACCATAGAGCGGCACTTCGCCCAGTCGTTTTCCACCAAATCGGAAAAGCTGTCCGAGATTGCGGCCGAGCTGCATGCCGCGCGCGGCGGCCCGCCCGGCCCCACCGACACGGCGACCCGCTTCCTGGCCGAGGATGTGCCCTTCGGCCTGGTCTTCTGTGCCGCGCTAGGCCGTGTCGCCGGCCTGCCCATGCCGGCCACCGACACCATTGTGGCCACCGCGTCGCTCATCACCGGGCGTGACTTCGCAGCCGAAAACGACTTGATAGAGCCCCTCAAGCTGCGCGATGAGACGGTCGCCGGACTGCTGAAACGGGTCGACCTTTAGGACTTAGGACTCGGAAGCAGCGCGCGCCATGCGCTCGCTCTTCCAGTAGACGTCGTCACCGCCGTTCATGCGGTTGAGCACGCGCGACAGCACAAACATCAGGTCGCTCAGGCGGTTGAGGTACTGGCGCGGCGTTTCTTTCAGCGGCTCGGCCGCGCCCAGCGCCACCACGGCGCGTTCGGCGCGGCGCGCCACGGTGCGGCAGACATGGGCTTGTGAGGCGGCGCGGTTGCCGGCCGGCAAAATGAACTCGGCCAGGCGCGGCAGCTGGGCATTGTGTTCCGCCAACGCCGCATCGAGCAGCGCCACGGCTTCGGGCTTGAGCAACTCAAAGCCCGGAATCGACAACTCGCCGCCCAGATTGAAGAGCTGGTGCTGCACCTCGACCAGCAGCTCGCGCACGCCGGCTGGCAACTCTTCGCACAGCAGCAAGCCGATGTGCGAGTTCAGTTCATCGACATCGCCCATGGCATGCACGCGCAAGCTGTCTTTGGAGACGCGGGTGTTGTCGCCCAGCCCGGTGGTGCCGTTATCGCCGGTGCGGGTGGCTATTTGTGAAAGTCTGTTGGCCATGTGCTGAGGTGCGCTGGGCGCGTTATGTGAAAGTGAATCAATGGTCTTGCCACCTGAATTCATCCCTTCGCACAGACGTTACGCCAGGCAAAAGAATGTTTCGTCATAAGCCCTCGTGTGAGTGAGGCAACACCCTGCAAAACTGCTGGCAGATCACCGCCTGCTGAGTTGCAATGGGCGCCTTGTTCCATCTTGAGAGAGCCACATGCGCGTAATGACGACCGTGAAAAAACATTCTATGCCCAAGCTTGATGCGCGCAGCCTGCTGCTATTGACCGGGCTGTTGCTGGGCGCCTGCCTAGGCGCCCGGGCCCAGCCTCCCGCCAGCCCCGACACACAAGCCGCGCAACTGACGGCAACCAGCACCAAAGACGGTATTCCGCACAACCAGACCAGTGCCAAGGACCTGGACGCCGCCTTCAACCGCGCCGACCAGAACCGGGATGGCAGACTGAGCCGCCAGGAGACCGAGCACTTCCCGGCCGTCGTGCAGCGCTTCGATCAGATCGACGCCAACCACGACAATTTCATCTCGCGCGAGGAGCTCAACCGGGCCGCAGGCTCTAGCTATTAAGCCTGGGGGCTACGCCCACAGGCCGTAAACTGTGTCTCCGATCCCGGAGACACACATGAACGCCCCCCTAGCCGAACACCTGCTGCCCGAAATCCATCAGCGCGAGACCCCTGCGGCGCTGATTGACGCCCTTAAAACCCGCTTTGCCGAGCGTTGCTCCACCGCGCTGGTGGTGCGCGAGCAGCATGGCCGCGACGAGTCCTCGTTTGCCGCGCCGCCGCCGGCCGCTGTGATCTTTGCCGAAAACACGGCTGATGTCGCCGATGCCGTGAAGCTGGCCAGCGAGTACGGCGTGCCCGTCATTCCCTTTGGCGTCGGCAGCTCGCTTGAAGGTCATTTGCTGGCCGTGCAGGGCGGCATCAGCATTGATGTGAGCCGCATGAATCAGGTGCTGCATATCAACGCCGAAGACCTGACCGTGACGGTGCAGCCCGGCGTGACGCGCAAGCAGCTCAACGAAGAAATCAAAAGCACTGGCCTGTTCTTCCCTATAGACCCCGGCGCCGACGCGACCCTGGGCGGCATGAGCGCGACCCGCGCCAGCGGCACCAACGCCGTGCGTTACGGCACCATGCGTGAAAACGTGCTGGCACTGGAAGTCGTCACCGCCAGCGGCGAGGTGATACGCACCGGTACGCGCGCCAAGAAATCATCGGCTGGTTACGACCTGACGCGCCTGCTGGTGGGCAGCGAAGGCACGCTGGGTGTGATCACCGAGGTCACGGTGAAGCTCTATCCCTTGCCCGAAGCCATCTCGGCCGCAATCTGTTCCTTTCCCAGCATTGAAGCGGCGGTGCGCACCACCATAGAAACCATACAGCTCGGCGTGCCGATTGCCCGTGTCGAACTGATAGACGCCAACACCGTGCGCATGGTCAACGCTCACAGCAAGCTAGGCCTGCGCGAGGAGCCCATGCTGTTGATGGAGTTCCACGGCTCACCCGCCGGCGTGAAGGAACAGGCCGAGCTGGTGCAGGAACTGGCCAGCGGCCACGGCGGCCAGGCCTTTGAATGGGCCAGCACACCGGAAGAGCGCACCCGACTCTGGACGGCGCGCCACAACGCCTATTTCGCCGCCATCCAGAGCAAGCCCGGCTGCCGCGCCATTTCCACCGACACCTGCGTGCCGATTTCGCGCCTGGCCGACTGCCTGCTGGAATCAGTGGCCGAGGCCGATGCCAGCGGCATTCCCTACTTCCTGGTCGGCCATGTGGGCGACGGCAATTTTCACTTTGGCTACCTGATAGATCCCGCCAAGCCCGAGGAGCGTGAAACCGCCGAAGCCCTGAACCACAAGCTGGTGGCCCGCGCCCTGGCGCTTGAAGGCACTTGCACCGGCGAACACGGCGTGGGCCTGCACAAAATGGACTTCCTGGTGACCGAGACTGGCGCTGGTGCGGTGGCCATGATGCGCAGCATCAAGCGCGCACTGGACCCCAAGAACATCATGAATCCGGGCAAGATATTTACGCTGTAAGCCGCTTGAAGTTGCCGAAGGCGTGGCCCACGCACTGCGCCATATAAAAGAGCACGCCATGGCGTGCTCTTTTATTGCCTGTTGCGGCCCACGCAGTAAGTCACCTTGGGGCCGCTTTAAACCAGGCTGTGGGGCGTTTTCTGGCTTGCGCCAGCCCCCCTACCACTACCGAGCAACACAGAGAGCCCCAAGGCGCGTCAAGCCGTCTGCGCCTGGCTTTTGCAACTGCGTATGACTTGGTCCTTAGCCGCGCAGCCGCTCTATCAGCCCATTAAGCTCGTCCATGGACCCGAACTGTATCGCCAGCTCGCCCATGTCTTCGCGCCGGCCATTGCGTTTGACCTGCTTTTTGATGCGGACTTCCACCTCGGCCATCAGCAGGTCGGCCAGCTCTTCCTCGACGCGGCGGGTGTCGCGCGATTTTTCCTTGGCCACTTTTTGCGGCTTCAGCGAGAACTCGACATCGAGCTTTTTGACCAGGCTTTCGGCCTCGCGCACCGACATCTTTTTGGCCGCGATCTGGTTGGCCGCGGTGATTTGCGTGGCCCGGTCCAGCGCCAGCAAGGCGCGCGCATGGCCCATATCAATGTCGCCGGCCATCAGCATGGTCTGCACCGGGTCGGCCAGGTTGAGCAGGCGCAACAGGTTGGAAGCGGCGCTGCGCGAGCGTCCCACGGCCTGCGCCGCCAGCTCGTGCGTGAGCCCAAACTCCTTCACCAGGCGCTGCAGGCCTTGCGCCTCTTCCAGCGGATTGAGGTCTTCGCGCTGGATGTTTTCTATCAGCGCCATGGCCGCGGCCGACTCGTCGGGCACGTCGCGCACCAGCACCGGTACGCTGTCCAGGCCGGCCAGCTTGGCGGCGCGGAAACGCCTCTCGCCGGCGATGATCTCGTACTTGCCGTCGTGGGCGCCATGGTTCAGGCGCCTGACCAGGATGGGCTGCATGATGCCCTGCGCCTTGATGGACTCGGCCAGCTCGTAGAGCGCGCCCTCGTCCATGCGGGTGCGCGGCTGGTACTGGCCGGCCACCATGTCAACCAGGCGCAAGGAGGCCGGCAAACCGGGACTGGTGCCGCTGCCGTTGCCTTGGCTGCCGTCGGCCTCGACGGTTTCGCTGACTTTGGGACCTAGCAGGGCTTCCAGGCCGCGGCCCAATCCCTTGGGTTTTTTGGTGACCATATCTTTTCTTGTCTTTCTTTAAAGCGAGGAGGCGCTGAGGCTGCCGGGCATAGCACTGGCAGCGTCATCACGAATTAGTTGCAGCAAGCGCTCGTGGGCCGCGGGCCAGTCGCCCAGGCCGCTTTCGGCGTTGAGGTGGCCGCGCGGGCCGGCATCTATCAGCTCGGCGCCCCAGGCGGCAGCAAAGCGGCTGGCCCGCTCGGGGGCGCAGAACGGGTCGTCGCTGCTGGCATAGACCACGCTCTTGAAGGTCAGTGGCTGCAAGGGCATGGGCGCCCAACTGGGCAGCAGCTGACGCACATCGTCACGCTCCACATCGGGCGGTGCCACCAGCAGCGCCGCCTTGACGCGGTGGGTGTTTTTCGAGTGCGCGGCCCAGGCCGCCACATGCACGCAGCCCAGGCTGTGCGCCACCAGCACGACGGGGCCGTGGCGCGCCACGTCGCGCGCCAGCAGCACGTCCTCCAGCCGGGCGATCCAGTCGCCACGCAGCGGCCGCATCCAGTCGTGCTGCTCCACACGGGTGTAGCCCTGGGCGCGCTCCCAGCGGCTTTGCCAGTGATCGACGTCGCTGTTTTGCCAGCCGGGAAGAATCAGGACTTTGTCTGCGTGCATCAGGTCAATTCATTGATTTGCTATGTTTTTAATAGCTGGTTGCGCCCGTCATCTATGGGCTGGAGGGCTATTTCATCAAAAACCAGCGATTTACATGGTTTTGATGCGCTCCACCATCTCCTGGGCAAAGGCCACAAAGGCCTGTGCGCCCTTGGAAGAGGGGTCAAAAATCACGCCGGGCAAGCCATAGCTGGGCGCCTCGGCCAGGCGCACATTGCGCGGGATCAGGGTGTTGAACACCTTGTCGCCGAAATGCCCCTTGAGCTGCTCGCTGACCTGCTGCTGCAGCGTGATGCGCGGATCGAACATCACGCGCAACAAGCCGATGATCTGCAAGTCCTTGTTCAGATTGGCGTGCACCTGCTTGATGGTGTTGACCAGATCGGTCACGCCTTCGAGCGCGAAGTACTCGCACTGCATGGGCACCACCACGCCATGCGCCGCGCACAGGCCGTTTAACGTCAGCATGCTCAACGAAGGCGGGCAATCGATCAGGACGAAGTCATAGTCTTTCTCGACGGCAGCCAAGGCCTGCTTGAGGCGCTTTTCGCGCCGCTCCAGCCCGACCAGCTCGATCTCGGCGCCGGCCAGCTCGCGGTTGGCGCCCAGCACGTCGTAGCCGCATTTTTCGCTGCGCACGCGCGCCTCGGCAATGCTGGAGGACTCCAGCAGCACGTCGTAGACCGAGAGCTCAAGCTTGCGCTTATCCACCCCCGAACCCATGGTGGCATTGCCCTGCGGGTCCAGATCTATCATCAGCACGCGCTGGCCGACCTGGGCCAGACCGGCCGACAGGTTGACTGTGGTGGTGGTCTTGCCCACCCCGCCCTTTTGATTGGCAATGCAGAATATTTTGGCCATGTGGTGTGTGAAGGGCTTGTTCGGTTAAGGAGAGAAAAGAAATGGATGGGCGCTTGGCCAGGGCTTACTTGGACAGCGCCAGCTTGATGCCGAAGCCGATCAGAAACATGCCGGCAGCTTTTTCCAGCGCCGCTGAGACCTTGGGATTGGCCCGCAGCCGCTCGGCCAGGGTATAGGTCAGCAGCACCGCCACCAGGCCATAGAGAAAAGTCAGCTGCGCGATGGTGGCAGCCATCACGGCAAAAGTCTTGAGCCCCTGGTGCTGGGCTGGATCCACAAACAAGGGAAAGAAGGCCAGGTAAAACACGATGGCCTTGGGATTGAGCAAGGTGATCAGCAGCGCCTGGCGAAAGTAGTGATGTGGCCTGATCTGCAAAATCGGCGCAGCGCCTGGCTTGGCCAGCAGCATCTTGGCGCCCAGCCAGGCCAGGTAGGCAGCACCCAGCCACTGCACGGCATGAAAGGCTGCGGGATAGGCTGCCATCAGCGCAGAAACACCAGCCACGGCGGCCCAGAGCAAGACCTGGTCGCCGGCAATCACACCCAGGGTGGCGCCCAGGCCACCGGAAATGCCACCTTTGCTGGTGGAGGTAATCAAGGCCAGGTTGCCAGGGCCGGGAATGGCCAGAAAAATGATGATGGCAGCAACAAAAGCGCCATAGTCGGCAATGCCAACGAATGAGCCCAGCATGAAATACCCCCGGAAGTGAGGGCTTGAGTTTACGACAGGGCCGGCGCCGCCTTGCCCGTCAATTTCAAACCGGGGCTATGGCCTTCAGGTTTTTGCCCGTAACCAGAGCATGCAGCGCTCGGCGTCCAAGCCCGGCACCTGCAGTTGTTCCACGTGAAACACCTCTACGCTTGCCGGCAAGGCCGCCAGTTCCTCGGCGGGGTGCTTGCCCTTCATGGCCATCCAGACCCCATGCGGCGCCAGCGCAGCGGCCGACCATTGGGTGAAATCAAGCAGCGAAGCAAAGGCCCGGGAGCAGATCACATCAAAGGGCTGACCTATGCTTTCCACCCGCGCATGCAGGCCGGTGAGATTGGGTAGCTTCAGGGCCAGTGCCGCCTGCTTGATGAAGGCGGCTTTTTTAGCTACCGTATCCACGCAGGTCACGGCCACCATCGGGCAGCAAATGGCAATCACCACGCCAGGCAGGCCGGCGCCCGAGCCCACATCCAACAGACTGCTGCCCTGTACCAGGCCGGCCTGTTGCAGATGCCGCCTCAGGGGTGCGATGGCCGCCAGGCTGTCCAGCAAGTGGTGCGTCATCATTTCGGCCGGATCGCGTACGGCGGTCAGGTTGTAAACCTTGGTCCATTTGGCGATCAGTTCCAGATAGTCCAGCAACTGCTGGATTTGCGAGTCTTGCAAATCCAGCTCCAGCGTTTTCAATCCGGCACGCAAATCCTTTTCACCGCTGCGCATCAGAGTCCCACCTTCTCGGCGGCCTGGGCCGGAACCGTGTTCTTCCACAGATTCTTTTTCAAATGCACCAGCAGCAGCGACACCGTAGCCGGCGTGATGCCCTGTATGCGCGAGGCCATGCCCAGCGTTTCCGGCCTGTGCTTGGCCAGGGTCTGGCGCGCCTCAAAGCTCAGTGCCGTCACCTGCAGGTAATCCAGGTCGGCCGGCAGTTTGAGATTTTCGTAGTGCGAAGCCCTTTCCACCTCTTCCTTTTGCAGGTTGATATAGCCGGCGTACTTGGCGGTGATTTCGATTTGTTCGATCACGCTTTTGAAAAAATCCGCCGGCAAGCCTTCTGTTTCACGTGAAACAACACCGCCCTGCCCGGCCGGAATATCCGGATTGAGGTATTTGCCTTCATTCAAGGACATCAGCCCGGCATAGTTCACATCGGGGCGGCGCAGCAAGTCGGCCAGGTTGTATTCGCGCTCTATCGCCTTGCCCAGCACCCGTTCGGCTTCCGCCACCGGCAGATTGTTGGGATTGACCCAGATGGAACGCAGGCGCTCTGTTTCACGTGAAACAGCGTCGCGCTTGCGGTTGAAGGCGTCCCAGCGCGCATCATCCACTAGGCCCAGCTCCCTGCCCTTTTCGGTCAGGCGCATGTCGGCATTGTCTTCGCGCAGCATCAGGCGGAACTCGGCCCGGCTGGTGAACATGCGGTAGGGCTCGGTCACGCCCTTGGTGATCAGGTCATCGACCAGCACGCCCAGGTAGGCCTCATCGCGCTTTGGCAACCAGGCTTCCTTGCCCCGGCACTGCAGCGCCGCATTGATGCCGGCAAACATGCCCTGGGCCGCCGCCTCTTCATAGCCGGTGGTGCCATTGATCTGGCCGGCAAAAAACAGGCCGGCCACGGCCCGGGTCTCAAAGCTGCTCTTGAGCGAGCGCGGATCGAAGTAGTCGTACTCGATGGCGTAGCCCGGGCGCAGGATGTGGGCGTTTTCCATGCCCACCATGGAGCGCACCAACTCGTACTGGATGTCAAAGGGCAAGCTGGTCGAGATGCCGTTGGGGTAGATCTCGTGCGTCGTCAGGCCTTCGGGCTCCAGGAAAATCTGGTGGCTGTCCTTGTCGGCAAAGCGGTTGATCTTGTCTTCCACGCTGGGGCAGTAGCGCGGGCCCACGCCGTCGATCTTGCCGGTGAACATGGGGCTGCGGTCAAAGCCGGAGCGGATGATGTCGTGGGTGCGCTCGTTGGTGTGGGTGATCCAGCAGGGCATTTGCTGCGGATGGGCAATGCTGCCGCCCATGAAGCTGAACACTGGCACGGTGTCGCCGTTGCCGCCCGGCATGCCGTCGCCGGGTTGCACGCTGCACTTGCTGAAATCTATGGAGCGGCCGTCTATGCGCGGCGGCGTGCCGGTTTTCAGCCGACCTTGCGGCAGCTTGAGCTCTTTCAGGCGGGCGCTCAGCGACACCGCTGGCGGATCGCCGGCCCGGCCGGCCGCGTAGTTGTTCAGCCCCACATGGATCTTGCCGTCCAGAAAGGTGCCGGCCGTCAGCACCACGGTGCGGGCGCGGAACTTGATGCCGACCTGGGTGACGGCGCCGACCACGCGATCGCCCTCCACCATCAGGTCGTCCACCGCCTGCTGGAACAGCCACAGATTGGGCTGGTTTTCCAGCATGCGGCGTATCGCCGCCTTGTACAGAATGCGGTCGGCCTGGGCCCGGGTGGCGCGCACGGCCGGCCCCTTGGAGCTGTTGAGAATGCGGAACTGGATGCCGCCCTCGTCTGTGGCCAGCGCCATGGCGCCGCCCATGGCATCGACCTCTTTCACCAGATGGCCCTTGCCTATGCCGCCTATGGACGGGTTGCAGCTCATCTGGCCCAGGGTCTCGATGTTGTGCGTCAGCAGCAGGGTCTTGCAGCCCATGCGGGCGGCGGCCAGCGCGGCCTCGGTGCCGGCATGGCCTCCGCCAACCACGATGACGTCAAATTCTTGGGGGTAAAACATGTCAGATCTCAATCAGTTCGGTTTTCAGGCCGGCGGCTTGTGCCGCCAGGGCTTGGCGTCGGTCGGCGGTGACAAACAGGTCTACCCGCGCCACCTGCGCCGTGCCTATGTGCAGGGCGTCCATGGCATGCAGCCGGCTGGCCTCCATCGCCGCGATCGACTGGGCTTCGACCCGGCTGTCCAGCGCCACACAGGTGAAGTCGGCAAAATCGCCTTGCACAATGGCCATGATGCGGGCGTAGTCGCCGGCATCGACCAGGCCCTCATGGCGCTGGCGATTCAGGGCCGAGGCAATCTCGGCCTTGCAATGCGCCGCCACCACCACTTCGCTGGCGCGCTCGCTGGCGGCCAGCACCTGCTCGCGGCCAGCCTCGGCGTTGTAGCGCTTGTACAGCGCCGAGCTGTCAAACAGCACCCGCATGAGCCGCCTCCTGCGCGCCTTCCAGGCGCTCTTCTATCATCAGCTGGGCGCCGCTCTTGCCGTCTGGCCGCACGATGCGCAGCGGTTCGATGTCGCGCTTCCAGCTCGGGACGCGGGCGGCAGCCTCGGCTTTCACGGGCACCAGTTCGGCCACCGGCTTGCCGTGGCGCAAGATACGCACGGTCTGGCCCTGCTCAACCAGATCCAGCATGGCCGAGGCGTTGGCACGGAATTCACTTAAGGACAGGGTATGCATTTGTACAAATTGGTTGAATTTGTACATTTTATCGATTTCAAGAAACCCCTGGCCCTCTGGGGCAGGTGGCTAGCGCATCGCTAATGAGCGTCGAGATCGCCCCTGAATCAGGTCAAAATGAGCGCCAACCTCCCAACCATCTCTATCCAGCAGTAACAGCCACAACATGCCTTCTTTCGACATCCTTCTCACCTTCTTTGGCGTCTCGGTTTTGCTAGGCCTGTCGCCCGGTCCGGACAATCTGTTAGTCCTGATGCAGTCGGCCCTGCAGGGCCGGCGCGCCGGCCTGTTCGTGGTGCTGGGCCTGTGCACCGGCCTGCTGTTTCACACCGCCGCCGTGGCGCTTGGGCTGGCGGCGGTATTTGCCGCTTCCAGCACTGCCTTCACCGTGCTCAAGCTGGGCGGCGCCGCCTACCTGGCCTATCTGGCCTGGCAGGTGTTTCGCGCCCCGGTAGGCGGCACGGCCACCGCCGGCTCCCAGCCGCTGGCCGCCGCGCAGATGTACCGGCGCGGCGTCATCATGAACCTGAGCAACCCCAAGGTGGTGATCTTCTTCCTGGCCTTTTTGCCGCAGTTCGTGAACCCCGCGCAAGGCGGCGTCGGTCTGCAAATCGTTTGCCTGGGCGGGGTCTTCATCCTGGCGACCCTGCTCACCTTTGGCGCCATCGCCTGGTTTGCCGCCTCGGTGGGTCAGGCCTTCCAGCGCTCGGCACGCGCCCAGCGCGCGCTGAACTGGCTGGCCGGCTCGGTTTTCCTGGGCCTGGCCGCCCGCCTGGCCATCTCCGAACGCTAAGCCAGCGCCATCCGCCTCATTCACCCTCTCATTTCATTCCAGCCCATGAAACTCCTGATCTTCGCCGGCAGCACCCGCCTGAACTCCTACAACCGCAAACTGGCCCATGTCAGCGCGCAAATGGCGCGCGACAGCGGCGCCGAGGTCACGCACATCGAACTGGCCGACTTCGACATTCCCATGTACAACGCCGACCTGGAAGCGCGCGGCACGCCGGCCGATGTGATGAAGCTCAAGCAAATCATGTACGAGCACCCGGCCTGGATCATCTGCTCGCCCGAGTACAACGGCAGCTACACCGCCCTGCTCAAAAACACCATAGACTGGGTCTCCAGCCCGGTCAAAAGCGACCCGGCCTGGCTGGAAGGCTTCAAATCCTTCACCGGCAAGGTGGTGGGCGTGCTCAGCGCCTCGCCCGGTGGCCTGGGCGGCCTGCGCTCGCAAAGCCATCTGGTGCCCCTGCTGCTCAATGCCCACTGCTGGGTCGCGCCCAAGGCCTTTGCCCTAGGCCATGCTGGTGAGGCCTTTGATGCGGCCGGCGAGCTGCTCAAGGAGGGGGACCGCCACCATGTGCAGGCGGTGATAGACCAGGTGCTGTTTGCGGCGCGCCGCCTCACGGACTGAGCCGCCTGCAGGCGCCAGCCCGCTATTTATTTGCTAGCGCCTTGCGCTGATGGCCATTGGCCTGAGAGCACTTTTTACGCTAAGGCCAAGGCCGGGCCCGAATTGGCGGCCTCTTGCACCAGCGCAAAGTCTTCCCGCTGCCTCAGCCCACGCCGGCCATGCCCGCATCAGGCCCAGCTAGCCACCGCCACGCTGCATGTAAAGGTCAAAGCGCTTCATGAAGGCATGGCGCTGGACTTCATCCAGCCCGGCAAAGGCAAAGCGCACCAGCAGACGCGGAATGCGGGCCTGGCCCAGCACGCGCGGTGCGGCCGCCCGCCAGGCTATCCGCAGGCTGCCCGCGCCTATGGCCACTTGCACGCCAGCGCCATCGCGCTGCCAGGGCTTGTCGCCCAGCGCTGCGGGCAGCCAGCCCAGCCACTCGCGCTCGGTGCAACCCATGTCGCGCTCGAACGCCTCGGGGTAGTGGGATTGCACGGCGCTCAGCCGCCGGCTATCGGCGGCCAGATCGCCAGCACGTCGTTTTCAAGCAGCCTGCGGGTCAGGCGCTGTTCGGGCTGGATGTAATGGCCGTTGACCAGCACCAGATGCACCAGCCTGGGCGGCAGTCCGAAAGGCGCAATGATCTGGCTGATGGAAGCGTCTGGCGCCACCTCCAGCTCGAGAAGATTGCTGCTGCGCGCCGCCACCGGCAGGTAATCGGTCAGCGTGGCAAACAGCTTGAAGGTGATTTTCATCGGCGTCGCTCGTCACTGGCGCCGTTCCAGGCGCCCTGGCCCTGGGCGCTGGCCAGATAGGCTTGCATCAGCTGGGTCGGGTCTTGTTTCAGCCGCTCCTTCCACGGGCCCAGGTGGATGGCGCCCTCCACCAGGCCGCGCATCACGCCCACATGCTCGGTCCAGCCGACGCTGTTGCAGCCCACCATCACATCGTCCTTGAATTGCAGGCTCAGGTGCCTGCCCTTGCCGCCGTTGGCCTGGTGCTCGGTCAGCTCGACCCGATCGGCCGGCCCGCTGCCGGCCACCCCCTGCCAGTTGCCAAAGCTGGTGGAAATCAGGCCCAGCGTATCCAGCACATTGATCTGCGTCACGCCGCGCAGCGCGGTGCGCTGGCCCACCATATTGAGCGCCGCCACCCGCGCCTGCTCGGCGGCGTTGGGCTGGATGGCGCTGACCATGGTGGTGCCGCTGACCTTGTCAAAGGCCTCGGCGCAGTCGCCGGCGGCATACACACCCGCCACATTGGTTTGCAGATGCTCGTCGGTCAGCACGCCCTGCAGGCAGGTGATGCCGGAATGCTCCAGAAAGCCGATATTGGGCTTGACGCCAGTGGCGCTGATGACCAGCTCGGCCTCCAGCGTCTGGCCGTTGGACAGGCGCACCTGGAGCGGCGTGTGCGGCGGCGTGCCGGGCACTATCGCCTCGACGCGGGTGCCGGTGAAAACCTGCACGCCTTGGGCCTGGCACCAGTCCTTGATCATGCCGCCGGCCACCGGCCCCATCATGCGCGGCACCATGCGGTCGCCCATCTCGACCACGGTCAGGCGCACACCGCGCTGCGTCAGCGCTTCCATGATGATGCAGCCTATGAAGCCGGCCCCCATCTGCAACACCCGCGCACCGGGCTGGGCCAGCGCCATGATGTTTCGCGCATCGGCCAGCGTCCAGCAGGGATGCACACCGGCGCTGTCCAGACCGGGAATCGGCGGGCTGGCCGGGTGCGAGCCGGTGGCAATCAAGAGCCTGTCGTAAGCCAGCGCTTCGCCATTGTTAAACGCTATTGTTTTAGTAGCCGTATCCACCCGTTCAGCCTGGGCTTGAAGCTGATTTATTCTCAAATCAGCGAAATGCGTGGCACCCTTGCGCAGATAGGTGCCGCGCTCGTCGATGTTGCCCATCAGCAGATAGGGAATCGCCATGCGCGAATACGGCGGCTCGGCCTCATTGCCGACCAGCGTGATGCGGTCGCTGGGTGCGTGCTGGCGAATCGTTTCGGCGGCAATCACACCGGCTGGGCCTGCGCCCAGGATGACATGGTGGGTCATGACGTCGTTCTCCAGAATTTAAAAAGGTAGGCCAAACGACAAGCACGAGGGTTTTCTCTCTACACCAGCCGGGGCCGCGGAACCGGCTCCGCCGGGCCGCAGGCGCAACGCCCCCTCGGGGGGCAGCGCAGTACGCGAAGCGACAAGCGTGGGGGCCACATTCAAAGCCCCAGGCGTGTTCGAGTAGCCGCCGTCGGCACGCCTTCGCTGTCCCAGCCGCGCGCGGCGTAGTACTTGGGCAGCATCTCGGCCAGCTGGTTGACCTTGCCCTTGGCCGGGCCGGTTTTGGCCGGTTCGGTCAGCAGGCGCTTGGGCAGCGAATCGTCGGCCTTGGTAAAGCCCGCCGCGTTGTTGAACTCGCGCTCCATGTTCCAGATGCGTTCGCCGATTTTTTCCAGCTCCTCGGTCGTGTACTGCTCATCGCAAGCGGCCTGCAGCTGCGGCGCCACATCGGCCAGGCCCCAGGCAAAAGAGGTGAAGACGCAGATGCCGGCCGAGTCAAAGACCGCCGTGGCATCCTGGAAGGCCTTCACCAGCTCGGGCTTGCCTGCGCTTTCCAGCGGGTCGGTCTTGACCGGAATGCCCAGCACCTCGGAGGCAATGGTGTAGCCGCGCAAATGGCAGCCGCCGCGGTTGGAGGTGGCGTAGGCCAGGCCTATGCCCTGGATGGCGCGGCCGTCGTAGGCCGGAAACTCCTGGCCCTTGGAGGTCATGGACAGATCCGGGTGGCCGTATTTGGCCGTCAGGCGCTTGGAGCCCTGGCCGATTTCCTTGCCAAAGCCGCGGCCGTAAACGGTTTCCTCGGTCAAAAAGGCCAGCGCCTGGGCCGAGCCGAAAGGCGCTTCTATGCCGATCTGCCCCTTGGTCAGCACACCCATTTCGTACAGCTCCATCACCGCGCCCACGGTGGCGCCAAAGCTGATCGGGTCTATGCCCTCCTCGTTGCACAGCATGGTGGCGTATTGCAGCGCTTCCAGGTCCTTCACGCCATTGGCCGCGCCCAGCGCCCAGGCGGCTTCATATTCCAGTCCACCGGAGGCGCCCCAGTACTGCGGCTTGTTGCTGACGGTGAAATGCGTCTGGTCTATCTTGCTGATGCGGCCGCAGGCAATGGTGCAGCCAAAGCAGGCCTGGTTGGTGACCAGCTGCTTTTTGCCGTCGCTGGCGCGCGGTGTGGCCATGGCTTCGGCCGAGATGTCCCTGGCGCCCTCGAACTGCACGTCCTGGTGGTTGCGCGTGGGCAGGCCGCCGACCTCATTGATGACATTCATCAGCACCTGGGTGCCGTAGGTGGGCAGGCCCTGGCCGGTAACGGCGTTGTCGTGCAGGATTTTTTTCTTCTCGAAGGTCACCTTCATGAAGGCCTTGGGGTCGCGGATATTGCCCACGCCCTTGGTGCCGCGCACGGCGATGGCCTTGAGGTTTTTGCTGCCCATCACGGTGCCCACGCCGGAGCGGCCAGCGGCGCGGTGCAGGTCGTTGATGACGGCGGCGTAGAGCACGCCGTTTTCACCCGCCTTGCCAATGCTGGAAACGCGCAGCAGCGGATCCTGCAAGCTCTTTTTGAGCAGCGGCTCGGTTTCCCAGACGCTCTTGCCCCACAGGTGCGCCGCATCGCGCAGCTCGGCGATGTCGTCGTTGATGTAGAGGTAAACCGGCTTGGGCGACTTGCCCTCGAAAATCACCATGTCCCAGCCCGCCATCTTGAGCTCGGCGCCCCAGTAGCCGCCCGAGTTGGAGCAGGCAATCGCACCGGTCAGCGGGCTTTTGGTGATGACGGTGTAGCGCCCGCCGGTGGAGGCCATGGTGCCAGTCAGCGGGCCGGTGGCCCAGATGATCTTGTTGTCTGGCGACAGCGGATCGACCTTGGGGTCGACCTCGGACACCAGGTATTTGCTGCCCAGGCCGCGCGAGCCCAGATAGGCGTGCGCCCAGTCCATATTGAGGGGTTCGGACTTGACGCTGCCGGCAGTCAGGTCAACGCGAAGGATTTTTCCAGCCCATGACATGCTCGTGACTCCTTAAACGGCGGAGGGCTGGTTGCCCAGCTTGTCGGCCCATTGCTGCATCCGGCTCAAACCGGTCCAGTTGGCGTCTATGAAGGTGATGGCCGCCGTCGGGCAGGCCTCGGCGCAGGCCGGCTCGCCGCCGCACAGGTCACACTTTTGCACCTTGCCGGTTTCCTGCACGTAGTTGATGGTGCCAAAGGGGCAGGCGATGGTGCAGACCTTGCAGCCAACGCAGGTGGAATCATTGACCACCTTGGCGCCGGTCGCCTTGTCCACGCTGATGGCCTCGACCGGGCAGGCATGCAAGCACCAGGCCTCGTCGCACTGGGTGCAGGTGTAGGGCACCTTCTTGCCGGTGTCGTGGAAGTCGAAGACCTTGATGCGCGACTTGGCCGGGGCGAAAACGCCGTAGTTCTCGAAAGAACAGGCCATTTCGCACTGCAGGCAGCCAGTGCATTTTTCCGGGTCGATGTGCAAGACCTTTTGCATCAGAGCTCTCCTTGGGGTTGGGGCACCCAAGAGATGCCTTGCCTATGAATGAGATTGCATAGCTATTGTTGAATTCCTCCCGGCCAAGCGACCTAGGGAAAACCCTTGATTCAGCGACAAGCCACCACTCGCGTCGTAACAGGCGTAGCAAAACCACCTAGACGCCGAGACGCGCGCCCGTCGTACAGTGCGGACACCACCACGCTCCCGGAGACGCTTTCATGAACCCAGTCCACACCCGCCGCCAGGCCCTGCAACGCGGCCTCCAGGCCGGCGGCGCCCTGGCCGCCGCTTCCGCCTTTCCCGGCCTGCTGCTCAGCGCCCACGCGCAAAGCGCCTGGCCAGCCAAGCCGATACGCCTGATCGTGCCCTTTGCACCGGGCGGCAGCTCGGAAATCGTGGCGCGCTCGGCCGCCAATGAGCTCAGCAAAACACTGGGCCAGTCGGTGTTTGTCGACAACAAGCCCGGCGCCAGCGGCAACATCGCCATGCAGGAATGCGCCACCAGCACCGATGGCCACACCATCATCCTGGGCCATATCGGCACTTTTGCCGTCAACCCCTTTATCTTTGACAAACTGCCCTTTGACACCAACCGCGATTTCAAGCCGATCTCGCTGCTGGCCAAGGTGCCCAGCTTGTACGTGGTGAATGCCAATGTGCCGGTGAAAAATCTGAAGGAATTCATCGCCCTGGCCAAGAGCAAACCGGGCCAGCTCAACTATGGCTCGGCCGGCAACGGCAGCGCCGGCCACCTGGCCTTTGAATACCTGAAGATGGTCAGCGACACCTTTGTGCTGCATGTGCCCTATCGCGGCACCGGCCCGCAGCTCACAGATCTGCTGGCCGGCCGGCTGGACGCCGCCAGCGTGGGCGCGCCGGCCATACTGGCGCACATCAAGTCGGGCAAGCTGCGCTGCATCGCCACCGGCACCAAGGAACGCCTGCCGCAACTGCCCGATGTGCCGACGGTGGCCGAAAGCGGCTACCCGGGCTTTGAAATGACGCAGTGGTACGGCCTGAACGCCCCGGCCAGCATGCCGCAGGCCGCCATAGACAAGATCGCCGAAGCCTGCGCCAAGGCCATGCACAACCCGCAAGCCACCGAGCGCCTGCGCGGCGACACCGCCCAGCCTGTGGGCGACACGCCGGCCCAGTACGCGGCCTTCATCAAGACCGAACAGGCGCGCTGGAAACTGGTGGCGGCGCGCGCCAAGATCAAGCCGGACTGAGGCGGGAGTGGCGCCGGCCTGTTGGGCGGCACTTTTAAGTCAAATCAGCCTTAAGCCCAATAGGAACGGGCGCAAGTTACTATTATTTTTGTAGCCAATTGACGGCTGTCAGGTGCTGGCCCGCACCACCAGCTCGTAGCCCAGATCCACGCCAGGCGTGGCCACGCTCTCGCCGTTCATCAGCGCCAGCAGCATGCGGGCGGCCGCATGGCCAATCTCGGCGCGCGGCGTGCGCACGGTGGTCAGCGCCGGCAGCATCTGGTCGCTGCCCGTCAGGTCGTTAAAGCCGGCCACCGCCACCCGCCCAGGCACCGCCACGCCCAGGCGCAGCGCCGCCAGCAAAGCGCCTTGCGCCAGGTCGTCGTTGCAGAAAAAGATCGCGTCCACCTCGGGCTGGCGCTGCATGATTTGCTCGAACATCTGGCCGCCCAGCGCGATTGATGAGGGCGCTGGGTTCAGCCACTCCAGCTCGGCTTGGTACAAACCGGCGGCGCGCAATTCGCGGCGCCAGCCCTCCAGCCGCTGCAAGGTGCGCGAATCCAGCTGGGCCGCAACAAAAGCGATGCGGCGCCGGCCGCGCGCCAGCAGGTGGCGCGTCAGTTCGGCGCCGGCGTCGGCCTGCGAAAAGCCGACGCTGTAGACGCCGGGCGTGGCGCAGACTTCCATCAGATGCACGCAGGGCACGCCGCTTTGCGCAATCAGCGCACGGGCCGCGTCGCTGCGCTCCAGCCCGGTCAGCAGCAGGCCGGCCGGGCGCTGCGCCAACTGTTCGCGCAGCAGCGACTCCTCTTCGCCGGCGTCGTAATGGGTCACGCCCATCAGCGTCTGGTAGCCGGCCGGCCGCAGGCTGCGCTGCACCGCCTCCAGCAAATCGACAAACAAGGCGTTGGAAAGCATGGGAATAAGCACCGTCACATGCGAGCTGCGCTGCGATGCCAGCGCCCGGGCGGCCGGATCGGGCACATAGCCCAGTTGCTGCGCCGCCGCCTGCACCCTGGCCACCAGCGCCGGATCGACGGCGCGCTCGCCGCGCAGCGCCCGCGACACGGTGATGGGGCTGACGCCGGCACTGCGGGCCACATCGGACAAAGTGACGCGGCCGGTGGCGCGGGAACGGGCGGGAGTTGAGCTCATGAGTCTAGGGAAACTACCAACTTTTAATGAATGAATCCTGGCATAGGATAGCGCTATCCAACGGTGAGCACCAGCCGGAGAATCCCTAGGACCGCCTGACGCAGGTGATCCAAAAACAGGCATTCCAGCAGTTCACCGTTTATTTTCAGCAACACGGATAGCGCTATCCAAGACTTTTCACAATGAGCCATTCACTTGTCATCATGGGCGTTGCCGGCTGCGGCAAGTCCAGCCTGGGCGCCAAAATTGCCCAGACCACAGGCCTGCAGCTGGTCGAGGGCGACGACTATCACAGCCCCGCCAACCGGGCCAAGATGAGCCAGGGCGTGGCCCTGACCGACGCCGACCGCGAGGGCTGGCTCAACACCTTGAGCGAGCAACTGCAGGCTCATCCCGAGGCGTTGGTGCTCACTTGCTCGGCGCTCAAGCGGGCCTACCGCGAGCGCCTGCGTCAGGCCGCACCGGGTCTGCGCTTCGTCTTCCTGGACATCAGCCCCGAGCAAGCCAAGGCCCGCGTCGCGGCGCGCGCACCCTTGCATTTCTTTGCCTCCAGCCTGGTCGACAGCCAGTTCGCCACGCTGGAGCTGCCCACCGGCGAGGCCGGCGTGCTGCGCGTCGATGCGCTGGACTCGCTGGCGCAATTGCAGCTCGAGGTCAGCGCCTGGCTCAAGGCCCAACAGGAGCAAGCATGACTACAGACACCGTGACCGAAGCGCCCAAGAGCCGCTTTCAACGTATCAGCAATGCGCTGATGGCCAGCTGCCTGGGCGTGATGGCCGTGGCGGTTTTCATCAACGTGGTGCTGCGCTACGGCTTTGGCAGCGGCGTGGCCGCCAGCGAAGAGCTGTCGCGCCTGCTGTTTGTCTGGATGGTCTTCATAGGCGCCACCGCCGCCTACCCGGCCGGCGAGCACATGGCCTTCACCAGCCTGGTCGGCGCGCTGCAAAAAAAACCACGCGCCATGCTGGCCATGACGCTGCTGATACGCGCGCTGGTGCTGCTGGGCTGCGCCCTGTTGGGCTGGGGCGCCTGGCAACAGGTGGTGGTCGGCCTGGACAGCTACTCGGTGGTGCTCGGCTACCCGACCGCGCTGCTGCCACTGCCGGCTTTTTTATGCGCCGCGGCCATAGGCCTGATGGCGCTGTTCGAAATCATCAAACGCACGCCGCTGGACCTCGGTCACGGTGCGGAAGTGGAATAAGTCCCATGACATTCAAACCCCTCATCTCACACGCCCAGACCGGGCCGGCCAACGCGCAGCGGAGCGCAGCATGAGCAGCGAAGGTCAGGCCTTCATCGTTTTTTCGCTGGGCATGCTGCTGCTCATGGGCATAGGCATGAACATGGGCCTGGCGCTGGTGCTGACCGGCGCTGGCATGGCCTGGGTGCTGGGCTTTTGGGACACCCAGCTGCTGGCGCAAAACCTGGTCGCCGGGGTGGACAGCTTTCCGCTGCTGGCCGTGCCCTTTTTCATTCTGGCCGGCGAGCTGATGAACTCGGGCGGCATCAGCCGCCGCATCATCGCCATGGCGCAGGCCTGGGTCGGTCATATCCGTGGCGGCCTGGGCTATGTGGCGATTGGCGCGGCCGTGCTGATGGCCAGCATGAGCGGCTCGGCGCTGGCCGACACCGCCGCGCTGGCCACTATTCTGCTGCCCATGATGCGCCAGCAGGGCTATCCCATGCATACCTCGGCCGGGCTGATTGCCTCGGGCGGCATCATCGCGCCCATCATTCCGCCTTCGCTGCCCTTTGTGATTTACGGCGTCACCACCAACACCTCGATCTCGGCGCTCTTCATCGCCGGCATCGTGCCCGGCATCATCATGGGTGTCGGCCTGATCGTGGCCTGGAAGCTGGTGCTACGCAAGACCGACCTGCCCCAGGGCCAGCCGCTGCCCATGCGCGAAAGACTGCGCGCCACCGTCAAGGCCTTTTGGGCGCTCTTGATGCCGCTCATCATCATTGGCGGCATGAAAACCGGCATCTTCACACCGACCGAAGCGGCCGTGGTCGCCGCCTTTTATGCGCTGGTCGTGGCCCTATTCGTGCACCGCGAAATGAAGCTGGCCGAAGTGCACGGCGTGCTGGTGCGCGCCGCCAAGACCACCGCCATCGTGATGTTTCTATGCGCCGGCGCCCAGGTCGCCAGCTACATGATCACCCTGGCCGACCTGCCCAGCACGCTGACCAACTGGCTGGGCCCGCTGGTGGATAACCCGCGCCTGCTGATGGCCGTGATGATGGTCGCGCTGATCCTGGTGGGCACGGCGCTTGACCTCACTCCCACCATACTGATCTTCGCGCCGGTGATGCTGCCGATTGCCGTCAAGGCCGGCATAGACCCGGTCTACTTTGGCCTGATGTTTGTGCTTAACGGCGCCATCGGCCTGATCACGCCGCCGGTCGGCACGGTGCTTAACGTGGTGGCCGGCGTGGGCCGCATGCCGCTGCACCAGGTGATACGGGGCGTCAACCCCTTCCTCATCACCTACACGCTGATCCTCTTCCTCTTTGTGCTCTTTCCCCAGATCGTCACCGCGCCCGTCGCGTGGATGCGCTAAGCCCCTTCCCTCACCCTCACCCTCACCCTCACCCAAAAACCAGGAGACATTCCCATGACTATTATTCGACGCACTCTTGTCGCCGCCGCCACCGTCGCCGTGCTCGGCGCCTCCTTCTCGGTACTGGCGCAAGACATCAAGCCGCGCATCATCCGTTTTGGCTATGGCCTGAATGAGCAAAGCAACCAGGGCCGCGCCACCAAGGTGTTTGCCGAAGCGGTAGAAAAAGCCTCGGGCGGCAAGATGAAGGTGCGCGCCATTGGCGCCGCCGCGCTGGGCCCCGACACGCAGATGCAGCAGGCGCTGATAGGCGGCGCGCAGGAAATGATGGTCGGCTCCACCGCCACGCTGGTCGGCATTACCAAGGAAATGGCGCTGTGGGACACGCCCTTTCTCATCAGCAACCCCAAGGAAGCCGACATCCTGCTGGACGGCCCCATCGGCGAGAAAATCAAGGACAAGCTGCAGGAAAAAGGCCTGGTCGGTCTGGTCTATTGGGAAAACGGCTTTCGCAACCTGACCAACAGCAAGCGCCCGGTCACAAAGCTCGAAGACATGGACGGCATCAAGCTGCGCGTGATGCAGAACAACGTGTTCCTGAGCAGCTTCAAGACCCTGGGCGCCAACGCCGTGCCCATGGCTTTTTCCGAGCTCTTCGGCGCGCTGGAAACCAAGACCGTTGACGGCCAGGAAAATCCCTACAACACCATCTTGTCGAGCAAGTTCTACGAGGTGCAAAAGTACCTGACCGTGACCAACCACGTCTACAGCCCGTGGATCGTGCTGGTCAGCAAGAAGTGGTGGGACCAGCTCTCCAAGGCCGAGCAGAAAGTGCTGATGGACGCCGCCAAGACCAGCCGCAACTACGAGCGCAAGGACACGCGCGACGAAGCCTCCAAGGCCATGGCCGACCTCAAGGCCAAGGGCATGCAGGTCAACGAGCTGTCGCCGGCCGAAGCCAGCCGCATGCGTAACAAGCTGACCCAGGTCTATACCCAGATCGGCAACGACGTCGGCATGGACTTGTGGAACGAAACCCAGGCCGAACTGGTCAAGATACGCGCTCAGAAATAAGCGCCGGGGCATTCCCACTCAGCGGCCTGCGCTCCAGGCCGTTTTTTTATGCCAAAAAGGCCTTTAACCCATGCACAATAAGCGCCAACAGCTATTTATTTAATAGCAACTCAAGTCCGAACGACTTGGCAGCACTTCAGCAACACCGAACTGAACTTTGTCTGGCTTCGGCGCTCTGCCTACATGCAGATACAGTGATCTACATCTTGTGCATTCAAACCAAAAAAGGAAACCCGTGGCTTCATCCATCCCTACTTCTTCGTCTTCATCGCGCTTGATCATCCCGGCCCTGGGAAAGCTTTATGACGGCCTGCACGACATCTCCTTCGCCCTGCTGCGGGTGATGGCGGGTGTAGCCTTAGCCATACATGGTTGGCCCAAGATCCAGGATCCCATGAAGCTGGTAGGCATGGTGGAATCGCTGGGCTTCGCCCCCGGACCTTTGTGGGCCGTGCTGTTGGCGGCGACGGAATTCATAGGAGGCATTTTGCTGGCCCTGGGTCTGCTGACACGCCCGGCGGCGCTGGCCACCACCATCGTGCTGCTGGTGACCGTTTACTTCCACTGGATCGTGAAATCTCAGGGTTACGATGGCGCCGAAAAATCCCTGCTGTGGGCCGCCATGACCTTTCTGATCTTGGTGCGCGGCGCCGGTGCTCACTCCATCGATCGTCTGCTGAAAAAGGTTTTTTAAGCCATCGCTTCAGGAACGCTTGCCCGGGCCGCTTTTCGGCGCAGTCCCGGGGCTGAACCAGTTCTGGCAGGTCACCAGCACCACGCGCGCGGCACGCTCCAGCACATCGACCGAGAGAGCCGAGGAGCGGCGCACCCGCAAGCGAAACAGCAGCAAAAACTCGGCCACACTGGCCGGAAAACCAAAAATACGCCGGGGCGCCGGTATCAGCGCCACCTGGGGCTTGGCTGTCTCGGTGGCGCTGGCCTGCGGCTCACCGACTGGCTCGGCGCCGCCTGGCTTGGTTGTACGAACTTTCATTTACTTCATCCCCTTGCTGATCGCACCCACGCCCAAGGCCGCCAGCACCACAAAAATAAGCGCCAAAATTAAAAACAGGCCGAACAAAATCTTCGCAATGCCGGCCGCACCAGCCGCCACGCCGCCAAAACCCAGGGCGCCAGCGAGCAGTGAAATCAGCGCAAAAATGATCGCGTACTTAATCATCAGTATCTCCTCTGCAGCATCGTGTAACAAAAGATGGACTGCCAAGCACCGCCGGCAAAAAGACTCATGCGGCGGTCACTGAAGCATAAGTCAGCGCCCACATAGCGCCATCGGCAGCACCCGCCCGAGCTTGTAGGACAAGACCCCACGAGCGCAAAATGCCTCATCCGGCTAGGATGGTGAAAGGCTTAGTGCCTGTTTATCAACCGCCCTTCCCGGCCATTCAAGGACACTTCCATGAAGCTCTACTACTCCCCCGGTGCCTGCTCGCTGTCGCCCCACATCACCTTGCACGAGGCCGGCCTGAAGTTTGAACATATTCAGGCTCCGACCAAAACCCACAAGCTGGACGACGGCACCGACTACTACAGCATCAACCCGCTGGGCTATGTGCCGCTGCTAGAACTCGACGACGGCACCCGCCTGACCGAGGGTCCGGCCATCGTGCAATACATCGCCGACCAGGTGCCGGAGAAAAAACTGGCGCCGGCCAATGGCACCGTGGCACGGGCCCAGCTGCAGGCCTGGCTCAACTTCATAGGCACCGAGGTGCACAAGGGCTTTGGCCCGCTGTTCAATCCGGCAACCCCGGCCGAGTACAAAACCATGCTCATTGCCAAGCTGCTGGAACGCCTGCAATGGGTGGACGGCCAGCTCGCCGGCAAGTCCTACCTGATGGGCGAGGCCTTCAGCGTGGCCGACCCCTATCTCTTCACCGTCACCAACTGGGCCGACTTTGTGGGTCTGGATATTTCCGGTTTTGCCAATATCGCCGCCTTCCGTGAACGCATGGCGGCCCGCCCCGCCGTGCAGACCGCCATGCGGGAAGAAGGCCTGATCAAGTAAGCCAGCAGGGTACCAGCCTCAGGCTTTCGGCAAGCCGTGGCTGGTCAGCCGATTCACATCGGCGCACACTTGAGGCTCAATTCAATTCCGGATCATTTTTCATGCCTTCCTTATTCGATCCCATCCAGGTCGGTGACCTGCAGCTCGCCAACCGCATCGTGATGGCGCCGCTGACGCGCAACCGCGCGCCCGACGCCATTCCCACGCCGCTGATGGCCACCTACTACGCCCAGCGCGCCAGCGCCGGCCTGCTGATCAGCGAAGCCACCGCCATCAGCCAGCAGGGCCAGGGCTATGCCGATGTGCCCGGCCTCTATGGCAGCGAGCAACTCGACGGCTGGAAGCAGGTGACCCAGGCGGTGCATGACGAAGACGGCAAGATCGTGGCCCAGCTCTGGCATGTGGGCCGGGTTTCTCATCGCGAGCTGCAGCCTGGCGGCGCCGCGCCGGTGGCGCCATCGGCCATCACCGCCAAGACCAAGACCGTGCTGATCAGAGGCGGCGTACCGGTCTTCGTGCCGACCTCGGAGCCGCGCGCGCTGGATGTCGGCGAGCTGCCCGAGATCGTTCACACCTACCAGGCGGCGGCACGCAATGCGGTCGAAACCGCCGGCTTTGACGGCGTGGAAATCCATGCCGCCAACGGCTACTTGCTGGATCAGTTTCTCAAAAGCGGCTCCAACCAGCGCCACGACGACTATGGCGGCAGCATACGAAACCGCGCCCGCCTGCTGCTCGAAGTGGTGCGTGCCGTCGCCGGCGCCGTTGGCAGCAGCCGCACCGGCATTCGCCTGTCACCGGTCACACCGGCCAACGATGCTTACGACGCCGATCCGCAGCCGCTGTTTGACTATGTGATCAAGCAGCTCGCCAAGCTGGACCTGGCCTACATCCACATCATTGAAGGCGCCACCGGCGGGCCGCGCGACCTGCCCGAGCGCCCGTTCGACTACCCGGCGCTCAAGGCCGCCTACCGCGCCGCTGGCGGCCAGGGCGCCTGGATGGTGAACAACGGCTACGACAAGGCGCACGCCGAGCAGGCCGTGAAGGATGGCGCCGATCTGATCGCCTTTGGCAAACCCTTCATCGCCAACCCCGACCTGGTGACGCGCCTGCACCTCAATGCGCCACTCAACACGCCGGACCAAAGCACTTTTTACGGCGGCGGCGCCAAGGGCTATACCGACTACCCAACGCTATCCGATTAAGAGCTGCCAACGTGGGTGGCGAACGGCCTCACAAAGCCAATATAGGCCGTTGATGACGCTGGCCTTCAGGCTTTGGCGCTTCACCTTTCACCCAGACCAGGGCCTGCTGGCAAAGCAGCGCCTGCGGCAGCATTGCATCCAGACAGAGAACGCCCGGCTCGGCATCGGGTCGCTGCAGGTTGTCAAACTGATTGCGCACCAGTGATGGGTTGAAAAAATGCGAGCCACTGCGAGCTGCCACGCGCTGCGTTGCGGCGACTTCGTCAAGATCCAGAAAAACGAAGCGCATGCCCGCATGGGCTTGTCGCAGCGTATCCCGGTAGGCGGCCTTGAGGGCCGAGCAACTCAGCACCGTCCCTTGCGGGTGCGTGCGCAACACCTCGACCAAGGAAGCCAGCCAGGATTGCAGATCGGCATCCGTCAGGGCAATGCCGGCGGTCATCTTCTCTACGTTCGCCGGCGGATGATAGGCATCGCCTTCGATGAAGGGCCACGCCAGAGCCGTCGCCAAGCTCAGGGCCAAGGTCGATTTACCGCAGCCGGACACGCCCATCACGACAATGGGTGCGGCGGCGTCGCCGCCACCCATAGAAACTCCGCTAGGCCTCACTGGTCGAAGTTGATCTGACGTTGCTTGACCAGCGTGGCCAGAGACTGCCGCTGCTGCGCGATGAAGTTGCTGAACTCCTGGCCTGAGCTGGTATTCAAGGTGATGCCCAGACCTTCGAG
Source organism: Polaromonas sp. OV174 (assembly GCF_900112285.1). Taxonomy (GTDB): domain Bacteria; phylum Pseudomonadota; class Gammaproteobacteria; order Burkholderiales; family Burkholderiaceae_C; genus Polaromonas. Next base: position 55,600 of record NZ_FOKZ01000004.1, on the reverse strand, counting down.
CTGCGCACGCACGTCGGGGCGGCGGGCGATCTCTGCGACTGCCGCGGCGACCTTGCGGACAACCTCTGGCGGCGTGCCCTTGGGCGCGAAGAGTCCATGCCAGGAGACAAAGTTGAATCCTGCCACGCCGGCCTCGGCCAAGGTGGGCACATTGGGAAAAGCGGGCGAGCGTTGGCCGGTGACAGCCAGCACCTTGAGCTTGCCGGCCTTGACCAGCGGTGCCGCCGAGCCGTCGATCATCAGGTCGATCTGGCCAGCGACCAGGTCGTTGAGCGCCGGCGCACTACCCTTGTAGGGAATGTGCTGGATGTCCATTCCCGTCATGCCACGCAACATTTCGGTGGACAAGTGGCTGGGCGTGCCGTTGCCACTGGAGCCGTAGCTGAGTTTGCCCGGATTGGCCTTGGCCCACTTGATGAGGCCTGCGGTGTCGTTGACATCGCTCTTGCCATTGGCCACCAGCAGCAGCGACACCGAGGTCAGACGCGAGACCGGCACGAAGTCTTTCTCTGCGTCGTAGGGCAGTTTGGGCATGGCCAGGCGGTTGATGGCGTGGGTGGCGATGTCGCCCAGGAAAAGCGTGTAGCCATCCGCCGGTTCCCGTGCGGCGAGCGTGGCGCCAATAGACCCCCCCGCACCCGCACGGTTGTCCACCACAATGCTCTGCCCTATGGACTCGCCGATCTTCTGCGCGAATACGCGGCCGATGATGTCGGCATTGCCGCCAGCGGCAAAGGGCACGATCAAACGTATCGGCTTTTGTGCCGGCCAGGCCTGAGCCTGTGCCAAGCCAGTGACGCCCATGGTGCCAACGGCCAGCCCGGCCGCCGTGGCCAAGCTAATCAAATTCCTGCGTTTCATCGTCTCTCTTTCCTTATGTGAAATCGTTGTATCTGTTGAATGAAAGCTTGGCGCTCAGCCCGGCGACCCGACCATGCGCGCAGGGTCGTCCAGCGGCGGCTGCGGGTAGTGCTGACCACGCTGACCGCCGAAATGGCGGTCGCCCTTGCCAGGTGATGCGGCCGGTCGCGGCATACCGACAAGGCGGCCATCTTTCACCCAGTCCAGATCGCCACCCCAGAGCTTGTCCATCAGCGATCGGGTGAGGCGCTGCTCCACCGCGACCCGATCCGGATGGCCGATGAGATTGCATGCCTCGCCTGGATCGGTTTCAAGGTCAAAGAGCTGCAGCACGTTGCCAGCGGGATACCAGATCAGCTTGTGGCGGCCATCGTGGGCCATGCGGGTGGCCAGGGCGTTCTCCTTGCACTCGCCGTAGAGCACCTCGCGGCGCTGATTGCCGACGATGGAAATCCCTTCCACCGAAGCAGGCACGGGCAGCCCGGCCAGGTCCAGCAGCGAAGGCATCACGTCCTGCAGACCGACCAGGCGGTCATCAACACGGTTGACCCCGATGCGGGCGTCGCGACTCGGACCGACCAGCAGCATGGGGATGTTGGCCGCACCTTCATAGAACAGCCGCTTGGCCCAGAGGCCAAAGTCGCCCAGCATGTCACCGTGGTCGCTGCAGACCAGGATGACGGTGTCTTCCAGCAGTTGCTCTTCGCGCAAGGTGCCTATGAGCACGCGCAGCTGGTGATCGATGTGGGTGCATAAGGCGTAGAAAGCGCGGCGTATGGCCTGCAGCTCGTCGTCGGCATAACGCGTGTACCAGTGGTCGCGTATGGTCTGCAGCGCGTGCGGCACGTCTTCGCCTGCCCAACTCGCGCCCAGCGGCAGGTCGATGGCGGCGCGTTCATAGAGATTGAGGTAGCTCTCCAGCGGCACCAGTGGCGGATGCGGATGCGTGTAGGACACATGCCAGAAACCGGGCTTGCGCTTGTCGCGACGTTTGATGGTTTTGGCCATCTCGCGCGTGGTCCAGTTGGTCACATGCATGCGCTCGGGAAGGTGCCAAGGCCTGAACAGGTAGTCGTTGTTGTTCATCCCGTGGAGAAACTGTTCTCCGGCCACGCCCTGCTCAGAGAGGTAGATGTCGTAGTCGTCAACACTGCCCAGTTGCGGCCGGCCTTCCTCGGCCAGCAAAATGTCGTCAAAGCCCATGCGATCGCGCTGCGGGAACACATGCATCTTGCCGACGGCATAAGCTTGGTAGCCACCATCGCGAAAGCTCTGCGCCATCGTCGGCAGCGCAGGCATCTCCATCGCCGGCGCGAAGCTGCGGTCGCCATGCGTGCGAGACGATGTTCCGGTCATCACGGTGCGGCGCGCGGGAATGCAGATGGGGCATTCGGAATAGGCACGGCTGTAGCGCGTGCCCAGGCGGGCCAGGTGGTCTAGCGTGGGCGTGAGCACGCGCGGATGGCCGGCGGTCCGCAGCAACTTGCCGGGCCACTGGTCGACCATCACAAAGAGAACGTTGGGGTGTTTGGGAGTCATACGTGTTCAGGCGTTGGTGCCAGGCAAGGTGGCAATTGAGCTCGCCACAAAGTAGTCCGGATGTGAACGGGCCAGCTCCTTGGCCATCTCGAAATTCATCCGGACATGCTCGCGAAGCAGATCGGCGGCCTCAGGCAACTTGCCTTGTGCCAGCCGTTTCAAGATGCTCGCGTGTTGCGCAACCGAGCGTCGCGCGCCGTCAGCCGCACTGGTCTGCGTGAGGATGCGTACGCGCCGGTGCATCTCGCGCGCCTCCTGCACGTAGCGCCAGGCTCCGGGCACGCCGCCCAGCGCCAGCAGGTAGCGATGAAAGGCCTCGTCCGCCCGCAGCGTCGCTTCGGTGTCGTTCTTCTCAACAGCTGCCTGATGCATTTCCACCAGGCGCTTCAGCGCCGCCATGTCGTCCTTCGATAGCCGGGTGCTGATGTTGGTCAGCGCGGTGCATTCGACGGCCTCGCGCACGAAGAGGGCTTCTTTCACGCGATCCAGGTCAATGCGCGCGACGAAGGTGCCGACCTGCGGCACCACCTGGATCAAACCCTCGTGGGTCAATCGTTGCAGCGCTTCGCGCACCGGAGTGCGCGAGACTTCCAGCTGCTGAGCCAGCTCGTTTTCGGGCAACGGCGTGCCCGGCAGCAGGGTGACGTTCTGAATCCGCTCCTTCAGGCGCTGCTCCACCTGGTGACGGATGGGAAGCCCGGTGTGCAAGCCTATGGGCCCACCCAGGTCAAGCTGACCGGATGCTTGAGATTTTGAATTGCTGCGGGCTAATGTAGGCGTCATGATGGATCCTGTATTCTTGCATGCAAGTATACAAATTTTTCCAGCTGCGTCAAAACTCGTCTCACGCCTCACGCCAGTCAGCCGTGCTGGCGGCGGCACCAAGGCGCTATACCGACGACCCGACGCTATCCGATCAATAGCGCCTTGCGCCCGTCACTATTGGGCTAGAGCACTATTTAATGCCTAAAACCCGGTTTTAGCGCAGCGCCAGCCGCACACCGCTCAGCGCCGCAGCTTGCGGATCTGGCGCCAGCGTCACGGCACTGACCACCGCCACGCCATCAACGCCGCAAGCCATCACGCCGGGCAGGCGCTCCAACGAAATGCCGCCTATCGCCACCACCGGGTAGGGTGCGGCCAGTGGCAGCCACGCCTTTAGTTGTTCCAGCCCCACCGGCTCATAGGGCATGACTTTCAGCGTGGTCGGGTAAATCGGACCAATCGCCAGGTAGGACGGCTGCACCGCCTTGGCCCGCGCCAGCTCGGCCGGCGTGTGCGTGCTCAGGCCCAGGCGGATGCCGGCGCTGCGCAGCGCGTCCAGGTCGGCGCTGTCCAGGTCTTCCTGGCCCAGGTGCACGCCATAGGCACCGGCCGCCAGCGCAAGCTGCCAGTGGTCGTTGATGAAGACCTGCGCGCCGGCTACTTTGCTGCCCGCCTCGACGGCGGCGCGCACCTCGCGTTCAATCTCGGATTGCGTGTGGTCGGCCGCCTTGATGCGCAGCTGAATCGTGCGCACGCCCCAGTCCAGCAGGCGCTGCACCCAGGCGGCATCGGGCACGACGGGATAAAAGCCGATGGGGCCGGTCAATGGTGTGAAGGCAGTGGATTTCATGGCATTAATTGGCATGCCAAAACGGCACGCCGACGGTTGGGGTGGAGGCCTGCGCCGCAGCGCGCTCGGGCATGGGGGTGGATTCGTAAGCGGCGCGGCCGGCCGCCACGCCGTCGGCAAAGGCGCGCGCCATGCGCACCGGGTCGCCGGCCTGCGCCACGGCGGTGTTGAGCAGCACGGCGTCAAAGCCCAACTCCATCACCTGCGCCGCATGCGAGGGCCGGCCCAGGCCGGCATCGACCACCAGCACCGCATCGGGCAAACGCCGGCGCATGGTTTCCAGCGCGTAAGGGTTGAGCGGCCCACGGCCCGTGCCTATGGGCGCGGCCCAGGGCATCACGGCGGCGCAGCCGGCATCGCGCAAGCGCTGCGCCATCACCAGGTCGTCCGTCGTATAGGCAAACACCGCAAAGCCCTCGCGCGCCAGCACCGTCGCCGCTTCCAGCGTGGCCACGGTGTCGGGCTGCAGCGTGTAGTCATCGCCTATCACCTCCAGCTTGATCCAGGTGGTGCCGAAAATCTCGCGCGCCATCTGCGCCAACGTGATGGCTTCGGAGGCAGAGTGACAGCCCGCCGTGTTGGGCAGGATGTGGCAGCCCAGCGCCTGGATGCGTTGCCAGAAGCTGTTGCCGCCGCCGCTCTCGGGCTGCAGGCGGCGCAGGCCCACGGTCAGCACTTGGGTGCCGCTGGCGCGCACCGCCTCGCTCATCACCTGCGGCGAGGGGTAGTGCGAAGTGCCGAGAAAAAACCGGCTATTCAAAGTCGTTCCGGCCACGGTCCACGAGCTGCCGTGGGCAATGCTTTCTGCTGTTGTCATGGTCATTCAGCCTCCGGTAATCGGGGTCACCACATCAATGCGGTCACCGTTTTGCAAGGCGCGAGCTGGCCACTGCGGCCGCGGCACAAAGCTGCTGTTGATGGCGCAGGCAAACGCGCTTTTGAGCTCATAGCCGCGCTCAAGCAGCAGCGTTTGCAGCGTGCCAGCCTGCGTTTGCAGGCGCTCGCCGTTGAGGGAAATTTCCAGCCTTGTCATGTTGACTCCTTGTCAGCTGCGGGCAGCAGTTGCCGCACCAATTCATCCACCAGCGCCGGTGCGCAAAGATAGCCATGGCGGTACAAGCCATTGAGATGCCAGACGCCGTCGCGCAGCGCCAGCGTGGGCCGGTGATCGTCCAGCGCCGGGCGCAGGGCGGCCGCCAGTCGCAGCACGCGCGCCTCGCCAAAAGCCGGATGCAGGCTGTGCAGCGCGCTGCCCAGCTCCAGGGTGGAGCGCAGGGTCACGGGGCCGCTGTCTTCGGACTCCAGCTCGGTCGCGCCGACCACAAACTGCTGATTCGGACGCGGCGCCACGTAGAGCTGGTAGCGCGGGTGCATCAGGCGCACCGGGCGCTGCAATTGCACGCCCGCGCATTCCACCGTCAGCACCTCGCCGCGCACACCACGCAAGGGATTGCTGGCCGGCCACTGCGCCTTGCTGCCGACGCCGCGCGTGTCCACCGTCACATCGAAGCCATGCGTTTCGCCGCCACAGAGCAGGCGCTTTTCCTCCACACCTTCGACCGCCCTGCCTTCATGCCAATGGCCGCCCAGCCGGTCGATTTCCACTGCCAGCGCCGCCATCCATTGATCGTTGGCGAGCTGGCCTTCGCCCTCCAAAAACAGGCCGCCGCCAAAGCGGCCGGCCAGCGCGGGTTCATGCTGCGCCAATGCCGCGCCATCGAGCGATTTCATTTGCGTCCTGCAGGCTTGCGGCAGCTTGTGCTGCAGCAGGCGAGTGAAATGCTCCAGCGAAGACTGGTCCGCCGCATGCGCTACCACCAAGGTGCCCTGCTGGCGAAAATACACCTCGCCCGCGCCCGCATCCTTCAACTCGGCAATCCACTTCGGCCATAGCTGCATGGAGCGCTGGCCCTGTGCAAACACCACATCATCCGACACCGCCAGCTCGGCCAGCGGCGCCAGCATGGCCGCCGCCGTCATGGACGCTGTGGATAAGTCGTCGCGACGGCGCGCATCGAACAGGCTGACGCGGCAACCGGCGCGCAGCAGGCGCCAGGCCAGCGTGCGGCCGGCCAGGCCGGCACCGGCAATGCCTATGTGCAGGCGGTCCATGTCAGGAATAAATCTCGTTGCCGCCCTTGCGAAACTCATCGGCCTTTTCCTCGAAGCCGCTGTGGATTTGCTGAATCGGAATCACGCCCGGGCTTGTCGCCAATGTCGTGGTGGAAGGATTGAGCCGGGCAAACTCGCGCACCTCTTGCGAGATCTTCATGGAGCAAAACTTCGGCCCGCACATGGAGCAAAAATGCGCCACCTTGGCGTTCTCTTTCGGCAGGGTTTCGTCGTGATAAGCCATGGCCGTGTCCGGATCTATCGCCAGGCGGAACTGGTCTTCCCAGCGGAACTCGAAGCGCGCCTTCGACACCGCGTTGTCCCACATCTGCGCGCCCGGATAGCCCTTGGCCAGGTCACCCGCATGCGCGGCAATCTTGTAGGCAATCAGGCCCTGCTTGACGTCGTCGCGATTCGGCAAACCGAGGTGTTCCTTGGGCGTCACGTAGCACAGCATGGCCGTGCCATACCAGCCGATGTTGGCCGCGCCCATGGCGGAAGAGATGTGGTCGTAGCCGGGCGAGATATCGGTGATCAGCGGGCCCAGCGTGTAGAACGGTGCCTCGAAACAAGCCTCGAGTTGCTTATCGACGTTTTCCTTCACCAGCTGCAAGGGCACATGGCCAGGGCCTTCGATCATCACCTGCACGTCGTGCTTCCAGGCGATTTGCGTCAGCTCGCCAAGGGTGTGCAACTCGGCAAACTGCGCCTCGTCATTGGCATCGGCAATCGAGCCCGGGCGCAGGCCATCGCCGAGCGAGAAGCAGATGTCATAGGCCTTCATGATTTCGCAGATGTCTTCGAAGTGCTCGTACAAAAAGCTCTCGCGGTGGTGCGACAAACACCACTTGGCCATGATGGAGCCGCCACGCGACACAATGCCGGTCAAACGATTCGCGGTGAGCGGCACATAGGCCAGGCGCACGCCGGCGTGAATGGTGAAATAGTCCACGCCCTGCTCGGCCTGCTCTATCAAGGTGTCGCGGAAAATTTCCCAAGTCAGGTCTTCGGCCTTGCCGTTGACCTTTTCCAGCGCCTGGTAAATCGGCACCGTGCCAATAGGCACCGGCGAGTTGCGCAAAATCCATTCGCGCGTTTCATGGATGTTCTCGCCTGTGGATAAGTCCATCACGGTATCTGCGCCCCAGCGAATCGACCAGACCAGCTTGTCGACTTCCTCTTCAATCGACGAGGTCACGGCCGAGTTGCCGATGTTGGCATTGACCTTGATCAGGAAGTTGCGGCCGATGATCATGGGCTCGCTTTCCGGATGGTTGATGTTATTGGGAATCACGGCGCGGCCGCGTGCCACTTCATCACGCACGAATTCGGCGGTGATCTCCTTCGGAATCGAGGCGTTGAAGGAATGGCCTTTTTTCGGCATGCGCTCGGTCGCCAGGCGCTCGGCCAGTTGGGCGCGCACCAGGTTTTCGCGCACGGCGATGTACTCCATCTCCGGCGTGATGATGCCTTGGCGCGCGTAATGCATTTGCGACACATTGGCGCCGGCCTTGGCGCGGCGCGGCACCGGCGCATGGGCCATGCGCAGCGCGGCGAGCGCCGGGTCGTTCAGGCGTTCGCGGCCATAGGCGCTGCTGATGCCGGGCAAGGCTTCGGTGTCGTTGCGCTCGTTGATCCAGGCACCGCGCAGCGGCGGCAAACCGCGCGTGATGTCTATGGGCGCAGCCGGGTCGGTGTAGACGCCCGAAGCGTCATACAGGCGCAGCGGCGGATTGGCTTCGCGGCGGCTTTCCTGGCCTTCGGCCACCAGCGTATCGGTCAGCGTCACCTCGCGAAAGGGCACGCGAATATCGGGGCGCGAACCCTCAATGTAAATTTTTGCGGAGCCGGGAAAAGGCGTGCGCGTGATGCGGCTTGCGAGGTCGTTGGTGTCAACGGTAAGACGGGTCTTGGCCATGGCTATCTCCAGAGAAGGTGTGGGTGCCTGCCTGGGGAGCCGGAGATGTTGCCGGCAAAAAACACCTGTGACGGGTGTGATGACGGAGTTCCGGAGCCAAAGTGCCTTGTTTCCTACGCGGGGATGATCCCGATCAGGTTCAGCGGGTCTCGCAATCTGCGATCTCAGCCTCGAATGTAAACATCCTTGGCACCCCGACAAGCTGCTGTCATTGTAAGCACGGCCCGCATGTCGTGTGTCCATGCCGCACCTCAGTGCCGTCATTTACTACCAAATTAATAGCCGATTGCGCATATGTATCATGGGCTAGGGCAGGTTTTCTCTGAAAATCACCTGGCTGCGCACGGCATCCACACCACTCATCACATCGCGCTTGTCGCGCAGGTTGGTGAACATGCGCACGCAGCTCATCATGGCGCTCTGCGGGCTTTGCGTGATCACCGCGTCCATGCTGCCGTCTATCAACATGGCGCGGGTATCCGGCGTCAGGCCGTGGCCTATGAACACCACCTTGTGCTCGCGCCCGCTCTCCTTCAGCGCGCGTGCCACGCCATCGGAAGCGCCGCCTATGTTGTAGATGCCGGCCAGGTCCGGGTACTGCTCCAGCAGGGTGCGGGTCTGCTGGTAATTTTTCTGCGCGTCGTCCTGGCCCTCGCGCAGGCCCACCACCTGCAAGGCCGGAAACATCTCTTCGATCACATGCAGAAAGCCGGCCTCGCGCTCCTCGTGCGCGCTATAGCTGCGCGAGCCGGCAATCAGGGCCACCTTGCCCGCACGCACACCAGGCCCAATGAAGCGCCCGACCAGATAGCCGGCCGTGCGACCGGCCGCGCGGTTATCCAGGCCGACATAGCCGGCGCGCTGCGAGCCCGACAGATCCGAAATCAGGGTCAGCGTAGGCACGCCTTTTTCGGCCAGCACACTGACGGCTTCGCGCACCGCCGGATGCTCCAGCGCCATGAAGGCAATGCCGTCGCTGCGCTGGCCCAGGCGCAGCAAGCTGGCGGCGAGCTGTTGCGGGTTAAAGCTTTCGAATTGCTCGCTGCGGCACTTCACGTTAAAGGGCGTCAGATGTTCCTGCGAATAGCCGACCGTGTCGCCCAGCATGCGGATAAAGCGATTGCTGCCGTCGGGCAGCAAAAACACCAGACGCATGGGCGCCGCCGCGAGCGCGGCATACAAGCCGGTTTCCGGCAGGTAATCCAGCCCGGCCGCAACCTTGAGCACCTTTTGCGCCGTCGCATCGCGCACGCCGGGCCGGCGGTTCAGCACCCGGTCCACGGTGGCGGTCGAGACCTTGGCGGCCCGTGCGATGTCGGCCACACGCGCACGTGTCGGCAACTCGTCCAATTGATCAGGGATAACCCTCATACATCAAAACCCATCATTTTTTGATTTGACGATTTAGCATCTAGCACCTATCGTTGCGATGCTATTTATCCAATGATGCCTCAAAACGCATCAAAACAAAACTGGAGACAACCATGAGCCAAGTTACCCGCCGCAGTGTTTTGCGCAGCCTGTCCGCCGTACCCGCTGCCGGCATTGCCGCCGCCCTGCCCTCCATGGCACGCGCCGCCGAGTTCAGCTACAAATACGGCAACAACCTGCCGGTGACCCACCCGCTCAACATCCGCGCCCAGGAAGCGGCCGACCGCATCCTGAAGGAAACCAAGGGCCGGGTCGAAATCAAGATCTTCCCGAACAACCAGCTGGGCGGCGACACCGACATGCTGGCCCAGGTGCGCTCGGGCGGCATCGAGTTCTTCACGCCCTCGGCGCTGGTGATCGCCACCTTGGTGCCGGTCGCCGCTATCAACGCCGTCGGTTTCGCCTTCTCCGACTACAACCAGGTCTGGAACGCCATGGATGGCAAGCTGGGCGCCCATGTGCGTGCGGCCATAGGCAAGATGCGCCTCTACGCCTTCGACAAGATGTGGGACAACGGCTTTCGCCAGACCACCAGCAGCAAGGCCGCCGTGACGTCGGCCAAGGATCTGGACGGCCTGAAGATCCGCGTGCCGGTCAGCCCGCTGTCTATCTCCATGTTCAAGGGCCTGGGCGCCGCGCCGGCCAGCCTGCAGTTCAGCGAGGTCTATTCCTCGCTGCAAACCAAGATCGTTGACGCGCAGGAAAACCCCCTGCCCATCATCCAGGTCGCCAAGCTCTACGAAGTGCAAAAGTTCTGCTCATTGACCAACCACATCTGGGACGGTTACTGGTTCATCGCCAACGGCAAGGCCTGGGACCGCCTGCCGGCCGACCTGAAAACCATCGTGGCCGCCGCCATCAACGAGTCCGGCATGAAGCAGCGCGAGGACATCAAAAAACTCAACGACTCGGTCGTCTCCGATCTGGAAGCCAAGGGCCTGAGCATCAACCGCCCGACCTCGGAGAGCTTTCGCGCCAAGCTGCGCGAGTCCGGCTTTTACAGCGAGTGGAAAGGCCGTTTCGGCAATGAGGCCTGGGGCCTGCTGGAGCAATCGGTCGGCAAACTGGCCTGAGTTGACAAAGGGTCGCAGCGGCGACTCTTGCTTCCCCCTGCGTCCTGAGACGCACCACCGGCGCTGCCGCGCCGGCTGGACCCTGCCCTGAAGAAAGCATTCGCCCATGTCCCACGCACCCGCCATAGACGTCAACGCGCCGCCCGCCAATCCCTTGAGCGGGCTGGCCAGCCGCATTGACAAGCAATTCGGCGCCGTGATCGAAGCCATCGCCGCCGCCATCGTGCTGGTCGAAATCATCATCCTGTTTGCGGGCGTGGTCTCGCGCTATGTGTTTCATGCGCCGCTGGTCTGGTCGGACGAGCTGGCCTCCATCTTTTTCCTCTGGCTGTCCATGCTGGGCGCCGTGGTGGCCCTGCGCCGCGGCGAACACATGCGCATGACGGCGGTGGTGAGCAAGGTCAGCGCGCAAGCGCGTGCCGTGCTGGAAGCCCTGGCCATCAGTGCCTCGCTGGCCTTTATCGTCATGGTCATGCTGCCGGCTTATGAATACGCCGACGAAGAGTCTTACATCGTCACGCCGGCACTGGAAATCAGCAACGCCTGGCGCGCTTCCGCCATTCCCGTGGGCATTGCCCTGATGGGGGTCTTCGGCCTGCTGCGCCTGTTCCGTTTTTCCAGCCTCAAGAACATCGCCCTGACGGTGGGCGTCTCGGCTCTCATGGTGGGAATCTTCTGGCTGGCCCAGCCGGTTTTTACCCACTTGGGCAAGCTCAACCTGGTGGTGTTTTTCCTAGTCGTGGTGGCCGTCAATGTGTTTCTGGGCGTGCCCATCGCCTTCTCGTTTGCGCTGGCCACCTTTGGCTATCTGGCACTCACCACGCAAACGCCCATGGTCGTGATGGTGGGCCGCATGGACGAGGGCATGTCGCACCTGATCATGCTGGCGGTGCCGCTGTTCATCTTCCTGGGCGCCTTGATAGAGATGACCGGCATGGCCAAGGCCATGATCCAGTTTCTGGCCAGTCTGCTGGGCCATGTGCGCGGCGGCCTCAGCTACGTGCTGATAGGCGCCATGTACCTGGTCTCCGGCATCTCGGGCTCCAAGATTGCCGACATGGCGGCGATCGCGCCCGTGCTGTTTCCAGAAATGAAAAAGCGCGGCGCCAAACCCGGCGATCTGGTGGCGCTGCTGTCGGCCACAGGCGCGCAGACGGAAACCATTCCGCCGTCCATCGTGCTGATCACCATAGGCTCGGTCACCGGCGTCTCGATTGCCGCGCTGTTCACGGGCGGCATGCTGCCGGCGCTGGTGCTGGGTCTGTGTCTGTGCAGCGTGGTCTGGTGGCGCTACCGCAAGGAAGACCTGAGCGGCGTCACGCGCTACAGCAAGAGCCAGATCGGCAAGTTTTTTGTCATTGCGCTGCCCGCCATCGCCCTGCCCTTCGTGATACGCGCCGCGGTGGTCGAAGGCGTGGCCACGGCCACCGAGGTGTCAACCATAGGCGTGGTGTATTCCGTGCTCGCCGGCCTGCTGATCTACCGCCAGTTCGACTGGCGCCGGCTCAAGCCCATGCTGATAGAAACCGCCTCGCTGTCGGGCGCCATCATGTTCATCGTCGGCTGCGCCACCGCCATGGCCTGGGGCCTGACGCAGTCGGGATTCTCCACCGACCTGGCCCAGTTGATGAAAAACATTCCCGGCGGCAGCTACGGCTTCCTGGCCGTGTCCATCCTGGCCTTCATCGTGCTCGGCTGCGTGCTCGAAGGCATTCCCGCCATCGTGCTGTTCGGCCCCCTGCTCTTTCCCATCGCGTCACAGGTCGGCGTGCATCCGGTGCACTACTCCATGGTGGTGATCTTCGCCATGGGCATAGGCCTGTTCGCGCCGCCCATAGGCGTGGGCTACTACGGCGCCTGCGCGGTGGCCAAGGTCGACCCCAATGAAGGCCTGAAGTACATCGGGGGCTATATGGCCGCGCTGCTGGTGGGCCTGGCGCTGGTGGCGGCCATTCCCTGGATCTCCACCGGTTTCCTGAAATAAGCGCACCGCGCCCGCCTTTTCCATCCCCTTAACTCTTTAACAACGGATCACAACATGAGTCGCCATTTCGGAGAAATCCGCCAGCTGGGTTACGTCGTTCACGACATCGAAGCCGCCATGAAATACTGGAGCGAAACGTTAGGTGTCGGCCCCTGGTTTTACAACCCCAAGGTGCCTATCAAGAACTACACGTACAAGGGCGAAGCGCACGAGCCGCACAACTCCGTGGCGCTGGCCAACTCCGGCTTTGTACAGGTCGAGCTGATCCAGACCCGCAACGACGTGCCCTCCATGTACCGCGACTTTCTGCAAGCCGGCCGCACCGGTCTGCAGCATGTCGCCTACTGGACCAGCCACTACGACGCCGACCTGGAACGCCTGCTCAAGCAGGGCTTCAAGCCGGTGATGAGCGGTGAAGTCGGCGTCAATGGCCGCTTCATTTATTTCGACACCGAATACCACCCCGGCACCGTCATAGAGCTGTCCGAAGTGGCCGGCCCCAAGGGCAAGATGTTTGACCTGATACGCCAGTCTTCCGAAGGCTGGGACGGTGTCACCGATCCCGTCCGCCCTTTTCCTGATCTGAGCCAACCCTGAAACGCCGCCCATGACTGCCGACCGCTTTGAAGCCACTTATCTGATTGAAACGCCGCTGGCGCCTGAACATGTCGCCGAGGTGATGGCGGGCGAGCAGTCCTGCGGCACCTTCACCCGCGTGGCGGGCGAGACCGACGAGCTGCGCCTGCGCGCCCGCGCCACCGTCGAGTCCATCACCGAACTCGAAGCGGTGAACGCCCCCAGTCTGGCCAACGCCCTGCTGGAACGCAAGGGCCACAATGGCCCGTGGCGGCGCGCCCGCGTACGCATCTCCTTTCCGGTCGCCAACGTCGGCGCCAACCTGCCGACACTGGCCGCCACCGTCTCAGGCAATCTCTACGACCTGGGCGAAGCCAGCGGCCTGCGCCTGGAGTCCATGAAGCTGCCCGCCGCCTATCGCGCGCAGTTCGAGCTACCCAAGGTCGGCATTGCCGGCACACGTCGGCGCACCGGCGTGAGCCGTGATGCGCTGGTCGGCACCATCATCAAGCCCAATGTGGGTTTTTCCGCCGAACAGACCGCGGAACTGGTGGCTAGTCTGTGCGCTGCGGGAGTGGACTTCATCAAGGACGACGAGGTCTGCGCCGACCCGCTGCATGCGCCGCTGGCGCAGCGCGTGCCGGCCGTGATGGCCGTCATTCGTGAGCACCAGCAACGCAGCGGCAAGCACGTGATGATGGCTTTCAACATCACCGACGAAACCGACGCCATGAAACGCCATGCCGACCTCATCGAACGCGAAGGTGGCAGCTGCGTCATGGCCAGCCTCAACTGGTGCGGCCATTCCGGCATGCAGACGCTGCGCCGCCACACCGGCTTGGCCATCCACGGCCACCGCAACGGCTACGGCGCCATCTCGCGCCATCCGCTGCTGGGAATGTCGTTTCAGGCCTACCAGACGCTGTGGCGCCTGGCCGGCGTCGATCACATGCATGTGCACGGTCTGCAAGGCAAGTTCTCGCAGCCCGATGCGGAAGTCATCGAATCGGCGCACGATTGCTACACGCCGCTAAGCGAGGGCCTGGACGACCGCGTCATGCCCGCCTTCTCTTCGGGGCAGTGGGCCGGCACCGTGCCCGCCACCTGGTCCGCCATCAACAGCGAGGATTTGCTCTTCATGTCTGGCGGCGGCATCTTGGCGCACCCGGGCGGTGCGGCCGCCGGCGTGGCCAGCATTCGCCAGGCCTGGGCCGCCGCGCGCGAAGGTGTTGCTCTGGCCGACTACGCGCGCCAGGCGCCCGAGCTGGCCGCCGCGCTGGCCTTTTTTGGCAAGTGAGGCAGGCATGAGCGCACAGGAACAGCGCGACTTGAAGATCGCCTACTACGGCGACGACTTCACCGGCGCCACCGACACCCTCGCCACGGCCGCGCGCGCCGGCCTGCGCACCCTGCTGTTCCTGGGCCTGCCGACGGCCGCACAGCTGCAGCGCGCCGGCCCGCTGGACTGCCTGGGCATTGCCGGTGCGGCGCGCGCCATGACGCCGGCAGAAATGCAGCTCGAATTGACGCCTGTCGGCGAACTGTTCGCCGCCCTGCAAGCGCCTGTCGTTCACTACAAGACCTGCTCCACTTTCGACAGCGCGCCGCACATGGGCAGCATTGGTGCGGCCATACAGCTGCTCAGACCGCATGTGGATAACTTATTCGTGCCCATAGTCGGCGGCCAACCCAATCTGCGCCGCTACTGCGTGTTCGGCAACCTGTTTGCCAGCGCCGGGCCAGAGATCCACCGCATCGACCGCCACCCGACCATGCGCCAGCATCCGGTCACGCCCATGCATGAGGCCGACCTGCGCCTGCACCTGGCGCAGCAAGGCTTGCCGCACATCAGCGCCATCGCCTACCCCGACTACGCGCAGGACGACGAGGCACTGGAGCGACAGCTGGACACGCTGCTTGAAACAGAAACGCCAACCGCCGTGCTGTTTGACATCGGCGACAGCGCGCACCTCGCCCCCGTCGGCCGGCTGATCTGGCAGCAGGCCCAGCGCCAGCGCCTGCTGGCCGTTGGGCCCAGCAGCGTGGTGCAGGCGCTGGCGGCGCATTGGCAAAGCAGCCTGGATACCCAGCCGGCGACCATTGCCCCGGCCGACGGCCCGGTGCTGGTGCTGGCGGGCAGTCTGTCGCCCATGACGGCGCGTCAGATCAAGGCCGCCAGCTCCTACCGGCAGCTGCCGCTGGATGCGCCGCGCCTGTGCGAGGACCCGGCCTACCTGGCACAAATGGCCGCGCAGATCGCCGGCCTGCTGCGTCAGGGCCAGCATGTGCTGGCCTGTACCGCCAGCGACGACAGCGAGCGCCAGAGCGCCAGGCCGGCGCGGGCCCTGGCACCGGCCTGCGGCGAGTTGCTGGCGCAAGTGCTTGAGGCCGCGCCGCTGCGGCGCCTGGGCATTGCCGGTGGCGACACCTCCAGCCACGCCGTGCAGGCGCTCCAGGCCTGGGGCCTGAGCTACCAGGCGCAGCTGGCGCCCGGCGTGGCGCTATGCCGCCTGCATAGCGACCAGGCCAGGCTGGACGGCATGGAGCTCATGCTCAAGGGCGGGCAAATGGGCGACGAGAGCCTGTTTGAAACGCTGCTGCGCGGCACGTCCTGAACGCCGCCCGGCCGCGGGTTCACCCGGCGCTCACCCAACTTTACAAACCATCACCGCTGCGCAATGGTGCGTATACACGGGGCCGCCAAACTTGCTTTCAACCTGTAGCCAAAAGCCGTATGTCACGTCACTGGTGCCAGGCGTCTACTCCCCGAAAGGAAGTTTCCATGAAATTCGCCCTCAAACCTCTTGCTTCCCTGAATGGTCTGCTTCTGGCCGGCCTGCTGGCCACCGCAGGCGCCAGCGCCATGGCACAGGGTGCGCCCGCAGCACCGGCGGCGGCCCCGGCCGCAGCCACCAAACCAGCCACGGCGCACGCCGGTGATCATCACAAAATGGGCCGTCACGATCCGGCCAAAATGCAGGCCTGGATGGCCAAACGCCAGGCCGAGCTGAAGGCCAAGCTCAAGCTCACGCCAGCCCAGGAAGGCGCTTGGACCAGCTACACCACGGCCATGAAACCGCCCGCCCACATGGGTCAGCGCCCCACGGCCGAGCAGCGCGCCGAATTCGACAAGCTGACGACGCCCGAGCGCATCGACAAAATGCGCGCCCTGCGCACCCAGCGCATGGCCGACATGAACGCAGCCATGGACCAGCGCGGCGATGCCACCAAGGCCTTTTATGCCGCCTTGAGCCCCGAGCAGCAAAAAGTCTTTGATGCCGAGCACAAGCGCTCCGGCGGCCGCGACGGCCGCGGCCATCACCCAGGCGGCATGCATCACAAAGGCTAATACCCTTGTGAAGGCTGGTGCGACTGTGCCGCCCTTGGTGCGCCATCAACTATTAATTTAATAGCTGGTGGCGCTCGTCCTTATTGGGCTATAGCCACTTTTTATTAAATTTTGACGACATCCAGGCAGCGCCCGCGTCAGCCCGTCACAAAAAAGAGCCCGTCCTACAACGCAGGCTTGCTCACAGGCAGACAATAGCCAAACTACTTGTCTGCCGTCTGTTGCCTCCCTCTTATGTCACCTTCTGCTACTGATACACGCGCGCGCCGCAAGCCTGTCGTCAAGGCCGCGACCAGCGCCGATGCGGCGTTCTCCTTCAAGGTTCTGACCGTCAACATCCACAAGGGCTTCACGTTTTTCAACCGCAAATTCATACTCACCGAATTGCGCGAAGCCGTACGCAGCGTGGGTGCGGATGTGGTGTTTCTGCAAGAGGTCACGGGCACCCACCGCAAGCACGCCGAAAAGTTCGACAACTACCCCGACGCGCCGCATTACGAATTTCTGGCCGACACGATCTGGCCCGAATTTGCCTACGGCCGCAACGCCGTCTACACCAACGGCCACCATGGCAACGCCGTGCTGTCCAAATTTCCCATCGTGCGTTTCGAAAACCACGATGTCTCCATCAGCGGCCCGGAACGGCGCGGCCTCTTGCACTGCGAGCTGCAACTGCCTGGCCACAGCAAAAACATCCATGCCATCTGCGTGCACCTGGGCCTGATGGAAGCCCATCGCACCCAGCAGATCAAGATGCTGTGCGATCTGGTGCGCAAAGACATCCCGGCCCGCGCGCCCCTGGTGGTGGCCGGCGACTTCAATGACTGGCGCCACCGTGCCCACGCCCAGCTCAAGCGCGGCGCCGACCTGCACGAGGTGTTCGTGCAAGCCCACGGCCAGGCGGCGCGCACCTTTCCGGCGCGCCTGCCGTTGCTGCGACTGGACCGCATCTACGTGCGCAATGCGCTGGCCCATGCCCCCGTGGTGCTGCCCAGCAAACCCTGGTCGCATCTGTCAGACCATGCCCCGCTGGCGGCCGAGATCCATCTATAAGGCCGGCCAGCGCCTCGCGCCAACGTAAACAGGCGCTTACAAGCATCTGCTCCAAAACATCCCGCAAGTTCCGGGATAATGGCTTTTTTGTTCTCAAGTTTTTATGTGAGCGCAATCCGCATGCATTCAATGCACCATCCTTCCCAGACAAAAAAAGGCCGCTCCGGTGAGCGGCCAGGCGCCAGCCGCAGCCAGGCCGGCCAACCCCACCCACGCCACGTCGCGCCCCTGACCCGGCATTGCCCATGACTGTTGCCATCCCGGCCACGGCCCCCGTCACTTTTGAGATCAAAAGTGCCAACCTGCCGCTGGTGGCGCTGCTGCTCAAATCCACCGACCTTGAGGCGCTCGCGCGCGAACTGGCACAGCGCTTCGGCGACACGCCCGATTTCTTCGACCAGGACGCGCTGATGATCGATCTGGCGCCGCTGCAAGCCAAGCCAGGCGCCGATGACAGCAACGCGATCGATTTTTCCGCCCTCATCAGCCTCCTGGGCCATTACCAGCTGGTGCCGATTTCCGTCAAAAACGGCAACCCCGCGCAAATGGCAGCCGCCCTGCAAGCCGGCCTGCTGCCGGCGCCAGACGCCCACCTGACCAGCCCCCGCCATGTCCCGCCGCCGCCCAGCGAACCGGCTCCTGCGCCCACCCCGGCAGCGCCTTTGGGCGCCCTGGTCATAGACAAGCCGCTGCGCTCTGGCCAGCAGGTCTATGCCCGTGGCCGCGACCTGATCGTGCTGGCCATGGTCAATGCCGGCGCCGAAGTGATTGCCGACGGCCACATCCATGTCTATGCGCCGCTACGCGGCAAGGCCATGGCCGGCGCGCGCGGCAACACCGAGGCGCGCATCTTTGCGTTGGCGCTGGAGGCCGAGCTGCTGTCCATCGCCGGCGTTTACCGCACCAGTGAAAATCCGCTGCCACCCGGCGTGGCCGGCCATCCCACGCAAGTGCGGCTGGTGCCAGGCCCCGAGGGCGACAAGCTGGTGATGAGTGTGCTGACATGAAGCGCTCCCGCAGCCCTCGTTTCGCCTAAGGCGCGAACCCGCATCCACCCGTCCCCGACACCCTTCTTTGTTTTCAAAAGGACTTTTACAAATGGCAAAAATCATTGTGGTCACCTCCGGCAAGGGCGGCGTGGGCAAAACCACCACCAGCGCCAGCTTTGCCACCGGCCTGGCGCTACGCGGCCACAAAACCGCCGTCATAGATTTCGACGTCGGCCTGCGCAACCTGGACCTCATCATGGGTTGCGAACGCCGCGTGGTCTACGACCTGGTCAACGTCATCCAGGGCGAGGCCACGCTGAACCAGGCCCTCATCAAGGACAAGCAGTGCCCCACCCTGTTTGTGCTGGCGGCCTCGCAGACCCGCGACAAGGACGCATTGACCCAGGCCGGCGTGGAGAAAATCCTGCAGGATCTGGCCGCCATGGACTTTGAATACATCGTCTGCGACTCGCCCGCCGGCATAGAAACCGGCGCCCTGATGGCCATGCATTTCGCCGACGAAGCCCTGGTGGTGACCAACCCCGAGGTCTCCTCGGTGCGCGACTCCGACCGCATCCTGGGCATGCTGGCCAGCAAGACCCAGCGCGCCATCAACGGCGACGACCCGATCAAGGAACACCTCTTGATCACCCGCTACAACCCCAGCCGGGTCGACCAGGGGCAAATGCTCTCGCTCGAAGACATCCAGGACATCCTGCGCATCAAGCTGATAGGCGTGATTCCCGAGTCCGAGGCGGTGCTGCAAGCCTCCAACCAGGGCGTGCCGGCGGTGCACATGGCGGGCAGTGATGTCTCCGAAGCCTACAAAGACGTGATCGACCGTTTCATGGGCGAAGACAAGCCGATGCGCTTTACCGACGCCCAAAAACCCGGTTTTCTCAAGCGCCTGTTCGGGGGGAAATAAAACACCATGGCCTCATTCCTGTCATTTCTGCTGGGCGAGAAAAAGAAAACCGCCTCGGTCGCCAAAGAGCGGCTGCAAATTATCCTGGCGCACGAGCGCTCGGGTCGCCACAGCCACGAGCCCGACTACCTGCCGGCGCTGCAGCGCGACCTGATTGCGGTGATCTCCAAGTACATCCACATCAATCCCGACGACATCAAGGTCAACCTGGAGCGCCAGGACAACCTCGATGTGCTGGAAGTGAAGATAGAGCTGCCAGACGCGAAATAAAGCAGCAGCCGGCCGGCCCAGTCAAACTCCTGATTTGATAGCTGGCTGCGCCCGCTCTGCCTTGGCCAGAGCCATTTTTCGCTCTTAAACCGGAAAAATCCCGGTGCGATAGTGCCCGTCAGCTGGCCTGGTTGGCGTGGACGGCATCCATCACGCGGGCCGAATAAACCATGGCGGCGCCGGCATTCATGGCCACGGCTACCCCCAGCGCCTCGGCAATCTCTTCCTTGGTGGCGCCCTGTTTCAGCGCCTGCGTGGTGTGCACCGTGATGCAGCCGTCACAGCGTGTCGTCACCGCCACGGCCAGCGCAATCAGCTCCCGCGTCTTGGCGTCCAGGTGGCCGGTCTTCTCACCGGCCCCCGACAGCACCTGGTAGCCCTTGAGCGTGTCGGGGCTCAAACGCCCCACCTCCCCGATGCTGCCCATCAACTCCTTACGGTATCCAACCCAGTCCAGCATGGTGTTTTCTCCTCGAGTGCGGGCCGAACACCGCGTTCCGCCAGCGGCCCCAGTATGGCCCTGTGGCCCCAAAAATCCAACCAGCCTGGGCCTCTCAGGGCTGGCCGCGCCCGCGTGAAAACCCGACTGACACGGCTGACGGATGCCGCTAAATTGAGCCGACTGCCACCGCGAACCCATGACAGCATGGGTTCAAACCCTGCCAGCGCCTGATCCACCAGAAAGTCCCGCCATGCGTCATCGCCTGCTCTTGGTCCTCAGCCTTTGCCTTGCCGTCGTCTTTGGTTTTGGCAGTAACGCCGCCCATGCCCAGCCGCGCATCGGCGTGCTGATGCTGCACGGCAAAAGCCCGGGCAACAATATGGACCCCAATTTCAGCCCCATGAAAGCCACTTTCGAGCGCCAGGGCTGGCTGGCCGCTGTGCCCGACATGCCCTGGTCGCGCGGCCGCTACCTCGATGGCCACTGGGACCAGGCCATGGCCGAAGTGGCCGGCCATGTGAAAACCTTGCGCGAACAAGGCGCGAGCAAAATCGTCATCGTCGGCCACAGCATGGGGGTGCCCGCGGCGCTCAGCCATGCGGTGCGCGCCGGCAATGTTGATGCGCTGGTGCTGCTGGCACCCGGACATTCACCGGTGACCTACTACAGCGTGCTCAAGAGCCAGGTGGTGCACGACAGCATAGACGAGGCACGCGCTCTGGTAGCCGCCGGCAAGGGCGATTCGCGCGAGCATTTCAGCGACATCAACCAGGGCCGCCAACAAACCATCATCACCAGCTCCAAGGATTACCTGTCTTACTTCGATCCCCAGGGCGATGCCGAGATGTCGCTGAGCGCGCCGCGCGTGCCGGCCACGACCGCGGTGATGACGGTGATCGGCGAAAAGGACCCGATGTTCAAGCGGGTCAAAGCCTATTACGTCGACAAGCTGCCCGCCAATCCGAAAAACAAATACCTGGAAGTCTCGGGCGGCCACCTGGACACGCCGCGCAACGCCAGCGATGAGGTCATCGCCTGGATCAAGACTGCCATCGCCGACTAGGTCAAACCGCCCAACGCCACCACTTCAATAACGCCGCCGGACTTCGATGCGGCATCAGCCTCAACCTACAGGCCGGATACCGATCAACAATCCGTGCGCCCAGAACGCAAAGACGGCCCAGGCCACCGTGCCGACCAGCACCGTCGTCACCGTGGCAGACATGGTCCCGGCCGGGTACACCGTGCCGGCCGCCCGGTCACGCGAGCGCGCCGCACGAAAGCTCAGCGCCGCCCACACCAGGAAGGAGCCGAACAACACCACATGCGCCACGTTGCCATTGGCCAGCAAATGCGCCAACGCCCAGACCTTGACCGCCAGCACCATGGGGTGATGCAGCCGCGCCTTGATGGCGTTGCGCGGCACATAAGTGGCCGCCAGCAGGATGAAGGCGATCAGTGTCAGCAAGGAAGCCAGATGCCGCATGCCCCGGGGCGGCATCCACAGCTGCACCGGCTGCTGCCGCGCCAGGCCAAAGCCCCAGACGATCAACACAAAGCCGACTATGGACAGCAAGGCATAGCCGCCCTTCCACGCCCGCTCGCCAACGCGGCCTATCATGGCCGTGCGCCAGCCATCGGCCACGATGCGCGTGGAATGCACGCCTAGAAAAAGAACCAAGCCCAGAATCAGCATGCCCATGGTGTTGCCTTGAGACAAAAAACGAAGAGAGCTTGATTATGTGACGGCGTTCACCAAAACGCTATTTTTTTAATAGCTGGTGACGCCCGTGCTATATACGCAAAAGGCTTATTTCTCTTGAATTTATTGGTGTGCAGCCATCTACCTTGGGCTGTGGCCGGAGACATTAAGACCTTGTCAAGCATGCGCTTGCGGTAAGGTCGGCCTACAAAGACAGAAGCAAAGGGAGGCAACAATGGGCTTGATGGACCGGGACTACATGCATGAAGAGAGGCGCCAGCGCCCTTTCAGCCCACCGCCCGATCGCTTCAGCACCCTGAGCAAGGTGCTCATCTTTGTCGCCATCCTTTTCCTGCTCTACCAGGTGGCGGACTGGAAACTCAAGTCACCGGTCCCGGCCCTTGCCGCCAAGCAGCAGAGTTATCCACAATCACCCAGCGAACTGCCCGCGGCAGTGAGGCGCGCCGCGCCAGCAAGCCCGCATCAGGCAGCACCCAGTTACGACTATCCGCAAACCAGCGAGTCCAGCACACGCACGGTCACCAAATGCGTCGTCAATGGCAAGACAAGTTACGGCGACGGCGCGTGCGCCCAAGGCGCCGTTGCCAGCCGGGTCACGACGAGAAACGACCACAACCTGATGGCCGCGGTTCGCCCATCAGCCAATACCGACAGCGAAACCACGTTTGAGCAAACAGTCGTCGTCACGCAAAGCGGCCCAGCGCTCAACTCAACCAAACTCATCTGCGCCAACCTCGATGAACAAATCAAGCGCTTGGACGCGATGGCCCGTCAGCCTCAAGGCGCACAAAGGCAAGACTGGATATCGGCGGAAAAGAAAAAACTGCGCGACCAGCAGTTCCGCATTCCTTGCCAATAAACGACTAGGGGCAGACCTGGCTTGAATTCGGCAAGCGCTTAATAAAGCGTCAAGCGGCAGCCCGTCGCGCCCGCACAGCAGCGGCCAAGCCCTGCAACACCGGCACCGTCTGCTCAAAACTGATGCAGGCATCGGTCACAGATACGCCGTGCTTCAGGCTCTGGCCGGGAACAATGTCCTGCCGGCCTTCATGCAGATGGCTTTCAATCATCACGCCCATGATGCGGGCGTCGCCCGCCGCCACCTGGCTAGCCACATCGGCGGCCACGCTGATCTGGCGCTGGTGCTGCTTGCTGCTGTTGGCGTGCGAAACGTCAATCATCAGTTGCTCGCGCAGACCGGCGGCCCGAAGTTGTCCACAGGTCGCGTCCACGTCGGCCTTGAAATAATTGGGCTGCTTGCCGCCGCGCAGAATCACATGGCAGTCGTGGTTGCCACGGGTTTCAAAAATCGCCGACTGCCCCATCTTGGTCATGCCCATGAAGGCATGGGCGGACTGGGCCGCCTGGATGGCGTCGGTGGCCACCTTCACGCCGCCGTCGGTGCCGTTCTTGAAACCGACCGGGCAGCTCAGGCCGCTGGCCAGCTGGCGGTGGCTTTGGCTTTCAGTGGTGCGCGCGCCAATCGCGCCCCAGCTCACCAGATCGCTGATGAACTGCGGGCTGAGCAAATCCAGAAACTCGGTGCCCACCGGCAGGCCCAGGTCCAGCACGTCCAGCAGCAGCTTGCGCGCCATTTCCAGCCCTTCGTTGATGGCGAAGCTGCCGTCCATGTGCGGGTCGTTGATGTAACCCTTCCAGCCCACGGTGGTGCGCGGCTTTTCAAAATACACGCGCATCACCACCAGCAGTTCGCCGGCCAGGGCGTCGGCTTGCGCCTTCAGTTGGCGCGCGTAGTCCATGGCCTGGTCGTGGTCGTGAATCGAGCAGGGCCCGACCACGACGACCAGCCGGTCGTCGGCGCCATGCAACACGCGCGAGATGGCAGCGCGGCTGTGCTCGACCAGCCGCTGCGCGGCCTCGGGCACGGGCAGCCACTCCTCCAGCAAGGCCGGCGTGATCAGCGGACGCACGGCGCTGATGCGCAGGTCGTCGATACGGGTGCTGTCATGGGTGGACGGTGGCGTGGCGGGGTGGACGTGGGTATTCATGGCGAAATGATGAGTGTTTTAGGGCTCTATGGCATATGGCTAGAGCACCACCAGCTACAAAAACAATAGCAATTTGAAAGTGATGACTACGCATAGCGCGCCATAAAGCTGTTGACGGCGGATTTGGCGCAGCGCTGCAAGGCCATCAACAAGGCGTGATCCATGCCGGCCACGCCGTGACGGGACTGCAGATCGCGCTGAATCTGGCCCAGCAACTCGGCGGCCATTTCGGCATCGGCCAGCGCCCGGTGCGCCTGGCCGGTTTTCGGCAAGCGGTGGTAATCGACCAGCGAGCCCAGCTTGTGATTGGGCGCCTGTGGATAAAGTCGGCGTGACAGCAGCAAGGTGCAGATAAAAGGCTGCGGCGCATCCAGCCCGGCGCGCTGCAATTCGGCCTGCCAGAACTTGCGGTCAAAGGCGGCGTTGTGCGCCACCAGCGGCGCCTGGCCCACAAAGCGGCTGGCCTCGCCCATCACTTTTTCCGCAGCCGGCGCGGCGGCCACCATGGCATTGGTGATGCCGGTGAGCTGGGTGATGAAGGCCGGAATGCGCACGCCGGCATTCATCAGGCTCTGGAAGCGGTCCACCACCCGGCCGTTTTCCAGCAGCACGATGGCCACCTCGGTGGCACGGTCGCCGCAGGCGGGCGAAATACCGGTGGTCTCAAAGTCGATGACGGCGGTGAGACTCACGGAAACCCCACCTGCCTATCAAGCGTCAATATTGGCTGCCCGCAAGGCATTTTGTTCAATGAATTCGCGGCGCGGCTCGACCTCGTCGCCCATCAGCATGGTGAACACGCGGTCGGCCTCGATGGCGTCGTCGATCTGCACCTTGAGCAGGCGGCGCACTTGCGGGTCCATGGTGGTTTCCCACAACTGGGCCGGGTTCATCTCGCCCAGTCCTTTGTAGCGCTGGCGCGAGGTGGCGTTTTCGGCCTGGCCTATCAACCATTTCATGGCCTGGCGGAAGTCGCCGATTTTTTCTTCTTTTCTGCGCTCGCCTTCACCGCGCATGACTTTTGCGCCATCGCCTATCAAATCCTTGAAGGTGGTGGCGGCTTCGGCCAGCGCGGCGTAATCGGCGCCGTGCACAAAGTCTTGCGTCAGCACGCTGCTTTTCACGTTGCCGTGGTGGCGGCGGCTGATGCGCAGAATCGGTTTGTCGCTGCGCACATCAAACTCGCCAGCCACGTCGGCAGGCGCGCCGGTGGTGTTCAGTTCGCGCAGCTTGGCTTGCAGGGCAATCGCAGAGGCTTCGGCATCGGCCACCGTGTCCAGATTGAGCGACACGCCATCGGCAATCGCGCGCAGGGCTTCGGCATCCATGAAGCCGCGCAGGCGGGCAATCACCGACTCGGCCAGCTGGTGCTTGCGCGCCAGTTCGGCCAGGGTGTCGCCCGTCAGCACGACGTTTTCATCGGCGCCGGTTTGCACCACCGCATCTTTCAGCGCAATGCGCAGCAAGAAGCCGTCGAGGGCCGCGGTGTCTTTGAGGTATTGCTCTTCCTTGCCGGCCTTGACCTTGTACAGCGGTGGCTGGGCAATGTAGATGTGGCCGCGCTCCACCAGTTCGGGCATCTGGCGATAGAAGAAGGTCAGCAGCAAGGTGCGAATGTGGGCGCCGTCAACGTCAGCATCGGTCATGATGATGATGCGGTGGTAGCGCAGCTTGGCGACGTTGAAGTCGTCCGCGCCCGGCGTTCCGCCCACGCCGCCGCCCTTGCCAATGCCGGTGCCCAAGGCGGTGATCAAGGTCAGGATTTCATTGCTGGTCAGCAGCTTTTCGTAGCGCGCTTTTTCCACGTTCAGGATCTTGCCGCGCAAGGGCAAGATGGCCTGGAACTTACGGTCGCGGCCCTGCTTGGCGGAGCCGCCGGCGGAGTCACCCTCGACCAGGTAGATTTCGCAACCGGCCGGGTCTTTTTCCTGGCAGTCGGCCAGCTTGCCGGGCAGGCCCATGCCGTCGAGCACGCCTTTGCGGCGTGTCATGTCGCGGGCTTTGCGAGCGGCTTCGCGGGCACGCGCCGCTTCAATGATCTTGCCAACGATGATCTTGGCGTCGTTGGGGCGTTCTTGCAGGTAGTCGTGCAGCAAACGGCTGACGATGTCTTCGACCGGGCCGCGCACTTCGCTGGACACCAGCTTGTCCTTGGTCTGGCTGGAAAACTTGGGCTCTGGCACTTTCACGCTCAGCACGCAGCACAAGCCTTCGCGCATGTCGTCACCGGTGACTTCAACCTTGGCCTTTTTGGCCAACTCGCTGTCGTCGATGTATTTGTTGATGACGCGCGTCATGGCGGCGCGCAAGCCGGTCAGGTGGGTGCCGCCGTCGCGCTGCGGAATATTGTTGGTGAAACACAGCACCTGCTCGCTGTAGCCGCTGTTCCACTGCATGGCGACTTCGACACCGATGTTTGTGCCCTGGTCGCTCTGGCGATCACCCATGGCGGCAAACACATTGGGGTGCAATATGGTTTTGCCCTTGTTGATAAATCCGACAAAGCCCTTGACGCCATCGGCGCCGGCGAAGTCGTCTTCCTTGCCGCTGCGCTCATCCTTCAGGCGAATCCGCACGCCGTTATTCAGAAAGCTCAGCTCGCGCAAGCGCTTGCTCAGAATCTCGTAATGGAAATCGTTGTTTTCCTTGAAGATGTCGGTGTCGGGCAAAAAGTGAACTTCGGTACCGCGCTTGTCGGTGTCGCCCATCACCTTCATCGGGGAAATTTCCACCCCATCGACGGTCTCGATGATGCGGTTTTGCACAAAGCCCTTGGAAAACTCCATGGTGTGCACCTTGCCGTCACGACGAATCGTCAGGCGCAGCATTTTGCTCAGTGCGTTCACGCAGCTCACGCCCACGCCATGCAGGCCGCCCGAAACCTTGTAGCTGTTCTGGTTGAACTTGCCGCCGGCATGCAGCTCGGTCAGGGCAATTTCGGCTGCCGAGCGTTTGGGCTCGTGCTTGTCGTCCATCTTTACGCCGGTCGGAATCCCGCGGCCGTTATCGACCACGCTGATGGAATTGTCGGAGTGAATGGTGACCAAAATATCATCGCAATGACCGGCCAGCGACTCGTCGATGGAGTTATCCACAACCTCGAACACCAGATGGTGCAGTCCGGTGCCATCGGAGGTATCGCCGATGTACATGCCGGGACGCTTGCGCACGGCTTCCAGACCTTCCAGGATCTGGATCGAGCCTTCGCCATAGGCTTCAGAGGCGCCGGCCTGATTGGTGTCGATTTTTGGCTGGAAATTGGAGCTTCCCTCGCCCGCAGCACCGTCGTTGACGTTCACTTGATCGGCTTCGTTTGCTTTGTTTTCTTCAGTCATGGCCAGCTATTCCCAATTTCTTCAATCTCTTCAATGACCAAACCCGCTTCGGCAAGCGGGTCTGTTGGCAGTTTTTGACGCGCTCTGGTGCAAGCCGCGCGTCAAATTCGCATCGGCATCACGACATATTTGAAAGCCGTGTCGTCGGGAATGGTGAGCAGGGCCGAGCTATTGGAGTCCGCCAGCTCGATTTTCACCATGTCCTGGTCCATATTGGCCAGCGCATCAATCAGGTAGGTGACGTTGAAGCCGATTTCGATGGCGTCGCCGCCGTAATCGATATCCAGCTCGTCGACCGCTTCTTCCTGCTCGGCGTTGTTCGAGGCCACACGCAAAGTGCCGGGCTCGATGTTCAGTCGCACGCCCTTGAACTTTTCGCTGGTCAAAATCGCGGTGCGCTGCAGGCTGGCCAGCAGGGGCACGCGGCCCAGCGTGATGATGTTCTTGTGGTTTTTGGGAATCACGCGGTTGTAGTCGGGGAATTTGCCTTCGACCAGCTTCGTCACAAACTCCATGCCCTCAAAACTGAACTTGGCTTGGTTGCCGGCAAATTGCATTTCGATCGCGCCTTCCTTGTCGCTGAGCAGGCGCTGCATTTCCAGCACCGTCTTGCGCGGCAAGATGACTTCCTGCTTGGGCACTTCAACATCCAGCGTGGCGGAAGAAAAGGCCAGCCTGTGGCCGTCGGTGGCGACCAGGCTCAGCTGCTTGCCTTCGGCAACAAACAAAATACCGTTGAGGTAGTAGCGAATGTCATGCACCGCCATGGCAAACGACACCTGATTCAGCAATTCCTTGAGCACTTTTTGCGGTACCGCGAAGGCCGGACCAAAATTGGCGGCCTCTTGCACCAGCGGAAAGTCTTCCGCCGGCAACGTCTGCAAAGTAAAGCGGCTTTTTCCGCCTTTCAGGATCAGCTTGTTTTGCGCCGACTCCAGCGATACGGTTTGGTCGCTGGGCATGGAACGCAGAATGTCTATGAGCTTGCGCGCACCTACCGTGGTGGTGAAGTTGCCGGCGTCGCCATCGAGTTCGGCTGTGGTGCGGATCTGAATTTCAAGATCGCTCGTCGTGAGCTGCAACTGGGGACCGGTTTTACGGATCAGCACATTCGCCAGAATCGGCAAAGTGTGCCTGCGCTCCACAATGCCCGCGACCGATTGCAGCACCGACAACACTTTTTCTTGAGTGGCTTTCAGAACGATCATGTCTTCCTCTGTATTTATCTTTAATTCTTTAATTCAAATTAGTAGTAGTGATAAGGGCCGCCACTATCTGTGGATAGCGTGATTTTTCCCTTTTAAATCAAATACTTGGCGTTTGTTTAACCTTGTGCCCAGAGGCCCCGGAAGTATCCTGTCGGACAGGAACAACTTTCGATTGTCATCTGCTTCTGTGGATAAGTCATGACTTGCTAAAAAGTTATCCCCAGCATTATTGGGTCTGGTCCAAGGTTTTTGAAAAAGAGTACAAAAGCATTCTTTTAGCCCTTAAGGGTTTGCTCCAGCACGTGGAGTTGCTGGTTGAGTTCGGTCATCAACTGGCGTTCGGCGGCCATTTTGCGTACCGCATGCAGCACCGTGGTGTGGTCGCGGCCGCCAAAGAGCTCGCCAATTTCCGGCAAGCTCTTTTGCGTCAACTCCTTGGCCAGGTACATGGCAATCTGGCGCGGTCTGGCGATGCTGGCTGGCCGCTTCTTGGAATACATGTCGGCGACCTTGATCTTGTAATAGTCGGCGACCGTCTTCTGGATGTTTTCAACGGAAATCTGCCGGTTCTGGATTGACAACAGGTCGCGCAGGGCCTCCCGGGCCAGCTGAATCGAGATTTCCTTGTGGTTGAAACGCGAGTACGCCAGTATTTTGCGCAAGGCGCCTTCCAGCTCACGCACGTTGGAGCGGACGTTCTTGGCGACAAAAAATGCCACCTCTTCGGGCATGACCGCACCCTCGGTATCGGCCTTGCGAATCAGAATGGCGACGCGCATTTCCAGTTCCGGCGGCTCAATGGCCACCGTCAGACCGGAATCGAAGCGCGACACCAGGCGTTCATGGATGTCGGTCAAACCCTTGGGATAAGTGTCGCTGGTCATCACGATGTGTGATTTTTTAGTCAGCAAGGCCTCAAAGGCGTTGAAAAACTCCTCCTGAGTGCGATCCTTGTTGGCCAGAAACTGCACATCGTCGATCAGCAGCAAATCCAGCGAGTGATAACGCTCTTTGAACTCGTCAAAAGTCTTGCGCTGATAGGCTTTAACCACATCCGATACAAATTGCTCCGCATGGATGTAGAGAACTTTGGCCGCAGGGTTATCCGCCAACAGTTTGTTGCCGATGGCATGCATCAAATGGGTCTTGCCCAGACCGACGCCGCCATAGATAAACAAAGGGTTGTAAAGCTGACCCAGACTGCTGGCCACATGAAGCGCGGCAGCCCGGCCCATGCGGTTGGCCGTGCCTTCAATCAAAGTGTCGAAGGTCAGCGCGGTATTGATCCGGTTCTTGAACGCGGACGCGGCAGTTTCCTCGGGCGCACCCAAGTTAGCCGGCTCAGACACCCCTATGGCATCAAATTTTCGTATCAATACATCTGATTTTGCAGGCGCTTCCCTGGGAGCGAGCGCTAACTCTATGGGAATTCGCTGGCCCGATATTTTTTCGAGCAAGGCCGCAATACGAGCGGCGTACTGGGCCCGAACCCAGTCCAGTTTGAAGCGATTACCAACCTGAACGGTGACTTTTGACAGGTCGGGGGCGACTATGACCACCAATGGACGAATCCAGGTGTTGAACTGCTGTTCAGGTAATTCCTGGGCCAAATGGTCAACACAGGTCTGCCACAAATCCTGACTCAGGCTATTGACGGATGCCTCACTCATGACGACTTTTGACCAGGCTGCGGGTGCAAAGCAGGCTGTAGCTGCTTGTGGATATTGTTAATTTTGGACACCCGTAATTGTAGTCGTGACAGCTAGTTATCCACAAGATTGGGGCTTCTCGGTTGATCTGGCTGAGTGCGCTGACTCTGAATAAGAAGTCATGACGAAGACGAAATCAAACATGAAGCCAAGAAGAAGTTTTGCATAAAAGCAGTACTTTTTTACTATTTTTTTGAAAAAACTGGGTTTGTCACATAACTTTGGGGACAACTTTTGAACAACTACCTACTTATCCACAGGGAAAGTTAGCTTTTGACAGTTGTTCATATATGGCAGCAGACTTCCGTAATAGCTTGGCACAAGGTTAAACAAATCCTAAGCAGATGATTTTTAAAGGGAAAAACAACTTATCCACAGATAGTGGCATCCCTTACCACTACTACTATTTTGAATTAAAGAATTAAAGAAGAGATAGAAAAATCAGGCGATCCAAAAAACATAGCCTCGTCGGCTTTGCCTCGAACACTCATTCCAAGTCGTTTTTTCATCCAAATCGCTGTAAGTTGCCGAAAGTGGGACCAGAAATCGAAGTTACCGAGAGAAAACCAGCACGCCAGAAAATTTCTTTTCATTGGCGTTGTGAGGCTTGCAATAGCTATTCGAGCCGTCTGATTTCACCCCTTGCTGACGACATCAGCGCTAACTTGTTGCCAGGATTGGGAAATCTGCGATAATCACGGGTTTCCCCGATTCGTTGCGGCTTAACGCTGCCTGCGCAGTCTTGCTTGTTGATTCGTCTTCAAAGCTTGTCGCTGCAGTAATGCAAGTCCCTGGACTTACAAAAAGGGCCGTTTTTCGGCCTAAAAATCATTCGAATCGCCCGGGGAAGTTTTGTAGCTGACAGCCCAGTAACAGGCCCGGTAGGGCTAGTAGGATTTATCATGAAACGCACATACCAACCATCCAAAGTTAAGCGCGCACGTACGCACGGCTTTTTGACCCGCATGAAAACGCGTGGCGGCCGCGCAGTTATCGCTGCACGCCGCGCCAAAGGTCGCAAGCGTCTGGCTGTCTAAGCCAGTTTTTTTTGCAGGCCATGTGCCGTTTTTGCTGTTGAGCTGACGCTTGGCACTAGTGCTACGGCTGAAAACCCGACCTCAGTTTCAGGCAGTTCTTGCCGGCGCCATCGTTGCAAAAACAACGCACTTCGCATTGCATCGCAATGCGCTGGACGTGAAGGCGGCGCAAGAAGAGTCCGACAAACGGGTCAATACGCCTGTGTTGTTTCCCGTCCAGGCAATGTGGATAGGCGCGATGGTTCCAAAACGTTGGGCGAAACGCGCTGCAACGCGCAACGCTATCAAACGACAGATCTACACCGTGAGTGCTGATTTTTCTCAGCAATATCCGCAAGCCGCATTTGTGGTTCGCTTGCGCCGCGGTTTTCCCCGTACGGAATTTGTCAGCGCCAGCTCGGAACTGCTCAAGCAGGCGGTGCGGGCCGAAATGCAGGTGTTGATGTTGGCAGGAGCGAAGGCGTCGTGAACGCAATCGCCACCCTGACGCGTTTGCCGAAAACCGTGCTGATCGGTTTGGTCAAGGGCTATCGCTTATTGCTCAGTCCCTGGCTGGGTGCGTCCTGCCGGTTTGAACCCAGTTGCTCGGTTTATTCCTTGCAAGCATTGCAAGAACACGGTGCGCTCAAGGGTAGCTACCTGACGCTGAGCCGACTGGCACGCTGCCAGCCCTGGTGTGATGGCGGACACGATCCGGTGCCGGCCACGAATTCTGCTTCCCTTTTCAGCCGCCTGCTCACGCCCGCGGCTTCTATTCCTTCTAAAAAGACGCCGTCATGAACGACATCCGCCGCACCATTTTGTGGGTGATTTTTGGTTTCTCCATGGTCTTGTTGTGGGACCAATGGCAGGTCTTTAATGGCCACAAAGCCACTTTTTTCCCTTCCAGCAGCCAGACTGCCAAGGCACCTGTCGTCAGCGCAGCCGCGTCGGCTGCCGGCAGCGGTGCCGCCGCAGTGCCGTCGCCAGTGAGCGCGACGCCAGGCACGGTGCCAACGGGCGCACCTTCTATAACGCCCGCCGCTGCCAAAGAGCGTGTGGTGGTGAACACTGATGTGCTCAGCCTGACTTTTGACAGTGAAGGTGGAACGCTGGTTCACTCGGCGTTCAACAAATATAAGGATATGGCGCACAAAGAGCAGGGTTTTGTGCTGCTGGATGAAAGCGCCAACCGTGTTTATGTCGCGCAATCGGGTCTGGTTGCAGGCAGTACGGGCGGTGCTTTCCCGACGCACAAAACACTGATGACCTTGCTGCCTGGCGAGCGTGTCTTGAAAGACGGCCAGAATGAATTGCAAGTCAAGTTTGAGTCGGCCGACATCGGTGGCGTCAAGCTGCTCAAGACCTACACCATCAAGCGTGGTGCGTATGACCTAGCGGTGCGCCATGAGGTGATCAACACCGGCAGCGCGCCGGTGGCGCCTCAGCTCTATCTGCAATTGGTACGCGACGGCAACAAGCCGCCTGGAGAATCGTCGTTTTACTCAACTTTCACCGGTCCGGCGATTTACACCGAAGCCAAGAAATACCAAAAAGTTGAGTTCAAGGACATTGAAAACAACAAGGTCGATGTGGAGAAACAGGCCACCAACGGTTATGTAGCCATGGTGCAGCATTACTTTGCCTCGGCCTGGATTCTGGCTGACGGCATCAAGCGCGACCTGTTTTTGCGCAAGGTCGACACGAATTTGTATGCCGTGGGCATGATTACGCCGCTGGACAGCATTGCACCCGGTGCGACCAAGACCATAGATTCCAAGTTTTTTGTTGGCCCTCAGGAAGAAAAAGTGCTGGAAGCTCTGGCGCCTGGCCTGGAACTGGTGAAGGACTATGGCTGGCTGACCATTCTGGCCAAGCCGCTGTACTGGCTGCTCGACAAGCTGCACAGCTTCATCCAGAACTGGGGCTGGTCCATCGTGGCGCTGGTGCTGCTGCTGAAAATCGCGTTTTATTGGCTCAACGCCAAGGCCTATGCCAGCATGGCCAAGATGAAGGCCATCAATCCGAAAATCACGGAAATGCGCGAACGCCTGAAAGACAAGCCGCAGGAAATGCAGCAGGCGATGATGAAGATTTACCGTGAGGAAAAGGTCAACCCTATGGGCGGCTGCTTCCCCATCATGATCCAGATTCCGGTCTTCATTGCCCTGTACTGGGTGCTTTTGTCCAGCGTCGAAATGCGCGGCGCACCATGGATCTTGTGGATCAAGGACTTGTCTTCGCCCGATCCGTATTACATCTTGCCGGTCGTGATGGCCTTGACCACCATGCTGCAGACCGCGCTCAATCCCGCGCCGCCTGATCCGATGCAGGCCAAGCTGATGTGGTTCATGCCGCTGATTTTCAGCGTGATGTTCTTCTTCTTCCCGGCCGGCCTGGTCTTGTACTGGATCACCAACAACATCTTGTCGATTACCCAGCAATGGGTCATCAATACCCGGATGGGTGTTCCGCCGCAGTTCAATCTGCCGAAGTTCAAATAATAAAAAGGGCCGCTAAGCGGCCCTTTAACATTGCGAAGCTTTATGTTGGCCCGACATCACCATCCCATCGTCGCTATTGCCACAGCACCCGGTCGGGGAGCGGTGGGCATAGTCCGCGTTTCCGGTCAGCAGATTGCAGCGGTGATTGCCGCCGTTTGCGGGCGCTCCCTGTCGCCGCGCCAGGCCACCTACTTGCCTTTTCGCGATGCCCTGGGTCAGGTCATAGATCAGGGCTTGGCGATTCATTTCCCCGCGCCTCATTCTTACACCGGTGAAGACGTGCTGGAACTGCAGGCCCATGGCGGGCCAGTGGTGTTGCAACTATTGCTGGCGCGTTGCCTGGAAGCCGGCGCTGCTCTGGATCCGGTGACGGGCCAAGCCTCCCTGCCCTTGCTTCGCGTGGCGCAACCGGGCGAATTCACCGAACGCGCCTTTCTCAATGACAAGATCGATTTGGCACAGGCCGAAGCCATTGCCGATCTGATTGACGCCAGCACCGAAACGGCGGCCCGTTCGGCAGCGCGTTCCATGTCAGGCGAGTTTTCACTGGCCGTTAATACCTTGCTGGAGCAGCTGATTCATTTGCGCATGCTGGTAGAGGCGACGCTGGATTTTCCGGAAGAAGACATAGACTTTTTGCAAAAGGCCGATGCCCAGGGTCAGTTGCTGCGCTTGCAGACCACGCTGGCGGGCGTCTTGCAGCGTGCCACCCAGGGGGCGATTTTGCGCGAGGGCATCAAGGTGGTGATTGCCGGCCAGCCCAATGCCGGCAAGAGCTCGCTGCTCAATGCGCTGGCCGGCGCCGAGTTGGCCATCGTCACGCCGATCGCCGGCACCACGCGCGACAAGGTGTCGCAGCTGATACAGATAGAGGGCGTGCCCCTGCATGTGGTGGATACCGCCGGTTTGCGTGATGCGCTGGACGAGGTGGAGAAAATTGGCGTGGAGCGCGCTTGGGCAGAAATTGAAACGGCGGATGCCGTGCTGTTTTTGCACGACATGACCCGGCAAGAAGATGAGGGTTCGGCCGGTAATGCTATTAATTACATAGCTGATGACGCACAGATAGCAAGGGAATTAAGCCAAAAGCTTGCAAAAAATACGCCGGTCATCGATGTCTGGAACAAGTGCGACATGGCCAGCGCTGCGCTGTTGAAAAAAATCTCTGGCGGCGTGCAAATTTCGGCAAAAACCGGCACTGGTCTGCAAGCTTTGCGCCAGCTGTTGCTGCAGGTGGTGGGCTGGCAGGCCGCGCCCGAAGGGGTATTCATGGCGCGTGAACGCCATGTACATGCGCTGCACAAGGTGCAAGCCGGGTTGGAAACCGCATCGGCTCAGCTACTGGCCTCACAACCGGCGCTGGATTTGCTGGCCGAGGATTTACGCCAGGCGCAACTTCAGTTGAGTGAGATCACCGGCGCTTTCAGCTCGGACGACTTGCTGGGCGAGATCTTTTCCAGATTCTGTATCGGGAAGTAGATTCAGCCAGCATACGCGAGGCTGCGAGGCTGCGAGGATGACAAGATGACAAAACCAGCAAGATGCGTTGGCATAAAGTAGCCTGGCTAATGGGTAATTACCCTTGCAGCTTTTGTAGGTCAAAGGTATCTTCCGTCCACCATGAATGCACCATTACTCACCGCCGTCCGTTCTGATATCCGAGGTTTGGCCCAGGCCATCACACATTCCCAAGCGAGCGATGCCTTGAGTTGCCAATTCAGCCAGCCTCACTGGGATATTTTGGCAACCTATATGCAGCCATTTACCCTGAACAATGGGCAGGTTTTGATGGAGCAAGGCACAACCGACCGTACTTTGTATTTCATCGAAAGCGGTAGCCTGAGCGTGCATTACAAAGACGAAAAGGCGCGAGTTCGGATGGCTATGGTGAGCGCAGGTACTGTGCTGGGTGAAGGCACTTTTTTCGCGTCTCAGCCGCGCAGCGCCACGGTGCATGCTGCCACGCCCTGCAAGCTGTGGAGTTTGACTTCCACACGCTTTCAGGAAATGGCCAACCGTCACAGCCCGATTGCACTGGAGTTGACGCTGGCCATGGGGGCCGTGATGGCCAAGCGCTTGTACAACCGTCCCCGGCGTGTGGCGGTCACCTGATCCCTACCGTGTTCAAGCCGCTATTGCAGCGTCGTGACAGTGTTGGGAATGCCACAAAAAAGCAGAAATACGGCTCTGTTCATCCTAGTGAATTCAGTTGCTCATTGCTAAACTGAATCCGCTGGATTCAACAACAATGGCAAGCCGTCTGTGGCCTGCAGAAAAGCGCAAAGATGTCTTTTTTCAACTGGTTTTCAGGCCATTCCCGCTCCGCCAGAGCGACGCCTCCTGATGGCGCAACACGTGCGCTCAAGAGGCATGAGCAAGCCGGCGCGGTGCCGTTTCAGCGTCCGCAAGCAGAGGTCAGCGGTTCTGCTGATGAGCGCAAAGCCAAACGTCATGCACGCCGCGAACAGCTCTATGTGGCGATCCGTGAAACCATGACCCGGGCCGGCGTCTTGTCTGCCAGCTACAAGTTCAAAGTGCTGTCGCTGGACCAGGGCGGTAACGAGTTTTTGGTCATGATGGATCTGGTCAAGGCCTCCGCTGCCCCGACACCTCGGCTTGGCGAGATTGAGGCCTTGATGGTGCAAGACGCCAAACAGCGGTTTGAAATTACCGTGCCCGCCGTGTACTGGCGCGTGCTTGAAGTCGATGTGGTGAAAAAATCCGAAGCTCATGCAGCGCCAGCGTCTGATGCGTTAGCCAAACCGGTCAAACCGCAGGCCTCGCGTTACGAGCCGATTCAGGCGGATGAAGTGACGGCCTTTCGCCAAGCCCTGCTGGCGGCGTCCGCACGCAGCACCTCCGTGGCGCCAGAAAAGCGCATTGAAGCTCGCCGCGGTTTGCGTTACTCGCCGCAGGTCAATGACTTTGCAGATACCGAGAGAGCTGAATCAGCTGCTTCTCCGGGGCTTAGCAATACCCAATATGGCGAACTCAATTAAGCCGGGCAAGCTGGTTGATTGGGAAGGAAAATAATAAGAAAAAACAAGGTTTGTCGTTATTCAACGGGCGTTAAATGCTATTGTTTTTATAGTAATCTCGCCCGTCGGTGGGTGATGGTTCAGTGACCGGAAAAATCTAGCAATGTGAATAAAGGCAGGCCTGCGGTCCGCAACCTGGCCGAACCACCGAGCTCCGGCAGGTCAACAATGGCGGCGCCTTCGGTCACCGTGGCCCCCAGCTTTTCCAGCAGCTTTTTACCCGCCATCATGGTGCCACCGGTGGCGATCAGGTCGTCAATCAGCAGCACCCTGTCGCCAGCCTTGACGGCGTCTGTGTGCAGCTCGACGCTGGCGCTGCCGTATTCCAGCTCGTAGGTTTCCTCGACCGTGGTGAAGGGAAGCTTGCCTTTTTTGCGTATCGGCACAAAACCGACATTCAGCTCGTAGGCCACTACCGCACCCAGAATGAAGCCGCGTGCATCCAGCCCAGCGACCACGTCGGGGCGTAGCGCCGGGTCCATGTATCGGTGGACAAAGGCATCAATCAGCACTCTGAAGACTTTGGGGTTTTGCAGCAGCGGCGTGATATCGCGAAACTGCACGCCGGGCGCCGGCCAGTCGGGCACGGTGCGGATGTGGCGTCGCAGGTAGGGGCCGTAATTGAAGGCGTCTGGGGTATTTGGCATGGTGTCAGCCTGTGGTGCTGTGGCTCTCCATTTTGCCCTGTACCTTGGGGGGCGCGCCGCTTGCGTGCGGTTCGTCAGCCGCGCAGCAGCGCCTGCTCTGCGATGGCCAGTGCCTCGGGCTTGCCGGACAGCACCAAGGTGTCACCCTCTTCCAGCCAGGCTTCTTCAAGCGCCTTCTGGGTTTTGCCATTGCCGCGCCGCAGGCTGACAACGCGCACGCCGGTGGTCTGCAAGGCCAGCGCGCCCAGTGTTTGGCCGACCGACTTGTTGCCGGGCGGCAGTGTCACGGTCGACAGGCGTTCTTGTTCGAGTTCGCCCACGGTGTCATCGTCGGCACCGCGAAAATAACCGCGCAGCAGGTTGTAGCGCGCATCGCGCTGGTCCTGTACGACACGAATCACGCGGCGCATGGGCACACCCACCAGCGCCAGCGCATGGCTGGCCAGCATCAGGCTGCCTTCTATGGCTTCGGGCACGACTTCGGTGGCGCCGGCAGCCTGCAATTTTTCCAGATCCTGGTCGTCCACGGTGCGCACAATCACCGGTACCGTGGGCGCATGGGCGCGTGCGTTGGCCAGCAGTTTCAGGGCGCTGGCGGTATCCAGATAGGTCACCACCACGGCACTGGCGCGGGACAGTCCGGCCGCCATCAAGGCCTGTAGGCGCACCGCATCGCCAAACACCACCGAGTCACCGGCCGCTGCAGCCTGGCGCACCCGATCCGGATCCAGATCCAGTGCCATGTAGGGAATGCCTTCGCGCTCCAGCATGTGGCCCAGGTTCTGGCCGCAGCGACCGTAGCCGCAAATGATGACGTGCTTGTTGACGTTCATGGATTTGCTGGCAATGGTGGTCATCTGCAGCGACTGCTGCAACCATTCGCTGGCGACCAGCTTCAGCACGATGCGATTGCTGTACATGATGATGAAGGGCGTGGCCAGCATGGACAGCACCATGCTGGCCAGGATGGCGTTCAGCAAGGTGGGCGGCACCAGCCGGCTGTCTTGCGCCAGCGACAGCAGCACAAAACCGAACTCACCGGCCTGTGCCAGATACAGACCGGTGCGCAAAGAAACGCCACCGGTTGCTCCCAGCCAGCGTGCCAGCCCGGTGACCAGCACCAGCTTGAACAGAACGGGCAGTATCAGCAGCAGCAACACCAGCGCCCACTGCCGTGCCACCTCGTGCCAGTCCAGCATCATGCCGACGCTGATGAAGAAAAGCCCCAGCAAGACGTCGTGAAATGGCCGGATGTCGGTTTCGACCTGGTGCTTGTACTCGGTTTCCGAAATCAGCATGCCGGCGATGAAGGCGCCCAGTGCCAGGCTCAGGCCCGCCAACTCGGTCAGCCAGCTAAGAGCCAGCGTGACCAGCAGCAGGTTGAGGACAAACAGCTCTTCGCTTTTGCGCCTGGCCACGATGGTGAGCCACCAGCGCATCAAGCGCTGGCCGCCAGTCAGCAACAGGCCGACCAGCAGCGTGGCTTTCAAACCGGCAATCGCCAGCGCCATGAAGAGTTGATCGGGAGAGGAACCCAGTGCCGGAATCAATACCAGCAGCGGCACCACGGCCAGATCCTGGAACAGCAGCACGCCCATCACGCGCTGGCCATGCTCGGAGGCCAGCTCCAGGCGTTCGGACAGCAGCTTGACCACGATGGCCGTGCTGCTCATGGCGATGGCGCCTGACAGCGCCAGCGCGGTCTGCCACTCCATGGTCCATAAAGTGGGCGCCATGCTGGCCAGAAACAATGAACCGAAGGTCACAAAGATCATGGTCATCGAGACCTGGAGCAGGCCCAGGCCAAAGACATGGCGGCGCATGGAGCGCAGCTTGGACAGGTTGAATTCCAGTCCGATCACAAACATCAGAAACACCACGCCGAACTCGCCCAGATGGCGTACCGCATCTGCGCTTTGCGCAACCGCCAGCGCATGTGGGCCAATCAGCACGCCGACGGCCAGATAGCCCAGCATGGGCGGTAATTTGAGCGAACGGCAGGCCACCACCCCCAGCACGGCAGCCAGCAGGTAAAGCAAGGTGATCTCAAGCGCACTCATGGCTTGATAGTAGCGGATGAGCCTGCTCTGACCGGCCCCGATCTCTTGTCGTTTTTCAGCCCTGTTCCGGCTATGCGTAGACCCCGTGTGTCTTTGCGCTCCTCTATAGAATGCGGCAATGAGCTTTGACACCGCGAAATTTGATGCCGAGCAGGCGCTGACGCTTGCCCGCAAGACCTTTGAGATTGAGGCCGCGGCCGTGCTGGGCTTGGCCGCACGCGTAGGAACCGAGTTTGTCCAGGCGATCGGCCTGCTGGTGGCGTGTCGCGGCCGCGTGGTGGTGATGGGCATGGGCAAGAGCGGTCATATAGGCCGCAAGATTGCTGCCACGCTGGCTTCCACCGGCACGCCTTCCCTGTTTGTACATCCGGCCGAAGCCAGCCATGGTGACTTGGGCATGATCCAGGCCATTGATGTCGTGTTGGCCATTTCCAATAGCGGCGAGAGCGAGGAACTGACGGCGATTTTGCCGGTGTTGAGCCGCCTCGGTGTGCCGCTGATCGCCATTACCGGCGGGTTGCAGTCGACGCTGGCCAAGCAGGCTCGCGTCGTCCTTGACAGCAGCGTCGCCAGGGAAGCTTGTCCCTTGAATCTGGCGCCCACGGCCAGTACCACGGCGCAACTTGCGCTTGGCGATGCCCTGGCCGTGGCTTTGCTGGATGCGCGCGGCTTCAAGGAAGAGGACTTTGCCCGCTCGCACCCCGGTGGGGCCTTGGGTCGCAAGCTGTTGACTCACGTCAGTGACGTGATGCGCAGTGGCGATGCCATTCCTCAGGTGCGATTAGAGACTTCATTTGTAGACCTCATGCGCGAGATGAGCGCCAAGGGCCTGGGGGCGTCCGCCGTGGTGGACGAAAACCGGCGAGTCCTCGGCATTTTCACTGACGGTGACTTGCGCCGCCTGGTGGAAAAAGGCGCGGACTTGCGCAGCAGCACGGCGGGCGCGGTGATGCATGCCCAGCCACGCACGGTGCGGGCCGATTCCCTGGCCGTCGAGGCGGTGGCGTTGATGGAGCAGCACGGCATTACCAGTGTGTTGGTGGTGGATCAGGCCGGAGAGTTGTGTGGAGCGCTCAACACCCACGACTTGATGCGTGCCAAGGTGATTTGATATGACGCCTGCCTTGAATTTTTCTCCCGAACTGCTGCTGCGTGCACAGGGGGTGAAAGTCGCCTTTTTTGATGTCGATGGCGTGCTGACGGATGGCGGGCTTTATTTGTCCGAGGCCGGCGAGAGCCTCAAGCGCTTCAATATTCTGGATGGCTTGGGCCTGAAGCTGTTGCAAAAAGCCGGCATCACACCCGCAGTCATCACCGGCCGCGACAGTCCTGTGCTGCGCGCGCGCTTGCAAGCGCTGGGCATCACGCACGCGCACTTTCGCACCGAAGACAAGCGTCCTGCTGCCGAAATCACCTTGCAGGCCCTGGGCTTGGATTGGAGCGCGGCGGCGGCCATGGGCGATGACTGGCCCGATCTGCCCGTGATGCGACGAGTGGCCTTGAGTTGCGCGCCAGCGAATGCCCATAGTGAGGTCAGAGCGCAAGCCCACCATGTCACGCAAGCCTGCGGCGGCCAGGGCGCTGCACGCGAATTTTGTGATGTGCTGCTGATTGCCAGCGGGCGTTATGCCAGTTTGCTGCAGGAATATAGCCAATGACAGGCGTTCTACCCGATCCAGGCCAGGGCCGTAGTGTTGCGCCGTCGCCAGGGGCCTGGCGCAATTTCTTGCATTTATGGGACCGCATGGCTATTTACATGCCCGTTCTGTTGATGGGCTCGCTGGCCTTGAGCACTTATTGGTTGGTACGAAATGCGCCTACCTTCAGCGCCCCTGAGGTGGTCAAGGAGTCGGGTCACGAGGTAGATTACTTCATGCGCAAGTTCACCATCAAGACCTTTGACGAGAACGGCAAACTCAAAAGCGAAGTCTATGGCACCGAGGCACGACATTTCCAAGACACCGACATTCTGGAAATCGACCAGGCTCGGATTCATAGCATCAGCATCGACGGGCGGCTCACGACGGCCACGGCGAATCGGGCTTATACCAATGGCGATGGTTCGGAAGTTCAGTTGACCGGCAATGCGCGGGTGGTACGTGATTCCAGCAAGGACGCCAATGGCAAAGAGATGCCGCGACTGGAGTTTCGTGGGGAATTCCTGCATGCCTTTTTAAACGAAGAGCGTGTTCAGTCCCACAAACCTGTCATTTTGATCCGGGGCACCGACCAGTTCACCGGCGACACTTTTGCCTACGATAACCTGGACCAAGTAGCCAATCTGAAAGGCCGGGTTCGAGGTGTGTTGATGCCCAAATCATCGAGTGCTGCCGCGAGTCCCGCTGCTGCCAAGCCCCCAGCCCGCTAACGCTTCGTACCGTGGCCGTGTATGGCCCCGGCCCTGCCCGTTTTCAACTCAGGTCAGTCCAGCATGTCCAGACTCGTGTTCATCACCGGTGCATCCAGCGGCCTTGGCCAGGCCCTGGCGCTGCGCTATTACGCGGCGGGCTATCGCCTGGCGCTGACTGCACGTCGAACCGCGGAAGTCCAGTCCTGGGCCGAGGCCAATGCCATCAGCGCCAGCCGCTGTCAGATTTATGGCGCCGATGTGTCAGATATAGACAGCATAGTGACAGCAGGCCAGGCCTGTATCGCAGGGCAAGGTTTGCCCGATGTGGTCATCGCCAGTGCCGGCGTCAGCATAGGCATGGATAGCGCGGTGTTGGAGGATCTGGAGGTGATGGCGCAAACCTTTGCCACCAACAACATCGGCATGGCCGCCACTTTTCACCCATTTATGGCTGGCATGGTGGTGCGTGGTAGCGGCGCGCTGGTGGGAATTGGCAGCGTGGCCGGCGCGCGTGGCTTGCCAGGTCACGGCGCCTATTGTGCGAGCAAGGCCGCAGTCATCAGCTATTGCGAAAGCTTGCGTGGCGAGCTTCGCTCCAGCGGGGTGAAGGTGGTGACGATTTGCCCTGGCTATATCGACACGCCGCTGACGCGGCAAAACCGTTATGCCATGCCGTTTCTGATGAAGGCCGATAGTTTTGCTGACAAGGCTTTTGCCTCCATCCAGGCGGGTCATAGTTACCGCGTGATTCCCTGGCAAATGGGTGTGGTTGCCAAGTTGCTGCGTCTTTTGCCGAATAGGTTGTTCGACTGGGCTTTGGCCGGCCGTGCCCGTAAACATCGGCAGGGCGAGCGCTGATCACAGCCTGCTAGCCCAGATTTACATATTGAACCAAGGGCTTCTTGCGATCGTGATCAATAGATAAAAGCAAAAAGGCTTCAAAACCTAAGTTCTGAAGCCTTTTAAAGCAATCTTCAGTCAATGACCGAAGATGCTGTTTGTGCTAACTAGTAAGTCAGCTGCTTAAAAGCAGGGCTTAGTAGCCGCCGCGTCCACCGCCGCCGCCACCGGAACGACCGCCGCCAGCACCGCCGCCGCCGTACGGGCTACGGAAACCGCCGTCGCTGCCGCCACCGGAACGGCCGCCGCCGCCGTAACCGCCGCCACCACCACCAGCACCACCGCCGTAACCGCCACCACCGCCGCCGAAGCCGCCGGTACGTGGAGGACGTGCTTCCATGGGACGCGCTTCGTTCACGACAACGCTACGGCCGCCCAAAGGCTGACCGTTCATGCCGTTGATGGCTGCTTGTGCTTCTGCATCGCTAGCCATTTCGACAAAGCCAAAGCCCTTGGAGCGACCGGTGTCGCGTTCCATCATGACTTTAGCGCTGGTGACAGCGCCGAATTGACCAAAGGATTGTTGCAGGTCTTCGTCACGCACCGAGTAAGGCAGGTTGCCGACGTAAAGTTTGTTGCCCATGAAGGGACTCCTCTAAAACACAAAAATAAAAGCGATGGGGTCCCGAAAGCACAACAAATCTTATACGTACCGCTGTAGCGCGCGAAACTTACCGATCACCTAACATGCATAAATGCGTGCATTTACACGCCTCTATTATGCTCCAGTTATAGAAAAAGCAAGCAACTATCGTTTATACCTAGACGTCGCAGGGGCGCTCAAAGCCGCAGAAACAGGGCGTTTGAACCCTTCTAGCCATCCCAATGGCAGGTGTGTTGCAGCATAGGGTTGACTCTTCGCGGTTTTCAGATTTTGGGTGCCGAACCGGCCTTTTGATCCGCTTCGCTGCCGTAGTGACGCCAGCGCCCCATGGCTGCTCTCAAGGTCAGCACCTGGTTTTCAAATTTCGGACAAGCGTCACACGCCAGCAGGTGCAGCTTCAGCGCGATGCGATCTGGTAGTCCCAAGGGACGGTCTTCGCGGGCGATCAGCAGCGCGGCAGCCTGCCGGCAGCTGCGTCTTAACAAAGTGAATGTCGTTTTCACATCAAACAATCATGAGCAAGACCATCGGAAGGCTCAGGCGCTGTGCTTGCCAAACCAGTGAAGGTTCAGGCATTCCTGCAAGCGCAATCGAGCCCGGTGCAATTGGACATACAAGTTAGTCGGGGTGAGCGACAGTTCCTTACAGATCTCTGGTGAAGAAAGTTCCAGCCACTCACGCATCAAAAACAGCCGTCCCAGCGCCGGAGGCAGACG
Organism: Polaromonas sp. OV174; assembly: GCF_900112285.1. GTDB lineage: Bacteria > Pseudomonadota > Gammaproteobacteria > Burkholderiales > Burkholderiaceae_C > Polaromonas. The sequence goes on along the minus strand of NZ_FOKZ01000004.1, from coordinate 11,644 downwards.
CTCCATGCAGGCGTCCAGCACGGCAAAGAATTGCGCCTGCTGCAAGGTCTGCTCGGGGTCCCCCCAGTCATTGGGGGTTTGAGCAAAGTGGCCATCGGCCTTGAATGACAGGCGGTCAAGTTCACCGCCCTCGCTGACCATCTGCGTATCTGGCGCGGCAACCAGTCGCGCATTGCTGCGAATCAGGTCAATGACCTTGTGTTTGAGAATGCCGACCAGCCAGGTTTTGAGCTGGGAGCGCTGCTCAAACATCTGCGGTTTGGACAATGCCGCCAGCAGCGTTTCGGACACGGCATCCTCGGCCCAGGCTTCATTGCGCAGCTGCAGGCGTGCGAACCGCAGTAGATATGCGCGGTGTTCCAGCAGTTGCTCTTCGAAGCTTGGCATGAACGCAGTCTAGTGGCAGTGCTGTCGCTTGTGGGTAAAAAGCGGTGCGTGCCTGGTAATGGCTATACCGTCCAGGGGAAGGGCTTGCCGCCCGGTTCTATAATGAGCGCTGTCATTGGGGAGTAGCCAGCCTTTCAATTTTTGAAAGGGGCTTGCGTCAACAGACTTGTCCAGCATGGACATGGCGCAAGCGGTCTTCGGATCAAGCGAGACCTTTGACTGCACAGCCACCGTTTTAGGCCGGGGGGGTCGTGCAGTCATGGGTTTTTGTTCCGGCCGGAGTTATTCATGGAAGCCTTCCTCATATCCACCGGCATCGTCGCCCTCGCCGAAATGGGTGACAAAACCCAGCTGCTCGCGCTGGTGCTGGCGGCTCGGTTTCGCAAACCCTGGCCCATAGTTCTGGGTATTTTTGTCGCCACCATTGCCAACCACGCCATGGCCGGCGCACTGGGCGCCTGGGTCACCACCCTGATCAGTCCGCAAATCCTGCGCTGGATTTTGGGCGCTTCCTTCCTCGCCATGGCGGTGTGGATGCTGATACCGGACAAGCTTGACGATGAAGAGGGCTCGAGCGCGCCGCGCTTTGGCGTTTTCGGCACCACCGTGCTGGCGTTTTTCCTGGCTGAAATGGGCGACAAAACCCAGATTGCCACCGTCATGCTGGCCGCCCGCTACGAAGCCTATTACGCCGTGGTGGCCGGCACCACGCTGGGCATGATGCTGGCCAATGCGCCCGTGGTCTGGCTCGGTGAGCGCGTCACGCGGCTGGTGCCGTTGCGCGTGGTCCATATCGTGTCGGCGCTGGTTTTTGCGGTGCTGGGTGTGCTGGCGCTGCTGATCAAGGCCTAGCTTGCTATACTTGCCCTGCGCCGATTTGCTCAGCTTGCGGGCGCGTAAAAAGTTCAGCTAAAGACGACATCCATCAACCCGGACTCGCTTTAGCGATGCCGGGTTTTTTGTTTTTCTACAGGTGATTTCTTGACCTTAGTTGCGACACCGCAGACCATGCATTTCGCCGAGGCCCTGCCTCTGCAAAGCGGCGCGTCGATTCGCGCTTATGACCTGAGTTACGAGACTTACGGCGAGCTCAACGCCGACAAGTCCAATGCCGTGCTGATCTGCCACGCGCTCAATGCCTCCCACCATGTGGCTGGTGTTTACTGCGACGACAGCGGCGCCGTCATCGCCAAGTCCGAAGGCTGGTGGGACACCATGATAGGCCCGGGCAAACCGGTGGATACCGATCGATTTTTCGTCATTGGCGTCAACAATCTGGGCTCGTGCTTCGGCTCCACCGGACCGATGCAGCGCCACCCCGACACTAACGAAATCTACGGCGCGGATTTTCCTGTCGTCACGGTGCAGGACTGGGTGGCGGCCCAGGCCAGGCTGCTCGATGCGCTGGGCATACGGCAACTGGCCGCCGTCATGGGCGGCAGCCTGGGCGGCATGCAGGCGCTGGCCTGGACCTTGCAATACCCCGAACGCATGCGCCACGCCGTGGTGGTGGCCAGCGCGCCCAATCTGACGGCCGAAAACATTGCCTTCAATGAAGTCGCCCGCCGCGCCATCGTCACCGACCCCGACTTTCACGGCGGCCATTTCTACCGCCACGGCGTGCTGCCAAAACGCGGCCTGCGTATCGCCCGCATGATTGGCCACATCACCTATCTCAGCGACGACGTGATGAACGAAAAGTTCGGCCGCCAACTGAGGGATGCGGTGATCGACAGCGCCAGCGCGAGTGGCTACAAATATTCAACCCAGGACGTGGAGTTCCAGATTGAAAGCTATCTGCGCTACCAGGGCGACAAGTTTGCCGAGTACTTTGACGCCAACACCTATTTGCTGATCACCCGTGCGCTGGACTACTTTGACCCGGCCAGCGCCTTTGGCGGCGACCTGAGCCTGGCCCTGGCGCAAGCCAAGGCCAAATTCCTGCTGGTCAGCTTCACCACCGACTGGCGCTTTTCCCCGGCGCGCAGCCGCGAAATCGTCAAGGCCTTGCTCGACAACCAGCGCGACGTCAGTTACGCGGAGATTGATGCTCCCCATGGCCATGATGCATTTTTGCTCGATGACGCCCGTTACATGGGCGTGGTTCGCTCCTATTTTCAGAGCAAGGTGGCATCATGAACGGACTGCCTGAGGTGAAGACGCAGCCTTCCGCCAATCTGCTGTCGATTGCCAGACTGGTGCCCAAGGGCTCGCGCGTGCTCGACCTGGGCTGCGGCACCGGCGAACTGCTGGACTATCTGATCCGTGAGCGCGGCTGCTCCGGCTACGGTGTGGAAATCGACGACGCCAATGTGCAGGCCTGCGTGGCGCGCGGCGTCAACGTGATCCAGCTCAACCTGGACGAAGGCCTGGCGGTGTTCGGCGACAACTCCTTTGACGTGGTGCTGCAGATCGATACCTTGCAGCATTTGCGCAATGCCGAAGTCATGCTGCGCGAAACCGCGCGCGTGGGTCGCATCGGCATCGTGACCTTTCCCAACTTCGCCCACTGGCCGAATCGCCTGGCGGTGCTGCGCGGCCGCATGCCGGTGACCAAGACCTTGCCTTACCAGTGGTATGACACGCCCAATATCCGCGTCGGCACGCTGCGCGACTTCGAGGCGCTGGCGGTGAAAAACCAGCTGCGGGTGCTCGATGAGTTTGGCCTGCAGGACGGCCGGGAAATCCGCTTCTGGCCCAATGCGCGCGCCAGCCGGGCGGTGTTCAAGTTCCAGCGAGCCTGAGTGGGGTCACCGCCGTCGTTGTGGTGGCGGTGATTGCCAATGGCGCTCTCATTTTTATAGCTGCCGTCGCTTATCTATAGAGCGCTACAGGCCTTTTTGATACCAAAACTGATGGGCGTGCTTGCCGCTATGCCGTGATGGCGGCCTCGGGTTTGGCCGGGCTGTCGCCGCGCTGGCTGGGTCTGGCCCGACAATCCGGGGGACTTGTCCACGCTATGCTTGAAGTCTCGTGATGAAATCCTCAGATACCCCTAGCACCTCGCTTGCTCTTCCCTTGCTTGAACGCCTGTTTGGCGCTTGGGTCAGGCAACTGACACCAGCCACCCTGCGCGCCGATGCCATGGCCGGCTTGCTGGGCGCGGTGCTGGTCTTGCCGCAAGGCATTGCCTTTGCCACGCTGGCCGGCCTGCCGCCCGAATACGGCTTGTACACCGCCATCGTTCCCTGCATCATCGCCGCGCTGTTCGGCTCCAGCTTGCATGTGATGTCTGGCCCGACCAATGCCAATTCGCTGGCACTGTTTGCCATGCTCTCGCCGCTGGCCATGGCCTTCAGCCCGGCCTACATCCAGCTGGCGCTGGCCGTCACCGTGATGGTCGGCGTGCTGCAATGGCTGATAGGCGCTTTGCGCCTGGGCGTGCTGGCCAACTTCATCTCGCCGGCGGTGCTGTTTGGCTTCACCTCGGGTGCTGCGCTGCTGATAGCGGTGCATGCCCTGCCCGATTTTCTGGGCCTGGCCGCTGCGCCCGAGCACAGCGCCGGCGCCGTGCTCAAGCACGTGATCAGCCACTTGACGTCGGCGCAGCCGGCCGCGCTGGTGGTGGCTGCCATCACCCTGGGTGTGGCCTTGCTGCTGCGCCGCTTTCGCCGCAACTGGCCTTACATGCTCATAGGCCTGGTGGTCGCCACCGCGCTGGCCTGGTTGTGGACGCACTACGCCAGCGCGACGCCGTCAGCGGCGCTGCGCACCGTGGGCCATATCGCCACGCCCTGGCCACGTTTCCAGGTGCCCGACATCAGCTGGGCCCAGGCCTCGGAGCTGATAGGCCTGGCTTTTGCGCTGACCATTGTGGCCCTGGGCCAGGCGATCTCCATCGCCAAGACGGTGGCCCTGAAGTCTGGCCAGCGTATTGACGCGAACCGCGAGTTTCGCGGTCAGGGCCTGTCCAACATCGTGGGCGGCTTTTTCTCCAGCTATGTGTCCTGCGGCTCCATGAACCGCTCCATGCCGAATCTGGAGGCCGGCGCGCGCACGCCGCTGGCCTCGGTGTTCTCGGCGCTGCTGCTGCTGGCACTGGTGGCCTTCAGCGCGCAGCTGCTGGCGCAGATTCCTATGGCCGCGCTGTCGGCGCTGCTGGTCTTGGTGGCCATGAACTTGCTGGCGCTGGCGCGCTGGCGCGAGCTCTTCGGTTTGAGCCGCAGCGATTTCGGCGTGGCGCTGGCGACTATGATCGCCACCGTCACCATCCGGCTGGAGATTGCCATCTTGCTCGGCATGTTGTTGTCGCTGATGCTGTTTCTGTACCGCACCTCGCGCCCGGCCATGCGCAGCATGGGCTTTGACAGCCGCGGCCTGGACCGCCAGTTTGTGGTGATAGACCCCGAGCCGGAAGCGGCGAATGGATCAAATAGGTCTGACGAGCCGCCGCGCCAGGCCTTACCCGAGTGCCCGCAGCTCAAGCTGCTGCGCATGGAGGGCGAGGTCTATTTCGGTGCCACCCAGCATGTGGCCGACATCTTGCACGCGCTGCGCAGCCAGCCGCAGCCGCAAAAGCATTTGCTGATTATGGCCAAGAGCATGAACTTCATCGATCTGGCCGGGGCCGAGCTGTGGGAGAGCGAACTCGCCGCGCGCCGCGCCATGGGCGGCAACCTCTACTTTCACCGGCCGCGGCCCGAAGTGATTCGCATGTGGCGCAAGACCGGCTTCACCGATGTGCTGGGCCCGGAGCACCAGTTCCCCGACAAGTTCACCGCGATTTCCACCATCTTCAGCAAGCTGGATCCGGAAATTTGCCGGCATTGCACGGCCAGGATTTTCTGGGAATGCAAAACCGCGCCCGGCGCCGAGCAGGCCGAAGCCAAGGCCTGACCCATGCCCCGTTTTGCCGCCAACCTCAGCTGGCTCTACACCGAGCTGCCTTTTCCGGAGCGCTTTGCGGCGGCGGCCGGCGATGGCTTCAAGGCAGTGGAGATTTTGTCGCCCTATGCCTGGCCTGCGGGCGAATTGAAGGCGCTGCTGGCCGCGCATGACTTGCAACTGGTGCTCATCAACGCCCCGCCCGGTGGCACGGACGCCGCCGGCATTGAGCGCGCCTGGGCCACCGGCCAGAAGGGCCTGGCCTGCCTGCCCGGGCGCGAGGACGAATTCCGCGCCGGCATCGCCATGGCGCTGGACTACGCGCAAGTGCTGGCATGCCCGCGCATCCATGTGATGGCCGGTGTGCTGCCCGAGGGCGTGGCGCGCCAGGCGGTGCAAGCCACTTATGTGGATAACTTGCGCCAGGCCGCCAAGGTCGGCGTGGAGCTGCTGATAGAACCCATCAACAGCCGCGACATCCCGCGTTATTTTTTGAATCGGCAAGACCATGCGCACGACATCATTGGTGAAGTCGGCGCCGCCAATCTCAAGGTGCAGATGGACCTCTACCACTGTCAGGTGGTGGAAGGCGACCTGGCCATGAAGCTGCGCCACTACCTGCCTACCGGGCGGGTCGGCCATATCCAGATCGCCGGCGCGCCCGGGCGCCATGAGCCCGATGTGGGCGAAATCAACTACCCCTATTTGTTTGCCCTGCTGGATGAGCTGGGCTATGGCGGCTGGGTCGGTTGCGAATACCAACCGGCGCGCGGTGCGCAAGCCGGCGCCACGGCGGCCGGGCTGGGCTGGCTCAGACCGCTCGTCTGAAGGTCAGGTTGATGCGCTGCCGCCCCAGGCGGGGGTGATCACCCTCGGCCAGCGGCGCGACACCGTGATAGGCCAGCCGCGACGGGCCGCCCCACACGGCCACGTCGCCGTGCAGCAGCCGGTAACGCGCCGGGTTGTCGCTGCGCCGTGTGCCGCCAAACAAAAACACCGCCGGCAAACCCAGCGACACCGACACAATCGGCGCGCTCAGCTCGCCCTCGTCCCTGTCCTGATGCAGCGACAGGCGCGCGCCGGGTTGGTAGCGGTTGATCAGGCAGGCATTGGGCTTGAAGCCGTTAAATCCCGCCTCGGCGGCGGCGCGCAGCGCCAGCTCGGCAAAGCAGGCGGGCATGGCCGGCCAGGGCTGGCCGGACAACGGGTCGCTGGCGCTGTAGCGATAGCCGCTGCGGTCAGACACCCAGCCCAGCGTGCCGCAATTGCTCATGGCGACCGACATGCTGTGCCCGCCCGGCACCACCAGGTGGCGCAGCGGCGCGGCCGCGATCAGCTGTTCCACCGCCTGTAGCAGCGCTTGCGCCTGCTCCCTGGCAAAGCCGCGCAGCAACACGGCGCCCGGCGCGATCACCTCAGGCGTCACATAGGGACTAGGCGTGTCGTCGAAAAGATCTGCTGTCAAACCGCCTCCTGCTTGCGTTGGCCGTGCTTACTGCGCATCGTGAAAGATGATTCCCAGCGTATGGCGATGGCCGCTGCGCAAGGTGCTGACCCCATGCCGCATGTTGACGCGGTAAAAGCCGCGCGTGCCCTGCACCGGCCTGTGGTGCACCGCAAACACCACGGCGTCGCCTTGCGTCAGCGGCACCACTTCGGCACGTGACTGCATGCGCGGACGCTGTTCGGTCAGCACGAACTCGCCGCCCGTGAAATCCTCGCCGGGCCGTGACAGCAGCACCGCCACCTGGAGGGGAAAGACATGTTCGCCGTACAAGTCCTGATGCAGGCTGTTGTAATCACCAGCGCCGTATTGCAAGAGCAAAGGCGTGGGCTGCTGCTGGCCGGCCTGGTGGCAGCGCGCCAGAAAGTCCGCGTGCTCTTCAGGATAGCGAACGGCTATACCCATGGCTTCGTTCCAGGCATTGGCCAGGCCCACCAGTGGCGGGTACAGCGTGTTGCGCAGGCGCGCCACGGTCTGCGGCAGCGGGTAGCTGAAGTATTGGTATTCGCCTTGGCCGAAGCCATGACGCTGCATCACGACGCGGCTGCGAAAGTGTTGGGCCTGTGGATAGAGAGCGATCAGTGCTTCGCACGCCTGCGCGTCCAGGAGTTTGGGTATGACGGCGCTGCCCTGGCGACTCAGCTCGGCCAGGGTCTCGGCCCAGCGGGCAACGTCAGGCGCAAGAGGGGAAGAAGTAAACAAGTCCATGTCTCAGCATAAACCCGGCGTGCGTCCTGAAGCTCGTCGGATTCGGACGCTTCATTCAGGCCGCCAGCTCGCTCAAGTTCGGGTAATCTGGCCGGCTATTTCCCTGGCAGCAATGCGTTTATTGCAGCAGCGTTATCAATGCACCGCCGCCTTGGATGCTATGGGCGTCTCCGTGTGCATGACGCATTTCCATCCCGTGGGCGTGTTGATCCAGGTCGACGAGTCATGCATTTCCTGCTCAATGCTTTTGCCTTTTCCGCGTGGTGCAATTTTTTGCTTGACGCGGTAGGTCAGAATCGCCGTCGTGTCGCTGGGGAAGACGGTTTCCATGTCGCTGAGTTTGAATGAAGTCACGATCATTGAGCCGTGATCCGCCATTTTTCGATAGCCGGCGTGATCAAACTTCATGGCGCCGTGGGTGCTGACCATGAGTGATGGCTCGCCCAGCATCTCCAGAGCGGTCTCCGTGTCGTGGTCGACCATCGATTGCCAGAACTTCGTCTCCAGGTCGATCAAGGTCTCGCTTGGTGTCGGCATTTGATACTCCTTTTCATGGAAGGCCATTCATCTTCTGCGCCTCCTCGTTCGCGTGCCATCAGACCGAACTCTCTGCGTTGGCAGGACTACTCCTACACGGCCACGCCATGCGCCAAAAAAGGCGCACCAGCCGCCGGCCCGTCAGGCCGCCAGCTCGCTCAAGATCGGGCAATCGGGCCGATTATTGCCCTGGCAGCAATGCGCCAGTTGCTGCAGCGTCTGCCGCATCGCCTCCATCTCGGCAATGCGGCGCTCCAGGTCGGCCACATGGGCCAGCGCGATGCGTTTGACGTCGGCGCTGGCTCGGCGCTTGTTTTGCCAGAGCTTGAGCAGCTCGGCAATCTCCAGCATGCTGAAGCCCAGGTTGCGGGCGCGGCGTATGAAGCGCAGCGTGTGCACTTCCTTGTCGCCATATTGGCGGTAGCCGGCCTCGGTGCGCTGCACCGTGGGCAGCAGGCCTAGCGATTCGTAGTGGCGGATCATCTTGGCTGAAACGCCCGATTGGGCCGCTGCTTGCCCTATGTTTAAAGGGCCGGCCTGTATCAGCGTGGCTGTCATTTGGAGCTTCCTTTCCAGCGCCGCAGCAGCAAGGCATTCATCACCACGCTGACGCTGCTAAACGCCATGGCGGCGCCGGCGATCACCGGGCTGAGCAGGCCAAAGGCCGCCAGCGGTATGCCGATCACGTTGTAGGCAAAGGCCCAGAACAGGTTTTGCCGGATCTTGGCGTAAGTGCGGCGCGAGATGTCTATGGCATCGGCCACCAGCGCCGGGTTGCCGCGCATCAGCGTGATGCCGGCCGCGTGCATGGCCACGTCGGTGCCGGTGGACATGGCAATGCCGACATCGGCGGCGGCCAGCGCCGGTGCGTCGTTGATGCCGTCGCCGACCATGGCGACGCGGCCGCCCGCCTGGCGGAGCTGGTCCTTGAGTTGGCCGATGATGGCGGCCTTGTTTTCGGGCAGCACCTGGGAATGCACGATATCTATGCCGAGTTGTTTTGCGACGGCCTCGGCGCTGCCGCGGTTGTCGCCGGTGACCAGTGCGGTTTGTATGCCCAGCGCGTGCAGGCTGGCCACCGCCGGCGCGGCGCTGGCCTTGAGCGTGTCGCCAAAGGCCAGCAGCGCCAGCAGCTGCGGCGTGGTGTTGGCGGGCGTCACATCGGCCAGCCACGACACCGTGCGGCCCTCGGTTTCCAGCGCCTGGGCGCTGGCCGTGAAATCGCCCAGGTCCACGCCCAGCTCCTGCATGAAGCGCGGGCTGCCCAGGCGCAACTCGCGCCCCTCCACCAGCGCCGCCATGCCGCGCCCGGCCACGGCGCGTACCTGCGTGGCCGCCGGCACCTTGAGCTGTTCCTGGGCCGCCAGTTGCGTGACGGCCCTGGCCAGCGGGTGCTCGCTGCCGGACTGTATGGCGGCGCTCAGTGCCAGCGCCTCATCGCGTGTCACGCCATGGGGCTGCAGCGCCACCAGCTCGGGCTTGCCTTCGGTCAAGGTGCCGGTCTTGTCGAAAGCCACGACCTTCACCTGGTGCGCCACTTCCAACGCCTCGGCGTCCTTGATCAAAATGCCGTGACGCGCCGCCACCCCGGTGCCGGCCATGATGGCCGTGGGCGTGGCCAGGCCCAGCGCGCAGGGGCAGGCAATCACCAGCACGGCCACCGCATTGAGAATGGCCATTTCCCAGTTGCCGGTGAACAAGCCCCAGCCCAGCAGCGTGAGCAGGGCAATGCCAATCACCACCGGCACAAACACCGCGCTGACCTGATCGACCAGGCGCTGAATCGGCGCTTTCTTGGCCTGCGCCGACTCGACCATGCGGACGATGCGCGCCAGTGTCGATTCGGCGCCCACCGCCGTGGTGCGCACCACGATCAGCCCTTCGGCGTTGACCGCGCCGCCGGTGACATGGTCGCCCGCATGCTTGTTGACCGGCAGGCTCTCGCCGGTGATCAGCGATTCATCCACCTGCGTTGCGCCTTCGGTGATCTCGCCGTCCACGGCAATGCGCTCGCCCGGGCGCACCACGATCAGGTCGCCCACTCGCACCTGGCCCACCGGTACCTCCTGGTCCTGGCCGCCCTGGCGGCGCCGCGCGGTTTCCGGCCGCAGCGCATTGAGTGCGCGTATCGCCGCTGTGGTCTGGCGCTTGGCGCGCGCCTCCATCCATTTGCCCAGCAGCACCAGCGTGATGACCACCGCCGAGGCTTCGAAATAAAGGTGCGCCATGCCGTGGTCGCCATGCAGCAGCAACTGGTAGACGCTGAGCCCATAGGCGGCCGAGGTGCCTATGGCGACCAGCAAATCCATGTTGCCGGTTTTGGCGCGCAGCGCCTTGTAGCCGGCGCGGTAAAAGCGCGCGCCCAGCCAGAACTGCACCGGCGTGGCCAGCAGCCACTGCAGCCAGCCGTCCAGCATCCCCGACTTGCCAAACAGCATGCCGAACATCGGCAGCACCAGCGGCGCCGACAGCGCGGCGGCCAGCGCGATGGGCCACCAGCTGGCGCCGGCTGCCTGGGTGGCGCCGCCATCCGCGGTGGAGGCCTGCATTTCCCAGGCGCGGTAACCGGCCTTGTCCACGGCGGCTATGAGTTGCGGCAAGCTGACGGCGCCGCCGGTCACCGTGACCTCGGCGGTTTCTGTGGCCAGGTTGACTTCGGCCGAACGCACGCCGGGCAATTGCTTGAGCGCTTTTTCCACGCGCGTGACGCAAGAGGCGCAAGTCATGTCGCCAATCTTGAGCCGTATCGACTGCTCGCCCACGGCGTAGCCGGCTTTCTCCACCACGGCCTTCAGCGTCTCCATGCTGACTTCGCGGCTGGCCCTGACGCGGGCCTGTTCGGTGGCGAAGTTGACGCTGGCCTCGGCCACACCCGCCACGGCGCCCAAGGCGCGCTCCACCCGCGCCACACACGAGGCGCAGGTCATGCCCTCCACGGGAAACTGCCATTCGGCCAGGCCGGTGGCGGGGGTTTGCAAGTTGGCGCTGAGGTTCATGGCTGGGCTCCGGATCCGGGTATGGTGGTTTGAAGTGTCATGGAGCGAAGTCTGAACCTTACCATCGTGGCAGGGTCAAGCCGGCGCCCGCAATAGCCGACACGCTGCAAGGGCATTGCAGGCCGGGCGTTGACCTTGCCCCATGGCAAGCTTCAGACTTTGGTTTGCAGACATTCATCAACCCTTCAAGAAGTTATTTATGGAATTCACCATCCCCGACATGAGCTGCGGCCACTGCGCCAGCGTCATTACCAAAACCGTGAAGCAAGCCGATCCCGACGCCCAGGTCAGCATTGATCTGGCCAGCAAAAAAGTGACGGTGCAGACCACCGAAGACCGCGAGACCGTGGCTGAGGCGCTGGCCGAGGCGGGTTATCCGGCGCAGTGACGGGTTTTGGATTTTCTTAAGTGTTTCGTAGCCACAGCCTAGAGGGAGCTTGCGTAGACAGCTATTGAATTGATAGTTAGCCGGGGCTATTGAGCGTGGCTGGCCGGGGGTAGCCCGGCGGCTACTTACTTTCTTTTGCTTCGCCAAAAGAAAGTAAGCAAAGAAAAGGCGACCCTACTGTCTGCGACCCTTCGCTTCGCTACGGGCACCCTGCGGTGCTCGGTCCAGCCGGGGTCTCGTGCAAACTCGCCTGCGGCTCAGACAAGCACGAGCCCTGATCCGTCTGGCCCTGCGCTCCTC
>NZ_FOKZ01000054.1 GCF_900112285.1 Polaromonas sp. OV174 | reverse complement strand
TCCACCCCCTTGAGGAGGGCGCCGAAGGCGGCGGTGTGGTGTTGGGCTTGGGCGATCTGCTGCGGCAGCGCCGCCATCAGGGCCGCTTCGCGGGCCGCGGGTGAGCGGGTTTCCAGCGCATCAAAAAATCGTGTCATAGGCATTCCTGGGGCCGGATCAAGCCAGCCAGCGCTTGCGCCGCTTGTAGCTTTTCACATCCTTGAAGCTCTTGCGCTCACCGCCGCCCACGCCGAGATAAAACTCTTTCACATCCTCGTTGCTGGCGAGCTCGCGGGCGGCGCCGTCCATCACGACGCGGCCGCTTTCCATGATGTAGCCGTAGTCGGCGTATTTGAGCGCCATATTGGTGTTTTGTTCGGCCAGCAAGAAGGTGACTTTTTCCCGGGTGTTCAGGTCTTTGACGATGTTGAACACTTCTTCCACGATTTGCGGCGCCAGGCCCATGGAGGGCTCGTCGAGCAAGACCATGGAGGGGTTGGCCATCAGGGCGCGGCCAATCGCGCACATCTGCTGCTCGCCGCCCGAGGTGTAGGCCGCTTGCGACGTACGCCGGGTTTTCAGGCGGGGAAAGTAGTTGTAGACCTTTTCCAGGTTGGCGGCGATCTCGCCTTTGCTCTTGCGCGTATAGGCGCCGGTGAGCAGGTTTTCTTCAATCGTCAGGTGGGCAAAGCAGTGCCGGCCCTCCATCACCTGGATCACGCCACGCTTGACCAGGTCGGCGGGCGAGAGGTTTTCTATGCGTTCCCCTTGCAACTCGATGGAGCCCTTGGTGACTTCGCCGCGCTCGCCCTTGAGCAGGTTGGAGATGGCGCGCAGCGTGGTGGTCTTGCCTGCCCCATTGCCGCCCAGGATGGCCACGATGCGGCCCTCGGGCACCTGCAGGGACACGCCCTTCAAGACCAGAATCACATGGTTGTAGATGACCTCTATGCCGTTGACGTTGAGCAGCACCGGCACTGCTGCAGACGGAGGTGAGGCGGCAGTCGTGACCGCCGGGGGGGAAGAAATCGACATCGTGAGCTCCTAGGCCGGGACGTAATCGTGTGGCTTGTGCGCCATCCTGGCGCGAGCGCCAGGATGGACGGTTTAAGCGGGTTGGCCTGGGTTTAGCAGGCGCGTGGCTTGATGTTTTTTTCCTTGGCGTATTTGTCGGACATTTCCTTGACCAGTGGATCGACCACCGTTTTGTCGGCCTGGTACCAGGTCGGCTGGATGTCCCACTTGCTGCCATTCCACTGGACGATGCGTGCCCAGTCAGTGCCCATGTGGTTGGCGCAAGAGGTTTTCACCGGCCGCATGATTTCGCCAAAGCCCAGGGCTTTCAGGCGCTCGGCAGTGAGGTCCAGGTTTTCGTAACCCCAACGCACCTGTTCCGAGGTCATGGCTTTGCCCTTGCCGTACTTCTCTTGCGCCGCACGAATCGCCTCGACCTGCAGCATGGAAATCATCATGCCGCGGGTGTGGGCCAGCACGCCGACTTCGCTGAAGTTCGATGCCGTGCCTTCTTTTTTGTCATAGACAAATTTTTTCAGATCGTCGTGGACCTTGTCCTTGGCGGCGCTGTTGTGGATGGTGACGGCGTTATAGCCCTTGGCGCCCGTGCCTATGTCTTTCACATCATGGTCGGAGCCAGCCCACCAGATGGCGTAGATCTTTTCACGTGGGTAGCCGCTGGCCTGTGCTTCGCGGATGCCGGCCGGGGTCATCACGCCAGCACTCCAGAACAGCACGTAGTCGGGCTTTTGCTGGCGAATCTGCAGCCAGGTCGATTTTTGTTCGACGCCAGGAGGCGTGACCGGGAAGAGCGAGAGCTCGAAGCCATCCTTGGCGGCGCGTTTTTGCAGCAGCTGGATGGGCTCTTTGCCGTAAGGCGAGTCGTGATAGACCAGCGCAATTTTCTTGCCCTTGAGGCTGCCTTTTTCCTTTTTCAGGATGTCCTGGATCATCACGTCGGCGGCGGTCCAGTAGGTGCCCAGCAGCGGGAAGTTCCACTCGAAGACCTTGCCGTCAACCGATTGCGACAAACCGTAGCCCATGGTCTCGACGCTGACCTTGTCGGCAAAGGCCTTGTCGGTGACGGCAAAGGTGATGCCGGTGGATTGCGGGTCAAAACCCGAGGCGCCGGTGCCCTTGGTTTTCAGGCGCTCATAGCACTCAACACCCTTGGCCGCGTCGTAAGCCGTTTCGCACTCTTCGTAGCTGAGCTTGACGCCGTTGACGCCACCGTCGCGGGCGTTGACCAGCTTCAAATAATCCTGCTTGCCATCGGCCCAGGGAATGCCCAGCGGGGCGAACTGGCCGGTGCGGTAAACCAGCAGCGGAACAAACTGTTCTGCGCTTTGGGCCTGTGCCAGGGGCACGCTGAGCAGACTGCCCAGACCTGTTGCGACGATGGCGCTGGCGAGTGCGAGGGTTTTGATTTTCATGCTTGTCTCCGATGTAAGAGCACTTGTGGTGCGGGATGAAAACGATAGGACAAAGTTTTGCGCTCTGCGGCGCCTTCAGGGGGAAACGTTTAATGCGGGAAAGGCCAGAGCCGCAATTTTTGCCGTGCCGTGAGCCAAAGTCGTGCCAGGCCATGCGGCTCCACGATCAGGAAAAACACGATCAGGGCGCCAAAAATCATGTGCTCAAGATGCGACGCAGTGGCGGTGGACAAGGGCAGGCCAAGCCAGAGCGGGAGTTGGTTTAAAAACAGCGGCAGCAAGACAATGAAGGCGGCGCCGAAAAAGCTGCCGACAATGGAGCCAAGGCCGCCGATGATCACCATGAACAGCAGCTGAAAAGACTTGTCTATGCCAAATGCCGCTGGTTCCCAGGCGCCCAGATGCACAAAGCCCCAGAGCGCTCCGGCCACGCCGACGATGAAGGAGCTCACCGCAAAGGCCGATAGCTTGGCGTAGACCGGGCGAATGCCGATCACGGCGGCGGCCACGTCCATGTCGCGAATCGCCATCCATTCACGGCCGATGGCGCCACGCACCAGATTTTTTGCCAGCAGGCCTATGACCAGAACGATGGACAGGCACAGCAAATACTTCTGCACGGGAGTCTCAACGGACAGGCCGATCACCTTGAGCGCGCCGACGCTGACCGAGCCCGAGGACGAGTTGTTGGTGACCCAGGGCACGCGGTTGGTGAACCAGTCAATGAAGAACTGAGCCGCCAGGGTGGCCACCGCCAGGTAGAGGCCGCGAATACGCAGACTTGGCAGTCCAAACAACAGACCAGCCAGCGTGGCGCACAAGCCACCACCGATCAGCGACAGCAACAGCGGCATGCCTTCGATGCGTACTTGCAGATTGAAGGCCGCGTAGGCGCCCACGGCCATGAAGGCGCCGGTGCCCAGTGAAATCTGGCCGCAGTAGCCCACCAGTATGTTCAGGCCTATGGCGGCCAGGGAAAGGATTAGGAAAGGAATGAAGATGGCGCGAAAGGCGTAGTCGCTGGCTAGCAAGGGCAGGCCAATGAAGGCGATGGCGAGCAAGGCCAGCATGGCCACGCGATCCTGCAGGATGGGGAAGATCTGCAGGTCGGTCCGGTAGCTGCTTTTGAACTGGCCGTTCTCTCGGTAAAACATAGATGTGTCTCCGTCGCCGCGTTAGACGCGATCAATGATTTTGTAGTTACGACGCGCTGCGGTTAACTTGCAAGGCAAGTTAGTCTTCTCTGAAAAATCATTCTTTGCCGTGTCCGGCAAAGAGCCCAGTCCTGGGTTCATCGCGTATGTCATACGCGATCGATGATTTTGTCGCCGAACAGGCCTTGGGGCCTGACCAGCAAAAAGGCCAGCGCCAGCACATAGGCAAACCAGTTTTCGATGCCGCCGCCCACCATGGGCCCGAGGTAGATTTCCGACAGTTTTTCGCCCACGCCTATGATCAGTCCGCCCAGAATGGCGCCTGGAATCGAGGTCAGGCCGCCCAGAATGACGACCGGAAAGGCTTTTAGCGCGACCAGTGAAATGGAGAACTGAACCCCCAGTTTGGAGCCCCAGATCACGCCGGCGAACAAGGCCACGACGCCACCCAGCGCCCAGACGATGACCCAGATGCGCGACAGCGGTATGCCTATGGATTGCGCAGCCTGGTGGTCGTCAGCCACGGCGCGCAGGGCGCGGCCGGTGGCGGTTTTCTGGAAGAACAGCGAAAGCATGGTCACCAGCGCCGCGGCAATGGTGGCCGCATAGAGGTCTTCCTTGCTGAGCAGCAAGCCGCCTTCAAACAGCTTTTCCAGCACGATCATCGGGTCTTTCGGCATGCCGATATCGATTTTGTAAGTGGCACTGCCAAACATCAGCTGGCCGGCACCGTCCATGAAGTAGCTGATGCCCAGCGTTGCCATCAGCAGCGTGATGCCGTCCTGGTTGACCAGCTTGCGCAGGGCCAGTCGCTCAATCAGCCAGGCCACGCCAATCATGAGGACGACCGCAACCATGAAGGCCAGCACATTGGTCAGAAGCATGTTGTTGATGCCCAGCCAGCCAGGAATCCACTCCGAGAAGCGCGCCATCGCCAGCGCCGCGAACAGCACCATGGCGCCCTGGGAGAAATTGAAGACGCCGGAGGCCTTGAAGATCAGCACAAAGCCGATGGCCACCAGCGCGTACAGCATGCCGGCCATCAGGCCGCCAAAAAGGGTTTCGAGAAAAAATCCCATGATTATTTCCCCACCCCTGTTGCGGGCTCACTTCGTGTAGCCGCCTCTCCCCTTGCAGGGGACGCCGCTTTCGGCCCGGCGAAGCCGGTTCCGCTGCGGCCGCTGGTAAAGATATTTGCTGCCCGTAGAACGAGTATTGAATAGCCATTCATGATCACTGCTCCGTTCCAAGGTAAGCCCGGATGACGTCCGGGTTGTTGCGCACTTCGTCGGGCGTGCCGTCGCCGATCTTCTTGCCGTAGTCCAGCACCACCACGCGGTCGGAGATGTCCATGACCACGCCCATGTCATGCTCGATCAGCACCACGGTGGTGCCGAACTCGTCGTTGACGTCGAGCACAAAGCGGCACATGTCCTGCTTTTCTTCCACATTCATGCCGGCCATGGGCTCGTCCAGCAGCAGCACCTGCGGCTCCATCGCCAGGGCCCGGCCCAGGTCGACGCGTTTTTGCAGGCCGTAGGGCAGCTGGCCGACGGGCGTTTTGCGGTAGGCCTGGATTTCCAGGAAGTCGATGATGCGTTCGACGGCCTCGCGGTGGCGGATCTCTTCTTTCTCCGCCGGCCCGATGCGCAGCGCCTGCAGCAGCAGATTGCTTTTGATCTTCAGGTTGCGGCCCGACATGATGTTGTCGAGCACGCTCATGCCCTTGAACAGCGCCAGGTTCTGGAAGGTGCGGCCCACGCCCATCACCGCCACCTGGTGGCTGTTCATGTGCTTGAAGGTCTGGCCGCGAAAGGTGATGGAGCCCTGCTGCGGTGCGTACACCCCG
>NZ_FOKZ01000040.1 GCF_900112285.1 Polaromonas sp. OV174 | reverse complement strand
CAGGTGGCCGAGGCCGGCAAGACCATGGACGAGATCGTGGACAGCGTCAAACGCGTGACCGACATCATGGCCGAGATCACCGCAGCCAGCCAGGAGCAGACATCGGGTATAGAGCAGATCAACCAGGCCATCACCCAGATGGACCAGGTGACGCAGCAAAACGCGGCCTTGGTGGAAGAGGCTGCGGCGGCCGCGCAATCGCTGCAGGAGCAAGCCAGTGGCCTGTCCCAGGTGGTGAGCGTCTTCAAGCTGGCTTAGCAAGGGCTAACGGGCTTGGCCTAAAGTTTTTTCGTGGCTTTGCCGATAAGCAGATGGACGCGTCTGTCTGCGACTTGGTTTCTCAAATTCTGAGTGTGCACGTGAGCGGGCGTGCCACCCGAATCGTTTAAAGGAGTGCTCATGCACGCGACAACAAGTAATCCCCATTCATCCATGGCCGCAGAGGTGCCAGGAGGTGCTGGCGCCGCCAAGGCGCTGGAGTTTCTGTCCTTCACCTTGGGTCAGGAGGAATATGGCATTGATATCCAGAAGGTGCAGGAGCTGCGTGGCTACGAGGCGGTGACCCGTATTGCCAATGCGCCTGATCACATCAAGGGCGTGGTGAACTTGCGCGGCATCATCGTGCCCATCATAGATATGCGCATCAAGTTCAAGCTGGGAGCGCCCAGCTATGACCAGTTCACGGTCGTGATCATTCTGAACATCGCCAACCGCGTCATGGGCATGGTGGTCGACAGTGTGTCGGATGTGATCACCTTGACACCCGAACAGATCAAGCCAGCCCCCGAGATGGGGGCTGTGCTGGACAGCGAATACCTGATCGGTCTGGGCACGCTCGACGAGCGGATGTTGATTCTGGTCGATCTGGACCGCCTGATGAGCAGCGACGACATGGGTCTAGTCGAAAAAATCGCCGCGTAACAACGCAAACCTGAACCCTGAGTAGCCGTACTTCTTTTTTGGAAAGTTTCGATCATGATACTCAATAACATCAAAGTAGGCAGCCGCCTAGCCTTGGCATTTGGTTTGATTCTGCTCATCACGGCGGTGATCGCCGTCATCGGCGTTTGGCGTTTGCAGGAGCTTGCCGCCACTACCCGCCAGTTGGGCACGGAAGACAACGAAAAACTCAAAATGGCGGTGCAATGGCGTCAGACGATTGATCTGAACTGGATACGCACCCGGGCCGCCGTGCTTGACGCCGATACCAGCCGCATGCCAATGTGGCAGGCTGACATGGACAAAACGTCGGAGATCTCGCTGGCCTCGCGCAAGCGCATCATCGAACTGGTTCAGTCGGAAGAAGGCAAGAAGCTGATTGCCAACATTGATGCCGCGCGTGAAGCCTACCGCTCTCCTCGGGCGGCCTTGCTAAAAAAGAAGCAGGCCGGAGAAGATGTGGCCGCTGCGCTTGAGCGCGACCTCAAGCCCCTTGCGATCGCCTACAGTGAGTCTATTCGTCTGTTGGAGAATCGCCAGCAGGACATATACGACGCCTCACTCACGCGGGCTGAAGAAAATGCGGCCCATGGCCGGATGATACTGATCGTGGGCGCCGTGCTGGCCCTGCTGCTGGGTGCGGCGTCAGCCCTTGTTCTGGGCCGTTCGATCGTCATACCGCTGCGGCAGGCTGCCCGCAATGCTCGTTTTATTGCTGACGGCGATCTCTCCCAGCCTATCGACAGCGTCGGCCGGGATGAGGCTGCCGAACTGCTGCAAGCTTTGAAAAATATGCAGTCCAACCTGGCTGTTCTGGTGGGGAATGTTCGCCAGGGAGCCGACACCATAGCCACCGCCTCAGGCCAGATCGCCGCGGGCAACCAGGATTTGTCGTCCCGCACCGAAGAGCAGGCCAGCTCCCTGGAAGAAACCGCTGCCTCGATGGAAGAGCTGACCTCCACCGTCAAACAAAACGCCGACAACGCGCGCCAGGCGAACCAGCTGGCGGTATCCGCTTCCAGCGTCGCCGTCAAGGGCGGCAGCGTGGTGTCCCAGGTGGTGGGCACCATGGGCGCCATCAACGCCTCCTCGCGCAAAATCGTCGACATTATTGGCGTGATCGACGGCATTGCCTTTCAGACCAACATCCTGGCCCTGAACGCCGCCGTTGAAGCGGCGCGGGCCGGCGAGCAGGGCCGAGGCTTTGCCGTGGTCGCCGCCGAAGTGCGCAACCTAGCGCAAAGAAGTGCTGCCGCGGCCAAGGAAATCAAAACCCTGATCGATGACTCGGTCAGCAAGGTCGAAGAAGGCTCCAGTCAGGTGGCCGAGGCCGGCAAGACCATGGACGAGATCGTGGACAGCGTCAAACGCGTGACCGACATCATGGCCGAGATCACCGCGGCCAGCCAGGAGCAGACCTCTGGCATAGAGCAGATCAACCAGGCCATCACCCAGATGGACCAGGTGACGCAGCAAAACGCCGCCTTGGTGGAAGAGGCTGCCGCCGCAGCAGCCTCGCTGCAGGAGCAGGCCAGCGGCCTGTCCCAGGTGGTGAGCGTGTTCAAGCTCGATGACGCACAGGCGCAGCCCATCCATGTGGCCCAGGCCAGGCGCGCCACTCCCCAGCAGCCGCCCTCGGTCAAGCCAGCGATTGCCGCGCCGCAGCGCAAGCGCGCAGCCAAGGCGGCAGCACCCCGGCAACTGGCTGCCGCCACCCCTGCTGGGGCCGGCGCCTGGGAAGAGTTTTAAGGGCCTGCGTATTGAAGTTAACGGAATAAAACTAATCAAAAAAAGAGGGCGGCTGAAATCGGTGCCCACCACCAAAGAGAGACAAGACTGAATGCTTTTTAAAAAGAGATTCAGTTGAAAAGGAAAATTATGAAATTCTTCGACGCACTAAAACTTTCAACCAAACTGCTGCTTAGTTTCTTGGTGGTAGCGGCAATAGGTGCGGCGGTCGGGGCACTTGGCATTTTTCATATGGGGCGCATCAGTGCGGCCACCGAAAGCCTCTATAGCCAAGAATTGCGTTCATTGAAGGCGATCCAGGAAGCCAATATTCAGCTGGTCTATGCCAGCCGGGCCCAGATGAGTTCGCTTTCCGCCTCAACGCGCGGCGAGCGCGACCTTAGCTCTAAAACGGTGAAAGCCGCGATGGCCGACCTGGAGACTCGGATGGCAGAAGTCAAATCCGTGTTTAAGGAAAGTGCAGAAGGGCAAAAGCTTTATCAACGCTATGAGGGTTTGTTGCCCCCGTTGAAACAAAAAATGAGCGATTTCTTGGTGCTGATTGCCAAGCAACCACTGGACGCTTCTCAATTTGACGATAGAGTGAACCAGGAAAGTACGCAGTTGCTGAAAGAGTCCCGTGCGCTTGAGGAAGTGTTGGAGCAGATGGTTGCGCACAGTGACAAAATGGCAAAGACCAGCATGGAAAACGCTGCCGAAACGTATAAGACTTCACGCTTGTTGATGATGGTGATGGCTTTGGTCGGCATCGTGGTCAGCATCGGTTTGGGCGTTGTGGTGGCCCGTCTTTTGGAGCGTCAGTTGGGTGGTGAGCCCGCTTATGCCACCCAGGTTGTCAGCCGCATTGCTGCGGGCGATCTGTCGGTCGACGTGCAGGTTCGCTCTACCGATAAGGACAGCTTGCTGTTTTCCATCAAGGCCATGCGCGACAGCTTGGTGAAGATCGTCGGCGAAGTACGCCAGGGCACAGACACTATAGCCACGGCCTCCAGCCAGATCGCCGCCGGCAACCAGGATTTGTCCTCGCGCACAGAAGAGCAGGCCAGTTCGCTGGAAGAAACCGCTGCGTCCATGGAGGAGCTGACCTCCACCGTCAAACAAAACGCCGACAACGCCAGACAGGCGAATCAGTTGGCTGTTTCCGCTTCCAGCGTCGCCGTGCGCGGCGGTAGCGTGGTGTCCCAGGTGGTGGGCACCATGGGCTCCATCAACGCGTCCTCGCGCAAGATTGTCGACATCATCGGTGTCATCGATGGCATTGCTTTCCAGACCAACATCCTGGCCTTGAATGCCGCCGTGGAAGCGGCGCGGGCCGGTGAGCAGGGCCGAGGCTTTGCCGTGGTCGCAGCAGAGGTGCGCAACCTGGCGCAAAGAAGTGCTGCCGCGGCCAAGGAAATCAAGGTCTTGATCGACGACTCCGTGGAAAAAGTCGAAGCCGGTGGTAAACAAGTCAGTGAAGCCGGCAAGACCATGGACGAGATCGTGGACAGCGTCAAACGCGTGACCGACATCATGGCCGAGATCACCGCGGCCAGCCAGGAGCAGACCTCGGGCATAGAGCAGGTCAACCAGGCCATCACCCAGATGGACCAGGTGACGCAGCAAAACGCCGCGCTGGTGGAAGAAGCCGCCGCCGCAGCAGCATCGCTGCAGGAACAAGCAAGCGGCCTGTCTCAGGTGGTGAGCGTGTTCAAGCTGGGCCAGGAGCCCCTGGACTACAGCAGTATCCACCGGGACAGCCCGACCAGGCGTGCCGCGCCCCAGCAGCCGCCCTCGGCCAAGCCGGCGATTGCCGCGCCGCAGCGCAAGCTGGCCGCTTAGCGTTCACCGTCGTCCCGGCCAACTTGCAGTCGCAGACCTGGCCCTTGTGGGCCAGGGCGTTTGATGACGTCATGGCTGCTCCTTCATCCATTGTTGAGTCAGTTGCTGTGTAAGTCATATCAAGAATAGAAACCACGAGACAAAACATGAGCATCAAAAATTTCAAAATTGGAATTCGTCTGGGCGCAGGTTTCGCGCTGGTGCTTTTTCTTATGGCGACGATTGCAGGGATAGGAGTGTGGCGGCTTCAGGAGGTTGGAGAGGCCACCGAAACGATGGCCAAGCAAGCGCTGGTCAAGGAGCGGCTGGCGGCCGAGTGGTTGTTGGGAACCAGTGCCAATAGTGTGAGGACATTTGCCCTGGTTAAAAGTGATGACCCTGAGGATCAAGCGTACTTTCAGAAAGAGATATCAAAAACCAGCGCCAGTATTTCCGAAAATTCGAAAAAACTGTTCGACATGATTCAATCTTCTGAGGAAAAGAAGTTGTATGAGGATGGTGTAGCCAGGCGTAGCGCGTACATCGGTGTGCGCACGGAAATCCTGAAGCTCAAGGAACAAGGCCAGAACGAGCAGGCCGCACAGTTAACCCGCGAAAAATTGCTTCCGGCACTGGGCGACTATGACGAAAGCATCAGGGCGATGGCATCGCACCAGAAGGCCAATATCGACCAGACGACTGCGGCAATCGATGCGCTGTATCGCTCGGGCCGGCTCAACCTGATTGAACTGGCTATCGTCGCCTTGGTGTTGGGGTGCCTGCTGGCGCGGTGTTTGAGCATAGGCATCACCCGCCCCCTGACTCAGGCACTCAAGCTGGCGGAAACGGTGGCAGGCGGCGACCTGAGCAGCCACATTGAAGTCACCAGCCGCGACGAAACCGGCCAGCTGATGCAGGCCTTGAAAGACATGAACGCCAGCCTGGCCAAGGTGGTGGGTGAAGTGCGCCAGGGCACGGACACCATAGCCATCGCCTCAGGCCAGATCGCCGCCGGCAACCAGGATTTGTCCTCGCGCACCGAAGAGCAGGCCAGTTCGCTGGAGGAGACCGCTGCCTCCATGGAAGAGCTGACCTCCACGGTCAAACAAAATGCCGACAACGCGCGCCAGGCGAACCAGCTGGCGGTGTCCGCCTCCAGTGTCGCCGTCAAAGGCGGCAGCGTGGTGTCCCAGGTGGTGGGCACCATGGGCTCCATCAATGCGTCCTCGCGCAAGATCGTCGACATCATCGGCGTGATTGACGGCATCGCCTTTCAGACCAACATCCTGGCCTTGAACGCCGCCGTGGAAGCGGCGCGGGCCGGTGAGCAGGGCCGCGGTTTTGCCGTGGTCGCTGCCGAAGTGCGCAGCCTGGCGCAGCGCTCCGCTGCAGCGGCCAAGGAAATCAAGACCCTGATAGACGACTCGGTCAGCAAGGTCGAAGAAGGCTCCAGTCAGGTGGCCGAGGCCGGCAAGACCATGGACGAGATCGTGGACAGCGTCAAACGCGTGACCGACATCATGGCAGAGATCACCGCCGCCAGCCAGGAGCAGACCTCGGGCATAGAGCAGATCAACCAGGCGATTACCCAGATGGACCAGGTGACGCAGCAAAACGCCGCCTTGGTGGAAGAGGCTGCCGCCGCAGCAGCCTCGCTGCAGGAGCAGGCCAGCGGCCTGTCCCAGGTGGTGAGCGTCTTCACGCTCGATGGCGCGCAGGCGCAGCCAATCCATGTGGTCCAGGCCAGGCGCGCTATGCCGGCCAAGGCTGCCAAACCCGGCGCGGCCCCGCGGCAACCGCCGGCGTTCAAGCCGGCGATTGCCGCACCGGCCGCCGCTGGGGACTGGGAAACGTTTTAAGTTTCTAGCCCTGAGCCTGATGTGGGCAGGGCGAGTTAGAGGTTTGCAGATGAAGGCGGCTTGCAAATAAGCCGGGTATTTACCCTCAAGTTTTTGCTGCGGCTGTCGTTATCTAACAAGAGGCTTGTCAAAAGCCGTTTGCGAATTTTGCTTTAGAGGATAGGGTTTATGTCAAACAACATGTTTTATGTCGGGCTGAGTGGCTTGAATGCCGCGCAGGCGGCCCTGGTCACCACTGGCCACAATTCGGCAAACGTCAACACCATTGGCTACAACCGCCAGACGGCGCAGATCAATTCCGCCGGTGGCACTTACCGTCCCAGCATCGGTTTCTTCGGCAATGGCGCCAAGGTCACCGACGTCACCCGTAACTACGACCAATACCTGTCGTCTCAGCTCAATCAGGCGCAGTCCCAGAATCAGTCGCTGTCCACCTACTACACGCAGATCAGCCAGATTGACAACCTGCTGGCCAATCAGACTGCTGGCCTGGCGCCCAAGATGCAGACGCTGTTCACCCATGTGCAGGCGCTCGCCAATACCCCGGCTGATCCGTCGGCCCGGCAGCAATTGATCAGTTCCAGCCAGGCCCTGGCCAACCAGTTCCGGTCCATGGACCAATACCTGAACGGCGTCAGCAGCAGCCTCAACGATCAGGTGGCCGGCAGCGTCGATCAGATCAACACCTATGCGGAGCAGATCGCCAGCTTGAACAAGCAGGTGGCGATGTTCAGCGGCGTGGGTGGGGGGCAGGCTCCCAATGACTTGCTCGATCAGCGCGACCAGCTGGTGAACGAGCTGGGCAAGCTTGTGGGTACCAAGCTGGTGGTGCAAGATGGCGGCCAGTACAACGTTTTCATTGGCAATGGTCAAACCCTGGTGCTGGGCGACAAGGCTAGCAAGCTGGCTGCCGTCAGCTCTTCCAGCGACCCCAGCAGAACCACCATCGCCGTGGTCAATGCGGCCGGCAAGGCGGTGGAGTTGCAGGAAAGCCAGATCACAGGTGGCTCGCTGGGCGGCCTGCTGCAATTTCGCAATGAGACGCTGACGGCAGCGCAGAACTCGCTGGGCCGGATTGCCATTGCCATGGCCGATAACTTCAATGCCCAGCACAAGCTAGGCATAGACCTGAACGGTGCGCTGGGCGAAGACTTTTTCTCCCAGGCCAGCCCAGGGGTGATTTCAAACAGCAAAAATACCGGTGGCCTGACTCTGACGGCAGAGTTTTCGGATATTGGTCAATTGACCACCAGCGACTACCGGCTGGATGTCAGCGCAGGCCCGACCTATACCGTGACCCGTCTGTCGGACAACACCGTCGTGACGCCTGACGCTACCGGGAGCTATGACGGCGTCAAGCTCAATTTCAATGGCGCAGGCGCGGCGGGCGACTCCTTCTTGATTCAACCGACCCGAACCGGCGCGCGCGACCTGACGGTGCTGGTGACGGACCCTGCCAAGTTGGCGGCGGCATCGCCCATCATCACCGGCAACGCGGCCGCCAATCAGGGCAGTGGCGCCATCAGCGCCGGCGCTGTCGATGCGAACTACCTGACCTCGCCTCTGGGCGGCCAGGTGACCCTGAGCTACGACAGCGTCAACAAGAGCTTTTCCGGCTTTCCAAGCGTTCCCGTCGGATCGGCGGTGACGGTGACGCAGGCCGACGGCACGGCGACGACCTACAACCCGGGCGTCGCCGGAAGCTATGACACGATTCCGCCCACTGGGCCGTTTGCCGGCGTGCCTTATACGGCCGGCGCCAAGATGAGCTTTGATGGCGTCACCATTGAGGTCAGCGGCAAGCCCGCCAATGGCGACACTTTCACCATAGGGAAAAATACCAGCGGCGTGTCCGACGGCAGCAATGCCTTGCTGCTGGGTGGCTTGCAAAGCAAGAAAACCATGGGTGGTGGCACGGCCAGCTTCAGCGACGCCTATGGGCAACTGGTCAGCAGCATTGGCAACAAGACCCGGCAGGTCGAAATTGCCAACAAGGCCCAGACCAGCCTGACCATGCAAATCAGCACGGCCCAGCAGTCGGTCTCGGGTGTCAACCAGGACGAAGAAACCGCCAACTTGCTGATGTTTCAGCAGATGTACCAGGCCAATGCCAAGGTGATACAGACCGCTTCAACGATGTTTGATGCCGTTCTCGGCATCAGCCGCTAAGCCCAATCAGGAGTTAATGATGCGTATCAGCACCCAATCTTTTTACCAGCAAAGCCAGAGCGCCATGGGCTCGCTGCAGAGCAATCTGCTGCGTACGCAGCAGCAAATTGGCGCCATGACCAAGATTCTGACGCCCTCGGACGACCCGCTGGGCGCCACCCGTGCCCTGACCATCTCTCAATCGCTGGCGCTCGGCGAGCAGTACAAGGCCAGCCGCGCCAGCGCCACGCAGACCCTGTCGCTGGAAGACAATGCCTTGAGCAGCGTCGTCACGGTCTTGCAAAACATCAAGGGCTTGCTGGTGGATGCCGGCAACGGCACCTTGTCCGATGCCGATCGCTCGACCATTGCCACCGCCTTGCAAGGCAATTTTGAACAGTTGCAGGGTTTGGCCAATACCGATGACGGCAACGGCCAGTTTCTGTTCGCCGGTTTCAAGAGCGGCAGTCCGCCCTTTGTGCGGGATGCAAACGGCAGTGTTTCCTATGTCGGCGACCAGGGCCAGCGCCTGATGCAAGTGGACGTGTCCCGTCAGATGGCCGGCACCGACGACGGTCGCAGCATTTTCCAGACGGTGCAAGGCGGCGCGGGCTATGTCAGCTCCTCGCCGGTGACCAATAGCGGCAGCGCCGTGTTCGGCGCGACCTCGGTGGTCGACGTGACGGATCCTAACTACGGTCAGGATTTTGTGATCACTTTCGCAACCCCCCCCACCACTTATCAAGTCAGCACGACGGCCACGCCCCCGGTGGCCATAGGGCCCGCCACGGCCTTCACGGCGGGCAGCCCGATCACCTTTGGTGGTTTGCAGCTCACCATCACGGGCACGCCTGCCGCGGGAGACAGCATCAATGTCGCGACGGCCAAAAATGCCGGTACCGACGTTTTCGGCGCCATCAACGATGTCATCGCGGCGCTGAAAACACCTGCCAGCAATGGTGGGCCGGAAGCCCAGGCCAAGGTCTTGAATGCCTTGAGCATGGCCAACCGGAAAATTACCAATGCACACGACAACGTCCTGACGGTGCGTGCATCGGTGGGTTCGCGCCTGCAGGAGCTGGACGGACTGGCGGTAACGGGCGATAGCCGCGCGCTTTCCGACAAAAGCTATCTGTCCGACCTGCAAGATCTGGACTACGCCACCGCGATCGCCGATTTCTACCAGCGCCAGACGGCCTTGCAGGCCAGCCAGCAAATCTTTGTCAGGATTCAGCAGATCTCGCTGAACAACTATCTGTAGTTGTTGATGGCGCAATATGCTATTGATTAAGTAGCGTATTGCGCATATCCAGAAAGGGCTGGAGGGCTAAATTCCTTGTTTTTTGATCGTCCCCGGCGTTCAGGGGCGCAGGCCGCGCAGCACGGTATCGATGGACAGAAAACCCTCGGCAAACTGCGGCCCCAGAAAAGGCGCCATGTATTGCATCAGCACCTGCAGCATGGCCAGGCCCGCCAACAGCGTGATGGGAAAACCCACGGCAAAGATGCTGAACTGGGGTGATACCCGGTTCAAAATGCCCATGGCCAGGTTGAGCGTCAGCAAGGTGGCAATCAGCGGCAGCGCCAGCATCAGCCCGCCGGTGAAAATCTGACTGCCCGCCGACACCAGCAAGAACCAGCCGCTGGCGGCCAGCGGCGCATCCGCAATCGGCAGGCTGTGAAAGCTCTCGGCCAGCGTGCCGATCAGCAGCAGGTGTCCGTCGATGGCCAGAAAGATCAGCATGGCGATCACGTTCAGCAGGCGCGCCAGCACCATGGTGTTGCCGCCACTGGTGGGGTCGAAAAAAGAGGCGAATGACAAGCCCATTTGCAGGCCCGCATATTCGCCCGCGGCCTGCACCATGGCAAACACCATGCGCATCGAAAACCCCATCACCGTACCAATGAGGATTTGTTGAATCAGGATCCAGATGCCGGCGGCGGACACCGGCGCCGCCGACGGCATGGGTCCCAGGGTGGGCGCTATGGCGATGGTCAGCAAGACCGCCAAACCGACTTTGGCGCTGCGTGGCACGGCGCCTTCGCTAAAGATGGGCGCCGTGCTGACGAGCGCCAGCATGCGCACAAAGGGCCAAAGAAAGGCCAGCAGCCAGACGCTTAGCTGTTCCGAGCTGACGGAGAAAATCGGCGAAGTCACCCTATCAGCTGCGGAATGGACGCGAACAGGGTGCGCATGTAATCCAGCACCAGGCCCAGCATCCACGGCCCGGCAATCACCAGCGTGGCGAACACCGCCAGCAGCTTGGGGATGAAGGACAAGGTCATTTCATTGATCTGGGTCGCGGCCTGGAACAGGCTGATCAACAAACCGGTGACCAACGCCACCAGCAGCAGCGGAGCGCCCAGAAGCAAGGAAAGCTTCATGGCCTCGTAGCCCATGGCCATGACTGATTCAGGCGTCATCTTTGAGGTCCTTCTTGTGCTGGCCGGCTCAGGTGTAAAAACTCTGCGCCAGCGCGCCTATCAGCAGTTGCCAGCCGTCCACCAGCACGAAGAGCATGAGTTTGAAGGGCAGTGAAATGGTGGCGGGCGGCACCATCATCATGCCCATGGACATCAGCACGCTGGCCACCACCAGGTCGATGATGAGAAAGGGAATGAAGATGGTGAAGCCGATCTGAAACGCGGTTTTCAACTCGCTGATGACAAAGGCCGGCAGCAAAATCCGCAGGCTGACCTGCTCCGGCCCGTCCATGGCCGGTGCGTTGGCCAGCTTGGCAAACAGGGCCAGGTCGGCTTCCCGGGTCTGCTTCAGCATGAATTTCTTGAAGGGCTCGATGCCGCGCTCCAGCGCCTGCTCGGCGCTGATCTTGTCTTCTGAAAAGGGCTTGTAAGCCTCGCTATGCACCTTGTCGAACACCGGCGACATGACGAAAAAGGTCAGAAACAGCGACAGCCCTACCAGCACCTGATTCGGCGGGGCCGACTGCGTGCCTATGGCCGTGCGCAGCAGGCCCAGCACGATGAGGATGCGCGTGAAGCTGGTCATGGAAAGCAGCATGGCCGGCAAAAACGACAACGAGGTCAGCAGCATCAGCATCTGCACGCTGAGCGACCAGGTCTGGCCGCCGCCTGGGCTCTTGCTGCTGGTAATGCCCGGCAGGCCCTGGGCCGACACCGCTGTCGGCAGTAGCAGCAAAGCGAGCAGCAGCCCGGTCAGCACAACAAGCCACAGCGCATGGCGTGGGCGCAGCGCCTGCAAAGTAGCGCGCCAAGGCAAGGGCATCACTCCCATCAGGTCGACTTTCCGGGCTGGTTCAGCTGCCTGATCGACTCCAGCAGTTTCTGCGAAAAAGTCCCGGTGACCGACATGGCCTGCGCCGTCGGCGTTTGAGCTTCTGGCAGTGCTTCGGCCGGCATGGTGTGCAGTGCGCGGACCTGGCCCGCAGCAACACCCAGCACCAGCCAGCTGTCGCCTATCTCTACCACCACCACACGCTCGCGCTGGCCCACCATGACACTGGACACGACCTTCAGCAGGCGACCCTTGCCGGCTTGTTGCAGGCCAAAGCGCCTGGCCGCCCAGGCGCACAGAAAAATCAGCGCCAGCACCAGTGCCAGGCCAAAGCCGGCCTGCAGCAGACCGGCCGCGCCGAAGGAGCGAACCGGCTCGGCGGCGCTGGCCGGCACGGTGGGCAAGACCGCACTGGCCGAAAGGCTGATGCCGGCCAGCAGCCAGGCCGCCAGCTTGGGACTACCCGGACGGCTCATCGGTTCAGTTTCTGGATGCGTTCTGAGGGCGTGATGATGTCGGTCAGGCGGATGCCGAATTTTTCATTCACCACCACCACTTCGCCCTGAGCGATGAGGTAGCCGTTGATGAAGACATCCATGGGCTCGCCTGCCAGGCCGTCCAGTTCCACCACCGAACCCTGGGACAGCTGGAGCAGGTTTTTGATGGTGATACGGGTGCGGCCCAGCTCGGCCGTCAGCTGTACCGGAATATCCAGCACCCGGTCGATATCACCCTTGGCAATGTCCGGCCCGGTATTGCCCTGCAGCGGCTGAAACACCCGATCGCCCGCAGCGGTGGAGGCGGGCGCCACGGTAGCAGCCGGTTGCGGCGCCGCCGCCTGCTCGGCCAGCGCACTGCCCCAATCGTCAAGCGCTGCTGCCGCCGGATCCTCTTTGTTGCCTTCACTCATGTTCGCTTCCCTTGCTTGAATCACTGTCTTGGTGGTTGATCATCTTCTGTACCCGCAGGGCATAGCGGTTGTTGGAGGTGCCGTAGCCGCACTCCATGACCGGCACGCCATTGACTTTGGCAACAATCGTTTCCGGAATTTCGACCGGCAGCACATCGCCTACCTGGAGCTTGAGCAATTGACCAATGCTGGACTGCACGGTCAAAAACTGCGCCCGGAGTTCAACATCGGCGCTTTGCACCTGCTTCGCCAGCTGTTTGACCCAGCGCTTGTCGACGGCAATCTCGTCCTGCAAGGGGTTGGACAGCAGATCCCGGATGGGCTCAATCATCGAGTACGGAATACACACGTTCAAGGCCCCGCCTATCGGGCCGAACTCGATCTGGAAGGTGGTGTTAATGACCACTTCGTTGGGGGACACGATGTTGGCCAGCCGGGCATGCATTTCCGAGCGCACAAACTCGAAATCGAGCGGGTAGACCGGCTGCCAGGCGCTGCCGTAGCTGTCCAGCGTCAGGCTCAGCAGGCGCTTGATGATGCGTTGCTCGGTTTGCGTGAAGTCGCGCCCTTCGACCCGGACGTGGTAGCGGCCGTCGCTGCCAAACAGGTTGTCGACCACCAGAAACACCAGCTTGGGATCGAACACAAACAAGGCCGTGCCGCGCAGCGGCTTCATTTGCATCAGGTTGATGTTGGCCGGGACCGGCAAGTTTCTGACGTAGTCGCCGTACTTCTGGATTTGCACCGCGCCGACCGAAATGTCAGCGCTACGGCGCATGAAGGTCAGCAGCGCACTGCGCAGATGCCTGGCAAAGCGCTCGTTGATGACTTCCAGCGTATGCATGCGGCTACGCACGATACGCTCGTCAGTGCCGAGGTTGTAGCTGGGCGGCCCATCAGAGCGGGGCGGTGGTGCGCTAGGCGCATCGGTGTCACCGGTGACACCCTGCAGCAACGCATCTACTTCGTCCTGAGATAGCTGCTGTTCATAGGCCATTGGCAAACTTCATTGGACGTATTTACTGCAGCATGAAAGTGGTGAAAACCACGCTGGATACCTTTTGCGCGGGCTGGCTTGGTGTCAGCGGCTGGTTCAGCGAGGTCATGATTTCGGTGGCCAGCTGGGCTTTGTCATCGGGGGTGATCAGCGACTCGGATTCGCGATTGGAGAGCACCGTCAGGACCCGGCTGCGCACTTCCGGCAAATACTGTGTGATCTGGCTCTGTGAATTGGTGTCTGCGACCTTCAGGGTCACGCCGGCGTGCAGAAAACGGTTCCGGCCATTGGGCTGCAGGTTGACCGTCAAGGGCTCAAGGGCGATAAAAATGGGTTCTTCCGGCTTCACCGCCGCTGGCGTGTCGCTGCGATTGCTGCCCAGGTAGTAGGCGCCGGCGGCCGCTCCCGTGACGCAAAGCGCTACCAGCGCGAGCACCAGGGCGCTGAGTTTGCGGGTCTTGGGGGGGTTCACTGAGGAGGTGCTTGTGGCCATGGCTTTGCTGCGTGAGTTTGAAAAAGGATTGTTTGCCAAAAGACATTGCGCTCATGGCTCGATAAAACGGGGGAAAACGCGTCAACTCCGGCATTTGCCGGAGCGCCTTCACAGGCGCGGCGTTTGTCGCTCAGGCGTAGGTGTCAACGCCTAGCCTGTGGCTGGGGCGGGCCGCCTCGGCCAGCTGCCTGGCGGGCAGGGCGGCGGCGGTGTCCGCCAGGTGGTCGCCACGGTAAGGCCTGGCGCCGGGCTGGCCGCTCTGGCCATTGGAGAACGCCGTTTGTTGCTGTTGCTGCTGGCTTTCTGCGCCTACTGAGGTATGGCCCAGGCTGATGCCGCTTTCTGCCAGGGCGTTGCGCAGTTGCGGCAGTGCCGCCTCTACCGCCGCCCGAACCGAGGCGTGCGATGAGACGAACATGGCCTGCATCTGGTGCTCGTTCATGCTCAGCGTGACCTTTAGAGGCCCCAATCCAGGTGGATTGAGCTGGAGTTCCGCCGCCTGACTGCCGGCATGGCCCATGTTGATCACCTGCTGGCCAAGTGCCTTGCCCCATTCGCTGCTGCCGACTTCAGGACTGATGGCAACGGTGTTGAGCGGGCTGGGAGGCGGGGCGGCAAGCGTCGACCCGGCAGCTTGCTGCACGACAGTGAGCTGCGGGGTGGCGAGGGCGGCGTTGAGGTTGAAACCGGCTTCGGCCGTGGGCTGCTTGCCGCTGGCCGGCAGGGCAGCGAGCTCCACCATGGGCGCTGTGCTGCTGCTGGCGGGTTTGGCGGGCACCTGTTCGGCGCGCTCATCCACCCGCTGGCCTAGCTGATGGGCTTCTTTGTCATCACCCGGCGAAAGCTGGGCGGATAGTCCGGCATCCGGGGCGGCGCTCTGGCCGGCCACTTTTTCGAGTGTCAACGCAATGCCCGGGCTTTCATCCAGCGGTGTCAGTGGTGCTTGTCCGGACGCCTGGGTCAGGGTTTTTGGGCTGGCAGCGGCCAGGGTCGATACCAGCGCGGCCTGTGTGCCGGTGTCCGGACTCATGGCTATGTCTGCCAGGGCTGCCTCGGGCGCGGCGCCGCCGTCGGCTGGCAGTGTCGTCAGCGCTGTCGGGGCCACTCCGGCCACGCCTGGCAGTGCGCTGTCGGCGCTGGCGCGATCGGAGCTGGCGCCAGCGGAGCCGGCGCTGGGCGAGAGCTTGACGAGGCGATGCTCCAGCGGCGCAAGGGACAGGGCCATGGCATTGATCAGTGCATCGGGGTCGGCTTTTTCAGGGCTGGCCGGACGCCGTGCCGGCGTGGCCGCCGTCGCCTTGTCAGTGGGTTTTTCGGTGGCCGGCTCCAGCGAACGGGACAAAACTTCGCTGAAACTGCCTGATTCGTTTTGTGCTTGTTCGTCGCGAGCGGCGCTGGCATTGGGCGTGGGCTGACCGGACAGAATCGGCGCGGTGGTGGACTGAAGCATTAAAGACATGAGTTTCTCGGGTAATTCTGGGGGCTTTAGTCGGCCAGGCTGGCTGAGCGCAGGTAGAACTGGCGGGCCGAGCGTTCGTCGTTGTCCCGCTGTTCCTTTTTGTTGCTGATCAATATTTCCTGCTGGCGCACCCGGCTTGCCAGGGTGTCGTAGGAGTTGAGGCGCCGCTTGTTGTGCTGCCAGTCGCTGCGTCCATGGTCCAGCCGCTTATCTGCCTGCTGGGTCAGGGCGCGTTGCTGTTCAATCGCGCCATTCAGCGTGCCAATGAAATGCTGGAAATTGCGCAAACGTGCGGCCGGCACGCCCTCGTTCATTTGCCGCTGCAGCTGATCAAGGTATTCCTGCCGGTACTGCAGCAGCATGTCGAGCTTGCTGGCGGCGCTGGTGTGCGCACTTTGCAATTGGCCGAGTCGGCGGGTGGCGTCGTCGGTTTTGCTCTGGGCCAGCTCAATCAGTGTGGCAAGGGGCAGCTTGTTGCTCATGGCGTGGTCTCCGGGAGGGGCGTGAGGCGCTTAGCCGGCACGCAGCAAGCCCTGCAATTGGCTGCTTGCGGTCAGGTAGTCGGTGCGCTCATGCATGGTTTGCTGCAAAAAGGCTTCAATTTTTGGATACAGCGCAATCGCCTGATCCAGCTTGGCGTCGTGGCCGGGGGCGTAGGCGCCCACACTGATCAGGTCGCGGTTGCGCTGGTAGCGCGACAGCATCTGCTTGACGCCCCGAACCGCGTCGGCCTGCGCCGGGTCTATCAGCTCCGTCATCACCCGGCTGATGGACGCTTCGATGTCAATCGCCGGATAGTGGCCGGATTCGGCCAGGCTGCGCGACAGCACCACATGGCCGTCCAAAATAGCGCGTGCCGAATCGGCAATCGGATCTTGCTGGTCGTCGCCTTCGGTCAGTACCGTGTAAAAAGCCGTGATAGAGCCACCTTGGCCGCCGGCATCCTGGGCCCCGTTGCCGGCGCGCTCCACCAGCGCCGGGAGCTTGGCAAAGACCGATGGCGGGTAGCCCTTGGTGGCGGGCGGCTCGCCTACTGCCAGGGCAATTTCACGCTGGGCCATGGCGTAGCGTGTCAATGAGTCCATGATCAGCAAGACGCTTTTGCCCTGGTCGCGGAAATACTCCGCCAGACAAGTGGCATAAGCCGCACCCTGCAGTCTTAATAGCGGTGAGGTGTCGGCCGGCGCCGCCACCAGCACGGCTCTGGCCATGCCCTCCTGGCCTAGCGTGTTTTCAATGAAATCCTTGACTTCGCGGCCACGCTCGCCAATCAGGCCGACCACGATCACGTCGGCGCTGGTGTAACGGGCCATCATGCCGAGCAGCACGCTCTTGCCGACGCCAGAACCGGCGAACAAGCCCATGCGCTGGCCGCGCCCTACCGTCAGCATGGCGTTGATGGCGCGCACGCCTACATCCAGAACCTCCTTGATGGGCGCGCGGGTCAGCGGGTTGATGGGCGTGGTGGTCAGCGGCACTTCCCGCTCGAAATCCAGTGGCCCCAGGCCGTCCAGCGGCCGTCCAGCGGCATCGACCACCCGGCCCAACATGCCTGCGCCAACCGGCAGGCGCTTGGTTCTCGCGCCGGCGCCATGGCTGCTGCCGGCCGGTGACTCTAGGGCGTAAACGCGTGCGCCCGGTAGCAGGCCGTCGACGGCGCTCAGTGGCATCAGGAGGATGCGGTCGCCGGAGAAGCCAACAACCTCTGCTTCTGCGGTTTTCTGGGCATAGCCGGGCGGCAGCTCAATCAGGCAGTCGCTGCCCACCGGCAGGCGCAGCCCGACCGCTTCGAGCACCAGCCCGACGGCGCGGGTCAGCCGCCCATAAGTGCGCACCGGAACGCCCCGGCCCACGGCGCTGCGGGCTTCGCCCAGAGCGCTGTGCCAGGCTTGCAGGTGCGGATTGTCGACCGCATCTGGCTTCTCAGTCATGGCTGGCGCCGACCGGAGGGGTGCGTGCCAGCGTGGCGGCGACCCGCTCCCAGCGGGTTTCCAGGGTCGCATCGCGCTCACCACTGTTGGCCAGCACGCGGCAGCCGCCGCGCTGAATCTGCGCGTCAGCGCGTATCCGCCAGCCTGCGTCTTGCAGCGCGTCCGACAGATGTTCGTTCACCAGCACCGCATCGTCAGGGTGCAGCAAGAGCTGAGGTGTGCCAGACAGCGCCGGCTCGGCCTGCAGCAACTCATGCACCACCGTCAATATGGCTTGCGGATCGATTGTCAATGCCTGTCTCAGCACCTGGTGCGCGATGTCCAGCGCCAAGGCCAGCAAGTCGTCGGCAACCTGGCGCTCGGCCAGTCGCAGCGCATTGGGCCAAGCTTGCGTCAGCGCTTCCAATTGAGCGGCTTGCGCATGCACTGCTGACAGGGCAGCGGCATGGCCCTCGGCCTGGCCGCGCGCGTAACCCAGTGCATGGCCGGCGGCTTCGCCGGCCTGTTGCGCCTGCAGCCGCAAGCGGGCCAGTTCGGCCTCGTCGATCAGCAAGACCGGTTCGAAAGGCTCCATCATGGGCTCGGACGCCGTGCTGGCTTCATCGTTGGCGGACAGCGACTCGTCGGCAAAAGAGCTCATTTCCCAGCGTTGCCAGGCGCTCATGGGCTCTTTTTTTTCAGCCACCTTGCGCGTCGGCAAAGACCTGTCGGCCAGGGGCGTGCGTGCGATGACGGGGCGGCTATACATAGGAGTCGTCGCCTTGTCCGGTCAGCACAATCTCGCCGCTATCGGCCAGGCGGCGCACGATCTGCAGAATGTTCTTCTGCTCGGCCTCGACTTGCGAGACGCGCACCGGGCCACGCATTTCGATATCTTCGCGGAGCATTTCTGCGGCACGCTGAGACATGTTTTTCAGGAACTTGTCGCGCAATTCCTGTGGCGCGCCCTTGAGCGCAATGATCAGCGACTCCGAGTCCACTTCCTTGAGCAGCAACTGAATGCCGCGGTCCTCGATTTCGAGAAGATTCTCGAACAGGAACATTTCGTCGATCATCTTCTGCGCCAGCAACTCGTCGTGCGTGCGCACATGCTTGATGACGCTTTCTTCCTGCGCGCTGCTCATCAGGTTGACGATTTCGGCCGCCGCCCGTATGCCGCCCAGTCGGCTGCGCTTGACGCCTTCGCCCGACAGCATATCGGTCAGCACTTCGGTCAGCTCTTTCAGCGCTGCCGGCTGCACGCCGCCAAAGGTGGCCACCCGCAGCACCGCGTCGTGGCGTACCCGCTCGGGCAGCTGTTCCAGCACCGCCGCGGCCTTGGCCCTGTCCAGGTGAACCAGCAGCGTGGCAATGATCTGCGGATGCTCGTCGCGGATCAGTTCGACCACCTCGGTCGCCTCCAACTGGTTCAGCCGCTCTATACCGTTGGCCGATTCGTTGGACTGGAGAATGTTGTCCAGCAAGTCGGCGGCGCGGTTGTTGCCCAGCGCCTTGTTCAGCACGGCGCGCAAATAGCTGCCGGCGTCCAGGTGCAGGGCCGAGTATTGCTCGGTCTCCAGGCGGAACTCTTCCAGCACCTGGTCGACTTCGTCGCGCCTGACTTGCGACAGCGCGGCCATGGCCTCGCTCATGGTTTCGACTTCGGTTTGCGACAGATGCTGCAGCACGCTGCCGGCACCCTCTTCTCCAAGCGACATCAACAGGATGGCGCTTTTCCTTAGGCCTGCATCCATCATTTTTCACCCATCCAGTGCTTGATCAACATCGCCACCATACGTGGATCCTTGACTGCGGTTTCCTGCGCATACTGGATGTTGTCCAGATGACGCTGGGCTTGCCGCTCCTGCGCTTGCGGCTGGTCTTGCTGGGCGCTGTCGTCGGGCTGCGCTGCCTTCTCGTCGGCAGCCACCGGGGCCTGGGCGGCTGGGGGTTGCAGATGCTTGCGCAGCAAGGGCCGCAGCACGGCAAACCACAGCCACAGGGCCAGCATGGCCAGCAGCAGGTACTTGCCCACGGATTTGGCGAGTTCTATGTTTTCAGGCTGTTTCCACAAAGGCAACACCATCACGTCGTTGTTGTTGTCGCTGGCAAACGGGCTGTTCACCACGTTGAGAGAGTCGCCGCGCTCGCTGCTGTAGCCCATAGCTTCTTTCACCAGGTTGTTCACTTGCTCCAGCTCGGCCGCCGACAGGGCTTGCGTCAGCCGCTTGCCCTGGGCATTGACGCTGCTGCGGTAATTCACCACCACCGCTGCCGACAGGCGCTTGACGCCACCGGCGCCCTGCTGCACATGGCGGATGGATCTATCCAGCTCGTAGTTGGTGGTGCCATCCTTGCGCGCCGTGCCAGGGGCTCCGGCGGGGAGCGTGCCAGGGCTTGGGGCCGAGGCCGGATTGACGATGGGGGCCACCGGGTTGACCGGAGGCTGGTTGCTCAACGCGCCCGGTACGCCGCCTGGCGGCACCGCGCCTTGCTGTAGCGACTCGCTGGATTGATGGCTGCGAATCGCCGCGCTGCCCGGCTCCTGGTTGGGCCGGTATTTTTCGTCGGTGTTTTCAACCACGGAAAAGTCAATTTCCGCCGCCACCTGTGCATGCACATTGGCAGCCCCGACGATGGGCTGCAAGATGGCTTCGATGCGGCGGATATAGCCCTGCTCTATCTCTTGCGTGTACTTCAACTGGCTCACATCCAGGCCGCGTGCGCCAGCGTTGGCCGCAGAAAGCAGGTTGCCCGCCTGATCCACCACCGTGATGCTTTTGGCGGACAGCTCGGGCACGCTGCTGGAGATCAGGTGCGCAATCGCGCTGATCTGGCCTTCGTCAATGCTGCGGCCGCGATGCAGCGTCAGAACCACCGAGGCGCTGGGTTTTTTCTGCTCGCGTACAAACAGCGAAGGCTTGGGCAGGGCCAGGTGCACCCGCGCCGACTCCACCGCCGCAATGGAATTGATGGAGCGCGCCAGTTCACCTTCCAGCGCGCGCTGGTAGTTGACCTGCTCGGCAAACTGGCTGGTGCCGAATTTCTGGTTGTCCATCAGCTCGAAGCCGGCCGTGCCGCCCTTGGGCAGGCCTTGAGACGCCAGCCGCAAGCGTGCTTCCGGCACCTTGCTGGCCGCCACCAGCAAGGCGCCGCCGCCTTCGGCGAACTTGTAGGGAATGTTCATCTGCTGCAGCGAGGCAATGATGGCGCCGCCGTCGCGGTCCGACAAATTGCTGTAGAGCACGCCGTAATCAGGCGCACGGCTCCACAACCACATCGCTGCCACGGCCGCCACGGCGGCCGAGGCGCCAATCATCAGGGGCAGGCGTGGGTTGGCGCGTAACTGGTCCAGAAAAGGCAGGTTTTTACGCGGTGCGGCGTCAGCGCCCAGAGTGGCGGAACTCATGCGCTCGCCTGACTGGCGCCGCAGCGCGCGGGGCCGGGGCGACTAGGGCGTGGCGAAATGACTGAAACGACTGATGGCATACGGCACTGAGTAAAGAGGACGGAGAGGAGGGCGCTGGTCTGGCTGATGGGGCTGAAACGGCCACGCTCAGCCCGGCCTTGTTGTGAATGATTGTCAGAGCGCGGCGCCGCGATTGATCGACTGAATAACCGGCGCTTTTGCCGTCTTTTGGCGCGATGCGTCGCCGGGCTGACTGATACGCTTCAAGCCCTCGATCAACAATGGGCGCTTGTGCGGCCCAAGGAAAACACCATGGCGATTTCGTCTATTGAATCCGTGCTGCAGCAAATGCGCGCGCTGGCCCCAACCTTTGACCGTTCCGCCACGGTTGGCGGCGAAGTGGCTGCCGGCGGCTTTGCCGGCGAACTGAAGAAATCACTCAATCGCATCAGCGACATGCAAAACCAGGCCTCCGGACAGGCCGAGGCGTTTGAACTCGGCAAGCCTGGCGTGGCCCTGAACGACGTGATGATTGACCTGCAGAAGGCCAACATCGGTTTCCAGACCGGCCTGCAGGTGCGCAACAAGGTGGTGCAGGCCTACCAGGAAATCATGAATATGCCGGCCTGATTTTTACTGCGATTCGCTGTGCCCTTGGGCTTTTTGCGTTTCTCGGAGTGGCCATGTTGAATTGTTGTTTTTGAAATTGATTTCTCCGCTATGACCGTTTCCGTATCCCTGCAGCAAGCTGACGTTCCGGTCTTGGAGCAAGCCTGGAAGGCGCAGGAGCAATCTCTCGCGCAGGCCCTGAAGTTGGCGGTGAATCACCACCAGTGCGGCCAAGTCGAAGAGGCTGAAAGTCTTTATCGCACGATTCTTGACGCCCAGCCGGGGCACCCGCAGGCGAACTACCATTTGGGTCTGCTGGCGGTACAGGTGAACCAGGCGGCTGCCGGTTTGCCGCACCTGGCCGCTGCGTTGGAAGCCAAGCCGGAGCAGCAGCCATACTGGCTGAGCTATATCGACGCGCTGATACAGGCGGGCCAGATGGAAACAGCGCAGCAGGTGTTGGAGTTGGGGCGCCAGCACGGATTACAGGGCGACGACGTGGAAGCGCTGGCGGGGCGTTTGGACGAAGGCACACCGATGTCAGTGCAATCCAATGCGCTGCCGCAGCGTGTTGTTGTGGCACCTGAACCGACAGCTCTGCAAAGCGGTAAAAAGCCAGCGCTAGCAAAAGCTGTTTCGGCCGCAAAACCGATCCGGCAAGCGGCACCGCACGGCGGCGGTAGAAAAACACCAGGCACCAAAGAAATCAATGCATTGGTGATGTTGTACGGCAAAGGGCGGCTCACGGAAGCCGAAGTGCTGGCCCGATCATTCACGACGCGCTTTCCCGGCTACGGATTTGGCTGGAAAGTGTTGGGAGTCGTGCTCCTTCTGCAAGGGCGGGATGGGGAAGCACTGGCTCCTACGCAAAAAACAGTGGAGTTGTTGCCGCAGGATGCCGAGGCGCATAGCAACCTTGGAGCACTTCTACGCGATCAAGGCCTACTCGCTGAAGCGGAAGCCAGCCAGCGCCGGGCGCTGAAGATCAAGCCTGATTACGCAGAGGCGCATGGTAACTTGGGCAATGTCCTCAAAGACCTTGGGCGAGCGTTAGAAGCCGAAGCCAGCTATCGCCAGGCACTTAAGATCAAGCCGGATTTCGCGGACGCGCATAACAACCTGGGTGTCATCCTCAAAGACCTTGGGCGTCTGTCTGAAGCCGAAGCCAGCTATCGCCGGGCATTGAAGATCAGGCCTGATTTCGCCAGGGCGCATGTCTACTTAGGCGTCGTCCTCGACGGCCTTGGGCGTCAGTCGGAAGCCGAGGTGAGCTATCGCCAGGCGCTGAAGATCAAACCGGATTACGCCGAAGCACATAGCAGCCTGTTGTTCTCCATAAGCCAGAACGAAGCAGTCGATGCTGCGGCGTTGTTTGCCGAGCACTGCCGTTTCGGCGCGCAGTTTGAAGCGCCGTTGCGGGCGCAGTGGCCGCAGCACGGCAATTCACGTGAGCCGGCGCGCTGTTTGCAAGTCGGCTTCGTCTCGGGCGATTTATACAACCACGCGGTGGCCTCTTTTATCGAGCCGGTGCTGGTGCATTTGGCTGCCTATGCCAGCTTGTCGCTGCACGCCTATGCCAACCACCCCACGGACGACAGCGTCACGCAGCGCCTGCGCGGTCATGTGAAGCACTGGCATCCGGTGGTAGGTCTCAGTGACGCCGCGTTGGCGGAAAAAATCCGTGCTGACGGCATCGACATCCTGATCGACCTGTCGGGTCACACATCCAAGCACCGTCTGTTGAGCTTTGTCCGCAAACCGGCGCCGGTGCAGGTCAGCTGGATCGGCTATCCCGGCACCACCGGGCTGAGCAGCATGGATTACTACCTGAGCGACCGATTCATTTTGCCGCCCGGACAATTCGACCATCAGTTCACGGAAAAGCTGGTGTATTTGCCGGCCAATGCGCCGTTCCTGCCGGCCGCCTATGCACCGCTGGTCAATGATCTGCCGGCGCTGAGCCACGGCTATCTGACCTTCGGCAGCTTCAACCGTCCGAGCAAAATCAGCCGTGCCGTGATCGCGCTGTGGTCGCAGCTGCTGCGCGCTTTGCCTGACTCGCGCATGGTGCTGGGGGCGATGCGCGAGGACGATCAATACGACACGCTGACAGCCTGGTTTGCCGAAGAGAGGATTGCTCGTGAGCGGCTTGATTTTCATCCACGTTCGGGCATGCGAAATTATCTGGCGCTGCACCACCAGGTCGATGTCTGCCTGGATACCTTTCCTTATAACGGCGGTACCACCACCTACCATGCGCTGTGGATGGGCGTGCCGACGCTGACCCTGGCCGGG
>NZ_FOKZ01000002.1 GCF_900112285.1 Polaromonas sp. OV174 | reverse complement strand
AGGCCGTCTCCAGCGCCGCTGTACCGCCCCGCCAGAATATCCCTAGCCATCCGGTGGCGCAGACGCGCCTCCTTGCGTACGCCTTCCATCAACCCGTCAGCCGAACCGTCCAAGATCCACTGCGTGGCCAGTGCGGCCGTCAGAGGAGCGACCATCAGCGCAAATGATCTGAGCGCGACCAGGAAACGTTCGCGTTCGTGCGGGTCACGTATGAGCACGAAGGCGACACGCAAGCCGGGCGTCAGGCATTTCGACAGGGTTGAGATGTAGTACACCTGTTCCGGGGCAAACGTGGCAATAGGTGGTGGCGGGGCATCGGCAAGGAGCCAGTAGGGATCGTCCTCGACGATGCGTACATTGCAGCGCTTCGCGATGCTGGCGAGCTCCTTGCGCCGGCGCTCCGGCATGGTGATGGCGGTCGGGTTCTGTAATGTCGGATTGAGGTAGACCAGCCCAGGCTTGTGCTGGCGGCACGCTTGCTCAAGCACCTCAGGCACCATCCCGTGCTTGTCCGCTTCCACCGCAATGATGCGCCGCCCGAACTGGGTCGCTGCGGCACGCAAGCCGGGATAATTTGTTGGCTCTGCCAGGATCACATCGCCAGGCTCCGTCAGCGCAAGGATCAATGCGGCGATCGCCGCTTGCGCACCCGGACAGACCACCACCTGCCCGGAATCCAGCGATCCAAACATCGGCGCTAGCCATTGGGCTCCAGCCTGACGGTCAGAGTCGCTTCCCCCACCCAAGTGGTAGGTCATCAGCAATTCAGTATCTGCCCTCATCAACACCTGAGACAAACCTTGTTTCAACATGTCGTCGAAGTCCACGCCATCCGGCGGTGGTGGGGTATTCATGCTCAGATCGAGGATAGCGGTCAATTCGACTTTCGGCGCCGCGACATAAGTGCCTCGAGCGCCGCGTCCCTCCAACAAGTGGCGGCGTCTGGTTTCGTCGTATGCGCGCGTGATCGTCGTCAGGTCGACGCCCAACTGTGCTGCCAACTGGCGCTGCGGAGGTAAACGGTCACCCGGTTTCAGCGATCCGTCTGCCACCGCCGCCTGCAACGCATCCGCAATCTGCAAAAAACGTGGTCCGCCCTGCACGGCCAATCGCGGCAACCAGATTGGCAAATTGTCATCTTGCATGGTTTTCAACGGCGACGTTTTGTCTCAATGTATGGAAATTGCTTTTAAGTAGTATGTCCCAGAACGTGCAGCAACCCCATCCTTGTATGGCAGTCGCTGACGTTTTCTCCTCTCTCATCTGGGAGTTAGTGCTCCTCACGATAGACAGTGTCAAGTCATAGGCTGGAAATTCTCATAATGATCGATTGGATCCCTATAGTCTTCGTTACGTTCAAGGCTCTCACGCTCGGCACGTGCATGTTCTTCGCCATCAAGTGGCATTACGACCAAGGGAAGAAGGCGACGGACAAGCGCGCGCTGCTACGCGCGGGCGGCAAGGTGGCTGCCGTCTTCATGCTATCGCTCCTGGGCCTGGGGTTCTCCACCTTCGCCCTTGCCAGGATGCTCGGTTTGGACTTGAGCTTCCCATGATGGCAAAGAATGGTCGGCCGATATTCAGTAATGCGACGAACCTTGCATTCGTCGGACGACCATAACTTGTAACTTCATCGAAGATGGCAATCTGCCTCGCGTCGCTGTTGCAGGCTACCTTTGGCTCCAGGCATTCGGGAAACCACTTGCTTCAGATGACGAGGCTGAAGCCATGGATTTCGACAGAAACCTTGACGTGGGTAGATGTCCGCTTTTGGCCGTCAGGCGAAGTGCACCAGTGACCGCTTTTTTAAGGAGTAAGTGGCAGCAATCGGTCAGAAGCGCCACGTGGCCGATACGGTGCCAGCGACGTCGGAATCGCCGCCACGGTAGAAGTTGCTCGACATGGCGATGTCGACGGACATGCTCACCCCCACGCGGTACGACAGGCCGGCCTGCAGGCCAAGACTGTCGCGGCTCACGATGTCGCTCTGGGTGCTGAACCTGGCTGAAGGGTGCTCCGCGAACGACGCGGTCTGAGTGACGGCGTTGTCGGTTAGCTCTCGGTTCCAGGTGGATTGCAGATGAGTCGTCAGCGTGTTGCCGTCCGCCGTCGGTAGTTCGAAGCGCACTTCGCCGCCCAGGCGCGTGCGCAGCGACTGGAAGTTGCTGCTATCGACTTGCAGGCGTGCGCCGTCAGCGCCGGTTTCGGTCAAGCCCGGGCGTTGCAGCGCGGCGTAGTCCAGGGCCGCGATGGGTCCTATGCTTGACGCGTTGGCGAGCTGCCAGCGCCAGCCGCCGCCTATCGATGCCGCTGCCGAGAGGCCGGTCCAGGTGCCGCGCGGCGTGGCTGAATAGCCGTTCACGGCAATCGTGCGATCGACACGGCCGTCTTCCAGGCCGACGCGGGCCAGCGCGAACGCATGCGGGCCGGCATGTTGATCAGGCACGTAACGCGCATGCACGCCAGCATCAAGTGCAGTGGTCTTGCCCGAACCGAAGGTCTGGCCCCCGAAGTGCGTGGATTGGCCACTCAGCGCGCCGTGGGCGCCTACCATCCAGGCGCTTTCGGCGTTGGCGATTTTTTCTGCACCGAACACCAGGCCATAGGTGTTGCCGCTGGAGCTGACCTGATCGCCGTTGCGGTTGCGCCAATAGCCGCTGCCGAACGGCATGGCGAAGGTGCGCCAACTCTCACGCGAGGCCATCGCGTCGCCGCCAGGCGCGGTGCCACCTATTGCCGCAGCCACCGCATCGGTGATCTGGCGTTCGCGCAGCAGGCCGCCCGTGAACATGGCGCCATACGCTGA
Source organism: Polaromonas sp. OV174 (assembly GCF_900112285.1). Taxonomy (GTDB): domain Bacteria; phylum Pseudomonadota; class Gammaproteobacteria; order Burkholderiales; family Burkholderiaceae_C; genus Polaromonas. The sequence continues at coordinate 299,925 of NZ_FOKZ01000002.1, read as the reverse complement.
CGGTGAAAGCTGGTTCAGGGCCGAGGTCACCGTGCTGCCGTCCGCCGCCGAGAAGTCGAGGGCGGCGATGAGCGGCTGCAGGCCGGTGCTGGCACCGTTGGCGATCTGGTCTAGCGTCGTGCCGACACGCTGGCCGTTGTTGTCGGCACCATGGCGCGCATACGCGTTGGCGGCGCGGGTGACCGCGACCTGGTAGGTGCTGCCGCCCAGAGCGGTGGCAGTCGCGCTCAGTGTTGGCGATGCCAGCACGGCCGAGACGCCTGTGAAAGCGCCGGTGATGCTGCCCGCGCTCAACCACTTGTCTGAGGTGAGGCTGTAGCCGTTGGCATACCAGCCGCGCTGCGGGGCAAGCGAAAGCGTGCCTGCGAGCGTGGCGTTGCCAGTGACGGCAAGGGGGTTGATTTCACCCGTGCTATTCAGCGCGACTTGCAGGCGACCGGTGGGCGTCTGTACATAGTTGCCATCCACCGCTATGCCGCCCAAGGGTTGTGAGGCCAGGGTGCCGCTGTTGGTAAAAAGGCCGGCAGGATTGAGTTGGTAGCGGCTGCTGCCGCTCAGTGTTGCGCCCGCTTCGACGTTCACGTCGTACACGGCGTGGCTGCCGTTGATCTGCGTGGTGCCGCCTCGCAGTTGCAAGGACAGGTTGTTGATGCCGACGATGTTGCCGTCATATCGGAGCGCGAAGCTCGAATCGGGCTGATTCGTCGAGCGCCCGTTGGCGTCTGGTTTCAAGCCGAAGGTCAGCTTGGTGAGGCGCTGCGCGCCCAAGGGGTTGACCTGCGAGTACGCCGAAAGGATGTCGCCAGACAGCGAGGCGCCGCGCATCACGTTGATCTGGCTGACGTAGCCGCTATCGGACATATAGATAGATGCGTACTTGCCGGCAAGCCGCCCGGTCAGGTCGAACGTGCCCACCAGCGGCCCGTTGATTTCGTCGAGCATGCGTGCGGGCGTGCCATTGTGGAAGTGGATATAAGAACCGCGGTAGTTCGAATCGTTCCCCATCGAGTTATTGCCGAAGTCGAAACTCGCCGCAATGCCGTAGTTTCCCAGCGCCTGCACATCGCCGCGTTGCACGAAAGTGTGATCCTTGCCGTAGGCGAACATCACGCCGCGCGCATAGTCACCATCGGCGTAAACGCGCGTGCCGGGCAGGATGGTGACAGTGTTGCCTTCGCCATCGACCCGAATGCCGCCGCCGCCGGCGCCCAGGGACAAGAGATTGGCCCGCTGCGTGACGCTGTTGAAACTGCCGTAGACATGCAGGCCCAGGCCTACCGTGGCCGTGTTGTAGGTGTTGGCGATATAGGCGGTGCCGTCGGCGTTGCGCCCGAAATAAGGCTTGTCATTGATGACGCTCAAGCCGCTGCCGTAGATGGATGAGCCGAAGAAATTGCGGCGGTCGATCTGGTAGCCGAGATCCTGCAGGATCGCCAGCTCTGCCTCCATGAAGCCGGTGTAGTTCCGATAGGTCTGGTGGCTCATCAAGCTGTTCTTGAGCTCGGTGTGCGACATGTAGTTGGGATCCACTCGCCCGAAATCGTCGAGCATGCGCACGGGAACGCCGGGCATGGAGCCGGCAAGCACTTGGCTGACATGGTCGCCGGCGAAGTAGGCTTTATCACGCCGTACGTCAAAGATGTTGTCGTCGAAGGTCGGATTTGCGCAGCCAGTGCAATGGATGAGCTGCTCAGTCCCTGCTGCCTTGCCGTTGTCGTCGCGCAGATGCGCCGCCCACGCACTGATCTGCGTGTTGAAAAACGGGGAATAGACGCCTGGCGTCGTGCTGAAATCGAGCACCGAGCTTGTGATGCCGAGTGCATGAGCGACCTCATGGAACATGACCGTGGTCAGGTCAGCGTTGTAAGTCAGCGGCAACTGCGATGGAATATAGGGCGTCTTCGAGAAGGGGATCAAGCCGATGCTTATCTCGCCATGCGCGCCGTACGTCAGGGCGCCCGGTGGCAAATCCTGAAGCGCGGCTTGCACCTGTGTCGGCGAGTTTTGACTGTTGGAGACCAGCGGACTGTAGGCGTGGGCGTTGACCACGGATTCGGTTCCGATATTGATGATGGCGGGCGCCTGCCCCGGCGTGGCATTGATGATTTGCGCCCAATATCGCAATCCCGCCAGCGTCTGCTCTTTTTGCAAGGGCGACAGATTCCATGTAGAGCCGACCGGGCCGAAATTGTTATCGGTATAAGGGCCATCCCCCACACCAAAGACGCGCGCCCGGATAAACGGTATGCCTTTGGAATCGTGGATCTCATAGGTCTCGACGGCACCCGCGGATGTGCTTGCGAGTGAAAGCAGCGCAAGCGCTACGGCGGACAGGCTAAACGTACTCATTCGAAACTCCGGACTCTGCTTGGTGATTTATTTTCGAACACGCTAGGCACTGTTCGCGTGATGCATTCCGGTCAGCACTATATCGTCTGAGCCCGAATACCTCATTCCGTTTTCAAATCATTCGTGGCTAGGCGTGAAGCCGCAGACAGTGCTGTAGCAGGGCAAGGCGAAGCAACAACGACACGGATGGTTTAGAACTGGAATCAGTTATTTGCAATGCAATTCGACGCCACATTTAATGGCTATGGGATGGCGACAAGATGGATTTGGTGTCGCTGAAATTTTTGATCTCGATCGATGCGGGAGACCAGGAGCGCTGGCTATGGTGCGTTCCATGCCGAGATCACGAACCGCAACTTTCCCTCGATACCTGGGAAGGCAAGCTTGGTATTGCCCTTGGCATCGACGGTGTAGCTGTTAAACGGAATATTCACTTCCACGCGGCTGTCGGTCAGCGGCTGCACATCGAGCACGGTTTGGGCGGACACCATGCCGGTGCCTTGCCAGGAGTACTTCACCTTCCAGGGGGTGGTGGCGTTGGGGGGCGGCTCCATCTCAAGGATGAGGGCATTGCGAAACAGGTAGCTGCCTTCATAGTGCTCGTTGATCCACAGTCGATTTTCTATCTCGTAGTCTGGCGCGCGCACGCCAAACGTCATCCCGTAGGCCAGCGATCGCCGCCTGGGGTTCACCCGCGCACTGTTGGCCAGGAACACGCTGGAGAGGTAGTGCCTGGGCTTGGCCTTCCACTCCGTGTGCGTCACGCAGGCGACCGAGTCTTCCTCGGCCGTGCGACGGGTCAGGTACCACAGCTTGCCGCGTGGAGATGCGCACAGCTCGATCTGGTACAGGGCATTCACGCTGCGCCCGGCATCCACTTCGGCCTGCACGGCGGTGGGCAGACGAATGTCGGCAATGTCCAGCCACAGGTCCACGCGCACATCGCCGAACAGGAAACGCGCCAGGTTCTGGAAGGCCTCTTCGCTGTTGACGATGCCAAAGACGCCGGAATGGGCGCGGTAGGCAAAGGCCTTGGCGCAGGGCGCGCCCACCGAGCCATCGGCGTTCAGGCCGTGCAGGGTGGCGTTTTCTATGCGCACCAGGCCGTCACTGCCACTGCCCACGAAGGTGCGCGACAGGCCCGCCGCTGCCTCGTAGTCCAGCCGGTTGGTGCCCACCATGCAAAACACCTTGCGCGATGACAAACGGTCTTCGGGCAGCAGGTCCACACGCCCGTGCGCTGCATAGGCCGTGGCCAGATCCAGGTACTGGGGCATGCGCTTGTCGCGGTTGAAGTTGTTGATGTCCATCGCGCTCAGCCACGCCGGTGCGTTGATGCCCGCCACATCGATACCGTTGTGCGGTGTGGCATAGGTGAACAGCTTGTCGACATGCACGCTGGTGCCGTGTGGGTCTAACGCCGGGTTCTGCAAAAATGCCCGGCACACCAGCCCGCCCATGGAGTGGGCCACCAGATAGCAGCGAAAGTCCTTGGCGGCCATGCTGTTGGCCGGGTTCTTGCACACCAGATCGCGCACCCGCAGCACCAGCTCGCTCAGGCCCGTGGCAAAGGCCTCCATGCTGGGCGTCTGGCTATCGCCCAGCAGGCCGGAGGCGCTGTCGTAATAGCGGTAGATGATGATGGACTGCCCCGTGAGCGCATTGCCCGTGGGTTTGCCATCGGCCGTGGTCTCCCACTCGGGGTCCACGATGTCGTAGCCGTCCTCGTAGACGTCGCCGTAGCCGAAATCCGAGGCCAGTCGCACCAGGGGCGACTCGAATACATACTTGCGCGGTTTGCTTTGGCGGTCTGCCACCGCGCGCTGCACCGTGGAGCCTAGATTGAAGCCGCAAAACGGATCCGCCGTGGTTTGATCGATCTCGCCCTGCGTCATGGCATAGCCGCGCACGTAGATGATGGGAAAGTAGGGGGCTTTGATGGCTGAGGCCATGGTGCTTACCTCCCAAAGTGGTTTTTTTCTACAAACCAGCGTAATCGATGAAGCCCTTGTTCCCGCTCAGCAGCTTGCGCGTGAGTCGGTAGACGCCGCCGCCTTCCCGCGTCATGGATGCGTCGGTGTTGCCCTCAATCGTGACGATGTGGCCGCCCTCCACGCGTTCAACAAAACCGGTATGGCCAAGGCCGCCGCCGAAGTCCATGATGAACACCATGCCCGGCTGCACGAGCGATGGATTGGCGACGGCGTCCGCAGCCGGTATGCGCCTGGCGCCGCGTTTGACCGCGTTGTTCCAGTGGGCCAGGCAGCCGGCGGTTTTGAACATAGGATTGGCCCGCCCTTGCGCCAGCGCTGCCTGGTCAAAGCACCAGTAAACAAAGGCACAGCACCAGGACAAGCCGCTTGAAACGCCGGCACGCTCAAGGTAGGCATCGACCTCGGGGCCTCTGTTGGAATTCTTCGGTATTTCGCGCACGCCCTTGTGTTCTTCCTGGGCGGCTACTTGCAGCACCTGGGCCAGAAACGTGTCGGTAGCAGCCTCGGCCGACGGCACTTGCGCTTGCCCAAACAGGGCCGCCCAGGTGATGGCACCCACCGCGCCATCGGCTTTGAGTGGCTGGCCTTGGGCATCCAGGTTGCGCGTTTGAAACAGCTGCACGGCCTGCTTCATGCGTAGGCCGAAGAGGGGGTTGTCCGGGTCGAGCTCGATAGCCTGGGCGCCATGCAGCGCCAAGGCGTCATTGAGCGCATTTTTCAGGGCTTTGACAACCGTAGCGTCTGTCTCACCCACCTTGATGACACGTCCGGGATACTTCATGGCTAAGCCTCCAGTGCGGTTGCTAGCGATGTTGCCATTTATTTCAACATAAGGCCATCCACAGGCTGAGCTCCAAGCCCTGCCCGGGCATGGCCAGCGCTGCGCAGATGAAGGGCAATCGATACACTGTTCTGCCCGGTGGCCGCATCGTGAGGACCACGCCTGATTTTTTTCCCGGAGCCTCTTTGCATGACTGATTCATCCAACTACACCCCGCCCGCCATCTGGCGCTGGAACAAGGAAAACGGCGGCAAGTTCGCCAACATCAATCGGCCGGTGGCAGGCGCTACCCACCAGAAGGATTTGCCGCTGGGTCGCCATCCGCTGCAGCTTTATTCCCTGGCCACGCCCAACGGCGTCAAGGTGACGGTGATGCTGGAAGAGCTGCTGGCGCTGGGCCATGCCGACGCGGAGTATGACGCCTGGCTGATTCCTATCGGCGAAGGCGCGCAGTTCAGCAGCGGCTTTGTGGCGGTCAATCCCAATTCCAAGATACCGGCCTTGCTGGATCGCAGCGGGCCAGAGCCGCTGCGGGTGTTTGAGTCGGGCGCGATCTTGCTGCATCTGGCCGAAAAGTTTGGCGCCTTTTTGCCGACCCACGCCGCCGAGCGGGCCGAGTGCCTGTCATGGCTGTTTTGGCAGATGGGCAGCGGGCCGTTTCTGGGCGGCGGCTTTGGCCACTTCTACGCCTACGCGCCGACCAAGATCGAATACGCTATTGACCGCTATGCGATGGAGGTCAAGCGCCAGCTCGATGTGCTGAACCAGCGCCTGGCCGAAAACGAGTACCTGGTCGGTGACGCCTACACGGTCGCCGACATGGCGGTGTGGCCCTGGTATGGCGCGCTGGTCAAGGGTCAACTCTACGAAGCGGGCGAGTTTTTGCAGGTGAGCGACTACACGCATGTGGTGCGTTGGGCCGAGCAGATTGCCAAACGCCCGGCCGTGCAGCGTGGCCGCATGGTCAACCGCACCTGGGGCGATGCCGCCAGCCAGTTGCACGAGCGCCATGATGCCAGCGACTTCGACAGCAAAACCCAGGACAAGCTGGCAACACTCGCATCGTCGTAATGAGTTTTCCATGACTGCAAAGGCTGGCCCCATGATCACTTTCTATGACTGCGCCACGGCGCCCAGTCCGCGTCGTGCCCGCATCCTGCTGGCCGAAAAAGGCGTGGCTCATGAGACCGTGGCCGTGGATCTGCGCAGCGGCGAACAATTGGGCGAGGCTTACCGGCAGGTGAACCCGCAAGGCACGGTGCCGGCCTTGCGCACCGAGCAGGGCCTGGTGCTGACCGACAACGCCGCCATTGCGGCCTGGCTGGAAGCGCGCTACCCCCATCCGCCTCTGCTGGGCCAGAGCCCTGAGGAAAAGGCCGAGGTGACGAGCTGGAACTGGCGCGTCGAATTCGAAGGCCTGTTGCCCATTGCCGATGCCCTGCGCAACAGCTCGCCCGCCATGGCCAACCGGGCGCTGCCCGGCGTGGTCAACTACCCGCAAATCCCCGAGCTTGCCCAGCGCGGTCTGGCCCGGGTGGAGCAGTTTTTTGACATGCTGAACCAGCGGCTGGCCGGCCGCGAATTCATCGCCACCGAGCGATTCAGTGTGGCCGATATCAGCGCCGTGGTGGCGGTGGACTTTGCGCGGGTGGTCAAGCGCAAACCCGGCGAGCAGCACGCTGAACTGCTGCGCTGGCGGGCGGCCATGGCGGGCAGGCCGTCAATGTCGCTGTAGTTTTTCTGAGCTTTCCATGAGTACGCTCAAGACGCTGCTGATCGTCTACCACTCCATGACCGATGGCACGCGGCAGATGGCCGAAGCGGCGCGCGCTGGCGCGGCTGCCGAGAGTGGCGTCAACGTGCGACTGCTGCATGCCGCGCAAGCGGGGGCAGCCGATGTGCTGGCGGCGCACGGCTACCTCTTTGCCACGCCGGAGAATCTGGCCGCCATCAGCGGACAGTTGAAGGACTTTTTCGACCGCACTTATTACGCGGCGCTCGATCACGTCAATGGCCGTCCCTACGCCAGCCTGATTTGTGCGGGCAGCGACGGCAGTAATGCGGCGCGGCAGATTGAACGCATTGCGACCGGCTGGCGGCTCAAGTCCGTCGCCGAGCCGCTGATTGTGTGCAGCCATGCACAGACGCCGGAAGCCATTTTGGCCATCAAGCAGATTGGCGTGGAAGATCTGGCGCGTTGCCGCGCGCTGGGCGAGGCTATGGCAGCGGGCTTGGCGCTGGGTGTGTTCTAGGCGCCGCAGTTGTGACTGCATGAGCCAGCGGTGATGAGCTGAGCCGGTGACCCCCTGGCGCTTAGTTGTGCGCCTCGATCGGGTTGCCGTACATTGGCTTGGCGCCAAATTGCGTGCTGACAGCGTGGGCCACACCGCAGGCCAGCATGACCGGCACGGTGAGCTGAAACTGGTTGGTCATCTCCAGCACCATCACGATCGCCATCAGCGGGGCGTGGGTGACGGCGGTGAGCATCGCCGCCATGCCGATCACGGCCAGCGTGCGTGGGTCGCCGACCCAGGCCAGGGGCAGCCAGAAGGCCATCACCAGCGCGATCAGGTAGCCACTGGTGGCACCGACAAACAAGGTGGGGGTGAACATGCCGCCCACAGCCCCCGAGCCCGTGCTGAGCAGCGTGGCCACGAACTTGGTGAGCAGGATCAGCAGCACCCAGGTCCAGGGCGAGCCGCCCTGCAGCAAATGCGAGATGGTGCTGTAGCCGTTGCCCCAGACTTCCGGTACGAAAGCCGACAGCAGGCCTACCAGCACGCCGCCGGCGCCCAGCCGCAACGGCAGCGACGGGATGCGGCCAAAAGAAGCGCGGCCGCGTTCCACCAGGGCCAGCATGGCCCAGCCCAGGCCGCCGCACACCAGTCCGGCGAGCAGCGCCATACCCAGGCTGCTCGACACCAGCTTCACTGTGGGCATCGCATACAGCGGTGCCGGGTCGACCAGACCATACATCAGCACCGCCGCCGTGGCCGAGGATATCAGTACTGGTGCCACCGTCTGGGTGGCCAGAAAACCCAGCGCGAGTTCCAGCACAAACACCACGCCGGCCACCGGTGCGTGGTAGGCCGAGCCGATGCCGGCGGCGATGCCGCAGGCCAGCAGCACACTGCGTTGCCCGGCCGACAGCGGTGCGACGTGGGCCAGCTTGGCGGCCAGCCAGGCACCCAATTGCACCATCGGCCCTTCGCGGCCAATCGAGGCGCCGGTGCTCACCGACAAGAGGGAGGAGATGCTGCGCACCAGTGTGGTCCGGTTGTTCAGGTCGACCCGACTGGCACGCGCGGCCTCGATGTAGTCAAGGTTCACGGCACCGTCCGGGCCGCGCTCGGCCCAGCGCTGGCCCCAGTGCAGCACCAGCCCGGCCAGCAGGCCACCCACGGAGCCGACCAATACCCGGTGCCAGGGCGGCAAGGATCGGGCGGCCTCCACCAGGCTGCCGACATGGCCGGTGCTCAGCCATTCCATGCCGCTGATCAATGCGCGAAAGACTATCACCGCCCCTGCCGCCAGCGCGCCGGCCAGGATGGAAAAAAGCCACAGGACGGGTGTGCTCGCGGCGGCAGCCGGTGCCACAACGCCAGGCTCTGGCACCGGTTTGTTTGACCGTTCAAATTGCGCCATGCTCAAGCTCCTTGAGGTGAGAGGGCGCAACGGGGCGCTTGCCTTCCTGAGTTTGTCGGTGTAGCCATGTGCGTAACCCCGGTCTGAGCTGAACAGGTGAAAACAGTATAGGTCTGCCTCACATCGAGCTACACCCGTGAGTCAGTGGGATCAGCGGGATCACGGGGGCACCGCAGCGCGAACCTGCTGTGCAAACTCCGCCAGCTCGCCCGGGCTGACGTCAGACACCGCCCAAAAGTGCATGCCGAACTGCGTCCACTCCAGCAGGTAAAAGCCCTGGCGTGACGCTGGCCTGTCGGCGGGGGGCAACGCGCTGCCGGCGTCCGGCCAGGTGTAGAGATTGATCACATGCTTGCCGCGTGCATAAACCAGCACGGCAACCGGCCGGCCACCGATGTAGTCCAAGCGTCCGCCGGTCAGCGGGAAGCCGGCGGCCGACAGATCGTGCACCATGGGCGAGTAGTCCAGCTTGCCCAGAAACCAGGGCTTCACGGTGTGCTGGTCCGTCGATGGAATGTCGAACAAATGCTGGGCCATCAGCGAGCGCACATGGCTGGCGACGATTTCCTGGCTCAGTGCCTGCGGCGCGCTGGCCGAAGACGGCCAGCCGCCCAGCAGCTGCAAGGCCACGGCGCTGGCCAATATTCCAGCGACAAAGCCGCTGCCCAGGGTCAGCCAGCGAAGCTGTAGCGCTTGCAAAACGGCCACGCCCCAGCCCTGGCGTTTCGCCGTGGAATGCGTGGCGATGTCGCCAAGGATACGTTGGCGCAGGGCCGCCGGTGCCTTGTCGCGGTGCAGCGCCGCGTCCTTGAGCAAGGCGTCCAGGGTGCTGTCTTCATTCGCGTTCATTCGTCGCCTTCCTTGGTGTGAATCAGGGCATGGCGCAGCAAGGCGCGCGCGCGTGACAGGCGCGACATCACCGTTCCCACCGGGATGTCCATGATCTGGGCAATGCCTTCATAACTCATGTCTTCCAATTCCCGCAAAACAATCACCTCCCGAAAAGGCAGGGGCAGGGCCGCGACGGCCGACAGCACCTCTTCGCGCCTGAGCTTGCGCATCAGCAGCGCTTCGGGATTGCCACCGAAGGCGTCGCCCGCATCGCCCACATCGTGTATGTCTTCGTCATCCCGGAACTCCAGTACCTCGCTCATCTGGCGATTGGCCCGCAGCCAGGAATAACAGCTGTGGCGCACGATTTGTAGCAGCCAGGGCCGGGCATCGGTGCCGTGAAAGCGATGGAAATAGCGAAACGCTCGCAGATAGGCCTCCTGAACCCTGTCCTGAGCCTGCTGGCCGTCCCGCACCAGCCAGCGCGCCAGGCTGTAGGCCGCATCCAGATGCGGCAGCATGAGGGCCTCGAATTGCCGGCTGGCGTCGGGCGGGGGGCGTTCAGGTGTCAAGTCATACCTCGACCTCGTTGACTGGATTACCTCTCATCGCGAGGTTTTATTCCCGCGTCACTATGGATTGGCCTCCAGGGTTATTTGATTGTGATGACTTGCCCCCGGGCTGCCAAGTGACCCATAAAAAGCCAGCTGGCGGGAATGAAGTGGCCGACTGGCGGGTATTGATGGGTGACAGGGCCTTTTTGCGCGCTGTCCGACCCTTCAATCCCCTTTAGTCAGGAGTCACAAATGAAGCATTCAGACAATAGCCGCAGAGATTTCCTCCGACTCGTGGCGGCGGGCGGCGGCGTGGTCTACCTGTCTGGCCTGCCGGGCCATGCGCTGGCGGCCGCCGGCAATGCGATGGCGGCGGCCTATGACGATTTTTACTTTGTTCAGCTCTCCGACAGCCATTGGGGCTATAGCGGCCCGGCCAACCCCGACGCTGCCAATACCCTCAAAAAGGCCGTGGTGGCAGTGAACGCCTTGGCGGTGCCGCCCGATTTCATCGTCTTCACCGGCGACCTGACCCATACCACTGACGACCCGGCCGAGCGGCGCCGGCGGTTGGCCGAGTTTCGCGACATTGCCGCCGGGCTCAAGGTCAAGACCGTGCATTTTCTGGCCGGTGAACATGACGCATCGCTGGACGCCGGCGCCGCTTTCAAGGCATTTTTCGGCGACACCTTTTACAGTTTCGACCACAAGGGTGTGCACTTCATCGCCATCGACAATGTGTCCGACCCCGGTGGCAGCATTGGCGAGGCACAACTGGCCTGGCTGCAGCAGGATTTGAGCCGCCAGGCCAGGGAAGCACGCATCGTGGTGCTGACGCATCGCCCGCTGTTCGATCTGGTGCCCAAGTGGGACTGGGCCACTCGAGACGGCGCCAAGGCCATTGATTTGTTGATGCCCTATGCCAACGTCGTGGTGTTCTATGGCCATATCCACCAGGAAAACCACCACATGACAGGACATATAGCCCACCACTCCGCCAAGTCGCTGATCTTTGCCTTGCCAGCGCCGGGCAGCCAGGACAAACGCACGCCGCTGGACTGGGACCCTGCAGCGCCCGGCAAGGGGCTGGGTTTTCGCGAGGTGGAGGCCGAGGTCAGGCCGGTCGCCTACGCGATCCAGGAATTTCCGGCCCAGGGAGCATGAGCATGGACACACAACGACGCTTGCTGCTGCATCGCGCGCTGGGGCTGGCCGGTGCATCCATGTCCGCTGTGGCCGGACTTGGCGGCTATGCTGCCAGTCGGGCTCAGGAGTCGACCATCAAGATCACGGCCCAGCGATTTCGCTACAGGCCCAATGAAATTTCTCTGCACAAAGGGCAGACAACGGTGCTTGAGATTACGTCCCTCGATTTTGCACACGGTTTCAATATCCCCGACCTGGCCATGCGTGCCGATCTGGTACCGGGAAAAGTCGTCACCGTGCGTGTCAGGTTCGATGCGCCGGGTAGCTACGACTTTCACTGCGACAACTTTTGCGGCGAAGGGCATGAACAGATGGCGGGACATTTTGTCGTGACCGCTTGAAGATGGTTGGGGTGCTTGGGCCTATAGTGCTTGGTCTGGAACGAGCGGGGCAGCGGCGGGGCGGCGCGGATGACCGAGAATCGCGCCGTATGAGAGACATCAAAACCTACGGCATGTCCGAGCGGGCCGACCACCCCGATTTTGATATTCGGTCGCAGCTGGTGCGGCCGCCGCTGGTGCGACCGCATCGCCACGAGTACTTCCAGATCCAGATCAGTCTGCAGGGCGACACCGAGCAAAACGTGGCCGGCACGGTGCGGCCTTTTCGGCGTGGCTACCTGAGTTTTATCCTACCTTACCGTGTGCATGTGATCCCGCATCCCGAAGGTTCGCGTTACGTCATCATCAACATGTCGCAGCAGTTCCTGCGCCCCGGCCTGGATGTGGACCCGCTGGACCTGGAAGACGTGCCGCTGAGCCGGGCGCCCGAGCTGGCGCCATTTTTGTTCCAGGAATATGCCGACTTCCATTTTTCGGAAGACGAGTTTCCTGAGATCGAAGCGCTGCTTGAAAAACTTGCGCTGGAGAATACCCAGCGCCGCTTCGGCTCGGTCGAAATGATTCGCGGCCTGATGCTGCAGCTGATTGCGCTGACCTGTCGCAAGTTCGAGGCCGACCTGCTGCGCCTGTCGGCCAGCCAGGCGCAGCAGGGCAGCCGGCGCGCCAGCCTGCAGCGGGCGGTGCGCTACATCCGCGACCATCTGGCCGGCGAGATCACGCTGACCGATGCGGCGGCGGCTGCGTTTTTGTCGCCCAACTACCTGGCGCACCTGCTCAAAAAAGAAACCGGTAAAACCTTCACCGACCTGGTGACCGAGCGGCGCCTGGAGTTTGCGCAAGAGCTGCTGACGCACAGCAGCCAGCGCATTGCCAGCGTGGCGCATGCCTCGGGTTTTGCCGACGAGGCCTATTTTTCGCGGCGCTTTCGCCAGCGTTTCGGCCAGACGCCCAAGGCCTATCGCGACAGCGTGCGCGCGAAAATTTCCGGCGCCGCCTGAAGGCCGGCGCTGCCAGCGCGCTGCTGCGCCGCAACACGGCTGCATTGAATCGTCCGGTAAATCCGTAATTGCGTCTGGCCGCTGCGCGCTTGGGCGGCTTAAGCTGCTGCTGGCGACAAAACATGGACACCCTCAGGAGACAAACATGACCGATATGAAAAAACGTGGCATTTTGCAAACCGGCGCCTTGATGACGGCAGGTGCCATGGTGGGTTGCGCCACACCCGGCACGGCGGCCAATGCGCCCGCCACGCCGTTCGCGGTGGCCGACACCTATGTGCCCATCGCCGGCAGCAGCGAGATGTTTCCGGTGCGGCGGATTTACTGCATAGGCCGCAACTATGCCGCTCACGCCATAGAGATGGGTTCGGACCCGACGCGCGAGCCACCGTTCTTTTTTCAGAAGCCGACCGACGCGATTCAAGTGGTGCCGCCTGGCCGGGTGGCGGACCATGCTTATCCGAGCCTGACCAAAAACTACCACTACGAAGTCGAGCTGGTGGCGGCCTTGCACAAGGGCGGGCGCAACATCCCCATGGACAAGGCGCTGGACCTGGTCTATGGCTACGCACTGGGCCTGGACATGACACGCCGCGACCTGCAGCGCGGCATGGGTGACCAGAAAAAGCCCTGGGAGATCGGCAAGAGCTTTGACCGCTCGGCGCCCATAGGTCCCATCCACAAGGTGGCGCAGACCGGTCACTACACCAAGGGTGCGATCTGGCTCAAGGTCAACGGCCAGCTCAAGCAGCAGGCCACCTTGAACCACATGATCTGGTCGGTGGCCGAACAAATCTCCAAGCTGTCCGAAGCTTTTGAGCTCTTCCCCGGCGACATCATCTATTCGGGCACGCCTGAAAACGTTGGGCCTGTCGTCAAGGGCGACGTGATCGAGTGCCACATCGACGGCTTGCCCGAGCTGAGCGTCAAGATCGTCTGATGGCATTAGGTCTTCTGTATTACCCGAACTGGCAAGAACCGTCTTGAGCGCATAGACTTCGGTGGTTTGTTTTAACCACTCTTTGAGGAAAACCCATGCTCAACAGCGACCAGAAATCCGAGTTTGACTCCCTGCTCCCCGGCTCAAGCACGGAAAGCGGCGCCAGCCGCCGCACCGCACTCAAGGCCGCGCTGGGCGTGGGCTACGCTGCCGCGGCCTTGCCCATCATGGCGCAGAGCGCGATCAAGACCTCGTCGCAAGGCTTGAAGTCCGGCGAGATCAGCTACGAGGTCAACGGCTTCAAGGTGCCGGCTTTTTTCGCCGCACCGGCCGGCAAAACCAATTTGCCAGTGATTCTGGTGATCCAGGAAATCTTTGGCGTGCATGAGTACATCGCCGACGTCACCCGCCGCTTTGCCCAGGCCGGCTATCTGGCCATTGCGCCCGAGCTGTATGCGCGCCAGGGCGACCCCAGCCAGTACAACGAAATGGCCAAGCTGATGAGCGAAGTCGTTGCCAAGGTGCCCGATGCGCAGGTGATGGGCGACTTGGACGGTGCGGTGGCCTGGGCCGCTGCCAACGGCGGTGACGACAAGCGTGTCGGCATCACCGGCTTTTGCTGGGGCGGGCGGGTGACCTGGCTGTATGCCGCTCACAGCCCCAAGATCAAGGCCGGTGTGGCCTGGTATGGCCGCCTGGTCGGCAACAGCACGCCGCTCACGCTCAAGCATCCGCTGGAACTGGCGCCTATTTTGAATGCCCCTGTGCTGGGCTTGTACGGCGGGCAAGACAGCGGCATTCCGCTGACTACGGTAGAGCAGATGAAGGCAGCGCTGCAGGACGCCGGTAGCAAGGGCAATGCGGCCGCCAAGGCGTCGAAATTCGTGGTCTACCCGGACGCGCCCCACGCCTTCCATGCCGACTACCGCCCCAGCTATCGCGCGGCCGAGGCGCAAGATGGCTACCAGCAGGCGCTGGCCTGGTTCAAGAGCCACGGCGTGGCCTGAAGCGCACAGGTTTTGCCTTGTCAGCCGCCTTGAAGGCACTGCGCTGATTTATTTTGAGCCGCCCCTATTGACAGGCTTGATAAGATAAAAGCAACCCCGGTCCACGGCCCTCATGCCGTCGCCGGGGTTTCTCCATTTGGGGTCCGGCCAATTTGGCCGGTTTCACTGGGTTTTTTAATCAATTAGGGCTGTAGCCCATATAAGACGGGCACAATAAGCTATGACTTTAGTAGCAATTTTGGTAGGAACCTTGATCGCCGGCATCGGCAGCGTGTGGCTGGCGGCCTTGCTCAGCTTTGGCTTGCTGGCCCGCTACACCCAGCACATGCTCAGCCTGGCGGCCGGCGCGCTGCTGGCCACTGCCTTCATGCATTTGCTGCCGGAAGGCTTTGAAAGCGGGATCGACCCGGAGCATCTCTTTGCCACCTTGCTGGTCGGACTGGTGTTTTTCTTTTTGCTCGATAAGGCAGAGTTGTGGCACCACGGCCATG
Source organism: Polaromonas sp. OV174 (assembly GCF_900112285.1). Taxonomy (GTDB): domain Bacteria; phylum Pseudomonadota; class Gammaproteobacteria; order Burkholderiales; family Burkholderiaceae_C; genus Polaromonas. Next base: position 284,788 of record NZ_FOKZ01000002.1, on the reverse strand, counting down.
AACACCATGCGGCAACGCCCGGTGGAGAACATGCCTCGCATGAGCACCATGGTCATGGCCACGCGCATCACGACCACGGCGTCAAGTCTGGTGGCTGGGCCGTGCTGGCCGGTGACAGCGTGCACGCCTTTGGCGACGGCATATTGATTGCCTCCGCCTTCATGGCCGACCTGCGTCTGGGCATGGTGGCCGCGCTGGCCGTGCTGGTGCACGAAGTGCCCCATCACATGGGCGACCTGATGGTCTTGCGCCAGACCTCCAACAACCGGCGCATCGCCCTCATCAAGGTGTCGTTGGCCGGCGCCGTGACGGCACTGGGCGGGGTGGTGGGTTATGCCCTGGTCGATCAGCTGTACGACTACCTGCCGTTTTTCCTGATCATCGCCTCCAGCAGTTTTATCTACGTGGCGCTGGCCGATTTGATTCCGCAACTGCAAAAGCGCGCCAGCGCCCGCGAAACGGCGGCGCAGATTGCCTGGCTGGCGATTGGGATTGGCCTGGTGACGCTGATCAGCGGCCTGGCGCATTCGCACTCACATTGATAGAGCGATTTGGCCTGATGAACGTCTGAAGCGGACACTGACAAAAGCAGCAGACGGTTTTTCCATGCCGGCCCTGAATTCAGGGTGGAGGGGGTGAAGCAACTCTCTCAGACCCTTTACCTAGTTTAGGTAGGGGCTAAGCACCTCACTGCCATCGATCACCAAAGGCCGGCTGTGGAGAAGAGTGAACTTCTCCGTGAGACCCACAACAGGCGTTGCCGTGAATTAAACGGCCGGTTGTTTGCCGAATTTCGGCAGCGAAATCGGTTGAGCCATTTCATAGAAACAGTTGATCGCTCCCACGATGTCGCCTTCCTCGTCTCGCAGCGGCCGTATGTTGACGATGACTGTTACGCGAGAGCCGTCCGGTCGCTCGACAATCACCGGGGCATCGATTGCCATGTCAATGGCACCGCTCACGACCTGGGCCATAGGACAGTCGCGGTGTGCCAGCGGCGTGCCATCAAGAAGATACATCTGATAAGAACCGCAGAATTTTTCGTCGGTGTCGCCCAGTACCGGTGCTCTGCCCCACAGCTTCACCGCGTGGTGATTGAACTTGACGATGACGCCTGCAGCGTCAATCAGGTAAGTGGCGATGGGGCACAGGTCGAACAGGATGCGAAATTCTTCGGAGCTGCGGTAGAGTGCTTCTGTGGTATTCAAGTCTTGCAACTGGGCAGCGAGAGTGAATCCGGCTCCAGTCGGTATTGCGTCGCTCATGGCCTCTCCTTGGTAAGCGTCGATGACGTAGGCCCATTCTCCTCTTAACGAGGCGGCAAGGCCAATGCCTCAATTGGATCGTGGTCATTTTCGAAATAGATGAATGACCCTCCAGGCCATATCGTCATGGTCCTACAGTGGTTTATAGGGTGATCCTACCGGGTACGCCTGGCCGTCACCCCATGATGGATTCACTTCACTTATGGGGCGCGTCATGATCATTTCACCCGTAGAAACCGCAGGCACGCTTATGGCTGAGCGTGAATTTCCAAATGCCTATGCGGGCAATCTGACAGCGCAGCAAAGTGCCGTGTCCTGGGGCGCCATCATCGCTGGAGCCGCCGCAGCGGCAGCGCTGTCGCTCATCTTGTTGGTGTTGGGCACGGGTCTCGGCCTGTCATCGGTTTCGCCTTGGGCGCAGAGTGGCGTTAGTTCAACAACTTTCGGCGTGTCGACGATTCTGTGGATCACCTTGACGCAAATCGTGGCTTCCGCAATGGGGGGCTACCTCGCCGGCAGGCTGCGAATCAAATGGACTGCGGTGCACACGGACGAGGTTTACTTCCGCGATACCGCTCATGGCTTCCTGGCCTGGGCCGTCGCGTCGCTCGCGACCGCTGCGCTTTTAAGCTCAGTGATCGCTTCGATTGTCGGCACTGGCGTTCAGGCTGGCGCGGCAGTGGCCGGGGGGGCCGGTAGTGCAGCGATTGCAGCTACGGCGAGTAACTCCGAGTCGTCCAAGTCTGACGCCGGCATCGAGCCCGTAGGCTATTTCGTTGATTCCCTGCTACGCAAAGACATGGGCGCGGGCACGAGTGCCTCCGTCGTCACAGCAAGTAGCGTGGCCATCAGCCCTGGTGAACCCTCAGCCGGAGCTTCCAGATCAGAAGTGAGCGGCATTTTCATGAACAGTGTCAGGACGGGAACACTGCCCGCAGAAGACCTACGCTATCTGGGCCAGGTGGTTGCGCAGCGCACCGGCTTGAGCCAGCAAGACGCAGAGAAACGGGTGAGCGACACCTATGCACGCCTGCAGGCCAGGTTGCGTGACACAGAAATCTCCGTAAAAGCCGCGGCCGACAAGGCACGCAAGGTCTCTGCCTATACCGCGTTGTGGCTTTTTATCTCGCTGCTGATCGGTGCATTCGCTGCTAGCTTGGCGGCGACCTATGGCGGGCGCCAGCGAGAGTTCTAAGCGACAAGCCAATCACTTCACCAGGAGAAATCCATGCGTTCATTGCTTTTGCTTTTTCTCGGGGTCCCCATTCCCATCATTATTTTGATTGCCTTGTTCATGCACTAGACGGAGTTGGGCGTGCCCCATCGCCGGGTCAACTCGCTCAAATTCGTATCGAACAGGTTCATGTAGTCGATTTCGTTGAATGCCGAATTGGGCAAGATGATTAAAAAGACCCGTTTTGTGTCAACCATCGCCATCACACTTTTATTGACTCTGGTCGGGGTGCTGGTCGCAGTGAACTTCACCACTGGCGAAAAAAGTGTGGACCGCAAGTTGACCCGTCTGTATTCAAGCAGCGACCCACAGTTTCGCCGGGCCATGGGTTCGCTGCTGGGCCCCAGCATTGTGGGCGGCAACCGCGCGCAAGAACTCCTCAATGGGGAGCAGATTTTCCCGGCCATGCTGGCAGCGATTCGCAGTGCGCAACGCAGCATTACCTTCGAGACTTATATCTACTGGTCGGGCGAAATCGGCCGCGAGTTTGCGGCGGCTCTGGCCGAGCGCTCCCGCGCCGGCGTCAAAGTTCATGTGCTGCTGGACTGGGTGGGCAGCGCCAAAATTGACGCTTCCTTCATAGAGGAAATGGAGGCTGCCGGTGTGGAGATTCGCAAGTTTCACAAGCCGCATTGGTACAACCTGGCGCGCCTGAACAACCGCACCCACCGCAAGCTCCTGGTCGTTGACGGAAAGACCGGCTTTACCGGGGGCGTGGGCATCGCCCCAAAATGGACCGGCTCGGGCAATGACCCCGAACACTGGCGCGATTCCCATTTCAGCATCGAAGGCCCGGTCATCGCTCAAATGCAGGCCGTCTTCATGGACAACTGGCTCAAGGTCACGGGCGAGGTCATGCACGGCGAAGCCTATTTCCCGGCCCTGCAGCCTGTAGGCAGCAGCGAAGCCCAGGTGTTTTCCAGCTCACCCTCGGGCGGCAGCGAGAGCATGCAGCTGATGTACCAGTTGTCGATCACGGCGGCGGATCGCAGCATCGATCTGTCCAGCGCCTATTTTGTCCCGGACGAACTCACCAGCAAGGCGCTGACCGATGCGCTCCATCGTGGCGTCAAGATTCGCATCATCACGCCCGGCGAAATCATAGATACCGACACTGTGCGCGCGGCCTCGCGCGGGACCTGGGGGCCGCTGCTCAAGGCCGGCGCCAAAATTTACGAGTACCAGCCCACGATGTACCACTGCAAGGTCATGATTGTTGACAAGCTGCTGGTCTCGGTCGGTTCCACCAATTTCGACAACCGTTCCTTTCGCCTGAACGACGAGGCCAATCTCAATGTGTTCGACACGGTTTTTGCCGAGCGCCAGACCGGCGTTTTTGAAGATGATCTCAGGCGGGCGCGCCGAGTGAGTTATGAGGCATGGGCCAACAGGCCGTGGAACGAAAAACTGATGGAGCGGCTGGCATCGCTATTGGGTTCCCAGCTGTGATGGCGGCGATGCGGGTGTTGCGCCATTCACTGGAAATTCAAGAAAAAAAGGCTTGTAGTGCAGATGGAATCGGCGTAGCCAGCTATCAAAATGATAGTTTCTACGCCTTTGGCGTAATGCTTAAGTCGTCGACGCAAACACCGCCGCCGGCCGCTCACCCGCCAGCGCCTGCAGCAAGTTGCTGGTGGCTAGCTCGGCCATGGCGTGTCGGGTTTCAAAGGTGGCCGAGCCGATGTGGGGCAGGGGCGTGACCTTGGGGTGAGTGCGCAGCGGCGAGTCCGAGGGTAGCGGCTCGGTGGCAAACACATCCAGCCCGGCGGCGCGCAGGCTGCCGTGGTCCAGGGCGTGCAGCAGGGCGTCTTCCTGCACGGTGGCGCCGCGTCCGCCGTTGATGAAAATCGCGCCCGGCTTCATGGCCGCAAACACCTCGGCGTTGATCATGCCGCGCGTGCTGCTCGACAGCGGCAGCATGGCGACCACGATGTCCGCACGCGCCAGCAGATCGTTCATGGGGGTGTGTATGGCGCGGCCTTGCAGCTCGGGCGCTTGCGCGGCCAGGTCGACCGGGCGGCGTGCGTGGTAGAGCACCGGCATGCCAAAGCCCAGCGCGGCGCGGCGCGCAATCGCCTGGCCGATGCGGCCAAAGCCCAGCAGCCCCAGGGTCTTGCCGTGCACGTCGAAACCGAATAATTCTTCGCCGATGTTTTTGGTCCAGCGGCCTTCGCGCACCAGGTTGGAAAGTTCGACGACGCGGCGGCTGGTGGCCATGAGCAGCGCAAACACCGTGTCGGCCACGGTTTCATCCAGCACGCCGGGCGTGTGGCACAGCATGATGCCGCGCGCGGCCAGGGCCGGCAGCGCGTAGTTGTCGACGCCAACCGAGACGCTGGAGATCACCTTGAGTCGCGGCGCGCTGGCGAGCAGGGCCTCGTCAACGGGGTAGCTGGAGCCGATCAAAGCATCGGCCGTGGCCAGGGCGGCGCGAAAGGCCGGCAGCTGCTCGGGCTTGCGCGGGTTGGCAACGGTGACCTCATGCGCAGCCTGCAGGCGCGCCAGCTGGTCGGAGGGCAGTTCGCGAAAGACCAGGACCTGTTGGCGCATGGCAAAAACCTCTTTGTTTAAAGTTGGGCAGCCTGGAGTTCGGCGCGGGTCGGCAGGCCTTCGCTGTCGCCCAGTACCTGCACGGCGCGGGCGCCAATCCAGGCACCGCGCTTGACCGCTTCGGGCACGGAGAGGCCGTCGAGCAGGGCGCTGATCACGCCGCAGGCAAAGCCGTCGCCGGCGCCCACGGTGTCGACCACCTCGGCCACCGGAAAGCCAGCCACATGGCCGCAACCGGCGCTGTCGCTGTCAAAGTAAGCGCCTGCTGCGCCCAGCTTGACGACCACCAGTTTGGCGCCGCGCTGGCGGTAAAAGCGGGCCACGCCTTCGGGCGTGGTTTCACCGGTCAGGATCAAGCCTTCTTCCATGCCGGGCAGCACCCAGTCGGCGCGCGTGGCCAGCTCGTTGATGGACTCGCGCATCAGCTCGGTGCTGGCCCACAGCGTGGGGCGCAGATTCGGGTCGAAGGACACGGTGCGGCCGGCGCTGCGCATGATGTCCATGGTCTTGCGGGCGGCCGGCAGGGTGCTGGCCGAGATCGCCGCGAACACGCCGGTGGCGTGCAGATGGCGGGCCGACAGCAGCCAGTCCTGGTCGACATCGGCTTCGCTCATGTGGCTGGCGGCCGAACCCTTGCGGTGGTATTCGATCTGCGGGTCGCTGCCATCGAGCACCTTGCTCTTGAACTGGAAGCCGGTTTTTTGGTTGGCATCGCATATGACATGCGAGCAGTCAATACCTTCGTCGGCCATGGCGGCCAGCAGATAGCGGCCCATGGAGTCGGTGCCCAGGCGGCTGGCCCAGCCCACTTTCAGGCCCAGGCGGGCCAAGCCAATGGCGACATTGGTTTCGGCGCCTGCGGTGCGCTTGTAAAAGGCCTCGGCATGCTCCAGCGGGCCGGGTCGGTCGGCCACCAGCAGCATCATGGCTTCGCCAAAGGTAATAACGTCCAGCGTGCTTGTCATGAGAGGCTCTCTTAATGCGGTTTTTATGAAGGGGTACGGGCCGCCATGGTGGCGGCAATGGTGCGCAGCTGATCGACTTCGCGGCGCGTGACGGCCAGCAGGTCGTCACCGATCAGCGGGTATTCGATGGCCCAGGGCATGTCGGCCGGCAGGGCGCGCAACACGGCGCGCCAGGGCGCGCTGGACTCGGCCAGCGGCACGGCAACCCAGCGCTGCGGCTGGCGCTGCACGCCCTTGCAATGCACATAGAGCACTTGCGATGCCAGCGCGCTGGCGGCCTGCAACGGGCATTCGCCAGTCCAGTGCCAGTTGCCCATGTCAAAGGTCATGCCCAGGAACAGCTCGTTGGCATTGGCGGTGGCGAAGAAGTCTTGCATCACGGCCAGGGTGCCGGCTTGCGGGGTCTGGTCGTTCTCGATCACGAGTTCTACGGCGGCGGCCTGCAGGCGCTGCTTGAGCGGCACCAGTGTGGCCAGCGATGATGCGTTAAAGCCGCCTATGGACATTTTCAGGCGCGTTGCACCCAGGGTCTGGGTGTAGGCCAGGACGCGTTCCAGCGCGGAGGTGTCCAGCGTGCCATCGGCCGCCCAGAGGTAGTCGGCGCAGGAATACACCACCTGCTTGCCGGCGGCGCGCACGGCTTGGGCAATGGCGGGGAGTTCCGTGGCCGCATCGATCAGCAACTCGCTGCGCACTTCAATGCCATCGGCGCCGGCGGCAAAACCCAGCTGGGTAAACCAGAGCTGGCCGTGGCGCCGCACTTCGGCGGCGCCAAAGGCGGTCAGGGAAATCAGTATGGGGGGGGCTGACGCTTTAGTGGGCATGCTGCGAGTTCAGAATCTGGCCCAGGAAATTGCGCGTTTTTTCGTTCTGCGGATTGCTGAAGAACTGCTGCGGTGGCGCCTGCTCGATGATCTTGCCGTCGGCCATAAAGATCACGCGGTCGGCCACGCTGCGGGCAAAGCCCATTTCGTGGGTGACGCAGAGCATGGTCATGCCGTCGTCGGCCAGGCCGATCATGGTGTCCAGCACTTCTTTCACCATTTCCGGATCCAGCGCCGAGGTGGGCTCGTCAAACAGCATGATCTTGGGCGTCATGCACAGGGCTCTGGCAATCGCCACACGCTGCTGCTGGCCGCCCGAGAGCTGGCTGGGGTATTTGTTGGCCTGCTCGGGGATGCGCACCCGCTTGAGGTATTTCATGGCGATGGTTTCGGCCTCATCCTTGCTCAGGCCGCGCGAGCGCATGGGCGCCAGCGTGCAGTTTTGCAAGATAGTCAGGTGCGGAAACAGGTTGAACTGCTGAAACACCATGCCGACTTCCTGGCGCACGGAATCGACATTCTTGCCACCGGCGGTGAGGTCTATGCCGTCCACCACGATGCGGCCTTTTTGCACGACTTCGAGCCGGTTGATGCAACGGATCAAGGTGGACTTGCCCGAGCCCGAAGGCCCGCAGACCACAATGCGCTCCCCGGCGGCGACGTTCAGGTTGATGTCGGTCAGCACCTGGAACTTGCCGTACCACTTGTCGACCGCTTCGATGCGGATGATGGGTTCGGCACTGCCGGCGGCAGGCTTGGGGGATTGCGTTGTGTCAGTCATGGATAAGCACCGTTGTCGGCAAGGTGGTCAGCGAAAAAGCCGGATAGCCTGGAGGGCCGGTTTACTGCAGCTTGGGCAGATCGGTGCCCAGCCATTTTTGGTACAGCTTGTTGAGCTCGCCGTTGGCGCTGTTGCGGGCCACGAAGTCGTCCACGGTCTTGAGCAATTCAGCCTGGCCTGGGCGCATGGCCACGCCCATCACCTGCTGGCGCAGCAAGAACTTGTTTTCAAAGGTGTTGGCCGGGGCGCGCTTGGCAATTTGTGCTGCCACCGTGGTGGAGCAGCCAATCGCGTCAACCTGGCCCGACAGCAGGGCTTGCATGGCCGAAGCGTCGTCGTCAAAGCGGCGGATTTCGGTGCCTTCTGGCGCCACGGCGGTCAGTGCTAGGTCTTGCGTGCTGGCGCGGGCGACGCCGACGCGCTTGCCCTTGAGGTCGGGGGCGGCTTTCATGTCAACCTTTTTGGCGCCGTACAAAACAATGCTGGCGGCCGCATAGGGGGTGGAGAACTGGACCTGTTTGGCGCGCTCGGGCGTGATGGCCAGCGAAGCGATCAGCAGGTCGACCTTGTTGGTCAGCAAGAAGGGAATGCGGTTGGGGCCGGTCACGGGAACGATGTTGACCTTGATGCCCAGATCCTTGGCCAGCAAGCGGGCCACGTCAGCGTCGTAGCCGTCAGGCTGGTTGCTGGCGTTCATGGTGCCGTAGGGAGGGAAATCGACCAGCATGCCGACGGTCAGCTCGCCTTTTTTCTTCAGATCGGCGACCGACTGTGCGCTGGCAGCAGGTGCCCATGCCGACAGGGTGGCAGCCAGGCCCAGAGCCAGGGCGGTGCCCGTGAAAACGCGGCGTTGCATATGCTTGATCATGGTGATTCTCCGTAAATTGAAGTGAGGAAAAAGACGACAGGAAAGAGTTAGGTGCGGGCCGGCTCAGCGGGCCAGCGCCGCGGCATGCTTTCGTTCCATGCGGGCAGCCAGCAAGGACAGCGGCCAGCACAGCGCGAAGTAAATTGCCGCCACCACGCTGAAAACCAGCAAGGGCTGAAAGGTGGCGTTGTTGATAATCTGTCCGGCGCGCGTGATTTCGGCAAAGCCGATGATGGCGGCCAGCGAGGTGCCCTTGACGATTTGCACCATATAGCCGACGGTGGGCGCCAGTGCAATGCGAAAGGCTTGCGGCAGGATCACGTCGCGCATGCGGGAATAGTAGGACAGGCTGAGGGCGTGAGCGGCTTCGACCTGGCCGGCCGGAATGGCCTGAATGCAGCCGCGCCAGATTTCACCCAGAAAGGCACTGCTATTGAGAATCAGCGCAATGCCGGCGGCCACCCAGGGATTGATTTCCAGGCCCAGAATGGGCGCGCCAAAGAAGACCAGAAAGAGTTGCAGCAGCAGCGGTGTGCCCTGGAAAATCTGGATGAAACCACTTGAGAGCCATTGCGCCAGACGGTTGTCGGCGGTGCGGCTCAGCGCCACGATCAGCCCGCCTATCGCGCCGCCGGCAAAGGCGATCAGCGACAGCGCGATGGTCCACTTGGCGGCTTCAAGGATGAAGAGGAATTCAGGAAAACCGAAGGTACGCATTATCGACGGTCCGGGTAGTTGAGGCTGGCCTTGTAGATCAGGCGGAACAGCGCTGAGAAGGACAGCGCCAGCAAGAGGTAGATCGCGGCGACCACGATGTAGATCTCAAAGCTGCGAAAGGTTTGTGACTGCAGATTGGCGGCCACCGAGGTCAGGTCGTCGGCGGAAATGGCCGACACCACGGCCGAGCTCAGCATCAGCAAGATGAACTGGCTGGTCAGTGCCGGGTAGACCGCTTTCAGCGCCGGCTTGAGGATGACGAAGCGAAAAATTTCGTGGCGCTTGAGATTGAGCGCCAGGCCGGCTTCGATCTGACCCTTGGGAATCGACTCGATGCCGGCGCGGATGATTTCCGTGGCGTAAGCGCCCAGGTTGACGACCATGGCGGTCAGCGCCGCGGTGTGGGCCGACCAGCGCAGGCCCAGCGCGGGCAAGGCAAAAAAGAAGAAGAACAGCTGCACCAGAAACGGCGTGTTGCGGATCAGCTCGATATAAGCGTTGATCAGAAAGCGCAGCGGTTTGGGGCCGGCGGTTTTGCCCCAGGCGCAGACGATGGCCAGCATCAGCCCAAACAGCATGGCCAGCAGCGATAGCTGCAGGGTGCTCCAAGTGCCCTTGAGTAACAGCGGCCAGGCTGCAAAGACGTCACCGAATTGAAATGTGTAGTTCATGCGAGGAGCGTTGGCGTCGGTAAGGGCGCAAGCGCTTGGATCACTGTAGTGGGTACAAGATTTCCTGAAGGCTGGAGTCAGGGCTTTTCTTCAAGATTTTGAAGAAGCTCTGAAACCGGTTTCACGGAATTATAGAAGAATCCGTACCCACTTGGTAACTCAGGGAAAACCCTTGTTAATGAAGTCTCTTGTGCTCAGCGATCTGGGCTGCTGGAGCCGCGTGGCACCAATTTGCCGGACAGCAAAATCTGGCGCGGCGGCAGGTTCAGGCCCTTGAGCCGCTCTATCAGGCAGCCTGCGGCTATCCGGCCCAGCTCATCGGTAGGCTGGGCGATGGTGCTCAGTCCCGGGCCGACGTAGGGCGACCATTCGGTGTCGTCAAAGCCCACCAGGCCGAGGTCGCTTCCCAGGCGCCAGCCCAGGCGAGCCATCGCTGCCACGACCCGCAAGGTGACCACGGCGTTGCTGGAAAGCACGCCGGGCAGGCGCCCGCCAGCGCGTTGGCGCAGGCTGCGCAGTGCCTGGTCCAGTCCTTCGCTGTCGTCTGCCGGACTCTCAAAAGTGTGGCCGGCCACGTCAGCGCTGGCGTCGCTGACAAAGCTGCGAAAAGCCGCTGCGCGCTCCATCCGCGAGCTCACTTCCCGGATCGGCTCGGAGATAAAAAGCAGCTCGCGGTAGCCGGCCTGCACCAGGTGCTGCGCGCCCAGCCGTACGGCGCCGGCATTGTCGAGCGAGACAAAGTCGGCTTGCATGTTTTGGTGCCGCCTGTCCACCAGCACCACCGGCTTGCCGTGGCGGGCGGCCTCGGCGGCCGTGCCGGCATCCTGGCCCAGCGTGTTCAGGATCAGGCCTTCCACCTGGTAGGCGGTGAGGGCTTCAATGGCCTTGGCTTCGCAGCGGCTGTCATTGCCCAGGTTGAAGAGCATCAGCAGGTAGCCGGCTTCCTGGCAGGCTTTTTCGGCACCGCGCAACACCGCCACCGAAAAAGGATTGGTGACGTCGGCCACCACCAGTCCGATCAGGCGCGAGCGGCCGCGCTTGAGGGCCTGTGCCATCGGGCTGGGGCTATAGGCCAGCGCCGCAATGGCAACTTCCACCCGCGTGGCAATGTCGGGCGTGAGCAGTTTTTCGCGGTGGTTCAGGAAGCGCGACACCGTGGCCTTGGAGACGCCAGCCTGACGCGCGACATCCGCAATGGTGGCGCGTGCGGTGGGCTGGAGTGGGGCGGGGCTGGCGCTTCGCTTGGGTGTTTGGGTGGACATCTGAAATGGGCTGAAAAAGTCTGAAAAAGGCCAGGCTTTGGTGGCTTTCTGAAACCAGTTTCATGAAATGGTAGCACCAGTTTTTGGCCGGTGCGGCATTTAGGTTGCTGCCGTGGGCGGCTTGGGCCGGCTGCGCGCCGGGTCTACAACTTGAATTTGCCTTGAGCCGGAGGCCAAGGCTGTGTCAGCCCTGCTTCAGGTTTTGAACGTGCGCCGCGATATCGCCGACGGCAGCACGGCGGGCATGATGTTGGGCCTGCTGCTGACGTGTGCCAGTGTGGCGGTGTTGATGCCGGGCTAGCCCTGCGCCACCGGCCGGTCGGGGTCGCTGACCCAATCGCTCCAGCTGCCGGCATACAGGCCGGTGCGGCCCAGTCCGGCGACTTCCATGGCGATCAGGTTGGGCAGGGCGCTGACGCCGCTGCCGCAGTGATGGATGACAGTGGCCGGCTCGCGTTGGCCCAGCAGGGCTTCAAACTCGGCCTTGAGCTGGTCGGCCGGCTTGAACTTGCCATCGGGGCCGAAGTTTTGGCTGAAAGGCCGGTTCAGCGCGCCCGGGATGTGGCCGGCCACCGGATCCATGGGTTCGATCTCGCCCTTGAAGCGTGGCGTGGCGCGCGCATCAATAAGGGTCTGGGCTGTACGTCCGAGCTGGTTTTCCACGGTTTTGGCGTCGATAAGCGCCACCAGCGGCGGCGCCAGCATGAAGGCGGTTTGAAAGTGCGCCGCTTCCTTGCCGCTGCTTACCGCCCCGCCCGCCGCTGTCCATGCCTGCAGCCCGCCATCGAGCACGGCGACCTTGTCGTGACCGGCCCATTTCAGCATCCACCAGAGGCGGCCGCAGTAATTGTTGCCGTTGCGGTCGTAGACCACGGCCTGCATGTCGTTGGCCAGGCCGACGCTGGAGAGCCAGATGGCAAATTTTTCGCGATTCGGCAGCGGGTGACGCCCGCCCGAGGCCGGCGCATCGGCGCCGCTGGCGGTGATCACGCCGTGGGCGCCGGGGGTGCCGTGTTTGGCGCTGAGCGCCGTGTCCAGGTTGGCATAGACGGCGCCGGGGATGTGCGCGGCCAGGTATTGCTCCTGGCCGGCGTGTGGCTGCATCAGGTCAAAGCTGCAGTCGAACACGCGCAGGGGCTGGCCGCTGCTCATCAGCGACTGCAGTTGCTCGGCGGAAATCAGGGTGGTGTAGCTCATCTCATGCTCCTTGAGTCAGGCATCAATGTTCTTCGGCGGGCGCGTCGGGTGCGGCGCGCGCCCGCAGCATGGTGGCAGCAATGGCGCTGACGATGATGAGCGCCATGCCGGCCCAGCCCATCCAGGGAATATTGTCGCCAAAAAGAACCAGGCTGTAGAGGGCTGCAAACACAATGCCCGAATATTGCAGATTGGCCACCATCAGGGTGGCGCCATGGTTTTGCGACATGGAGTAGGCCTTGGTCATGGTGAGCTGGCCTAGCGAGGCCAGCAGGCCTATGGGCGGCAGCCACAGCGCCTGCTGCCAGTTCCAGCTGGAGCTGCCGGTCACCAGCATGCCCAGGGCGCCGGCCAGCATGGTGCCGACGGCAAAATAAAACACCGTGCGTATTTCGGGCTCGCCCAGGCGGCCCATCGCCATGACCTGCATATAGGCAAAAGCCGCTCCCATGCCCGAGAGCAGGCCGACCAGGCCGGCAAAAGTCTGGTCCTGGTCGATGGCCGGTCGCAGCAACATGATCACGCCGACAAAACTGGCCAAAATCGCCAGCACCAGCGGGCCCTGCTTGGGTCCCTTGGGACCCGAGCGGCCCAGCATGAGGGCGCCGCCGACCAAAAAGGCGGCAATCCAGACGCTGCTCATGTAGTTGAGCGTCATGGCGGTGGCCAGCGGCAGGTGGGCAATGGCGTAAAACCAGGCCAACATCGAGGTCACACCTATCACGCTGCGCCAGGCATGCATGGCCGGGAAACGGGTGCGCAGGCTGGTGCCGTGGGCACGGGCATAGACGGCCATGAAAATAATGCCCAGCACGCCGCGGTAAAACACCAGTTCGGAGCTGTTGAAGTACTCGGATGCGTACTTGACGCAAACGCCCATGGTTGCAAACAGCAACGAGGACAGGATCATCCAGACAGCCTGCATGGCGTGCTTTCTGCGAATTTATTGATGAAATATGGCTCTAGGCCAATAAGGATGGGCGCAAGCAGCTATTAAATATATAGCTATTGAAGGCCGGCGCCATGTCTTCAGATGGTCTGCGTGGTTTTGCTGGCGCCCATTTCACGGCGGTACCACTCGTGAAAGTGCTGCATGCCGTCTTCCATGGGGCTTTGGTAGGGGCCGAATTCGTTGTCGCCGCGCAGCATCAGCGCCTTGCGGCCGGCGTCCATGCGCAGGGCCAATTCGTCGTCCTCGACGCAGGTTTCCATGTAGGCGGCCTGCTGGGCTTCGATGAACTCGCGCTCGAAGGCGCAGATTTCCTCGGGATAGAAAAACTCCACCACATTGAGGGTCTTGTCCGGTCCCTGCGGGTGCAAGCTGCTGACCACCAGCGTGTGCGGATACCACTCGATCATGATGTGCGGGTAGTAGGTAAGCCAGATCGCGCCGTATTTGGGGGCCGCACCCTTGCGGTATTGCAGCACCACGTCGTGCCATTTTTTATAGACATCGGTGCCGGGCTTGCCCAGCTTGTCGGACACGCCCACGGTCTGCACGGAGTAATGGGGCTCCAATTCCCAGCGCAGGTCATCGGTGGTGACAAAACCGCCCAGGCCGGGGTGGAAGGGCCCGACGTGGTAGTCCTCCAGGTAGACCTCGATAAAGGTCTTCCAGTTGTAGTTGCACTCGTGTATGTGCACCTTGTCGAGTTGGTAGCCGGAAAAATCCAGGTCGGCCATATAGCCGGACGTCTGGCTCAGTTGTGCCATGTCGGCCGCAATGTCGCGTCCGTTGTCTTCGAACACCAGGCCGTTCCAGGTCTTGGTTTTGTAGCGGTTCAGGTTCAGGCAGGGGTCGACTTCAAAGTGCGGCGCGCCTATCAGCTCGCCCGAGGTGTTGTAGGTCCAGCGGTGCAGCGGGCAGACGATGTTGCTGCCGGTATTGCCGCGGCCTTGGAGCATGGTCGACTGGCGATGGCGGCAGACATTGGAAATCAGCTCTATGCCGGAAGCATTCCTGACCAGCGCGCGGCCTTCGCCCTCATGGGGCAGGGCGTAGTAGTCGCCCAGGTCGGGCACGGCCAGTTCGTGGCCGAGGTAGCGCGGCCCACGGGCAAACAGCTTTTGCTGCTCGCGCTGGAAAAGGCCGGCATCAAAGTAGCTGGAAATAGGGAGTTGGCTGGTGGCTTGCAACAGGCGAAGGCTTGGATCAGACATGCAATTTCTGTGAACACGCCACCCCAGACGGCTGTGGCGGCAGGTGAAAAACCAGGTAGATAAGCGGGCCTGGCAACGGCCCATGGGTGAACAAGCCGGGCACCGAAAACAGACCAGCGCGGTGAACACGGTGATCGAGAACTGTTATCAATTGTACCCGCGCGGGGCGTTTTGAAGGGGGTTGCGCCTGTCGCAGGATAATGGCGGGCTGGCCCTGGCGTTAGGCGCCAGCGTCCGGATTCTCTTGCAACCGCCTAAAATCAGGCCTTCTTCCAAATACCATGGCCAAAAGTTCGACCTCCTCTACCTCTTCCCCTGCGTCCGCCCCTCAGGCTGACCAGGCTGCCCCCGTATTGCCAGCCAGCTATGAGGCCGCGCTGCAGGAGCTCGAAGGGCTGGTCAGCAGTCTGGAGTCGGGCCAGTTGCCGCTGGACCAGTTGCTCACGGGCTACCAGCGCGGCGCGCAACTGCTGAACTTTTGTCGCGATCGGCTGCAAGCCGTGGAAACCCAGATCAAGGTGCTGGAAGGCACGGAACTCAAGCCTTGGGTGCAAGAGTAATTCAACAAGCAGCTGCCGCGGGCAAGCTGCCGTGCAAAACGCCTAGCCTAGCCAGAAAGAGCATCGATTGAACGCCCCTGAACATCCCACACACTTGAGCTTTTCGCTGAGCGCCTGGAGCGCACAACAGCTGGCTAGCGTCGAAGAGGCCTTGTCCCGCTGGGTTGCCTGCCCGACCTCTGCGCCCGCGCCCGCCGACCTGGGGGACGCCATGCGCTATGCCGTGCTCGATGGCGGCAAGCGTCTGCGGCCCTTGCTGGTACTGGCGGCTTGCGAAGCGGTCAATGGCAATCCGCACGCGGCCTTGCGCTCGGCCTGCGCGGTGGAATTGATTCACGCCTATTCGCTGGTGCACGACGACATGCCTTGCATGGACAACGATGTGCTGCGCCGCGGCAAGCCCACGGTCCATATCCAGTTCGGCGAGGCACAGGCCTTGCTGGCCGGCGATGCCCTGCAGGCCCTGGCCTTTGAATTTCTCACGCCCGATGACGACTCGGTGGATGCCGCCACGCAGGCCCGCCTGTGTCGCATGCTGGCGCAGGCGGCTGGTTTTCAGGGTATGGCCGGTGGCCAGGCGATAGATCTGGCCAGCGTGGGCCTGCCCCTGAATTCGACCCAGTTGCACGAAATGCATCGCTTGAAAACCGGCGTGCTGCTGCAGGCCTGCGTGATGATGGGAGCGGCTTGTGGCGCCACCACGCCGGCCGCCGAAATGGCCTTGCGCGACTACGGCGCGGCGGTGGGCCTGGCGTTTCAGGTGGTGGACGACATTCTGGACGTCACGGCTGACTCGGTCACGCTGGGCAAGACGGCCGGCAAGGATGCGGCTCAGGATAAGCCGACCTTTGTCTCACTGATGGGCTTGCAAGCCTCGAAAGACTATGCGCAGCGACTGCTGGAGCAAGCACTGGTCAGCCTGGATGCCAGCGGACTTGAGCACACCACTGCCTTGCGGGCCTTGGCCGACATGCTGGTCAATCGCCACCATTGATCCGCCGACCCGGTCTCGTCACAACCAATCAAATGCATCAGGATGCCTCTCTTGCTTGAAACTATCAACAGTCCTGCCGACTTGCGGCAATTGCCCCGCGCCCAGCTGAAAAGCCTGGCCGACGAGTTGCGTGCCTATGTGCTCGACAGCGTTTCCAAAACCGGCGGCCATTTGAGTTCCAACCTCGGCACCGTGGAGCTGACGGTGGCCTTGCACTATGTCTTCAATACGCCCGAGGACAGGCTGGTCTGGGATGTGGGTCATCAGACCTATCCGCACAAAATCCTGACAGGCCGGCGCGAACGCATGAGCAGCTTGCGCCAGTTTGGCGGCTTGTCGGGTTTTCCGCGCCGTGACGAGAGCGAGTACGACACCTTTGGCACCGCGCATTCTTCCACCTCGATTTCGGCCGCGCTGGGCATGGCGCTGGCGGCTCAGCAAAAGGGCGAGGACCGTCACGCGGTGGCCATCATTGGCGATGGCTCCATGAGCGCCGGCATGGCTTTTGAAGCCCTGAACAATGCGGGCGTTCATGACCACTGCAAGCTGCTGGTGGTGCTCAACGACAACGACATGAGCATCAGCCCGCCCGTGGGCGCGCTGAATCGCTACCTGGCCCAGTTGATGAGCGGACGCTTTTACGCTTCGGCCAAGCATGTGGGCAAACAGGTGCTCAGCGTGGCGCCACCCTTGCTGCAATTGGCCAAACGGCTGGAGGCGCATGCCAAGGGCATGGTGGTGCCGGCCACCCTGTTTGAAAATTTCGGCTTCAACTACATAGGCCCTATCGATGGCCATGACCTGGAGTCGCTGATCCCGACCTTGGAAAACATCAAGCAGTTGATGGCCAATGGCGCCGGGCCGCAGTTTCTGCATGTGGTCACCAAGAAGGGCCAGGGCTACAAGCTGGCCGAGGCCGACCCGATTGCCTACCATGGCCCCGGCAAGTTCGATCCGGCCATGGGCCTGCAGAAGTCCAGTACGCCGGCCAAGCAGACCTTCACCCAGGTCTTTGGCCGCTGGCTCTGCGACATGGCGGAGAAGGACAAACGCCTGGTCGGCATCACGCCGGCCATGCGCGAGGGCTCGGGCATGGTGGAGTTCCACCAGCGCTTTCCCGGCCGCTACCATGATGTCGGCATCGCCGAACAGCATGCGGTGACCTTTGCCGCTGGCATGGCTTGCGAGGGGCTGAAACCCGTGGTGGCGATTTATTCGACCTTTTTGCAGCGCGGCTACGACCAGCTGATTCACGATGTGGCTTTGCAGAATCTGCCGGTGGTGTTTGCGCTGGATCGTGCCGGCCTGGTGGGCGCCGATGGCGCCACGCATGCGGGTGCTTACGACATCCCGTTCTTGCGCTGCATCCCCAATATGAGTATTGCCTGTCCTGCCGACGAAAACGAGTGTCGCAAGCTGCTGACATCGGCCTTCGAGCAAGACCATCCGGTGGCCGTGCGTTACCCGCGCGGTGCCGGTGCCGGCGTGGAGCCCGAGGCCGGCTTGCAATCGCTGCCCTTGGGCAAGGGCGAGATTCGCCGTGAAGGTGCGGGCATCGCCATCCTGGCTTTCGGGACGCTGCTTTACCCAGCGCTGCAGGCGGCCGAAAAACTCGGTGCCACCGTGGCCAACATGCGCTGGGCCAAGCCGCTGGATACCGAGCTGCTGCTGCAGGTTGCGGCCAGCCATGAGGCGCTGGTGACGCTGGAAGAAGGCGCCATCATGGGCGGTGCCGGTAGCGCCGTGAGTGAAGCGCTGCAGGCCGCTGGCGTGACCAAGCCGCTGTTGCAACTGGGTTTGAAGGACGAGTTCACTGAGCATGGCGAGCCGGCCAAGCTGCTGGCCTTGCAGGGCCTGGATGCGGCCGGCATTGAAGCGGCCATCATCACGCGTTTCGGCGCGCTGAGCAGGGCCGGTAATGGCCCTCACCCCGGTCTCAAATCGGTGGCCTGAATCAAGTCGACCGGCATGGATGGCAGTGGATTTTGATTGACGTTCTGGCGTCAATCTAGGGGTAAGAACGGGTGAGCGATTGATGAGAAAAGTGACAAAATATAAGAGCTCTGTTCATCGCTACAAGTCATTGCAATCATCGCGATTGGCTTGATCGACTATTTGGCAGATCAATGCGGAATCTGAAAACCCGATAACCCTTCAGGAGAAACCATACATGGATCGTCGTTCCCTTATCAAAAATGCCGGTATCGCTGGCGTGTTGGCTGCCGGCGTTGCGCCTGCGGTGCATGCCCAGGCCGCCGTGCGCTGGCGCCTGGCCTCCAGCTTTCCCAAGTCCCTGGACACCATCTTCGGCAGTGCTGAAATGCTGTCCAAGACCGTGAAGGCCTTGTCCGGCGGCAAGTTCGAGATCTCTGTCCACCCAGCCGGCGAGTTGATGCCCGCTTTTGGTGTGGTCGATGCGCTCCAGGGTGACACGATCGACATGGCCCAGACGGCGGCCTACTACTTCACCGGCAAGGATCCGATCTTCGCCTTCAGCTGCGCTGTGCCCTTCGGCCTGACCGCGCGCCAGAACACGTCCTGGAAGGAATACGGCAACGGCCGCAAGCTGCTCGACGCTTTCTTCTCCAAGTACAACTTCAAGACCGCCAGCGCAGGCAATACCGGCACCCAGATGGGTGGCTGGTATCGCAAGGAAATCAAGACGGTCGCCGATCTGAAGGGCCTGAAGATGCGCATGGGCGGCGGCGTGTTCGGCGAAGCCATGCAGAAACTGGGTGTGGTGCCACAAAACATGCCTGCCGGCGATGTGTACCAAGCGCTTGAAAAAGGCACTTTGGACGCTTCCGAATTTGTCGGACCTTACGACGATGCCAAGCTGGGTTTCAACAAGGTTGCGCCTTACTACTACTACCCAGGCTGGTGGGAAGGTGGCGCCGATCTGGAGTTCTTCATTAACCTGAAGAAGTTCAACACTCTGTCGGACGAGAACAAGGCCATCCTGGACGCGGCATGCAAGGTTGCCGCCACCGACATGACCGCCAAGTACGACGCCTTCAACCCGATCGCACTGAAGAAGCTGGTGGCCGAGAAGACCCAGCTCAAGGCTTTCCCCAAGGCCGTGATGGACGCAGGCTTCAAGGCTTCCATGGAAGTGTTTGCCGAGCACGAAGCCAAGTCGCCCGAGTTCAAGAA
This sequence comes from Polaromonas sp. OV174, assembly GCF_900112285.1. GTDB lineage: Bacteria > Pseudomonadota > Gammaproteobacteria > Burkholderiales > Burkholderiaceae_C > Polaromonas. Next base: position 265,587 of record NZ_FOKZ01000002.1, on the reverse strand, counting down.
GATCCACCAGGACATGCGTGCCTTCCAGCGCGACCAGATCCTGTGGAATCGTTTCTCGGAGTTCCCGTTCAACCAGTACATGAATAGCGTCAAGATCTGATCCTGAGGCACTGATTTTTCAAAGCCGCGCTCTGCGCGGCTTTTTTTATGTCCAGTGAAACGGGGAGGGCGAGCGCTTTCGCAAGCTGGCGCGGGGAGAGGGCAAGAAGTTAGTGGGGAACGAGGGCCGCTGCGAATGGAGCCCTGAGCGTCTGCAGCCGATGTGCCTGGCCTTGAGGCGGGCTGGTGCAAGAAGCGGCCCCGCCATGCATGACGGCGGGGCTGTGCGCTACGACTATTTGCTTGACGGCGCTGCCTTGAGCGCGTCTTCCATCGCCTTGGCCGGATCGTCTGCGGCCTCTGGAGCGGCAGGCGCGCTTGGCTCGGCCGCGGGGGCTTCAGCTTCGGGTTTTTCGTCCGCGCCGTAGCCAGGGCTGGTGTCGGCATCCTCGCTGCCCGGCTGCAGGCTCTGGCGCATCTGATCACCGATGGACTCGAGGTTGACGGTCTCTTTCTTGTCCAGGCTGCCGGTCACCAGTTGCGGGAAGGCGATCAAGATGCCCACCATCGTCAGCTGGATCAGCAGGAAGGGGATCGCACCCTTGTAAATCTGCATCGTGGTGACCGGCTCCATGACCTTCTTGGTCACACGGTCCACGTACTGCTTTTCCGGTGCGACCGAGCGCAGGAAGAACAGCGCGAAGCCGAAGGGCGGATGCAAAAAGGAGGTCTGCATGTTGACGGCCAAGAGCACGCCGAACCAGATCAGATCTATGCCCAGTTTGTCCGCCACCGGTGCCAGCAGCGGCACCACGATGAAGGACAGCTCGAAGTAATCGAGGAAGAAGGCCAGGAAGAAGATCAACACATTGACCAGCACCAGAAAGCCGATCTGGCCGCCGGGCAGGTCTGACAGCAGGTGTTCAACCCAGATAGGACCGTCGGCGGCCTGGAACACCAGGCTGAAGACGGTAGCACCGATCAGGATGAACATCACGAAGCTAGACAGCTTGGTGGTCGAGGCGAGTGCCTGCTTGAGCAGCTTCATGCTCAGGCGCTGACGTGCCCAACCCATGATCAGCGCGCCCATCGCACCCATGGCGCCGCCTTCGGTCGGTGTGGCGATGCCCAGGAAAATGGTGCCCAGCACCAGAAAGATCAGCAGCAGCGGCGGGATCAGCACGAAGGTCACCCGTTCGGCCAGACGCGACAGCAAGTTGAGCTTCAGGCCCTTGTTGATCAACGCGATGATCAGTGCCACGAACACGCCGCCGCACATCGCGACCACCACTTTTTCATCGGTGGGAACAGAGGTCACCAGCTCGCCTTGCCACCAGGTGTGCAAGGCTTCCATGTGGCGTGCCAGGAAGACCGCCACCGTGGTCGAGAGCGCCGCGAGAATGGTTAGCGAGGTGTAGCCGCCGCTGCCATTGGGCTCGCGGTAGATGCGCGCTTCGATGGGCAGTGCGGGAACCTGCAGCGGTTTGAAGACGGCGAGAATCAGCACGTAGACCACATACAGGCCCATCAACATGAAGCCGGGCAGGAACGCGCCCTTGTACATGTCGCCGACGCTCTTGCCGAGCTGGTCGGCCATGATGATCAGCACCAGCGAGGGCGGAATGATTTGCGCCAGCGTGCCCGAGGCCGCAATCACGCCGCTCGTCAGGCGCCGGTCATAACCGTAGCGCAGCATGATGGGCAGTGAGATCAGGCCCATGGAGATAACCGAGGCGGCGACCACGCCGGTGGTAGCTGCCAGCAGTGCGCCGACGAAGATCACGGCCAGGGCCAGACCGCCACGGATAGGTCCGAAGACCTGGCCGACGGTCTCTAGCAGGTCCTCGGCCATGCCACTTCGCTCCAGTATCAGTCCCATCAAGGTAAAGAAGGGGACTGCCAGCAAGGTGTCGTTGGCCATGATGCCTATCAGCCGCTGCGGCAGCCAGGCAATGACGGAGGCGGGGAACACGCCGAGCTCTATGCCGACGAGGCCGAAGAACAGTCCGCAGGCGCCTAGGCTGAACGCCACCGGGAAGCCCATTAGCAGAAAGATGATCAAACCCGCGAACATGATCGGGGCGAAATTGGCGGTGATGAATTCCATGTGTGGCTGACTCCGACCGCTTAGCGTTGGGGGGCCGCGTCGGCAGACGGGCTGGTGGTGGGGAGGGGCGCCAACGCGGCATCGCGTGCGCGCAGGGCTTCGACCAGCTCTTCCTCGGTCGACTTGTCGGCGAGGCGACCCATAGGGTCAGGGCCCTGGCCGTTCAGGAAGGCGAAGCGCTTGATCAGCTCGGACCAGCCTTGCAGCATCAGCAAGGTGAAGCCGATAGGCAGCGCGATCCAGACCGGCCAGCGGATCAGGCCGCCGGGATTGCCCGACATCTCGCCGGACTGGTACATCTGGACCACCACAGGCACCGACAGGATCAGCACGGTGAGGCACAGCGGTGTCAGAAAGAAGGCGAAGCCGATGATGTCTATCCACACCTGCGTGCGCTTGGACAGGCGACTGTTCAAAACGTCGATGCGGACATGTTCGCGGTGCAGCAAGGTATAGCCGGCCGCGATCAGGAAGGACCAGGCGAACAAATACCACTGTGCTTCCAGGTAGGCGTTGGAACTGGTTCCGAACACCTTGCGCACGATGGCGTTAAGGGCGCTGATGAGGGTCGCCGCAAAGATGAGCCAGATAGCGTACTGGCCGATCTTGGCGTTAAGCCAGTCCACCGCATTTGAAAACTTCAATAACGCGCGCATGTTTTTTTGTCTCCAGGGTAAAGAAAATTCGCATAAAAAATCATCCGAAAGACTGGGTGCGTCTGCCGGATGATTATTTGCGCAAGTCGGATTTTAGAAGGAACTCCGGGGGCCGGGCCAACAATGTCAGGAGGCTGTGCTCCCGTTAATTAAAACGACTCAGAGAACCTCCACGCCATGGCCTTCGACCATGCGGCCCACCACGCTGGCATCGCCAAAGCCCTGCTGGCGGAAACAGGCCAGCACTTCGTCGGCGGCCTCGGGCGCGCAAGCCACCAGCAGCCCGCCGCTGGTTTGCGGGTCGCTCAGCAGGGCTTGCTGCGCCGCGCTGATGCCGGCGGGCAGTGTGACTTCGGCGCCATAGCTGGCCCAGTTGCGAGCCGAGGCGCCGGTGACCATGCCTTGAGTGGCGAGTTCCAGCACGCCGGGCAGCAGCGGAATCTGGTCGAGTTGCAATTGCATTTTCAGTTTTGCGCCGCGCGCCAGCTCCAGTCCGTGGCCGGCCAGGCCAAAGCCGGTGATGTCGGTCAGGGCATGCACGGCGGCCATTTTGGCCAGCTCAATGCCGGGCTTGTTCAGCTGCGTGGTGATGGCGATCATGCGCGCATAGCCTTCAGCGCTCAGCGCTTCCTTCTTGAGCGCGGCCGACAAGATGCCTACGCCCAGCGGTTTACCCAGAACCAGCACGTCGCCGGCCTTGGCGCCGGAGTTTTTCTTGACGCGCGAGGGGTGCACCAGACCGAGCACCACCAGGCCGTAAATCGGCTCCACGGAATCAATAGTGTGGCCGCCGGCAATCGGAATGCCGGCGTCGCGGCAGACATCCTGGCCGCCGCGCAAAATCGCGCCTATGGTCTCCAGTGGCAGCACGTTGATGGGCATGCCCACCAGGCCCAGCGCCATGATGGGCGTGCCGCCCATGGCGTAGACGTCGCTGATGGCGTTGGTGGCGGCAATGCGACCGAAGTCATAGGGGTCATCGACGATGGGCATGAAGAAGTCGGTGGTGGCGATCAGCGCCTGCTCGTCATTGAGCTGGTAGACCGCCGCGTCGTCGGCGGTTTCTATGCCCACCAGCAATTGGGGCGGTATTGGCAGATTGCTGGAGTTTTTCAGGATCTCGCTCAGCACGCCCGGGGCAATCTTGCAGCCGCAGCCGCCGCCGTGAGACAAGCTGGTCAGGCGCGGTATGGCGGTCGTGGGCTGGGGGGAGGGGGTATTCATGGCTTGGCTTTCAAAGGGGGCGACGCGCACTTGCTTCGTTGAGTGCGCTGGTCAGCAAGTTTATGACAAGACGTTTTTCCTCTTGCGGCGCAAACAGGCCGGCACGCCGGACGCATTGGCTTTGCAGCAAGGCCAGGAAATCCGGTGTGGACGCGCAGCGGCGCAGCAGCGCAGCAAGCTGCGCGTCGTCGCCGGGTGTGAAGTAGCCCGCGTAGTCAGTCCCCAGCATGCCCAGATTGCCGCTGATGCGCGAGGCCAGCACCGGCGTACCCGAGCAAATCGCTTCCAGAATGACCTGGGCGCCGCCTTCCATGAGTGAGCAGTTGACCAGCACATGCGCACGCTTGATGCGCTGGCGCGTCTGCGCCCGTGGTAGGCCGCCCAGCCAGCGGTAGCGCGGCATGCCTGCTTGGGTAGCCTGCGCCGCCTCGGCAAAGTGCGGCGCCAGCGCCAGTCCGATCTGCTCGAAATGAATGCGGCTCACCAAGTCGTGGCCGGCGGCCCGCATGAAAGTCAGGGGATCTTTTTCCTCGCGCAGATGGCCGACCATTAGCGCGCGAAACGACTGGCTGGATTTGCGCGCCGGTTTCAAGGTCGGGGCTGACTGGTAAATCACGCTGGCTTTGCTGCGCCAGACGGCGGGCAGGGCTTGCAGGCCGGCGTCCTGCAGCAACACCAGGTGCGAAGCCAGGGCCAGCGATCGCTGGGCGTCGGCGTCCGTGAGTATGTCGCGATACAGGTCGGTTCCGGTCAGCACCACGATGAGGGCTTTGTCGGGGCAGGCCTGGGCCCAGGCCTGAATCGATGCAGCCGAGCGGCGTGCATGCAATGCCAGCATGGCTTGCGGCGCGCGCCGGGCCAAGGGGGAGGAAGGGGAGTCAGCGTTTCCTATGGCTTCAGGCCACTGCCGCATCAGGGCAATGTCACAATGATTCGACAGGAAATTTGCCCAGCGCCGCGCGGTATGCCAGTTGCCGTTATTGGCGTCGGCCATCGCCGGGCTTACCAGGATGATTTTTTTGGCTTCAGATTCCATACCTCATGCATCGCCCGGTTTGCCCCCTGCGGCCAATCCGGCCCTGATCGATTCAACCCTCATGCGCAGCGCCGGCAGGGAGTTGTTGTCGCTGGCGTTGATGGATGCGCGCAATCATACGCTGCAGCTAATGGGCCAGTATCAGAACGCCTTGGAGGCGGTGAGTTTCGCCGTCCCCCGGCTCGCCAGCCTGAATCCACCGCTGTGGGAACTGGGCCATGTGGGCTGGTTTCAGGAGCGCTGGATAGGGCGCAACCTGCAGCGGGCGCTGGGCACGCGCTGCGATCCCGCGCATGCCAGGCTGGCTTCGATGGAGCCCAACGCCGACCGCTGGTGGGACTCTGACCATGTGCCGCATGACAGCCGCTGGACGCTGGATTTGCCGGCGCTGGAAAATTGCCGCTCTTATTTGCTGGACACCCTGGAAAGCACCTTGGAGCTGCTTGAAAAAGCCGACGAAAGCGATGATGCGCTGTATTTTTACCGCCTGTGCCTGTTTCATGAAGACATGCATGGCGAGGCCCTGGCCTATGGTGCCCAGACGCTGGGCCTGACGCTGGCACCGCATTTTTTGACGGCTTTCACGCCGCCGCCCGTGGCCGTGCGCGAGCCCCTGCTGCTGCCAGCCACGCTGTGGCAACTGGGCAGTGAGGCCGGTCCCGGCAGCGGCTTTGTTTTTGACAACGAAAAAGCGCCGCATCCAGTTCAGGTGCCCGAGTTTGACATCGACGCCCAGCCCGTCACCTGGGCGCAGTACGTGGAGTTTGTCGGCGATGGTGGTTATGACCGCGAGGCGCTCTGGCAGCCGGCGGGCTGGCAGTGGCTGCAGGGCCTGGTTGCGGCTGAAGGCCGGCGTGGTCCGCGTTATGTCGAGCAGATTGGCGTGGCCAGCGGCGCCGTCATGCAGACGCGCTTTGGCCGGACCATGCGCATGCAAGGCCATCAGCCGGTGATGCATGTCAGTTGGTGGGAGGCCGACGCCTGGTGCCGCTGGGCCGGTCGCCGCTTGCCGTCCGAAGTGGAGTGGGAAGTGGCGGCCTGTACGGCGGCGCGCCGCGGCTTTCGCTGGGGCGATGTCTGGGAGTGGACGGGGAGCAGTTTTCGCCCCTATCCAGGCTTTGCGCCCGACCCCTATGAAACCTATTCGCAACCCTGGTTTGGCAGCCACAAGGTGTTGCGCGGTGCCTCGTTTGCCACCCGTGCGCGCCTGAAGCAGCCTAAGTTTCGCAATTTCTATCTGCCCGAACGCGACGATATTTTCTGCGGATTCAGATCCTGTTCGCTATAAAAATAATAGCTTTTTGCGCTTTCCCTGAAAGGGCTAGAGGCCTATTTTGTTTGTTTTTTGGGGTTTGACTGGGCCCCCACGCCTTGATGGGCGCCCTGGATGTGTGCGCCGTGGCCAGGCCCCGAGCTCCGCTGCGCTTGCTCCTGCGCCGCTTTTTCCAGGCCGCTCAAGATGCCGCAATCGGCCGCCTCGTGGCCGCTGGTGCAGCGCTTGCGCAGTGCTTTCAGCTCGCCTTCCAAGGTCTTGAGCTCCCGAATGCGCGTGACAACGTGGCCAATATGCGCGTCCAGCAGTTCGTTGACCTCGGCGCAGTTTTCTTCGGGCGCATCCTTGAAATGCAGCAGGGTGCGGATTTCGCCCAGCGTCATGTCCAGTGAGCGGCAGTGACGGATGAAGGCCAGGCGCTGAATGTGGCTGTTGTCGTAGCTTCTGTAATTGGCCGCCGTACGTGCGGCCTCGGGTAGCAGGCCTTCGCGCTCGTAATAGCGTATGGTTTCGCTTTGTGTCTGGGCTGCTTTGGCCAGTTCACCGATTTTCATGGCTTACTTCTCCAGAAAGGGTCTTAAAAATCCGGCTTGACTTTAAGGTCGCTGCAAGGTTTCCAATTGGGCCATGAAAACTGAAACCCCACACTCATCCGAGCTTAGCGCTTGCGGCTCCACCGCCTGCTGCGCGCCCACTCAGACCAGCACCAGCGCGCCAGCCAGCGCTGGTGCGGGCGGGCAATTGTTTCGCATCGCGACCATGGACTGCAGCGCTGAAGAGTCTGAAATCCGCCAGGCGCTGGAGCCGATTGCCGGAATCAGGTCCCTGGGTTTTCAGCTTGGCGCACGAACGCTGAAAATTGAGGCGGCCGATGAGGCTTACCCGCTCGCGCTGGCGGCGATTCGCCAGGCCGGCTTTGACCCCAGGCCTATGGTGGCGGGCGCTGCGCAGCCCCCTGCAGATGGGGCGCATGGCCATTCGCATGACCACGATCACGACCATGGTCACGCTGGCGGCAGCGGTTTGTTTGGCAGCGGTATGGGGCGCTTTGTACTCGCCCTGGTGCTGGCCACGGGCGCGGAACTGCTTTCCTATTTCGCGCCAGACGCCACGCCCTGGAAAGTGGCGGGCATGGCGGTGGCCGCACTGGCCATCTGGCTGGCCGGCATTGACACCTACAAAAAAGGCATCGCCGCACTGCTTCGCGGCAAGCTCAACATCAACGCCTTGATGTCGGTGGCGGTGACCGGCGCTTTTGCCATCGGGCAGTGGCCTGAGGCCGCCATGGTGATGGCCTTGTATGCGATCGCCGAGTGGCTAGAGGCCAAGGCCGTTGACCGGGCGCGCAATGCGATCAAGGGCCTGCTGGAGCTGGCCCCGGCCCAGGCCTTGACGCGCCAGCCAGACGGTGCCTGGGTCTTGACACCGGTGGCGGCGGTGCCGCTGCAAGCCACGGTGCGTATCAAGCCGGGTGAGCGGCTGCCGCTGGATGGCATCGTCATCCAGGGCAACAGCGCCATCAACCAGGCCCCCATCACCGGCGAAAGCATGCCGGTGGACAAAGCCCCGGGCGACGCGGTATTTGCCGGCACCATCAATGAAACCGGCGAGCTGGAAGTGCGCATCACCAAGGCGGCCAGCGACACCACCCTGGCCCGCATCATTCACGCCGTGGAGCAGGCGCAGGGCACGCGCGCACCGACCCAGCGTTTTGTAGACCGCTTCGCGGCGGCCTACACCCCCGTCATTTTTGCCATAGCGGTGGCCGTTGCGGTGTTGACGCCATTGTTGATGGGCCTGAGCTGGCAAGAGGCGGCCTACAAGGCGCTGGTGCTGCTGGTCATTGCCTGCCCCTGCGCCCTGGTGATTTCAACGCCGGTCACGGTGGTGAGCGGCTTGTCGGCCGCCGCCCGGCGCGGCATTTTGATCAAGGGCGGCACTTATCTGGAAGAGGCCCGCCTGCTCAAGGCCGTGGCGCTGGACAAAACCGGCACCATCACCGAAGGCAAGCCCAAGCTGGTGGACTGGCGGGTTTGGGGTGATGGCGACGAGGCGCAGCTGAAACAAGCGGCCTGCAGCCTGGCCGCACGCTCTGACCACCCGGTGTCCAAAGCAATTGCAGCCAGTTCCAGCCAGCAGCCCGGCGAGGTGCAAAACTTTACGGCCCTGCCGGGGCGCGGCGTACAGGGCAGGGTAGGCGGTCAAGATCTGCTGCTGGGCAACCACAGGCTGATGCACGAACGCGGCTGCTGCAGCCCCGAACTGGAAGCCGAACTGGCACTGCATGAGCAGCAGGGCCGCAGCGTGACCCTGCTGGCCGACAAGACCCGCGTGCTGGCCCTGTTTGCGGTAGCCGACACGATCAAGGCCAGCTCCATCCAGGCCATTGCCGACCTCAAGGCCTTGGGTGTTGCCCCGGTGATGCTGACGGGCGACAACAGCGCCACCGCCCAGGCCATCGCGGCGCAGGCCGGCATCGGCGATGCGCGCGGCGACCTGTTGCCCGAGGCCAAGCTCGAAGCCATCAAGGAAATGCAGCAGCGCTACGGCGCCACCGGCATGACAGGCGACGGCATCAATGACGCGCCGGCGCTGGCGCAGGCCGACATCGGTTTTGCCATGGGCGGCGCCGGAACCGACACCGCCATGGAAGCGGCCGACGTGGTCATCATGAACGACAACCTGCAGCGCGTGGCCGAAACCGTTCGCCTCTCACAACGCACGCACTCCATACTCTGGCAAAACATCAGCCTGGCGCTGGGCATCAAGAGCGTGTTTCTGCTGCTGGCGGTGTTCGGCACGGCAACCATGTGGATGGCCGTGTTTGCCGACATGGGGGCCAGCTTGCTGGTGGTGGCCAACGGGCTGCGCTTGCTGCGCGGCGCCGCCAAAGCGGCCGGCAGCGTGGCGCCACAGCATGATCATGAACATGGCCATGCGCATTGAGCTCAAGCCTATTGCGGGTAGGCTGATTCGATCTCCGCGTCCACCAGGGCCTTGAGCTGCGCATGGCCAAAGTTGCTCAGCGGTTTGCCATTGACAAAAAAGCCCGGCGTCAGGGTGACGTTCAGCGTTTTGGCATCGGCCATGTCCTGGTCCAGGCTGGCCTGGACTTGCGGTGTGGCGACATCGTCCTTGGCCTTGCGGATATTTAAGCCCGTGTTCTCGACGATGCTCCAAATGAGCTCGGGCTGTGGCCTGTCATGCGAGGCCCAGAGCGGTTGGGCCCTGAGCACGGCCTCGGTCACCGGCCAAAAAAGTCCCTGCAGGCGCGCTGCCTCCAGAATTCTGCTGGCTTGATCTGAACCGTGGTGCAGCGGCAGCTGGCGGACCAGCAGCTGGACTTGCCCCGGCCGCTCGTCAACCAGTTTTTTGACCAGGGGATAAAACGCCCTGCAGGTTTCGCAGGCCGGGTCAAAAAACTCGACGATGCGGACCTTGGCCGTGGGCGATCCATAAACCGGTGCATGGGGGCGGTTGAACACCGAGTTGCTTTCCTGGGCCAGTCGGCTCAGGGTCTGCGCCTGTTTGTCCTGGTAGACGTAGATGCCTAGCGAAAACCCCAGCACGACGAGGGCGCCCACAACGAGGACGAGAATTTTTTTGTTCATTTGGGCAAACCTTTTTTAACGGAAATCAATAACAGGATGATGAGAGAAAACGCCAGCACGGATAGCAGGGGAATGGTGATGAAGCCGGCCAGTTCGAGTTTTTGCTCGGCACATGAGGAACCCTTGCCGCAGGGTCGCAGGCCTTGGGGAATAAAGCCGGCGTAAAGCAAGCAGTGGTAGAGCGCCACCAAGCCTCCGGCCCAGGCCAGGGGCAGCGCGTATTTCACGCTTTGCCGGTCTTGCGTGTAAAGGCCTTGGGCCAGTATCAGCGCCAGCGGAAACATGGCGATGCGCTGGTACCAGCACAGCACGCAGGGCTCTAGCTTCATGACTTCGCTGAAGAAGAGGCTGCCCAGGCTGGAAACCAGCGCGATCAGCCAGCAAGCCAGCAGCAGTGACCACTGCGTTCGCGACAAGGGTGGAGAGTTAATCATGTCAGTCGGTGGTTTTAGAGGCATGGGCGGGGGCGGTTTTCAGGGTGGAAAAAATCATCAGCAGGGCACCGCAGACGATGGCGATGTCGGCAATATTGAAGGCCGGCCAGTGCCAGCCTAGCCAATGGAAGTCCAGAAAATCCACCACATAACCGCGCCAGCCACGGTCAACGCCATTGCCGAGCGCGCCGCCGAGAATCAGGCTGTAGGCCAGGCGTTCCCAAAGAGCCATTGGCTTGCGCAGCATGAGCAGCAGCCAGACCGAGGCGAGCAGTGCGACGCTGGTCAGAAACAGCCTTTGCCAGCCACCGGCATCGGCCAGAAAGCTGAAAGCGGCGCCCTGGTTCCAGACCTGGACCAGATTGAAAAAAGGCAGTAGCGGCTGGCTCCAGTCATAGGCGGTGTATTCATGGACCCAGTACTTGGTCGCCACGTCGGCCAGAAAAATGACGAGGGCGATGCTGTAGCCCAGGGCGATCTGGCGATTCAAGGCGGGGTGGGGCGAAGCGCGTGGGGCGCTGGCAGGGGTTTGGTCAAGCATTCTTCAGACTCAGGTTGGCATCAACATCAGAACCGCGACGCCAGCGGGGCCAGTGGGGCTAGCGGCGTGCGGCAGTTGGTGGGTGCCCAACAAGGACAGGCACCCGGGGAATCTGAGCTTAAAGAATCGGCGGCCTGAAGTCCGGCGCGCCTTGCGCGCTCAGATAGCTGGCGGCGTGATGCGGCGGTTGCCGCTGTTTGCGCGGTGAATGCAGGGGCTGACCCATCTCGTTGGCTGAAGCGGCTTGCTGGCAGGCCTGGCACAGCGTGCAGGCTTGGCAGGGCTGGGTGGGGTCACAGGCGCTCAGCGTGGTGGTGTCGGCGGCATGGTGCGCGGCGGCACGGGGCTCGCCGTGCAGCTTTTCTTCTTCCCATGCCATGGCTGCTTTTTGCCCCGCTACGAAAGGCGCGGCCATGGCGCTGCCCTGGCCGCCTTGCATTGCAAGCGGTGCCAAGACCAGGGTGAGGAGCAGGAACAGGAAAAAATGGCGCACGGGATGCAGACTGAAAAGCGGCTTGTTAGTTCCTGGCCAGGGCGGTAAGCGCGCAAGCGGCGCGTTGCAAACCGTCATGGCGGGCGAGCGGTTTGCAGTGATGTGCGGTGAGAAGTATTTTATTGCTATAAAAAAAATAGCTTCTTGCGCTCACCCTGAAAGGGCTAGAGGCCTATTTCATTGATTTTTTGGCTTGCGGTAGCTCCACCACGGCAAGTTGGCCCGCAGCGACAGCACCTGGCCGCTTTGTGCGCGCTCGCCGCTATAGCCCGGCAGCGCGTCCAGCGTGGTTTTCCAGTCGCGGCTTTGCAATTGCTTGAGTAAGGCCTGCACCGGCGGCGTGGGCAGTTCCGACTTCAGGCAGACCAGGTGGTAGCGCTCCTGCACCAGCGGCACAAAGCCCAGACCTTTTTCACGCGCCGCCGCTTCTATGCCCAGGCCGGCATCTGCGGCGTTGCTGGCGATGGCCTGCGCCACCGCCGTGTGCGAAGGCTCCTGACTGGCGTAGCCCTGGATGTCGGAAGGCTGCATGCCGGCCCGGGCCAGCAACTCGTCCAGCAGGACCCGCGTGCCCGTGCCTTCGGCACGGTTCACATAACGCAGTCCGGCCTGCGCCAGATCGCCCAGGCCGGCAATGCCCAGCGGATTGTTTTTGGCCACCATCAGGCCTTGCTGGCGATGGGCAAAGCCTATCAATTTATGCAGGCCGGGCTTGAGCAGGCTGCGGTAGGTTTTTGCCGCCACCGAGTGGCTGTCGGGCTGATCCAGCGTGTGAAAGCCGGCCATCATGCAACGCCCGGCGTTCAGCGCCGCAATCGCGTCGACGCTGCCCATGAAGCGTATGTCCAGATGCAGACCGTGCGGGCTGGTTTGCTCGCGCAGGGCCGACAGCGCCGCGTCGTGGCTGGCGTAGAGCGTCAGCACATGGGCTTCGTCGTCAAAGGCGGTGGAAAAGGCGCGCTCGATGTCGCTGGTCAGGGCTTCGATCTGCGGCGCCAGCCTGGCCTGCGCCTGGCGCTCGGCCCACAGCAGTTTTTCACCGAATTCGGTGAGCTGGGCGCGTTGGCCCTTGTCCCAGACGATGAGGCTGCGCCCCAGCGTTTGTTCCCAGTTTTTCAGCGCACCCCAGACATTGCGGTAGGACAGCGCCATTGCCTTGGCGGCGCCGGAGATGGAGCCTTGCTCGCGCACCGCATGCAGCATGTCCATCAGGGGGTTGCGTATCAGGGCGGTTTTGCCACGCTGTGGGGTCAAGAGGTAGGAAAGTTCGACTTTGTGCATGGCAAGTGTTGTGTGCGCTGATTATCAGCGTATCAGCGCGCCTGAAAAATGGGCAGATCAAGGCTGTTTTGCTATGCAAATGCTTTCATAGCGACAACTACCTAGGCGGCCAATCGCCTTGAAAGCTGGGCTACAGTCCCGGCAGAACCTATCGCATGAACACCTTCTCTGATAGTGCCGTTACGGCCTTTTCACTCATCACGTCCTTCGATCCGCTGTTTGCCGGCATCGTGATTCGGTCGCTGGCGGTTAGTGCCAGCGCCTGCGTGATCGCTTGCACGGCGGGCTTGCTGCTCGGTGCCTGGCTGGGCGTGGCGCGCTTTCGCGGCCGCGCCGTGGTGCTGGCGCTGCTCAATACCGCGCTGGCCTTGCCCTCGGTGGTGGTCGGCCTGGTGGTTTACCTGCTGCTGTCGCGCAGCGGGCCGCTGGGCTATCTGGGCTGGCTGTTTTCCTTCAAGGCCATGGTGCTGGCGCAGGCCGTGCTGGTGCTGCCCGTGGTCACGGCGCTGGTGCGCCAGACCATTGAAGACGCCGACCGCAGCCATGGCGAGCAGTTCCAGTCTCTCGGTGCGGGCCGCTTCATGCGCAGCCTGATCTTGCTCTGGGACGAGCGCTATGCCTTGCTCACGGTGCTGATTGCCGCCTTTGGCCGTGCCATTTCAGAGGTCGGCGCGGTGATGATTGTGGGCGGCAATATTGAAGGCTTCACGCGCGTCATGACGACCTCTATTGCGCTGGAAACCAGCAAGGGTGATCTGCCGCTGGCGCTGGCGCTGGGCATTGTGCTGCTGGGCGTGGTGCTGCTGCTCAATGGCCTGATCGCGCTGCTGCGGCGTTGGCGCGAGCAGCTCGACGACCAGTTGCCCGAGGTGGCGATGGCGATGGCGCCGGCCTCTGTCGGCCGGGGCGTGTCGCTATGACGCCGATCTTCAAGCTCAATGGCGTCAGCGTGCGCTTTGGGCGCGTGCCGGCGCTCAGCGCCTGTACCTTTAATATCCAAGCCGGCGAGCGCCTGGCGCTGGTGGGCTCCAACGGCAGCGGCAAAAGCACGCTGCTGCGCACGCTGCACGGGCTGGTTCAGCCGGCCGCCGGCAGTGTGGAGCGGGATGTGCGCGCGCGTCAGGCCATGCTGTTTCAGCGCCCCTACATGCTGCGCGCCAGCGCACTGCACAACCTAGCGCTGGGCTTGTGGCTCAGCGGCCAGCCCTGGCAGCAGGCCAAAGAGCGCGCCATGCGGGCGCTGGAGCGGGTCGGTCTGGCCGATCTGGCGGGGCGCAACGCCAAGGCCTTGTCAGGCGGTCAGCAGCAGCGCGTGGCGCTGGCGCGGGCCTGGGCCTTGCAGCCGCAGGTCTTGCTGCTCGATGAGCCGACGTCCAGCCTGGACCCGACGGCCAAGCGTGAGGTGGAGCGGCTAATGGCCGAATTCGCCGATGCCGGCATGACGCTGATTTTCAGCAGCCACAACCTGGGCCAGGTCAAGCGCCTGGCCAGCCGTGTGATGTATCTGGAGCAGGGCAGGCTGATTGCCGACCTGCCGACGTCGGCTTTTTTTGAAGGGCCTTTGCCCGCAGCGGCGGAACATTTTTTAAAAGGAGAGCTTGCATGAACAGTATCACCACCATGGCCCGAAAATTTAAGTCTTTAAGGGCTGCAGCGCTTGTGTCACTTGCGCTATCAGCTACTATTTCGATAGCGCAAACACCTTCCGTCGTGGTCGCCTCCACCACCTCCACCGAGCAGTCCGGGCTGTTTGGCTATCTGCTGCCCGAGTTCAAAAAGGCCAGCGGCATAGACGTGAAGGTGGTGGCTGTAGGCACCGGCCAGGCCCTGGACATGGGCCGCCGTGGCGATGCCGACGTGCTGTTTGTGCATGACCAGGTGGCCGAAGAGAAAATCGTCGCCGAAGGCTTTGCCGTCAAGCGTTTCCCCGTCATGTACAACGATTTCGTGCTGGTCGGCCCGGTCGCCGATCCGGCCAAGACCAAGGGCAATGACATTGTCGAAGCGCTGAAAAAACTCAATGCGGCGAATGCCAATTTCATTTCGCGCGGCGACAAGAGCGGCACCCACGCGGCCGAGCTGCGCTACTGGAAAACGGCCGGCGTGGAGCCGCCGGCCTTTGCCAATTACAAGGCCTGCGGCTGCGGCATGGGGCCGGCGCTCAACATGGCTGCCAGCACCGGCGGCTACGTGCTGGCCGATCGCGGCACCTGGCTGTCGTTCAAGAACCGCGCCGACCTGACGATTCTGGTCGAAGGCGACAAGCGCCTCTTCAACCAGTATGGCGTGATGCTGGTCAACCCGGCCAAACACCCGAAAACCAAAGTGGCAGAAGGCCAGAAGTTTGTCGACTGGGTGATCTCGCCCGCCGGCCAGGCCGTGATCGCCGGCTACCAGATCAACGGCCAGCAGCTGTTTTTCCCCAACGCCACCAAGTAAATCAACTTTTAGTAATTTTCAGGGAGCCGCCATCATGACCCAGGCACGGACAACGCAGGCCTTGCTGGCCGTCAGCATGATGGCGCTCCTGGCAGGAGGGCCGGCCATGGTCAAAGCTCAGACACCCGTGGTGGCTCCGCTGCAGGTGTACGCTGCCGGCAGCCTGCGTGAGCCGCTGACTGAAATTGCGCGTTTATACGAAGCGGCCACGGGCAGCCGCGCCGAGCTGGTGTTTGGCGCCTCCGGCCTGCTGCGTGAGCGGATTGAAAAAGGCGAGCCGGCGCAGGTCTTCGCCTCGGCCGACACGCAACACCCCGAGACGCTGGCAAGCAAGAGCCCGCAGTGGCAAAAGCCGACGCTGTTTGTGCGCAACCGCCTGTGCGCCCTGACGGCGCCAGACGAAACCGCAACGCCTGCCAGCTTGCTCGAACGAATGCTGAACCCGGCGGTGCGCCTGGGCACCTCCACGCCCAAGGCCGATCCTTCGGGCGACTACGCGTGGGAGCTGTTTCGCCGGGCCGAAAGCGTGCAGCCCGGCGCTTATGCGGCGCTCGATGCCAAGGCCCTCAAGCTCACCGGTTCCCCGGCGGCGCCCCAGCCGCCGGCAGGGCGGGGCACTTACGAGTGGCTGATGAGCGAGGGCCGCGCCGACATCCTCCTGACCTATTGCACCAATGCCATATCGGCGCGCAAAACGCTGCCGCGCCTGAAGGTGGTCGAGCTGCCGCCGGCCTTGCAGGTGAGTGCGGCTTATGGGCTGACCGCGCGCAGCGGCGATGCGGCGGCCACGCAGTTCGCCCAGTACTTGCTGTCGCCGCCGGCCCAGGCCGTGTTTGTCCGACTGGGGTTTGCTTCGCCCTGAACGCAGGCGGCCTGAGCCGGGCATGGGGGCGAGCCCAGCTTCTTATAATTGCCTCGTGACCCGCTCTCCCTCATCTCGCCCACCGCTATCGGTGTGGGCACGCCTGGCAGCTTTCTTGAGCTTCCTGGCCGTGCTGTCGGCGCTGCTGGCGCCGGCATCTCTGCTGGCCGAAGAGGTGCGCACTGGCAAGCTGGGTGGCTTGTGCAGTGCCAACATGGCTTCGACGAGTCAGGCCGATGGTGGCGCTGGCGAGTTGCCGCCAGCGGGCTCGCATTGCGACTGGTGCGCCTCCATGGGGCTGCTGCCACCGCCCTTGTCGCTTGCCGTCATTCCAAGTTATCTCGACCAACAGGTCGCTGCGCTTGATGTTCCGGCCAACCTGGCCGCATCCATTCCCGGGCTGCCCTTTAGCCGCGGGCCTCCCGCACTCTGAACTGAAGCGCCTCTGCCGGGGCTGCTGGTGTGTGCAACGCAAGGCTTGGCACGCCTTGTTCTGTTCCGAGTCAAGAAATTTCATCTGGCCTCCTCATGTCCTTGTTGGCAGATCTACATGTCGATCTGCGGGATAGTTTGAGCGAGGCCATCAGTCAAAAAAATCAATACCGAAAGATCGATCATGATCTCCTCAATTACTATCAAAAATATAGCGACTACCGCAGCCTGCATGCTGGCTATCCCGGCTTTTTCTCATATTGGTCTGGAAGAGAAGAGCGCGCCGGCAGGCAGCAACTACAAGGCGGTGTTCCAGGTCGGTCATGGCTGCCAGGGCTCGGCCACGACCGGCATCACGGTGCAGATTCCGGCCGGCTTTCAGGGTGCCAAGCCCTATCCCAAGGCCGGCTGGACCCTCACCACCAAGCTTGGCAAACTGGCCAAGCCCTATGACAACCACGGCAAGCCGGTCACGGAGGACGTGACGGTGGTGAGCTGGACGGCGGCCTCCAAGGAT
Source organism: Polaromonas sp. OV174 (assembly GCF_900112285.1). GTDB lineage: Bacteria > Pseudomonadota > Gammaproteobacteria > Burkholderiales > Burkholderiaceae_C > Polaromonas. The sequence goes on along the minus strand of NZ_FOKZ01000002.1, from coordinate 248,642 downwards.
GCGGCGCTGCAGGATGCCCACTTTGACGAATTCATGCTGCGCGGCAAGCTGCCCGAGACGGCCGGGCCGCTGTGGTTCAAGGTGCTGCAGACCTGCGAGAGCGGTAGCATGGACTGGAGCGAGGTGCCGGCATCGGGCGCCTCCGCCAAAGGCCTGAAATCGCCGGCCGCCTTGCTGGAAGTCACCGACCCGGTGGCCAAGGCCGATCTGGGCCAGCCGGTTCAGGTCAAGGATGCCTGGGTGCGTGCCACGGTGCCGGGCCAGACAGGCAGCGGTGCTTACATGAAGATCACGGCCCGGACCGCGACGCGACTGGTCGGTATTTCCTCGCCGGTGGCGGGTGTGGCCGAAGTGCATGAAATGAAGATGGACGGCGATGTCATGAAAATGCGCCGTGTCCCCAGCCTGGATTTGCCGGCCGGCAAAACGCTGGAGCTCAAGTCCGGCGCCTACCATGTGATGCTGATGGATCTGAAGCAGCCGCTGGCCGCTGGCAGCAGCGTGGCGCTGAGCCTGCACTTCAAGGATGCAAAAGGGCAAGAGAGCCGGGTCGAGCTCAATGTGCCGGTGGCGGCCGCAGCGCCGGGCGCATCGGCTGCGGCCGGCAAGGCCGGCGAGCCAGATCACAGCGCTCATCAGCACTAAGGCAAAAGGGGCCGATGCCGAGTCGGCCCAGCCTTACTTTTTTATTTAACTGACAGGGACACACCATGAAACTCAAATTACTGGCCGCCTGCATGGCACTGGCTTGCGGCGCTCTCCATGCGCAAACGGTAGACGTCAAGGACGCCTGGGTGCGCAGCACCGTGGCAGGACAAAAAGGCAGCGGCGCCTTCATGAAGATCACCGCCCAGGCCAACACCCAACTGGTGGGGGCTGAGACCCCCGTGGCCGGCGTTGCCGAGGTGCATGAGATGAAGCTGGAGGGCGATGTGATGAAGATGCGGGCCGTGCCTGTGCTCGATTTGCCGGCCGGCAAAACCGTGGAACTCAAGCCAGGCGGCTACCACCTGATGTTGATGGACCTGAAGCAGGCCTTGGCCAAAGGCGGCACGGTGCCGCTGACCCTACGCTTCAGGGATGCCCAAGGCAAGGAAAGCAAGCTGGAGATCGCCATGCCCGTCAGCACGGCGGCACCCGGCGCAGGCAAGGCTGATCCGCATGGCATGCACAAGCACTGAGCCTGGCCAGGTGGCGTTGCCGCAGCCTTGAGAAAAGCTGCAGGAGGCTTGATCTTCGTCAGGGTCTGGGCGGGCCGAATCAGGCATTCTTGGCGTTATTGCCAATAGTCTCCTGGAGCCCGCCATCAAACACGACAGCCTGCAAATCATCCGCGACGAGCATTCCTCACTCGCCGCCATGCTGCGCTCCATGCGCATGATGGCCGAGCGCGGCCCCAGGGACAGCCCGCAGCAGTTCTTCGAGGTGTTGCGGGCCATGCTGTTCTACATCGATGAGTTCCCCGAGCAACTGCATCACCCCAAGGAGTCAGACCTGCTGTTTCCGCGCGTGGTGCGTGCCGACCCGTCGGTGATGGACACCGTGGCGCAACTCGAACGCGATCACATGAGCGGCGAAAAGACGGCGCGCGAACTGCAGCATCTGCTGTTGGCATGGGAGCTCTTGGGCGAGTCGCGCAAACCCGCGTTTTTGGAGCAGTGCACGCGCTATGTTGACTTTTACCTGGCGCACATGAAGCTGGAAGAAAGCGTGATCCTGCCCGCCGCCGAAAAGCTGCTGAACGATGGCGACTGGAAAGAGCTGGACGCCGCGTTCGAGAAAAACTGCGACCCGCTGACCGGCAAGTACCCGCCTGATCCCGCCTATGCCCGACTCTTTACCCGCATCTTGATGAGCGCGCCAGCGCCCATAGGGCTGGGTCCGGCTTGAGTTGCTGGGTGAGGAAAATTGGCCTTGGTTTTTTGTCGTCTGGGCTCAAGCGTCTAGAGCGGCCATCTTGAGGCAAGATAGCCGGTTTTGTCTTGAAAGACTTTCTCTTGTCATCAGCAGCCCGCAGCGCCTCTTCGACCTTGTTTGCGCAGTCCATCCTGGTGCTGATCACCTTTGTCTGGGGTGGCACATTCCTGGTCGTCCAGACGGCCTTGCAATGGAGCGGGGCCTATACCCTGGTGGGGGCTCGATTCCTCATTGCGGCCCTTTTGCTCGCCGCCGTGCTGCGGGGAAAACTGAGGGGCATCACGCGCATCGAGTACATCGCCGGCAGCTTGATGGGCATCAACCTGTTTTTTGCCTACACCTTGCAGACGCTTGGGCTGCAGAGCATTTCCAGCAGCAAATCGGCCTTTCTGGCGGCTCTGTATGTGCCCTTGGTGCCGGTGCTGCAACTGTTGTGGTTCCGAAAATGGCCCACGGCGGGCGCGGCGATCGGGATTGCGCTGGCCTTTGTCGGCCTGACCCTGCTGGCCAGCCCAGGCAGCATGAGCTTGACCCTGGGCAAAGGGGAAATCCTGACGATGCTGGGGACCATCGCGATTGCCGCCGAGATCTTATTGATTGCGCACTTCAGCCCGCGTTGTGATCCGCGCCGCCTTGCCTTTGTACCGCTGCTGGTGGCCGGTGTGCTGGCCTTGCTTGCTGCGGCCGGCATCCAGGAGCCCGTGCCGAGTTTCACACCGGGCTTGTTCGCCTGCGTGGGCGCCCTGGCCTTGGCGTCGGCTCTGATCCAGTTCGGCATGAACTGGGCCCAGCGCTTCGTCTCGGCGACACGCGCCACCCTGATCTACGCCATGGAGCCGGTATGGGCTGCGCTGGTGGGCGCCATGGCGGGTGAGCGGCTGGGTCTGTGGGGCCTGACGGGGGGCGCCATGATTGTGTTGGCGGTGCTGGTCAGCGAGCTGCGTTTTGGACGCAGCAGCAGGCCAGCGACGGTTTGATAACTTTAGCCCGCGCGGGCAGCGATTAAAAACGCCGCTGTCTTGAGGCCGGCCACGGTCATCAGCAAGGCGCCCAGCACATGCACAAGGGCCGTGCTGATGGCCAGGCCGTAGCGTTCTTCCAGCAGGAAGATCACGACTTCGGCCGAAAAAGTGGAGAACGTGGTGAGGCCACCCAGAAACCCCGTGACCAGCAGCAAGCGCCAGACCGGATCGAGCTGAGGCATGGACTGGAAGGCGGCGATGCAGGCGCCGACCAGATAGCCGCCTATCAGGTTGGCGGCCAGCGTTCCCCAGGGAATCACGCCGCCGGGCGACAGCCACAAAGCCAAGCCCCAGCGGGACAGCGCGCCCAGTGAGGCGCCCAGACAGATTGCAATCACAGACATCATGGCGGGATAGGGTTTGTTGGCGGGACAATGCAGGCTTGACTTTAACCGTAGCGGTGAGCGCGGCGGCACTGTCTTTGGCCTTGTTTTTGAGTGAAAAATGGCGCTAGCCCAATCAGGGCGGGCGCAAGAAGCTATTAATTCAGGAGTCATCATGCTCGATGTGCTGCGCGAAAACTACCGCCTTCTGGCCCGCTACAACCGCTGGATCAATCAGCGCCTGTACGCGGCCTGCGAGACCTTGAGCGATGCCGAGCGCAAGCAGGAACGCGGCGCTTTCTTCGGCTCCATGCACCGAACCTTGAACCATGTGCTGCTGGCCGACCTGATCTGGCTGGGGCGCTTTGCCCAGTGCGGCCTTGACAACGGACTCGCCTTGCCCAGCCTGGACCCGGCGCAGCTAGCGCTGCCGCCCGGCAGCCAGCTTGATACGGTTTTGTATGAGGACTGGCAGACGCTGCGGGCCAGGCGCGAGCAGTTGGATGGCGTGATTGAAGCCTGGGTCGGCGAGATGCCAGAAGCGTTTACCCAGTTCAGCATGCGCTACAGCAACAGAATGGGGGTGCAGCGCGAGCACCCGGCCTGGCGGGCCATCACGCATTTTTTCAATCATCAGACGCATCACCGTGGCCAGCTCACCACCTTGCTCACGCAAGCGGGGGTGGAGGTCGGCCTGACCGATCTGATTGCGTTGCCTTGATGCTATTGAATTAATAGCTGGTGGCGCATGTCATCAAAGGGCTAGAGGCCTAAAAGACATGTAAAACAGGTGGCGTACCACTGTTTTTCAGGGATTGCGGGGGTCTGCTGGCAAGGGGCGGCTGATGTTGGGCGGTACATCCTTACCCATCTTGCGCGCGCGAAACAGGCTGGCGCGCATCAGGAAAATCGTGGTGATGGGCGTGGTGATGGCAATCAACAGGGCAATCAGAATCGGGTGCAAGGCCAGCTCCCCGGCTTGCAGCGAGAAGAACAGCACGCTGCCATAGACGATGCACCAACAGGCGCTGGTGGCGATGATGGCGGGTGCGTGGACGCGTTCAAAAAATGTCGGCAGGCGCAGCAGGCCGATGGAGCCCAGCAAGGCCAGCGCGGCACCGGCCAGCACCAGCACGGCTATGGTGATCTCGGCCCACAGCGCCAGGTTTGGCGGGTTCATTCGATCACCTCCCCGCGCAGCAGGAACTTGGCCATGGCCGTGGAGCCGACAAAACCGAACAGGGCAATCAGCAGCGCGGCTTCGAAGTAATTGCTGTTGGCGTTGATCAGGCCCAGCACCAGCATGGCCAGCATGCCGTTGATGTACATGCAGTCCAGCGCCAGCACCCTGTCCTGCGCCGCCGGCCCCTTGAGCAGGCGCAGCAGCGTGCAAACCATGGCCAGCACCAGCATGAACAAGGCCACGGGCAGGGCCCAGGAAAGCAGTGGGGTCATTCAAAAATCTCCATCAGTGGGCGCTCATAACGGGACTTGATATGCGCGGCAATGGCTGCGGCGTCATCGACTTCCAGCACGTGCAGCAGCAGCATGTCGCGGTCCAGTGACAATTCGGCCCAGGCCGTGCCCGGGGTGCTGCAGACAATCATGGCCAGCACCGCCAGGGCATTGGGATCGCGTAGATCGAGTGGCACATGCACAAAACCGGCCGCATGGCGGCGTTTGCCGGGCATGAGCAGAAAACGCACCACGGCCGTGTTTGATTTCAGCGTGTCGGCGGCCACCGTGAGCATCAGGCGCAGCACCGCGCCGGGCCGGCGTATGCGCACCGGCAGTGGGCGCAGTCCACGGGTGAGCAGCGGAATGACCAGGGCCAGCAGCAAGGCCAGCAGCACGTGGGCCAGCCCCAGGCTATGGTTGAGCAACAACCACAGCACAAACAGCGCCAGCGACAAGAGCGGGGCGGGCAGCAGGCGCTTCATGGCGTCACCTTGAGAGCATCCTTGGCGGCCACCGGGGCAGCGGGGCGCTGCACCGGCTGGGCCGACATCACCGCCTGCACGTAGCTGGCGGGGGCGTGCAGCGCATCTGCGGTGGCTTGCGCATAGCGCATCACGGGGCCGGCTTGCACGGTCAGGGCCACGCAGGCCAGCAGCAGGCCGGCGATGGGCAGGCCTTCCATCACCCGCAATTGCGGCGCGGCGCGGTCGTAAGTGGCCCAGAAGTGAAAGATGCCAGCCCGTGTCAGCGCGATCAGGGCCAACAGGCCAGAGCCGATCAGCAGGGCGACCAGCAGCCAGTCCGTGATAGACGGTTGGTGCCCGGCGCTGGCGCCCAGCCCCTGTGGATTGAGCAAGGCGCTGAGCATGGCGAATTTCCCGACAAAGCCCGAGAGCGGCGGCAGGCCGGTGATCACCAAGGTGCAGGCCATGAAGGCCAGACCCAACAGGGCGACGGCGGCGGGAATCACGCGGCCGGTGAGGGCCTCCTGCTCGTCGTCCAGGTTCAGGCCGTCGGTGGGCACCAGTTGCGCGTTCAGGAAGGGGGCGTCGTCATTTTTCTCGTAGGGCGCCAGGCTGGCGCCGTCATTGCGCCAGCGCTCCATCAGGTCGGTGAGCAAAAACAGCGCGCTGACGGCCAGCGTGGAGCTGGGCAGGTAATACAGCAGGCCGGCGGTGAGCTGGTTTTGCCCAAAGCCGGCGACGGTCAGCAAGGTGCCCGAAGACAAAATGGCGCCAAAGCCCGCCAGGTAGCCCAGCCGCTGCGAACCCAGCATGCCGATGGCGCCAAAGGTCATGGTCACCATGCCGGCGCCTATCAGCCAGGCCCCGCCAAAGTGCGCCGAGTCACCGGCATCGGCGCCAAAGAGCAGGGTCCATAGACGCAAGATGGCGTAAATCCCGACTTTGGTCATGATGGCAAATAGCGCGCCCACCGGGGCGGTGGCCGCGCTGTAGGCCGGCACCAGCCAGAAGTTGAGCGGCCAGACGGCGGCCTTGATGAGAAAGGCGATCGCCAAAATGGCCGCCGCCGTATGCAGCAGGCCGCGGTCGGCCTCCAGAACCTGGGGAATGCTTTGCGCCAGGTCGGCCATGTTCAGTGTGCCGGTGATGCCGTAAAGCATGGATGCGCCGACCAGGAACAGTGAGGATGCGGCCAGGTTGATGGCGATGAAGTGCAGGCCGGCCTGCACCCGCGCGCGTCCCGAGCCATGCAGCAGCAGCCCGTAGGAGGCGGCCAGCATTATTTCGAAAAACACGAACAGGTTGAACAGGTCGGCCGTGAGGAAAGCGCCGCACAGGCCCATCAACTGGAGCTGGAACAGCGGATGAAAGTGCACGCCGGCGCGGTGCCAGCGGGCGCTGGCAAACAGCACCGAAGCCAGCCCGACGGTGCTGGTCAGTACCAGCATCAGCGCCGACAGGCGATCCAGCGCCAGCACGATGCCATAGGGTGCCGGCCAGTTGCCCAGCAGGTAAACGTCCATGGTAGCGCTGGCGCCCTGCCGGTTAGCCCAGACCAGCAGGGCGATGGACACGGCCAGCCCCAGCAGGGTGGAGACCAGGTTGAGCGCTATCTTGAGGCGCTGGTGCTCTTCGCGCAGCAGCAGCATGAGGGCGGCGGTGAGCATGGGCAGCGCGATGGGCGCCAGCATCAGGTGCGGCATGAGCGCGGCGGTGATGGCGTTCATGGCTGGTCCTGTTCTTGCGCGTCTTTGCTGGCATGGCTGCCGTCCACATGGTCGGTGCCCGACATGCCGCGCAAAGCCAGCAACACCACCAGGAATAGCGCTGTCATGGCAAAGCCGATGACGATGGCCGTCAGGGTCAGGGCCTGCGGCATGGGGTCGGCGTAGTGCGCCAGATCCTGAGCTACGCCGGGCAGCAGCACGGGCACCTTGCCCAGGGCCAGCCCGAGGCGACCCATGCTGAAGATGAACAGGTTGACGGCGTAGGACAGCAGTGCCAGGCCCATGATGACCTGGAAGGTGCGTGGTCGCAGCAGCAGCCAGACGCCGGAGCCCGTCAATACGCCTATGGCGATGGCCAGAACGATTTCCATCACACTTTCTCCTGTGAGGCGGCAGCCGCTTGGGCTTCTTGTGCTTCCTTCATGACATGCTCGTGATAGTTGTGGCTGCGTACCGACTGGTGGGCGATGGCCGTCAGGATCAGCAAGGTGGAGCCCACGACCAGCGAGAACACGCCGATGTCGAAGAAGAGCGCGCTGGCAATGTGTAGCTCGCCGATCAGCGGCAGCGTGAGGTGGGCGGTGTGGCTGGTCAGGAATGGAAAGCCCCAGCCCACAGCGCCCAGCCCGGTGGCCAGGGCAAACAGCAGCCCGATGGCAATCCAGCGGCGCGGATGCAGCGGCAGATGCGCTTCAACCCACTGCGTGCCCGAGATGATGTACTGCAGCAGCAGGGCCACCGACAGCACCAGTCCGGCGACAAAACCGCCGCCCGGCTCGTTGTGGCCGCGCAGAAAGAAGTAGAAGGCCACCATGGCGGCAAAGGGCAGCAGCAGCCGCACCAGCACGGCAGGCACCATCAGGTAACCGATGGCGGTGTCTGCCGCATGACGCGGGTTGAGCAGGTCGGTGGCCAGGTCGGGCGAAACGGCGCGCTGCTGCGCCGGCAGGTCCAGGGTTTCACGGGCCGGCCGGAAGCGTCGCAGCAGCGCATAGACCGTGAGCGCCACGATGCCCAGCACGACGATTTCGCCAAAAGTGTCAAAGCCGCGGAAGTCCACCAACATGACATTGACCACGTTGCTGCCGCCGCCTTCGCTGAGCGCGTGTTCCAGGAAGAAGGTCGAGGTGCTTTCGGGAAACGGGCGGCTCATCATGGTGAAGGCCAGCAAGGCCATGCCGACGCCGGCCGCGACCGCCAGCCCCAGGTCGCGCATACGGCGCCAGCGCGTGCTGCGTTGCTCGGCCCGGCTGGGCAAGCGCAGGCTCTCATTGCGTTTGGGCAGCCAGCGCAGGCCCAGCAAGATGAGGACCGTGGTGGCGACTTCCACGATCAGTTGGGTCAGTGCCAGATCGGGGGCGGAAAACCAGAGAAAGCTGATGCAGGTAGACAGCCCAGCGCCGCCCATCAGCGTGAGTGCCGCCATGCGGTGGTATTTGGCTTGCCAGGCTGCGGCCAGTGCGCACAGGCTGCCCAGCAGCCAGAGCAGCGCAAACGCCGGCGACAGCGGCAGTGACGTGCGGTTGCCCAGATGCAGGCCTTTGGCCCACAGGGGCAAGAGGCCGGCGAGCAGGGCTGCGCCTACCAGCCAGAGCATTTGCCATTGCAGACGCCGAGTGCCCAGCAGCCGCCGGCCCTTGCGCCCGGCCAGGGACAGCATGGCCAGCGCCGCCTCAAACAAGCGCTTGCCGTCAATCCGGCGCATCAAGGGCGGCGCGTCCACCGACCCGAAGGCGCGCTGGCGGCGCAGCAACAGGTAAAGCGCAATGCCACCCAGCATGGCCACCAGGCTCATGACAAAGGCCGTGTTCAGGCCGTGCCAGACCGCCAGGCTGAAGCTGGGCAGTTCGCCGCCGACCACCGGCAGCGCCGCGGCGTTGAGGTAGCGCCCTACCGCCCAGGCTGGAAACATGCCCACCACCAGGCAGGCCAGCGACAGCAGTTCCACCGGCACACGCATCCAGTGCGGGGGCTCGTGAGGCTGGCGCGGCAGATCGGTGGCCGGTGGGCCGAAAAATACATCCACGATAAAGCGCAGCGAATACGCCACGCTGAACATGCCGGCCACCGTGGCGGCAATCGGCAGCAGCATAGATACCAGGGGCGTGCTGTTGATGAACACGGTCTCGGCGAAAAACATTTCCTTGGACAAAAAGCCATTCAGCAAGGGCACGCCTGCCATGGCGGCGCTGGCCACCATGGCCAATGTGGCCGTCACCGGCATCATCTTGCGCAGGCCGGACAGGCGCCGGATGTCACGTGTGCCGCTTTCGTGATCCAGAATGCCGGCGGCCATGAAGAGCGAGGCCTTGAAGGTGGCGTGATTCATGATGTGGAAAACCGCGGCCACCGCAGCCAGCGGGCTGTTCAGGCCCAGCAGCAGGGTGATCAGGCCGAGGTGCGAAATCGTCGAGTAGGCCAGCAGTCCCTTCAGGTCGTTCTGGAACATGGCCGCATAGCCGCCAATCAGCAGCGTACACAGGCCGGCGCCACCGACCAGCCAGAACCAGGGTTCGGTGCCGCCCAGCACCGGCCACAGGCGGGCCAGCAAAAACACCCCGGCCTTGACCATGGTGGCCGAGTGCAGGTAGGCCGATACCGGAGTCGGTGCGGCCATGGCGTGCGGCAGCCAGAAGTGAAAGGGGAACTGGGCGCTTTTGGTGAGCGCACCCAGCAGCACCAGCACCAGGGCCGTCAGGTACAGCGGATGCTCGCGGACTTGCTGACCGGCAGCGAGCACCTGATCCAGCTCGTAACTGCCGACGATGTGGCCCAGCACCAGCATCCCGGCCAGCATGCACAGGCCGCCCGTGCCGGTCACGGTCAGCGCCATGCGGGCGCCACGCCGCGCATCCTTGCGGTGATGCCAGTAGCCAATCAGCAAAAAGGAAAAGAGGCTGGTCAGCTCCCAGAAAAACGCCAGCTGGATGATGTTGCCCGAAAGCACAATGCCGGCCATCGCGCCCATGAAGGCCAGAAAGAAGGCAAAAAAGCGCGGTACCGGGTCGGTCGGCGACATGTAGTAGCGGGCATACAGCACCACCAGCGAGCCTATGCCCAGAACCAGCATGCAGAACATCCAGGCGAATCCGTCCATGCGAATCACCAGATTCAGTCCCAGCGCGGGCAGCCATTCAATGGTTTGGCTCACTACGCCGCCATTGGCAATGTCAGGAAAGTACAGTGCCGCCTGTACCGTGCAAAACAGCGCAATCAGACCGGCCAGGGTGGACTCGGTGTTGCGTGCGTTGGCCGGCAGCACGGCAGCCAGAAGGCTGCCGAGGAAGGGGAGGAGTATGAGAGAAATCAGTGGCATGCCAGGATGATTCTACGGGTAGCACTTTGCAGTGCTTCATCGCCGAACATCGCTGGACTTGCCGAAACCTCTGGTGGCCCGGCTGGAAAACGAAAAAACCCGCCTAGGCGGGTTGTGAGCAAGACGGCTGGGTTTACTTTTTGGCTGCGCTGGCGGCGGCAGCAGGTTTTGCCATTTCGCCTTTCGCATCGGTTTTGGCTTCGCTCTTGGGGGCGGCAGCCATCTTGCCATCCTTGGCGCTATCTTTGGCTTTTTCGGCGACGGGTTTGTCTGTTTTCTTGGCGTCGGCTTTGGTGTCGGCCTTGGCTTTTGCCTTGGCATCGGCAGCGCCGGGGCCAGTGTAGGCGGCACCGCCGACAGTCAGGCCAGAGGCGGAGAAGTCGGCGGCCCGTTTTTCACCAACGCCTTTGACGCGCGTGATGAAGTCATCCCAGTTCTTGAATTCCGCTTTCTTGCGCTCGGTAATGATCAGCTTGCTGGTAGCGGGGCCTATGTGTTTGATGCTGTCGAGTTCGGCTTCGGTGGCCTTGTTGACGTCAACCGCAGCAAACGCCGCAATGATGGACATAGCCGCGAAAAACGCCAGGATTTTCTTGAACATGTGAAGACTCCTCAAAGGTTGAGATTGAATACAGACCCGGTCACCCTGGTTGACAGGATGAGTCTGATTAACGACCGGAGGAGGCAAGAGGTTGACTTGGCAGGCCTGTCTCTGGAAAAGGGAATACCCTAGGTAGACGCTTTGCCCAGGCTGTCCATGTAAGAGGCGACGCCACTCTGGACATTGGCAAACAGGTGCTTGCAGCCTGCGGCCCGCAAGGCGCTCAGGTCGGCCTGGGTATAGCACTGGTACTTGCCCACCAGTGCGTCGGGAAATGGCACATAGTCAATCAGGCCTCCGCGCACGGCCTCTTCCAGGCTCAGGGGCGCGGCATTTTCGGACTTGCGCAGGGTGTTGACGACCGTGAGCGCGACATCGTTGAAAGGTTGAGCCTGGCCGCTGCCGAGGTTGAAAATTCCAGAGGCTTGCGGGTGGTCCAGGAACCACAGGTTGACGGCAACAACATCATCGATGAAGACGAAGTCCCGCATTTGCGCTCCCGCGGCGTAACCACCGTATTCGCCAAACAGCTTGACCTTGCCTTCGGCGCGGAACTGGTTGAACTGGTGAAAGGCGACGCTGGCCATGCGGCCCTTGTGCTGTTCACGCGGTCCGTAGACGTTGAAATACCTGAACCCGGCGACCTGGGTGGCGGCGTTTTCAAACCGCGCACCAAGCTCGCGCCGCATGCGCTGGTCGAACAGCAGCTTGGAGTAGCCGTAAACATTGAGCGGCTTCTCGAATTCGGGTGACTCGCTAAAGGTGTCGGAGCCGCCATAGGTGGCGGCCGAAGAGGCATACAGCAGGCGCGTTCCCTGTTCCTGGCAGGCCTGGTACAAGTCGCAGGACAAGGTGTAGTTGTTGTCCATCATGTACTTGCCGTCAAGCTCCATGGTGTCGCTGCAGGCGCCTTCATGAAACACCGCTTCCACCTGGCCGAAAGCACCTTCGGCGAACAGGTCGTAGAAATCGTCGGCATCGACGTAGTCGGCAATCTGCAGGTCGGCCAGATTGCGGAATTTGTCGCCGTGGGTCAGGTCGTCGACGGCGATGATGTCGTCAATGCCGCGGGCGTTAAGCCCTTTGATGAGGTTGCTGCCGATAAAACCCGCAGCACCGGTCACAACTATTTTCATGATTCGCTCCTGCGGGTTGCAGAGAAGACTAACTTGCCTTGGCAAGTTATGTCGGAACTAGAGTCGGCGGTGCCGGTGACTACGATTTTCATGGTGAACTCCTGGGTCTCAAGGCGCTGGGCGTCAGTGTGCCGCAAACAGCTCGCTGTAGTTGACGGTGGCGGTACCGAATTTGCCCACCACGATGCCGCCGGCGCGATTGGCGATGGGCACGGCGTCGCGCAAGTTCATGCCGGCCGCGCTCATGGTGGCGAGTGTGGCAATCACAGTATCGCCGGCGCCGGTGACGTCGAACACCTCTCTGGCCAGGGCCGGCACGTGCAGCGCACCTTGAGCGTCAAACAGGGTCATGCCTTCTTCGCTGCGGGTCAGCAGCAGGGCTTGCAGGTTCAGCTCGGCGCGCAGGTTATGGGCCTTGAGGTGCAGGTCGGCCTCATCGCGCCAGGGGCCTATGACATGCTCCAGCTCGGCGCGGTTGGGGGTGATGACACTGGCGTTTTTGTAGCGCGCATAGTCCGATCCCTTGGGGTCGACCAGCACCACCTTGCCGGCGGCGCGGGCCTGGGCAATCATCAGCACGATGTGCGCCAGGCCACCCTTGCCGTAGTCAGAGAACAGCACGGCATCGTGCTGCGGATGGAGTTTTTCAAAGGTGGCGGACTGCGATGCCAGTACCTCGTTTTCCGGCGTGTTTTCAAAATCCAGGCGCAGCAACTGTTGCTGGCGCCCGATCACGCGCAGCTTGACGGTGGTCTTGAGCTGCGCATCGCGGCCAAAATAAGGCGTGATGCCGGTCTTGGCGACCAGGGCTTCCAACTGGTGGCTGGCTTCGTCGTCGCCGACCACGCTCAGCAGCGAAGCCTGCGCGCCAATGGTGACGATGTTGTAGGCCACGTTGGCGGCGGCGCCAATACGTTCTTCGGTGCGCGTCACACGTACCACGGGTACGGGTGCCTCGGGCGAGATCCGGTCCACCGCGCCGTACCAGTAGCGGTCCAGCATTGCGTCGCCCACCACCAGAACGCGGGCTTTCGAGATCTGTTCGGCTGATAGTTGTGAAGTTGTCGTCATGTCTTTGTTATTCAGGCAAGTAACAGCGTGGAACCGGCTTTGCCGGGCCACAACTGTTGCCCCTTGCAAGGGGGGAAGGTGCTACACGAAGTGAGCGTCCGACGGGGGTGTTCATAATTCTTCAATGCGGCGCGTCGGGTAGCTGTCCCAGGCCTGGCAGCCGGGGCAGTGCCAGAAATGCTGGGTGGCTTCAAAGCCGCAGGCGGCGCAGCGGTAGCGCATCAGGGGCTTGGTGGCCTGGTCCAGGGTGCGCTGCACCAGCGCGTGCTGTTGTGCATTGCCCAGCGGTTCGCCGGCAATCCATTTGCCGGCCGCTACCAGAGAGGTTTGGTGTTCCAGGTGCTGCAAATACCATTGCCGTGCCGCCAGCGGGTCTTGCTCCAGCTTGACGATGGCCTCAACCACATCAATGGAGGGCATATGTGCATAGCTGGCCTTCAAGTGCTCCAGCGCCGCCTGCTGTTGACCACTGCTGTGGGCGATATTGGCCAGCAGGCCGGCGGCCAGGGGCAGGCCCTGAGGAGCAATCTCTTCCAGCTTGAGCAAGCTCTGCATGGCGTCCTGGGGCCGGCCCAACTGGTGTTGCAGCTTGGCCAGGTCAATCAGCGGCCTGGCCGAGGCGGGCGCCATGAGTGCTGCGGCCTGCAAGTTGGCCAAGGCCTGGGCGGTATCGCCGGCGGCTGCCGCGGTGCCGGCCTGCTCGCACAGATAGTGCGCCTGCCGGGTGCTGAAACTGCCATGGCTGGAACTGCCCAGCCGGGCGGCAATTTCGGTCGCATTGGCCCAGTCGCGGGAGCGCTCATAAATCGACAGCAGCGCTAAGCGGGCTTCCTCTTCAAATGGCGTGCCTTCGAGCTTGCGCAGGGCGATTTCGGCACGATCGAGCAGGCCGGCTTTCAGGAAGTCCAGCGCCAGCGCATGCTGGGCACGGTCGCGCTCGGGCTGCGTCAGGTCGCCGCGCGACATCAGATGCTCGTGCACCCGCACCGCGCGCTCGTACTCGCCGCGGCGGCGAAACAGATTGCCCAGGGCAAAGTGCAGTTCAGAGGTGTCGGGGTCGTTCTGGACGGCCTCGATGAAGGCGTCAATGGCTTGATCCTGCTGTTCGTTGAGCAGGAAGTTCAGGCCTTTGAAATAGGCCTTGGGTGCCTGGCGGTTTTCAATGCGAAGCTGCCGCAAATCCAGCCGCGAGGCCAGCCAGCCCAGCGTGAAGGCAATCGGAAACCCGAGCAAGACCCAGGTGAAGTCAAATTCCATGGTGTAGCGAGGAAGGGTTGTCAGCCGCCGTAGTGGTGGTGCCGAAGGTGGAAGAGCCAGAATGGTGGCGTTGTGCTGTTTTGTGTTTTTTCCACCAGCGCGGCATCATGACAAAAACGCCCAGCGCTAGTCCGCAGGCGAAGGTGGCTAGAACCACCAGTACCAATGGCGCTTGCCACAAGGTACCAAAAAAGAAATGCACTGCAACCGTTTGTTGGTTATTCAGTGCAAAAGCAAATAGCGTAAAAAAAATGGCTGCTTTGAGCAGCCACATCAGGTATTTCACTGGCAGTCCCCCTAGTGGTCTGGCGATTGTAGCCAGCGCGCAGTAGGAAAACGCCAAGACCTTAACTGGATTTCGTGACCGTCAGCAATTCCTGGGTGCGGGCATCGACGGTTTCCCGCAATGCCTTGCCCGGTTTGAAGTGAGGCACCCGTTTTTCAGGGATGGCGACACTTTCCCCGGACCGGGGGTTCCGGCCCATGCGGGGCGGACGCCGGTTGATGGAGAAACTGCCAAAGCCCCTGATTTCTATCCTATGGCCGCGCACCAGCGCGTCGCCCATGGCATCAAGAAGCGTCTTGACGGCAAATTCGGCATCGCGGTGCGTCAGCTGGCTGAATCGGGCTGCCAGTTCTTCGACTAAATCGCTTCGGGTCATTCAGTTTTATCCGGTTGGGGGCAGAACACATGGACGGCATGGCCGCCTCATGTGCTTAGTCCCACAAGGACTTTACTTCTCGTTGCTGTCCAGCTTGGCGCGCAGCAGGGCACCCAGGCTGGTCAGGCCGGCGCTTTCGCGCGAGGACTGCTGGCTCAGGTTGGCCATGGCTTCTTGCTGGTCGGCGTTGTCCTTGGCTTTCACCGACAACTGGATGTTGCGGGTCTTGCGATCCACGTTCACCACGACTGCAGACACTTCGTCGCCTTCTTTCAGCACGTTGCGTGCGTCTTCAACGCGGTCGCGGCTGATTTCGCTGGCACGCAGGTAACCGATGATGTCTTCGCCCAGATCGATCTCGGCGCCCTTCGCGTCAACCGTCTTGACCTTGCCGGTCACGATCGCACCCTTGTCGTTGATGGACACGAAGGTGGTGAACGGGTCGGAATCAAGCTGCTTGATACCCAGGGAAATACGCTCGCGGTCGACATCGACTGCCAACACGATGGCTTCGACTTCCTGGCCCTTTTTGTAGTTACGAACGGCGGCTTCGCCGGTTTCGTTCCACGACAGGTCAGACAGGTGCACCAGGCCGTCGATACCGGCAGCCAGACCCACGAACACGCCAAAGTCGGTGATCGACTTGATCGGGCCCTTGACGCGATCGCCGCGCTTGGTTTCCACGGCGAATTCTTGCCATGGGTTGGCCTTGCACTGCTTCATGCCCAGGCTGATGCGGCGCTTGTCTTCGTCGATCTCCAGGACCATGACTTCGACTTCGTCGCCCAGGGCCACGAGCTTGCTAGGCGCAACGTTCTTGTTGGTCCAGTCCATTTCGGACACGTGGACCAGGCCTTCGATGCCTGGCTCGAGTTCCACAAACGCGCCGTAGTCGGCGATGTTGGTGATCTTGCCGAACAGACGCGTGCCCTGTGGGTAGCGACGGTTCACGCCCATCCATGGGTCGTCGCCCATTTGCTTCAGACCCAGCGAGACACGGTTCTTTTCGGTGTCGAACTTCAGGATCTTGGCCACGATTTCCTGGCCAGCCGTCACCACTTCGCTTGGGTGACGTACGCGGCGCCATGCCATGTCGGTGATGTGCAGCAGGCCGTCAATGCCGCCCAGGTCAACGAACGCACCGTATTCGGTGATGTTCTTGACGACGCCCTTGACTGCGGTGCCTTCTTTCAGGGTTTCCATCAGCTTGGCGCGCTCTTCGCCCATCGATGCTTCGACAACCGCACGGCGTGACAGCACGACGTTGTTGCGCTTGCGATCGAGCTTGATGACCTTGAATTCCATGGTCTTGTTCTCGTAGGGAGACAAGTCCTTGATGGGGCGGGTGTCGATCAGCGAGCCGGGCAGGAAAGCGCGGATGCCGTTGACCAGAACGGTCAGGCCGCCCTTGACCTTGCCGCTGGTCTGGCCGGTGACGAATTCGCCGGATTCCAGGGCTTTTTCCAGGCTCATCCACGAAGCCAGGCGCTTGGCCTTGTCGCGCGAGAGCAGGGTGTCGCCGTAGCCGTTTTCGACGGAGTCGATAGCCACGGAAACAAAGTCGCCGACCTGGACTTCAACTTCGCCCTGGTCGTTCTTGAATTCTTCGAGGGGAATGTACGCTTCGGATTTGAGTCCGGCGTTGACGACCACATGGTTGTGGTCGATGCGCACTACCTCAGCGGTGATGACTTCACCGGAACGCATCTCAGAGCGTTGTAGCGATTCGTTAAATAGGTCGGCAAAAGATTCGGACATGATTTTCCTAATCCACAGAACAGGGTTCCAGTAGCGAAATTGCTACTGTTTTTATAGCTGCTTGCGGCGGTTTGGTATGGTTTTGCGGTCAAACGGTTAGTAAGACTGCGGGTTACGTGAGAGTTCCTGCTGACCCTGGCGCCTCAGAAGAGGAATGCGCGTCGGGGGTCAGAAGGGCCGGGTACCTTGCCACCAGTCAATCACCTGAGCGACCGATTTTTCAATCGACAGTTCGGAGTTGTCCAGTAGCAGGGCGTCATCAGCAGGCTTTAAAGGGGCGGTTTGACGAGACATGTCTCTGTCATCGCGGGCCTCCAGATCTTGCTGAATCGCGCTGATTGTAACTGAATTTCCCTTTGAAATCAACTGCTTATACCGACGTTCGGCACGTTGCCGAGCGCTGGCGGTGAGGTAGATCTTGAGTGTGGCGGCAGGGAAAATCACGGTGCCCATATCCCTGCCATCAGCGACCAGTCCGGGCAGTTGCCGAAAGCTGTGCTGCAAATCCAGCAGCGCGGTGCGAACTTCCGGGTGAGCCGACACGGCGGAGGCCGCCATGCCGGCGGCTTCGCTGCGTATGGCCTCAGACACGTCCTCGTTGGCTAGGAAAATCCGGTCACCCTGAAAGCGGACCGGCAGGCTGCGGGCAATCCGCGCTACGCCGGCTCCGTCATCCAGCGCCACGCCGGCACGGCTGGCGGCAAAGGCGCTCAAGCGGTACAAGGCGCCCGAGTCGAGAAGGTGGTAGCCGAGCTGCTGGGCCGTCAGCGCCGCCAGCGTGCCCTTGCCGGAGGCGGTTGGGCCGTCGATGCAGATCACCGGAATCTGGGCGGTGTCCGCCTCAGTCACGGCAAACAGCGCTTCAAAATAGTCAGGAAAGGTTTTGGCGACGCACTTGGGGTCGAGAATCCGGATCGGTAGCTGCGCCGGGTTGAAAGCCGCCAGTGAAAAACACATGGCCACACGGTGATCGTCGTAGGTGTGAATGGCTGCGGTTTTCCAGTCGGCAGCTTGGGCCGGTGGCGTGATCTTGAGGTAATCCGCGCCTTCTTCCACCGTGGCGCCCAGCTTTTGCAGTTCGCAGGCCATGGCCGCAATGCGGTCGGTTTCCTTGACGCGCCAGCTGGCGATGTTGCGCAGCACGGTGGTGCCATCGGCATAGAGCGCCATCACGGCCAGCGTCATGGCTGCATCGGGGATGTGGTTGCAGTCCAGGTCAATGGCCTTGAGCGGCCAGGCGCCGCGTGAGATGCGCAGTGAGTTGGGCGTGCTGTCGATCTGCGCGCCCATCATGCGGGCGGCTTCCACGAAACGGATGTCGCCCTGGATGGAGTCCGCGCCCACACCCAGAATTTCTATGCTATTTTGGCCTGCAGCGCTTTCTGCAAGGGCACCAAGCGCTATGAAATAGCTAGCAGAAGAGGCGTCGCCTTCGATATGGATGTCACCGGGCGACTGGTATTGGCTGCCGGCAGGAATGGTGAAGCGCTGCCAGCCATCGCGTTGGACTTGGATGCCGAAACGTTTGAGCAGATTCAGCGTGATCTCAATATAGGGCCGTGAAATCAGCTCGCCTACCACCTCAATGCAGATGTCGCGCTGGGCCACCAACGGCAGCGCCATCAGCAAGGCCGTCAGGAACTGGCTGGAAACGTCGCCACGGACGCGAATGGGCGCATCCAGCTGCAACTGGCCGGGGCGCAGGCGCAAGGGCGGAAAACCTTCGTTGCCCAGGTAGTCAATGGCGCAACCCAGTTGCCTGAGTGCATCGACCAGGTCGCCGATAGGCCTTTCGTGCATACGCGGCACGCCCGACAGCTCAAACTCCCCGCCCAGCAGTGCCAGAGCCGCTGTCAGTGGTCGCATGGCCGTGCCGGCATTGCCCATGAACAGCTTGGCCTTGGGCGCGGCCAGCCGGCCACCCAGTCCGTCGATGACGGCGGTATTTCCGTCTTGCCTGACGCCGCAGCCCAGCTGCTTGAGCGCCGCCAGCATAACGGCGGTGTCGTCGGAGGCCAGCAGGTCGTGTACCGTGGTTTGCCCCTGACTCAGGGCGGCCAACAGCAGCACGCGGTTGGAAATACTTTTGGAGCCGGGCAGGCGAACCGTGCCTCCGGCCCTGGTCAATGGAGGAATATCCAGGAACTCTATATCGAACATGAAGCGCTGCTTATTTGCGGGATTTTTGCGAGGCCATGCGCCAGTTGGCACGGGTTTCGCTGGCTTGTTCAATCAACATTTCCAGCACATCACCGCTGTCGCTGGAGATCAGTTGCTCTAGGGATTGCAGGGTTTGCTGGAAGATTTTTGACTGCGCCAGCAATTCTTCACGGTTGGCAATCAGGATGTCGCGCCACATTTTTGGGTCGCTCGCAGCAATCCGGGTGAAGTCGCGAAAGCCGGGGCCTGCCAGCGACAGGTAGTCTTTGCCATGCTCCTGGCCCTTGATGCCGTTGATCAGGGCAAAGGCAATCAGGTGGGGCAGGTGGCTGACCGCCGCATAAGCCGCGTCGTGAGATTGCGGTGACATCTTGATCACCTGACAGCCCAGGGCAGTCCAGACCTCGGTGGCTTTTTGCAGCTGCACGGTCAGGGTGCGCTCAATCGGAGTCAGGATGACTTGCTTGTCTGTGTACAGGTCCACGTCAGCATGTTCGACGCCGGCAACCTCTTTGCCGGTGATGGGGTGGCAGGGCACAAAGGAGCCTACGTTGTCGCGCAAGACCCGCCGCGCCGCATCCACGACATCGCGCTTGGTGGAGCCCACATCCATGATCAGGGTGTTGGGTCCGACCAGATGCCGTATGGCTTTGAAAGTGGCCTCCGTGGCGGATACCGGTATTGCCAGCAACACGATATCGGCACCCGAGACCGCCAACAGGGCGGAGGGCGCTTCCACATCGATCACGCCCATCTGGCGAGCCCGCTCGGTCGTCGAGGGGGATTTGCTGTAGCCAACGACGCGTTTGACCAACCCGGCACGCTTGAGCGCCAGGGCAAAAGAGCCGCCCATCAGGCCGCAGCCGATGAGGCCTAGTTGTTCAAACATGAAGTGGCGCCAGGGTTTTTTGTAGACGTTGCATGAAATTCAGGTATTCGCATCAATCACTGACGGGATAGGTTCCCAGGACTTTGTAAAACGCGCAAAGCTGCCGCAGGTCATCCAGTGCCGCCTTGACGTGGGCCTGTGAGGGATGGCCTTGCAGGTCGATATAAAAATAGTATTCCCATTGGCCGGAGCGGGCTGGACGGGACTCGAAGCGGGTCATGGAAACGCCGTGGGTTTTCAGCGGAACCAGAATATCGTGCACAGCACCGGGTCGGTTGGGGACGGAAACGATCAGGCTGATGCAGTCCTTGCCGGAAGCTTGCGGCGCCTGCAGGGTCTGCGGCAGGCAAACCACGACGAAGCGGGTACGGTTGAAGGCGTCATCCTGAATTGCATGCGCCGCGACGTGCAGGCCAAATTCGCCGCCTGCGCGTTCGCTGGCGATGCCGGCCCAGGCCGGATTGGTCGAAGCCAGACGTGCGCCTTCTGCATTGCTCGAGGCAGCGTGCCGCTCGGCATGCGGCAGGTGGGTGTTGAGCCAGTTCTGGCATTGGGCCAAGGCCTGGGGATGGGCGTAAACCGCTGTGATGCCTTCCAGCGTGTCGGACAGGCGCAGCAGGTTGTGGCGTACCAGCAAGCTGGTTTCGCCGACGATGTGAAGCGGGGAGTTCAGGAACAGGTCAAGCGAGCGGGTGACCACGCCTTCGGTGTTGTTTTCTACCGGCACCACACCAAAATCGGCCGAGCCTGCGGTGGCTGCACGAAACACTTCATCAAAGCTGGTGCAGGGCACATGTTCAATGCTGGAACCAAAAAAGCGCACGGCAGCCTCTTCGCTGAAAGTGCCTGCCGGCCCAAGATAGGCGACGCGCTGCGGCGCTTCGAGCGCGCGGCAGGTTGACATGATCTCGCGCCAGATGGTGGCGATATTGCTGTTTTTGAGAGGGCCAAGGTTGGCTGACTGTAGTCCGCTGATGACCTGTGCTTCGCGCTCGGGTCGGAATACGGTTGAGCCTTCGGCGCGCTTGATCTCGCCCACTTCGTTGGCCAGCGCTGCGCGCTGGTTCAGCAAGAGCAGCAGTTCGCGGTCGGCAGCATCTATCAGGGTACGGAGTTCCGGGAGTGTTTTTGCCATGTTCAGCTTTGCGTTCTCTCAAATTCTTGCATGTAGGCAACCAAGGCCTGCACGCCTTCGATCGGCATGGCGTTGTAAAGGCTGGCGCGCATGCCGCCTACTGACTTGTGGCCCTTGAGCTGCAACAAGCCGTGCGCCTTGGCTCCGGCCAGGAAGGCTTCGTTGCGCGATTCATCGCGCAGGAAAAATGGCACGTTCATGCGTGAGCGGCAGTCTTTGCTGACCTTGTTGACGTAGAGCTGGGACTGATCGATGGCGTCATACAGCTGTTGTGCCTTGCGCTGGTTGCGCTTTTCCATGGCGGCAACGCCTGTTGCCTCGCCGTCCTGTTGGCGTTTGAGCCACTGGAAGGTCAGGCCGGCAATATAAATGGCATAAGTGGGAGGCGTGTTGTACATAGACTGGTTGTCTACCACCGTCTTGTAGTCGAAGGCGCTGGGGCAGATTGGCAGGGCATGGCCGAGCAAATCCTCACGCACCACCACCAGCGTCACCCCGGCAGGGCCCAGGTTTTTCTGCGCACCACCGAAGGCCAGACCGACTTTTGACCAGTCCACCGGCCGGGAGGCGACATGCGAGGAAAAATCGATGACCAGCGGTGCATCACTTCCCAGTGACTTTAGATCGGGCAATTGGTGAAACTCAACACCGTTAATGGTTTCGTTGCTGCAAATGTGGACATAGCTGGCGTCGCGTCGCAGATCCCAACTGGCAGGCAGCGGCAGGCTGGTGTAGTCGCTGCTCGCCGTGCTGGCGGCGATCTGCACATCGCAGTATTTGCGTGCTTCTTTTTGCGACTTGTCGCTCCAGCTTCCAGTAATGACGAAATCGGCCGAGGCGCCACGCGAAAGATTCAGCGGCACGATGGCGTTTTCGGCGAGCCCGCCGCCTTGCATGAACAGGATTCTGAAGTCCTTGGGGATGGCCAGCAATTCACGGAAATCGGCTTCTGCGTTTTCGTAAATGGAGACAAACTCCTTGCCCCGGTGGCTCATCTCCATGACGCTCATGCCACTGCCGTTCCAATCCAGCATTTCGGCGGCGGCCTGCCGCAGAACTTCTTCGGGTAGGTTGGCGGGGCCAGCCGAAAAGTTGAAGGGTCGGGTCATTTCTTGATCGGCTTGCTGGCCTTGGGGGCGACGGCGTCAGGGCCAACAATTTTGAGCGCCGCATCGTCGAACTGCTTGGCCCGTGCGAGTACATCGGGGCGTGAGGCTTCAATCAGTTTCTCGATGAAGACCTTGCCAAGCTCGGGCGCAGTGGCCTGGTACTTCTTGATCGCCGGGGATTCGAAAAACATCGCAATCTGCTGCAGTTCTTCCTGGGTAAAGCGCTCCGCATAAGCTGGCACCAGTATGTCGGTGCTAACTTTTTTTACCTGATTGCCAATCAGCTGGGTAGTGTCGGTCGCATACTTTTTCAGTTCTGCATTGAGATCTTCCGAGGCCTTTTGCTGCTTGGCTTTGGGGACATTGGCCTCCAGCTTGGGTCCCCAATTGGCGATCAGATCTTGGGTGGTGCTGCCTGCAAGCTGAGCCACCAGGCGTTCAAGCTCGGGGCCTTGCTGAAGGGCAACAACTTTTTTGGCCAGTTCGGTTTTGGCATCTGGTGTTTGCGCGTGCAGAGCAGCGGTGAAACCAAGGCTGGCAATGGCCAGTGCAGTCATCAATTTTTTCATGAATTTGTTTCCGGGTTGGAGGCGTTCTTGCCTGCGTCGTTGTCGGTGTCACTGGCTATGTCATCTGCTTCCAGCGTGGCATCGTTCTCGACGATGCGTTGAAGTCCGCTCAGCTGCGAGCCTTCGTCAAGCCCAATAAGCGTCACGCCCTGAGTGGCTCTGCCCATTTCGCGGATTTCACTGACCCGCGTGCGAACCAGTACGCCCTTGTCGGTGATGAGCATGATTTCATCGTCGGTGTGAACCAGTGTTGCAGCCACTACCTTGCCGTTGCGTTCACTTTGCTGAATGGCGATCATGCCCTTGGTGCCGCGGCCATGGCGTGTGTATTCGGTAATGGAGGTGCGCTTGCCGTAGCCATTCTGGGTGGCGGTAAGCACGCTTTGCTGTTCGTCCTCTGCCACCAGCATGGCGATCACGCCTTGACCTTCTTCCAGCATCATGCCTCGCACACCGCGTGCCTGCCGGCCCAGGGGGCGCACATCGTTTTCATCGAAGCGCACCGCTTTACCGCCATCCGAGAACAGCATCACGTCATGCTGGCCATCGGTTAGAGCCGCGCCAATCAGGTAGTCGCCATCGTCCAGGTCGACGGCAATGATGCCGCCCTTGCGCGGGTTGTTGAACTGATCCAGCGCCGTCTTTTTGACGGTGCCCATGCTGGTTGCCATAAAGATGTAGCGATTGGCCGGAAAGCTGCGCGTCTCGCCGGTCAAAGCCAGCACGACCGTGATTTTTTCACCTTCTTGCAAGGGGAACATGTTGACGATAGGCCGGCCACGCGAACCGCGCGAGCCCGCAGGCACCTCCCAGACCTTGAGCCAGTAAAGCCGGCCACGGTTGGAGAAGCACAGGATGTAATCGTGCGTGTTGGCGATAAACAGTTGGTCGACCCAATCGTCTTCCTTGGTGGCTGTGGCCTGTTTGCCGCGGCCGCCGCGCTTTTGGGCTCGGTATTCAGACAGCGGTTGGCTCTTGATGTAGCCAGTGTGCGAGAGCGTCACCACCATGTCGGTTGGCGTGATCAGGTCTTCTGTGCTGAGGTCAAAAGAGCTGTGCTCAATCAGGCTGCGGCGCGCGCCCAGTTTGGTTTGACCAAACTCAAGCTTGATGGCCGACAGCTCTTCGCCGATGATGGCGGACACCCGTTCCGGCTTGGCCAGAATATCCAGCAAGTCATCAATTTCGGCCATGACTTCTTTGTACTCGGCAACGATCTTGTCCTGCTCCAGGCCGGTCAGACGCTGCAGGCGCATCTGCAAAATTTCCTGAGTTTGCGTTTCTGAAAGGCGATAAAGGCCGTCGCTGCCCATCCCAAAGGCTTTTTCGAGCCCATCGGGGCGGTAGTCGTCGGCATTGACCACGCCTCCATCGGTGCGGGTACGGGTGAGCATTTCGCGCACCAGGCTGCTGTCCCAGGCGCGCAGCATCAGTTCGGCTTTCGCTACAGGCGGCGTAGGCGCGTTGCGGATGATGGCAATAAAGTCGTCGATGTTGGCCAGGGCGACGGCCAGGCCTTCCAGCACGTGGCCGCGTTCACGTGCCTTGCGCAGCGTGAAGACAGTGCGGCGTGTGACCACCTCCCGGCGGTGCGACAGAAAGACCTGGATCAGCTCTTTCAGGTTGCACAGCTTGGGTTGTCCATTGATCAAGGCAACCATGTTGATGCCGAAGGTGTCTTGCAGCTGAGTCTGTTTGTACAGATTGTTCAGCACCACCTCGGGTACTTCGCCACGCTTCAGGTCGATGACCAGGCGCATGCCGGACTTGTCACTTTCGTCCTGAATGTGGCTGATGCCTTCGATTTTCTTTTCGTGCACCAGCTCGGCCATGCGCTCCTGCAGCGTCTTCTTGTTGACCTGGTAAGGCAGTTCGTCAACGATGATGGACTGGCGTTGGCCTTTGTCGATGTCTTCAAAATGGCATTTGGCCCGCATGACCACCTTGCCGCGGCCGGTGCGGTAGCCGTCCTTGACACCGTTGATGCCATAAATAATGCCGCCGGTGGGGAAGTCCGGTGCCGGGATGATTTCCATCAGCTCGTCAATGGAAGCTTCAGGATTTTTCAGCAGATGCAGGCAAGCCTCTACGGCCTCGTTCATATTGTGCGGCGGAATGTTGGTCGCCATGCCTACGGCGATACCGCTGGAGCCATTGACCAGCAAGTTGGGCAAGCGGGTCGGCATGACCAGCGGCTCCTGCTCGCTGCCGTCGTAATTGGGGCCAAAGTCGACGGTTTCCTTGTCAAGGTCGGCCAGCAGCTCGTGGGAGATTTTTGCGAGGCGGATTTCCGTGTACCGCATGGCCGCGGCGTTGTCGCCATCGACCGAACCGAAATTGCCCTGACCGTCAACCAGCATGTGACGCATCGAGAAATCCTGCGCCATGCGCACGATGGTGTCGTACACCGCACTGTCGCCGTGCGGATGGTATTTACCAATCACGTCGCCCACAATACGCGCGGATTTCTTGTATGGCCGGTTCCAGTCGTTATTCAGCTCATGCATCGCAAACAGCACGCGCCGATGCACCGGCTTGAGGCCATCCCGGGCATCTGGCAAGGCGCGGCCGACGATCACGCTCATTGCGTAGTCGAGATAGCTTCTTCGCATTTCCTCTTCAAGACTGATGGGCAGGGTTTCTTTTGCGAACTGGGTCATGCGATGCCTGGTTGGGATTTTTTCAAGGATTCTTGAGGGAAACTGATGATTTTAAGGCTTGAGTTTAAAGAGGGGGGGGTTGTGGCTGGGCCGCAACAAATCCTAAAGAATCTCGTCACTCTGACTAACGAAGCCTATCGCTTGCTTGAAGCTTGGGGCGCGTGTGGCACAATGAATGTAACGCTTTGGGTGATGGTCACTTACGGCGTGTAAATCAATAATCGCAGCAAGTCTGCGGCTTTTCTCTAGAGGAGAACCATGAAGAAACTCAACAAAGTGGCAATGTTGTTTGCTTCCGCAGCGCTTGTTACCGCCGCTGGTGCACAAACTGTCGACAACTGGAAAAACGGCAACGGTGAGCTGACCTGGAAAAATGGTAGCAATGAGCTGTGCTGGCGTGATGCCAACTGGACGCCTGCTACTGCAGCTCCAGGTTGCGATGGCGCAATTGTTCCTGCTGCTGCACCTGCTGCTGCACCTGCTGCCGCTGCACCTGCACCTGTCGTTGTCGCTCCTGCGCCAGTGGCACCTCCTGCTGCAACCAAAGTTACCTACGCTGCTGATGCTTTCTTTGACTTCAACAAGTCTGTTGTCAAGCCAGAAGGCAAGGCTAAGCTGGATGACCTGATCGGCAAGATCAAGGACATCAATCTGGAAGTAATCATTGCTGTGGGTCACACCGACTCCGTCGGCAGCGATGCGTACAACCAGAAGCTGTCGGTTCGCCGCTCTGAAGCCGTCAAGGCTTATCTGGTGTCCAAAGGCATTGAGAAAAACCGCGTTTATACCGAAGGCAAAGGCGAGAAACAGCCAGTCGCCGACAACAAGACCGCTGAAGGCCGTGCGAAGAATCGTCGCGTGGAAATCGAAGTGGTTGGTACCCGCGCCAACAAGTAATCTTTAAAGATCACTTAAAAAACCGCGCCATGGCGCGGTTTTTTTACGCCTCAACGATAATCATTTCATGTCTAAAACTGATAATTTCGATCCCGCCGAGCTAGCCAAATTCTCCGACCTGGCCCATCGTTGGTGGGATACCGAGAGTGAGTTCCGGCCCCTGCACCAGATCAACCCGCTTCGCTTGGACTGGATAGATGGTCTGGTTTCGTTAAAGGGGCTGAAGGTTCTTGATGTTGGTTGCGGTGGTGGCATTCTGGCTGACTCCATGGCTCGCAAAGGAGCATCCGTGCTGGGCATCGATCTCGCCAGCAAAGCCCTGAAAGTGGCGCAACTCCATGCACTGGAAGCTCAGACAGAGGGCGTGCAGTACCGCGAAATCAGTGCAGAGGCACTGGCCGCAGAGCAACCCGGCAGCTTTGATGTTGTCACCTGCATGGAAATGCTGGAGCATGTACCCGACCCATCATCAATCGTCAAAGCCTGCGCCGCGCTGGTCAAGCCGGGTGGCTGGGTGTTTTTTTCCACCATCAATCGCAATGCCAAGGCATTTTTGTTTGCCATCGTCGGCGCGGAATACGTTCTGAACATGTTGCCTCGTGGTACCCACGAATATGCCAAGCTGATCAAACCCAGTGAGCTGGCCCGCTATTGCCGTGCAGCCGAGTTGAACTTGTTGCATACCCGGGGCATGGAATACAACCCGTTGATGCGTCACTATTGGCTTAGCGCCGACACCAGCGTGAACTACCTGCTGGCGACCCGGAAAACCTGAGTCGCCCACCTTTTATTCTGATTCCATCACTGATATGTTAAAAAACATCGATGCCGTACTGTTCGATCTTGATGGCACTTTGATCGACAGTGCGCCCGACTTGGGTGCTGCGGCGGACAAAATGCGTACCGACCGGGGGCTGACGTCGCTGGATCTGTCGAAATACCGTCCGATGGCTGGCGCTGGCGCCCGCGGCATGATTGCCGTGGCCTTTGGTCTGACGCCGGATGATGCCCGTTTTGCTGCGCTCAAAGAGGAGTTTTTTGCCAATTACGAATCCCGCATGACGGTGAACACCTATGTGTTTGCTGGAGTGGCGGAATTGATTGCCCAGATTGACCAGGCGGGACTCAAGTGGGGCGTCGTGACAAACAAGGCTGCGCGCTTTACTGTGCCGCTGACCCAGGCTATGCCGTTGTTTAGTACGGCTCAGACCATTATCAGCGGTGACTCCACCCCCCACTCCAAGCCGCACCCAGCCCCCTTGCTAGAGGCGGCTCGGCAGCTAGATGTGTTGCCTGGTCGATGCGTGTATGTAGGGGATGATGAGCGCGACATTCTGGCCGGTCGCGCCGCAGGCATGCCCACGGTGGCGGCTGCTTATGGTTATTTGGGTGCTACCGCTGATACGGGAGGGTGGGAAGCCGATTTTACGATTGCGGCACCCTTCGCCCTCTTGAATCTGCTGGGAATGCCTTAAACTATCAGGCTTGGGGCTGCATTGGTTTCGACGTGGGTTCGGACGCGGTGTGGTGCATGTCGAGCTTAGTGTGCTCGTAAAACTGACTAAAACAAACTAACTGCAAACGACGAACGTTTCGCACTCGCTGCTTAATTGCCAGTGAGCTTTACAACAGCAGGCCGATGGGCTGGGCAAGGGGTGTTTAGCGCAAGTTAAATGCTCCCGGCTGTAAAGATAATTTTATCGGCTGGCTCCGGGCTGGGTACCTTAACCCGGGGCGAGAAAATAGGGTGCTGGCGTCCTGTATAGCGTGCGACTGCGCGATACAGGTGGCGAGACTTAAATCAGACCGCTAAACATGTAGATCTGCTCGAAAAAGGCTTGCGGACGGGGGTTCAAATCCCCCCAGCTCCACCATCCAAGACACCGCCACACTCTGAAAACCTCAGGCTGTGGCGGTTTTTCTTTGCCCCAAAGCGTTCTGTCGTGCCATTAAATTCGCACTGATCACTTTTATCCCGGAATGCGCAATTTGGCCTGGGGCTTCTGCCAGTCCTCACGGATGAACTTCCCGTAGGAACGAAAAGCCATCTTCACATTTTTTGCCCGAACTGCTGGACCACGTAGCACGGCTTGCGCCCGGCGTTCAGCAGTGTGGATGCGCAGGTGTGCCGAACTTGATACGGCAGACCTTTAAATGGCTAGTGGCTCTGGGGCCGTAAAAAGCATAGAAAATGGTGCTTTTGAAAATGAAGTCCTTGTGAATCAACCCATCGCCCACGCCGAGCTCATCGCCACATACAGGAGGGCGCAGGCAGAGGCTGCCCATAAGTTGGGCCTGATCAAGCTTGTTGCAGCAAAGGGCCCCAAGGCGATACAGGCGGCAGTCGATACGGCAGCCAAGGCAGTGAAACGCAGGGATTCGTACGCTGCAAAGCTCGCGCAGCTCGGGGTGAACCTCGAGAATTGAGCGGGGCTCAGTGCCCGCAGGACAGGGCGCCATCATCGGGGTCTTGCCGATGATCGTCTTCAAAAATGGCAGAGGGTGCCGACAACGGGGTTGGATGCTGGCGACGAGTGCCACGCCGGCGCTGCACTGGTGTTTGCGTTCGGCGATGTCACTGCAAGCGGCAGCACCAATAAGGTGATTCGGTGAGCCGCTCTTTAGTGGAGTTCACCTTGGCGGCTGTCCAGTGGCGACAGGAAGGAGTTTTCCTGATTCAAGCTGGAGCCAAAGAAACTGAAATCGCTGTCGGCGCTACTGTTCGAACTAGCCTTGGTGTTGGCTGTGAGTGGACTCAGGTCGCTGTTGCGACTTTGGCGCTGGCGATCAAGGCTGGCGCGCAGCTTGGTGCGCGCAGCGGCGGTAACCCTGTTCGTGTCCGGTTCCTGATTCTTTTTTGTGGGTTCCTGGTCGCCCAGGAACTCGGCTCGAATCTCGGCGGGTGTGGGCAGATTGTCGGACTCAATCACCCAGTAGGCAATGCCACACTGTGCCAGCAGGGTCTGCTTGAGCTGCCGGTTGCTCCTGGAGATGCGGCCGTTGCCGGGAACATCGATGCAGCCGATGACATGGCCGTTGCTTGAGCACACCGTCAAGGTGCAGTACACGCCGTTGAGCAATTTGTACCAGTGCAGACCCTGGCCCTGGGCTCGTGGCAGCGTAAAACGGATGACCGGAACCTTCACCATGATGTGGTGTTCGGAAAAAGCTTCGCGCAACCAGCGCCAGACCCTGATCTCTTCGGTGTTGGCCAGCGCGCGAGGATTGAGTGGCCAGCGTCTGGGAATGCGTTTGAGCCGTTTGGCGGCCCGTTGCGCCCACAATGAACGAAGCAGGGCGCCTGCGATCATGCTGGCCAGCACCAATAAGAGTATCAATGCCCAACCTGAAGTTCGGTTCATAAGAGTGATCCTTCACGGTTAACAGTTAAACAATGTAACAACTCCGGGGTGCAAATCAATGGTATTTAGTCACGGAAACCCGGCTTTTCGTCCCTGAACCAGCCCGGGCCTGAGCTTTGAGGCGCCTAAAGTCGTCGGCGACAATAGGCCTATGGCAAACATGCAATTGCAAGAAATTCTTTACTCCCAGGGCTTTGGCACGCGGCGCGTGTGTGCTGGCCTGATTCAACAGGGTTTTGTGGCCGTGGCCGGCGTCCCGTGTGCGGAGCCTGCTATGGAATTTGAAGCGCAGGGGCTGCGTTTCAGCGTCCAGGGCGTGGCCTGGGATTACCACGAAAAAGCTTATTTGATGCTGCACAAGCCCGCCGGCTACGAGTGCTCGCAAAAACCCAGTACTTATCCCAGCATCTACACCTTGTTACCTTCGCCGATTCGCCAGCGCGGCGGCGGTGCGGCGGCGGGCGTGCAGGCGGTCGGGCGGCTGGATCAGGACACGACCGGTTTGCTGTTGCTGTCCGATGACGGCAAGTTCATTCACCGCATGAGTTCACCCAAACACCATGTGCCCAAGGTCTACGAGGTGACGGCCAAGCATGCGGTGGACGACAAGCAGATCCAGAAGTTGCTGGCTGGCGTGGTGCTGGACGATGACCCCAAGCCGGTGCGGGCCGCAGCCTGCGAACAAACCAGCGAGCTGCAGCTGAGCCTGTCCCTGACCGAGGGCAAGTACCACCAGGTCAAACGCATGATTGCCGCCGTCGGCAACCGGGTTGAAGGGCTGCACCGTTCGTGCATCGGCTCATTGGCCTTGCCGGCAGACCTGAAACCGGGCGAGTGGCGCTGGCTGACGGCGCAGGATCTGCTCCGCATCGCGGCCGTGCCTGCGAAAAAATAGGCCGCGGGCGCTTCGGTATCGGGTCGGGCCCGATACGTTTGGCCTCTGGGAGGCTTATGCTGGCTTTTTTAAAAGCCGGCTTATAGGGCCAGCCACAAGAAGGAGCTTGTCACCATGAAGCATCGTCGCCAATTCCTCAGTGCTGCCGCGCTGGGCGCTGCCGCCGCGCCATCGCTGCTGCTGGCCCAGCCCACCGCCAAGGCGCCGCGCGGCCCCACCTTGCTCACGGTCAGCGGGCGCATCGGTGCCGGTAATCGCGGCGCGCTGGATCCGGCGCTTGACCAGATGATGGCCAAGCAGAGAATCAGCTTTGACCGGGCGCAGGTCTTTGATTTCGCTGCGATCACGGCGCTGCCGGCCGTCACCATCCGGCCGACTTTGGAATACGACGGCAAGCCGCACAGCCTCAAAGGGCCTTTGCTGCTGGACGTGATGGCGGCCTGCGGCGTCAAGGCCGGCGACAAGACCACGCTGTTTCTGCGCGCCGTGGACGGCTACGCGGCGCAGGTGTCGGCCGCCGACGTGCGCAAATACCGCTTCATCGTGGCCACCCACCTGGACGGCCAACCCATGGCCTTGGGCGGGCTGGGCCCGCTCTGGGCGGTTTACGACGCCGACCGCTTCCCCGACATGGCGGCCAAACCCTTGCCCGCCCGCTTTGAGGCCTGCCCCTGGGCGACTTACCACATCGAAGTCAAAGAAGGCTAAGCCGCTGGCCATTGGCTTGAGGGCTGAAATTTAAGGGAAATAGGCCTCTAGCCCAGGTAGGACGGGCGGATGAAGCTATAAAAACAGGAGCTTGAAGTCTGTGCTGCGGTGTCGCCAGCGCGGTCTCGGCATGGGAGCGGGCGGCCGCCTTGAGTGGCTCTGTCTTGCTCGCCCGCTACACTAGCGGACCGCCTCTTGAAAGATCTGTTTTGTGAATGTTTCTGCCCGTTTTCTAGCCGCTGGTTTGTGTGCCATGGCCGGCCTGTTGTGCTTGCCGACGCTGGCGCAAACTCCCTCGTCCGCCGCTGCTGCGCCAGCGCCCGTGTTTGTGCTTAATTCGCTCGATGACAGCGTCAGCGTGATCGACCCCGTCACCTGGACCGAGACCAAGCGCATTGCCACTGGCAAACAGCCGCATCATCTCTATCTCACGCCCGACGAAAAATCGGTGATCGTGGCCAACGCGCTGTCGGATTCGCTGACCTTCATAGACCCCAAGACGGCCGAAGTTCAGCGCACCGTGCGCGGCATTCTGGACCCTTACCAGCTGCGCTTTTCGCCCGACATGAAATGGTTTGTGACGGCCGCCAACCGGCTCAATCACATCGACATCTACCGTTGGGACGGCAAGGACATGGTGCTGGCCAAGCGCGTGGCCACCGGCAAAACCCCCAGCCACCTGTGGATTGACAGCAAAAGCAGCACGATTTACGCCACCATGCAGGACAGCAATGAGCTGATCGCGGTGGACCTGGTCAGCCAAGCCATCAAGTGGCGCACCCCCACCGGTTCGATTCCCGCCGATGTGTTTGGCACGGCCGACGACAAGTTCATGCTGGTCGGCCTGACGGGCGGCGACGCGGTTGAGGTCTACGACGTGAGCGGCAAGGCACCGGTGCGCAGCAAAGTGATCAAGACGGCGGCCGGCGCCCATGCCTTTCGCGCCTTCGGCGACAAGCGCCACGTGCTGGTCAGCAACCGCGTGGCCAACACCATCAGCAAGATTGACCTGCAGACCCTGGAAGTGGTGGACAACTACCCGGCGCCGGGCGGCCCCGATTGCATGGACGTGAGCCGTGACGGCAAGCAAATCATGGTGACCTCGCGCTGGATTCGCAAACTCACCGTCATCGACGTTGCTAGCCGCAAGGTAGTGCGTCAGGTCAATGTTGGAAAGAGTCCCCATGGCGTTTGGACGCTTGACCACGCGGCTAGGTGAGCCCCCACGGTCGCTCACTGCGTGTAGCTCCCTGCCCCCCGAGGAGGCCGCTGCGCCTGCGGCCCGGCGGAGCCGGTTCCGCGGCCCCGGCTTGAACATACACCCATCGCGACTGCTTGTTGCTATTACTTTGGTAGCTGCTGGCGCTTATTCTACGGCGACTACGGGCCTAAGTGGTGTAAAAATGTCGCCGGCCACTTCCTGCAAGCCGGTTTACCTGACGCTGGACACCGGCCACATGGCGGTGGCGCCGCTGATTGCCGAGGTGTTGAACAAACACCAGGTCAAGGTGACTTTTTTCGCCGCCAACGAGCGCACCAAAACCGGTGATGGCAGCCTGGGCAAGGACTGGGCGCCTTGGTGGAAAGCGCGCGCCGCCGAAGGCCACGAGTTTGCCTCGCACACTTACGACCACACCTACTGGCGCGCCGATGTGCCAGGTGCGTCGGGCGCTGCGCCGCAGTTCCGGGTGCGCCCCTCGGCCGGCCCGTCCGAAGGCAAGGACTTCACCTGGACGGCGCGGCAATATTGCGAGGAAGTCGGCCGCGCCAGCGCCCGCCTGCAAGAGATCACCGGCAAAAAACCGCTACCGCTGTTCCGCGCGCCGGGCGGTAAAACCTCGCCCAAGCTGCTGGCGGCGGCCCAGGCCTGCGGTTACGCCCATGTGGGCTGGTCGCCGGCCGGCTTTCTGGGTGACGAATTGCCCAGCGACAAATACCCTAACGAGATGCTGCTGAAAAAAGCGCTGCAAAACATTCGCTCCGGCGACATTTTGCTGGCGCACCTGGGCATTTGGTCGCGCCAGGACCCCTGGGCGCCTGCGGTGCTGGAGCCGCTCATCACCGGCCTGCAGTCACGCGGCTTTTGTTTTAAAACCCTGCGCGAACACCCCCAGTACCAAGCCTGGATTGAGGCGCACGCCGGCCCCTTGCCGGCGCAGCCTGGAAAATAGTCACCATGGACGGATTCACCTCTCTTTTCTCGACGCTGCAAGGCTGGCTGTTTGAAACCCTTGTGCAACCGGCGATGTTTGCGCTGGGCCTGGGCAACCTGTTGGAAGATGGTTACGAGGCCACGGCCTGGTTCATGGTGGGCGTGATCCAGATCATTGTCCTGCTGGCCGTGATCGGTCCGCTGCAGCGCTGGCGTCCGGTCGAGCCAGTCACTGACCGGGCCGGCATACGCACCGACATCCTTTACACCCTGATTCACCGCTTGGGCCTGTTCCGTATCGCGCTGTTTTTCACGCTGGATCCGTGGTTTGACGAGGCCTTTGGCGCGCTGCGCACCGCGGGCTACGGCACCTTTCACCTGGACCAGCTGTGGCCAGGCGTGACCGACAACGCGATCGTCAGCCTGTTGATTTATCTGGTGGTGTTTGACTTTGTGGCTTATTGGACGCACCGCGGCCAGCACCAATTGGGCTGGTGGTGGCGTCTGCATTCGCTGCATCACTCGCAGCGGCAGATGACGATGTGGAGCGACAACCGCAATCACCTGCTTGATGACATCCTGGTGGACACCATCGTCGTTCTGGTGGCGCAACTCATAGGCGTGGCACCCGGCCAGTTCGTTGCCATCGTCGCCTTTACCCAGCTCAGCGAGAGCTTTCAGCATGCCAATGTGCGGCTGTGGTTCGGGCGTATCGGCGAGCGGCTCTGGGTCAGCCCGCGCTTTCACCGACTACACCACAGCATAGGCATAGGCCATGAGTCGCCTATCAAGCCCAAACAACTTTCCGCCGGGCGGTCCCAAGGACAATTAGTCCCCGCGGGGGGCAGCGATGCGCACGAAGTGGCAAGCGTGGGGGTTAAGTTGGGCGGACACAACTTCGGAGTGTTGCTTCCCTGGTGGGACATGCTGTTCGGAACTGCCAACTTTGAGCGGCGCTATGACCCGACTGGAATCCGCGACCAGGTCGAGAAAAACCGTGACTATGGCCGCGGTTTCTGGTCCCAGCAGTGGATCGGACTCAAACGCCTGGTCGGTCGCGCCTGACTACTGGGGCGGTTTTCAACCCAACAGGGGCCGCGGGACTGGCTTAGCCAGACCGCAGGCGCAGCGCCCCCTCGGGGGGCAGCGAACCACACGAAGTGGGGAGCGTGGGGGCTACACTTCCCTCATGAGCAAGCTTCTCGATTCCTTCTGGCGGGCAGTGATGTACTGCCTGCATCCCCGCGTCATTGCCCTGTCCGTCCTGCCCGTCATCATCATGGGCGCGCTGTCGCTGGGACTGGGGTATTTCTTCTGGGACGATGCCTTGATGGCGGTGCGCGGCCATCTGGAGCGCTATGAACTGGTCAACGCCATGGCCCACTGGCTGGAGGGTTTGGGGCTTGGCAGTCTGCGCTTGGTGCTGGCGCCAGCGCTGCTGCTGGCACTGTCCATTCCCGTGATAGTCGTCACTACGCTGCTGTTCGTGGCGATGTTCATGACGCCGGCCATGGTGGCACTGGTGGCGGACAGGCGTTTCCCCCAGTTGGAGCGCAAAAAAGGCGGCAGCTTTCTGAGTAGCGCGCTCTGGTCGCTAGGCTCGACCGGGCTGGCCCTGGTGGCGCTGCTGGTGTCGATTCCACTGTGGCTGGTACCGCCGCTGATACTGATTCTGCCGCCCCTGATCTGGGGCTGGCTCACCTATCGCGTGATGTCTTATGACGCGCTGGCAGAGCACGCCAGCGGCGAGGAGCGGCGACAAATTTTCCGGGAAAATCGCGCCGTCTTGCTGGGCATAGGCGTGATCAGCGGCTATCTGGGGGCCGCGCCCAGCCTGATCTGGGCCTCGGGCGCGATGTTTGTGGCGATGGCGCCGCTGTTGGTGCCGGTGGCGATCTGGATTTACACCCTGGTTTTTGCCTTTTCCTCGCTCTGGTTTGCCCACTACTTGTTGGCCGCCCTGGAACAGTTGCGCATGAAAAATCATGCGGGCGTGGCTGAGTCACGGCTGCCCGATACGCCAGAATCCATGGCAAACCCGGTGCTGCCCAAGACCTTGCCGGACTCGATGCCAGGCATTGGTTCGCAGCCCTAATTCAAGACTTGACGTATGAGCACACACTTCGGCCTCATCATCATCGGCGATGAAATTCTCTCCGGCAAACGCGCCGACAAGCATTTGCCTAAGGTCATTGAGCTGTTGGGCGCGCGTGGCCTGCAGCTGGCCTATGCCGACTGCGTGGGTGACGATCCGGCGCGCATCACGGCCACGCTCAAGCGTGCCTTTGCCGCGGCGCGCGAGACGGGTGACGCGGTGTTTTCCTGTGGTGGCATAGGCGCCACGCCGGATGACCACACCCGGCAATGCGCGGCGCGGGCGCTGGGGCTTGAGCTGGCGCTGCACCCCCAAGCCGAAGCCCTGATCCGCGAACGCATGCAGGACATGGCGAAAGAGCAGGGCGTGCCCTACCAGCCTGAGCACCCCGACAATGTGCACCGCCTGAATATGGGCATGTTTCCGGTTGGTGCCCAGATCATTCCGAATCCCTACAACAAGATTCCCGGTTTCAGCTGCTTTGTCGGGCCGCAGGCGACGGTCGCTGACTCTGAAACCCAGCCGGGGTCGCGGAACGGGCTTCGCCCGGCCGCAGGCGCAGCGGCCCCCCCGGGGGGCAGGGAGCTACACGAAGTGAGCGACCGTGGGGGCGTCCACTTCGTGCCTGGGTTTCCGGTGATGGCCTGGCCCATGATCGAATGGGTGCTGGACCAGCGCTATGCCCATCTGCACCAGGCTCTGGCCTATGCCGAAAAATCGGTCATCGTGATGGGTTCCATGGAGGCCATGCTGACGCCGCTGATGCTGGCGATTGAAGCCGCGCATCCTGGCGTCAAGGTTTTCAGCCTGCCCAGTGTGGATCATCCCGAATTCGGCCGTCATATCGAGTTGGGCGTCAAAGGCTCACCTGAGGCGGTCAAGCTGGCTTATTCCGCCTTAATGGCCGGACTGCAGCGTTTTGATCTCAAGCTGGGACCCGAATTGGTGCGTTAATTTTTGCACCATGTGCATGCATCGATGATTCGCACCTCATTGGTGCATTGTTTGAGTGCTCTTTTAGCGCTATGGGGCACCAAAAGCCTGCACAGGCTAGGGCAGGCGACACAATAGCGGCACAATTCAAGGCTTGGCCAAAAACTGAAGCCCCAAGGCTTTGGCACAGAAAGTGCATTCAGTCGGTCCGAACAAAGTTTTTTTCAACCCCCATCCAGCACACAGGAGATTCTGATGGCAAAGACCGTCGCAGACGTCATGAAAATGGTCAAGGAA
Source organism: Polaromonas sp. OV174 (assembly GCF_900112285.1). Lineage (GTDB taxonomy): Bacteria > Pseudomonadota > Gammaproteobacteria > Burkholderiales > Burkholderiaceae_C > Polaromonas. The sequence continues at coordinate 212,069 of NZ_FOKZ01000002.1, read as the reverse complement.
AACGAAGTCAAGTTTGTTGACTTCCGCTTCACCGACACCCGCGGTAAAGAGCAGCACGTGACCGTGCCCGTCTCCCACTTTGACGAAGACAAGTTCGCTTCGGGCCACGCCTTTGACGGCTCTTCGATTGCCGGCTGGAAGGGCATTGAAGCCTCCGACATGCAGTTGATGCCTGACCCCAACACGGCCAACATCGACCCCTTCTTTGAAGAAACCACGCTGCTGCTAAGCTGCGACGTGGTTGAGCCTAGCGACGGCAAGGCCTATGACCGTGACCCGCGTTCCATCGCCAAGCGCGCTGAAGCCTACCTCAAGGCTTCTGGTCTGGGCGATACCGCCTACTTCGGACCAGAACCAGAGTTTTTCATCTTTGATGACGTGCGCTGGAACACCGACATGTCGGGCACCTTCTTCAAGATCGAAGAATACGAAGCGCCCTGGAATTCGGGCGCCAAGCTCGAAGGCGGCAACCGCGGCCACCGTCCCACCGTCAAGGGCGGCTACTTTCCCGTGCCACCGGTCGACAGCACGCAGGACATGCGCGCCGAGATGTCCCTGATCCTCGAATCGCTCGGCATTCCGGTCGAAGTGTTTCACCACGAAGTGGCTGGCCCCGGCCAGAATGAAATCGGCACCAAGTTCAGCACGCTGGTTGAGCGCGCCGACTGGACGCAGCTGATGAAGTACGTGATTCACAACGTGGCCAACGCCTATGGCAAGACCGCCACCTTCATGCCCAAGCCCATCGTTGGCGACAACGGCTCGGGCATGCATGTGCACCAGTCGATCTGGAAAGACGGCAAAAACCTGTTCGCTGGCGACGGCTATGCCGGTCTGTCCGACTTCGCGCTCTATTACGTGGGCGGCATCATCAAGCACGCCCGTGCCCTGAACGCCATCACCAACCCCGGCACCAACAGCTACAAGCGCCTGGTGCCTGGCTACGAAGCGCCGGTCAAGCTGGCTTACTCGGCCAAGAACCGTTCGGCTTCCATCCGTATCCCTTATGTGGCCAATCCCAAGGGCCGCCGCATCGAGGCACGCTTCCCCGATCCACTGATGAACCCTTACCTCGGCTTTGCGGCCCTGATGATGGCCGGTCTGGATGGCGTGGAAAACAAGATCCATCCGGGCGAAGCCGCCACCAAGGATCTCTACCATCTGCCGCCAGAGGAAGATGCCAAAGTGCCAACCGTCTGCCACAGCCTGGACCAGGCGCTGGACGCGCTGGATGTGGGCCGCGGTTTCCTGACCAAGGGTGGCGTGTTCACCGACAGCATGCTGGACGCCTACATTGAGTTGAAGATGGGTGAAGTGACGCGCTTGCGCCAGGCCACTCACCCTATCGAATTCGAGATGTACTACTCCCTGTAAATCGGGCTGCAGGCGAGCCGGTCACAAACGACCGGCAGGCGCTGATTGAAAAAGGACGGCATGGGCCGTCCTTTTTTTATGGCCGTGCGGGGTTATGGGCTGGCCTGATTTTGTGATTCTTACGCTTTGTCGCATACTGGCAAGCTACCCCCGTCGCTACCTGGCCCGCATGGGCACCCAGCGCAGACTGGGCTTTGACTATGAAACACACCTTATTCCTATCCCTTTTTTCCATGCTGCTGGCCAGCGCCGGTAGCGCCGTCTGGGCGCAGCAGGTTTACCGTTGCGCCGGGGCAGCCGGCGGCGCGCCCGAATACATCAACAATGCCAAGGACGCCCAGACGCGTAATTGCAAACTCGTCTCTGGCGGCAATGTCACGGTGGTGCAGGGCACACCTATCCCCAAGGTGCAAGCAGCTCCGGCACGGGCTGGCGCGCCAGCTTCAGGCGGTGCGCGTCCCGATAGTGGCCCCGAACAGCGTGCGCGCGACAGCGACTCGCGCGGCATTCTCGAAGCCGAGCTGAAAAAATCCGAAACCAAGCTGGCCGAGCTGCAAAAGGAATACAACAACGGCGAGCCCGAAAAGCAGGGCATAGAGGGGCGCAACTACCAGCGCTACCTGGATCGTGTGGCCGAGCTCAAGGACAGCATTGCGCGTACCCAGAGCGACATCAGCGGCCTCAAACGCGAGATTTCTCGCCTGCCGCCAGCCAATTAAGCCCGGCTTCTGAGTCAAAATGGACGACTTGAACAAGTCGCCCATCCCCCCTGTTTCTTCTTCCCAGGCATCGGGCTCGCCCCGCTTTAAGGCCTTTGACCTGCTCGCCACCTTGGTGGCCGTGGTGCGTACCGACGGCTGCGTGGTGTTTGCCAATGCCGCGCTGGAAGATGCTCTGGGCAGCTCGCGCCGCACCATTGAAGGCTCATCGCTGTCCGACTGCTTTACCGAGCCGCAGATCTTGAAGCATGCGCTGGAAGGAGCGGGCAGCAATGAGTTTGCCGCCTTGCGCTACGACGCCTGGCTCAGGCGTTTGAATCACGAACCGCTGCCGGTGCACGTGGTGGTGGCGCAAACCGACACGCCGGGTGAGGCCATCGTGGAAATGCTCCCGCAGGAGCAGCAGGCCAAGCAGGAGCGCGAAGAGCGCCTGATCGACCAGGCCCAGGCCAACAAGGAACTGATACGCAACCTGGCGCATGAAATCAAAAATCCCCTGGGCGGCATTCGCGGCGCGGCGCAGCTGTTGCAAATGGACATCGACAAGGAGCTAAGTGAGTACACCCAGGTCATCATCCACGAGGCCGATCGCCTGCAAACCCTGGTGGACAGGCTGCTGGCGCCGCACCGCCATCCCCACTTGGTGGGCGATGTGAACATCCACGAAGTCTGCGAACGCGTGCGCTCGCTGATCCTGGCCGAGTTCCCCAGGGGCTTGCGGGTGGTGCGTGACTACGACACCTCGATTCCCGAATTCCGCGGCGACCGCGAGCAGCTGATCCAGGCCGTGCTCAACATCGCCCACAACGCGGCCCAGGCCCTGGTCGAGCGCGTGGCGGCCGGCGATGCGCAGATTGTTTTCAAGACCCGGATCGCCCGCCAGGTGACTTTCGGCAAGCAGCGCTACCGCCTGGCACTGGAATTGCATGTCATTGACAATGGACCTGGCGTGCCGGACACCATCAAAGACCGCATCTTCTATCCCCTGGTCTCGGGGCGTGAGGGCGGTTCGGGGCTGGGGCTGACATTGGCGCAAACCTTTGTTCAGCAACACCACGGTTTGATTGAGTGCGAGAGCCGGCCCGGCCATACGGATTTCAAGCTGCTGATACCGCTGCCCTGAGGTCCGTCATCTTTCAATTCACAGATACGCCGCCGTAGCAAAGGGATAAATACATGAAACCGATCTGGATTGTTGATGATGACCAGTCCATCCGGTTTGTGCTCGAGAAGGCTCTGCTCCGCGAGAGCCTGCCGACACGCAGCTTTACCAATCCGCGTGAGGTGCTGGCCGCGCTGGAAAGTGCCGGCGAAGAGGACGGGCCGCAGATTCTCGTCAGCGACATCCGCATGCCGGGCGGCTCCGGCCTGGACCTGCTGGAGCAGGTGAAGAAAAAGCTGCCCGGCCTGCCGGTCATCATCATGACGGCCTTTTCTGACCTGGACAGCGCCGTCTCCGCCTTTCAGGGCGGCGCCTTCGAATATCTGCCCAAACCCTTTGACCTGCCCAAGGCGGTGGAGCTGATACGCCGTGCCGTCGAGGAAAGCCAGCGCGAGGAAGTCGCCGAAGAACGCATGGCCGCGGCGCCGGAAATGCTGGGCCAGGCGCCCGCCATGCAGGACGTGTTTCGCGCCATCGGGCGCCTGAGCCAGAGCATGGTGACGGTGATGATCACCGGCGAATCGGGCTCGGGCAAGGAGTTGGTGGCGCGTGCGCTGCACAAGCATTCGCCGCGTGCCAACGGGCCTTTTGTCGCCATCAACACGGCGGCCATTCCCAAGGACTTGCTGGAAAGCGAGCTGTTCGGCCACGAGCGCGGCGCCTTCACCGGTGCGCAAACCCTGAGGCGCGGCCGTTTCGAGCAGGCCGATGGCGGCACCTTGTTTCTGGATGAAATCGGCGACATGCCGTTTGACCTGCAGACCCGTTTGTTGCGTGTGTTGAGCGACGGCAATTTCTACCGCGTCGGCGGCCACAGCGCCGTCAAGGCCAATGTGCGCGTGATTGCCGCCACCCATCAGGATCTGGAGCAGCGCGTCAAGGAAGGCAGTTTTCGCGAGGATTTGTTTCACCGTCTCAACGTGATCCGCTTGCGCCTGCCGGCCCTGCGCGAGCGGCGCGAAGATGTGTTCATGTTGACCCGGCATTTTCTGCAGCAAAGCGCCAGGCAGCTGGGCGTGGAGCCCAAGCGCATCTCGGATGCGGCCTTGCAGCATTTGAGCCACTTCGGCTTTCCCGGCAATGTGCGCCAGCTGGAGAACATCTGTCACTGGCTCACCGTGATGGCGCCGGCCCAGGTGATTGAGGCCAAAGACCTGCCGCCCGAGGTGCTGAGCGCCGGCATCGATCCGGGCCAGCCGGTGCTGCCAGCGCAAATCCCCAACGTGGCGGCACTACCCGTACTAGCCGACAGCCTGCCAGCCGCGCCCAGGCCCGAGATTTTTTCAGCCACGGCGCCAGTGCCCCTGGCCGTATTGCCACCTGGTGACAGCGGCTGGGAACTGGGGCTGGAAGCCGAGGCGCTGGCCCTGCTAAACGCCGGTCGCAACGATGTCTGGGACGTGTTGACGCGCCGCTTCGAGTCCAAGCTGATACAGACCGCGCTGGCCACCACGCGCGGCCGCCGTATCGAGGCGGCGCAAAAGCTGGGCATAGGCCGCAACACCATCACGCGCAAGATCCAGGAGTTGAATCTGGAGAAAAATTCAAGCGAATAATGGCTGTAGCGACCGTCTGGCAAGCGCAAGTAGCTATTGTTTTAATAGTAAATTGAGTGATTCAAGAAATCGTTCCAGGCTTGCGTTGCTGCCTCAGCGGCATCGCGAAATGACACGGCAGGCAGCATATAGTTGCCGCATCAGCAACCAGGGACAATCACCATGAGCCTTGCCGAGGCCGACATGCGGGCGCGTCACCTGCAGGAAACCGCGCTGCGCTATTTTTTCGAGGTCGCGCGCTGCGGCTCGCTGACCGAAGCCTCTGAGCGGCTGCATGTCGCGGCGTCCGCGCTCAGCCGCCAGATTGCGGGGCTGGAGCAGGCGCTGGGCACGCCGCTGTTCGAGCGGCACCCGCGCGGCATGGTGTTGAACGCCGCCGGCGAAATACTGGCCACACATGCGCGTCGGGCCAGCCTGGATGCGGAGCGGGCCATGAAGGAGATTCTGGCCTTGCAAGGCCTGCGCTCGGGCCGGGTGCGAATCGCCGCCTCTGAGGGTTTTGCCAACGAGTTTTTGCCGCCGCTCATCGTCGCGTTTCGGGCGCAGAACGAGGGCATTGTTTTCGAGCTGAATGTCGAGCCGCCGGCTCAGGTGTCGGCACGCGTGCGCAACGGTGATGTCGACATCGGCCTGAAGTTCAGCCGCGCCCCGGACAAAGAGATCAAGGTCGAGTATCGCCAGCCCGCACCCGTGCTGGTGCTGATGCGCCCGGATCATCCGCTGGCTCGGGCCAGCTCGGTCACCCTGGCGCAAATGAGTGCTTATCCGGTGGCCCTGCCTGCGCCGGACACGACGGTGCGCCAGATGATAGATGTGGAATGCAGCCGCCAGCAATTGCTGATCGAGCCCGTGCTGAGCAGCAACAACATGACCACGCTGCACAACTTCGTCGTGCACGGCGGGGGGCTTTCCATCTCGGGTGAGGTCTCGGTGCGCCACCTGGTGGCTGCCGGACTGCTGGTGGCGATTCCGCTGCGCGATCGCGGCATGGGCGTGCGCGACATCGAGGTGCAAACCCTGGTGGGCCGCAGCCTGCCGCAAGCGGTGCAGTCCTTTCTCGACCATCTCAAGCAATACCTGTCCGGCCAGCCCTAGGCCTTTGCTAAGCATTCGTTAGGTTTGACCATATTGGTGGCCGGGCCGTTGCCGATTCATGAATGCTGGGTTTGCCGTTTTGGCAATCAAACCTTGCATATTCTCTTGTTGTGATAAGGCTGAAGTATTTCTATTATGCTTTCGGACCCGACTTCCCGGATGCCTTCACCGGCATTCCTGACCTCTCTCTGACCTAGGAAAATTGACATGCGCCTTGTATCCAACTGCCTTCGCGCGCTGGGGCTTGCCTCACTCGTCGCGGCCACCGTCGCCGCCCAGGCCCAAACCTGGCCCGAGCGCCCGGTGCGCCTGGTGGTGCCATTTCCCGCCGGCGGCGCCACCGACCTGGTGGCCAGGGTGATCGCGCAGCGCGTCTCAAAAGACATAGGGCAGCAGATTGTGGTTGACAACAAGGCTGGTGCCGGCGGCACCATTGGCTCGGCCGAAGCGGCCAAGGCTGCGCCCGATGGCTACACCTTGCTGTTGACGACCAGCAGCACGCACGCCATTTCGCCGCACCTGATGTCCCGCTTGCCCTACGATCCCGTCAAGGATTTCACGCCGCTGGCGCATCTGGCCGACGCCGCGAGCGTGGTGCTGGTAACGCCGTCGCTGCCGGTGAAAACGGTGGCCGAGCTGATCGCGTATGCGAAGAAAAACCCAGGCCAACTCAACTACGCCAGCAGCGGCAACGGCACCATCGTGCATCTGACGACCGAAGCCTTCAAGGCCCAAGCCGGTGTTTTCATCACCCACGTGCCTTACAAGGGCACGGGGCTGGCCATTCCCGATGTCATTTCCGGCTCGGTGCACATGCTGATCGACTCCATCCCGACGGGCATGCCGCATGTCAAGAGTGGTCGCCTGCGGGCCCTGGCCGTCACGGGTGACAAGCGCTCCGCACTGGCGCCCGAGCTGCCCACGGTGGCCGAGGCGGGCCTGCCGGGTTTTTCATCGGTGACCTGGTTTGGCCTGTATGCGCCACGCGGCATGAAGGCCGATCTGGCCTTGCGTGTGCATGATGCCTTCGAGAAAGCGGCCCGCGCGCCTGAGGTCGTGGAAAGCCTGGCCAAGCTGGGCGTTGAGCCGCCCCCGGTCAGATCATCCGCACAGTTCGCCGCCATGGTGTCCACCGACAGCCAGCGCTGGGCGCGCATTATTCGCGAACGCAAGATCAGCATTGAATGAAGGATTCAGCCATGTCTACTGCACCCCATCTCGATTTCGTGAATCCTTATGCCTCGGCCCGTTCTGCCGTGTTGGGGCGCAATGTGGTCAGCACCTCGCAGCCACTGGCGGCACAGGCTGGCTTGCGCATGCTGCTGGCTGGTGGCAACGCGGTTGATGCGGCCATCGCCACAGCGATGGCCTTGACCGTCGTCGAGCCTACCGGCTGCGGTCTGGGCAGCGATGGTTTTGCCATCGTCTGGGACGGCAAGGAATTGCACGGCCTGAACGCTTCCGGCCGCTCTCCGGCGGCCTGGTCGGCCGACCACTTCGCCGGCCGCGATGCCATGCCCGACAAAGGCTGGGACGCCGTCACGGTGCCCGGCGCCGTCTCGGCCTGGAGCGCGCTCTCGCGCCGTTTTGGCCGTCTGCCCTTTGCCGAGCTGGCCAAGCCTGCCATCGACTATGCGCGCAACGGTTTTCCGGTCTCGCCGGTGATCGCGCATTTGTGGGCGATGGGTGGGCAGCGGCTGGGCGATCAGCCCGGCTTTGCCGAGTGTTTCTTGCCCGACGGCCAAGCCCCTCGTGCGGGCCAGCTGTTTCGCAGTGAAGGCCATGCGAGCACGCTGGAAGCCATTGCCGACAGCCACGGCGAGGCCTTTTACCGCGGCGCGCTGGCCCAGCGCATGGCTGCCCATGCCAAGGCCCACGGCGGCCTGCTGAGCGAGGCTGATCTGGCCAACCACCAGGCCGACTGGTGCGGCACGCTGGCCCAGCCTTTTTCCGGCTCGGTGGTGCATGAGCTGCCGCCCAACGGGCAGGGCATTGCCGCCCTGATGGCGCTGGGCATGCTGGAGGCGCTGGGCATAGGCGATCAGCCTTTGGACCATGTCGACACGGTGCATGTGTCGATTGAGGCCATGAAGCTGGCGCTGGCCGATCTGGACAAGTACAACGCCGACATCGACGCGATGCAGGTATCGCCCGCCGAGCTGCTGGCGCCGGCCTACCTGGCCGAGCGCGCCAAGCTGATTGACCGCCAGCGGGCCGGCAACCCCGGCCACGGCGCACCCAGGCCGGGCGGCACGGTTTATGTCGCGGCGGCCGATGCCTCGGGCATGATGGTCTCCTTCATCCAGTCCAACTACATGGGCTTTGGCTCGGGCATCGTGGTACCGGGGACCGGCATCAGCATGCAGAACCGCGGCCATGGCTTCACTCTGGAGCAGGGGCATGCCAATCAGGTCGGCTCCGCCAAGCGCCCTTCACACACCATCATTCCGGCCTTTGCCATGCATGCCGACGGCACGCCGCAAATGGCCTTCGGCGTGATGGGCGGGCCTATGCAGTCGCAAGGTCATATGCAGATGGCTTTGCGCGTGCTGCATTACCGGCAGAACCCGCAGGCGGCCGCCGACGCACCGCGCTGGCGCGTGACAGGCGGCCTGAAGGTGGCGGTCGAGCCCGGCTTTGACGCCGGCGTGGTTGCCGAACTCATCGCGCGCGGACACGACATCACGGTAGAGCGCGGCAATGGCGTGTTTGCCTTTGGCGGCGCGCAGTTGGTGCTCAAAAACGGTGACAGCTATATTGCCGGCTCGGATCCGCGCAAGGATGGTCAGGCCGTGGCCTACTGATAGCCCTCTGCGACTGTGTTTCACCGGGACCGTGCGCGGTCCCGTTTTTGTTTCTCAGGCGTCTGCGAGTTCTACCACCACAGGAACGTGGTCGCTGGGCCGTTCGTTTTTGCGCGGCAGCTTGTCGATCACGCAACTGCTGACCTGTGACTTGAGTGCCTGGCTGACCAGGATGTGGTCAATCCGCAGGCCGCGGTTGCGGCGAAAGGCAAATTCGCGGTAGTCCCACCAGGAGTAACTTTTCTCGGGCTGCTCGAACATGCGAAAAGCATCCGTCAGTCCCAGGTCAAGCAGGGCCTGGAAATGCAGGCGCTCTTCGGTGGTGTGGTGAATGGTTTCGCGCAGGCCTTCCGGGTCGTAGGTGTCGCGGTCATCCACGGTGATGTTGAAGTCGCCCACCAGCACCAGATTCGGGTGCGCTACCAACTCGCTACGCAGCCATTCGCGCAGGGCCGTCAGCCACTTCATTTTGTATTCGAATTTCTCGCTGCCCGGCGCCTGGCCGTTGACGAAGTAGCCGTTGACCAGGCGGACTTCACCGGCGGGCGAGTCCAGCGTGGCGGCAATGATGCGCGACTGCTCATCGGCAAAACCGACAATGTTTTTCACCACATCGCGCGCCGGCGTACGGCTCAAAATGGCCACGCCGTTATAGGTTTTCTGGCCAAACGCGGCGCTGTGGTAGCCGGCGGCTTCCAGCTCCTTGAAGGGGAATTTCTCGTCGTTGAGCTTGAGCTCCTGCAGGCACAGCGCATCGACCGGGTTGGCGGCCAGCCAGTCCAGCACCTGCGGCAGGCGCACGGCGAGGGAGTTGACGTTCCAGGTGGCAATTTTCATAAACAAAAACTTTCCTTATTTCATGCGGGTTTTAAGAGGACTGTCTGAGAAATTTGGTGTCCAGCTACCCAACTAGCTACCCAAAATGCCCTCGTCACTCTTGAGTCCGATTTGGTCGCGTCGCCATCAGTCGGGCGCGACAATTTTCGACGTAAGAAGCTGGCGCAGACTCGCGTCCGTGACCCTGGCGGAGCCTTTGCCAACCTTGATGATCTCAATGGTGCCAGCTTTTGCCATTCTGTAGATTGTCGCCCGGGAGATGGCCAGTTTTTCGCAGGCTGTGCTGATTCGGTGGACGGGTGGGAGGGCTGTACTTGCTTGCATATTCATTCAGTCGTAAAAAAGCCCGCTTGCTGGGCGGGCTGGTCAAAGTCAGGGATGGGTGTGTGCTTATCTCTGCGCTGGCGAGCGCGGCGGCTCATGGTGTAGTCCTTTTGTGCTGACGCCCGATGCGCCGCAGGTAGTTGACTGGGATCGTGTCCCAGTCGAATTCGTCTTTGAAGTCGCCGCAGTGGTGCTCGCGCGGCGTCATGATGTGTCCCGCCTCCGGCGCTAAGGAGGTGCCGCTCATGCCAAGCATGGCCATCCGCTGCGAACCCGGCACTGGCGCAGACTTGCGGCACTCGCCAACAAGGCTGTTGTAATGGAGCCACCAGTCGCAACCAGCGCAGCAGGGGCCGTTTTGCATGTAGAGGCGGTCGAGAATTTCCTGTGGCTGCTCAATCAAAAATTGAATGTGCAGACTCATGGCGCGCCTCTTGCGCGAATGGCTGCGGCGCAGGCCTCGACACCCCATTCCCAGAAAACGCCATCCGACCCCATGTGCGGCGGATAGGCGAGGGTGTCGGCGGAGCACGCTTGCGCACACGCCTCGCGCTCAGTGGCGGCCACCAGGGCGGCGAAGCGCTCGATGTAGGCGAAGTGCCCAGTTGTGCTGCCAATGACTGCTGGTAGCACCTTGGCCTCCCGCGCAATGCGGATCACGTCGTCGCGGGTCATTTGGCAGGCTCCCCATCGCTGGCAGGATGGATGCCGTGGGCACCTTCTATTTCGCTCACAAAGTTTGCGACCCAATCCGGTAGGTTTTGCGAGTCCTCGAAATACCCCCACGCGCATTTCTTGATCTGCTCATCCATCAGCGGCGCGAGTCCCTGGGCAAGCATGGCCTGCACCTGGGCGGCGGTGTAGAGGCCTCGGGTCGTATAGCCTGGCCATGCCGATTGGTTGGCTTGGACCATGTTGTGGTGCTCAACAGTGCACCGGCCCCAGCCCATTTCGGCATCAAACCGGCACTCTGCCGACACCGGCTCCGGCATCCCCGCTATCGCAGCTACAGATTGAGTTTGGACCGAGAGTTCAGCCGCCGCGATGTATTCGTCATAGGCAATCTTGGTTTCTGGCTCGTTGGCCCAGTCGGGCACGCCATTGATCGAAACGCCGGCCTTGAGTTCTTCTGCGCCTTCACGCAAAAGGCGGGCGGCTGCGGGGATGTGCGTCATTCTGTAGCTCCTACTTTGATAGCGAACACCTCAACCGGCTCCGGCCCGAAGTGTTCATGCTGGATGGTCTTGACCTCGTAGCCGCGCCACGGGAAGGTCAGCCGGCGTTCGGCGTCGTCGCGGTTCGGGTAGCCCCAGGTGATCACCACCTGGTCATAAGTACGGCCTTCCAGCCGTTTGCGCCAGTGAGGGGTGATCAGCCGGTATTCCTCGGTCTTGGTGCCGGCCTTGATCTGGTCGAAGTAGATGCCCTTGACGGGCAGGGTTAGGGTTTTCATGCTGCAGCCCGGATGGCATTGATCACATCCCGCGCCACTGGTGGGCACACGGCATTGCCCAGCATGTGCATGGCGTCCTTGGCCCGCTCTGGCAGCCGGTAGGTTTCGGGAAAGCCCATGGCGGCGCGAGCCTCCTGCACGGAGATCATCCGCATACGGTCGCCATCAATCACGGCATGCCGGTCGCGCGTCGTGATGGTCCCGATGGGTCGGCGCAGTGACCGGCCGACCCGCTCATTGCCGGTTTGCTGTTTGTAGACGGCAATCATCGCGTCCACTGTGTCCTTGACGGCAGAGGCGGGCAATTGGCGGCGCTCGGTGCAGAGCTGCAGGATGACCTGCTGGCCCACGGCTTCGGCCAGGATGGTGCTTTTGTTGCCGCGTGGCGCAACCCAGCCGCTTGATTCCTGCTGCGTCGGGCCGCAATGCAGGAATTGGGCAGACTGGAGCGCTGCCTCCAGCTGCTCCAGTGGCGGGAGAGTGAAGTCGGCGGCGATGCGGAAGAAGGTGGCGTTTTTGAACATCTGATTCCTGAGTTAAATCAGCCGCTGACCCAATAGGTATGAGTGCAGGCAGCTATTGTTTTTGTAGCGGTTAGCCCTGCATCGCACGCATGCCGGAATGCACAAACGGCAGGTCGACAGCTTGGAATTGCGGCGCAGGCGTCGGAATACGCGTGTGCTTGTAGCCTGGCGGGTAGATGACGGAGGCGCTCTTGTGCAGCGTGACTACCTCGGGCTTCGGGGTGTACGCCGCCCGCGTGGTCTGATACGCCTCGGCGTTCTCGCGCTTGTCGAAAAACCGCACATCGGTGCGGCTGCGCACGCCCTTGAACACCAGCCCTTTTTCAATCAGCCAGCGGCAGGCCTGATGCACCTGGCTTTGCGTGTAGCCGTGCTTGTCGAGCATTGAATAACCAACGGGCTTTTTGGCTTCGCTGGCGATCAGCTCCCGCACCAGTGCGCCGGGGGTTCCTAGCTTGACGTGGCTGCTTGTGTAAAGCGTGGTCATGTCATCCTTTCAGTGTCCACAGGGCAGGCCGCCACCTACCGGCGTCCCGTCTGGGTTGATGGGGTGGCGACGGCCGCAGCCCAAGCAGGTCTTGAGCTCGGGCTGCGGGGTGGGTATCGGTACTGGCTGGGTCATGCGGCTGCCAAGTCCAACTGTTTCACCATGGCCTGCAGCTCCATCTCGAACTGCAGCAGGCCAGCCTCCAGGCGCTTGATAAACACCTCGTCGCGTTCAATCGACTCGACATAGAGCTGCAGGCGCGGGCACTGGCGCGGGTCGTAGCTGATGAAGTCCCATACCTCGCGGCCTGTCACGAACAGGTTGCCCTGAACCTGGTACTTATGGTCTTCCGGCATGCCGTTGAGCCAGGTAGCAATGTGGACTTCTTCGCTGAACGGGCACTTGATCTCGGCGCCGCGATTCGCATCCACCAGGGCATCCGGGCTGGCGCCGATGAAGGCGTAGACCGGATGCACCACAAACTCGGCCTTGGTGGCGATGCGGCCGGTGTGGAGTTGGTAGGCCTCTAGTGCCGGATCTTCCAGTTCGGTGCCCCAGGCCAGTGATTTGCTGGTGACAGCATGTTTTGGCTTGCCGGCCATGCGCTCAAAGGCCAACTGGCGCATGTAGCTGCCGCGGGCCGCCTGGGGTTTGCGGACGCCGTACTTGTCGGGGGTGCCGAAGGCCATCGCATCGGCGAAGCGGGAGGCCGTCGACTTGCCGCGGCGAGCCTCAAACCATTCGTCAGACCGTTGTTCGACTTGATCAGCCATTTGCAGCCTCCCTAGCCAGGCGCTCAGCTTCGGCGGCGGTGTAGTCCTCGTCAGACTTGATGCCGATGTTGCCGATGCGGTCACGTTCAGCCACGCCGATGACAGTGCGGTCACCAGCCTCCAGCAGCATCCAGGCCTTTTTGAAAGCCTCAAAGCCCTCGTCCTTGGCGACCTTTTCCAGTCCTTTGGTCATGTCGTCATGGGCTTTGGTGCGCGTTGGTTTGGCGGCGCTGCTTTGGGCGGCCTGTGCCGGGCTTTGCCGTGACGTGTGGGTGATCTCGCCGGAATAGTCCTGTAGTTCCTCGGCAATCGGCATGCCCTTGAGCACGTCCGGGAACACGTCGCGCAGGGCGAAGGCGCGGGCGCGCATCTGCTGCATGCGCTTGGGGTACTGCGTCCACGGGCCCGGCTTGTTCTTCAGCCCTGCAGTTTCTGCGTCCTGCACCGAAAAGCTGCGGCTTTGCTCGGGGGAGCCGCGGCGCTTGACACGGCAGTAAGCGGTGCCGTCGTTGTAGTCCTCGACCACGTACTCACAGACCGGGGAGGCCAGCACCAGCGCCAGCAGGGCATCACCCCACAGGCTGGGCCGGCCATTGATGACGGCAATGTTCTGCATGGCCTGCATCGGTTTCAGGCCAATCTCCATGCCCCATTGCACGGCCACCAGGATGTTGCCGGGCTTGCCGATGAAGTCCTTGGGCACGATGGTGGAGTTGGCCAGCAGCTCGGAGAAGCGCATGGCCTCGTCCAGACTCTTGGGCGACATGTCAAACGCCTGGGCCGGCACCAGTGTTTTGCTGGGGGCCTGCTCAAGAACGGCGGGCGTGGCGGCGGGGGCTTCGGTGGTGGTCTGTTCGGTCATGGTGAGGTTCTTTCCCGCGACTTAGGCGGTAGTTGCGTTGAGGAAAACGGGAATTACTCGGTAGCCAGGGCAATCGCTGCGCGGGCGTTGGTGATTTCAGGGCCGGCATCGCCGCCTTGGCAGTCCTTCTCGATGAAGGCCAGGCAGTCCTTGAGCGCGGCCAGCAGGGCGGGGGCAGCCTCCTGCAACTTGGTGCGCGCGGCGGCTTCGGCCATGATCAGTGCGTACTTGGCTTCACCGGCTTCGCGCTCAATCCGTTGAGCCTCCAGCCGAGCGGCCTCTGCGGTCCTGGCATCTTGGTCGCGCTGCGCCTGGGCGATGCGCTCGGCTTCTGCGCGCTCGGCGGCGGCAATGTCATTCAGTCGCTTTTGTTCGGCATCCTGGGCGCGGTTCAGTTCTCGTCGTGCGTCGGCAAGTTTTTCGGCTTCGGCCTGCTGGGTTGCGCGGGCCTCGGCCTGCTCTTTCGCAAAGGCGGCGCGGTCAGCGGCCAGCTTCTCGGCTTCGGCGCGCTGCTCTTGTTCGCGGCGGGCCTTGTCGGCCAGATCGGCAGCCTCGCGGGCAGCAGCGGCCTCACGGTCACGCTCGGCCTGGGCATTGCGCAGGGCTTCGAGCTCGGCACGCTCGGCGGCCATGCGCAGGTTCTCAGCTTCTTGCGCCACGGCGCTGGCGTGCAGGCTGTTCAGCGTAGCCAGCGCCTGCGCCTTGGCCTGCATGGCTTCGCCGGCCCGGTCGCCGAACACGTCAATGCTCAGTTCCTGACCTTCGAGCGTTTCGATGGTCCAGGCAATATCAGCGGCCGGTTTTCCGACAGCTTGCACGGCGGTGTTGCGGATGTCGTCAAGAGCGAGTTGGGCGGCCTGCGCTTTCAGTCGGTCGGCTTCGGCCTTGGCGGCTTTCTCGGCTTCCTTGCGCTCTTCTTCAACACGTATCTGCTCATGAACCGGGGTTTCCAGCGCCAGCAACTGCGTGGTGATCTCCAGCGCACGGGCGTCGATGTCGCGCTTGAGTTGGTTCAACGGGTCTTTGGCGGCCTTCGCAGCCTTGTCCACGGCGTAGCGCGGTTCACGAATGGCGATGCGTGCAGCTTTAGCCTCGGCCA
Source organism: Polaromonas sp. OV174 (assembly GCF_900112285.1). GTDB lineage: Bacteria > Pseudomonadota > Gammaproteobacteria > Burkholderiales > Burkholderiaceae_C > Polaromonas. The sequence goes on along the minus strand of NZ_FOKZ01000002.1, from coordinate 197,000 downwards.
TCCCGGCAACGGTGGCGACAGGGTAGGCCACGTCCTTGTATTTGGTGCGCAGGGCAGCGAGGCCCGCCTCAACCTTGTTGAATTCGGTGAGGGTGTTTTGCACCAGCGCCAGGCTGGCCTGGCCGATAGGGGTATCGGTCTGCGCGGCTTCGATCATGTCGATGGGGAGGTCTTGTTTGCCCATTGTTTTCTCCGGGAAGTTGTTAGTTGATGAGGTAAACGCCAGCAGCAGTGCCCAGCACCGCTACGGCAATGGCGAGGCGCCAGGAGGGGCGCTTGCGCCAGTTCGGCGCGCTGTTGATTGGCAGGTCTGGATTGCTGCCGTCGCTGTTTCCAGTGACCAGCGGGCACGAACGGCCCTGATTGCAGTTCTGGTTGCAGGGCGGGCACTGTGGCGTGAACTCCTGAACATCCTGGCCGTGCAGGTTGTAGAAAGCGCGCACCGGGCAGCCATCACCCTGAGTGCACTTGCCGAAAGAGTCGCAGCAGTTCACAGCGCCGCCTCCTTCACCCCGGCCGGCAGTCGGCAAACAAGGAGCCCGTCTGTTGTCCAAAGCGGCACCCGGCCCAGCGCACCGCACTTGGCGGCCCCGCCATCAGCCACGGCCGCGGCATATTCGGCTTCGTCGGCCACGTCTTGGGCCGCCTGAGTTTCATCCGGGCCGTCCATCAGCGCCATGGCGATCAGCAGGACGATGGCGGCAAGCCCAGCTACTGCGTATTTGGTGACCGGATTCATGGCGTGCTCCTGGCAGTCTTGGCGATGGTCGCCTCGAAGCGGGTTGCCAGAGCCGCATTCACTTCGGCCTTGGCGTCGCTGTCTTCCGTTCCTTTGGCGCGGTGCAGTGCCTCGTAGCGCCGGAGAGTGGCGGCAGCTTCACGCAAGTCAGCCAGCAACTCAGGCGCAGCGGCGATCAGGCGGGCATTGGCTTCAAAAGTGCCATCGCCGCAGGCGTAGGGCAAGGCGACAAGGCCCAACATAAATATGCGCTCCGAGCCGTCGTTGTTTTTGAGCTTGTGCGGGGACGGTACGCGGAAGTTCAGCGCGTCGATGCGGCCGGCGCCATCAAAAGCCCATGGGCCGGGAGTGTGTGATTTCATGCTGTCGCTCCTTGTTGGGCATCAATCAGAATTTCGAGTAACGGTTTTGCAGCCTCATGGCCTTGGCGTCGCGGTCACGCAATGGCCCGCCGCTTTCCTTCCAGCGATGAATCGCCATATCAGCCTCCAGCGCCTCGGCCTCGTTGTGTGGCGGCAGGTCGATCACTGGCAGCGGGTGCGGCACGCGCGGCGGCGGCCGGGGCCGGATCAAGGTGCCGTTGGCGATGGCCGCCCGTACCTGGACCATCACATCGACAAACGGCGCGTAGTAGGGGTGCATGCTTTCCATGGCTTGGTCCAGGCGTTAAAAAGCCCGCAGAGGGCGGGCTGGGTGTTGGGCTTACGCCTGACAACTGATGTCAGTGGCGCAATCGCTGAGCTGGGAGAGTGCTTGGCAGTAATCCAGCGTCCATTTGTCGCTGGCCTCGAGCTGGGTGACGTACTTGGCGAGGCGTTCGCTTTTGATGGTCTTGAGTGAGGCTTTGTGCTTCACGATGGCCATCATCTTTGTGTACGCCCGTGTCTTGGTGACGCCCCAATCCTGATATTGGGGGGGGCATCCGTTGGCACAGATCCTGGGCGCGGGCCTTCAGGTCGGCCAGCTGAAGGCGTTCTTTTTCCCGGCGATCGACACGCGCCTGAATGCGTGCGGCGCGCTCGGCTTTGAGCTGGGCGGACTTGCTGGGTGCTTTGGTCGTCATGGCGATCTCCATGAAAAAGCCACCTCTTGGGTGGCTTGGGTTGTAAAAAGACCCGCCGAAGCGGGTAAAGGGGGAGGGGGTGATGGCGGGCGCCGCAGATCAGACAGGTGGCCTGCCTAGCTTTAATCTCGCTACATTCAAAGCCTGATGCGCTTCTTCGAAATTCAGGAAATACCCAACAAATATCTTCTTCCCATCGTTCGAGATTTGTACGGCGATTCGATCTCGATATGGCCACATTCCAGGAAGCATGCCGGCCGTCTTCGACCTGGAGACGCGGCGATTTTTTGAATTCACACTGACTGTCACGACACGTAGATTGCCGCGTCTGTTGTCCAGCCCATCCCCATTGATATGGTCCACTACAAGACTGCGATCTGTGACGCCCATGATCAAACGATGGGCCGCGATCCTTCCACTGGAAAAAGCGTAGGTGGCGTTTCTGTTTTTGAATGGCCACAGCTTTATCCCATCGAACAAATGCATGTCGGCTTCATCGATCAGCATCTCTCTGTTACCGACTTTGAGTGTTGGCATCGAGTTGGCCTTTTTGGTTGATTAATGGTCTTGGCCTTTAAAGCCGCCAGGGCGGGCCGATGGTGGCGGGACTTGAACCCGCTTGCGCTTCTGCCTGTTAGGGAATCCATAACGCTGCCATTCACCATCAAGATTGCGCGCTGCTGGCTGAACAGAGGCGGGCCAAGCCTTCCGGCGGGCTTCGCTTGTGCCAGACAGTGCGCAAACCTGATGGCCCCGGCCATTGCCGGGGACTTGGATGGGATTAGGTGATGTCTGGCGAGACGATGAGCCGGCCAGTCGCGCCATTCGTCAGCCCTTCAAACTTGAGCTTGGCCTCGCGGACCGCCGTCAGCATCTCGGCCTCGCCCGCCATCTCAGATGGCAACTCAATACCGACCACCCACTCGTCGCGGGCAGAGTCGTAATACGGCGATGCGGAATCAAGGTCGCCGTCATCCAGCAGCTCGTCCAAATTCTCCAGCTCCGAAAGCTCGTCGTACTGCACGCCGAACATCAGCTTGGCATCTGTCGAAATTCCCATGTCGCTCTCCTTGGTTGATAAACCCAAGCACCGGCCCGCGATGCTTGGGTTTGCCGACTGTCTCCAATCGGCTGCGCTGGTTACTCGATCCAGCTCCACTAGGGAAGAATTAGCCCGGGGCGAGTGCCCTGCGGGTCCGTATCGGTGCCAGTGCTGATCCCACGCGGGACACTGGTCACTTGATGCCTTGCTTGTCTCGGCTGGCATCGCCTCACCAGGGACTAACGCGCCCTGTTTGCGTCCAGCTCCTGCGCACCACTCACGCTTGCCTGTGTTGGTTTGCTATCCACTGGGAGATTGGCAGGTTAATCAAGAGTGAATTGAGAGAGGTGGGCCGGCGCTGATCCCCGGCTTATTCCTACACTTTGGCCTGCGCGTAGGACTCACGCAGGACGCAATACGCGCATCAGCCTGCGCATTCCACCTCTCTCAATTCACTCTCGATTTTTAATGAGCCTTCTGGCCTGGCCGCTCGATGACTGCCCGCCGTCGCTTTGTTGGCGACTTGGGATTAATTCTAGCCATTGGCTAGGATATGTCAAGCTGTCAGCTAGAGAAATGTAGAAATATTTCCAAGTGAAAACCCTCGACCAACAAAAAACCGCCTCAAGGGCGGTTTGGGTGGGTGGAGCGTGTGGCGTGGCAGCCTTAGAGGCCTCACATGGCGGCGAGGCTATCGGGATTGAGCTCGTCCTGCATCGCGGCCTTCCGCCCTTTGGCTGTTAGCGCGAGTACCGTAGCTCGCGTCTGGGGCTCATTAACCCTGGGAAGTCGGGCGATGACAAAGCCGGCTGCATTGAGCACTCTCAGCTTGTCAATATCGGCCGGATTGGTGAGTGTTAGAGGGAGCCGCTTATCTGCAATCTCCCTTATCAGTTCGACTGGCATGGCATTCCTCCTTTCTCAAGGGATGAATTTTTTACCTCCGCCAAATGTCGTTGGCAAGTACGAGCCTGCAACAGGCGTAAAAAAGCCCGCTCGGGGCGGGCTGGATGGGGTTGGCAGGCGGTTAGGCGGCCATGCGGTGTACGATCTTGGCAGCGATGACATCTCTGTCGGCAATGCTCGCAACCGAATCATTTGTCGCGTTCATTAGCCGCTTCGCATCTAGCTTGGGGATCTCGTCAACATCCGAGTAGACCACCATCGAATTGAATTTTTGCGTTTGCGCGGCAAGGTGCTGGAGGATGATGGTCGTGAGCCGGGCTTTATCCCTATTCTGCACCCCAAAGACGTACAAGGGCAGTCCCGGGGTCTTGATGTAGAAATCGACTGGATAATTCTCACTATTCGAGATACCTGGAACCTCGTACCCCTCAACCAGATCATCCTGGCCAACAACATCAAGCAATACAGCCTTCAAGTCGTCGTTGAACGTGCTTTCAACTCTCGTACGGGTCCAAAGGCCCAAGTCCTCAACCCTCGTTGCGCCCTGTCCGAGCGAGAAAAGACCCTTGGAGAGAGCGTCGGCCGGTACATCAATAAAAATTTCACCGTCATCCTCAGTGAGTCCTGACTCCTGAAGAACCGACAGAAAAAGCTTTTTCCGCGCCCCTGTGAGCAATTTTGACAGGTCGTTCTCGTAGCTCAAGCGCATGAGCGTGGCACCCATGTCCGACACCCGCCAGCCGCCCGTCTGGGTGCTAACGTAAGCCGTCAGGTGGTCGCCATCCCGGCCGACAATTGGCAGGGAAATTGCGAAGTCACTAGCGCGTTGAACCACCGCGACATCCTTGCAAAAGGCGGCGCATAGATTCTCGCGGAGTGTCTGGGCATTGGCGTTCAAAATAAAGTGCTTTGGTTTTCGTCCGCCGGCGGCGGTGGTGGATTATCGTCGTCCTGCTTAAAGCCGTCTATTTTGCAATCGGCAAGGATTGCTTTCAATGCCCCCGCAAGAGTTGTGTAGCGGTCCGTTGTTTCTGCATAATGATCGGCCTTTCTGCCGGCCTCCATGTAACGCTGAGTTGCCCTGTGGATATGACAAGTCATTTGGAAGGGAGCGCCTCCCTCTATGGGGTTACTGTGTACATGGTCGCTCCCGTTGTAGCGAGTAAGCGTGACCGTTTCACCGGTTGCACCAGTGTAGGATAAACCACAAGAAAACCCATTGGGAACGCGGGTATTTTGTCTGACGTAGAGATGGAAGGCCATGCCATTTTCGCAGATTACCTCGTAATTTGTCTGCTCAGATCCTCCTTGGATCTTCATCCTCGCCCTTGGATTTCTCACCGTCTTTGGGACGGTGAGAAGCTGCTCGATTTCATCGTCAGTCAGTTTCATGTAGGCCCCACTTCTTTAGTTGTCCGTTCGAATCTTCCTCAAATACCGGCACACCCGCACATCCTGGCGAGTCTTCAAACGATGGTCTTCTATCGAAAGCGAAGTAAACATCAGTTGCCTATCGCTTCAGTCTTCTTAGACTTGCGCCACTCCCAAGGTGGTATGGGCTCAGAATCTACCCACAACCCCGCCCGTGAAGACCGCGCTTGCCGCTCAGCATCCTGCACAGCCATGTCCTTGCCGTACTTGACATACCACCAAGCCATGCCGGCGCGCACCTGGTGCAGGCTAACGTCTTGGCCATTGCACGACACCCGCGCCACGGTGCGGCCGTAGCGATCTTTGGCGGTTGGTTTGATGACGGCCTGGGCCTCATGGCACAGCCCGGCCAGACTCTGACGGGAGCGCTCTCCGAAAGGCTGTCTCTTCTCGGGGGCGTCGATCTCTGCGATTCGCACCTTAACCTGCTCATAGGCTCCAGGCTGGCCACAGCGGGCCTTGATGGTGTCGCCATCCGTGACGCCGACGACAAGGCAGGATTGCTGAGCCTGGGCTGCCACGGGCAGCAGCAGGGCCAGGGAGAGGAGGGTGCGGATCACTTGCCAGGCTAGCCCAGGTGAACCCGAGTAACTTCCTGGACGGCTGGGTTTGCCGGTTTCCTATCTGGATTGAGAGCAGCAAGGATGTCTTTGTGGCGTTGTTCAGCCAACAACTCATCCCTGGACATCTGGACGCATCGCGCGAGAACATAAGGGATGACGGCTAGCGCGATCGCAAGAGCAGCGACAGCGGCCTCTTGAGGTGCCCCTTTTGCGCCAGCAAACCCGATGACCAAAACAATGGCCCCCAGAACAGCTCCGATTCGAGTAACGATGTTGAAAAAACCCATGATGTCCTTTTTTTGAATCAATACGATCCGCGTGGGTGCGGTAATTAAATCAACACTCAAAGCCCTGTTGCTACTTGATGCGGCCCGGTTACTGAGCCAGTGCCTGCCCAGACCAGATACGCAGTCGAATTAACTCCATCGCGGGTGCAGTGAACTAAAAACTCCCCACGGTTCATGCTGCTCTCTCTGTATTTGAACTCACCACATCCAGTAGCGCCATGCTTCACAAGCGCCTGCGTGATTTGCAAGTTGAAGTCTGACATCCATGGGCCAGGGTATCGCTGCGCCATCGGCATATCGTCTGACTGATTTCTGCCGGATCCAATGCAAGAAAAAAGCGCCATCAACAGAATTGCAATTCCGAAGAGTTTGAACCACATCGGCATACCAGGGCTTGCCTTGCTGGCGGCGCTGGCTGCCGTGGCCGCAGAGAGCTTGATCGGAGGCTCCATCGGCGCGCCGCAACGCGGACAAGCCGACGCAAGGTCGCTTACTTGACCGTCGCATTCTTTGCATTTAATTAAAGCCATTCACCTCTCCGTTTGAACTTTTAAACCTGCTCACTTCGCCGCAAGTTCGCTGTTTGTGGGGCTGTCCAGGCAATGGTTTAACCAGTCCCGCAGGCAGCCTCGCAATGCCCAATTACGCTGACTTCCTGTATCCCCGATGCTCAACCATGGTGCACACGTTCAGATAAAGGATTCAAGTTTGCCAATGACGACACCGCACATTGTGCAGTTGCCGTTGATGGGGATGATCCGATTTGGCCAGCTTGGGTTTAAGGCCTGGAGCATCCGCATGTCACCTTCGATCAGCAGTTGCTTGAAGGTCGCCTCTTTTTCGTCATCAAGCCTGGCAATTACAAGCGAGCGGTGGTCCGCACCTCTATCCGGATCGACAAATATCGTGTCGCCATCGCGGAACGAGTGCTTGCCCGTTGGGTCGTACATGCTGAGCCCGCGCACTATTAGGGCGTAAGTGCGGGACCCATGCCTTACCGGGCAGGGCAACCAGTCCTCGGCGTCACCTGGCTGGAAATTGTCAATCACGCCACACCAGTCGCCTGCCTGCACCCAGGAAACGACAGGGACCGAACCGGGAGTAATTGCCTCAATATTGGGACGGCTCGGCCCGCTGCGCACATGCGGTGACACGTCTATTTTTTCGACGGGCTGGCTAATCCAGTTGTTCTTTCGACCCTCCCCGTAGACCCTATTTATGGTGTTCATGGCTTCAGCGCTGGGGCGCTTTGGCTTATGCGCTGGTTTGCCCTTGTAAATTTGGTAGATGTAGTCGTATCCAAGGCCCGTGCGCGCCTCAACTGCTCTATAGCCAGCAGCCTCTTTCCCGCCAGCCGCGTCAATCTCGGCGGAAACAACGGCCTTGAAGTTGGCTAGCCAATTCTCTTGTATGTCCATAAGTTCACATTCAAGCAGATAGCTAGAGAAATAATCTAGCCATCGGCTTGACTAAAGCTAGCTGGTGGCTAGAATAAACGACATGGCTATTCAAATCACCACGGAACGACGCAAGCAGTTGGCAGAAAAGCATGGCATCAATGAGCAATATCTCTATCAGTGCTTGACCGGGCGCCGAGATTTGGGGCCGGCTGAGGCTATGCGACTTGAAACTGAAACCAATAAAGAGCTGACACGGCAGATGTTGTGCCAGAAAACCTACGCCAGCATCTGGCCCGATCTCCTGCGCTTGGGTGACACCGTCACCCCCCAAGCCGACCCAGAAGACCCCGGCAGCGAACACCCCAAAGCCTCCGACGTTGTTGACCGCAAAGAGCTGGTTGCACTGATTGAGGCTGGTTTGGTGAAAGACGAACGGCAACACGTTCGCCGGGCCGATGACCGGGCCAGGGATGCTGCGCTCAAGGCTGGGAAGGGGGTGGCCCATGGATAAACCATACCGTTGGGGCGATGTTGCCCCACCCGGCGCCGAAAGAATGATCAAGCGCCGCAAATGGCGTGCGTCATCCCTTTGGCGCGGTGCCGTTGCAATCATGGGTGAAAAGTACGACGCCGAACTGGCGTTGGCTCGCACTACATCCGAAGCGGCTCCACAGAAGCCTGCCCTTGTTCTGGTGGATTTTCCTGGTCCACGCGCTGCATCCCCTCCAGCAAAGCCTGATATGCCTGAGCAAAGGCCGACGAAATGACGTTGTTCGGCAATTCGTCGCTGTCCGATTTGTACCGCGCAAGTATCGCCACGGTCAGCGCTGCCGTCGGCCCGATCAGTTCCTGTTTCATGTCCGCCCTCTTTCGTAATGGTTGTGTTGGAGCTTCCATTGTTAACCGGAAGAGGGCGGGCACCCATCCAGCTTGGCAGGGCATCAGCGGCATGAATCCATGTGTTTTGTTCCATGCATTCACTGTCACTTTTTTTGACCTGTGTAACCACTCAACAGCACACAACAAGGTTGCGAACCCATGACTACCCAGCTTGGAATTCCCATTCAGCCGCGTCCCGAGGAGGTGTCGCGCAAACAGACCCTGGGCGCAGCCATTGAGCTATGCGCCGACCTTGCCGGCTTTGCGCTGGACAAGACGCTCCAGCAGGAGCTGGGCGTGGACAAGGCGCAGTTCTCGCGCTGGCACAGCGGTGCAGAGGGCATTGTCTGGCCCAAGTTCACGCGGCTGATGGATGTGTGCGGCAACGACGCGCCGGTCCTCTGGATGCTGCACCAGCGAGGCTATGACCTGCACAGCGTGCGCCGGCTGGAGACCGAGACCGAGAAAGAAAACCGGCTGCTGCGCGAGGAAAACGCCGCGCTGCGCCGGGTGCTTGTTGGAGCCTCATCATGAATCAATTGACCAGCACCGTCACCATGACCAGCCTTGAGTTAGTGGACTTCATCAACAGCCAGCGCGGCGAAGGTGAGGCCGAGCTTCGGCACGACCATTTCATGGCAAAAGTGCCGAAGGTGCTGGGCGACACCGCTCCCAAATTTTCGGGAACGGTGCAAAGGCCACAGCCGGCCGGCGGCGTCAGGGATTACCCATGCTATCGCCTCCCCAAGCGCGAAGCCTGCCTGATGGCCATGAGCTACAGCTATGACCTGCAAGCCAAGGTGTTTGACCGCATGACTGCGCTTGAGCAGTCGGCAAAACCAGTGCTGGCCCTGCCGGACTTTTCCAACCCTGCCGCCGCCGCCCGCGCCTGGGCTGCCGAGTACGAATTGCGCACCGCGGCAAATGAGGCCCTGGCCATTGCCGCGCCCAAGGCTGCTTTTGTTGACCAGTATGTGGATTCCACCGGCCTAAAGGGATTCCGGCAGGTCGCCAAGCTGCTGAAAGCCAACGAAGCGCGTTTCCGCGAGTTCCTGTTGGACAAAAAGATCATGTACCGCCTGGGCGGAGAGTGGCATGCCCACCAGCCGCACATTGATGCCGCCCGCTTTGATGTGAAGACCGGCACCAGCGAACACAGCCAGCACGCCTACACCCACACGATGTTCACACCCAAGGGTGTTGAGTGGATCGTTGGGCTGTGGGCTGTGCAATGCATGAAAGAGGCTGCGTAATGGCCGGTGACTGGATAAAGATGCGCGCCGACCTCCTGACTCACCCGAAAGTTGTCCGCATTGTGTCCGCATTGAAAGCGGACAAGCTGCGCGTGATTGGCGGACTGCATGCGGTCTGGTGTCTGTTTGATGCGCACTCTTCAGACGGGACGCTTGACGGATACACGTCGGAAGTTCTCGATGACTACCTTGGATGGGTTGGGTTTTCGGCCGCCATGGTCAAGGTGGGTTGGCTGGAAGACGACGGCGAAAGCCTCTCTACGCCTAGGTTTGATGAGCATAACGGTCAGTCTGCCAAGCGCCGCGCCACAGAAACGCAGCGCAAACGTGAAGCCAGAAAAGAGCCGGATGTGTCCGCATCCGATGCGGACAAAAAGCGGTCTAGAGAAGAGAAGAGAAGAGAAGAAGGTTCAGTACCTAACGGTACTGGCGGCAAGCCGCCGCTGATCACCGATCCCGGTGAAATCATTTTTGGATACGGGCTCTCGATGCTGGTCAGCGCCGGTACAGCGGAAAAAGTCGCTCGCTCGTTTCTCGGTGGGCTGCGCAAGGGCCATGGCGACGAAGTCTTGATCGACAAGCTGCGCGAATGCGCCAAGGCCAAGCCGTTGCAGCCGCTCGAATGGCTGGCTGCTGCACTTCCGCCTGGTGGCGTCAAAGGCAAGCCAAACGCCCAAGAGGCCCTTGAAGCCTCGAACAACGCCGTCGCAGAGCGGTTTCTGAAAAATCTTGAAGGAGCAGCAAGTGCAACCGTCTGAGCAAACTGGATTGATCAAGCTCGTCACCGATGTGCACGCCTACTACCGCCAGCCGGTGAGCGAGTTTGTGCTGCAGGTCTGGTCCCAGGCCTGCCAGCCGTTCACGCTGGAGGAAGTGTCCAAGGCTATGACCGCCCACGTCACAGACGCCGAGCGCGGCGTGTTCGCGCCCAAGGTGGCCGACGTGGTTCGCGTGCTGGCAGGCACCACCACTGACCGCGCGGCGCTGGCCTGGGGCAAGGTGCTGGGCGCCATGAGTGCAGTCGGCGCCTACAGCGATGTGGTGTTTGATGACCCGGCCATCCATGCCGCGATTGAAGACCTGGGCGGCTGGGTGAAGGTTTGCCGCGGTGAAACCGACGAGCTGTCCTATCTGCAGCACCGGTTTTGCCAGTCGCACAAGGCTTACACGGGCCGCGGCACCTTTGACTATCAGCGCCGCCTTGTCGGGGACCGCTCACCGGATCAGGATTATGTGAGAAAGGGCTTGCCTGTGCCGAGCCCGGCCTTGGTTGGCGATCAAACTGCCGCGCGCCTGGTGTACGAGCAGGGGAGTAAAGCCGCAAAGACAACCATCACCTTTGCCGGCAAGGTCGATGTGCACCAGCTTCTGGGGATGTCCGCATGAGCACCACCGATCAACTGCAACTCAGGGCATTGCGAATCCTGAACGACCGCCGCCGGCACGCTGCCCGCGCGTTTGCGTGGGCACGCCAAGTTCTAAGCACTCCTGGTGACCCATTTCCAATTCCAGAGGCCAAGTCTCGTCACGAATTCAGTTTGCGTGAGCTGAGCCTGGGAGCCACTTTTGAATGACCACATGCATCACCTGCGCCCAATGGCGCCTAAAGGAGGCTGGAGCCATGGCAAAGCACAGCATGGCAGCGTGCGCGCATGGCCCGCGCTGGACCTACCTGCCAGCGAGAAGCACTTGCAACAAGCACCAGCCAGCGCCCGAGGCCGTCACTGCTGCAAGGGTGGCGTGGTTCAAAAAGCGGGAGGGCTGACCGCATGATCAAGCTCACCCTTCCATGGCCACCTACGGTTAACACCTATTACCGCAATATCGCAGGCAAGACCCTGATCAGCGCTGCTGGCCGGGCCTACCGCGCCGCGGTTGCCGACCAGGTACTGATCCAGCGCGGGGCCAAGCTGCTTGCTGGCCGGCTTGCCGTGTCCATTGCTGCTCACGTCCCAGACAAACGCCGCCGTGACCTGGACAACCTTCTCAAAAGCACCCTGGACAGCTTGACTCATGCCGGCGTGTGGGTGGATGACAGCCAGATCGACAGTCTGACGATCCAGCGCGGGCCGATTGGCGGAATGCTCAAGGTCGTGGTGTGGGAGTTGCAGATATGACCGCCCATCAAGGTCATCGCTACCAGCTGGGCATCGTGGACGTGCTGGCACTGTCATCCGGACCGCGTCCGCGCGTGGCGCGCATCGACCTCACACAGCCCTGGCCGCTGGGCCGGCCGTTCCACGTCAATGCTGAACAGCTGAAGCTGCAGCCCATGCGGTATTTCGGCGGGGAGGTGAGGTCATGAGCGAGATCACCTTGGTGAAGATGCACCCAACAGCCATCCCAGAGGCCGACCGCGCCGCCGCGCGCCGCGTGTTGTTCGGCATGGTGGACGGCCTGGGTGAAAAGGGAAAAAGCCAGTGGCGCCGTTTCGTCAACGGCCTGATGCGCCTTGAGCCCGGTGAAATGGTTGAGATCCGAACCCACAAGGAGCGCATCGGCTGGTACCACCGTAAGCACATGGCACTGGAGCAGGCCGTCTTCGAGTCGCAGGAGAAGTTCGAGGAATTCGAATCCTTCCGCACCTGGCTCAAGGTCGGCAGCGGCTACGTTGACTGGCACCCAGGCCCAAAGGGCGGCGTCATCCCGGTGCCGCGCAGCCTGAGCTATTCCAAGCTCGAGCAGGGCGACATGGAGCAGGTGCACACCGAAATGGTGAAGTTCCTGCGCACCGAGCACGCCGGCCGCACGCTATGGAGGCACCTGAACCCGCTGCAACGCATCGATATGGTGGAAACCATCCTGGCGGGGTTTAACGAGTAACCAGTGACCGCGCCCGCACTTACTTGGGCGCACAACAAAAAAGGAAACCTATGTTCATCTTGTCAATTCTGTTTTTGGTGATTGCCGCACTGGCATTTGGGGCATCGTTCATCTTCAAGCCAGTGGACCGGCGCTATCCGCGCATTGGCTCAGGAGCGGCGGTGGTGTTGAGCGTCTTGTGCTTTGCTGCGAGCATGTTCACCACGGTCCCAGCGTCAAATGTGGCGGTCGTGACGACGTTCGGCAAGGTTTCTCAGGAGCTGCTGGGCGAGGGCGCGCACTTCATTGCGCCATGGAGTCGCACCCGCGATATTTACCTTGGACAGCAGCGCGTGGACGCAGCCAAGAGCGACGCGGGCTCGAAGGATTTGCAGAGCGTGCATGCCGACTTGGTTGTCAACTTCGTGGTTGACCCGGCCAAGGCGCGCGAACTGTATGTGAGCAATCCGACGCTGACCTATGCCGAATTGCTGCTGCAGCCGGCCACCTATGAGACCTTCAAGGCCATCGTTGCCCAGTACACCGCCGAGGAGCTTGTGACCAAGCGCCAGGAGGTAAGTGCAGCCATTGCCCACAATCTCCAGCAGCGCGTGCGCCAGTACCACCTGATTGTCCAGAACGTGAATCTGGTGAATTTTGGCTTCAGCAAGTCTTTCAATCAAGCCATCGAGGAAAAGGTGACGGCCAACCAGAAGGCCGCGACCGCCGAGAACAACCTGAAGCGCACCAAGTTTGAGGCCGAGCAGCGCATTGCCCAGGCCGAGGGTGAGGCCAAGGCCATTGCCATCCAGTCCGCTGCAGTCGAGAAGTCCGGCGGCCAGGGCTATGTGCAGTTGCAGGCCATCGCTAAATGGGACGGTAAGTTGCCGGCCACGATGGCGGGCGGCGCCGTTCCTTTCGTGAATGTGAAGTAAGCCATGCTGCGCCGCACCGGATTCAAACGCCAGGCAGTCGAGCGCCGACCGCTGCCAGCGCCGCGCCCGGTGCGCCGTGTCGCGCCAACAGTCATCAGCGACAAGGCCAGTGCAACGCCCAAGGCGGAAATCATGCGCAGCGAGGCCTACCGCCGCGCCGTGGCCGGCCTGCCGTGCGTGATCTGTGGCATTGCTGGATACAGCCAGGCGGCGCACAGCAATACCGGCAAGGGCATGGCACTCAAGGCCTGCGACAGCCAACTGTTCCCGGCGTGCTGCGACCGACCGGGTGTGCGCGGCTGTCATTCGCAGATCGACCAGGGCGCGCTTTTCAGCAAGGCCGTGCGCCGGGCGCTTGAGCCCGCATGGGTGGAGGATACGCGCCGCAAGCTTGAAATCATGGGTGCGAGTAGCTATAAATTTAGGAGCAATTGAGCATGACAACACCAAGCAAACAAGAGCAGCTAGAAGTCAAGATGGCGCAGTTGCTCCGTGTGGCTTTTGACGAGCTCCAGACGCCTATCAGCACCGAGCGGAAAAAGTACATGGCATTCAATAAATTCGCCGACTTTCGCGCTTATGTGGCGGCTGGCTTCACCGAAGCGCAGGCAATTGAGCTTTGCAAGGGGGCGGTATGACCTGCCCCGACTGCAAGGCCCACGCGCGCGTTATTGAAACCCGTCAGCGCAAGGACGGCAGCACGGCCAGGCGCTACGAGTGCGCCAACCTGCACCGATTCAGCACGAGCGAGAAGCCGAAAGCCCAAAGGGGTGACAAATGACCATCGAAGAAATTCGCGCCGCACGCGAAGCGGCCGAGCGGGAGATTCTGGCCATCATGGACCTATTCAGGATCGCGACCGGGCTTGCTGTCGTTGGCTGCAGTGTGGAGACCATCCAGTCCCAGCGAATAGACCAAGCCACACCGGACACGCTCACCAGCCGTGTGAGCCTCACGGTAGAGAAGATTTAATGAAAAGGAGCATGAATGCAGAACAATGACCCGGTATTTCAAGACGCCAGCCATGCGCTGCATGTATCGTTCCTGATTCACTCCATGCCAGCCGGATCACGCAGCCCCACGGCTATCGTGATTGATCAGCTGGTGAAGGAAAACCATGTCTGGGACGGGCTGCCGGAGCCGCGTGACAGCCGGGTCAACTTCGCCGGCCTGTCGCCCATGGAGGTGCGCGCCCAATGTGCCCAGGTAATCGCCATGGTTAATCACCTGCCGCACCACGCCGAGCGCCACGCATGCAAGGCAATTTATGGCCATCAGGTTATCAAGGCGGAAGGGGTGCGAGGGCTGGCGTCATATGTGGCGCCCATGCTGTCAACTGGTCACAATGACTTTGCGCTGTACTGCTCATGGCACGTCTTCGCCACAACTCGCCAGCGGGATGGTATGAGCCAAGGCGACATTGCCGCACACTTCGGTGTGTCGGTATCCGCAGTGCGCGAGGCCTGTGCCACCATGCGCAGGCACGCCAAGGCCCTGCACTCTCGCGCACTTGATGCGCTTACCCAGCGCTTTCAGAATGGCGGACTGATTTCGCAAGAGGTGGCGGCGTAGCCTAAAACACACGAACCTTACAAAAAGCTTGCGTGCTCCGTTGTATGTGGTATAAATGTGCCATTCTTGGAAAACTTGTCTCTTAGATGAGTTAATTCCCAAAGCCCGCACGGCTCGCCCTGCGGGCTTTTTCGTTTCCGGAAGATGCCGCGCAGGGCGCAAAGCTGGCTTGAACCCAGTGGCATCCGCAAGGGTGATGGTTCGATTCCTTCATCTTCCGCCAGTTTGCCCGGCCAGGCTCGCCCGACACATCCTTGATTGACCGGGATCGTCCTGCGTCCGGGCACCCATCACCTCGCCAACCACCAAGGAAGACCATGACCACCACAGTCCACATCGCCGTGACCGGCAACAAGCAAGTCCTCGTTGAGACGCAGACTGGCAAGACCCGGATGCAGCCCGGCGCGCATCACTCGTTCCTCGTTCATGGCGAGGGTGCGATCAGCGTCAAGGAATTGGGCGGCTTCGTGTCCGCGCCGTCCCTGCCACTGGTTCGCCCTTACGTCGAAGAAGACGGCGACGCTTCCAGCCAGTAACCCAACATCATCCGGCAGCCAGTGCCGGCCGCCTAGTGCGGGTTCATCCGCCGCAAGCTGTAGCGGTCAACTGGTAAAGAGCGAACGGCAGGCGCCAGCCCACAAGGGCAGTCCGACGGATGCCAGAACACCAAGGAATGCCATGATCTACGGGCCACACAATGCCAGAGGTGCAGCTGTCCACGACATAACCGGCAATGAAAAATTGCACGGCGTTGTGAGTGTCGATACTGACCTGGGCGAGGTCTGTATGAACCACTGGCCGCTGAGGGTCAAAGACGGAGAGATTGAATCCTACACGGCCCGCTTCGAATCCATCCACCCGATACAAGGCCTTGAGCCGCGGCCTGTGTTGTTCCACTGCTACGGGCGCAAGGACTGATATGGGCCCCATTCAACACGCCACAAACAACGGCGTTCTAGGAGCGCCACCCGATTTCCCGCTTGAGGACTGTCGAGCCTTGCCGGTCACTCACACCGAAGTGGATGGCGTGCCTTGTGTTCTTTCCTTTTGGATGCCAGACGCTGAAGATCTGGCGCTGCTGAATGCGGGCAAGGCTGTTGTTCTGGCAGTGCAGGGCCGCACCCATGCGCCACTCTCGGTTGGTGTGGAGGCGTGAAGCTCCAAGCTCTCAAGCCGCGGCTAACCCCGCTCAACACCAACCGCATCAAGGTGCTGGACACCAAGGCGGGGGCAACAGAGCGGGTGAGAGGCAGTGCATGGATGAAGGTCCGGCACGCCGTACTGCTGCGCGACCAGTACCGGTGCCAGAGCTGCGGCCTGGTGCGGATGGACAACGAGGTTGATCACACCGTCCCGCTTGAGAAGGGCGGCGACGCGCTGAGCATGGGCAACCTCAAGACGCTGTGCGGTGGGCCTGATGGCTGCCACACGCGCAAGACGGCAGAAGAGAACAAAGCAAGGACGGGCAGGGCTAGAGGCTGATCGCCTCGCCTGCGCTGTCCTGGTGGGCTGGTGATGCCACCTGCAACAGGGTTTGATGTTGCGATGTGTCTCATTTTCGCAACGAATGAGCACCGATTTGGTGCACGTAGGGGGGTGTTGTAAGTCTGCAACATCCATCCGGCCGAAACCACCCGGTATCTCACGCGCAGATTATTTCCCCCTGGAGGGTTTTGTTAATGGCTTTAACAGGCAAGAGAAAGGCTTTTGCCGAGGCCAAAAAGGCTGGGAAGTCCAATAGGGACGCGGCTTTGGCGGCTGGATACAGCGCAGCCACGGCATCGGCGGCTGGGTCTCGCCTTGTTAAAGACAAGGAGATCGCCGCATACCTGTTGAAGGCCAAGCCTGCGCAGAAAGTTGAGATCGAAGCCGCGCCCGAGCCAGACCGGCCGACCTTTGACCTGTCCAAGGCCTTGCAGCATCAGGACCCAAAGATGTTCCTGTTGGCGGCCATGAATGACGGCGAGCTGGCTGAAAAGCTGCGGATTGACGCGGCCAAGGCCTTGATGCCCTTCATGCACCAGAAGCTGGGCGAGGGCGGAAAGAAGGAGCAGCGCAACGAAGCGGCGAAGAAAGTCGCTGGCCGATTTTCCGCAGCAGAGCCGCCTAAGCTGGTGGCTGCAGGCGGGAAGAAGGTTTGACGATGGAGTGGAGTACGGCCTGCCTCGATTGGGAGCGCCGGCTGATTGATGGTTTGCCAATCATCCCGCCGCCCATTTTCCCGGCTCAGGCAGAACAGGCACTTGCCATCTTTAAGCAGCTGCGGGTGGTGGATCTGCCCGGCAAGCCGACTTTCGGTGAATGCTCGGAACAGTGGGTTTTTGACTTCGTAGCGGCCATTTTCGGCGGCTACGACGCAGAGACCGGAAAGCAGCTAATCCGTGAATATGGCCTGCTGATCAGCAAGAAGAACACGAAATCGACCATTGCGGCCGGGATCATGCTCACGGCGCTGATCTTGTGTTGGCGCGAGGAAGAGGAACACCTCATCCTGGCGCCGACCAAGGAAGTGGCGGACAACAGTTTCAAGCCGGCGGCCGCGATGGTTAGGGCGGATGACGAGTTGATCGACTTGTTCCACATCCAAGACCACATTCGGACCATCACGCATCGCGTGAACCGGAACAGCTTGAAGGTGGTGGCGGCAGACACGGACACCGTATCCGGCAAGAAGTCGGGCAAGGTCCTGGTCGATGAGCTTTGGCTATTTGGCAAGCGGGCCAACGCTGTGGCGATGTTTATGGAGGCGCTGGGAGGCCAAGTTTCGCGCGATGAGGGATGGGTTATCTACCTGACAACTCAAAGCGATGACCCGCCGGCCGGAGTCTTTAGGGAAAAGCTGGACTACTGGCGGAACGTGCGCGATGGCGTTATTGAGGACAAGAAAACCCTTGGGGTGTTGTACGAGTTCCCGGCCTCAATGGTCAAGAGCAAGGCCTACACCGACCCGAAAAACTTCTACATCACGAACCCGAACATCGGTCGGTCAGTCAGCGCGGAATGGCTAGAAGACAACCTGAAAAAGAACGCACCGAAACAAGACGGTGCTTTTCAGCAATTCCTGGCCAAGCACCTGAACGTCGAGATCGGGATGAACCTGCGGACAGACCGCTGGGCCGGCGCCGACTTCTGGGAGGCAGCCGCTGAGCCCGGCCTGACGCTGGACTCGCTGCTCGAGCGCTGCGAAGTGGCCGTGATCGGCATTGACGGCGGTGGTTTGGATGACTTGCTGGGCCTGGCGGTGATCGGACGCGAACGCGATACCCGCCGCTGGCTGCACTGGGGCCATGCCTGGGCTCACAAGATCGTTTTAGAGCGCCGCCAGGAGATTGCGCCGCGCTTGCTGGACTTTGCCCAGCAAGGCGATTTGACTTTGGTGGACCGACCGGGCGACGACGTCACGGCAGTGGCCGACATTGTTTGCAGGGTCCGCGACGCTGGAAAGCTGCCAGAAAAACAAGGGATAGGGGTTGACGGCGCAGGCATTACCGATGTTGTCGATGAGTTGGCTGGCCGGGACTTCACCACGGATCACATCGTCGCCATTTCACAGGGATGGCGGCTTAACGGGGCAATCAAGACCACAGAACGCAAGGTTGCCGGCGGCGAGTTTGTCCACTGCGGGCGGGATTTGATGGCGTGGAGCGTAAGCAACGCCAGGACGATTCAACAGGGCAACGCAATTTCGATAACAAAAGCTGTGAGCGGCACCGCGAAGATCGATCCTTTGATGGCGATTTTTGATGCTGTGTCGCTCATGGCACTAAATCCGGTCGCCACAGGCCGATCATTTTGGGAAACCGCATGAACATCAAAGACAAACTTCAGGCCGCGCGCGCTGTTGCGGCCGGATGGCTGCCGGATGCGCTCATGGTGGCCGGCGCCGCTGCGGTATCGGTAGGTGCTGGAATGGTTTACCAGCCCGTTGGCTGGATTGTGGCGGGTGTTTTCGCCCTGGTGGCTGGCTGGCTGACGGCCAAGGGTGGCAAGTAATGGGGTTCCTGGCGCGCGGCATCGAGCAGAAGTCAGTCTCGGTGACGAACTCGCTTGAGCTTTTCCGTGAAATCTACGGTGGTCGCACATCCAAGGCTGGTCCGACCATCAATCTGGAGAATGCATTCAAGGTGGCCACGTTTTTCGCGTGCCTGCGCGTACTGTCGCAGGGCTGCGCCCAGGTGCCATTCAAGCTGTTCCGCGAATACAAAGAAGGCGGGCTGAATAAGATCGAACCGGCGCGCGACCACCGGCACTATGACCTGGTTGCGACGAAGCCGAACGACTGGCAGACCAGCTACGAGTTTCGGGAGCAAATGGTGATCCATGCGGGCCTAGGCAATGCTTATGCCTGGAAAAGCCTTGTCGTGGGCGGCAAGGTTGCCGAAATGATCATGCTGGATCCGGCAAGGGTGACGCCGGAACAGCCAAACGAGTTTGAGGCGCCGAGCTACAAGTACACGCTCAAGGACGGGCGGACTGTCACATTTGACGCATCGGTTATCTGGCATGTTCGCGGCCCGAGCTGGAGCGGGTTTGCTGGCATGGATATTTTGGCGCTGGCACGCGAGGCGCTAGGCCTGTCCATTGCAACCGAAGAAACCCACGCAAAGCTGCACGCGAAAGGTGTCCGGCCATCTGGCACCTATTCGGTTGATGGCAATCTGAGCCCGCAACAATACAAGGATCTCAAGGCGTGGATTCTGGCGGAGATGGCCGGCGCGGAGAATGCCGGCGCTCCAATGATTCTTGACCGCGGCGCGAAGTGGCTGCAAAGCGCCATGACAGGCTTGGATGCCCAGCATCTTGAGACGCGGAATTATCAGGGTGCGGAAATTTGCCGTTTTCTTGGTGTGCTGCCGTCGAAAGTCGGTTTCACTGACAAAGCGGCCACCTACGCAAGCGCCGAGCAGTTTGCAATTCAGCACGTCGTGGACTCGTTGGGGCCGTGGTATGCGCGGATCGAGCAGTCCGCCGACATCAATTTGCTGACCGAAAAGGAGCGAGGGCAAGGCTATTACTTCAAATTCGTTGCCGCCGGCCTGCTGCGCGGGGCCTTGAAAGATCAGGGGGAGTTTTTCGCGCGAATGCTCGGTTCCGGCGGCTCGCGCCAGGTGTTGACTCAAGACGAAGTCCGGGCGCTGCTGGAGTTCAACCCGCAAGGCGGCGAGGCGGCCCTGCTTCACGCGCCACAAGGCACCCAGCCAGCGAAAACTGAGCCGTCACCGACATGAAAGGCCCGAAATGATCATTGAAAATACCTTAAAAGCCGTCTCTAAAAGCCCCGATGAGTTGATCGTCGGCAATTACATGGTGCTGTTCGGCGGTCGAGACTTAGTTGGCGAATTCTTCACAAAAAGCACGGCTTTCGAGAGCAATTACACCGATATTGGCACCTTATACGTCGATTTTGAGCATGGTCTTGACCCGGATGGCCTGGGCATTGATGACAGCAATGTCCTTGGCGTGGTGGACTGGAAGTCCGCGAAAGTGGATGAAAAAGGCATTTTTGTGCATCGCGTGCTCAATCGGCGCGCGAAATACGTCGATTTCCTCTCGGAATTGCTTGATGCGGGCATGTTGGGCAACTCCAGTGAGGCTGTGCGCGGCAAGACGCTGAAAAAGCCGAACGGCGAGATCACCGCCTGGCCACTCAAGCGCGACACGTTGACGTTGACGCCCATGGAGCCGCGAATGATCACTGGCAACGTGCTGGAGGCCGCCAAATCCCTCGCGGCATTGTTTCCGCACAGCAAGGCGCTCGCGACACTCACGGGCGCGCCAGCCAATGAATCCGATAAGGGCTTGAAGACCATTGAAGGTCTGGCGAGCCTGTCCGAAATCGAGCGCCACTTGCGTGATGCATGTGGCATGTCGAAGAGTGAGGCACTCGCAATGGTGTCTCGCGTGAAAAGCGTCATCAGCCGGAGTGATTCCGGGGATCGCGACCAACTGGTGGACTTGTCTGCCGTCCTGAAAGCCCGCGCCGTCTTTTGACCCAGCGCAATCCCCCCCCGTAGCAAACCGCCCACTGAGGCGGTTTTTTCATTCCTGAAAGGTAATCACCATGCAATTCACCCGTAAAAACCTGACGCTCGGCCTCCTGGCTATCGTTGCAGTCCTGGCGCTGTTCGCAGTCGCCGGCCATCCACTCATCGCGCCCGAGGCTCTTGCCGGCCTGGGCATGATCCCCATGGCCATGGGCGGCGAAGTCACGCTGCTTGAAGTCAAGAAGGTTCTGGAAGACCAGGGTAAGGCCTTCGAAGAGTTCAAGACCGCCAACGATGCTTTGATCAAGGCCAAGGCCGAAGGCAAGGCGCTGGGCGACCTCGAATCGAAGGTTTCCAAGTTGGGCGAGGCTCTGGACAAGTTCGACGAACTGAAAACGGCCATCGAAGACATCCAGAAGAAGGCCAATCGCCCGCAAACCGACAGCGAAGTCAAGGCCGCCGCCGAGCTGACGGCCGAGGTCAAGAGCTTCAATCTGATGCTGCGCGCCGACTTCCAGTCAAAGGGCAAAGCTGCCCCCGCCGAGGTCGATGCCAAGGGTTACACCGAGTACAAAAACGCCTTCTTCAAGATGATGACCGGCACGCCGATGAACTCGCTGTCCAGCGATGAGCAAAAAGCCATGTCGGCAGGCTCTGACCCGGACGGTGGCTACCTGCTGCCCCCGTCGACCGTGGGCCGCATGGTTTCCAAGGTCTACGAGCAATCGACCATGCGTCAACTGGCGAACGTCCAGACCATCAGCACCGATAAGCTCGAAGGCATCGTGGACAACGGCGAGGCCGATGCTGGCTGGGTTTCTGAGCTGGGCGACCGCAACGACACCAACACCCCGCAAGTTGGCAAGTACGAGATCGGCGCTCATGAGATGTACGCGCAACCCAAGGCTTCGCAGAAGATTCTTGACGACGCTGCAACGGACGTTGAAGGTTGGCTGGCTGGCAAGGTGGCCGACAAGTTCGCCCGCGTCGAAGGCGCTGGCTTCACGACCGGCGACGGCGTCGGCAAGCCGCGCGGTCTGTTCGCCTACCCAACGGCTGCGACCGGCGACGACACCCGCGCATGGGGCACTTTCGAGCATGTTGTGACCGGCGCCAGCGGCACCTTCCACACCAACAAGGCCGACCCGCTGCAAGACATGATCGGCGCGTTCAAGGATCGGTACCTGCAGAACGCCACCTGGCTCATGCGCCGCGAGGCCCGCACCGCCGTCCGTAAGATGAAAGAGGCGACCAGCGACCGCTACCTGTGGGAGCCAAGCTTGCAAGCTGGCCAGCCTGACCGTCTGCTGGGCTACCCGGCCCGCGTCGATCAGTATGTGCCTGCGATGGGCGCCGGCTCGCTGTCGCTGGCTTTCGGTGACATCCGCGAGGCTTACACCATCGTGGACCGCATGGGCATCCGCACGCTGCGCGACCCGTACACCGCCAAGCCTTACGTGAAGTTCTACAGCACGAAGCGCACCGGCGGCGGCGCGGTCAACTTCGAGGCTGTGAAATTCCTCAAGTTCTCGACCTAAGCCACAAGAGCCCGCCACAGCGCGGGCTCACTCATTCCCGAAAGGAAATTCCTCATGAGCGACCTCAAATCAAACATTGCCGTTGCGCTGGCGCTTTCGCCAGCCGTCCATGCCGCCACCAAGGCGGACTCTCCCATTGTTGACCTGCAAGGCGCAGGCTCTGCAACTGTGGTCATCAATACCGGCGCGATTGCCGGCGCGGGCGATTACACGATCAGCCTGCGCCACGGTGATGCCGCCGACCTGACCGGCGACGCTGCTGCAACTGGCGCCGACCTGATCGGCACTTTCCCGGCAACCCTGGCGGCCGATACGTCCTATGCAGTCGGCTACCGTGGCAACAAGCGCTATGTGCGCGCCGTCATCACCAAGAACAGCGGCACTTCGATTGCTGCTGGCGCGACGATTGTCAAGGGCAGCCTGGCCCTTCGCGGCGCAGTCTGAGCCTCAGACGCTTACGTGAAAAGCCCTCTCCGGAGGGCTTTTTGCATAGGAATCCCGCATGCACAAAGTCATAACCCCCGTCGCAATAGA
Organism: Polaromonas sp. OV174; assembly: GCF_900112285.1. Classification (GTDB taxonomy): domain Bacteria; phylum Pseudomonadota; class Gammaproteobacteria; order Burkholderiales; family Burkholderiaceae_C; genus Polaromonas. The sequence goes on along the minus strand of NZ_FOKZ01000002.1, from coordinate 174,072 downwards.
GCCGGTCACGCTGCAAGAGGCACGCCTGCACCTGCGCCTGATCGCGGACATGGCCGACTTGGCGCCATTGCCGGAAGACGCTTCGATCACCGCATGGATCGTCGCCGCGCGCGAGTTCGCCGAACACTACACCAGCCGCGCGCTGGCGCCGCAGACGCTGGAAATGGCGCTCGACGCCTTCCCCGCCGAAGGGCTCGACCTCGACATGCCGCCAGTGGCCAGCATCACCAGCATCAAATACACCGATGCCGCAGGCGCCGAGCAGACGCTGAGCGCCGGCTACGCCCTGAGCACCTATGGCGATGCGCGCCGCGTCTCGCTGGCTCATGGCGCGTCCTGGCCCAGCACACAGGATGTTCCCGAAGCGGTGCGCGTGCGCTATGTGACCGGCTACACCGTCACCCCGAGCGCCGCGCGCGCCGCGATCCTGCTGATGGTCGCCCACTGGTACGAAAACCGCCAGGCCGTGAGCAGCCTCAAGGCTGAAGAGTTGCCGATGGGTGCGCACGACCTGCTGAACACGATCAAGCTCTGGGGCCGGTGATGGAAATCGGCAAGCTCAACAAACTGATCACCCTGCAGCGCCTAACCGAAGGCCAGGACGAGATCGGCCAGCCCGTGACCGACTGGGCCGATGTCGCCAAGGTTTGGGCGAATGTCCGCTACCTGAGCGGCATCCAGACGATCAAGAGCGATGCACCGGTCAGCATTGCCAAGGCCTCGATCCGCATCCGGCGCCGCACAGACGTTGTCGCCGGCATGCGCGCGCTCCTGGGCGAGACGGTGTTTGAGATCAAGGCCGTGCTGCCGGATGAGCAGGGCAGGGAGTTCGTGGACCTGGTTTGTGAGGTTCTTACATGATCAGCGTTGACTTCGACTTTGACAAGATCGCCAAGAAATTGGACGGCATCACTGCGGCATCGAAAGAGGCGCTTAGGCCGGCAGCCCAGGCCGGAGCTGAGATTTTCTACATCGAATCCAAATGGCGAGCGCCAGTTTCTGATGAAGCCCATTTCTTCTACGGAAAGAATTCAAAAAAAACCGGCGTCCGTTATTTCTTCAAGTCCGGAAATCTTCGGGATTCGATCTACCAGTATTACAACAAGCGCCTATCTGCGCCCGGCAAGGCGGTGTATTCGATCTCGTGGAATCATCAAAAAGCGCCCTATGGCTCCATGGTGGAGTACGGCACCAGCCGCGCGCCAGCCCATCCTTTCTTGCGGCCAGCTTATGACGCAGCATCGGAACGAGCCAAGGATGCCGTGCTTGATGTGATGCGCAACAGCATCAATGAGGCCATCAAATGAGCGCCGAAGCCACGCTGTTCGCCGTACTGCGCGCCCTTGTTGCCGACCGCGTTTATCCCGATGTTGCCCCGGAAGGTTCCGCGCTGCCGCGCATCGTGTACCAGCAGGCCGGCGGCGAGGTCATCGCCTACATGGAAGGCACGCTGCCTGACAAGGAAAACGGCCGCATGCAGATTGTTTGCTGGGCGACCACCAGGATTGCCGCAGTAAATCTGGCAAAGCAGGTCGAGGCCGCGATTCTGTCCGCCCCAGTCATTCAGGCCGACGCCCTGGGCGCGCGCGTCTCCGTCTACGAGGAAGACACCAAGCTTTTCGGCTCCAGACAGGATTTTTCTATCTGGTCAACCAGATAAGCATTGACAAAACCGGCAAAGACCGGCAGCCCAAGCCCTCCACGCGAGGGTTTTTTTGTTTCTCACTCAGAAAGACCAGCCATGAAACCTCTCACGATTTCCAGTACGGCAATTCGCCAAGACACCGAAGGGCGCTACTGCCTGAACGACCTACACCGCGCCGGCATGGCTCGCGGCACTGCCACAAAGCACCATCGCCCGGGAGAGTTCTTGCGCCGCAAGGAAACTCAAGAGCTGATTGCGGCTGCAGCGAAGCGATGCGCGGATTCGCGCATCGACCCTGTGGCCATCATCAAAGGCGGCGACGCCGCCGTGCAGGGAACATTTGTCAGTCGCCCACTGGTGTACGCCTACGCCATGTGGATCAATGCTGACTTCCACTTGGACGTGATCGAGGCATTCGACACGATCCAGACCGCCAGCCTGGGTCTGTGGCAACAAATGCAGGCATTGATCGCCCGAGAAGTCGAGTCCAAGGTTCGTGCATCGTTCGGTTCGCACCTGATGTTGGAGCGCAAGCGCGAGATTCCGAGCTTCCGGCATGAGCGGCTTTCGCTGGAGTCGCAAATTCAGCCCACGCTCTTGCCTCACTGATTTTTACCGCCCTTTCTGAGTGGTTCGCCCGCCCTGAGCAATCACGGCGGGCTTTTTTATTCAGGCCACAAGGCCAGCCCAGCAAGAGCCGCCCGGAGCAATTCGAGGCGGTTTTTTCATGCCCCAAGTGGGCGCAACCAGCCGCAGCGATGCGGTTTTTTTTCGTCCATTCCCATAGAAAGGCCAAACCATGGCACGCACCCCGAACGGCACAGTCCACTCTGTCGCCACCGCACTCGCAGCAGCGAAAACCATCACCGCAATCACAAATGCCGCAGAGGCGTCCGTGTCCAGCACGGCGCACGGCTACAGCGTGGGCGACATCCTCATCATGTACAGCGGCTGGGGCCGTCTGAACATGCGCGCCGCCCGCGTGAAGACGCAGACCACCGACGCCTTTGTTTTGGAAGGCATCGACACCAGCAACGCCGAGCTGTTCACCCCTGGCGGCGGCGCTGGTTCGGTTCGCAAGGTCAACACCTGGGTGGATCTGGATCGCACCATGAACCACTCCAGCTCGGGCGGCGATGCCAAGACGGTGAACGTCAAATTCATCGAGAGCGATGTGGAAATTGTGCTTGCGGACGGCTTCAATGCAGTCCAGCGCACCTTTGACATGGACGCCGACATGATCGGCGCACCCGCCTACACGGCGCTCAAAACCCTGTCGGACACCAACGCCGACACGGTGGTGCGCCGCCGCGCCAAGTCCGGCGCTGTCTCGTTGATCCCTGCAAAAGTTTCCTTCAACGAAGAAGAAACCCTGACCGAAGGCCAGGCCGTGACCGTGCGCGGCACGTTCAACGCGCAAAACATCAGCACGCGCTACGCCGCCTGATTCTGGGGCGTAAGCCCATCACCAGCACCGACGCATCCCGGTTCGCTCCTTCGCAAGGGACGGCTGGGGTGCGCACGGGCAATTTTTTACCCTTGCGAAAGATACACATCATGGCCAAAGAAAAATCCGTTCCCGTTACCAGCCTCAAGACCCTTGCGGGCACCGTTCCATCGTTCGATCTGCCGGTGAACATCAAGCGCTTGGACGGCACCGAAACCGCCGTCACCTTCAATGCCAAGGCGATGCGAAAAACCGAATGGGCAGACCTGCGCGACGCCCACATGAAGCCCATTAATGAGTCGGAAAAAGACGGCGAGCAGCCCGCCAAATTCAGCTTCTCGGCCGTCGTGGGCGAAGACATGCGCAAGGGTGCTGAACTGATCTCCAAGTGCGCCAGTGGCTGGGACCTGGCAGATGAATTCAACCCCGAGAACCTGATTGAGCTGGAAGACAGTTTCGGCGGGACGCTGGGCTCATTCCTGAGCGCTTACGACGCCGCCATTTTTCACGGCCGCTTGGGAAACTCCGCGGCCTAGTCCGTGCGCTGTACGAGCCACCCATCACGGAATCGGAGGCAAAGTCCGAAGGCTTTGAGCTGGAGGACTACGAAACCGAGGTTCTTGAGGTGTGGCCGGACAACGAGCGGGCTCTGAGCCTCTTTCGCTTAGTGGGCACGCGCTGGCGCATACCGCCCATGGGTGGTGTGCCAATCGGCTTGAGTTGGTCTGACATGTACCCACTCATGGATCGGCTGGGGCTCGACGCTGATGAGTGGAATGGCCTGCATGGCGACCTGATGACCATGGAGGCCGCTGCGCTTGACACCATGCAGGAGTTTGCGCCGAAGTCGTGAATGGCTATGACTGAGCAGGAGGGGGTAAAGCGCCACCAAGTAGTTGTTGTAGCTTTTCGCCAGTTATGGATTGTCCGGTTGCAAGCTCAGTGAGTGTCGCCACTTTGTGAAATGAGTAGGTGTGCAGCTCTCCGAAGGAGTGGCACCACGCCTCGAACAACCAAGGCCGGTCTGAGCAAGTGTCGAGGATGTCAATGTCTCTGGTGTAAGAGCCCATCCCGCCCTGGTACTCCATGGAAAAGGCCGGATCGGAACCAACGTGCAGACGCCGGCCGCCCCAAAGCGTGACCTCAACCATGCCATCTGGCGCGGGGTTGAAAACTGTTGCTTTCGCACGAGCGTTGTATTGGCTGTAGGTGCCGGCGATGCACATGTTCCAGTCGATATCTATCAAGCAAGTCTCCAAGTGGCTATTTTTTTGGACCCCAGCCCTTTTCGACAAGTACCTTTGCCACGCCCTCTGCGAAGGCCTTTATCTCTTCGGAGGAGCCTGGAATCCGGTCTCTCGGGTGTGTAAAGCTGCCTTCAAGACGGGCGACGATTTCGGCATTGAACGTTCTGTTGTTGACCTTTGCCGCCTCGTGAATTTGTGCGTGAAGGCCCGGAGGCACTCGTAAAGCGGTTCGGATGTAGTCGTCTTGCGTAGCCATTGTCCGCAAGTTTAGGCGATGGCTTCAAAATAGAGTTGACTTCAAATTGAAGCCTGCCATAATCCGTATCAGCTTCATTTTGAAGCCGAAAGGAACGAACATGCAGACACGGACAAAGACAGGCCATATCAAGCCGTTTGGTCTCCGAATGCCAGATGACCTCAAGAAGTGGGCGATGGAACAAGCAGAAAGGGACCGCAGCAGCTTGAACGCTTGGCTACTACGCCTGCTCGACGAGAAGCGAGAGGGCCGCAGTGCACAGACGGCCTGAAAAGAGTGAAGCCCTGACGGCTGGAACCGGCAGGGCTTCGAGTGAAGTAACCCAAGACGCATATCAAGGATTCAACATGAGCGATTCTAAAGCAGTTCAAGTAAGCAGCCAACCTACGTTTAATTTTGGCGAGCACAAGGTGCGTGTCGTCGTGCGTGATGGAGAGCCATGGTTCGTGGCGAGCGATGTTTGCGGCGCACTCGACTATAAGAACACAAGCAAGGCAATTGGCGACCACTTGGATGATGACGAGAAGGGTCTAACGACTGGTTATACCCTTGGCGGCGAGCAGAAATTGACCGTCATCAGTGAATCCGGCCTGTACGCCCTGGTGCTGCGCAGCCGTAAGCCAGAAGCGCGCAAGTTCGCCAAGTGGGTGACAAGCGAAGTTCTCCCGGTCATCCGCAAAACCGGCGTTTATGTCGGTAAGCCGTTTTCCGTGAACCCGGACGACGAACTAACTCAGAACGAACAGGACACGCTTCGCACGCTGCTTCAAGCCTCGGCCGAGAACCTGCCAAAGGCGCAGCGCGGCAAGTTCATGATGCAGGGATGGGCGAAGCTGAAAAGCCATTTCAAGGTGACATATCGGGAAATCCCCCGCGCCGAATTCAGTACGGCAATCAGCATCGTGACCCGTCATTCAGCAGAGTGGGAGGTGGTTGACGAGGAGCCAGCCCCCAAGAAATACCACTTCCCGCTGGAGACGGCCGATGTGTATGACCGGACTTTTGGGAACTCCTGGTTGACACCCCGGCGTCTGCTGGACCCCAAGAACCGGGCCTTGGAGCTGGAACTGATCGAGCAGCTGGAAAAGGACGGTCACGAAGTGACGGGTGTGAAAGTGCGTATATTGGCCTTGCGCCAGGCCATGGAGCAAGTAGAACAGATCAAGCAGGACATGCGCCGAGTGAAAGAGCGCCTTGCCCCCGTGATGGAGATCATCAATATAGGCCTGGAAGAGCGAGGAAAGAACGTTCAGTTTGCAGGCAAGCTGAACCCAAACGATCCTATTAACCGTCACGTTTATCGCGACCAGTTGCCAACGACATAGAAACAATGCGCCGCCGTTATGGCGGCTGCCTCATTTAGTAACATGCCCCCTTCTACATAGGAGGGGTCATGAAAAAGAGGCTGGTTGTCGCCGCGTGTTTATTTGGGGTGTTGTTCCTAACGGTGTTCGGATACCGCGCCTTCATCATGCACAGGCTAAGAAGCGAGGTGCTTGCTGGGCTAAACGACCCCCAGTCGGCGCAATTTCAGGGCGAAAGACTTTTTAGCGACTGGACCCCCGGGGGCAGCGCCATGTGCGGCGAAGTCAACGCTAAAAACAGGATGGGCGGCTATGTTGGATTTAGGCCGTTCGTCGCACTCCCTGGTTACGCAAGCGTTGAGACCGAGTTCGGTGAGCAGTTCAAGAAAAAGGTTGGACTGCCAACCTGCAGCTTCGACAAGGTGGCCAAGTGGTGGCACCTGAAATGGTAGTGATTAATAGTTGATTCAAAACCCGCCTAGTGCGGGTTTTTTCATTCTGGGCTCGCCATTCGGCGGGCCTTTTTCAATTAAGGCCCGAATGGCAAACGACCTAAACACAGAAATCAAGATCGGCGCGGATGCCTCTGGCGTTGAGGCGGGCGTAAGCGTGGCCAAGCGCTCGCTGAAAGACCTTGGCGAGTCCGCGAAAAAGGCCGGGAAAGACGCAGCCGACGGCATTGGCTCTATCGGCGCGGGCGGCGACAAGGCCGCCAAAGACGTCGAGCGCGCGGCAAAGAACATTCAGGGGCAGCTGCAGCGGGCTGTTGCGTCTTTCGAGGCTGGCGAAAAGGGATCGCGCCAGTTCTACGAATCGCTGGCGCGCCAGCGAGGCGTGGACGTCAACTCGCTCAAGCCACTTCTAGACCAACTGGATGCCGTCAAAACCAAGTCACTGGCAGCCGCTCAGGCATCCACACAGGTCGGCAGTTCGTTTTCAAGCTTAAGCATTGCTGCAGGCGTTGCCGCGCGCGCGGTGGCTGCCATCGGCATCGGTGTGTCCGTGCGAGAGTTCGTGACCATGGCCGACGCCAGTACCAACGTGGCTTCACGCCTTGGGCTCGTCACCGCGTCTGCGGCAGAGCTGGCCAGCGTGCAGCAGCGCCTGTTCGGCATTTCCCAGGCCTCGCGCGTCAGCTTCGTGGATCTGGCCGGCACATATGCGCAAGTGGCGCGCTCTACAAAAGAGCTGGGCGTATCGCAGAACTCATTGCTCGGCGTCATTCAAACCATCAGCCAGGCCGTGACGATCAGTGGCGGCTCTGCCGCATCAGCTCAGGCCGCACTCACTCAGCTCTCCCAAGGCTTCGCATCCGGCGCCCTGCGGGGAGAGGAGTTGAACTCGATTCTTGAGCAGACGCCACGACTTGCGCAGGCAATGGCTGACGGGCTTGGTGTGGGTGTGGGGCAGCTCCGCGAAATGGGCAAGGCTGGGGAACTGACTGCAGAGCGGGTGCTGGGCGCGCTGGAAAAGGCCGCATCCGGCGTCAATACTGAGTTCGCCAAGATGGCCGTGACGGTAGAGCAATCCTCCACGAACGCAGCCAACAGCATGCTGAAGCTGGTGGGCGCGTTCGATCGGTTGTTGGGCGTCACGTCTGTCGTAGCGGGCACGATCACCACCATCTCCAAGGGCCTGGACTTCTTGTCGCGGGACGTGGAGAAGCTGGGAAGCCAAGGGCCGCTGCGCGACGCAGCAAGCGAAGTTCTGCGCCTTGACGACAACGCCCGACGCTTGCGCGAAGGCTTGGCGCGAGGCATTTTGGGGCCTAGCGCTCAAGCGGAACTAGAGCGCATCAACGCAGAGCTGGCGCTTGCAAAGCAACGATTCCGTGAGCTTGACCAGCAGTTGAGCGGCGCGCCGTCCAATATGAACGAAGGCGTGATAGCCAGCGGCCGGGCGCGCGAGCAGTACAACGCCCAGCGCGCCAAAGACCTTGAAGCCGCCAATTCCTTCCGCCTCAAGCAGTCCGGCGTACCAGAAGGCTACCTCAAGGAAATGGCCGAGCTGATCCGCTTGAACCAAGCCGGCGTGCTGGTGGGCAAGGAATACACCGACGCCCTGAAAAAACAACAGGATGAACTACTCAAGAAAACCGGGGCAGTCAAGTCGTCCAACGCTGCCATCAATGACGGCATCAACGCCCAGATCGAGGCCGTGAAACGCCTCCAAGCCGTTCAAGAGCAGATCGCCAAGCAGACCGTGGACAAGGTTTCCAGCGAGCGCAAACGTGGGCTGGCGACGGAACTGGACTACATCAACCAGGTGGCGGAAGCCGAAAAGAAAGCGCTGGGCTCCGCCGTGACCGCAGCGCAGACGGAATACGACATCGCCACCAAAAAGACCAAGAACAAGAAGGAGCTGGCGGGCCTGGAAGGCGCTCTGGCACAGGCCAGGGAAAAGCTGCACAGCCGCGAAATGGCGCAGGGCTATGCTGTGCTGGAGTTGCAGGAGGCCATCGACGCCGCGCGCCGCAAGTTCTACAACGACGCCACCAACTCCAGCATCAAGGATCTGGATGTGCTGGTCGAAAAGAATAAGGCGACCCGGCAGGAGATCGAGGCCATCGGCTTGACGGGCGCAGCGCTGGCTCAGCTGACGGATGCGCGCATGGCAGACACCATCGCCGCGCAAGAACAAAAGATCGCCTCCATGCAAGTGTTTGGCGACGCGGAAAAGGACGCCTACAACATCCAGCTGGAAATCGCTAAGTTGGCGCAGATGCGCGAGGCGCGCATGCTGGCCGGCATCAAGATCACCAAGCAGGCAGCCAGCGACGAATGGGCAAAGCTCTACGCCGACATCGAGCGCGGCCTGACCGATTCCCTGTATCGGGGTTTCGAAGCCGGCAAGGGCTTTTTTAAATCCTTCTGGGACGGTATCAAAAACCTGTTCAAGACGACGGTTCTGAAACTAGCGGTTCAGGGTGTGATGACCGGTGTAGGACTATCGGGCACAGCCAACGCAGCAACCGGGCAGGGTGGCGCTCAGGCTGGCGACATGGGATCTAGCTTCAATATGGGCTGGCTGAAAGACATAGGCGCGACCGCGCCTGGTAGTCTTGCCAGCGCTGGCGCCAGCCTCTACAGCCAAGGCTTTGAAGGAATCGGCGACAGCATGATGAAGATCGGCAATTCGTTGTCCGAATATTCGTCTGTCATTTCAGGCGCCGGGGATGTGCTGGGCTACGCCGGGGCGCTCTACAGCCTGTCCCAAGGCAAGTACGGATCTGCTATTGGCGCAGGCATAGGTACTTTCTTTGGCGGCCCCATTGGAGCCGCCATCGGTAGCGCCCTGGGCGGTCTGCTCGACAGCGACAGCAAGCCCTCCAAGAACACGGGCGAGAGCAGTATCAAGTACGACGCCAGCGGCGCCCAGATCGAGCGCACCGGGCGCTTCGGCGACTCGTCTAGTGCTGACCTGGCAGCGGGTAACTTGCAGAAGGCCTACGCCACTACGGCCTTGGCGCTGGGCATCACGCTGGCCGCTACGGCTTTCGGCGCCGGCGGCAACAGCGACGGCGAAACCGCCCACTTCGGCTTTTCGAGCGCCGTGGGAGGGCGCACCTACAGCACCGCCGACAACACCGTGTATTCGAAAGAGGCCTACAGCCTGGAAGCCTCTCGCGCCGTGCTGGCCGCGCTGCAGGGCTCGGAGCTGCCCAAGTATCTGGCAGGTGTTTTCGACGGCATCACGGCCGGCGCCGCGACGCAAGAGCAGATCACGGCAGCACTCAACGGCGCACAAGCCCTCAAGAGTTTTCACGATCAACTGCTGCTGATGCCTTTTGCAGACTTGGCCGACATGAGCTTTGCGGCCACGCAAGGCCTGATTGCCGCGGTTGGCGGGCTGGAAGCGCTGAGCGGCAAGCTGGCGAGCTACTACGAAAACTACTACTCAGTCGAGGAAAAACGCGCCAACACCGTGCGCAACATCACTGCCACACTCAACGCGGCAGGTGCTGGGTTGACAGAGGCTGAAGTGGCCGGCGCAAGCCGCGAAGCATTCCGTGCGCTAGCCGAATCGACCGACCGTAACAGCCCGCTTTACGCGGCCTTGATTAACGTCAACGCGGCGTTTGCCGGCATCACACCCGCCGCCGTCGATGCTGCTGAGGCGGCGCGTCAGCTCGCGGATGCGGCCAGCAAGGCGGCCGAAGCATCGCGCAAGAACGCCATGGACGCCGTTGACGGTGCTTATGCCGCGCTACAGCGATCCGTCGGCATGCAGCGCTCGATTGTGCAAGAGACGATCAGCAGCACGCAGGCGGTGTTCGACACGCTGAAAGACAACGTGCGCTCGCTGTACGCCGAAGTCGATAGCACCCAGGCGATGCAGACAACGCAGGGCCGCGCGTTCATCGAGCAGGCCTTGTCGGCGGCGCAAACGACGGGCTATCTGCCTGATGGCGAGCAACTAGCCGATGCGATTGGTGCGGTGCGCGCCGGCATGGAAAATACGGCCTACGCAAGCCAGTTCGAGGCCGACCGAGACCGCTTAGTGTTAGCCGGGCGCTTGAGCGACTTGAAGGCCATCAGCGGCGACCAGCTCACCGAGGCCGAAAAGCAACTGCGCGCCCTCGATGGCATTCTGGACACCGCAGAGGCACAAGTCAACGCGCTCAAGGGCATCGACACCAGTGTTCTTAGTGTGGCCGACGCGCTGCAGAAACTGGCCGACGCCATCCTGGGTGTGAAGAATGGGGCGGCTGGTGCAGCAGGCGGCGGTGCAGGCAGCGGGGCTGGCGACTATATGGCGCAGATCACACCAGACCTGCTCAAGGGCTACGCCACCGACCAAATCAGCGGCGCGAACAACTGGACTTTTGGCAGCAAGGAAGCGATTGTTTCGGCCTACCAGGCCGGCGACTACGCATCGGTGGCCGAGATCGTCAAACGCGCCGGCATGTCTCAGTCTGGACTTCAAAACACCTTCGGGCTGTCTGCCGCTGATCTGGCGTACATCAATTCTCTGGGCATCCAGGGCGTGGACCCGACGCAAGCGGTGGTCGGACACGACATTGCACTTGGTGGTGGCAGCGCAGTCAACACCGGCCAGGCTGCGCTTGAGGCCGCTTTGCAGCAGCAAGGGCAGGCTGCGCTGGCAGCGGGTAATGAAGCAGGGATCTACGCTGAAGCTGCTGCTCGTGGACTGAACAGCGGCGACATCAACGCGCTTTTGGGCTTGCCGCCCGGCAGCGCCGAAGAGTGGGCCCGTCAGGCCGGATTGCCAGTGCTGCGCGTGGGCACGAATTTCGTGGAAGAGGACGGCCTGCATTACCTGCACAAAGGCGAGGCCGTGATTCCCCAGCCCTACAACCCATCAGCGAATCCTGGCGTGGGCGGCGGCGGCACGGCGCGACTGGAGGCACTAATCGAAAAACTCACAGCAAAAGTTGAGCAGCTTGAAGGCGCTGCCCGCGCAACAGCAAACAACACCGCAGGCCTGCCGCAGATGGTTGACCAATTCGACAACGTTACGGCGGGCGGAAACGCCATGGCCGCAGAGGTAATGGCATGAGCACTGCAAACGCGGTCATCCTGACGCCGATCAACATCATTGACGCCATGATCGCGGCGGGCACTTCGATCCCTGTCGTCGATACGGGTGAGGTGGCATGGGCGGTGGGCACGGCATACACCGTGGGCACGCTCGTCAATCATACGGGCAGCATTTGGGATGCGGTGTCGCCCAGCACCGGGGTGACACCCGGCACCGACAGCACCAAGTGGCTGCGCAAAGGGCCGACCAACCGCATGGCGCCGTTTGACGATCAGATGGACACCAAGGCGCGCGGCACCGGGAGCATGACGTATGTGCTGCGCCCCGGGTTTTCCACCGGCCTGGGCTTGTGGGGCATGCAGGGCGATCACCTCAACATCGCCATTTACGACCAGCCCGGCGGCACGCTAGTTGACGGCTACGACGCCGACTTGTACGCGCAGGCGCTGGGCTTGTATGAACTGTTATTCATGCCGCTGCGCCAGCGCACGCAGCACTACATGCGAAATCTTCCGCTGTACCCGGACGCCGAGGTGCACATCACGATCACCGCCACGGGCGGCGGGCCGGTGGCGGTCGGGCTGATCTCGATTGGCCACTGGGACACGCTGCTGGGCACGTCCGACCTGGGCGGCGTGGAATACGGCGCCAACGCCGCCGTCAAGAGCTACAGCTACCGCAAGGTCAACGACGACGGTACAGCGGTGCGCCAGCGCCGAGGCAGCGCCACCAATGTGTCGTGCTCGGTCGTGATCGACGCCGAACAAGCCAATCACGCGATGGAGCTGCTGCACCAGGTGCAGGGGCGGCCCGTGGCGTTTATTGCGTCCGACTTGCCGCGCTATGACTACCTCAATGGCTTTGGCGACCTCTCGGGCGACGTGACCCCAGAAAACTACGGCCTTGCCCGGATGAATTTAAAAATAGAAGGAGTTGTGCAATGACAGATATTGTTCCCGTCCCGGCGCTGGTCGAGCCCGCGCCCTTTCCGACGACTGCCGACCGCAGTTCCGGGGAATACAACACCAAGGCGAAGACCTGGGCAGATACCGAAGGGCTGATGGCCGAGAGCTTGCACGCCATCGCAGAGGCTACGCACACCAATGCCGCGGCCGCCAAAGAAGCCGCCGACGCTGCCGCCACCGAGGCTGACGCTGCCGCCACCGCCAAGACAAATGCAGACACCGCAGCAGACCTTGCGAGCGATTGGGCCACGAAGACAGGCGCCGCCGTGTCGGGCGGTGAATACAGCGCAAAGCACTACGCGCAGGTAGCGGAGGCCGCAGTCGCCACATTGCCAGAGGGCGCGATCAATGACGCCGCCACCAGTGAAACCGATGCATGGTCAAGCGAAAAAGTGAGCAATGAGCTTCAGGGCAAGGCGTCGTTGGCCGCGAACACATTCACCGCTGCGCAGAACTTGGCAACCGGTGCAGCCATTGCCAGCGCGGCGACCATCAATCTGGATGCGGCGACGGGCAACCGCGTCCACATCACCGGCACCACGACGATCACGGCTGTAACGCTGACACGAGGCCCGCGCACACTGGTGTTTGATGGAGTTTTGACGCTCACGCACCATGCCACCAATAACAGCTTGCCAGGTGGGGCAAACATCGCGACAGCGGCGGGTGACCGGGCTATCTATGAGAGCGACGGAGCGGTAGTTTATTGTGTGTTGTACACCAAGGCGAACGGACTGCCGGCTGCAATTGCACCATATCTGCATGTGCGCGACGAAAAATCAGTTGGCGCAGGCGGCGGGCTAGGCGCTGGGTCGCCTACAACCCGACCTCTAAACACAGTGGTGACCAACACCATTCCCAGTGCTTCCGTCTCGACCAACATCGTGACGCTGCCAGCCGGCACTTATGACGTGCTTGCCGCAGCACCGACTGCAATTGCTGGCGCCAGTACACCGCACAAACTTGTTTTGTACAACAACACGGCAGCGGCTGACGTCCTTGTGGGGCGGTCAGCTCAAATTTCTAATGGTTCGACAAATTCATTCGCTGAAGTGAGGGGCCGCTTCACACTTGCTGCTCAAGGCGCACTAATCCTGCGTCACTACGGGCCGTTCTCTGGCGCCAACAACCTAGAGTTGGGTATTCCCTCCAACCTTGCGGGTAAGAACGAGGTGTATAGCGAAGTCCAATTCTGGAAGGTTGCATAAAAATGAAATACGCACTTATTGATGCAGACGTTGTTGTTCAGGTCCAGCCGTATTTTGAGACAGGTTTTATAGAAGCGCCAGACGGCGTGATCTGCGGCTGGTTGTGGGATGGTGATGTGTTCACGCCTGCGCCGCCGCCTCCACCCGTTATCCCTGCAGCCGTGACACGCCGGCAAGCCCGACAAGCACTGTTGCTGGCTGGCCTGCTGGCCGATGTCCAGCCTGCGATTGATGCCATCCCGGACCCGGTCCAGCGCGGCCTTGCGCAGATCGAGTGGGACGACTCGCAGATGTTTGAGCGCCACCGGCCTTTGCTGATCGCGCTGGCCACCGCGCTCGGGCTCGATGCTGCGGCGCTCGATGCGCTGTTCGTGACGGCGGAGGCACTGTGAAGGCCGCGTTCTACAAAGGCCGTAAGCGCCCGTTCAACCGCCTTACGGCATGGTGGTTACGCGGCCCCTACAGCCACTGCGAACTGATTCTGGGCACTGACGCTGCAGGCCTGTCGATCTGCGCCAGCAGCTCGATGATGGACGGCGGCGTGCGCATCAAGCACATGAAACTTGACCCAGAAAATTGGGATGTGATCGAAGTCGGCGGCGATGCCGATGCGTTGTGCAATAGCGCCTGGGCCTGGATTTCTGAGCACGACGGCCAGGGCTACGACTACCTGGGCCTGCTGGGCTTTGTGGCACGCGTGCTGGGCCACGACAAGCAGCGCTGGGTCTGCAGCGAGGCCGTGGCGGCCATGCTGGGCATGCAGGACAGCTGGCGGTTTGATCCTTGTTCGCTTTATGCGGCGCTGTCGCGGGCCTGTGGCCAACAACATCAAGCAATTTAGATAGGCGCTCATGACAAAACTCATTCTTACTTTTTTCCTCTGCCTGCACCTGCTCATGCCGCTGGCGGTGCAGGCGCAAAACATTATCAAGACCCCGCTCAGCTACTCACTGCAGGAGTATGGCATCGTGCTGGCCACCGCATTACTGGGCGGCCTGGCCTCCTGGTGGATGAAGGTGCGCCGCGGCGAGGTGCTGGCCTGGAGCATTTCCGCGTTGATAGGCGAGCTGTGCGTCAGCGCGTTTGCCGGGATGCTGGCCTTCTGGTCCTGTGAATACCTGAACTTTCACCCACTGCTTACGGCCAGCATTGTCGGGATGAGCGGCCACGCCGGGGCCAAGGGCCTGAGCTGGCTGGAGTCGGTCGGCCAGCGCGTGATTGAGAAAAAACTCGGCATTGATCAGCCAAAGGACGCGCCATGAAAGCCGAACTCACCAAACAACTGCGCCGCGACGAGGGCGAGAAGCTGTCTGTTTATCAGGACCACCTCGGATATTGGACGGTCGGGGTGGGCCGCTTGCTTGATGCCCGAAAGGGCGGCGGCATCACACCCGAGGAGTCGGCCTATCTACTGTCAAACGACATCGACAAGCGCCAGGCCGAAGTGTTGCGCCGCGCGCCCTGGATGGCCAACCTTGACCCGGCCCGCTTCGGGGTGCTGCTCAATATGGCTTTTCAGATGGGGGTTGATGGCCTGCTGGGCTTCAAGAACACCCTGGCCATGGTGCGTAGCGGTGACTTCGCCGGGGCGGCGGCAGGCATGCTGCAGTCGCTGTGGGCCAAGCAGACGCCCGAGCGTGCGGAGCGGCTGTCGAGACAGATGAAAACGGGGATCTGGCAATGAGCTGGCTCAATCCGGGCCGCTGGCTGCTGTACTTGGCGCTGGCCGGCGCACTGCTGCTGGGCTACAGCGCCTGGGCCGACCACCAGCAGGACGTCGGCTATCAGCGGGCCCAAGGGAAGTACGCGGCCCAGGCGCGAACTGTCGACACGCGGCGCGCTGACGTGGCCGCACCGATTGCCGCCAAGCAGGAGGCTGCCCAGGTGCAGATCCGCACCGTCACCAAAACCATCATTGAAAAGGTGCCTGTCTATGTCAAAGCTGATGATTGCCCTATGCCTGCTGGCTTCCGGGTGCTCCACGATGCCGCTGCCGATGGCGTCATTCCCGACCCCGCCGGCATCCCTGATGCTGCCGCCGTCCCCGCTCAGGACGTTGCCAGCACCGTCGCCAGCAATTACGGGGCTTGCCACGAAACCGCCGCCCGGCTTGTCGGGCTTCAGGAATGGATCAATGCCCAAGGAGCTTTGAGGTGAGTCCCCGCGGTGCAGGCTAAGCGGCTCGCCGCAGCTGCACAACCTTGCCAGACGTGACACTGGGCGGGGGTAATCCCTTCTCGCACGTCAGCAAGAAGTCCGCCCACATCGACAGCGCTTGGCGACGCTCCGGGATTTCTTCGCGCACATCGTAGATGCCCTCCATGCCTTTCAGCTTGTGATTCAGGGCAATCTCAGAGATCTCGCGTGACACCCCCATGTTCCGCAGGTGCCCCTTGGCTGTGCTGCGGGTGTCATGGGGCGTGAATACTTGAATGGCGTAGTCGCCACGATCAAATGCCCGGCGTATTGCCGCCCACAGCGTGGTTCGGCCGACATGGGTGTCGCCGTATTTGGCAATGCGGTCTGCGCGGCGCGCGGGCAGCAGATACGCCGACTCGCCGGCCAAGGCCATCATCTCCTGCACCCATTCGATCACTGCAGGGGCGAGCGGCACCAGGAAGCCGGCCCGGGTTTTTACGCTGGCGTCAGGCACCCACCATGTTCCGCGCTCCAAGTCGAAATCCACCTTCTTGGCTTTCACCAGCTCGATCCCACGCACGCAGGTGGCCAGCAGCACCAGGAGCGCCAATGCGTTTTCCCGGCCGATGAAGTCGATGTCCTTGAGTAGCACGCGCAGATCATCCGTGGCCAGCATTTTGCGCACCTTGGGCGTAGGGCGTTTGCCCATCAGGGCGCTGAGCTTGATGCCGATGCACGGGTTGGCTCCGATGACGGTCAACCCGCAAGCATGGTCGAGCAACTTCGTGATTGTCGTCAGCAGGCGCTTGGTCATCACCCAGGTGCGACCGCTTTCCTTGAGGGTGTGCACCACATCGATCGACGTGACGCGGTTGACCTGCCATGTGCCCAGCTTGGGCAGCACAACCTGTTCAATGTCGGCCTGTCGGTAATAGATGGTGTCCTTGGCGTAGCTGGAGAGGGTGAGCGCCTTTTCTCGATAGTCCGCCACCAGCTCTGCCACTGTCCAGCTTTGCATGTCGCGCGTCTTGCTCTCGCGCTTGAGCGCGGCGGGGTCATCTCCTTGGTCAATCTGGACCCGTAGCGCGCGCGCCTGTTCGCGGGCCGCCGACAGCGAAACGTCGGGGTAGTTCCCGAGCGTGACTTCTTTGCGGCGCCCGCCTGGGAGCCGGAAGCGCAGCACCCATGACGCGGTGCCGGCACTCGACAATGTGAAGGTCAGCCCGTCGCCATCAGATTTGGCTATGGCGCCCCCTGACGATACGAGGCGGCGCAGTTGCAAGTCGTTGAGAAGGTTGGTCTTTTTCGCCATGGGTAGCTAGCGTGGGTAGCTAGGCGGGCTGGCTACCCACCTAGCTACCCAATAAATACGCGATTGGGTGAGCTTGGGTGAGACAGTATGAAGCATTTTTTCCTTTAACTTCAACAAGTTAATGCAAAAGATGAGACGCCTTGAATATCCATGAAACACCGATAGACAGTGCAGGTGGCGATTTTCATAAATATAAATAACCTTTTTGAATCAAGAAGTAGCTTTTTTATTGTCGGATATATCGACTATCTACCCATATGGCTGCCCATCAAGTACGCGCCTGATTTTCGGCTCGCATGAGGCTATACCGCATCCTATCCAGTATTGCTGGCGTACCCATCGTCCAGGCAATAAAAACCGCCTCAAGGGCGGTTTAGGGGGATTGCGTCGCACCACAGACCGGCGCACACTGAGCGCATGAATCAGTCCCAGCTACAGGCGCTTATGGCTGAATTGGCGCAAGAGGAGCAGGCACTAGCACCTGGCGATGCCATGGCGTTCCTGGCTGAGTACCTGGAGCGCACGCGCCTGGAGATGGACCAGGCGGATTCCGAGGCGCTGCTGTACGTGGGGGCGTGCATCTGGAAGTTGCAGAGATGCGGTCCAGATCAGGCGTAAAAGAGCCCGCAATGCGCGGGCTTTTTTCTTGGTCTAGATGATAGATTTGGACCCGTGGCCTTGAGCGATTGCAGTCAGCATTCAGATGCGACTGGGCTAAGAGCCGTTCTGATTTACCGATTTTGCAAAACCTCACATGCCGTGAACTACATATCGCGTTCCTCTAGCCAGTGCGTGTTTTCGCCGTAGCGTTCGTTTCCGGCTTTGATCAGGACTTCAAAGGCAGTCCGTGCATCGGCACTGTCGTCAATCCAGTCGGTGCAAGGACGGGCCACGCTTTGCTCGTAAATGACATCCGGGTCGATGCAAATTCGTATCTGCTTCATTGGTCTGCCTCCAATGGGGTTGATCAAGGCGCCGGGCGTGAGGCCAGCAATACCCTGTACTGGCCGGCCCCGCAGGACGCATTTTGCGCTCGAACCATGCTGATGAGGGTGGATTTGGATGAGTGGGGCGCGGAAAAGCCACCCGAAGGTGGCTTGGACTTAGGCGCGACGACTAGCAGCGCACTTAAAGATAAGGCACGCCGTAGTAGTCATGCACACGCCTTCCGTATTCGTCGGTGTATTCCGGGGCGGTGTCCCGCTCATAACGTGGAGCGTTCTCAAGTTGGTCTTTGACCAATGAAACCACATACCCTCCCTTGCTCGTGTCGTATTTCAGCGTCTCCCAAGGGAGTGGGTAGCGCTCAGTTCCCATGCCCAGAAAACCGCCAAACTCCATGACGGCGTATCTAACCTTGCCGGAGAGCTTGTCGATCATGAGGCAATCGACCGAACCCAGCTTTTCGCCCGTAGGGTTGTAGACGTTTGTGCCGTTGACCTTGTCAGAAGAGATGATGCTTGATGCTGTATTTTCTGTATCCATGGGGTTCTCCTGTTGGTGAAGGGGACCGGTGCATGCCAGGCAAAGCCGGCAAGCACGCTAGTCATGGGGGTGAAACAGAAGCTATGTGCTTCGAAGTCAAGGTTAACTGCGCATCCCTTTTGCCAGGGTAGTCGTAAGGCTGCGCGGACTGTAGGAGGATGCGTGAGCGCTCTGTCAGCGTCGGGGCTTGGCGGGTTAAGGCGATGCTGGCCTCGCTACAGCGCGAGGGGAGTGTGCGTGTTGCGGCAGTGCCGGGCCGCGCTACTCGATGCTTGGCATCGAGCCGCACATCTCAAGAACGTTCCAGCGTGACAAAACTGTAGGGTAGACCCTTGCCGGATACATGCGAGCTGCGTGCGGTTTCGCGCCAGGCCGAACCCAGTGTGGGCGCATGGGCATCGCCTTCGAAATCCTGTGCGATCTCGGTGACCTCGGCGCGGCTGGCCAGCGGCTCGGCCTGCGCATAAATCTGCGCACCGCCTATGACCCAGATGTCGGTCGCCGATGTCGCTGCCAGTTGCAAGGCTTCTTCCAGGCTGGCAGCACGCTGCGCACCTTGGTCCGACCAGTCGTTTTGCCGGGTGATCACGATGTTGGCGCGGCCCGGCAGCGGGCGGAATTTGGGCGGCAGCGAATCCCAGGTCTTGCGCCCCATGATGACCGGGCAGCCACTCGTCAGTTGCTTGAAATGCGCCATGTCTTCCGGCAAGTGCCAGGGCATGGTGCCGTCCTTGCCGATCACGCCATTGGCGGCGCGGGCGAAGATGAGGTTGATGCGGCTCATGGGTTCAAACCGCCACCGGCGCCTTGATGGCCGGGTGGTGCTGGTAGTCCAGGAACTCGAAGTCTTCAAACTGGTAGTCGAAGATGGAGTCCGGTTTGCGCTTGATGTTCAGGGTCGGATAAGGGTAGGGTGCACGGCTCAGTTGCAAGGTGACCTGCACCTGGTGGTTGCTGTAGATATGGCAGTCGCCGCCGGTCCAGATGAAGTCACCCACGTCCAGATCGCACTGCTGCGCCACCATGTGGGTGAGCAGGGCGTAGCTGGCGATATTGAAGGGCACACCGAGGAAGATGTCGGCGCTGCGCTGATACAGCTGGCAGCTCAGTTTGCCCTTGCCGCCAGCCTCGGTCGGCGGGGCCACGTAAAACTGGAAAAAGGCGTGGCAAGGCATCAGCGCCATCTTGCTCAGATCGGCCACGTTCCAGGCGCTGACGATGATGCGGCGCGAGTCGGGGTTGGTCTTCAGCGTCTTGATGACTTCACTGATCTGGTCGATATGGCCGCCGTCCGGCGTCGGCCAGCTGCGCCACTGCACGCCGTAGACCGGGCCCAGGTCGCCGTCTTCGCGCGCCCATTCATCCCAGATCGTGACGCCGCGCTCTTTCAGCCAGTTGTTGTCGCTGCTGCCGGTCAGAAACCACAGCAATTCCTGCACGATGGATTTGAGGTGGACCTTTTTGGTCGTCACCAGCGGAAAACCTTCGTTCAGGTCAAAACGCATCTGGTGGCCGAACACGCTTTTGGTGCCGGTGCCGGTGCGGTCGGCCTTGAAAGCGCCCTGGCTGTCCACCAGGCGCATGAGGTCTTCGTATTGGGAGCGTATGGGGCGAGTCATGGGAAACCGGTGGGAATTAAGTCGGGGGAAGGTCGGAGGATGCGTGGCAAACCGGCCGGCAAGGCGGCCAAGCTTGCAATTATGCCCGCAGCACCCGGCCCGGATTGAGGGTGTTTTTGGGGTCCAGCGCCAGCTTGATGGCCCGCATCATGCCCAGGGCGACCGGCGATTTATGCTGCTCCAGCTTTTCCAGCTTGAGGCTGCCAACGCCATGCTCGGCAGAAATCGAGCCGCCAAAACGCGCCACCGAGTCATAGACCAGCGCATTGACCGCTTCTTCATGCTCGCGCAAAAAGGCCGCCGCATCGCCGTCGGCCGGCGCCTGCACGTTGTAGTGCAGGTTGCCGTCGCCCAGATGGCCGAAATTGACCAGGCGCACGCCGGGCAGGGCTTGCTTCAGGATGGCATCGGTTTTTTCAACAAACTCGGGAATGCGCGACACGGCAATCGAGATGTCGTGCTTGATGTTCAGGCCTTCCTCGGCCTGCGCCAGCGGAATGCTTTCGCGTATGTGCCAGAGCTGGTGCGCCTGGGCGATGTTTTCGGCCACCACGGCGTCCGTCACGCAGCCTTGTTCCAGCGCGGTTTCCAGCAGACGTTCAAACTGCTCTCTGGCATGGCTTTCGGACTCGGTATCGGAGTTTTCCAGCAGCACGCAATAAGCGGCCCCCACGCTCCCCACTGCGTGTGGTGCGCTGCCCCCCGAGGGGGCTGGCGCTTGCGTGAGGAAGGGCACGCGCAGCTGCTTGAAGTTCTTGGCCACCAGGCTCAGGGCAAATTGGCCCATGACCTCAAAGCCGGTCAGGCCGGCGCCCAGGTGCCGGTGTGCCAGCCCGAGCAGGTCGACGGCCGCTTGCATAGACGGTACGGCGGCCCAGGCCGTCAGTTGGGCGGCGGGCTGGGGGTAGAGCTTGAGGGTGGCGGCGGTGATGATGCCCAGCGTGCCTTCGCTGCCGACAAACAGGTCGCGCAGGTCGTAGCCGGTGTTGTCCTTGCGCAGGCCGGACAGTCCATGCCAGACCTCGCCTTCGGCGCTGACCACTTCCAGTCCCAGACACAGGTCGCGGGCATTGCCGTAGCGCAGCACCTGGGTGCCGCCGGCATTGGTGGCCAGGTTGCCGCCTAGGGTGCAACTGCCTTCGGCGGCTAGGCTGAGCGGAAACAGAAAGCCGGCTTTTTCGGCGGCTTGCTGCAGGCTTTGCAAGATGCAGCCGGCCTCGACGGTGACGGTGAGATTGGCCGCATCCAGCTCGCGCACGGCGTTCATGCGCTGCAAGCTCAGCACCAGCTGCCGGCCCGAGGCGTCGGGGGTTGAGCCGCCCACCAGCCCGGTGTTGCCGCCCTGGGTGACTATGCTGACGCCGGCAGCGGCGCAGGCCTTGACGATGGCCGCCACCTCTGCCGTGCTGCCCGGCCTGACCACGGCCAGCGCCTTGCCCTGCGCGCGTTTGCGCCAGTCCAGCTCATAGGCGCTCAGGTCGCCGCCACACAGCACTTGCGCTGGGCCGGCGATTTGTCTCAGGGTGTCAAGAAAGGCGTCGTTGGCGCTCATGGGGTGCTTTCGCTTGCCGCCGCCACAGGGCGGGGCGCATTTTTAAGCCGCACCCGCACATGCAGGGCGCAGGCGGTGAAGAGCAGCAGGCACAAAAGGACTTCAATCATGGCCAGGTAGTTGCCCGGCGCGCGGTCGCTCCAGGCCCGGGTGGCACCTTCGGTGAAATACAGCCAGACCATCAGGCTGACCCAGCGATAGGTGTACATGCGGTTTTTCATGATGCCGGCCAGCGGAATGCACAGCGGCAGCACTTTCAGGGCCAGCAGCGAGCCGCCAGGGCGTATCGGCGCCAGCCACATTTCCCAGGCCAGGCCCAGCACTATCAGGCCGCCCAGGCTGCCAAGCGCCAGCCAGCGCGTCATATCAATTTGGTTTGCTTTGTTCATGGTCATTTTTTTGTCAGTGGCATGATACCGGGGATGAAATTTCAGCAGTACCTGCAGGCTTTGCAGACCTTGCTCAGCGAGCTCTCCCATTTTCCCTGGCGTTACACCGCGCTGACCCTGCGCGACCGTTTTCGTGAAGACCGCATGGGCCTGACCGCCAGCAGCCTGACCTTTACCACCTCGATTGCCCTGGTGCCCTTTTTTACCGTGGTCCTGGCGGTGTTTACCGCCTTTCCCATGTTCTCCAAGCTGCAGGGCGCGCTGCAGGCCTGGCTGGTGCAAAGCCTGATTCCCGACAACATCGCCCGCCAGGTGCTGGGCTATCTGACCCAGTTCAGCCGCCAGGCCAGCAAGCTGGGCGGCGCCGGCCTGGCGGTGCTGCTGCTCACTGCCGTCACCCTGATACTGACCATAGACCGCACGCTCAACAGCATCTGGCGCGTCAGAAAGCCGCGCCCGCTGGCGCAGCGCGTGCTGATTTACTGGGCCGCCATCACGCTGGGCCCGCTGGTGCTGGGAGCCAGCGTGGCGGTGACTTCCTATGTGCTGTCGGCCTCTAGCGGCCTGGTGGGGACCTTGCCCTTCAGCTTGCGCTTTTTGCTCGATATCGGGCAGTTTTTTCTGGTGGCCGGCGGCATGGCTGCGCTTTACCGCTATGTGCCCAATACCTATGTGCGCTGGGCGCACGCCTGGACCGGTGGCCTGTTTGTGGCTGCCGGCATAGAAATCGCCAAGAAAATCCTCAGTCTTTACCTCAGCGCCGTGCCGACCTATTCGCTGGTTTATGGCGCGTTTGCCACCTTGCCTATCTTGCTGGTGTGGATTTACGTGTCCTGGGTCATCGTGCTGATGGGCGCGGTGATTGCGGCCTACCTGCCCAGCTTGTTGGCCGGCGTGCTCAGGCGCGGCAGCAGCCACGGCTGGTCCTTCCAGCTGGCGCTGGAGGTGCTGCAGCAACTCGATCAGGCCCTGCGCAGCCCGCGCAAGGGCATGAGCGCCTCGCAACTGGCCGAGCGGCTGCAGGTCGATGTGCTGCAGCTCGAGCCGGTGCTGGAGACGCTGGTGGCGCTGGACTGGGTGGGCCAGCTCAACGCCAGCGAAGAGTCGCTGGAGTCCCGCTACCTGCTGCTGGCCGATCCCGACACCACCGCGCTGGAGCCCTTGATGCAGCAGTTGCTGCTGGACAAGGCCGAATCGGTTAAAAATTTATGGGAAAAAGCCCGCTGGCCCGCACTACGCCTGCGCGACGCGCTATAAAAAATGAGTCATTCAGCTTCATCCGAAACCCTCAAACCAATCGCCGCGCACTGGGTGATCTGCCTGTGCGCCGACTGGTGCGGCCTGTGCCGTGACTACCAGCTGGTGTTTGAGCAAATCGCCGCCAGCTACCCCGCCAGCCGCTTTGCCTGGCTGGACATCGAAGACCAGGCCGAGCTGGTCGGTGACATCGATGTGGAGACCTTCCCCACGCTCTTGATTGCCGATGTGCAGGGCACGCGCTTTTTTGGCCCGCTGACGCCGCAGCCGCAAACCCTGACGCGCCTGCTGGACTCGCTGGAGCGCTCCAGCCTGCCGCCCACGCCGCATGCGCCGGCCACACAAGTGCTGCTGCAAGCCCTGCAGGCGGCGCCCGAGCACTGGGTGGGTGGCTAAGAACCTGTTCAAGACCTTTTGAGCAAGAGGGCCAAAAACGCCAGATGGATGAACTGCAAGCTGGTGTTCAGATGCCTCTCACAGCTCTTCCACAGCCGCCTGTTCTTCTCCAGCCACGCAAAGCTGCGTTCCACCACCTAGCGCTTGGGCATGACCTTGAAGGTGTGCAGTTCACTGCGCTTGGCGATCTGCACCGTCACGTGCTCGCCCAGGATGTCTTTTACGCCTTGGGCAAAGGGCTGGCCCACGTAGCCGCTGTCACACAGCAGGCTTGGCCGCCAAATCAAAGCTGCGATTGAGAAGCGATAGGCAAACTCAGCCAGGTAGCGCGCGGCGTACTTGGCATGGTCAAAGGAATGGTAAATGCCTGCCTGGGCTGTCTTGAGGTTGCCCAGCATGGTGTTGACCCAGCACAGCTGGGGTGTCTTGGCGGCTTGGCGCCCGCCCTCCAGCACATGGTGCTCATGCGTGGCGCCCGCCTGCAGCACTTGGGCGAAGGCGCGCAACCCGTCGGAGACCACATGGGCCGTGGGCGCCAGGTTCTGGCGAGCCCAGTCCTGCAGCGTGTCGTTGCTAAAGCCGGCAATGGGCGTCAGGCGCATCCAGCGGGGGCGCCCATCGGGCCAGGTCTGCACGGCGGCGACAAAGGCTGACTTGCCATAGGGGCCTCGCCCGCCATGGATGTGGCCCGCGCGCTCGCCGCCCAGGTACGCATCGTCTATCTCCACGCGCTCGTCCAGGCGCCGCGCGGCCTCGCGCAGCAGCATGGTCTGCATCAGCTTGTGTTTGACCAGCCAGGCCGTTTTGTACGGATACCCCCAACTGGCGCTTGAGCGCCAAGGCGCTGATGCCGCCTTTGTGCTGGGTCAGCAGGTACAGGGCCAGGAAAGGCAGCTTGGTGTGCTCGAACACCGTACCTGCGATGCTGGAGCACTAATAGCCGCAGATAAAGCACTCCCACAGCTGGCGGCCATGGCCGTTGGGAGTGAGAAAAAAACGCTTGCAACCGCAGTGCGCGCACTGCCAGCCGTGGTGCCAGCGGGCGGCAAACAGGGCACTCTCGCATTGCCGCTCTGTACCGTAGCGCGTGTGAAACTTTTGCATCGACAGCCCCGCCGGAATTGAATGGCATTCATCGACATGCGGCACCTCATGGACTTGCATCACTGACGGTGTAGATCATTCTCAGGGCTCAGAAATCAAGATGTCTGAGACAGGTAGCTAATCAGGAATAGTTGTAGTCTTCATGGTGGACGCTCCTGCTCGGTTTAAGTGGAGAAATCAACGACTCCACTTTGGCACGCTGATGTCGTTTAGGGTGGGGGCGTCCATCCCATTGGTTTTCGATCTCTATGGGGTCGCGTTGGGGCTCAATCGCCCGATTTCACCCCAACCCGGAGGGCAAGCATCGCGCCTTGCACCCCATCCCGAAAAGGCACTTGCGCGACCCCGTATAGATCGTAAATAGACTCTCAACAGCTATTGAATTAATAGCGTTTAAAGCGTCACGCCAAAACCCTCAGCGCAGCTGCGACTGCACCCAGCGCACGATATCGGCCGCGCCCATGGCACCGGCCTGGCGCGCCACCTCGCGGCCGTTCACAAACAGCGCCAGCGTCGGAATGCTGCGAATGTTGAAGCGCGCGCCCAGATTGGGCACGGCTTCGGTATCGACCTTGGCCAGGCGTACCTGCGGCTCCAGCTGGGCGGCGGCCTGTTCATAGGCCGGCGCCATCTGGCGGCAGGGGCCGCACCAGGGCGCCCAGAAATCGACCAGCAGCGGAATCTGATTGCGCTGAAGGTGCTTGTCAAAAGCGGCTTCATCAAGTGCGGCCGAGTGGCCCACGAAAAGCGCTTTCTTGCAACTGCCGCAAGTCGGCTCGCTGGCGAGCTGGTCGGCGCGCACGCGGTTGGTGGTGTGGCAATGGGGGCAGACGATGTGGAGTGGGTCGGTCATAGGCTTTTATCTTGAGCTTGGGGCTGGTATTTCAAGCCGTGGACCGTTTTGCCGAACCTTGTTGACCATCTATTGCCTGTTGATTAAATTTAAAGCATGGTCTGGAAAGCCAGTATTGGCGCCGTTTTTTGGGCTTGTTCAGGGGCTTATCCACAAGGTGACCCACAGTAAGTTGGTGTAAGTCCATGTTTTGCACAGGCACTTGAAGTTGCCGGCCAAAACGGGCTAGAGAGCAGCGGATTTTTCGGAAAAAAAGTGGCTTTCACTCGAGAATCGCGTTCGATCTGTGCTTGGTTTTTGTCTTTCAATAGCCATTTCATGCGCCTGCTTAAACTTTAAGCGCTCCTTGCCAGCCCAATGCTGGCGCGGGTTTTACGGCTTGTCCCAGTAGTTATCAACAAGGTGGTTCACAGTCGCTGGGCATAAGTGAATAACTTTGCCGGCAAGGCATTTTTCGGCCGGCAAACCATCAAAGGATCAAGCGGGCTGTTTGGGCTGCCGAGCCTGTCTTGCCTAGAATAGGGCGCTGATGCTACTCAAGGTCCACGCCCGTCCATGAAGCCTTTTTCCATTCCGATACGTACCGAATGCCCGCCCGGCACTTGTGTCTGTGATCGGGAGTCGCTGCTGCAGGCCAGCGAGGGCGACTTGCGGGTGCTTCAGCTGACCCGTGAAGAGGAAAAGCGCTTGATCGAGCGGCTGGAAAACCTGGGCAGCCTGAGCGAGTTGCGCCGGATCGAGGAGCGCATGGTGCAGCAACTGGGCATTCGGCTGAGCATCAGCCAGAGCCCCAACGAAGTTCGCACCTTGAAGGGCATTGTGATTCTGGTGCTAGATCAACCTGGCCTTTGCCGCAAGACCCGGCAGGCGATTCCCGCCGCCATCAAGAAAAGCATGGAAAAACGGCCGGAGATTGCTTTCGAACTGGTCGATGAGAGCGGCCTGTTTGCAGGATTCTGAGCGCAGGCTTGCGGCGAACTTGTGCACAGTTCACCAAAAAATGTGAGCGGCGAAATATGCCAGTGAAACAGCGCACGGCATTTTTTTCGGGATGCGCCCAAGACGGCAAAAGATTGAAAATCATGGCCCTTTCTCTCTTGTTGCCAGTAAGCCGGCACACACCTCATGACCCAAGCCAACACCCGTACAAAGCCCCAGTCCTCTTCTAGCGCCTTGCGTCGCATTCTTCCTGACCTGGTGATCCTGCCTTCGATTGCCCTGATTCTCAGCGCCATCATGAGCTGGGCCAATGTCGGATTCGGCGACGAGTTTCTGTCCCGTTGGGGCTGGAGCTTTCTGACCAGCGTCGTGGTATTGCCCGTGATTTTGGCGTGCCTGGGGGTGATAGACCGGGCTGTGGCTGCGGTACTGAGCTCTGCGCCTGTACTGATGCGCAAGCTGGTGGTTGTGATAGTCACCGCCGTTTTTATCGAGAGCATTTTGGCCTTGGCCGTAACCGCGATCAATGGCTCGGCGGGCGGCTCTTTCGCTCTAGGATGGTGGCTCGCATTCAGCCGGTCCATTCCCGCCGGCTTGGTGATTTCCTCGTTTTTTGTCTTCTACATGAAGCCCAAACTGGAACGCCTGCGCGCAGGGGCGCAGCGTTCAACATAAGCCAGTGATAGTTAGTACGAACCGTGCCGGCTCGGCAGGCTGTTCCTGCGTATCCGGGGCCGGCGGCAAATCCTCACCCGCAGGCCAACCAGCTTTATCGGCTCACCGCGAAGCGGCCACGCCAATCAAAATCAACAGCAGCACGAGCAGCGCCGCGAAAAAGATCTTCACCCAGCTATAGGGTTGCTCGCCGGCAATCGCGCCGGTGTAGCCGTTGGCCACCACCTGGAAGTTGCGCGCGCCATAGGTGTAGCTGACCAGCCAGACCGGCACCAGGATGTGTTTGAAGCTGCGGCCTTCGTAGCGTGCGCCGACCTGCAGATCGCGATAGGTATCGCCCGGCACCTGCTGGGCGCACAGCGCCCGCATCTGCTGCTCCATGTCTTGCTGGTTGACTTTGGCGGCCTGGTGCAGATCGATCTGGTAGCGCTCCACCGTCCAGCCGCGCACAAATTCGGGCGAATAGGGCTTGAGGTCGGTGAGCGTGGGAAAGGGCTCTATCTTGCGCATCAGCGGCGCATGGACGCCGGTGGTGCCGGGAACCAGTTCGTCGTCAAAAAAATGGTTCAGGCTGCCGGCGGCGGGCTCCCAGCGCGTGCGCTGCACCTGACGGGTTTGCACCGTGCCGTTGTTGTCGCGGTAGTTTTCGCTCTCGTAGTAATAGTGGCCGGCATCGGCCTGCCACTGCGCGCTGACATGGGCGTCAAAGGTCCAGTAGGGCAGGTAGACGCCGCTCAGCGTGTCGGTGAGCGCGGCCGATTTGAGCTTGTTGGGCGCAAACCAGCGTGAGCCATACCACTTGCGCAGGCTTTCCCGCATCTGCCCGTCGCTGATCTTGAAGGGCAGCAGGCTTTGCGGCGTGATGGCGTCGTTGCTGCTTTCGTGTTCGATGATGGAGGGCGAGCCGCAAAAGTCGCAGACCTTGGCCACCTTGCCATCGACAAACACCGAGATCGCATGACAGCTCTGGCACTGCACCTCGCGCTTTTTCTGGCCCGCTGCGGCGTCGCCCCAGCCGCGCCCGCTGGCCGGGTTCTTCAGTGCCTCCAGCAGGTCCTGCTCGGCCACCATGGCGCCGCCCGGCTGGCCGGCCTTGCTTTCGGCCCAGGGCACGACGGTGCCGCAATAGGGGCAGACCAGTGCCTGCTTGGCCGCATTCCATTGCAGGTCGCCGCCGCATTCGGGGCAGGGGTGTTTGCCCACGGTCGCGGGGCTGAGGGTAGCCGTCATCGTTGGGGGTCGCTGTCAGTGCTGGGGAGGGTGGCGGGGCAGGACTGTTTTAGCCACGCAAAAATTCTTCCAGCGCGCTCTTGACAATGCGCCAGGCGCTGCCAATCTTGCGCGCCTTCAGGTCGCCGGCGGTGATGGAGGCCATCACGTCCTCGACTGACACCCCCAGCAGCTGAGCCGCCTGCTCCGGCGTCAACACGTCCAGGCCGGTTGCGGCCGGTGCGCTGCCAGCGACAGCGGTGGGCGCAGCAGCGGCAGGCGCGCCGGCCTGCATATTGCGCACCATTTCCTGCGCCATGCCAAAACCCATGGCCATCTGCGCCGGCATGGTGGCGGCCGCGCCGGCTTCGCCGCCCTGGCCCATGGCCACGCCCATCTGGTACTTCACATAGTCGTTGAGGTTGCCGATCACGCTCATGCTGGAGCGCTTGTCTATGGCCTGCTCCACCTCCGGCGGCACAGAGACGTTTTCCAGCAAAAAGCTGGTGATCTCCAGGCCGTACTTCTCGCGCATGGCCGGGTTGATGATGGGCAAGAGGGCGTCGCCCAGCTCCGAGTAGCGCTGCGCCACGTCCAGCGCCGGTACGCCGGCGCGCGCCAGCGCTTCGGTGAAGACGCTGACGATGCGCGAACGCATGGTGTCGGCAAACTCGTCAAGGCGAAAGTTCTGGTCGGTGCCGGCCACTTCGCGCAGGAATTTGGGTGCTTCGACAATGCGAAAGTCGTAAGTGCCAAAGGCCCGCAGGCGCACCACGCCAAAGTCGCGGTCGCGCATCATGACCGGGTTGGCCGTGCCCCATTTATTGCCCGTGAACAAGCGGGTGTTGAGGTAGTAGACGTCGCACTTGAAGGGCGACTGAAAACCGTATTTCCAGCCCAGAATGGTCGACAGCACCGGGATGTTTTCGGTGCTCAGCGTGTGCTTGCCGGGGTTGAACAGGTCGGCGTACTGGCCGGCGGCCACAAACTGCACCTGCTGCGATTCGCGCACGATCAGCTGCGCGCCGTTCTTGATTTCCTTGTCCTCATCCGGCCAGCGGTAAGACAGCGTGTCGCGCGAGTCATCGGTCCATTCGATGACCTCTATCAGTTGTTTCTTGATGATGTTGAGCAGGCTCATGTCGCATCCTTTTAGCGTGGTGGGCGAGGGGCTGAATCGGGCCCGCCCATTATCAGCCAGCACTGTGTAAGAAGTCAGGCTGATGACCCGGCCTGTAGCCGCAGGGCGGCGTGGGGTTATAAGGTGCTTGTGCTGTGCGCCGCCACCCTAAAATCGGGTGTGCCGGTCGCGCCAGCCCTGTCATTGGGGTGCGTTGCCCGGTGAAGCGAGAAATACAGCGAAAAATGCGATGCTTGATGCCCCAAGGAGTGCCCGGTTTGAATCTGTCCAGAATGCGTCGTGACGCCCCGCTAGCCCAGGCGCTGTGGCGCGCGGCAGGCCTGGGCCTGCTGTGCCTGTCGGGGCTGCTGGCCGGCTGCGGCACCGGCGTCAAGTCCTTTCCCCTGCAGGAGAAATTCGGCTCCACCACCACTTTTTCCCGCCTGTTCGACGCCACCCCGGCGCAAACCTGCGAGGCCGCCAGGCGCGCTCTGCTGAGCCAGGGCTATATCGTCGACATCGCCAGGGCCGAGCTGGTGGAGGGGCAAAAAAGCTTTCAGCCAGAGGCCGAGTCGCATCTGCAGATGGCGATACGGGTGGTCTGCGCACCGGACAGCTCAGACGGCAAGGTCAGCCTGGGTTTTGTCACCGCCCTGCAAGACAGCTACACGCTGAAAAAGAGCAACAACTCGGCCAGCCTGGGCGTGGGCGCCATCGGCTCGGTTTCCCTGCCCTTCATGTCGGGCAGCGAGTCCATGGTCAAGGTGGGCAGCGTCACCATCACCTCAGCCACGTTTTATGACAGTTTTTTTGACCTGGTGGACAAATACCTGGTGGTGGATGAGGACCTACCTTGAACAGACCGCGTCAAGCCCGCTACTGAATATCGCTGTCACGCCAGCTTCCCGGCGCCAGGCCGTTTAGCGTGTAAGGGCCGACGGCAGCGCGTATCAGGCGCAGGGTGGGAAAACCCACCGCCGCCGTCATGCGCCGCACCTGGCGGTTGCGGCCTTCGCGTATGCCAAGTTCTATCCAGGTGGTGGGGATGGCCTGGCGAAAGCGCACCGGTGGGTCGCGCTCCCATAAGGCCGGCGGCGGCGCCATCAGCTCGGCGCGAGCCGGGCGGGTCGGGCCGTCATTGAGCTGCACGCCCGCTCGCAAGGCTTGCAGCGCCGCCTCATCGGGCTGGCCTTCGACCTGAACCCAATAGGTTTTTTCCAGCTTGAAGCGCGGGTCGGCAATGCGGGCCTGCAGCTGGCCGTCATTGGTCAGCAGCAGCAGGCCCTCGCTGTCGGCATCGAGCCGGCCGGCTACATAAACGCCGGGAATTTCTATGAAATCCTTCAGTCCGCGCCAGCGCCCTTCGGGGGTGAACTGGCTGAGCACACCATAGGGCTTGTTGAAGAGAATCAGGCGGGAAACTTTGGCGGGGCCGGCGGCGGGATGCATGGCGGGGGAGGATAACACCGGCTGCCAACAACGCGATCAAGTAAGCTTTAAGCCGAACTCTCGCCTGGCTGCCACGGCAGAAGGGCGCCGGGGGCCGGTCGCCACGGCACAAGCGTCTACGGTCGCGCGACCGGCACAAGAGTGGCGCCAATCAAGAAAGAAATTTATGCCAAACCAGTTTGATGTGGCCATAGTCGGAGCAGGTGTAGCCGGTCTGGCAGCCGCCAGGAAACTTCAGGGTCTGGGGCGCAGCGTTGTCGTCATTGAGGCTTCGGGGCGAGTCGGAGGCCGCGCATGGACGGACGGGGCATCGTTTTCCGTTCCGGTAGACCTCGGCTGCGCCTGGCTGCACCAAGCGGATCGGAATCCGCT
Source organism: Polaromonas sp. OV174 (assembly GCF_900112285.1). Classification (GTDB taxonomy): domain Bacteria; phylum Pseudomonadota; class Gammaproteobacteria; order Burkholderiales; family Burkholderiaceae_C; genus Polaromonas. Next base: position 142,628 of record NZ_FOKZ01000002.1, on the reverse strand, counting down.
AACCCCTCTTGCGCGCGCTCTGAACTTCACGCTCGTCGACCACGAGCAAGCTGCAAAGCACGTCATGTTCAGGGGCGTACCCGCGCCAGCCAGGCGGAACTTGACGCCCTGGACAAGGCTTACCAAGCGCTCGAACGACGGCTGGCCAACGTAGGCCCTGGCGATAGCTCGATGGCATCCCTGCTCACAGATCCGTCCGACTGGGCCGCACACATGGCCGTTCGAACCGTTGCCGAGCTGGATACCGGCGGCGCTGCAGAGAACACCTCTGCTCTGGGGGTCTTTGAGCAAGGCTCAACATCACCAAACTGGCTGGTCCAGGAGGGTATGGGGCGCATTGTCGAGTCCCTTTCTCCCAGGATAGGGCTTGCATTGAACTCGCGCGTTTCGGAGATTGAACAACTGTCTGGCGGCGTCAAGCTCCTTACATCCGGTGGAGACATCAGGGCACAACACTGCATCGTGACGGTGTCGACGGGCGTGCTTCGCGCCGAAGCCATTCGGTTCAAGCCAGGCTTGGAGAATGCCGCCCTGGCAGCGCTGGATGCCTTGCCCATGGGGCATTTCAACAAGGTCGTGATGGAGTTCGATGGACCGCTGCAGGGATTCGCGCCTGGCGACTGGCTCAGCGCAGGGAAACAATTTCAGCCGGAGAAAGCGCTCGCGTTTTTGGTCAATCCCTTCGGCTCCCATCTGGTCATCGCACTGGCCGGTGGCGCGTATGGCCAGCAGCTCTCAAGCCTGCCCGCTCGGGATGCCGAAAACGAGGTGATGTCTCAGTTGAAGGACTGCCTGGGAACCCTTGGAGGCAGGAAGCTGACAGCCAGCTTAAGGACTGACTGGTCGGCGAACGCCTTGTTCAATGGTGGCTACGCCTATCTGCGCACCGGCGGCGGTGATGCGAGAAAGACCTTGGCGAGCGCTGGCACCGACCGCATCCACTTCGCGGGAGAAGCGACGGCCGTTGACTTGGCCCAGACCTGTGGTGGCGCCTACCTCACGGGCATAAGAACCGCGGAACGTATTGACACCATGCTCCGCAACGCTTGAGCCTAGGGGCCGGCTCAGGCGCCCAGATGCGGCGGCTTGCCCGGTGATGCCGGGTGGGCCGTATCGGTGGGCCATTCGCCGCCATGGGCCTGCAATTGCCGGCGCACATAGTCCACATGCTGGCGCAGCGTGTAGACCCGGTCTGAAAAATCCAGCGAAAACTTCATGTGGCTCACATCGAGCTCGATCTGGTCTAGCTTCACCCTGGCCTGGGCAATCTCGTCGGCGCTGAGCTGGCGCGCCTGGATGTCGCGCTCCATCTCCAGCAGCGCGCCGTAGCGGCGATAAAGCCGGCTCTTTTCGCGGAACTCGAAGAGGAAGGGCAGCACTCGGAACAGCGGCACCGCAATCGCCACCAGCGGCACCAGCACCAGCAAGAGGCGCTGCAGCGCATTGGCCGCCCAATAGGGCAGGTAGCGCTGCAAAAACGGCCTACCGTCCTTGTAATAACGCGCCGCCTCGTCGGCCAGCGGGTAGTCCGTGCCAAGCTGGCGGGGAAACTCGTCCGGTTTGTTCAGCAGCGTGCCGCCCCGGTGAATCTCATGCGCGGCTTCCAGCAGCAGGTAGGCCAGCGCCGGGTGCAGGTCGTGCTGCACCACCAGGTTGGCGGTGGTCGTGAGCAGTGTGATGTCGTCGTGCGGCAGGTCTTGCGCCGGATCGACCGAGCCGGCCGGCAGCGTGACGCGCGAGAGATAGGGCAGGCGCCGCGTCAGCCCTTCGGCATGGGTCAGCGACACCAGTTGCACGCTGGGCTGGGCCAGCAGCAGTTGCACGGCCGGCGTTTGCGGCGCGCCAATCAAGACCAGCGCATCCAGCTCTTTCGCCATCAGCGCCTTGGCGGCTGCCAGACCGCTGTCCGGCGTGAGCGTGGCATTGGCCGCCGTCACGCCGTAGTTTTGCAGCACCTCCAGCGCCACCTTGCGCGTGCCGCTGCCCTTGGGGCCAATCGCCACTTTCTTGCCGGCCAGCGGCCCCAGCCCTTTGCCCAGCGGCCCGGCCAGCGCAGCCTGGGTGAAGATCCAGACCGGTTCATAGCCCATCACGCCCAATGAGCGCAGCGGCGTTTCGGCATAGTCATCGGCCGGCTCCAGCGTCAGCTGGCCCAGCCCGCTTTGCATGAAGCCGATGGCGGTGCCGGCATGGAGCCGCTCCAGGTTTTGCACCGCGCCGGTCGAGGGCAGGAGCTTAAGGCTCACCCCGTTGGCCTTGAGGTAGCTCTGGTACTTCAGCGCAAACTGGTGCACCGCCCCTTCGACCGCGCCTGTGGTCATCTCCGCCGTGCGCGGCGGCGCCGGGCTGATGGAGCGTGACAGCAGTGACAGAGCCACCGCCAGCCCGGCAACGATCAGCACGGTGAGCAGCAGGGTGTGCTTGCGGGTCAGGCTGGGGATGAGGAGCATGGCGCTTGATCCATTGTTGTTGGTCAAATAGGCTTGTAGCGCAATACAGATCTGCGCAGACTGCTACTAATTATGTAGCAAATGACGTTGCAGGTGAGGCCGTGGCCTCAGGCCGCCCGCGTCCACACCAGCAAGAGATTGTTGGCCGGCATGGCGTGGCGGGCCGAGAGCCGCAGGCCGGCTTGGGCGGCTTCCAGTTCCACGTCTTCGCGGCGGCGAATGCCCCAGGCCGGGTTTTGCGCGCGCAGGCTTTGGTCAAACACCAGGTTGCCCGCCGAGGTGGGCACTTCGTCTTCCAGGTAAGGGCCGTAGGTGATGAGCATGCCGCCCGGCGCCAGGTGGCGGGCGCTGCCGCGCATCAACGCGGCGCAGGTGGCCCAGGGCGAGATGTGCAGCATGTTGGCGCAATAGATGACGTCAAAGAGGGTGTCATCGGGCAGCCAGTGCTCTGCCATCACGTCCAGCAGCAGGGGCGGGCGTACATTGCTCAAGCCCAGTTGCTGCGCCCAGGCCGCAATGCTGCCCAGCCCGTCCGGCCCGGCATCACTGGGCTGCCAGCTCCAGTCCGGCAGGCCGGCGGCGAACCAGGCCACATGCTGGCCGGTGCCGGAGGCAATCTCCAGCGCCTTGCCGCGCTCTGGCAGCAGCAGCTGCAGCACGTCGCGAATGGGTTGCTTGTTGCGCTCGGCGGCGGGGCTGAAGTCGGCTTGGGTCATGCGGCAAGTTTAAGGCGACGAGATTTCATGAGCCAAATAGGCTTCTAGCCCGCGTGAAATATGCGCAAGAAGCTATTGTTTTGATAGTGTTTACGCGCTCGCTCAGGGCGCCTGGCTGTCGTTGGCGGCGGGTGTCTGCGGCTCGGCCGGCAGGGGCAGCGGCTGCCCGCCTTTCCAGCGCCGCACCACGCGCTGAAAGATCAGCGCATTGGGAATCTGCAGCAGCGTGCCCGCGTTGGCGCTGTCGCTGTCTTCAAGCGAGGTGTAGAGCAGGTTGATGTCCACCACGCGGCCCCGGGCGCCGGGCTTTTCGGCGGTGTCCAGCACTTCTATGGTGTCGCCTATGCGAAACGGCCGCACGGAGAAGATCAGAAAGGCGCAAAACAGATTGGACAGCACGCTCCAGGCGGCAAAAAAGGCCACCGCACCGACAGTGGCAAAGCCGGTGAAAGCGGTCCACAACACGGTGGCCGACACGCCCACGCGCTCCAGCACCAGCATCAGCGCCGCGGTCATGATGGTCCAGCGCAGCATGCCCCTGAGCGGCATGGTGAGCTCCAGCGGCAGCTGGTAATGCCGCCCGACGCGGTTCACCAGGCGACGCAGCAGGTATTGCAGAATCCAGGCGGCCAACAGGATTAGCAGGATTTGCACGCCAGGAACAATGATTTCAAGCCAGTCGCGAGTCCATTCGGGCAGGTAAGTGATGAGGGAGCGGCGCATGTGGGTATGGTCTGTTGGGGGCTGGAAAGCGTGAGGTGGGAGGGGGGCGTCGGGCCGCAGATTCTAGTGTGAGGGCCATTGTTGCCGTCACGCGTTTTGCTGTGTGCACTGGCCCCACCATAACCGAGTGCTGATGGGCATTATTCAAGCGCAACAAAATAGTTGCTCATTGGGTTTTTCCGGCGCAGAATAAACACGCAACAAATTGGTTGCTTGTTTATTCTTCAAGGAGATTTTCATGAAGCACTACCAACGCCAAATCCTGCTGTCTGCCCCGCCCGCCGTCGTCTACCAGGCCCTGAGCACACCCGAAGGCCTGCGCAACTGGTGGACGCAGACCTGCGACATTGCCGCTGCCGTGGGCGGACAGTCCACCTTCCGCTTTGGCGAGCACTACAAGGTCATGCAGATTAAAAGCCTGCTGCCCGGGCATGAAGTGCGCTGGCATTGCGTGCGGGCCCTGATCAATGTCGACGCCTTCACCCGCAAGGACGAATGGGTAGGTACCGACATCGTTTTCAAGCTCACGCCGCAGCCCGGCGGCAAAACCCGGCTGGACTTCGAACATGCCGGCCTCACACCGGCGCTTGAATGCTTTGCGGTCTGCGAGCGCGGCTGGAATCTTTATCTCGGCAGCCTGCAAAGCCTGGTCGAAACCGGGCAGGGCAGGCCGCATCTCCCCGCAGCAGCGAGCTGCTGCTCTGCCTGAGCACAGCCGCGACATGCCGCACGCACACCGCTAACATTCACCCCCAGGAGACCCCTCATGAGCACCACAAGCAGCACCGATCGCATCGAAAGCAGCATCCACATCTTGGCCCCGCGCACCAAGGTGTGGGGCGCGCTCTCCAACGCCGAGGCCTACGGCAAATGGTTTGGCGCCAATCTCACCGGCAAGACATTTGTCCCCGGCCAGCGCGTGCAGGGGCCCATCACCATCAAGGGCTTTGAACATGTGGTGTTTGACGTGGTGATAGAACGCGTCGAGCCCGAGACCTTGATGAGCTACCGCTGGCACCCGCATGCGATAGACCCGGCCGTCGACTATTCGCAAGAAGAGCGCACCCTGGTGACCTTTACCCTCAAGGACGCCGCCGACGGCACGCTGCTGACAGTGGTGGAAACCGGCTTTGACAAAGTGCCGCCAGCTCGCCGCATGGAGGCCTTCCGCGGCAACAGCAGCGGCTGGACGCAACAGATCAACAACATCGCCCGATATGTCACCAACCAAGCCACGAGCTGATAAAGCCGGAGCGCCCCGGGCCGACCTGGCGTCGGTCTTCTTCGCGCTGGGCGACAAGACGCGCCTGCAGCTGATCGCCGTGCTGTGCGCGGGCGGCGCGTTTTCCATTGCGCAACTGACGGCCAACACCGAGCTCACCCGCCAGGCCGTGACCAAGCATTTGCAGGTGCTGGCCGATGCGGGCCTGGTGACAGACCTGAAGCTGGGCCGCGAGCGGCTCTGGCAGTTTGACCCGGCGCAGATGGAAGAAGCCCGCAAGTCGCTGGAAGTGATTGGCCAGCAGTGGGAGACGGCACTGGGCCGCTTGAAGGCTTCGCTGGAGGGCTAGGAAGTCGGACGTGGCGCGTGGAGAAAGAGCAAAGCCGGCGGGGTGCCGGCTTGCTGGTTTATAGCGCTATTGCTTTGATAGCTGCTTGCGCCCGTGCTACCTGGGCTGCAAGCACTTTTTTCTTGAAGAAGGTTCAAGCCGCCTTGGCGGCGCGGCGCTGGCTGAAAGCCGATGGGCGTTTGGCCCTGACCGTTGTCACATCGTCGCCGGCGATCTTGCTGGCCAGATCAGCGCTCTTTTGCTCGATCTGAGCGGCCAGCTTGCTCAGCGCCAAGGCGCCTGGCGCGCTGGCTTGGGCCAGCGTCTGCAGGGCGGTCACGCCGGTTTTTTCTTCAAACAGGGCCGCGTTGGCCGCGGCGCGCTCCACGCCGGCCTCGGCCACCTTGCGCAACTGCTTGACGACTTGCTGCGCGCCTTCGCTGCTCAGGCTCAAACCCTTGACGTAGTAGGCGCTGAAGGCCAGCTGCGCCGCCGAAGCGTTTTTGACCGTTTCGGCCGTTAACTGCGTGCGCGACTCCTGCAGCGCACGGTTCCAGCGCTGCTCCAGCAGGCTGACCACGCGCTCGCCGCCGGCGCGGTAGGCATCAATCACGTTTTGGGCGGTATTGCCATAAGACGCGATCAGGTCGCTGGCAAGGGTGGACAGGTTTTTGGCGCTCATGGGGTTTCCTTGGGTTGAAGCTGGAGAGGACCCACCATGTTGAGGGTTTTCCCTAGTGAGCGCGACCTAATGGGCTAGAGAGGCTTATCCAGAAACAAGCCGCAGCCGGGCAGGGTAGGAAAAATTGCTATGTTTCTAGTAGCTTCCTGCGCCCGTATTCATTGGGCTGGATGTCATTTTTGCTTGTAACTTCCCGGCGGCAGACCGCAAACCATGGCCACGCTTGACGATCCCCGCCCGTTTTTTGTCCGCTTTTGCGCCTGCCTCAAACGGCCAGAAACAGCGCCGGGTCCACCATGCTGCGGTTCAGCATCACGCCCCAATGCAGGTGAGGCCCGGTCACCCGCCCGGTGGCGCCCACGGCACCCAGGCGCTCGCCGGTTTTCAGCCTATCGCCAGGCTTCACGGCTATCGCGCTCAGGTGGCAGTACATGGTGAGCAGCCCGCCGCCGTGGTCCAGCCACACCGTGTTGCCGTTGAAAAAATAGTCGCCGGTGTCTATCACCCGACCCGGCAGTGGTGCCGTGATGGGCGTGCCGGTGGCGGCGGCAATGTCCATCCCGCTGTGCGGATTGCGCGCCTGCCCATTGAACACGCGCCGCAGCCCGAACGAGCTGGAACGCCGCCCCGGCACCGGAACGGGCATGCGCAAGGCCGAGGCCAGTGGCAAAGGTTCGCTGAAGGTGGCCATCACCGTCGCCTGGTGGTCGCGCTCGCGTTCGTAGCGTGCGTTGTCTTCGGGCGACAGGTCCACGGTTTTGGGCGACACCTTCAGGCGCTGCTCGCTGTAGCGCTTGGGCGCCACCGTGTAGGCAAGCTGGCGCTGGCCGCCGCCCTCGGTCTGCACCGCAATGCTGGCCTCGCCGGGCGCGGCGGCCAGCGCAATACCGAGCAGTACTGTCCATCCGCTCGTATCGCCCAGCACCAGCAGGGGCACATCCGCATCACCCTGCCGCACATGCGCCACCGGCCGCGTTGCCGCCGGGCCAAGCGACAAGCGGGCGATGCCGCCGGGAACCTGCAAGGCGTTTGGCCAGACAGCAGCGGACTGTGGCGTGGCGGCTGCGGCAAGGCGTGACGCGGGCAGCACCAGCAGGCCCATGGCGCCCAGCAGGGCGGAGCGGCGATTAAGTTCAGGGTGAGCGATGGGGGGGCAGGGCGTGGGCATGGCGTTTGAGGAAAAAAGGAAGGACGACGTGCGATGCGTGCGCCGCTTTGCATAAGCGTTGGCAGCTAGACAAGTAATAACGAATTCATTCACCGCACAAAGCGCGAGGGAATCAGGCGCCGCATCTGGCCGCCCACCACATCCCGAAAGCGCACGCTATGCAGGCAGATGCCGCCGGTCAGTCCGACCAGGCAGCCCAGCACGGTATCGAAAAATCTCGCCTGCATCAGCGGCCCCAGCGCTGCCTGCCCCAGTGTGGCGGCTTCGACCAGCAGGATCGTCAGGGGCGTGATGAAGATGGCGGCAAAGGCGTAGTGCCGCACTATCGCCGTCTCGATCACGAGCGTCAGCAGCATGAGCATCAGCGAAATCGTCCATTTGTCCAGCGGCAGCAGCAACAGTGCCCAGGCCACCAGCAGGCCGATGCCGGTGCCGACCACACGGTGCAGTTGCTTGCTCCATACCGCGCGCACCGACACGCCCTGAATGACGGCCAGGCAACTCACCGGCACCCAGTAGGCTTTTTGCAATTGCAGTGCCTGCGCCAGGGCCAGCGAGATGCCCACGAAGACACCGATGACGACCGAGTCGAAAACCACGAAATCAAAGCTGGCCGGCGGCAAGGGCAGGGCCGGCTGCGGCGCCCGAAAACGCAGGGTGTAAATGCTGTAGAAAAACGCGATCAGGCACGCCAGCAGGGTTCCCATGGCGATCAGTCCGACCATGAGCGGCACCTGCAAAACCTCCAACGGCGAATACGCCCCGATCGCCGCTGCCATGATGAAGAACAGGCTGCCCGGCGGCCCCACGGCGTAAAACCGGCAGACCATCGTGGTCAGTATGGCGATGAAGACCAGCATCGGCATCATCAGCAGCGGGAAAAAGTGGCTTATCAGCCCCAGCGTGTAGCAGGCGGTCATGGCAAATGCACAGGCCATCAGGGTCACCATGCGGTGCGACATGGGCGTGGTGGGCAGATATAAAAACGCCAGCCCGCCTAGCGACGAAACCAGTCCGTAATTCATGTGATCAAAATACGCGCCGACCAGCAGCGGCAGGCCCGTCGCCAGCGCGGCGGCGAAGGGCATCTGCCACAGCCGGTCGCTGGGTTTGATCGTCATCAGAAGACGCAACTCTTCGAGCACGAATCTTTTAAGTTCAGCCCATCTGCTGGTGGGTGTCATGGGTGTCATGTTCTCTGGCCCGCTCAGGAACGGTGCTAGTTACGGTTTTGCCATTTTTCGGCACAGGTAGGCCATCCGACAGGCTTGGCCGCAAGGCTTCGTCGTTGAAACGAACGGCTTTTGTGAAATGTTCATCTTAGCCCGCCACGGTGACGGATGGGCGCTTCATCTCAAGCCGGCGGCGGGGCTGAAGTCGGGAGCGGGCATGGGGTAGTGCCGTGTGGGGTTAAGCATGGGTTTGTCTGTTGGCACTTGGCCGGGCGGCCCATCGCGGCCAAGCGCCGTAGGCTAACCGGTTCCAGGCGAAAATTTATGATGAACGAGGCTGTAGCGCTTGATGCGTAAGCGCTAGCAGCTATACAAATAGTAGCGGATTGGGTTTGATTGCGTTGCTGTACGCTCGCCCTGGCGCAACACGCTGCGGCCACCCGCAATGTCGGATGAGCTGGCTTCACCCTCGACCGCATTGCCTATGATGGCATGTCGCCGCACGTCAGCATGAATCACTACTACAGGATGCCACCATGACTACCACCCCAAGCCACACCGGCCTTCAACTTCGCTCCCTGGTCAAGGCCAGCGGCGAGCTTGAAATTTCTCTGCTCAGCGTCGAAACCCCGGCGCCGGCGCCCGACGAAGTGGTGATCCGCATCGAAGCCACGCCCATCAACCCGTCTGACTTTGCCTTGCTCTTCGGCGCGGCCGACCTGGCCACGCTCAGTGTGTCGGGCACGCCGGCCAGCCCGGTCGTCAGCGCCGGCATTCCCGAGGGGCGCATGCCAAGCATGGCCGGTCGGCTGGGCCAGTCGATGCCCGTGGGCAATGAAGGCGCCGGCGTGGTGGTGGCCGCGGGCTCGTCCGCCGCCGCGCAGGCGCTGCTGGGAAAAACCGTGGCCGTGCTGGGCGGGGCCATGTATTCGCAATACCGCTGCGTCAAGGCCGCGCAGTGCCTGGTCTTGCCCGAAGGCACGACGCCGGCCGAGGGGGCATCCTGCTTCGTTAACCCGCTGACCGCGCTGGGCATGGTGGAAACCATGCGGCGCGAAGGCCACAAGGCGCTGGTGCACACGGCGGCAGCGTCCAATCTCGGCCAGATGCTCAACAAACTCTGCCTGAAAGACGGCATAGGCCTGGTGAACATCGTGCGCAAGCCCGCGCAGGCGGCGCTGCTCAAAAGCATGGGCGCCCAGCATGTCTGCGACAGCTCGACCCCCACCTTCATGCAAGACCTGACCGAGGCGCTGGCGCAAACCGGCGCCACCATCGCCTTTGACGCCACGGGTGGCGGCAAGCTGGCCGGGCAAATCTTGACTTGCATGGAGGCCGCGCTGAGCCGCAGCGCCACCGCTGCCTACAGCCGCTATGGCTCGACCACGCACAAGCAGGTCTACATCTACGGCGGCCTGGACACCGGCCCGACCGAGTTCGCCAGGAACTTCGGCTTCAGCTGGGGTATGGGCGGCTGGCTGTTGTTTCTGTTTCTCGAGCGCATCGGCGAAGAGGCCGCGCAGGCCATGCGGCAACGCGTGGCGGCGGAGCTGAAAACCACCTTTGCCAGCCACTACACCCAGGAGGTTTCGCTGGCCGAGGCCCTGCAGCCCGAAGCCATCGCCGCCTACGGCCAGCGCACGACAGGCGCCAAGTACCTGATCAACCCGAACAAGGCCGCCGGCGCTTAATGCACCGCCGATAAAAGATCAGCTCACGCGGCACTGCGATAGCATCGCCGCATGAGTACCCAATACGAGAGCCTTAAAACCGCCACGCTTTATACCGATGCCTTCCGTGTGGCCGCCCCCGCCGTAGCCGTGGGGCGCGACGTCTGGCCGCGCCAGCCGGGCGTTTTCATACGCGCGGGCAAAGCCGTGGAAACCGAAGCGGTCGAACAGGCCGAACAGCCCGCAGATGCCGCAGACGCCGACAAACCCCCGCGTGAGCTGCCACCCCGTGAGCTGGTGGCCGGGCAATTTGGCCTGGTGCCGCGCTGGTGCAAGTCGGTATCCGACGCCAAGCTGCGTTCGACCAAGCTGGTCAATGCCCGCTCGGAAACCGTGACAACCTCCAGCAACTTCCGCGATGCCTGGCTGGCCGGCCAGCGCTGCATCGTGCCCATGCAAGCCTTTATGGAAGACGACTGGCGCAGCCGCAAGGCCGTGCCCACCCGTATTGCCCGGGTCGACGGCGTGCCCCTGGGCGTGGCCGGCTTGTGGGAAAGCTGGACCGGGGCCGACGGCGAGGTCATCGTCAGCTACACCCTGCTCACGGTGAATGCCAACAGCCACGCCCTGATGAGCCGCTACCAGCAGCCCGGCAACGAAAAACGCATGCTGGCGATCCTGAACGAGGGCGCTTACGACGCTTGGCTGAACGCCCGCCCGGAGAAGGCCAAGGAGTTCATGCGGGCTTATCCGGCGAATTGGCTGACGGCTAATCCGGTTGAGAACAGTCGCCAATAAGCGCTTGAGGCTGCCAGCGGGGGGTCACGTGACCCGCTAGGTTATCGCCCATGCTGCGCGGGTAGTTTTGTCACCTCAAAAAGCAACTTGGTTGATCGAGATTTAATTGGAATCTGACCCCGAACTCCCCGTTTATGCTTGCCTGCATCCCACTTATTAAACAATCCTGCGAACACCCATTTGTAGGCTCACACAAAAACCAGTTATGGCTATTCCAGATTTCCAAACACTGATGCTTCCCGTCCTCAAGGCCTCGGCTGCTGGTGAGGTGAAAATTTCCGACGTGGTGACGCACCTGGGCAAGCAACTGGCGCTGTCCGAAGAAGAGCTTTCTGAATTACTGCCCTCGGGCAAGCAAACCACGTTTGCCAACCGCGTTAACTGGGCCAAGAGCTATCTTGGCAAAGCGGGATTGATTACGCTAACTAAACGAGGGCATTTCGAGATCAGCACACGCGGCAAGACCGTATTGGCTTCCCCTCCGCCCATCATCAACATCAAGTTTCTTGAGTCCTTCCCCGAGTTCAAAGAGTTCAGGGAAGCCAACGGCCAGTCGTCCGCCACACCCCAACCCGAAATCGTCAATCTGAAAGACTTGACGCCCGACGAAATCATTCGCTCTGCATATGGTGAACTGCACGATTCGTTGAGTTCGGAATTGCTGTCGAAAATCCTTGCTGCGCCGCCCGACTTTTTTGAGCGACTGGTGGTGCAGCTGCTGATCGCGATGGGCTACGGCGGCTCAGCCATTGAAGCGGGCAAGGCTTTAGGCAAAAGCGGTGACGGAGGCGTGGACGGCGTGATCGACCAGGACGCACTGGGCCTTGACCGCATCTACGTGCAGGCCAAGCGCTACACCGACAGTAAAGTGTCGTCTGGTGAAATACGTGATTTTTTCGGTTCTCTTGACCGATTCAAGGCTAGCAAAGGTCTCTTCGTCACCACGTCTTCTTTTTCGCCAGCGGCCAAAGAGACAGCTGACCTGCTTAGCAAGCGCATTGTGTTGATCGATGGCCATCAACTTACCCGGCTGATGATCCGTTTTGATATTGGGTGCAGGGTGGAAGAGACTATTCACATCAAGAAGATTGATGAGGAATTTTTTGAATAAGCAAACCCCATTGGGCTCATTGGAATCTGACCCCAATTCCCCCTCGATTACCGTTCAAAGATTCCTAGAATGGACTGAGGAACAAACAGGGAGGGGAGATGCCAAAAATCTATGGCAAGAAAATCGTCGTGCGACCCGTTAAATCGTTGTGGCCGCATTGGATCGCTCGCGTATTTGAGTCATTTCGCGAAATTCCATGGCTGAGCTTGACAGCGATAGGAACCTTTTTGGGCGTCGTTCTTCTTTTCTTATATTTCCGGTCTATTGAACATTTCCCGTCAGAGTTTTCCGTAGTAGTTAGCTTGGGTGTGGCCACACTGGCTTGCGCAATAGGTGTGCTTGTTTTTGCCGCGCTAGGTTTTGCAGGGCCAGCCATCATTTATCGGGAGTATGTGTCTGGCGACAGGGGTGTTGCTGCTGAGCCCAGCAAAGTCTTTACCGACCTTACATTGACCCTCCTGCAACTCGGTGGGGTAGGCGTACTATTTTCTTGGATTCTTCTCAGTGATTATCTCAATTGCAAACCTAGCTCTTTATTTTTTATAATTCTTGCGCCGTTGCTATTGATTACAGGCGGCAGTTCATTTGTGGCTGTCCTTTGTAATAAGAAGGATAAAAAGCCTTTAAGGGCTAGACTCGGAACCGCAGTCAGCGTCGGAGTGTTTGGACTAGCTCCTTTTCTGGCACTCAGTCCTTTACTTCCTTTGTTCGACCTCTCATGGCTCAGCGGGTTCGTGATTCTGTTGGGATTATGGGTTCTCGCGATCATGGCAAATGCTGCAATGGCTACAAGGCTTCCCGCGCTTGCCACAGCCATGATTGCGCTGTTTTGTATGTTCATTGCATACATTCTTCTGCCATTGATCTTCGTTCAACCATCTTTTTTCCCTGCGTTGATAGCGACGCACGTAGGCGTACGTGGTGATCATCCGCAGAATCTTTATGTGCCCAATAAAACTTGTGAGCTCATCGGTAGCGCGATGAAGAGCGCTGGCGCTACAAAGGTGGTGAGCTGTGCGTCGGACGACTGGAATGAGGTCGTGGCTGTAGTGCTGTCAAACGTTGGAGAGCGTTGGTTGATCGAAATCGGTGTTGAACAGAAATCAATTGACAGTGATCTGAATAGGCTCAGGTTAACGATACCGGGTAAAGATGTGCAAATCGTGAATAGGAAAACTGCTCAGAGCGTCAGGGTGAACGCGTCTCGTTGTTCCAATCGTAATAAATAAGTGGATACGGACTGGACGCTTCAGCTTGGCTTTGTTGGGGTGTTAATTGGAATCTGATCCCGATACCCCCAAACTGGTCAATGCCCGCTCGGAAACCGTCACCACCTCCAGCAACTTTCGCGATGCCTGGCTGGCCGGCCAGCGCTGCATTGTGCCCATGCAAGCCTTTATGGAAGACGACTGGCGCAGCCGCAAGGCCGTGCCCACCCGTATTGCCCGGGTCGACGGCGTGCCCCTGGGCGTGGCCGGCCTGTGGGAAAGCTGGACCGGGGTCGACGGCGAAGTCATCATCAGTTACGCCCTGCTCACGGTGAATGCCAACAGCCACGCGCTAATGAGCCGCTACCAGCAGCCCGGCAACGAAAAACGCATGCTGGCGATCTTGAACGAGGGCGCTTACGACGCCTGGCTGAACGCCCGCCCGGAGAAGGCCAAAGAGTTCATGCGGGCCTATCCGGCGAATTGGCTGACGGCTAATCCGGTTGAGAACGGCCGCCAATAGGCGATTCGGGTTGCTCAAAAAGCAGCTGGCTTGATCGCGGTTCCATTGGTGGCTAGTCCCGAAAGAAGCTATCATTTTAATAGCTGGTAGCGCTAATCAGTATTGGGCTAGAGGCCGATTTGGCTTGAGATTTCGTTCCTCAGGGCGATATGAGCTGCTGAGGTTCGATCAGCTTGAAAACGGCACGCCTTTTTCAAGCTGCGCCGCTTCCTTGGCCCGCATCTTGGCGGCTATGTATTCGCCCTGAGTCACGTAGAGCAGGTTGGCAATTTTGCCGATCAGGCTGATTTCGTTCTCGTCAAGATGGGCGTCGGCGTAAGCCACCCGCCACATGGCTTCCACCACCGCTATCTTCTGCGCCTGCGTGAACTGCTCGTTCATGCTGCTGGTGAACTGGTAGTAGTCGTTGGCCGTTTTGGCCGCCTGCCGGGCCCGCTCCACCAATTGCTCCAGCGCGTCTTCGGGCAGGGTGAACCGCTCGCGCAGCGCCGCCGTGATGGCGGCTTGCTGCGCGGCGTCCGAGTTGCCGTCCACCCGCATCACCTCCGTCAGCAGCACCGCCGTGGCCAGTTGCAGCGTTTGCTCGCACTCCTGTGGCGACTGGCTGCCGGCCGGGGCCAGCAGGCTTTCAAAAAGCTCCTTGAGGGCATGCAGCATGCTTTGTTTCCGTCAGTGAATAGGGGTAGATGGAGCAGCGTGTGAGGCATTGGTTCCCGCGAAAGCCCAAGCGTCTTCAGCTCGCCCGGAGCCCCTGGTATGTCGCCGTTTTAGTGATTGAGAATGATGTTGGCGATCAAGCCCGTGGCGATGGCGATCAGCACATAGTCGCTGCCCACCTGTACCCATTGCTGGCCGCGCGGCGGCGGGCTCAAGTGGTGGGCACGGTAGTCGTTCACGTAGTACTGGCTGTTGCGAAAATCGCGCGGAATATAGCCGCCACGCCTGAATTCCGGGCCTTGTGCGTTGTAGTAGTGACCGCGATCGTTTCGACGCATGTCGCTGTGGTCAAAACGGTCTGCGTCGCGGTTGTCCATGGGGCGAGCATTGCGGTGCTGGTTGGGTGGTGCGCCAAGCTGCGGGCCGTGCTGCTGCATCTGCGGCCGCCCCTGGTGAGGCGCGTCGCGCCCATTGTTGCCCTGGGCAAACGAGAGCGAACTGAGCCCCATGCTGGCAATGGCAATCGCACAAACGATGGTGGATTTTCTGGTTTTCATGACATGGCTCCTTGTATTTATGAACCTTCATGCTGCGTGGCGCATGTGTCTCGTATGTGTATGGTGCGGGCCGTTTGTGCAAGAAGGGTAGCCAGTTGTGCCTTGAGATTTGCCTGCCTTTAGGCGGGGCGCGCGGGATTTGGCTTTGCTTCCTGATGACGGCGATTTTTGTTGATGGGCTCTGGGGCTTGTTGTTCCAATAGTCCGGCAACGAAAAACGCATGCTGGCGATCCTGAACGAGGGCGCCTGCTCGGTGAAGGTCAGGGAGTTCATGCGGGCCTATCCGGCCAACTGGCTGACGGCTAATCCGGTTGAGAAAGGCCGCTGATCAGCGCTTGGGCGGCCGCCGGGGATCGCGTGAACTGCTGCGTTATCGTCAATACAGCCCAGGTCATTGCGGCACCTCAAAAGCAACTTGGTTGATCGAGGTTTAGTTGGAGTCTGACCCCAGTTCTCCCATTGGTTTCAGTGAAAACCCGGGCGCGCTCATGGCTCGCCCGGGCTCCCCTGTAGGCCGCCGTTTCAGTGATTGAGAACGATGTTGGCGATCAGACCCGTGGCGATGGCGATCAGCACATAGTCGCTGCCCACCTGCACCCATTGCTGGCCGCGCGGGGGCGGGCTCAGGTGGTAGGCACGGTAGTTGTTCACCACGTACTGGCGGTTGCGGTAATCGCGCGGAATATAGCCGCCGCGCCTGAATTCCGGGCCGCGTGCGTTGTAGTAGAAACCGCGATCGTTTCTACGCATGTCGCCGTGGTCATAACGGTTTGCAGGGCGGCTTTCAACAGGGCGCACATGGGAGGGGTGGCTGGGTTGTGGCCCATATTGAGGCCCGTACTGCTGAACCGGCGGCCGCGCCTGGGATGGGGTGCGCCAATCGTTGTGCTGTGCAAACGAGAGCGAACTGAACCCCATGCCGGCTACGGCAATCGCACAAGCGATGGTGGTGGACTTCATGGTTGTCATGATGTGGCTCCTTGTGTTCATGAGCCTCCATGGTGCGTGGCCCATGTGTCTTGTATGTATACCGCGCGGGCAGTTCGTGCAAAGAAGGGTAGCCAGTTGTGCTTTGAGGCTGGCCTTCCTTTACGCAGGGCGCGCGGGATTTGGTTTCACTCCTGA
Organism: Polaromonas sp. OV174; assembly: GCF_900112285.1. Lineage (GTDB taxonomy): Bacteria > Pseudomonadota > Gammaproteobacteria > Burkholderiales > Burkholderiaceae_C > Polaromonas. The sequence goes on along the minus strand of NZ_FOKZ01000002.1, from coordinate 126,517 downwards.
GGACGGAGATTTTTGTTTATGGGCTCTGCAGCCTATTGTGTTGGTAGCCCGGCAATAAAACGCGAATGCTGGCGATCCTGAAAATGGGCGTGTACGACGGCCTGGCTGAGCGCCTGCTCGGAGAAGGCCGGGGAGTTCATGCGGGCCTAGCCGTTGAAGAAGTACCTGAGTTGATCGGCGCCAGTGAGTAATTGGAGTTTGACCCTAATTCACCTTACTCAGAAAAAATGAGACCCGATTCACTTACTCGGGAAAAGTTGAAATGGCGCTTTAATTGTTTAGGCGATTGCATTTCGTTTTTCAGACAATAGCGCAGCCGCTCGGTCGAGCATTTCGTCCGGACTTGTTGGGGTGCGTAATTGGTCAAACGCTAGACTAATGTTTTCCCTGCTGAATAGAGTGACTTGATGTTGAGTTAACTGACGTTCCTCAACAGCAATTTGTGCTTTGGGCAGACCACAAGCTAAAAATGCATAGACCTGAAGGTTGTGTCCAGTAGTCTCCAGCGTCTTCATGAGTGCGTTTCGTCTATCAACTAATTTCCCGAGTTTGTTCTGAAAATCGGAGATTTTTGTAGTGCATTCAACGATAGCGAGTTTCCCCCCGGGGGACGTGACGAGAATGTCCGGTGCCTGTGTTTCGACCTGAATTGCACTTGAAAAGCCTAATAGGAAGAGCAGCGAAGCAACTCCTTGTTCAAACCTAACCGAATCCACTGCCTCAAGTAGGGCGTGCTTTAGCTGTTTGAGATCCTTGTCGAATAACTGTGTAGCAACATATCTTGAATTTATTGCTTTTTCGGGGTCATCGAACCACCTACGTCTTACCGTGCGTCTGCCTACTATCAACATGGCCAATACGCTGTTTGCATTGGTCAAGTCCAAGTTTAGAACTCCGGATCGTCGGCCCTTTTTGACCTGCTTCCACACTATTAAATTACTAGCCTGCTTGCGCGTTTCGATACCCCTCCCAGGGAATTCTCGTGTGGCTAGAACCAGTCTTGATGTGTCAAATTTCGGATGAGCGCTTAAAGTCAATCGAAGTTTGTTCCTGTGTACTTTTGTTTCATCGAAAATTATGTCGACCGGCGGCCCAATGCGCAAAGTAATTGAAGGCGCTCGGCCGTTCACTCTGGTGTCTGTAAGTTGCAACCATGAGCAGATGTCTGACATACCATCGAATGGAGGAGTGGCAAGCCGCAGTGCATTGTCAGTGACTATTGACTCCGATAATGACGCGGGTCTCAAGTGGGCACCCGTAACCATCAGATGGAGGTCAGAGAATCCAGTGTCACGATGCGGTATTTCAGAGTAGTAGTCCATCTCAGCACCGCTTTGAAGTGACAGTTGCAAATCGTGCACTTCCAGATGGCCGCTTGCCGCTTGGGTAAGCCGTTGAAGAATTTCATCTTTTTTTAAAGATGAGAAGATTTCTCGGCCAGCTAGCAGATTGCCAGCTTTGATCGCGAAGTTATCGACTTTTTCTGGTGGTAGCGGATAGAAAGACAGGGTTGCATCAACAATGTTGAAGATGCCCTGTTCGATAGTTGCGAGGTAGTGAATGCTCAGTGAATAGGAATCGCAAATCCACTCGGCGGCAGACTCCAAAAAATGATCTCTGGTAGCCTGTCGATTCATCTTATTTCCCCCAAGAATCCTTCAACCCCACCGCCAAGTTAAACACCGGCCTCCTCGCCGCATGATCCACCCGATCCGCCGCAAAGTAGCCATGGCGCTCAAACTGGAACTTGTCGTCGGCCTTGGCCGCAGCCAGTGAGGGCTCGACCACGGCTTTCAGTACCTTCAGGCTGTTCGGGTTCAGGTTTTCAATAAAGTCCTTGCCACCGGCATCGGGGTGCGCTTCCACAAACAGGCGCTCGTACAGGCGCACTTCGGCCTGCACCGCATCGTTCACGCCGACCCAGGTGATCACGCCCTTGACCTTGACGCTGTCCGAACCGGGCGTGCCGCTCTTGGTGTCGGGGATCAGCGTGGCTTGCACTTCGGTGACATTGCCGCTGGCGTCTTTGGTGGCGCCTGTGCATTCGATGACGTGGCCGTATTTCAGGCGCACCTTGTTGCCGGGGAAGAGGCGGAAGAAACCTTTGGGCGGCGTTTCTTCGTAGTCGGTGCGTTCAATCCAGACTTCCTTGCCGATCTTGAAGTTGCGCTTGCCCAGATCGGGGTGGTGCGGGTGCACCGGGGCGGAGCAGTCGTCTAGCGTGCCTGCACCCATCACTTCGTCCCAATTGGTCAGCACCAGCTTGATGGGGTCTAGCACGGCCATGGCGCGCGGGGCTGTGCCGTCCAGGGTTTCGCGCAGGCAGCCTTCGAGCGTGCTGTAGTCGATCCAGCTGTCGCTCTTGGTCACGCCTATGCGTTCGGCAAACAGTTGCAGTGCTTCGGGCGTGTAGCCGCGGCGGCGCAGGCCGACGATGGTGGGCATGCGCGGGTCGTCCCAGCCGCTGACTTTGTGGTCGTACACCAGTTGCGCCAGTTTGCGTTTGCTGGTCAGCACATAGGTGAGGTTGAGGCGGGCAAATTCGTACTGGTGCGGGTGCGGCGTGGCCACCAGGCCGCCTTCGCACAGGCGATCGAGCAGCCAGTCGTAAAACGGGCGCTGGTCTTCAAACTCCAGCGTGCACAGGCTGTGGGTGATCTGCTCCAGCGCGTCTTCTATCGGGTGGGCAAAGGTGTACATCGGGTAGATGCACCAGGTGTCGCCGGTGTTGTGGTGGGTGGCGCGGCGTATGCGGTAGATGGCCGGGTCGCGCAGGTTGATGTTGGGGCTGGCCATGTCTATCTTGGCGCGCAGCACCATGGAGCCGTCTTCATGCTTGCCGTCGCGCATTTCCCTGAAGCGCGCCAGATTCTCGGCGGGCGTGCGGGCGCGGAAGGGGCTGTCGGTGCCGGGCTTGCCAAAGTCGCCACGGTTAATGCGCATCTGCTCCGAGGTCTGCTCGTCCACATAGGCGTGGCCGGCCTGAATCAGATATTCGGCGGCGCGGTACATGAAGTCGAAGTAGTCGCTGGCCTGGTAGAGGTTGGTTTCCGGGCCGTGGGGGCCCTGGCTTTCCCAGTCAAAGCCCAGCCACTTCACCGCATCAATGATGGAGTTGACGTATTCGGTGTCTTCTTTTTCGGGGTTGGTGTCGTCAAAACGCAGGTGGCATACGCCGCCGTATTCGCGCGCCAGGCCGAAGTTGATGCAGATGCTTTTGGCGTGGCCTATGTGCAGGTAGCCGTTGGGCTCGGGCGGAAAGCGCATGCGCACCTTGGCCGCATCGGGCTGGCCAGCGGCGTGATGGGCGGCGTCACCCGGGCCACCGCCCCAGCGGCGGCTGCCATACGTGCCTTCGGCCAGGTCTTTTTCGATGATCTGGCGCAAAAAATTGCTGGGCTTGTGGGCGTCTTTGTCGGCGGGGCTGGCGGCTTTGGTGGGGGCGGGGGAAGTCATCCCATGATTCTAGGCGCTCACCGGGCGGGGTTACGTTTGGCTACGCTCTTAACGGGGCATGCGGTAAGCCATTAGCCAAGTTCCGCGTTTAATAAGCACATGGGCATTTCATGCCTCTTACCTTGCGAAGGAAATACTTATGTTGAATACAAGCGCAATCAAGGCAAATCGTTCTGTGATCTTGGCCGGAGCCGCATTAGCAATCTCGGCTCTAGGTTTTGCCGGTGCCGCCCAGGCCAGAGACAACGTGTCCTGGTCGGTCGGCGTGGGCGCCCCCGGTGTGGCGGTGAACGTGGGCAATATGGCCCCGGTGTATATGCCGCAGCCGGTTTACGTACAGCCCGCACCGGTTTATGTACAACCCGCACCGGTTTACTACCAGCCGCGCCCGGTTTATGTGCAGCAGCAGCCCATTTATGTGGCGCCGCAGCCGGTGTATTACGGCCGTCCCCATGGTTGGCGCAAGCATCACCATGGCTATTACGCTCAGCCCAGCCCCAGTTATGCCCCGGTGTATTACCAGCGCGATGGCGGCAGGCATGACGGCCGCCGCTAAGCTGAGTTGATCTGAGTAAAAAAGCCTGCTTCATGCAGGCTTTTTTGTGGGTCAGTGCTGGTGGTTTGAGCGATGGTAACGACGCCAGCACGGCACTCTTCTCTTAAATGGCCTTGTAGAAGATGTAGTCGGCCTGGTATTTCACGACTTGTTTGGCGCCCGCATTGCCTGCGGTGCAGGCCGCATCAGGGGCAACACCGCCCTGGGTGGCGACGCGCTGGATGTAGGTCACACCGCTCATGACGCCGCTGCCCGTGGCCGGGTTGCCTTTGACCAGTTGCGAGGGAATGTTGCCCATGCCGTTGGGCGCCACGGCGATTTGCGTGGCGGTCAGCTTGGAGCCGTCCAGGCTTTCCCAGGTTGCGGGCGGGCCGTAGTACTTGCCAACTTGTTTGCCGCTACGGTCATGGAGCCAGGCGTTGGGGCCGACAAAGCTCCATTCAAACTGGCCTGCCATGTCTTTCTTGGGGTTGCACTGGTAGGTAATGTCACCCCTGCCCACGGTTTCCATGGCAACCTTGTGGCCGGCCGGCACCTGAACCGTGGCGGGCAGGCCGGCCTGCGAATACGCGGGGGCCATGGACGACATGCTGCCGCAAGCGGCCAGCAGGGAAACAGCCAGAACAGACGCTGAGGCGGTGGCAGTACGTAACATCATTTTGAACTCCTGAGTTGCTATGCGCCGACCCGGTTGGGCCAGCATGGGCAAGACGTCCGTGGCTAGCCTGCGGCTGGCGGCGTCTTGGAGCTAGTACGGCGCGCAGTGCGGACTGGATTCAAAAAACGCTGAATAAGGCAAAAATGGGCGGTTTTTGATCTGCCCGCCGCCATTGGGAGAACTGCTGGCTGCCCGGCTGCTGGGCGCCTATTGCCCGAAGCGCGGGCCCTGGCGCAAAAAGTCCTGTTCCTCGACCGTGCTCGTCCGCCCCAGCGCCGCATTGCGATAGGGGAAGCGACCAAAGCGCGCGATGATGGCCTGATGCTGGCGGGCGGCGTCTAAGTTGCCTTGGAGGCGCGGCTTCAGTGCTGCGGGCGCATCCGCTTGCAATTGGGCAAAGCGGGTAAGGCATTCGTCTTGCAGGGCCGGGTCTTCGGCATGCATCAGCGGCATGTACATGAAGACGCGGCCGACCCAGGGCAACTGCAGGTCTTCGTGGCGGGCCAGCGTCTGCAGCACCAATTGCTGGGCGCGCGCATCGCCGGCAAAGGCTTTGGCTGTGCCGCGAAACACATTGCGGGTGAACTGGTCCAGCAGTATCACCAGCGCCAGCCGGCTCAGGGCCTGCGCCTCCCAGTCTTGCAGCCCGCCCGCGACGGCCTGAGCTACCTGAGGGCCAAAGCGATCGCTGATGTCCTGGTCCAGCGCTGCACCGCCACCAAACCAGCGCTGGCCCAGGTCTTGTGTGGGCCAGTCCAGGCTCAGGCCGTCGGCCAGCCAGAAATCAAGAATTTTTGCAGCTGCGATCTGGGTGCTGGTTTGTTGGGGGAGGTCGCTGGGTGCAGTCATGGTGGGCCGAGCTTAGCAGCGGCGAAAACTGTTCAGGTCGCCTTAAGCCTGGCGGCGATAATCAGCAGCAATTTAAGGAGCCAGCGTTGGACATTGCACTGTTGATCAAAGCCGCCATCATGGGCATCGTGGAAGGGCTGACCGAGTTTCTTCCGATTTCCTCCACCGGACACCTGATTCTGGCCGGCTCCTTGCTGGGCTTTGACGACGACAAGGCCAAGGTCTTCGATATCGCCATTCAGACCGGCGCCATCTTTGCGGTGATTCTGGTGTACTGGCAAAAAATCCGCGACACGCTGGTGGCATTGCCAACAGAAAAGCAGGCGCAGCAATTTGCGCTGAATGTCTTGATCGCCTTTGTGCCTGCCGTGCTGCTGGGGCTGTTGTTTGGCAAGGCCATCAAGGCGCATTTGTTCACGCCGGTGGTGGTGGCCAGCACCTTCATCATTGGCGGCTTCATCATCTTGTGGGCGGAAAAGCGCCAGCAGCGTAACCCGGCGACGGCGCGCATTCATGCGGTCGAGGAGATGACGGCCATGGACGCGCTCAAGGTCGGCCTGGTGCAGTGCCTGGCCATGATTCCGGGCACCAGCCGCAGCGGCTCCACCATCATTGGTGGCATGCTGATGGGGCTGTCGCGCAAGGCCGCCACTGATTTTTCTTTTTACCTGGCCATTCCCACGCTGATAGGCGCCGGAGCTTACAGCCTGTACAAGGAGCGCGCGCTGCTGTCCATGGCTGATCTGCCGATGTTTGGCGTCGGCCTGCTGTTTTCCTTTATCAGCGCCTGGTTGTGCATTCGCTGGTTGCTGCGCTACATCGCCAGCCACAGCTTCGTGCCTTTTGCCTGGTACCGCATTGCCTTTGGCATCGTGGTGCTGGCCACCGCCTGGAGCGGCCTGGTGGTGTGGGCGGATTGATAAAGCCGCTCAGCTGAGCTGAGAAAGTAAAAAGGGTCCCGAACCATGTTCGGGACCCTTTTTTTCTTGGCGCAGTGTTTCAGGTTTGCTGGAGTTTTTTCACCAGTTCGGTGTAGCCCGCCATGGCGGCTTCGCTGGTTTGCCCCTTGCGTTTGGCCCAGGCGTCGTATTTGGCGCGGCCCACCATGTCCATCATGCCGGGGCGCTCGCCCGTTACGTCGCCGGCAGTGGCTTGCTTGTAAAGGGCATAGAGGTCTAGCAAGGCTTCGTTGTCGGGCGGCTTGCTCAGGGTTTTGACGGCCACGCCGGCGGCTTCAAAGGCGCGCTCCAGCTCGGTCGGACCGGCATTGACGGCCAGGGCTTCGCCGAAATACGCATCTTCCAGCGCCACCTCGTCGGGAAACCAGCGCGCGTCCAGCAGCCGGCCGGAGCGCACGGCAAAGGCCAGCACGCCTTGCGAGAGCAAGGTGCCCGCGCTCAGTGTGGCCGGCCAGACGGCCATGCCGGCATTGAACACCGGCTGGCCGAAAGCGCTGAAGCGAACCGGTGCCTGCGCTGCATCGGCGGCCCATTGCTGTAGCTTGAGCAAGCCTTTGTGGCCACGGTAGATGCCGCTGGCGCGGTTCTGGCCGGGCTGGAACCAGGCCATGTCTGACGTGCCTTTGGCAATCAGTCCGGCGAAGTCACCGGCCTCCAGGCTGGCGCGCAATTCCTCGGCAAAGGCCTGCAAGGCCTCGGGGCTCATTTTTGCGTCTTCGACGGCCATGCCCAGCGAGGCGGCGCTGCTGGCGCCAAAGAACTCAAGCACGCAGCGCGCCACCTGTTCGCGGTCGTTGTCGACGCAGATCATGTGATAGCTGTTCTCCAGCACCACCATGCGGGCCTTGGCGCCGCCTATCTGCTCGACCAGGTAGTTGGCCGAATTCAGGCTGGTGAGTTCGTCTTCGCGGGCATGGATGACCAGGGTTTCGCTGACCATGGTTTTGAGTCCGCGCATGACCCAGCCACGCAGCCGGTCGACCTGGCGCACGCAGGCCAGCGGCACCCAGCGGTAGTGAAAGTTTTCGCCGCGCGCAAACTTGGCCTTGACGATGGCGCGCAGCTGTTCATTCTTGATGCCGAAGGGGTCTTCTTCTTCGACCTTCATGCGCGCCGGCACGCCGGGCACGTGATACAGCAGATGGCGCGCCGGCGCGTACCAGGGCGTGGCCCAGCCGTCCAGGTAAATCGGTGGCGCCAGCACAATCAGCCGGCCCCGGGTATGGCGCTGGCGCTTGGCCAGTTCAACGGCCAGCAGCGCTCCCATGCACATGCCCATCAGGTGAAAGGTTTCGTGCTGCGCCAGAACATGAGCAGGGTCGTGGCCCCGGCCACAAACTGCGCCGTGCCCATGCCGCCAGAGCGCTGGACGCGAAAGCCGGCAAAGGCGGTGACCAGCGGTGCGATCAGCAAGATGCCGACAAAGCTGGTGCAGAGCCAGACCCGCCATTCCGAGGCCAGGGCCAGCGGCTGCGGCAGCGCCCAGCTCCACAACATGATGGCCATGCTGGCGCCCAGCGCCGAGGTCAGCAGCGCGCCCAGCAGCAGTCCGGCGTAGGCCTTGCCCGCATGGGTCTGAGCTTCGGGCCCGGTCGCGCGAAATTGCCGTGCCACCCAGGCCGGCGGAAAGAGCTTCCGTCAGGCCAAAGCCCAGCGCGGGCAAAACGCGGTGATTGAGGGCAGGGGCATGAAATTTCCTGGAAGGCGTCGGCTGCTGTTGGGGGCCGGCGCTTGATGACGTGGCGCTAGTTTAGCCAGTCCTGCTTGAGGCTATGTGGCGGCCGTTGGGGCTGCGTGAGCGGGCTTTTTAGCCGTGCAGATCTGGTTTAAGGGTATTTACGCATTTGAGTCATTTTTCCATTTGTCTACAATATGGATCATGTATCTACAATATGGACAAATTGAAATGCCAGTTGATTCCCCCGATAACACCCCCTTGATGCCTTACCAATATCCGAATCCGCCGGATGCGCTGCCGGAAATCGTCGTGCAGCATGCGATTCCGACGGACGAGCGGCTCTGGGTGCCGCAGGCCGAAAATGTCTGGTTCCGTCCGCTGTGCCTGAACGCCAGCCAGGGCTACTGGACGAATTTGCTGCGTGTGCGCAAGTCCGGCGTGCTCAGCCGTCATCGCCATCCGCAGGCCGTGCACGGCTTTGTGCTCAAGGGGCGCTGGCGCTATCTGGAGCATGACTGGGAGGCCACGGAAGGCAGCTACGTTTTCGAGCCGCCCGGCGAAACCCACACGCTGTACGTGCCGGAAGACGTGGAGGAAATGATCACCTTCTTTCAGGTCAACGGTGTCATGTACTACACCGACCCTTGGGGCAAGGGCATGGGCTACGAGGACGTGTTCACCAAGATCGAGATGTGCAACAAGCACTTCGAAGCCGTGGGCCTGGGCGCCGACTACACCAAGCAATTCATTCGCTGACATGGCTTACGCAAACGCAAGCTACGACTTCACGGGCTGCGTGGCCGTGGTCACGGGCGGTGCCAGCGGCATAGGCGCCGAGGTGGCGCAGCAGCTGCGGGCCGGCGGTGCCACGGTGGTGGTCTGGGACCTGGCGGCGCCGTCAGACGAGGCCCATGCCTTGCGCGTTGACGTGACGGATAGGGCCGGCGTGGAGCAGGCCGCCCAGGAAACCGTAGCGGGCTGGGGGCGCATCGATTTCCTGGTCAATAGCGCAGGCTATGCCGGACCCACGGTGGCGCTCGATGCCTATGACCCGGATGCCTGGACGCGCATCGTGGAGGTCAATCTGCTGGGCGTGTTCAACACCTGTCGTGCGGTGGTGCCGCAGCTGCGCCAGGCTGGCCGTGGCCGCATCGTCAACATCGCTTCGCTGGCCGGCAAGGAGGGCACGCCCAACGCCTCGGCCTATAGCGCCGCCAAGGCGGGCGTTCTGGCGCTGACCAAATCGCTGGGCAAGGAACTGGCCACTGCCGGCATCCTGGTCAACGCGATTGCGCCGGCCGCGGTGCGCACGCCCATCCTGGCGCAGATGTCGCCCGCTCATGTGCAGACCATGATCGACAAAAGCCCGATGCAACGCCTGGGCGAGACGCAGGAAGTGGCCGAGATGGTGGCCTGGCTGTGTTCGGGCTCCTGCAGTTTCAACACCGGGGCGGTCTTCGATCTCTCCGGCGGGCGCGCCACGTACTGAAGGACGCTGGCCCGGACGACTTTGTTTTCCCGATTCCATAACCACAACCCTAGAGGAGACTTTTCATGAACATCAATTCCAAGCGCCGCCTGGCCGTTTTGGCCAGCCTGCCCGCCCTGTTCGCCGTCACGGCGGGCCTGACGGTGGGCGCACAGGCCCAGACCCCGGCCAGCAACTTCCCCAGCCGCCCGGTCGAACTGGTCGTGCCCTTCCAGCCGGGCGGTGGTACCGATGCACTGGCCCGCGCCTTTGCCGACGCCAGCCGCAAGCACATGCCGCAAAGCATGATCATTCTCAACAAGCCAGGCGCCAGCGGCGCCATCGGCTGGCAGGAGGTGATCAACGCCAAGGCCGACGGCTACAAGCTGGCCGTGGTGACCGTGGAAGTCACCACCTTGCCGCACATGGGTCTGGCCAAGTTCACCTATGACGACCTCAGCCCGATCGCGCGCCTCAACGCCGACCAGGCCGCCATCACCGTGCGCGCCGATGCGCCCTGGAACACCATAGAGGAATACCTCGCCGCCGCCCGCAAAGACAGCGGCAAGATCGGTGTCGGCAATGCGGGCAATGGCTCGATCTGGCATCTGGCCGCCGCGGCGCTGGAAGACAAGACCAATGTGAAGTTCAACCATATCCCCTTCCAGGGCGCGGGCCCGGCCGTGCTGGCGCTGCTGGGCGGGCATGTGGACTCGGTGGCCGTGAGTCCGGCGGAAGTCAGCACCTATCTGGCGGCTGGCAAGCTCAAGATGCTGGCCGTGATGGCCGACCAGCGCATCAAGGGCTTCGAGAAAGTGCCGACGCTCAAAGAGCGCAACATTGACCTGACGATTGGCACCTGGCGCGGCATCGCGGCGCCCAAGAACACGCCGCCCGAAGTCGTCGCCTACCTCAAGACTGTGGCCCTCAAGGCGTCCAGCGAGCCGGCCTTCCGCGAAGTGCTGGAAAAGCAGAACCTGGGCTTTGCCTATGCCGATGACACCGCCTTCAAGGCCAGCATGGCCAAGGACAGCGCCTACTTCAAGACCCTGATGGCCAAGCTCAACATCAAGAACTAGGCCGAAAAACCAGTTTCTTAAGCAAAAAAGGCCTGTAGCCCATACGCTACAGGCACTAGCAGCTATTAATTTGATAGCTTCTACGGCTCCAGGCGGCTTGGCCGCCTTTTTCTCTGCCTTTGACGACACAGGACTATTGATGACTTACCAGACAGCACTTTTCACCGGCAAGCGGGCGCTGGTCGCCGGTGCCACCCAGGGCATAGGTGCCGTGATCGCCAACCATTTGGCCGCGCTGGGTGCGGACGTCACGGCCCTCGGCCTGGGCCCGGGCGATGGCACGCTGGACGCGGCCGTCAAGGTGCGGCAGTGCGATGTGACTTCGGCGCCCAGCGTGGATACGGCGCTGGCCGACATCGATCGGCTCGACATTGTTTTCAACTGCGCCGGCATCATCAAGCGCGGCGCCGAGCATGATCTCGAAGTTTTTCAGCAGGTGCTGGCGGTCAACCTGACCGGCACCATGCGGGTCTGCACCGCCACGCGCGAACGCCTGAAGGCCAGCCGCGGCTGCATCGTCAATACCGCCTCCATGCTGAGCTTTTTCGGCGGTGGCCTGGTGCCTGGCTACGCCGCCAGCAAGGGCGGGGTGGCGCAACTCACCAAGTCGCTGGCGATCGCCTATGCCGCCGACGGTATTCGCGTCAACGCGATTGCCCCCGGCTGGATCGCTACGCCCTTAACCCAGGCGCTGCAGGACGACCCAGCCCGCGCCGGCCCGATTCTGGCCCGCACCCCACTGGGCCGCTGGGGCACGCCGGCCGATGTGGCGCAGGCGGCCATGTTTCTGTGCACGCCGGCCGCGGCCTTCATGACCGGCGTGATACTGCCGGTGGACGGCGGCTACATGGTGGCCTGAGGGCGGGGCGGCATAATCCGGTCCACTCCCGCTTCCATCCAGATACTCATCGACTTGCCCATGCCTGTTTCCCGGCCCCCCGCTCATCCACCCGCCCCGGCACAGGTTGCGGGGACGGCCGCGTTCTCCAAGTTCATGCATGTGTTGCAGCTGGTGGCCGACTCCACCGAGCCGCTCAATGTGGCCGCGCTGATGCGGGCCAGCGGCTATCCGCGACCCACGGTGCACCGCATCGTCGCGGCCCTGCTGGCCGAGCGGCTGCTGGTGGAGACCACGCGCGGCGCCTTCCTGGCGCTGGGGCCGCGGCTGATCCAGCTGGCCAGTCGCAGCTGGGGGCGCTCCGAGTTGCGCCTGGCGGCGGTGGACGAGCTCAAGCGGCTGCGCGACGTCACGGGTGAAACCGTGCACCTGGCCGTGCCCAATGGCAGCACCATGGTCTTCATCGAAAAGCTCGAAAGTCCAAGTGCCGTGCGCATGTCTTCCCGCATCGGCACCAGCGTGTCCCTGCATGCCACCGCGGTGGGCAAAGCCTATATGGCGGCACTGGGGACGGCAGAACTTGAAGCCTTGTTGCCGACGCTGACCTTGCCGCGCTACACCGAACACACCCTGGTCGAGCTGACCGATCTGCGTGCCGAGTTGCAGCGCATACGAGCGCGCGGCTGGTCGGTGGACAGCGAAGAAAACGAGATGGGCATCTATTGTTTCGGCGCAACCATCCTGGGCAGCCGCGGCGTGCCGGTGGCCGCGATCAGCGTCAGCACCTTGATGTTCCGGAAAAAGGAAAATCCGGAACAGGCTTATGTAGCGCCGCTGCTGGAGGCCTGCAGGGCTATCTCGGCGCGGATTGCCGAGACGCCGGCGCTTTCGGCTGCGGATGTTCTGTAGGGGGGCGTTGGTTTTTTTGAGGGTTGCTGGCCGGGGGTAGCCCGGCGGCTACTCACTTTCTTTTGCTTCGCCAAAAGAAAGTAAGCAAAGAAAAGGCGACCCTGCTGTCTGCGGCCCTTCGCTGCGCTACGGGCACCCTGCGGTGCTCGGTCCAAGCGGGGTCCGCGCAAACTCGCTTCACTGCGTTGCGCTCAAACAGCGCGCGGCCCTGATCCGCCTGGCCCTGCGCTCCTCGGCGCAGCCAGAAGGGCTTGAGGGAAAAATACAAACAGCCAAATACGCAGAACGCGCTTTGCGCGTTCTGCTCCCCGATTCCGATTCCGCTTTTTGTCTCCAACCCGTCCTGGCTGGGCTGAGCAGCGCAGGAGGGGACGGATAAAAATTTTAGATGTCCGAAGGCGGCGAAGCCGACAAGTTTCTAAAATTTCCGTCTCCTCCGAGCAGCGCAAGGTGCCCGGAGCGCAGCGTAGGGACCCAGACTGCGGGTCGCCTTTCTTTTGCTTACTTTTCTTTGGCGAAGCAAAGAAAAGTGAGTCGCCCGCCGGGGCGAGACCCGGCCTCCACCCTCAGCAAATCCAACCCCAGACCTCTCAATCAGCAAAAATTCCGCAAAGCCGCCTCAACCGCCGCCGCCGTAGCCTCAGGCTTTTCCATAGGAAACAAATGGCTGCCATCCAGCATCATGATGCGGCCCTTGGTGACTTTCTGGGTCATCGCCATCCCAACTTGCTTCATCTCCACCGACTGGCATCCGCCGATAAAGGCCGCCGGGCATTTGAGTGGATGGCGCTTGAGCAGGGCTTCCAGGTTGTCGGGCAAGGTGTTGTAGATGGCGGTTTCCACGTCGCGGTCAAAGCTCAGCAGGCGCTGATCGGGCGCTGTGCCGTCGTGGGTGCCGTGCTCGATGTAGTCGAGCAGGACCTGCTCGTCCCAGCGGGCGAAGGCTTTTTTGCTGCGGAAATGCGCCAGCACCTCGTCCCGGTTCTGCCACTGGAATTTGCGTCTGCGGCTGATGGCGCCGGGCGAGACTGAGCCCACCAGTTGCGCGCGCTTGGCCACATTCAGCGCGGTGGCGCGCCAGCCGCCCAGGATGGGCGAGTCGAGCAGCAGTACGCCACGCACAGCCTGGCTGCCCAGCACCGGGTTGCGGGCGGCGCACATCAGGCTTAAGAAACCGCCCAGCGAATGGCCGACCAGAAAGGCCGGCTGGCCGGATTTTTCAACTTCCTGGCTGGTGAAATCGGCCAGCTGCTGCACCAGATGCGGCCAGTTGCTGGTGACCGGGTAGCGCGGGTCGTGGCCGAATTTCTCTATCGCCTTGACCTGAAAGCCCCTGGCTTTCAGGCTTTGGAACAAGACACCATAGGTGCTGGCTGGAAAGCTGTTGCCGTGGGAAAAAATGATGAGGGGTTTGGAACTGGAGGGCACAGTTTGGCGGCGCCGCGGCGCGTGGGTTGCAGGTGTCAGCCTGAGGACTAAATGAGCTTTTGCTCGGGAGTGCTGATTTTTTTCAGCGCCGCATGACGGGGGGCTTGCAACTTGATGGGCGTCTCGGTGGGTTGGTCGTCCCAGACCGGATCTTCAATGCTGTCAAACACGGCGCGGAGTTTTTCGCCCCAGCTGCTGTGCAGCATCTGGTAGTAGGGGTTGTCGTGGTCTATGCAGACCATTTTTTCGCTTTTGAAACTGTCCGCCTCATAGACCACCAGGTCCAGCGGCAGGCCCACCGAGAGATTGGATTTCATGGTCGAGTCCATGGACACCAGCACGCATTTGGCGGCTTCGGCCAGCGGCGTCTCGGGGGTCAGCACACGGTCCAGCACCGGCTTGCCGTATTTGGATTCGCCGACCTGGAAGTAGGGCGTCTCGTCGGTGGCCTCAATGAAGTTGCCGGCCGAGTAGACCTGGAACAGGCGCATGCCTTCGCCGCGAATCTGGCCGCCGAACACCAGCGACACGTTGAAATCCACATCGGCGTTTTTCAGCGCCTCGGCATCGCGTTCGTAGACGCGGCGAATCGCCGAACCCAGCACGCGGGCGGCGTCAAACATGCTTTTGGCATTCCAGATGGTGATGGGCTCGGCGTGCTCATGGTCCTTGAGTTGCTCGATCTGCAGGATCTCGCGCACCGATTGCGAGATGGACAGGTTGCCGGCCGTCAGCAGCACCATGAAGCGGTCGCCGGTCTTCTCGTAGACGATCATTTTGCGGAAGGTGCTGATGTAGTCCAGGCCTGCGTTGGTACGGGAGTCGGACAAAAACACCAGCCCGGCGTTGAGTTTGGCGGCGACACAGTAAGTCATAGGCGAGTTGGAGTTCGTTGTGAGGTAGGGGTGGCGCTGGGTCACGATGCGAGGGACAGCTTTTTCAGCCGGTACAGCGCTTCCAGCGCTTCACGCGGGCTGAGCGCGTCGGGGTCTATGCCTGCCAATGCCTGGATGGCGGCACTTTGCACGGGTGCGGCGGCTTCTGGCGGCGCGGCAAACAAGTCCACCTGGGCCTGGGCTTGGCTTTGGTGAGCCTCCAGCGCCGTCAGCGCGTGGCGCGCATGGTTGACCACGGCGGCCGGCACACCGGCGAGCTTGGCCACGGCAATACCGTAGCTCTTGCTGGCTGGGCCGGGTTCTATGTGGTGCAGGAACACGATGTCGGCGCCGGATTCGACCGCGCTGACGTGCACGTTGATGGCGCCATGGTGTTGGGCCGGGAACTCGGTCAGCTCGAAGTAGTGGGTGGCAAACAGCGTGAAGGCCTGGGTCTTGTTGTGCAGATAGGCGGCAATGCCGCCGGCCAGCGCCAGGCCGTCAAAGGTCGAGGTGCCGCGGCCGATCTCGTCCATCAGCACCAGCGAGTGCGGGGTGGCGGCGTGCAGGATTTGCGCCGCTTCCAGCATTTCCAGCATGAAGGTCGATTGCGCGTTGGCCACATCGTCGGCCGCGCCTATGCGGGTGTGAATGGCGTCTATGGGGCCGAGCCGGCAGTGGCTGGCGGGCACATAAGAGCCCACGCTGGCTAGCAAGACGATCAGCGCCACCTGGCGCATATAGGTCGATTTACCGCCCATGTTGGGGCCGGTGATGATTTGCATGCGGCTCTTGCCGGTGAGGCAGCAGTCGTTGGCAATGAAGGCGCCGCCGCCCGTCTCGGCCAGCCGCGCTTCCACCACCGGGTGCCGGCCCTGGGCGATGTCTATGCAGGGCTCTATGACAAACTGCGGCGCGCACCAGTTCAGGGTCAGCGAGCGTTCGGCCAGCGCGCACAGCACATCGAGCGAGGCGATGGCGCGCGCCAGCCGGCTCAGCGCCGGGACGAAGTTCTGCAACTGATCGAGCAACTGCTCGTACAGCCACTTCTCGCGCGCCAGTGCGCGCTCCTGCGCCGACAAGGCCTTGTCTTCAAAGGCCTTGAGTTCGGGCGTGATGTAGCGCTCGGCATTCTTCAGGGTCTGGCGGCGCCGGTAGTCGTCGGGCACTTTGTCGACCTGGCCCTGCGTGACCTCGATGTAAAAGCCGTGCACCTTGTTGAACTGCACGCGCAGGTTGGCAATGCCGGTGCGGGCTTTTTCGCGGCCTTCCAGGTCCAGCAAAAACTCATCGCAATTGGTCTGTATGGCGCGCAGCTCGTCCAGGTCGGCGTCGCAGCCGTGGTTGATGACGCCGCCGTCGCGAATCAGCGCTGCCGGCTCGTCAAGAATGGAGTGGCGCAGCAGCTCGGCGCAACCGGCCGGTGGCTGCAAATCTTCGAAAATCTTGCTTAAAAGTGCCGCTAGCCCAGTATCCACGGGTGCAAGCAGCTCTGTTTTTTGTAGCGTATCGCGCAAGGCCACGAGCTCGCGCGGCCGCACCTGGCGTAGCGCGATGCGGGCGGTGATGCGTTCCACGTCGCTGCAGCCCTTGAGCCGGGCGCGCAGGCTTTGCTGGGCGCCGCCGCGCAGCTGCGTGATGGCGTCCAGTCTGGCCGCAGCCTGGGCGCGGTCGCGGCGGGGGCTGAGCAGCCAGCTTTTCAGCGCCCGGCTGCCCATGCCGGTGGTGCAGCTGTCGAGCAGCGAAAACAGCGTCGGCGAGTCTTCGCCGCGCAGGGTTTGCGTCAGTTCCAGATTGCGCCGCGTGCTGGGCGGCAGCTCGATCAGCTCGCCCGTGCGCACCACCTGCAAGCCTTGCACATGGGGCAGGGCGCGGCCCTGCGTGTGCTCGGCATAGCCCAGCAGCGCCGAGGCGGCGGCGTGGGCTTCGCGCAGGTCTTCGGCATTCCAGGCGGCCAGCGAGGCCACCTTGAGCTGCTCCAGCAGGCGGCGCGCGCCCAGCGCGCCATCAAACTGCCAGGCCGGCCTGGCGCTGGTGGCGCAGCGCTGGGTTTTCAGGCGCTGCTCGAAAGCCTGCGTGACATCCACGTTGTAGAGCAGCTCGCTGGGCGCAATCCGGGCCAGCCAGGTTTCCAGCTCGTCATTGGGGCAATGGGCCAGGTTGATTTCGCCCTGCGTGACGCTAAGCCAGGCCAGGCCGCAGGTGTTGCGGGGCCCCTGATGCACCGCCAGCAGTATGGCTTCGGTCTTGTCGCTGAGCAGCTCGGTGTCGGTCAGCGTGCCTGGCGTGACCACGCGCACCACCTTGCGCTCTACCGGGCCCTTGCTGGTGGCAACATCGCCGACCTGCTCGCAAATGGCCACCGACTCGCCCAGCTTGATGAGCTTGGCCAGATAGCCTTCCAGCGAGTGAAAGGGGATGCCGGCCATGACCACGGGTTCACCGGCCGACTGGCCGCGTTTGGTCAGGGTGATGTCCAGCAGGCGCGCGGCTTTCTCGGCATCCGCGAAGAAAACCTCGTAAAAGTCGCCCATGCGGTAAAACACCAGCGTGTCGGGGTAGCCGGCCTTGATGCCCAGATATTGGGTCATCATGGGAGTGTGCTCTGAGACTCCTTTTGGGGTGGATTTCAAAACGCCTATTTCCTTGTAAATCAATGGCTTGCAGCCGCCTGGAGCTTCGCTTGCCGTCATGCATCGTCATTATTTTCAACATCCCCAGGCCCCATGGGGCTGTGCGGGGATAGCTCTTTGTGAGAACACGGTTCACTGAAACTTAAGTCCCTGAGTCCGCATGGCGACGAAAAAGGGAGAGAAACCCGCCCGCCACGCCCGTGTTCAAGACCGATCTTGATCTCAGGATTATCGAGGGTTTGGGGCTGTCCCGGATGCCGTTGGGCTAGGGCGCCAGCCACTGCCCGGTATCCGGGCACACCATGGCCGGTGCGCCGTTCAGCCAGACTTGCTCTTCAGTCAGTTGCAATGCTGCCTGAGGGGCTATGTCGAAGACGACGCCAAGGGCGCGCGCCACTTGGGCGTCTTCGATGGGAAGCTCCCAGGTCAGAAACACTTGGGTGCAGTCCAGCTCGGGCGGGAAGTCGGCCTTATTGAAGCCGCTGCTGCTGCGTTGAATGACGGCGTGCGGCTGGCCGGTATCGAAGATCACCACCGTTCCTCGGCTCAGGGGGATGCGACGCCCTGTAGCGGGGAAGTGCAAGTCCAGGCCCCTGTCCTCGCTCAGGAAGAGATTGCAAAAAGCCGCACTGCCATACTGCGCGCCGTCGTGGTGGTATCTCGCACCGCGGCAGGCCATCAGCGCCACATCGCTCTGGGCCAGCAGCTCAGGCAGGCCGAGCGTGCGGATCCACTCGGACACCGCCTGCACGCAGTGCTTGTAGTCCGGCCAGCGCACGCGCGCACGCGCCAATGGCAAGGCTTCGACGTCGCCGGGTTCCAGTTCCAGGCGCGAAGCGAGCTCTTTTTTCCAATCGGTAGTCAGTCGTGCAGGAGGCATGGGCACGTCGAGCGCGCCCGATAGCAGGACATCACTCACGCTGCGACTGCGAATGGCGTCGCCACTCCAAAAATAGGATGTAAGAAGGTCTCGCACGTGATGCTGTTGAAGGGGCTGGCTCATCGGGTTCAGTGTAATGAGGCTAGCCACGGAAGCCGCGAGCGCCACCCCGACTCAAGGCCGTCGAAATGCGGTCCTTTGCTTTGACCAGTAGCCGGAAGCTAACTGATCCATGCGTACCGTGCCCCCGGTGGAGGGCGCGTGCACAAATCGCCCCTCTCCCACGTAGATACCCGCGTGGGTGGGGTTTCTATCCGTACCAAAAATGACCAAATCGCCGGTGCGCAGTTCATCTGGGGCTATGGCTTGGCCAAAACCGCCCAGTTGCGCCACGGTGCGTGGCGGGGCCATGCCGGCGCGGCGGCTGTACACGTAGCCAATGAGGCCGCTGCAATCGAAGCCGCTGTCGGGTGTGTTGCCACCATAGCGGTACGGTGTGCCGACCAGACCTAGTGCGTGGATAGCGATGTCGCTGGCCTGATCGGGTGAGAGGCGGGAATAGGCAGGGGCGCCGCGTGGTGGCGCTGGCACTGGGGCGGTGCTGCAAGCGGCCAGCATCAGCAGTGCGGTGCTCAGGGTCAGGCAGGGAAGAATACGCATGGCTCAAGGGTAACGGATGCACGAGCGGATTCTTTCCCTAACGCTGTGACGTCCGGCTGCTGCAGCGTGACTTAGATTAGATGCGAATCCGGTCGGCCGCCAAGCGCAGCTCCCTGGCCATGGCACAGGCCAGCTGCAGGCGGCGCAGCAGCCAGGGCGTGAGGTCGGTTGCGACCAGCCAATCCGGACGCGACAGATAGGGCTGGCCGGCGATGCTGAAGCCGGGGTCTTGGTCTGGCGCAGCACTGGGCGCCGCGTCTGATAGCACTGCTTCTATGTATTGAGCGGCCTGCTGCAAGGCCGGTGTGGCGCTTTCCATATCGAGCTGGCCGCGCCGCAGCAGCAACAGGGACTTGACGGCGGTGAGCTGGGCCAACAACTGGTAGCTGCGTGCCTGCAGGGCTTCCAGCAGCTTTAGCGGAGGGCGCACCTGGCGCGGTTCGGCCAGGCTGCGCTGGGTTGCCAGGGTCAGCGCCGACAGGCTGTCATAGGCTTCGCGGCGGGCCAGCCGCCAGTGCACATCGGAGGTTTGGGCGCCGCTCAGCAGGGTCAGCGCCAGCTTGGCGTGCTGGCTTTGCGCCTTGACGCTGCGCCGTACCAGGGCCGGAATCTGGTTGCGCTCCCAGGCCGGCAGCACGTAGCTGAACAGCCAGGCCAGCAGGGCGCCGAGCACGGTGTCGGCCAGCCGCTCGGCAATGGCAAAGGTGGGCTGCAGGCCCACCAGCAGCAAATGGGCCTGCAGCAGGCCGCTGACGGTGCCCGCAATCGTGGTGTAGAGGTAGCGGCGCAGGGCAAAGGCGTGGGCGAGGCCGGTGGCCAGCGCAACGATCAGGAATAGCAGCTTGGCGCCCGGATGGGTCATCAAGAGGGCCATCACCAGCAGGCAGCCAAGCACGGTGCCGGCGACGCGGGCATTGCGGCGCTGCAGGGTTTGCGCCAGATTGCCGCGCATGACGACGACGATGGTGATCAGTATCCAGTATTCGTGTGTGGCCCAGGGCAGGTGCAGGGCCACGGCATAGCCGGTGGCCACGGCCAGCGTGGCGCGCAGTGCGTAGCGCAGGGTCGGTGCGCGCCAGCTCAGCTGCCCCAGCAGTGGTTTCCAGCTCCAGGTGGTGGCGCTGACGAAAAGCTGCCACTGGCTGCGCACCTGGCTCAGCTCGGGCGCCACGTCGCCACGCGCCAGGGCCGCGATCTTTACCGCCTCGTCATTGATGTGGCCTATGCGGTCGGCCATGTTGCGCAGCAGCGCGGCGACGTCGGTCGTGTCGGTCAGGATTGGCTCGGGCGCCAGGGGCGCGATGCGGGCCGGGCGCGGTGGCAGCACGCCAACCAGTTGCGGGCGCAGGTCGGGGATGGCGCGTATGGCCAGCTGGCGCCGGCCCAGCAGCAAGGCCAGGCTCAGCGCTTCCAGCTCGGCGGCGCTGCTGTTCAGCGCCTGCTGCAGGTTGGACAGCAGGGGAATGCTGGTTTGTTGTTCCAGCAGTACATCCAGGTCCAGGTCGCAGGCCAGTTGGTGATCGCGCGCCTCCAGCAGGCTGAGCAGCATCGCCGCGTACTGCTGACGCGCCCGTGTGGTGGGCGACTCCAGCACCACATCGCGGGTGTTTTGCAGGTGATCGGCAAACGTTGCTTGCTGGTCCAGCATGACCGCCAGCAAGGCCTGATGATCGGGTTGCGGGGTAAAGCGCCGGGCTTGGGTGCGCAAAATCTGGGCAAAGCTGTACAGACATTCGGCCAGCAGCTGGGCGCGAAAACGTTGGTTGAGCAGATGGGTGGTGAGTACGGCCCAGAGCAGGTAGAGCGCGGCACCGGCCATGAACCAGGCTGTATGCAGGCCGATTTGCGCCAGCGAGCTGATGGGCGGCGCCGCCATTGCAAACAACATGGAAAACAGCAGCGAAAAACAGATGGGGCCACCGCGCTTGCCCCAGGCCATCAGCATCACGGCCAGAAAGGTGCCGGCGACCAGCACAATGCCCAGCAACAGGCTGTCTTGACGCGTCAGTTGCACCAGCACGAACAGGGGCGTGCCCAGCAGCGGCGCCGGTAGTACCTGCATGAGCTTGCGCCGGCGCGGCGCCGGAACGTCGGGCAGGCTGGTGATGATGATGCCGACAGCGGCGCTGGCGGCCGCTGCAAGACCGGCGGTTTCGAACAAGGCCAGCATGATCAGTACCAGGCCCAGCGCGACCGAGAGTCCGTTGGTGACGTATTGGCTGAGAGCAACGCGTAGCCAGCCTTGTGCTCTTGTCTGCAGCCAGGCGGCCAGTGGAGGCAGGGTGTTCCGGTTGGGCGGGTGCTGCTTCATGGTGCGAGGCCCCCACTTTACCGAATCACGGCGCCGGTTTCAGCTTCTGGGGCCAAAAGACTGCAATCCTGGCCTCTGTCGGGTTCGCTGCCCTGGGTGATGCGCGGTGTGTTTGCCGCGTGGTAAGTTCAGCGCCCTGGTCGTTCCGAAGGGGCATTCGACCCCGAAGTACACTTGTTGGACCTGAGTCCGTCATGCCATGCGGGTGGCGATTGGCGGTGTTCAGGGCTAACTTTTTGCATGCTCAAAACCTGGAGTTCAAGCGCTTGTGGCAGGCCATGTGTCCCCGTCTAAATTCAACCATTGCGTCGCTGACGCCTGCGGCACCCCGATACCCGTCGCAAGTACTGATTTATGGAAAACAAGCCGAACGCCGTTTTAAATGAGCCTGTTGCACAGACTGAGAGTCGTGCTGCCCTGCATGAAACCCTCAGGCTGTATCTGGGCTATCTGGCGCTGGGTTTGGTTTGCCTTGTTGTTGGCTTGCTGGCTTTCCCGATGCGCGTGATGCTGCCCCGGGTGTTGAGCAAGCGATTGGGGCGCAAGCTGATCGCCACGACTTTTCGGGCTTACTTGCGTTTTTTGCTGCTTATGGGCGCTTGCCGCTTTGATCTGAGCGAGCTCGATGCATTGCGCCACGGGCCGGCCCTGATCATCGCGCCCAACCATCCTTCGCTGCTCGATGCCATCATGATCGTGTCGCGTCTGCCCGATACGGCTTGCATCATGAAAGCCGAGATCGTCAACAGTGTTTTTTTTGGTGTTGGTGCCAGGCTGGTGGGCTACATCCGCAACACGCCGCTGCGCACCATGGTGCAATTGGCGGTTGCCGATCTGCGCCAGGGTAGCCATTTGCTGCTGTTTCCCGAGGGCACGCGTACGACCCGATTTCCGGTTGGCCCCATGCAGGGAACGACCGGCCTGATTGCCAAATATGCGGGCGTGCCGGTGCAGACGGTTTTTATTGAAACCAACTCGGGTTTTCTTGGCAAAGGCTGGTCAGTCTGGCGGGCGCCGAAAATGCCCGTCACCTACTGCCTACGTCTTGGCCGGCGCTTTGCACCTCCCCAGGATACCGCCCGTTTCACCCGCGAGCTGGATCAGTACTTTCAGTCCGAGCTGGCGCATGCGCAGCTGCCCCGCTTCCCCGCGTCGGTGCCGCCGGCCTGAGTGGCCCCGCGCGCTGTTTTTTATCTTGCCTGAATCCCATGTCGATGAATACCTCTTTACCCAGTGCATCCCGCACGCATCTTGTACTGATTCCCAGCTACAACCCCGGCCCCAAGGTGTATGACACCGTGCGCTCGGCGCGCGCGCAGTGGACGCCGGTCTGGGTGGTCGTGGATGGCAGCACCGACGACAGCGCCGAAAGGCTGCAGGCCATGGCGCTTCAGGATGATGGCCTGCGCGTGTTGGTGCTACCGCACAACGTCGGAAAAGGGGCCGCCGTGCTGCAAGGGCTGGACCTGGCCGCCGCGCAGGGCTTTACGCATGTGCTGACCATGGACTCGGACGGCCAGCATCCGGCCCAACTGATTCCCGACTTCATGGCGGCTTCTGCCAGCCAGCCGGCGACCATGGTGCTGGGCATGCCTGTGTTTGCTGCCGATGCGCCGCGCTTGCGAGTCAACGGACGCAAGTTGTCCAACTGGTGGGCCAACCTCGAAACGCTTTGGGCCGGCATTGGCGACTCTCTGTTCGGTTTTCGCGTCTACCCGATTGAGCCGCTGCGGCGCGTCATGCATGACCAGCGTTGGATGCGCCGTTTCGATTTTGACCCCGAGGCCGTCGTGCGCATGTGCTGGCTTGGCGTCAAGCCGGTCAACATTCCGGCCACCGTCAAATATTTCCGTCCCGACGAAGGCGGCGTATCGCACTTCAACTACCTGCGCGACAACCTCTTGCTGACCTGGATGCACTCTCGCTTGTTGCTGGGTTTTATTTTGCGTTTGCCGGTGCTGCTGGTGCGGCGTATCAGAGGCGGATAGCGGCCAGAGTGCTAAGCGAAGCGTGCTGCCCGCTTTTCAAGCAGGGGTCGCGGATCTGGCTTTACAAGTCCGCAGGCGCAGCGGCCCCCTCGGGGGGCAGAGAGCTACGCGAAGCGAGCGAACGTGGGGGCCATTTTTTAGATCATTCCGCCATTGATAGAAATGACCTGGCCACTGATATAGGCCGCGCGCTCCGACGCCAGGAAACTGACCAGGTCGGCGACTTCCTCGGGCTGGCCGGCGCGTTTCATGGGCACCAGACGGGCGATCGTGGGTGCGTCAAAGCTGTCCTGGCTCATGGGCGTGCTGATGATGCCGGGCGCCACGGCATTGACGGTGATGCCGCGGCTGGCGACTTCCAGTGAGAGCGACTTGGTGGCCGAATGCAGTGCGCCCTTGGCCGCCGAGTAGTTCACCTGGCCGTGGTTGCCGGTAACGCCGGCCACCGAGGTGATGTTGATGATGCGGCCCCAGCGCGTGCGTATCATCGGCATCATCAAGGGCTGGGTAACGTTGAAGAAACCATGCAGCGACACGTCAATCACACGATGCCACTGTTCGTCACGCATGCCTGGGAAAACGGCGTCGTCATGGATGCCCGCGTTGTTGACCAGAATCTGAATCGGGGCATGCTCCAGCAGTGGCTGCAGTGCGTCAGCCACCGCCTGTTTGTCCGTCACATCAAACACGAGCACCTGGGCGCTGCCGCCCTGGGCGCCAATCTCATCCGCTAGCATTTGCGCCGCGTCCACGCCGCGGTTGGCGTGGATCAGTACATGACAACCATCGGCCGCCAAACGGCGGCAAATGGCCGCGCCTATGCCGCCGCTGCCGCCTGTGACCAAGGCGTGTTTCATGGGGTCTCTCCTGAAGGGGCTAGGGGGAGCATGCCGTCGGCGTTCACGACCACGGCAGCTCGGCCATCGAGCAGCAGGCGGCCGGCCGCATGCAGGCTGAATTGGTACAGGATATGCCCCTGGTTGCTGCTCAGGCATACCGCCTCAATGTCCAGGTCGGCGGCTAGGTCGTCCAGCCGTGGTACGTGCAGCTTGGTGCCGCGCACACTCACAAGAAAACCGGCGCGCGGGCGAGGGCTGTTGGCCGGTGCCAATAGTGCGCCATGCACCGCCATGGCTTGCGCCGCATATTCAATGCCGCAGGCGGCGCCCAATTGCTGGTGTGAGCGCAGCGGGTTGTCTGTGCTGCGGTGGCTGCTGGCGCGACACTCGATACGCTGTTCATCCCAGTGCACAACCTGATCGAGCAAGCACATGCTGCCCTGATGCGGGATATGGTCGGCAATCCAGCTGTGATCTAGCATAAGGAAATGTTCACCGCCAGGCGCGTGCCGTCGAGATAGTCCAGCACCACGGCGCTTGATTGACGCTGCGCGAGGCGACGCAGCAGGGGCAGGCTGCGGGCTGCGGGAATGCCGATGCGCAAGGCTTCCAGCGCGTCGTCGTCAAGTCGCTCCGCAGCCGCATCGCTCAGGCTGACGCTGATGCTCGCCAGGGATTGCGCACTGCGCCGGGGCGCCAGCACCAGGGCCACACCGAATGCATCCGGTATGGGGCGGCAGCTGTGCAGGGGCTCGGGATATGGGGTGTCGCAGGCCAGCAGCAGACTAGGCCTGTTGTCGACGACGACCTGGGCCAGTGCCTCCAGCAGGCCGGCGCCGAAGCTGGCGTCAAACGCGCACAACACCGACGATGGGCTCGTCGCGCCGGTGGCAATGCTCCAGTAGCCTGCGGCTGCGTTATGCACCGAGTTGTGGAAACGGGTCGGCGATATCTGTCTATCGTCGGAGGCCAGCATCTGGCAGATTTCGTGGCAGTTATAACCATCGCCGCTGGAGGCGGAAAACACGCTGGGCAACTGGGCGGCATCCAGTCCGGCGGCTGCCACCGCCTCGAGACCGGTGGCCAGCGTGAGCTTGACAATGCCGCTGCTGCGTCGGCGTTCTGCCGCCGGCAGGCTCAGTGGCGCCGGCAACACGGTCGGGCTGCTTTGGTAGGGCTGCTGCCCGGTGAGCAGGGCCAGGCTGTCGGGCCAGCCATTCAAGCCAGGCCCAAGCAGACCTATGCCGTCGATGTAGGCGGTGAGTGCTTGCATGTTAGTAGCCTTCACTCTTGTCGCGTCCAAACACCAGGCTGCAGTTGGTGCCGCCAAAGCCAAACGAATTGCTGAGCACATACGAGACCGCTTGCTCGCGATTTTTCAGCAAGTAGTCGAGCGGCAGCGTCGAATCGGGCTGCTGCGTATTCACGCCACCGGGTAGCAGGCCATGCTGCAATGCCAGCGCACAGATCACGGCCTCCAGGCTGCCTGCGGCACCCAGCGTGTGCCCGGTCGCCCCCTTGGTGGAACTGCAGGGCGTGCCTGAGCCGAACAGCGCTGCGACGGCCTTGGCCTCGGCCGCATCGTTGCTGGGGGTGGCTGTGCCATGCAGGTTGATGTAATCGATATCGGCCGCGTTCAGACCCGCCATTCGCAAGGCCTCCTGCATGGCCATGCGTGCGCCCAGGCCCTCGGGATGGGGCGAGGACATGTGATAGGCGTCACTGGACTCGCCCACGCCCAATAGCAGCACGGTATTTTCATCGGTCTGCTCGGGCCGACGCTCCAGCAGAGCGAACGCTGCGGCCTCACCGATGGAAATGCCATCGCGTGCGACGTCGAAGGGGCGGCAGGGCTGGGCTGAAATCAGTCCCAGGGAGTTGAAGCCGTACAAGGTTGTCAGACACAGCGAATCGACGCCGCCTACCAGCGCCGCGTCTATCAGTCCCGCGGCAATCATGCGGCGGGCCGAGGCAAATACCTTGGCGCTGGAGGAGCAGGCCGATGAGACCACGACGGCCGGACCGGTCAGCTTGAAATAGCGACGCGCGAAATCGGCGACGGAAAAGGTGTTGTGCGTGCCGCCATAAACAAAATCGGCAGGCAGTGCAGCGCTTGCGGGGTCGCGCCGGCGGTAGGCCAACTCGGTTTGTAAGATGCCGGAGGTGCTGGTGCCGATAAAAACGCCGACGCGTTGCGCCCCATATTTCTGGCTGGCAGCGTTGACGGCTTGCGCAAAACCATCTTGCATCAGACCCAGCAGCGCGAGCCGGTTGTTGCGGCAATCAAAGTCGGACAGATGCGCGGGAAGCTGCACCTCATCCACGCCAGCCACCTCGCCAATAAAAGTGGCCAGATCCACGGTGTCAAAGGCACAGGACGCCAGGCCACCACGCTGCTGGCGTAGCGCGTCCAGGGTGGGCTGGAGACCATGACCGATGGCGCTGGTCGCGGTGAAATGGGAAAGCCAGAGCGGGTACAGAGGAAAACCAATCTAAATAAAAAGCTACTTTAGCAAAAGCAGGCGGTCGGTCCAGGTCAGATCGAGGGCGCGTTTGGCACCGTCATTGACATCTTGGTGCGCCGGTGCTGACGCAAGGAGAGATAGGCTGCAACCCCTCCCAGCACCAGGCCCGCCCACATGTCTACGGCGACATGCTGGCGTATGGCCAGGGTGGAGTAGACGATGCCAACACACCATGCTCCGTTGAAGGTGAGCAGCCAGAGTGGTCCGCTCAAACGGTGTAGTAAGTGATGTAACCAGATGCCAGAAAACACCGCGGTGGCAACATGCAAAGAGGGGAAGGCATTGCCCGAGGCATCCATGTTTTTCAGAAAATCCATGCCGGGATACAGGGCCCAGTCGATGTCAGCGGCGGGTGCGGCGGTGGGCCAGAGATAAAAAATACCCAGCCCTATCAGGCAGGTCAGGGTCATCGCCAGACCATAGGCATAGAGCTCCCGCTTGCTCGCCAAAAACAAGGGCGGCAGGGAAACGTAAACCCA
Organism: Polaromonas sp. OV174; assembly: GCF_900112285.1. Classification (GTDB taxonomy): domain Bacteria; phylum Pseudomonadota; class Gammaproteobacteria; order Burkholderiales; family Burkholderiaceae_C; genus Polaromonas. The sequence continues at coordinate 99,449 of NZ_FOKZ01000002.1, read as the reverse complement.
TAGCGACAGGTACACGGGCAGCGCCAGCGGCTGAAAGCCGATCAGGTGGTCCAGCCAGGTGACTGGCATCAGCGTGGTCGGGTAGGCCGGGTATTTGAGCAAATAAAAGTAGACGCCGAAAAACAGGCTGATGAACAGCATGGTTCCTAGGCTTTTCAGATAGAAGTGCCTGGGCATGAGCTTGGCGGCTTGCCGGTACCAGGGGTCATGACGGGCCGGTGAGTTGTTCATGCCAGTGCCTGCCTGAGGGTTACGGTATGCAGTTGGGCTGCCGCCACGGAGTCCAGCAATTCGGGCAGGACTTCAAGAATGACCGGCTTGCCAGTGGCGCTGCGGGCGGCATTGCCGTCATGCAAGAGCAGGATGGCGCCCGCGTTCAGGCCAGTCAGCAGCTTGGCTTTGACGCGTGCGGCGTCGCCTATCCGGGTATCGAAACCGCGCACCGACCAGCTGGCCAGTTGCAGTCCGAGTCGATGCAGCACCGGATCGAGAAATGGGTTGCGCAAGCCGGCCGGGGCGCGAAAGAACAGTGGCCGTTGGCCTGAAACCGCCGTCAGCGTGTCCTGTGCGGCGGCTATTTCGCGTGTCATGCCGCGCGAGCCCATTAATGAGAAATGATGGCGATGATGCTGGCTGTGGTTTTCCACGGCATGGCCGCGGCGCACGATTTCTCGGCACAAATCCGGGTGGCGCAAGACCTTCTCGCCAATGCAAAAGAAGGTGGCTTTGACCGCATAGCGGTCCAGCAGATCCAGGACTTGCGGGGTGACCTCAGGGTCGGGGCCGTCATCGATGGTCAGGGCAACTTCACGTCTGGCCGTGGCCGCGGCCGGCAGCCGTGTCCAGTTTGAACCCAACCAGTGGCTGCGTGGCCATAGTCCGGTGGCGGCGATGAGCAGGTGGTTGAGCACCAATACAGCCAGTACCCAGGGCCATTGGCCGGGTGCCGCGAGGAGCGCCAGCAAGGCCAGCAGATGCAGCGCGACGGATGCCTGCACCAAGACAGTCGGTCGCCAGCGTGAATCAGACATGGGTTTGCTTTGAAAAAATGGCGGAATACATCAGCGCCAGAATAACGCCAGGCGCCACGGTCACGCCCATGGCTTGCAGTATGGAGACATTGGAAAATGCCAGCAGACCAAAACCGGTCACTGTGGTGAGATTGGCAAACAGCATGGAAACCAGTGTGGTGGGCGGGATGGGCGTTGTCGGATCAGGTCGATCAAAGAACAAGGCGTAGTTTGAGCCCACGGCAACCACTAGCAGCAGGCCCACCAGATGCAAAATAATCAAAGGCTGGCCGAGCACGGCCAGCCCCGCGGTAACGGTGATGACCGCAGCCAGCAGCGGTGCGATGACCCGGAGCACGCGCAGGGGTGAGCGAAAAACCAGCAGCAGCAGCGCGACGATCACCAGCACGCCGCCCAGCGAGAGCAGGACGGCTTCATGCAGATAGCCGGAGTACAGGCGATTTGACTCGGCCTTCATATCCACGAACAGAACATTGGGCAACTGGAGGGTGCCGAGCGCGTCGTGAAGGTGGCTGGCATTGATGTTGCCGCCTGCAGGCGCGGTCAGTGGTAGCAAGGCCCGCCATTGCTGGCCTTGCTGAATCAGCAAGGCATCCAGGGCCATGGCCATGGAGGTTTTTTCAAGATCCGTGGCTTGCAGCAGGGGCTGGTTGCGGGCCGCATCCACATCGGCCAGAAAGGGGGTGAGGCGTTCGGCGTTGATCGGCAGGCCCTGAACCGCTTGCGCGAGCTCTGCCCTTAGTGCCGCGGGAGGTGGCAGGCTGGCCTGTCGGGCGCGCTGCGTCGCCGTGCTGGGCAGGTAGCGGCTGGGGCTTTCAAAGCCGGCGATTTCGCCTTGTTCGACCTGCGTTTGCAGCAGCTCGGAAACCTGTTCGGAGGTGCCTAAGACGGCCTCCCGGCTGGAGCCGGAAACGACCACCAGATAACGCACATCGGGCGCCCCCATGTCGGCGCGCAGGCGCTCGTCTAGCGCCACATCGGCCTGCGATACCGGACTCAAGGCGGAAATCCTGTCGTCCAGCAAGTTGGCGCGAAGGTGGATCAGGGTGGCCGCAGCCGCCAACAGCACGATGGCGGCGGGCCAGCGCAGTACCGAGGCACGCCGCACCAGGCGGGCCAGTACGCTACCGACAGCCGAGACATCATGAATGCGAAACTGTGCCGGCAAGAGATGAGGCAATACGTAACGGGTAACGGCAGCTGCGGCGATCAAGCCGGCAATCGAATACAGGCCAAGCTGTGCCAGGCCCGGAAAGCCGGACAGCAGCAGTGAAGCAAACCCGGCGATGGAGGTCAGCACACCAAGCCTGATGGTGGGCCAAAAGCGCTTGACCCAATGCTGCTGGCCTGCGCTGCCTTGCCCGGATTGCATGAACAGATAAATGGAATAGTCCACCGCTTCGCCGATCAACGCAGTGCCAAATCCCAGCGTGATGCCATGCACCGAACCAAAGCCAAGGCTGACGGCGGCGATGCCTGCCAGCACACCACTGATGACGGGCAAATAGCCCAGGGCGAGTGCGGTGAAGGAGCGGTAAACCAGTAGCAGCAAGCTGGCAATCAGCACGACGCTGATCAAGGACAAGCGGCTGACCTGGTTCTTGATGGTGTCGCGTGAAGTGACCGAAAACACGCCGGGGCCGGTCATCAGCAATTTGGCGGAAGCGGTGGCGCCGGGGGCTGTTTCAAAGGCTTGCCGTATGGCGGCCATGGCGCTTTGCTGGGCGTCGGTGTCTGAGCCTGCGGCGCGCGTTTGCAGCAGCATCAAGGCGCGCTGGCCATCGCGTGAGGCCCAGGCGCCGTCTACCAGTTTGGGCTGACTGCCACTGTTGAGTTGCTCGAGCAATTGCACCATTTCACCCGTCGGGTCGCGCGGCAGCATGGTCTTGACCAGCAGTCCGGCGGGCGAGGCCAGCAAATCTATGCTGTCGCTCAAGGCGGCGTGCAAACCGTCTGCCGTGAAACGTTCGGGTGTCACCGCAGGGCTCAATAGATAGCGGTGGTTGAACAGAAAAGCACGGTCGCGCTCGGCATTGACCGGTTCGCCATTATTGACGCTGGCAAAGGCCGGATCGGCACGCAGGCGCTGGGAAATTTGCTTGGACAGCGCGGCGCGGCTGGGCGCATCGGTGCCTTCAATGCCCACCAGGATCAGGCGTGAGGCCAGGCCGTCACGCAACTGATCCATCAGCAGTTGTTGCTCCGGCGTGGGGGTGCGCGGCAGAAATGCCGATAGATCCGTGGTGAACTGCGTGCGGCCGATGATGGCGCCGCAGGCCAGCAGGAACGCCAGCCATAGCGCGATCATGGTGATGCGGCGGCGACGCGTGGCTGTCATCACGGTGCAGCCAGTGCTTCGATGTTCATCACGGAGCGGTCGCCATCGGCCTGGGTGATTTCTATGCTGCGCACCTGCTCGCGGCTGCCGGAGATATTGATGTGCTTGACGATGGCCTGCATTTTTTCATCCAGCGGCTGCAGTTGCAGGGTCCAGCGTTCGGCTGCGCCTTCCAGGCTCAGCCGATAGCTGCGTTCCAGCGCTTTGCGGTCGCCCGCCAGGGTGCCGCGAATGCTTTCTATGAAAGCTGCCAGTTCCGGATAGGCCTGCAGTTGCAATTGGCGTTTTTGCCGGCCGCGCTCTATGGTCAGCTCGCTGCCGTTGACGATCATGGCTTCGGGCTTGGGTTTGAGCGTGCGCTTTTCGAGCCGGTCCGGCGCGGTGTAGAGCAACTCCCCGGAAGATTCGACGGGCTTGTCGAGCACGGCCAGGTATTTTTTCTCGACAAAGGTGGCGCGGCTCGATTTGTTTTGCGCCAGCGAATCCATCAGTTGCTGGATATCCCAGGCGGCGAAGGCCGAGGTGCTCAGCAGGGCCAGCGTCAAACCCATGGCGAGTGCGGCCAGTGTCAAGGCCAGGCGGCGCTGGCGGCCGCCTGGCGTGCCTGTCCGCGTCATCGCAAGGACCGGGGAAGGAGCAAAGAAGATCATGTGATGTCTGTAGAAGGCTTGCTCTGGCCGGGCACCGGAGCGCGCCAGAAGTCAAAGAAGTTGAACCAGTTGTAAGGCGCGCTGTAGCAGTATTGCGCCATCAGCCCAGCATAGCGCGTCATGGCCGCTTGCACCGCCAGCGTGCGGCCGCGCGGCGGCAGGGCTGAAAAATCGGCCAGGGTTTCAAAGTGGATGTCGTAGCGGTTGCCGCCGCGGTACAGACCGGTCATGAACAGCACCGGGCGTTTCAGTAGGGCGGCCATGCGAAAAGGGCCTGGCGGCAAGGCGGCGGCATCGCCCAGAAAATCAATCATGTGCGTGTCGTCGTTGCCCAGCGAGCGGTCGGCCAGCATGCCGACGACGCCACCCTGGTCCAGCAGCTCGTGTACCCGTAGCATGGAGTCGAGATGGCCCAGCGCAATGATGTCTTGCTGCGCATTCGGGTTGATGGCGCCCAGCGCGGCGTTGATCTTGCGCGCATTGTCTTCGTACATCGCCATGGCCACGCGCAAGCCGGGTCGCTGGCGACCCAGGGCTCTGAGCACTTCAAAGCTTCCCAGGTGAGCGCCTATCAGGAACAGCCCCTGGCCATCGGCCAGGGCCTCGTCGATCAGCGCCTGGTTGTGAATGCGGATATCGAACAGCTCAAAGCGGTTGTTGAGCAGGTAGATGCGGTCGTGGATGACAGAGGCAAAGCTCAGAAAATGCCGGAACAAATGCCGCCAGCCGACCGCAGCCGGTGATGGCAGCTTGAGCGCGCGGCGCAAATATTGGCGTGACATGCGGCGCGCTGCCGGTGCAAACGCCAGGAAGTAGGCGGCGATGCCGTATAGGAAGAAGCGGCTGGCGCTGCGGCCCAGGCGCAGGGAAATCCAGGTCATGAGGCGCAGCCAGAACACGCTGCTGCGCTCCGGGATTTGCTTCCATTCCGCGCTGCTGGCGGCGCTGGCTGTTTTGTGCGCTGCTGTCATGGCCCGGGCTGCAACACCAGTGTGCCGGTGGCCACCTTGCGGCTGCCGCTGGAAATGTCAAAGCGCATGCTGCCCGAGGCGGTGCTGGCGTAGGCAATGCGCAGGAGCTCGCCCGGACCAACCGGACTGAGGAATTTGACCGAACTGACCTGGCTGATCTGATTGACAAGGGGCATGTCCTGCCCGCTTGCTGCGGTATCGGCGCGCAGTGCCTGCAGCACGGCATGTATCGCCGCATCCAGCAGCAGCACGCCGGGCAGAATCGGGGCGCCCGGAAAATGACCGGCAAAAGCCGGGTGGTCGGGGGCAATCAGTAGCGTCGTTTCACCGTGCATGGGGCGCTCCTTGACCTTGATGCGCTTGCGCCAGTGCTGCCAGTGTGTGGCGCGGCAATTTGCCGCTGCTGTTGCGCGGCAGCGCATCGAGCAGCACCAGCGGCCTGGGCATGAACATGGCGTCTATGCGCTCACGCAGGGCTGCCAGCAAGCTGGCTGGCGTCATGCCGGGGGCGACGGCAAAGGCCATCAGGCGCGTCACCTTGTCGTTGTCGCCTTCGTCGGGCATGAAGAATGCGCCATCGATCACGCCCGGCACCGCATTGAGCTGATGGTTCAAATAGCCTAGCGAGCTGCGCTTGCCGGCGATGTTGATGAGATCGGCGGTGCGGCCGTGCAGCAAAAAGCGCTGGTCGCTGAGCAGTTCCAGCTCATCGCCCAGCGGCACGGCCTGCTCCAGGTGTGCGCCGGCGGCCCAGAACTGGCCCTGCACGGCGCTGAGTGTGACGCCGGGGAAAAGCGTCCACTCGGCGGTTTGCGTGATGCGGCGTGTGGCGACCTGCCCGGTTTCGGTGGAGCCATAAATCTCCAGCAAGGGCGCTTGCAAGCGGGTTTCGGCTGCCAGCGCCAGCTGGGGCGACAGGGGTGCGGTGGCCGACAGCACGCTATCGGGCAAGGGAATGTCCAGCTCCGAGGCCAGCAGCACTTTCAGGTGCACCGGCGTGGTGACCAGCATGCAAGGGCGCGGCGTGGCGGCCAGTACAGCGCAGATATCGGCCGGGTAAAACGGATGGCTTGCGCTCATCGCGCCAGCGCTTTGCAGTGGCAGCAGCACGGAAGACTCAAAACCAAACATGTGCTGCGGCGGCACCGTGGCCACAATGCTGTGGCGACGGCCATCGAGCAGACCGAGGCGGGCGGCTTCGGCGCGCACGCTGTGCACCAGGCCGCCCCAGCTTTTGCGATGCGCCACGGGTGTGCCGGTCGAGCCCGAGGTGAACACGATGGCCACCGTTCGTGCCGCGGGAATCTCTGGAATATCCAGTCGGTCCGTCGCCGCGCCGGCCGTCGCCGCGCCTGTCCAGGTAAATTGCGGCAGGGCCAGGGACTGCGGCTGGTCGCTCAGGCAAAACACGTCCGGTGCGAAGCCCTTGACCTGGCGCACCATCTCCGGCGTCAGGGTGGGCGGCAGCAGGCTGATCTTGTCGGCCAGCAAGGCTGCGGCCACGCCGACGGCAAAGCGGTAGCGGTCGCCGCAGGTGTTGAGCACATGCCGGCCCGGGGGCAGGGCGGCGGCCAAATGCCTGACGTCGGCCAGAAATTGCCCTGCGGTGATAGCTTGGCCATGGCCGTAAGCCAGCACGTCTTGTGCATGGGGGTGCGTGATCAGCGGCCAGCTGTTCATGGCAGGCCGGCCTTGCCTTCTGCGGATGCCTGCCGGTAGGCGCGAATCGCCTCCAGCGGCCCGGCCCGGTCGGCCGGTGGCAGCAGGTAGCAGCGCGCGGCATATTCGCCGGCGAACATCAGCACCAGCAGCGGAATGCCAAGCAGATAGGCAAACGCCGACCAGATGGCCACGGGGGCCAGCCAGAACAGCAGTAGCGAGAGCCCGGCAATGGCGCCAAAATAAGCGGTCCAGGCCCAGGTGGCCGCGCGGGTGTAACGAGTCAGCGCCGGCGTGAGGCTGCCATGCACGATGCTGGCAAAGCGCGAAATCATCGGTGTTTCACCCTGGCGCAGGGTCAGGCCAAAGCTTGCGCCAAGCAGTGAATAAGTGCCTGCATGCTCAAGCAGGAAAACCCAGTGGTAGTGAGCGATCAGCCAGTCTTTCAGGCCGTAGAGCGTGGCGCAGCCCGCCAGCCACAGGGCCAGCATGGGCAAGCGTCGCTCTGAGCGCCAGGCCAGCAAAAAAGCCAGCAGCAGTGCGGGTGCCAGGGCCACCAAGGCGCCGGGCAGGCTGTGCAGCTTTGACGACGCCGCCAGATGGGAGAGCAATGCGTAGCCTATTCCCAGGCTGAGTAGGCCGGCCCAACGACAGGCTTGTGTGAGGCTTGTCGTCTGTTTGGCGTTCACTTGCTGCGCTGGGCCGCGATATGGTCGCTCAGGCTGCGCAGCGAATGAAAGATGGCGTGGTTGTCTTCGTGGTCTGCGCGCAGCTGCAGGCCGTAGCGCTTGGAAACCACCAGCGCAATTTCAAGAATGTCTATGGAGTCCAGCCCCAGCCCATCGCCATACAGCGGCTCGTCGGCCTGCACGTCGGCGGCGGCGACTTCCAGATTCAGGGCGCTCACCACCAGCTCGGCGACTTCAAGCAGCAGGGCTGCATCAGCCGGTGTGGATGACGCTTGCGTGGTCAATTCGGACATGCGGAAAATTCAATCGGTGAGAGTAGGGAAATGATTAAAACCCCGTTGCCGGGGCTTTAATTTTAGCGGAGTCGCCCATGTAGCGAGCCTAGGCGGCCCGCTGCTGGCTTTAGAACGGTGCGTCAGGTGCGCCGGCCTGGGCCTTGATTTTGCGGGCTTTGAGCGTGGGTTTTTCCGCCGCCACAGGAGCAGCGCTTTCGCTGTTGCTGCTTTCTGCGCCGGTTTGTTCTGCCGCATCCCGCAGCGTCTGGCGTACCGTGGCCTTGTCGCCGGCGCCGGCAAACTTGCTGTACTTGCCCAGCGTTGCCACCAGCTGGCCGTAAATACGTGGGTTCGCGGCCACGCATTCGCCGTGCTCCATGAAGTCGGCCTCCCCGGTGAAGTTGCCGATCAGGCCGCCGGCTTCGGTGACCAGCAGCGAGCCCGCCGCCACGTCCCAGGGCTGCAGGCCGGTTTCAAAAAAGCCGTCGCTGTTGCCGGTGGCCACATAGGCCAGATCCAGGGCCGCCGCGCCCGGGCGGCGCACGCCGGCGCACTGGCTCATCACTTCACCCAGCATATTGAGATAGGGTTTGAGTTTGTCGCCAGGGCGGTAGGGGAAGCCGGTGGAAATCAGGCTTTCCTGCAGGCGGGTGCGCTTGGACACGCGGATGCGGCGGTCGTTGACATAGGCGCCGCGGCCCTTGCTGGCGCTGTAGATGTCGTTGCGGTTGGGGTCATACACCACGGCTTGCTCAATCTTTCCGCGTACCGACAGCGCAATGCTGACGCAGTAAAACGGAAAGCCGTGAATGAAGTTGGTGGTGCCGTCCAGCGGATCGATGATCCACACCAGCTCTGAGTCTTTGGCACCGTGTTCGCTGCCCGACTCTTCGGCCAAAATGCCGTGGCCGGGGTAGGCGGTCAACAGGGTTTCGATGATCGCTGCCTCGGCGTTTTGATCTACTTCCGTGACGAAATCGTTGGTCTGCTTGAGTGAAACGCGAACCGCCTCGACGTCAAGTGCAGCACGGTTGATGATGGCGCCGGCGGCGCGCGCAGCCTTGATGGCCACGTTGAGCATGGGGTGTAGATTGCTGGACATAAATTGTAGGAAAGAGCGGGCAGGAGCTGCGACCCGGTAACCGGGGGCAGGCGACAATAAGCGCATTTTACAGACTTCCCCTCAAAGCTGCCCGCAAATGCTAGAAACTTCCGGGTTTCAGCGGTGCGAGGGGATTTATATATCCATGAAAACCCGATTTGTCCTGATCAACACCAGCCATGCCGGCAATGTGGGCGCCACTGCCCGCGCCATGAAAGTCATGGGCTTTAACGATCTGGTGCTGGTGGCGCCGCGCTGGGCCAATGTGCTCAATCGCGAGGAAACCATCCAGCGCGCCAGCGGCGCCCTGGATGTGCTGAAAAACGCCCGCATCGTGGCCACCCTGGATGAGGCGCTCGACGGCATGGAGCACCTGTGCGCCACGGCCATGACGCCGCGCGACTTTGGTCCGCCGACCAAGGCGCCCAGAGCGCATTTTGCCGACTTGCTTGGTAGCCCTGAATCACTATCAAATCAGGAGCTGACTGCGCCCGACCAGAAAGCGCTGAGGCCCGATTCGGTTGCTTTTTTGTTTGGCTCCGAGCGCTTTGGCATGCAAAACGACGATGTCTACCGCTGCCACGTGGCGCTGAGCATTCCGACCGACCCCAAGTTTGGCTCGCTCAATCTGGGCGCGGCGGTGCAGCTGGTGGCCTATGACTGGCGCCAGGCGCTGGGCGGCTTTGCGGTGCAGTCGGCTACCGCCGAGCCGCAGCTGGCCGATGCCGCGGCGGTGTCGGGCATGCTCAAGCACTGGGAGGAGGCGCTGACCGATATCGGCTTTCTGGATCCGGCTGCGCCCAAGAAACTGATGCCGCGCCTGAACCAGTTGTTTAACCGGGCCCAGCTCAGCCCGGAAGAAATCCACATCCTGCGCGGCATCGCCAAGGCCATGTCCAAGAGCGCCCTGCATAAAGCCTTGCCGGCTGCGGACAAAGCCGCTGCGCCTGCAGAGACGCCGGCCGGCCAGTAGACTTGCCGCATGTTTTCCAGACTTCGCTCCGATATCCAGTGCATTCTTGAACGCGACCCGGCCGCCCGCAGCGCCTGGGAAGTGCTGACCTGCTACCCCGGCCTGCACGCCCTGGTGCTGCACCGGCGCGCGCACTGGTGCTGGGTGCATGGCTTCAAATGGCTGGGGCGTTTCATCTCGCAGCTGGCGCGCTGGTTTACCGGTATTGAAATTCACCCCGGCGCACAAATTGCCGGAGGTGTGTTTATCGACCACGGCATGGGCGTGGTGATCGGGGAAACCGCAGAGATTGGCGAGGGCTGCACGATTTACCACGGCGTCACCTTGGGCGGCACTTCGCTGTACAAGGGCGCCAAGCGCCATCCAACTCTGGGCCGCAACGTGGTGGTGGGCGCGGGGGCGCAGGTGCTGGGCGGCTTTGTCGTCGGCGATGGCGCCCGCATAGGCTCCAACGCCGTGGTGGTCAAGCCCGTGCCGGCTGGCGCCACCGCCGTCGGCAACCCGGCCCGCATCATCCAGGCCGAAGCCGATGTGAAGCGCGAGCAGGCCGCCAGCCAGATGGGTTTTTCGGCCTACGGCGTGACGCAGAGCGACGATCCGCTGTCGCAGGCGCTGCGCGGCCTGATCGACAACGCCTCCGGCCAGGAGCACCAGATTGCGCTGCTGTGGCAGGCGATAGAGAACTTGTCCGGTCCGTCGGTGGCGGGCGGCCGGGATTGCGTGCCCAAGGATGCTGCGCGGGAAGAGTGCTTTGAGGCCGAGAAGCTGAACCAGCTGGTCGGCAAGTAAGCCTGGCTCGCCAGCTTGGCCGAGGCGAGATGCGCCGACTATCGATTTGATAGCTGTTGGCGCAGTTCCAGCAAGGGCTGCAGGCCTATTTGGCTTGAATTCAAGGCTTGGCCGTGCTCAGCAGCTGGCGGCCGGCCAGATTCAGCATCAGCGCCGTCAGGCCAAAGGTCCAGGGCGCGACCTGGTCTGAATGCCGGACCCGGTTGACCAGGCGGCCCAGTGCGGGCGCGGACACCGTCACCACATCGCCCACCACATGGGTGAAGCCCTGACCCGGGCCGTGCCGGTCTTGCGACGGCGCAAACATGGTGCCCAAAAAGAGCATCACGCCATCGGGGTATTGGTGGTTGGGGCCTATCACCTGCGCCACGATGTCCCGAGGGTCGCGGCTGATTTTTGCCATGGAACTGCTGCCGCGCAAGGCAAAGCCGTCGGGCCCATCCACTTTCAGGGTTAGCTCGCAGTTGCGCACCTCGTCGATACCGAAGTGCGCGTCAAACAGACGGATAAAGGGGCCGATGGCGCAGGAGCCGTTGTTGTCCTTGGCCTTGCCCAGCAGCAGGGCGCTGCGGCCCTCAAAGTCGCGCAGGTTGACGTCATTGCCCAGGGCCGCGCCGACGATATGCCCTTGGGCGTTGACGGCCAGCACCACTTCGGGCTCGGGGTTGTTCCAGGCCGACTTGGGGTGGATGCCGACATCGGCGCCGCTGCCGACCGCCGACAGCACCGGCGCCTTGGTGAAGATTTCAGCGTCTGGCCCAATGCCGACCTCCAGGTATTGCGACCAGGCGCCCCGGGCGATCAGCACCTGCTTCACCTGCTCGGCTTCAGGCGATCCGGGAACGATGCCGCTCAGCTTGTCGCCCAGAATGCTGCTCAACTCATGCCGGATGGCGTCGGCCCGGGTGGCGTCGCCGCGCGCTTGCTCTTCGATCACGCGCTCCAGCAGGCTGGCGACAAAGGTCACGCCGCTGGCCTTGACGGCCTGCAGGTCACAGGGAGCCAGCAGCCAGGGCCGGCTGGCGTCGCGCGAACTCTCATCGCTGTTGGCCAGCACCTCCGCCAGGCTGCCCAGGCGCGGCAAGCGCCCGGCTTGCAGCGCCGCCTGCAGGGCCTGAGCGGGCTGCTCCAGGTTGAGCAACTGGCTGCTGGTGGCGGCCAGCGGCGACACGTCATGCAGATGGCCCTGGGACACGAGGACCAGCGTCGGGCCTATGCCGGGTTGCCACAGGCGCCCTATCAGGGTGGCGCGCGCCGCATCGTCGGGCAGGGATTGGGCCAGGGTGGCAGGCAGCGGGAGTAGGGTTGAGTTCATGGGTTGTTTGAAGTGAGGCGTTCAGGAGGCTGTTGATAAACGGTAGATGCGCCTGGCGGTACCGCCGAAGAGGTTGGCGCGTTCGGCGGCGCTGAGGTGGGCGCTCAACTGCTGCGCCTCCTGCCACCAGTCGCCGTAGCTGCCGGCGAGCTCCAGTACCGGCCAGTCGCTGCCCCACATCACGCGGTCCGCGCCGAAGCTGGCCAGCACATGTTCGCCCCAGTGGCGTGCCGCGTCGGGCCTGGGCTGCGGGCCGGCTTCGGTCAGCAGTCCGGAGAGCTTGCAGACGGCGTGGGTCTCGGCGGCCAGGCGCGCGAGTTGGTCGGCCCAGGGCTGCCACTGGCCGGCGGCAATATCGGGCTTGGCGGCGTGGTCTATCACCAGGCTTAGCTTGGGGTGGCGCGCGGCCAGGGTCAGGAGGCGCGGCAGGTGGACCGGCTTGACGAGGGCGTCGAACACCAGGCCATGGGCCGCCATGGCCTGCAGCGCGGGGCTCAGGGCGGCTTGCAGTATCCAGTCGGGATCGGGGATGTCTTGCAGCATGGGGCGCAAGCCCTTGAGCAAGGGGTATTGGTGTGCCAGCGCTGAGATACGGTCAGCTGCGTTGGTGGCCAGCAGGTCGACCCAGCCGACCACGCCGAGTACGCCGGGCCCATCAGGCGCCTGGGCTTGCGCCTGCGCCAGCAGAAAAAGGGTTTCGGCTTCGGTCGGAGCGGCCTGCACCAGCACGCCGCCGCTGATGCCCAGCGCTTGCGACTGGGCTTGCCAGTCGGCCACGCTCACGTCGCGGTACAGCGGAGCCAGCGCGGGGTTGAGCCAGCCGTAGTCGCCGCGCGCGATCTGCCAGCTGTGAAAGTGGGCGTCAATCATGCGGCGCCGCCGGGCGTGGGTGCCGCGTCGGGCAGCAGCCGTGCCTCGCGCAGGGCTTGCCAGAAGGTGGAGGGGATGGGGTGCCGCATCATGGCGAGGCCGTCTTCCCATTCGGCCACATGGCGCGCGCCCAGCATGACGATGTCGACCGCAGCATGCGCCGCCGCAAACTGCAGCGCGGCGGCGCGCAGGGGTACGTCATGGATGGCGCAAATGGCTTCGATCTGCCGGGTGCGGTCCAGCCAGTCGCCGGAGGCCGGCGCGTAGTTGAAAGTGGCCTGGCCGTTTTGCGTGCCCGTGGCCAGAATGCCCGAATTGAACACGCCCCCCAGGGCAATGCGCACCCCGCGCTGCAGGCACAGGGGCAGTAGTTCGGGCAGGGCGCTGTGGTCCAGCAGGCTGTAGCGTCCGGCCAGCAGCAAGGCGTCCAGATCCGCATGGCGCAGCACGTCCAGCACCACCTGGGTGTCATTCACGCCCAGGCCGACGGCGCGAATCAGCCCCTCGTGCTTGAGCTGCTGCAGCGTGGGCAGCGTTTCCTCTATCACCTGGCGGAGCACGGCCGGGGCCTGTTCGCCATGATTGGCGCGGTCCAGGTCATGCACGTAGACCACATCCAGGCTGGCCAGGCCCAGGCGTTGCAGGCTGTCCTCTATGCTGCGCCGCGTGCCGGCGGCGCTGTAGTCCCAGTGCTGGTCGAAGGGCAGTACGTCCACATAGCCGTGCTGCTCGCGCGCCGCGTCGGGGTTGGGCGTGAGCAGCCGGCCGACCTTGCTGGACAGGGCATAGCTGTCCCTGACGTGAGGGCGCAGGGCGTCACCCAGGCGCCGCTCCGAGCGGCCGTGGCCGTAATGCGGTGCGGTGTCAAAGCTACGGCAACCGCTGGCCCAGGCCGCTTCCAGCAGGGCTTGCGATTGTGCGTCGCTGACCACGGAAAACAGGTTGCCCAGGGCGGCGCCGCCCAGGCCCAGGCGCAGGTTGCCATCCAGGCAAGAAGGAAAGAATGAGTTCATCGTCAGGGTTTTTACCGTTAAACAGTCAGCATGTTATGACTAACATGTCAGTACGTAAACACGGTAAAAACCCGTGAATCCTTGTGACGGCACCTTAAAAAGGGGGCATCACAAGCTGACAAGCCTGACTTTTATTTTGATTGCCCGCCGTGCTGAAAAACCTGCCTTCTCTGCTGACTCCCGATGCGCTGCATGCCTTGGCGAGCATGGGGCATGGTGATGACGTCGCCATCGTCGATGCCAACTTTCCCGCCGCACGCCTGGCCGCCCAGGGGGGCGCTCGTCTGGTGGAACTGGCGGGTGTGGATGCGCCCGCAGCGCTGCAGGCCGTGCTGCAGCTGCTGCCCGTGGACACTTTCCTGGCCGATCCGGTTCGGGTGATGGAGGTGGTGGGCGATCCGGCCGCCGTGCCCTTGCCCGTGCTGCAATTCAAGTTGCTGTTGGCCGAGGCGGGCGAGGCGGCGCCGACCGGCTTGGTGCGCGAGACTTTTTACGCTCAGGCGAGCGCGGCCTTTGTGATCTTGCGCACGGGGGAGCGACGCACTTACGGCAACATCCTGCTGCGCAAGGGCGTGGTGTCGGGGGCAGTGACATGAGCAGCCCCGTGCGCGTGCCTTCCACCAGCCTTCGGGCTCAGGCCTACGAGAGCTTTCAACAGCAAATTGTCCAGGCCAATATCCATCCCGGGCAATTCATTTCACAGCGCGAGCTGATGCAGCTTTTGGGTATGCCTCTGGGCGCCGTGCGGGAACTGATTCCGCGCCTGGAGGCCGAAGGCCTGCTGCACACGGTGCCGCAGCGCGGCCTGCAGATTGCCCATGTCGATCTCAAGCTGATCAACAACGCCTTTCAGCTGCGGCTGCTGCTGGAGCGCGAAGCGGCCATCCGATTCACGACCAGCGTTTCCGACGCCGACCTGCTGGCGATCGAGGAGGCGCACCTGCAGATCGTGCGGCGCGCGCGCAGCGGCACCATTGACGACAGCCTGCTGTCGGATGCCACCATGGTCGACTGGGGCTTGCATGACCTGATGATTGACGCCTCCAACAATGAGCTGATCTCGGACGTGTACCGGATCAACAGCCTGCGCGTGCGCCTGATCAAGCTCGAAGGCACGACGCTGAGCGCCGATGTGCTGCTGCCCGCCATGGAAGAGCACCTGTGGTTTATCGACGCGCTCAAGCAGCGCGACCCGGTGGCGGCGGCGCAGCGCATTACCCATCATATTGAGAGTGCGCACCGGCGCGTACTAGGACTGCCGCGGCCCGAAATGCCGTGGTCTTTGGAGACCTTGAAGTGACTTCTCTTTCCCCTTCGCAAGCCTTTCGCGGCATCTGGCCCGCCATGCTGACCCCTTTGAACGAGGACCTGAGCATCGATCATGCCAAGTTCGCGGCCCATGCCAGTGCGCTGATACGCGCGGGCTGTGGCGGCGTCACGCTGTTTGGCACCACGGGCGAGGGCGCCTCGTTTTCCATGGCCGAGCGGCGCGAGGCGCTGGAAGCTATGGTCCGCCACGGGGTTCCGGCAGCGCAGATCATGGTGTCGACCAGTTGCGCGGCTCTGCCCGAGACGCTGGAGTTGACGCGGCATGCCGTGCAGATCGGCGTGCATGGCTGCCTGATGCTGCCGCCCTTTTTCTTCAAGGGCGTGTCCGACCAAGGCATCATCGACTGCTATTGCCAGGTGATAGACGGTGTGGACGATGCCAGGCTCAAGATCTACCTGTATCACATCCCGCAGGTCAGCGGTGTGAGCCTGTCGCACCACGTGATAGATACGCTCAAAAAGCGCTACCCCGAGACCATTCTGGGCATCAAGGACAGCGCCTGCAGCACCGCGCATTCCGTCGGTCTGGCCGAGAGTTTCATGAAGGACCTGACGGTTTACGTCGGCTATGAGCCTGACCTGCCGGAAATGGGCAGGCTCGGCAGCACGGGCGCGATCAGCGGCCTGGCCAACTTCATGCCGCGCCTGGTCCACCGCCTGGTCACGCTGCCCGATGCGCCGGCCACGCCCGCAGACCGGCAGCGCGCCATTGACCTGATCGGCCTGCTGGGCGACTACTCCTTGATGCCGGCCCTCAAGGGCATCATGGCCATACTGAGCGGCGACCAGGCCTGGCTGCGTGTGCGGCCTCCGCTGGTGGCCTTGAGCCCGGCACAATTCACGGCGCTGGAGGCGGCGATTCGCGCCTTTGGCGTGGAGCGGGTGTCTGACTAAGGCGATATCCGACCGGGCCGGTGGGTGATAGGCTTCACCGTCAATTTTTGGCAATCCATGAACGATAAAAAAGGAGACAACATGACAACTTCCCTGATTCGCCGCAGCTTGCTGGCCACCGCTTCCGCCGTGGTCCTGATGGGCGCGCTGCTGTCCACCGCACAGGCGCAGAACAAGGTGCTCTTGCGCGTTTCGACGCCGGCCGTTCCCGATGACTGGCACGCCAAGATGTGGACGGTTTTCAAGGACAACCTGGAGAAAAGCGCGCCCGGCGAATTCGATGTGCAGATCAACCTGAACGCCTCGCTGTTCAAGCAGGGCACCGAGCCCACCGCCATGGCCCGCGGCAATCTTGAGTTGTCTTCCATCTCGGCCTTTGACATTGCCAAGCTGGTGCCTGAGTTTTCGATTTTCACCGCCGGCTACATCGTGCGCGACCCGGACCACCAGCAAAAGGTGTTCAAAGGCCCCATAGGCGCGGAAATGTTCAAAACCGTGTCGGAAAAAATGGATGTGACGCCGCTGTCCACCGTCTACCTCGGCACCCGCCAAGTCAATCTGCGCGAGGCGCGCACCGTGAAGACACCTGCCGACCTCAAGGGCATCAAGTTGCGCATGCCCGGCTCCAAGGAATGGCTGTTCCTGGGTGAAGCCCTGGGCGCTACGGCCACACCGCTGGCTTTTGGCGAGGTCTACCTGGGTCTGAAGACCGGCACCATTGACGGCCAGGACAATCCTCTGCCCTCGATACGCGCTGCCAAGTTCTATGAGGTGACCAAGCAGATCGTGCTGACCAGCCATCTGGTGGACGGCATCTTCATTGCCATTTCCAACAAGGCCTGGAACGCCATGAATCCAGCGCAAAAGCAAAAGGTCAAGGCGGCTGCCGAGGCTGCGTCCAGCTACAACAACGAGAACCGCATCAAGGAAGAGGCTCAGCTGGTGGACTTCTTCAAGCAGCAAGGCCTGCAGGTCACCACGCCGGATGTGGATGCCTTCCGCAAGTCGGTGCAGACCACCTATCAGAACTCCGACTACGCCAAGGTCTGGCCCAAAGGCCTGGTTGAGCGCATCAACGCCACCAAGTAACGCTGACAGGCCTCATCCCCATGAAAACCTGGCCTCAAAAAGCCGCCAATGCCATTGGCGGCGGACTGTTCCTGACCCTGTTCATCGTGTTCGTGATCCAGGTCACGGCACGCTTCGGCTTCAACAAGCCGATGGCGTGGACCGACGAAGCCGCCGTGATCCTCTATGTCTGGGTCATCCTGTGGGCGGCGGCCGTCGTGGTACCCGAGCGTGAGCATGTGGTGTTCGACCTGGTCTGGAACAGCGTCAGCCGGCGCGCCCGGCAAGTGATGCAAATCGTCGGCAACCTGCTGATAGGCGGCTTGGCGCTGTGCGGCATTCCGGCCAGCTGGGACTATGTGCACTTCATGGCGCGTGAAGGCACCCCCGTGCTGGGTCTTTCCTTTATGTGGGTGTTTTTACCTTTTGTGCTGCTGCTGGTGGCGCTGGTTGTTCGCTCTGCGTGGGCCATCTGGAACGCGATTCGGGGTATTGGTCTTGAAGCGGAGCTGCGTATATGACATCCGGAATTCTGGTTTTGGTTTTGGTCCTGGTGGCCGGCATGTTGCTGCGCATGCCCATCGGTTTTTCCATGGTGGTCTCCGGCATTGCCTACCTGATGGTCAAGGGTCAGGACGTAGGTCTGGTGGCCGAGCAGATTGGCAATGGTTTGTACAACAGCTATGTGCTGCTGGCGGTGCCGCTCTTCGTGTTTGCCGCCAACATCATGAATGCCGGCACGGTCAGCGAGCGGATTTTTGACTTCTGCCGCATCCTGGTCGGACGCGTGCGTGGCGGCCTGGCCCAGGTGGACATTCTGGTCAGCGTGGTGTTTTCGGGCATGAGCGGCAGCGCCATTGCCGACGCCGCCGGACCCGGCCTGGTCACGATTCGCCAGATGCTGAAAAAGCCGGAATACACACGCGGCTTTGCCGGTGCCGTGGTGGTCGCCAGCGCCACCCTCGGGCCCATCATTCCGCCGTCGATTCCCATGGTGATTTACGCCCTGGTGTCGGGCGCCTCGGTCGGTGCGCTGTTTTTGGGCGGCGTGGTACCGGGCTTTTTGATGGCGTTCTTGATGATGGGCGTGGTGCATTTCATTGCCGTCAAACGCAATATGCCGCGTGAGGACAAGATTCCGCTGAAGGAATGGCCGGCCATCATCTATCGCGGTGCCCTGCCGCTGTCCATGCCCATCGTGCTGTTGGGCGGCATTTACTCCGGGATTTTCACGCCGACCGAAGCCGCCGCCGTGGCCGCTTTTCATGCGCTGGTGCTGGCAGGCGTGATCTATCGCGCGCTGACCTGGCGCACTTTCTGGGGCGTGGTGCTGGAGTCGACCCGCGGCAGTGCAGTGATCACCATGATTCTGGCCGGCTCCTTCATGCTGAATTACGCCTTCACCGCCGAAGGCGTGCCGCAGGCCATGGCGATGTGGGTCGACAGCATGCACTTGTCGCAGATCAAGTTTTTGCTGCTGGTCAACGTGATGTTCCTGGTGCTGGGCTGCTTTTTGGATGTGTCGGTGCTGCTGCTGGTGTTTGTGCCCATGCTGCTGCCCGCCGCCAAGCTGCTGGGCGTGGACCTGGTGCACTTTGGCGTGCTGGTGGTGCTCAACATGATGATCGGCCTGATTCACCCGCCGTTTGGCATGCTGCTGTTCGTGACCAAGGCGCTGACCGGTATTCCGATTGGTGAAATGATGAAGGAGGGCTGGCCCTTTCTTGCCATGTTGCTGCTGCTGTTGCTGGCCATGACCTTTTTCCCGCAAATCGTGCTGTGGCTGCCGCAGACCATGGGTTACGGAGCGAAATAAGTGACGCTTGATGACACTGCGGCCTCCGGTGAACACGCTGACGTGGTCTGCGTCGCCAGCTGGAACGCCGACCTGATCTCCAGGGTGGCACGGCCTATCGAACGCGGTGAGACCCTGATGGCCAGCGCCTTCAGCATCAGCCCGGGCGGCAAGGGCAGTAATGCGGCTGTGGCGGCGGCCCGCCAGGGTGCGCGCGTGGCCCTGATTGCCCGTATCGGGCAGGATGATTTTGGCCGCATGGGGCTCAAGCTCTGGCGGGACGAAGGCATTGCCACGGAGCAGGTGGAGCAGGTCGCTGACGAGCCCAGCGGCGTGGCGCAGATTCTGGTCTACGACGATGGCGACAACAGCATTGCGGTGTTCCCCGGCGCCGGCGCGGGCCTGGGCGCGCACCATGCCGAGGCGGCGCGCCTCTTGCTGTCGCACTGCCGCGTGGTCATGGCGCCTTGCGAGGTGCCACTGGCGGTGACTGAGCGGGCCTTTGCCATTGCGCGGGAGGCCGGCGCCAAAACGGTGCTGAACCCGGCGCCTGCGCGACCTTTGCCGGACGCGCTGCTGGCCCTCACCGATGTGCTGACGCCCAACGAGAGCGAACTGCTCCTGCTGGCCGGGCTGGATGCCGGCGCATCGACCGACGCCGCTGCGCAAGTGTTGATCGCGCGCGGTGCGGCCGCGGTGCTGGTGACGCTGGGTGGGGCGGGTTGCCGGCTGTACCAGGCCGGACAGGCGCCCTTGAGCTTGCCGGGACGCCGCATGGCGGTGGCCGACACGATTGGTGCCGGCGACACCTTCACGGGTGCGCTGGCGGCGGCGCTGGCCCGGGGCGAGGCATTGCCGGCGGCCATGGAGCTGGCCAATGCGGCGGCGGCCTTGTCGGTGACCGGCCACGGCGCCATCGGTGGCATGCCAAGTTTGGCGCAGGTGCGGGCCTTGCTGGCCGCCCCTGAATCTGAGTGAACACGGGGAAGGGTTGAGCGCCATGACTGAAGCATTGAATCAAGCCGCGGCGTCCGCCGGACAGTCTGGCGTGTCCCGCGTGATTCGCCTGCACCGCGATGACGACGTCGTCATTGCGCGGGTCCAACTGGTGTCGGGCAGCACCATCTCGGAAGAAGGCCAGGACGGTGTGAAGGTAGTGGGCTTGATCCCGCCCGGCCACAAGATGGCGGTGCGCGCCATAGAGGCCGGCGCGCCGGTGCGGCGCTACGGCCAGATCATCGGCTTTGCCAGTCAGGCCATACTGCCCGGCCAGCATGTGCACAGCCACAACCTGGCCATGGGCGATTTCGCGCGTGACTACGCGTTCAGCCAGGATGCCGTGGCAACTGCTGCCGCTGCAGCGCCGCTGACGTTCATGGGCATCGTGCGCGCGGACGGCCGGGTCGCCACCCGCAACTACATAGGCATCCTCACCTCGGTTAATTGTTCGGCCACGGTGGCACGCGCCATCGCCGACCATTTTCGGCGCGACATTCACCCCGAGATGCTGGCGCCATACCCCCAGGTTGACGGGGTGGTGGCGCTCACGCACGGCCAGGGCTGTGCCGTCGATGCCGAGGGCGAAGGACTGGCGGTGTTGCAGCGCACCCTGGGCGGCTATGCCTGCCATCCCAATTTTTCGCATGTGCTGGTGGTGGGGCTGGGCTGCGAGACCAACCAGATTTCCCAGCTGCTGGCCACGCAGGGCTTGACGCAAAGCGCGCAGTTGCGCAGCTTCAGCATTCAGGATGCCGGCGGCACGGCCAAGGCGGTGGCGCAAGGCATTGCTTGCGTCAAGGACATGCTGGCGCAGGCCAATGCCGCCCAGCGCCAGCCGGTGCCTGTCAGCCATCTGGTGGTGGGCTTGCAGTGCGGCGGCTCTGATGGTTACTCCGGCATTTCTGCCAACCCGGCGCTGGGCGCGGCGGTTGACTTGCTGGTGCAGCATGGTGGCACCGCCATCCTGTCGGAAACCCCTGAAATTTACGGCGCCGAGCATCTGCTGACGCGGCGTGCCGTCACGCCTGCCGTGGGGCAAAAGCTGGTGGACCGCATCCACTGGTGGGAGGCGCATTGTGAGCGCCATGGCGCGCAGATGAACAACAACCCCTCGGCCGGCAACAAGGCCGGCGGCCTAACCACGGTGCTTGAAAAATCACTGGGCGGCATTTCCAAGGGCGGCAGCACCAATCTGGTCGAGGTCTACGAGTACGCCATGCCGGTGAGCGCACGCGGCCTGGTGTTCATGGACACGCCGGGCTACGACCCGGTCTCCGCGACCGGCCAGGTGGCCGGCGGCGCCAACATGATCTGCTTCACCACCGGGCGCGGTTCGGCCTATGGTTGCGCGCCGTCGCCCTCGTTAAAGCTGGCCACCAACACCGCCTTGTGGGAGCGCCAGTCGGATGACATGGATTTCAACTGCGGCCCCATCGTGGACGGCACGCTGTCGATTGCGCAGGCCGGCGCGGCCTTGTTCCAGCTGATGCTGGACGTGGCCTCAGGCACGCAGACCCGCAGCGAGCTGCACGGCTACGGCCAGAACGAGTTCGTGCCCTGGCAGCTGGGCACCATCACCTGAGGTGTTTTTAGATGAAATATGGCCCTGGCCCAATGGGGGCGGGCGCAGATAGCTATTGAATTGATAGTGGCGTGGGGATTTTGAGGTCCGAGCAGCCGCGCCACGCTCAATGATATGCTATCAATTAAATAGCTTTACGCCCTTGATTTGCAAGGGCTAGAGGCTGTTTTTATGGGTTTTTCAGACCGTCTTGGGCCGTTGCGCGGCTTTGGGCCGGAAGGCCTTGCACACCGCGTCGTCGGTTTCCAGGTAAGGCCCGCCTATCAGGTCTATGCAATAGGGTACAGCGGCAAAAATGCCGGGCACCAGCGATTCACCGGTGTCGCTCTTCAAGCCTTCCAGCGTCTCGGCAATCGCCTTGGGCTGGCCGGGCAGGTTCAGGATCAGGCTCTGCTCGCGAATCACCGCCACCTGGCGCGACAGGATGGCGGTGGGTACAAACTTCAGGCTGATCTGCCGCATCTGTTCGCCAAAGCCGGGCATTTCCTTGTGCGCCACGGCCAGGGTGGCTTCTGGCGTCACGTCGCGCAGTGCCGGGCCGGTGCCGCCGGTCGTCAGCACCAGTGAGCAGCCGGCCTCGACCAGTTCGATGAGCGTGGCGCTGATGCCGGCCTGTTCATCGGGAATCAGGCGCTCTTCAAAGGTGATGGGGTTGCGCAGGGCACGCGTCAGCCAGTCCTTCAGGGCCGGCAGGCCTTTGTCGACGTAGACACCGGTGGAGGCGCGGTCGCTGACCGAGACGATGCCGATCTTGACGGACTCAAACGCGCTCATGCGTCGGCTTCCTTGCTCATCGCCTGTTTGACCAGCTGGAAAATCTCGCGGTAGGACTTGCCGTGACGCGGCGCCTCGCCGGGTTTTTCGGGCGTGGCGTCTTTGCGCGCCTGGCGGATCAGGGCGCGCAACTGCTGCGAGTCGGTGTCGGGGTGTTCGGTGAGCCAGGCGCCCAGCGCCTCGTCGTCGGCAACCAGCTTGTCGCGCCATTGTTCGGCCAGGTGCAGCATCAGCGTCAGGTCGGCCGAGCCATTGGCCTGCTCGTCGATGGCGGCGCGGATAGGCGTCATGTCCAGCGGCCGCATTAGCTTGCCGATAAATTGCATCTGGCGGCGTCTGCCCTCGAAGTTGGTGATGCGCTTGACCTGTTTCAGCGCGTCCAGCAGCTTTTCGGGCAGGTCTAGCCTCGCCATCAGGTCGGCACGCAGGGTTAGCAGCGCTTCGCCGAGCGCCTGTTTTTCATCGGCCTCGGCCTTGAGTTGGGTCTTACTGGGCGGGCCTACTTCTTCCAAAGCAATTTCTTCGGGTTTAACGAATCGGCCGTTGGACCAGTAGCCCTTAATAGGCTTGGGAGTCTTGTTGTTCATAGCAGTCAGTATCATAGCTACCCATATGACCCAAAAACCCTCTGCCCGTTCAGCAAGTAATGCTTCTCGCCTTAAAACCAGCCAACCAGAGGCCGGTTTCAGCTTTCATCGTGACTTTTTTGAGGATTTGGTGGACACGGCGCTGAGCCACGCCAAAAAACTGGGCGCCAGCGATGCGGCGGCCGAGGCCTCCGAGGGCTGCGGCCTGTCGGTCAGCGTGCGCAAGGGCGAGCTCGAAAACGTCGAGCGCAATCGCGACAAGTCGCTAGGTATCACCGTTTATGTGGGCAAGAAGCGCGGCAACGCGGCGACCAGCGATTTTTCAAAAGCGGCCATCAAGCAGACGGTGAAAGCCGCCTACGACATCGCCCGCTTCACCGCCGAAGACGAAACCTCCGGCCTGCCCGATGAGCGCGACATCGCTCGCGACTATCCGGCGCTGGACCTGTTTTATCCCTGGTCCATCAGTTCGGAAGAGGCCGCTCAGCTGGCGCTGCAATGCGAAGCCGCCGCCATGGCGACCTCCCGCCTGATCACCAACAGCGAAGGCGCCGGCGTATCGGCCCAGCAAAGCCATTTTTTCAGCGCCCACACCAAGGGTTTTCGCGGCGGCTATGCCAGCTCGCGTCACAGCATCTCGGTGGCGCCGATTGCCGGCAAGGGCAGCAAGATGCAGCGCGATGCCTGGTACAGCTCCATGCGCGATGCCGCCGATCTGGCCCGTCCTGAGGCCGTCGGCCGCTATGCCGCCGAACGCGCCTTGGCACGCCTGAAAAGCCGCAAGATTCCCACCACGCAATGCCCGGTGCTGTTCGAGTCGCCCTTGGCTGCCGGCCTGTTGGGTGGTTTTGTGCAGGCGGTGAGCGGCGGTGCGCTTTATCGCAAGAGCACGTTTTTGCTCGACAGCCTGGGCAAGCCGGCTTTCCCCAAGCACATCGACATTCATGAAGATCCGCATGTGAGCAAAGGCAAGGGTAGTGCCCCCTTTGATGAAGAGGGCGTGTTCACCCAGGCGCGCAAGGTGGTGGATGCCGGACGGGTGGAAGGTTACTTTCTGAGCACTTATTCGGCCCGCAAGCTGGGCATGCGCACCACCGGCAATGCCGGCGGCTCGCACAACCTGACGCTCACCAGCCGCAAGACGCGCGCCGGTGACGACCTGGACGCCATGCTGCGCAAGCTGGGCACCGGCCTGTTTGTGACCGAGCTGATGGGCCAGGGCGTGAATTACGTGACCGGCGACTATTCGCGCGGTGCTTCCGGCTTCTGGGTGGAAAACGGCGAGATCGCCTTTCCGGTGGAGGAAATCACCATTGCCGGCAACCTCAAGGACATGCTGATGGGCATTCAGGCGGTGGGCGCCGATGCCTATAACTACGGTGCCAAAACCGTGGGCTCGGTGCTGATCAACCGCATGAAGGTGGCGGGCAGCTGATCTCACCCTGAGGCATGACTTCTGAAGTTCTGGCCCTGCTGGCTGCCGCCTGCTGGGCCTCATCGAGCTTGTTCTCCGCTGCGGCCTCGGGCCATATGGGGGCTTTTGCCTTCACCCGCTGGCGCATGGCTTTTGCCAGCCTGGCGCTTTGGGCCGCGGCCCTGGCTGGCGGTGGCTGGCAGGCGCTGACAGGCGAAAGCGTGGCCTTGCTGGTGGCATCGGGGCTGGTGGGTATTTTTATCGGCGATACCGCCTTGTTCGTTTGCATGAACCGCCTCGGTCCGCGCCGCTCCGGCGTCCTGTTCGCGACCCATTCGCTGTTTTCTGTCGTGCTGGCCTGGCTCTGGTTGGATGAGCGGATTGCGGGCTGGCAGCTGTTGGGCTGTGCCCTGCTGGCCGGCGGGGTGATGACGGCCATTGCGCTGGGCAAACGTGAGGGCGAGTCGCACCAATGGGAGCGCACGCAGGGCCGGCTGGCCATAGGCATTGCCTTTGGGCTGCTGGCGGCACTCGGCCAGGCGCTGGCGACGCTCATGCTCAAGCCCCTGATGAGTAGCGGTGCCGTCGATGCCATCACGGCCTCCGCCGTGCGCATGAGCGCAGGTTTTGGCGCCCATGCGCTGCTCTGGTGCTTGGGCTTGTCGATTACGCGGCTGAAACAGCCCTTGCGTCGGCAGGATCTGCTCAATACCTTTGCCAGCGCCGGCGTGTCCATGGTGCTGGGCATGACGCTGGTGCTCAAGGCGCTGGAAAGCGGCAGCGCCGGCATTGTCG
Source organism: Polaromonas sp. OV174 (assembly GCF_900112285.1). Classification (GTDB taxonomy): domain Bacteria; phylum Pseudomonadota; class Gammaproteobacteria; order Burkholderiales; family Burkholderiaceae_C; genus Polaromonas. The sequence continues at coordinate 74,537 of NZ_FOKZ01000002.1, read as the reverse complement.
CCATGCTGTCCTCGGTCTCGCCAGTATTGCTGCTGCCGCTGCTCTGGGTGGTTTACCGCCGCCGCCCGGCACTGGGCGCCTGGTGTGGCGCCGTGCTGGCGGTGGCAGGCTGCGCCCTGATATTTGCCCGCCTTTGAGGTGGCCGGCAAATCTCTGGCGCTCTTTCTTTAGGCGCCGGTTTTAGCTCGCCAGTGCGGCCTTGACGGCGGCCGATACCTGGCCCATGTCGGCCTTGCCGGCCAGTTGGGCTTTCACCGCGCCCATGACCTTGCCCATGTCGCCGGGGCCGCTGGCGCCCAGTTCGGTCACGATGGCTTTGACGGCGGCCGTGACTTCTTCGGCGCTCAGGCGGGCTGGCAGATAAGCCTGCAGTACCACCATCTCGCTCGCTTCCTTGTCGGCCAGGTCTTTGCGATCGGCCTTTTGGAAGGCTTCTATCGAATCCTTGCGCTGCTTGATCAGCTTGTCGACGATGGCGACCACGGCCACGTCGTCCAGCACCACGCGCTCGTCAACTTCCTTTTGCTTGATCGCCGCCAGCAGCAGGCGAATCGTGCCCAGGCGCTCGCTGTCCTTGGCGCGCATGGCGGTTTTCATGTCTTCGGTGATTTGTTCTTTGAGTGTCATGGCGGGCTCCTGAAGGGGGCGGAAAAAGGTAATTGACTATAGGGCTGGCGTGAAAAACAAAAAAGCCCGCAGAGCGTCCTCTTGCGGGCTTGTGCTGCCAGAAGGCTGTACGGATTAGTACAGTTTCTTGGGCAACTGCATGGCGCGAATGCGCTTGTAGTTACGCTTGACGGCAGCTGCCTTCTTGCGCTTGCGCTCGGCCGTTGGCTTTTCGTAAAACTCGCGGGCGCGCAGGTCGGTCAGCAGGCCGAGTTTTTCGATGGTGCGCTTGAAGCGGCGCAGTGCCACGTCGAAGGGTTCGTTATCTTTTACGCGAATGGTGGTCATTGATGAATTGATCCAAAAGGTGCACCTTAATTGATCTGATCAGGATCAGGCCAGGTGCGGGTTTGCTAGCAAAGCCTAAGATTATAGCCGAGGAATTTGGCTCCCGCGCTTATGGCTGTGCCGCTCGTCAGGAATAGCGCGCATGATGCGCGTTTACCCCAGGAGTAATCAGGCCTAGCTCGGCTTGGGTCGGCTATTGTAGCGGCTCAGGCCGCTTGTGCCTCATGGCGTACTGCCAATGCTTCGGCGCAGGCAAAGGCCGAGGCCCAGGCCCACTGGAAGTTGTAGCCGCCCAGCCAGCCGGTGACATCGACGATTTCGCCAATGAAATACAGGCCGGGCTGTTTGGACTCCATGCTTTGCGAGGACAAATCGCGGGTGTCAACGCCGCCCAGCGTGACTTCGGCCTTTTTGTAGCCTTCGGAGCCATTGGGCGTGAGCTGCCAATCGGCCAGGCCTTGCGCCAGTGCCAGCAAGGCCTTGTCGGTGGCGTCGCTGATGGGGCGCTGCAGCGCCGGGTCCTGGCCGACCCAGGCGTCGGCCAGGCGGCTGGGCACCAGGGCGGCCAGCTCGTTGGCCACCAGTTTTTTTGACGTGGCCTTGGCGCGCAAGAGCGTGGCGGGCAGATCCACGCCGGGCGCGAGGTTGATGCGAATCACCTGGTTTTCGCGCCAGAAACTGGAGATTTGCAGCACCGCCGGGCCGCTCAGGCCGCGGTGGGTGAACAGCAGGTCTTCGGCGAAAACCGTGGCTTTTTTGCGTTGTTTGGGGCTGGCGTCAGGCGGGCCGGTTTCTATCAGCACCGGCAGTGCCAAGCCGGCCAGCTGGGCATAGGGCGCCCAGCCCTCGCCGTCAAAGGTCAGCGGCACCAGGCCGGCGCGCGGCTCCACCAGGCGCAGGTCGAATTGTTTGGCGATGCGATAGCCGAAGTCGGTGGCGCCGATTTTCGGGATGGACAGACCGCCGGTGGCGATCACCACCTGAGTTGCCTCGATCAGCCCGCGACTGCTCTCGATCTGGTAGCTGCCAGTGCCCGTCTGCTCCGGGCCTATCATGCTTTTGATGCTGCAAGGCTGCCAGCGCGTGACCGAGCCGGCGACGCACTCGGCCAGCAGCATGTTGATCACGTCTTCGGCCGAATGGTCGCAAAACAGCTGGCCCTTGTGCTTTTCGTGAAAGGCGATGTTGTAGCGCTGCAGCAGCTCGATAAAGTCCTGCGGTGTGTAGCGCGACAGGGCGGAACGGCAAAAGTGCGGGTTCTCGCTGAGGAATTGCGCCGGGGTGGCACCGTGGTTGGTGAAGTTGCAGCGGCCGCCGCCCGAGATGCGGATTTTTTCCGCCACCTTCTCGCTGTGATCCAGCAGCAGCACCTTCAGGCCGCGCTGGCCGGCCTGGCCGGCGCAAAACAGCCCGGCCGCGCCCGCGCCCACCACCACCACATCAAATTTATGCATCAAACAAGCCTCTAGTCCATAAAAGACGGGCGCTGGCAGCTATGAAAAACATAGTGTCCCGGCGCGTCTTTTGAACCGGCGAGTGTAGCCGCGCAAGGCGCACCAGCGCTTGCGCCAGGCGGCAAAACCTTACTGCTTGACGATGACCGGATGAACCGTGAAGACGTTGGCAGTCTTGGTGTTCACCGTGATGCGCACCCAGTGAATCATCGGGCTGCCAAAGGTCTGCAGGCGGGTCAGATTGGCCAGCAGCTTGGTCGGGCTGTAGAGCGGCTTGTCCAGCTTGAAGAAATGGGTGTCGCCATGCACCAGCAGGACCTGGCCGGGGAATTGTTCCGTTTCGGCGACCACGCTGCTGATGAAGTTGCGGTAGCCGCTGACGCCCGGCGCCTGGCTTTCGTCCAGGTCTTCGGTTTCCGGCAGGTCAAAGCCCGGGTCGGCCTGGAACACCAGCACCAGGCCGGGCGCTTTTTGCGCCTTGGCGGCCTGGAAGGCTTGCTGCATCCAGCGCACATTGGCGGCGTCGCGCTCCAGGTACTCGGCGTTGCTGGCCTCGCACTGTTCGGCGCTGCGTGCGCTCTTGTGGCTGCAGTCCTTGTCGTTGAGGATTTTGTTGTTGTTGCTGCCGGGGAGGTTGAGGGTGGCAAACACAATGCCGCGGTGGCTGAAACGCGTGTTTTCGACAAACTTCTCGCCCGGCTGGCCCTGGTGGATCAGCGGCATTTGGCGCTGGCCCAGGCTGCTTGTGGTCGGGAACATGGTTTTGCGCAGATAGGTCAGGCGCTCCAGGCCGTCGTAGCCGCCGTTGTTCAGGCGGTGGCAGTCGGTCCACTCGTTGTCGCCGGGTACATAGACCACGGGCTTCTTCATCTGGCCGAACATGGTCAGGGCCGAAGCGTAGATGTCATCGGTGCATTTGGAACTGCCGTCTTTGATGTCGCCGTCGTAAATCGAAAAGGCGATGTCGGAGCGGTTGATGCTTTTCAGCAGCGCCGGGATTTTCGGGTCGTCGCCGGCTTTCTGGTAAGGCATGTCGCCCCATAGGCCGAAGGAAAAGCTTTGCGCCTGGGCGCAGCTCAGGCTGAGCGCCAGCAGTGCGCCGGCCAGGATACGGTTTGACATGGAAAGGCTCCGGTTGAACAAGCGCCAGCGTAGTCAGGCGCCGTGACAGGGCCGTGACAGGGTGTTGATGGCGGCGCATGGCCTGCGCCGCCGGGTTGCTCAGGCGGCGCGAACCGCGTCCGGGTGCGCCGCCGCCAGTGCCAGGCTGCCGATCACGTCGCCAACAACGATGATGGACGGGCTGGCCAGGCCGGCCGCCTGGATTGCCTGGGCCAGCTCGCCCAGCGTGGTGGTGAGGTGGCGCTGGTCGGGCAGCGAGGCGTTCTGGATCACGGCGACCGGCGTGGCGGCAGGCAGGCCCATCAGCAACTCTTGCTCGATGTGGCTGGCGCCGCTGACACCCATGTAGATCACCAGTGTGAGCCGGACGCTGTGGGCGGTGGCGGCGAGCTGCCGCCAGTTGGTGCCGGCATCGCCGGGCTTGGCGTGGCCGGTGACAAACACCACGCCGTGCGCGTGCTGGCGGTGCGTCAGCGGCACGCCCAGCGAGCTGACGGCGGCCAGGCCGGAGGTGATGCCGTTGACCACCGCTACCGTGATGCCGGCCTGCTGCAGATGCTCGACTTCTTCGCCGCCGCGGCCAAAGATGAAGGGGTCGCCGCCCTTGAGTCGCACCACGGTCTCGCCCTGCTGCACGGCGGCGATCATGAGCTTTTCGATGAAGGCCTGCGGCGTGCTCTTGCAGCCGCCGCGCTTGCCCACGTGCACGATGCGGGCGTCGGGCCGGGCATAGGCCAGCACGGCCTCGTTCACCAGGTCATCGACGAAGAGCACGCTGGCCGCGCCTATCGCCTTGACGGCCTTGAGGGTCAGCAGCTCGGGATCGCCCGGGCCGGCGCCCACCAGGGTGCAAGGGCCGGCGCTGCGCTGGCCGTGGTCGGGAGGCGTGGAGGTGTTCATAGTCGGTCTGCCAGTTGCTGGATGTGGAGAACCTGCTGGGCGATGGCGGCCGGCAGCGGCAGCTCGCCGGCCAGCACCTGTCGCGTGTAGCGAACGGTGCTGTCTATATCGATGTCTTTGGGCAGGCCGGCCACTTCGGCCAGGGTGCCGGGCTGCTGCGCCTGCAGCGCGATGCGCTCGCCGCGCACAAAGCCGTCGATCTGCGCGGTGCGGCGCGGGTCTGACACCACCTCGCCCTCCAGTCCGCGCGACAGCAGGGCGCTGGCGCCCGTCAGCTCGAAGGTGGCGGCCATGGTGCGGGCGTATTCCGGGTGGGTGTAGCTGCTGACGACGATGCAGGGCCCCAAGGTGGGCTGCAGCAGCTTGACCACGCTGTGGCCCGGGTTGCGCAGGCCGACCACGCGGCGCACGTCCAGCAGGCGTTTCAGGCCGGGCAGCAGCAGTTCGGTCGGGGCAAACAGCACTTCGCCATTTGCTATTTTTTTAATAGCTGGTGGCGCTTTATGGTCAAGCGCTTCAAGCACATTTGATGCCAAAACCCGACTGGATTCGGTGGCCGTGCCGTGCACCAGCACCGGCAGTCCTTGGCGCGCTAGCAGCAGCGCCAGCAGCGGGGTCAGCACCGGCAGCTTGCGTGCGCCGTTGTAGCTGGGCAGCACCACCAGCGGCCGGTCGGTGGCGGGGATGGGCGTGAGTCGCGCATGGGTGGCATCGAGAAAGCCCGCCAGTTCTTCGGGCGTCTCGCCCTTGATGCGCATGGCCAGGCAAAAGGCGCCGATTTCAAGGTCGGTCACGGTGCCGTCAAGCACCTGGCCGAAGAGGTCAGCGGCCTGTTCGCGCGTCAGCGGCTTGGCGCCGCGCGAGCCGCGACCAATTTCCTTGATGTAGTGGCTAATTCCCATGGCTTTAATTATGAGCGAATGCAGATAACTTTTGGTTATGAGTTTAAGGGGCTGAAATCGCTGCGCGCGGCCCGTACCCGGCGCTTGAGTTCGGGAATGCAGGAGCCGCAATTGGTGCCGCAATGCAAGGCTTGCTGTAGCGAGGCCAGCCGTGCTTCATCAGCGCCACCGTCCTGGCCGAGGGCCGACAGGTGGGCGGCTATGGCGGTGTCCGTGACATTGAAGCAGGTGCACACGAGCTTCCCGCGCGACTGCACCGCCAGCGGCGGTTTGGCGCCCGGCTGCAGCAAGAGGCGGCCATAGGCCTGCGCCGGCAGCGCGTCTTTGAGCAGCGTGCTGATCCAGGCCTGGGCACTGGTGTCGCCGGCGAGCATGAAGCCGGCCAGTTCGGCCTGCTCGCCGTGGTGAGTCAGCCGTACCGTGCGGCGCTGGCCTTTCTTTTTGTCGGCGTAGCGCAGCGCGTAGGCGCCGTCCAGGCCCAATATGCGTTCCAGCGCTGCCAGTGTGGCCTCGGCGGGCGCTTCATGAGCGGCGGCGCGAAACAGCAGGCCGGTGCGTTCAGAGCCGCGATCCGCCAGGGGCGTGTTGTTGGAAAAGGGCACGCAACTGCTGAAGGGGAAGGCCGTCATCAGCGCCTTCAACTGCTCGCGCGCGGCCAGCGCCTCGCCATCGGGCAGCCAGGCCATGGCCAGCAAGCTCCAGGGCAGCTCGGCCTTGAGGATTTTGACGGCCGCGTGCTTGAGCTCTGGTTGTTTAGAGCCGGGGCAATAGGCCGAGGTGGTGAGCGCATTGACGCCGGCCAGGGGCTGGCCGATGCTGGATTGGCCGCTCAGATATTCCTGGCCCCAGTGCATGGCCATGAAGGCCTGGCTCAGGCCCAGCTCGGCCGAGGCCTCCACCTTCACGACGATGGAGCCGCGCTTGGAAGTGACATGCACCAGATCGCCGTCCGCCAGTTGCCGCCGCGCCATGTCCTGGGCATTCATCTGGATGCTGGGTTCGGCCACATGACCGAACAGCCGGCCCAGGGTGCCGCTGCGGCTCATGCCGTGCCACTGGTCGCGCAGCCGGCCGGTGCTCAGCGAGAAGGGGTAGCGTGATTCGCGCGGCTCGGCAACGGCTTGGTAAACGGCGTTGACGAATCTGGCCTTGCCGTCGCTGGTGGGAAAGATGCCGTCTTCGTAAAGCCGCCGCTTGCCGGTGCTTTCACCTTCGCGCAGCGGCCACTGCTGCGGCGCAGCTTCCAGCATGGCGTAGCTCATGCCGGTGATGTCTAGATCGCGCCCGCGTGTGGATTCGCGGTGCTCGTTCCAGATGGTTTCCGGGCCGTCGTAGGCGAATAGGCTTTGTGGCGTCTTGGCGGGCAGCAGCTTTTCCAGCCGCTGCGCAAAATCCACCGCAATCGACCAGTCGTGCCGCGCCTGGCCGGGCGCGGCCACGGCCGGCCGCACGCGGCTGATGCGGCGCTCGCTATTGGTCACCGTGCCGGTTTTTTCGCCCCAGGTGGTGGCGGGCAGCAGCAAGTCGGCGTAGTCGCAGCTGGCCGTGGTGGCAAAGGCCTCCTGCACGATCACCAGTTCGGCGCGTTCCAGGGCGCGGCGCACCGTGGCCTGGTCGGGCATGGACTGGGCCGGGTTGGTGCAGGCAATCCAGAGCGCCTTGATTTCGCCGTCGGCGGCGGCCTGGAACATCTCGACGGCAGTTTTGCCCGGCGTCGACGGCACCGATGGCACACCCCAGAGGGCGGCGACTTCCGCGCGGTGCGCCGGGTTGGCCAGGTCGCGATGGGCGCTCAGCAAATTGGCCATGCCGCCCACTTCGCGCCCGCCCATGGCGTTGGGCTGGCCGGTGAGCGAAAACGGGCCGGCACCGGGCTTGCCGATCTGGGCGCTGGCCAGATGCAGGTTGATCAGTGCGGCGTTCTTGGCCGTGCCGCTGCTGGACTGGTTCAGGCCCTGGCAGTACAGGCTCAGGGTGGCGGCAGAGGTGGCAAACAGCCGGGCCGCCTGCAGCAGGTCTTCCTTGGCGATGCCGCAGGTCTGGGCCACCTGCTCGGGCGTGCAGTCGCGCAGCGTGGTTTTCAGGGCCTCAAAGCCGCTGGTATGCGCGGCGATATAGGCTGGGTTGGTCCAGCCTTCCCACAGCATGATGTGCAGCATGCCGTTGAACAGCATGACGTCGGTGCCGGGCTGCAGCGGCAGATAGAGGTCGGCGATCTCGGCGGTGTCGGTGCGGCGCGGGTCGGCCACGATGATCTTCAGCGCCGGGTTGGCCGCCTTGGCGTCTTCTATGCGCCGAAACAGTATGGGGTGGGCATAGGCGGTGTTGCTGCCGACGATGAAGATGCACTGGGCATGGTTCACGTCGTCGTAGCAGGCCGGCGGCGCGTCGGCGCCTAGGGTTTGCTTGTAAGCCGCGACGGCGCTGCTCATGCACAGGCGGGAGTTGCTGTCGATGTTGTTGGTGCCTATCAGTCCCTTGGCCAGTTTGTTGAAGACGTAATAGTCTTCGGTCAGCAACTGGCCTGAGATGTAAAAGCCGACGGCGTCGGGGCCGTGCTCGCTGATGATGCGGGCAAAGCTTTCGCTGGCGAAATCGAGGGCGCTGTCCCAGCTGACTGGCTTGGGGGCGTCGCGTCTGTGTTCGCGTTGCATCGGCTGCAGCAGGCGGGTTTGCTGCGTCACGGCTGCCGAGGCTGTCAGGTGCAGGGTTGAGCCTTTGGTGCAGAGGCGGCCGAAGTTGGCGGGGTGGTTGGGGTCGCCGCGTACGCCGGTGATTTGGGTGCCTTGCGATTCGATGATCACACCGCAGCCTATGCCGCAGTAGGGGCAGGTGGATTTGGTTTCATGCATGGCGGGCTTTCTTTTGAACTGCCTTTGCGCGAACGATGGCCGGTCTGCTTTTTGTCGCGTGCTGGCCGGGTGTCGCCCGGCGGCGACTTACTTTCTTTGCTTCGCCAAAGAAAGTAAGCAAAGAAAGGCGACCCCACTGTCTGCGTCCCCGCAGCGATGCTGCGGGGCAGCCTGCGGTGCTCGGTCCAGCCGGGGTCTCGTGCAAACTCGCCTGCGGCTCAGACAAGCACGAGCCCTGATCCGTCTGGCCCTGCGCTCCTCGGCGCAGACAGAAGGGGGCGGGCGGGAGCGGATTCGGAGACGGGTGTGGATGCGGGTTCGGGGTCATTTGGACGCTTTTTTACGCTGCCTGTTTGCACGCGGGGCCGGCTGTGGGTCTGGTCAGGTCGGTGGCGTGGTTGGCCAGTTCGTGGGCGTCGAGGTGGACCAGGCCGTTTTCCAGCTTGACGGCAAAGCTTGGTGTGCAGCCTTGGTCGGGGGCGGCGGCCTGGCCGTCGCACAGGCTAATCGTCCAGTTGTGCAGCGGGCAGGCGACGCGCTGGCCCATCACCATGCCCTGGCTCAGCGGGCCGCCCTTGTGGGGGCAGCGATCTAGCAGGGCGAAAACTTCGTTGGCGTCGTTGCGGAACACGGCGACATCCATGCCCTGCGCGCGGGACACGCGGCGCGCGCCCAGCACCGGGATGTCATCGATGCGGCAAATCATTTTCCATTCGGTCATTGCTATTCCTTTAGGAGCGGCTTGCGTTTATGCAGTAAGCGCTAGAGGCTTTTTTTGCTTGAATTTAGAGGGTGGCGATGGGAATGAACTGGCGCCTGTCCACGGCGGCCTTGTCGAACTCGAACCAGGGGTCGGGTTCGCCGTCCAGGGCAAACTGCAGCTGCTCCCACAGCGCCTTGCGGCCGGCGTCGTCGTCCAGGATTTTTTTCTTCACGTAGTCCAGGCCGACGCGGTTGACGTAGTGCACGGTGCGCTCCAGGTACCAGCCTTCCTGGCGATACAGCTCGCAAAAAGCGCCGGTGTACTCCAGCACTTCTTCGGCGGTTTTGAGCTTGGTGAAGAAGTGCGCGACTTCGGTCTTGATGCCGCCGTTGCCGGCGATGTACATCTCCCAGCCGCTGTCCACGCCTATGATGCCGACGTCCTTGATGCCGCTCTCCGCGCAGTTGCGCGGGCAGCCGCTGACGGCGAACTTGACCTTGTGCGGCGCGTACATGCGCCACATCGCGCGCTCCAAGTCCTTGCCCATTTGCGTGCTGTCCTGCGTGCCCATGCGGCACCACTCGCTGCCGACGCAGGTTTTCACCGTGCGCAGGGCCTTGGCGTAGGCATGGCCGGACGGCATGCCAATGTCTTTCCAGACATTGACGAGGTCTTCTTTTTTCACGCCCAGCAGGTCTATGCGCTGGCCGCCGGTGACCTTGACGGTGGGGATCTTGTACTTGTCCACCACGTCGGCAATGCGGCGCAATTCGCTGGCCGTGGTTTCCCCGCCCCACATGCGCGGAATCACGCTATAAGTGCCGTCTTTCTGGATGTTGGCGTGGCTGCGCTCGTTGATGGCGCGGCTTTGCGGGTCGTCTTTGGCTTGCTTGGGCCAAGTGCTGGTGAGGTAGTAGTTGATGGCGGGGCGGCAGCTGCTGCAGCCGTTGGGCGTGCGCCATTCCAGGAAGCTGTAAACCGCGGCAATCGACAGCAGTTTGTGCGTGCGTATCGCGTCGCGCACCGCCTGGTGGCCGTGCTCGGTGCAGCCGCACAGGGCCTTGAGTTTGGGCGTGGCCGAGTAGTCGCCGCCGGCGCTGAACATCAGGATTTGCTCCACCAGTCCGGTGCAGGAGCCGCAACTGGCGCTGGCCTTGGTGTGCTTGCGCACCTCGTCCAGCGTGAACAAGCCCTTGTCCTTGATGGCCTTGCAGATGGCGCCCTTGCTGACGCCGTTGCAGCCGCAGACTTCGGCTTCGTCGGGCATGGCGGCGGCCTTGCTGTGGCCTTCATGGCCGGCGTCGCCGATGTTGGATTCGCCAAACATCAGCTTGTCGCGCAGGCCCGCCACGCTGCGGCCCTCGCGCAGCAGCTTGAAGTAGTAACTGCCATCGACCGTGTCGCCATAAAGGCAGGCGCCAATCAGCTTGTCGTCTTTGATGACCAGTTTTTTGTAGACGCCGCCCCCGGGTGAGTAAGGGTCGCTCATGATGATTTCTTCCGTGCCGTCGCCGCCCATGAACTCGCCAGCGCTGAACAGGTCTATGCCCGTCACCTTGAGCTTGGTCGAGGTCAGCGAGCCGCTGTAGCGGCCAATGCCGAACTGAGCCAGATGGTTGGCCAGCACCTTGCCCTGTTCGAACAGCGGCGCCACCAGGCCATAAGCTATGCCGCGGTGCGCAGCGCATTCGCCCACCGCATAAATGCGTGCGTCGGTGGTCGTCTGCAGCGTGTCGTTGACCACGATGCCGCGGTTGACGTGCAGGCGCATTTTTTCGGCCAGCGCCGTGTTGGGGCGTATGCCGACGGCCATGCAGACCAGGTCGGCGGGCACCTCTGTACCGTCCTTGAAGCTGACCGCCTTGACGCGACCGTCCTCTCCGGCCAGCAAGGCCTGGGTTTGCGCACCGATCAGGAATTTCATGCCGCGCTCGGCCAGGGATTTTTGCAGCAGCTTGCCCGCCACGTCATCGAGCTGGCGCTCCATCAGCCAGTCGCCGACATGCACCACGGTCACCTCCATGCCGCGCTTCATCAAGCCGTTGGCGGCCTCCAGTCCGAGCAGGCCGCCGCCTATGACGACGGCATGCCGGTAAACGGCGGCGGCATCAATCATGGCCTGCGTGTCGGCGATGTCGCGGTAGGCCAGCACGCCAGGCAAGTCCTTGCCGGGAATCGGCAGGATGAAGGGGCTGGAGCCGGTCGCCATCAGCAGCCGGTCGTACTCGGCGCTGATGGTTTGCCCGCTCGCGTTCTGCGCATGCACCAAGCGGCGCACCCGGTCCACTTCGGTGACGGTCCAGCCGGCGTGCAGGGTGATGCCATTGGCTGTGTACCAGGACCAGTCGTTGAGCACGATTTCTTCCAGCGTCTGTTCGCCGGCCAGTACCGGCGACAGCAGGATGCGGTTGTAGTTGGGATGCGGCTCGGCGCCGAACACCGTGATGTCGTAGAGCTCGGGCGCGATTTTCAGCAGTTCTTCAAGGGCGCGCACACCGGCCATGCCGTTGCCAATCATCACCAGTCTGGATTTTTTCATCATGACCCCTCTATCCGATTCGGCAGTTCGCAAAAACAAAAAAAGCGTCCGCACGGGTTGCCAGGGCCTGAGGCCAGCACATCCGTGGGGACGCCATCGTCCTGCGGGCCTAATGCGCCATTGCACCGGGCCCGCATGCGGCCATTCCTGGCCGTGCCAGCCTCCATGCAAGCGCTGTGCCAGCTGGCGGGTTCAAGCGGAGTTGAAAGATGACATGTGCTTGTTTACCTTTCTGGTCGGGCGCAGGCAGCTATCAAAATGTGAGTTATCCGGTGCTGCGGCGCGAACGGCCTTGGTGCATGATGCTGGCACCGGTGCCTTGAAGTTGTGCATGTCAGGCCGCCCGGTAGACAGGCTCTTAGAGAAACCAACAAGAAACGGCGTGGTGAGAACAACCCACAACGCAAGTCCATGTCGTCATTGCGCTTTTCTGGTTTCTGGCATCGGATTCAGCGGCCATCGTGCTTTGCTGAATTTTTGGGGGGAAACCGCGTTTCAGCGGTTGCATTTTTAGCGTGTAAATGGGCGCCTTGACGGCCCGAGGTCATCCTCACGCCACGCATGTGGACGAGCATTGCCAGGCGAATGCGCAGTGTCGATGTCGACTATCGGGGTCGAAGGTGCGCTTGCCCACACGCGACCCGTTGCGGTCTGTCGCCGCGTGAAATCGACTGCCCGCTCTGCAGGGCAGATTCAACCGGTCGTCGTTGTCGGCTTACCGGAGATCCAATCGCTGACGCCAGGAACGCTTTGCTGATAGTGGGACTCTCGGAATCCATATTGAAAGCGCGCGTGAGTCATGCGTCGTGAGATGCCAAAGTACGATCAGGGTGCAGGGTGACCCAGAAACTTACCGGCAACGGCCCAGTCGGATGAACGACCAACTCGGCGATACCTCGCCCAGCTGCAGGTGCAGCCGAGAAGTCAGAAGCAGTGTCACCACGGCGCGGTACAGTCTTACTCTGCCCGCCGCAGTGCCTCGATCAGCATGGCGATGTTGCCAATTTGCAGTTTTTCGTAAATGACTTGGATCTGGTTTCGCACAGTCGCCGGAGAGCGGTTCAGCGCCTGGGCGATCTCCTTATGGCTCTCACCCTTGGCAATCAGCCGCGCAATCGTCCATTCGCGCAGGGTGAGTAGATCCGCCAGGCAACGCGATCGGGCTTTCAGGAAAAGTAAACCATGCTCGACGTACTGCCGCACCACAATAGTCTGGCCCATAAAGCGCTCATGGCCTGAAGACAGGGCGTCCATCAGGACTGCTGGCAATAGAGGCCCGCTCCAGTCATTCCATTCGGCTTGCACCAAGTCCTTGAACTGAGCATTGGAGTGGTACAGCACACCGTGCATATCGGCTATCGCGGAGCCATGCGGCGACATGGCTTTGTCCGCAGCCTCCAGATGACCCAGATGCATAACGCGGTTAAACGCCAGTGCTTGCATCACATGTGGAGCCAGTTGAGCCAAGAGCAGGCGTTCGCCCTCTGTGCAGTGGGCCTCCTTATCGGCCCGATATAGGCTGATCCAGTGGACAAAGTTGGTCTGGGGGTTGCTGTCGGCCGCAATGAAGATGTTTTCATGTTCGAAACGTCGCAAGAAATCCCGCAGCTCGCGTGTTCCCGGGTCACTGAACCAGCTCTGCGCATGGAAGGTCCGGGTCACGTGGGACTTGCCAAACACCGTGGCCGCAGCACTATCCTGGTGTTTGAGAGGCTCGTACGCCAGCAGCATATCGGGAGACTTTTCGTGCAGATGCACGGTGTGGATAGCTATGCCTTCAGGCGTGGTCGTAGCCGTGCCCCACATGGATGAATCAAACGGCAATACCTGCTTGATTTGAGTCAACACCGCATCCTGAAAGTGCTGGATGGGTAGTTCTTCCGACAACCGATAGAGCCGCAACAGCAATGTGTTGAAGTCCGCAGGCATGCTCATGTCGTTGTTCATCAGCGCTCCTAAGTCAATAGTGCATTTAGACCATTGTGACTTCTTGTATCTTGATCGAGACTTTCCAGCAGGGCGCAAAACTGGGGAGAAATCCTTATTCTGTGTGCGCCAGCGCTGAATTGAACAATTTCTTGGCGATGTGCCGACCCGGGAATGAGCCATCCGCAACGTCGGTTTCTATGGCTGGCTATGGCCAATCTGAGTCTGGGGGTGGCCACTTTGAGATTGTCGCTCCCGATCAAATTCTGGTCCGCGCCAACAGGCAAGGCGCTCATTTGGCCGCTTTCTCGGGAATTTCTCACAGATTTCTACATTGCTTTTTGTTGCTCTTGGTTTCAAATTTAAAGACGGACGGTGATGAGCAGTTATTCAAACGGTCTTGGGCTAACACTGGGCGGCATAGCCCTGCTGATGGGCGCAGGCCTTGGCGCCCTGGTTCACGCCTGGTGGCTGCGGCGGACCGCACGCATGCGTCGCCGCATTCCCAAACACTGGCCTTTGCGCCAGCGACTGGTCGCCAGTAACGAGGAACGCAAGGTCTGGCGCTGGCTCAGCTTGGCCTTTCCGGACCATTCGGTGATGGTCAAGATGCCTGTGACGCGCTTCCGCTGCCGATCACGAAGGACCTCGGTCTGCACTGGTTTGAACTGCTCAGCGGCTTGTATTGCACCTTCACCATCACCACCACCGCCGACGGTCGGGTCATCGGTTGCGTGGACGTCGCAGGCTTCTTTGTTTTATCGCCTACATCGTGATGGACGCGGCCGATCTGCCTAGCGTGGATGACATGCGCCGTGAGTTCTTGGGTGACATGGCATTCGTGCCGCAGGACCGTGAAAATGAGCGTAACCAAGCTGCCATCATTTCTGCCAGTACCAGCCTGCGCGAATCCCTGACGCGTCAGCGCAAGACCCGCGACAGCGGCCAGACGCCAAACGGTGACGACCACCATGACTCTCTTGACCCCAACGACTCCAGCTCTTTTCCCACCCTGTGGCAGCACAACTCCTTCATCATGCCGCTTGACAGCCACAAGAGCGAGTTGCACTAGTTGTGAAGAGCCAAGAGGCTATTTCGAGAGTGATTGAGTCGGGACCTGGGTGCGACACCTCCGATGCCTTGGTGTGGATGGTGCCAGTTGTCGTGATGACTCCAGTGATCCCGGGCAGCTGTTCGCTCGCTGGAATGCTGGTAAGTAAAACCATTGGCCACTCGCGCAGCGCTGACTGGATGAACTGCTCAGCCTTGCCGTTGGTCTGCGGCGGGCGTCGCTACCGCTGGTGACCACACCATGGGCAACGAAGAGAAGGTGTCGGGTAGGCACTACGAAGACTGTTGACAGCCTGAAACCGACTTCCGTTATACAGCGCTTGCTGCCGATCGTCGATGTCGGCTTATCGGCAACCCAATGATTTCCCGTCAACGTTCGTTCATGACTGGCTCTTGACGACCCTTAGCGGCCGTACGAAAGTCGAACTGCTGTCGTTGAAGGAGCCGTTCTGGCTTCCCTTTAATCTGTATTTTCCGACTGTTTGACTGCGGGCTTCGCTGCCTTCTTTGCATCCTGTTCTGCCTTTGCCTTCTCGGCCGCTTTCTGCTTCGCGAACTGGCGCACGCCCTCGGCGATGTCCTTCGGGATGTTCACGTACTTGACCACCTCATCGATGATCTCGGGATGCAGGAAGAACGGCGAGTTGCCTGCTTCCCAATCCGGTCGCATCTTCACGCCCGTGCGTCGTGACGGACCGAAGAACAGGTTGTTCCAGATCAGTGCTTCACGTGCTGGGTGATCCTTCTTTTCGACGATCTTTTCCAGGATGCCTCCCATGACGCACGTCCCCTTTTCGTGCTTCGCCTTCGCCCGATGAACGCGATCAAGCTCATCGGTCAGCAAGTTCACCGTCTTGCCGTTCATGTCAACGGTGTCGTAGTCCAGCGGCTGGCAGTACCTTCTGAGTTCCCAAACTGCGCGGTCGAATCGGGCAATGTCGAACGGCTCAATGTCGTATGAGACCAAGTAGTACCGATCCTCTGCTCCATCGTCTTCGAGATTCTTGATGAACTTGGCAGTATCGGGACTGAGATCGAGTTCGAACTTGCCGTGCTGCTTCATCCTCTCGATTCCGGGAAGCACGCTGTGTCCTAAATTTTTGGCATCCACGCGATTGAGTAAAAGAATGCCTTTGACGTACTTCTCCAGGCAGTGCAGGGCCGACCACCGGAACGGCTGAATCAGCCGCGCTCGATAAGCCATCCGTGCAGTAATGTAGTCCTTGTCTGCGGTCTCACGGAAGCTTCTGATTGCGAAGTCGTTGACTAGGATATGCATCGGGTAGGACATGCTGATCCTCAAAAGTAGTAGGCCTTGATTGCATCGGTGAGCACTGAGCACATCGTGGGCCGCGATCAAGCAAGGTGTCAGCGCGGTCACAGCATGCAGGTGGCACGCATGTTACCTGTCCGAGGGCGGTGCCGTACGCAGCTCGATGGATGCAATCAGCAGAGGAGAACACCGCAAAGCTGCCTTCGTCGAGCGGCTGCTCATGGCCGGTTGCAGGTGTTCCGGCAGGCAAAATCGTCGCCACATTGCCGACACCCAATCGGCCGACGTCAATGTCAGGAATAAAGCGACCAATTCGGAGTGTTCTACAGCCGCCTTCAGTCTGAGGCGGACTTCCAATCTGGGAGCAGCAAAAGGTTGGACAGTCTGGCGTGTCGTGCTCAAGGCGCAGCCAACAAACGACCCGTGGATCGAAGTTTGCGCCTGGGTTCTCTAACATCGGCCAACCTTGTTGGGCTCTCTAAGTAATCCCGCCGGTCGGGCATGAAAAAAAGCCTCCAGTGCATGCGCTGGAGGCTTTTGTTTTGATCGCGACGGGGCTATCAGGGCTTGCTTGGAAGCGGGCTCGCCGCGGCTGCGTCGTCCGCCGCGTCCTCATTCCTGAAGCGCTGGAACAGCGTAGCCACCAGCGGGCCGGAGATGTTGTGCCAGACGCTGAAAATGGCGCTGGGCACGGCGGCCAGCGGCGAGAAGTGAGCGGTGGCCAGCGCCACGCCCAGGCCGGAGTTCTGCATGCCGACTTCAATCGAAATCGCCTTGCGCTTGGACACGCTCATGCCGCTCAGCTTGGCCAGCCAGTAGCCCAGCAGCAGGCCCAGGCCGTTGTGCAGCACGACCACGGCAAAAATCATCAGTCCGCTGCTGGCAATGCGCGCCTGGTTGCCGGCCACCACGGCGGCCACGATGGCAACAATGGCCACCACGGAAACCAGCGGCAACACCGCCACGCAGGCCTTGACCTTGTCACGCAGCAGCGACTGCGCCAGCACGCCGAAGGCAATCGGCAGCACCACCACCTGAACGATGGACCAGAACATGGCGCCGGCGCTGACCTCCAGCCACTGGCTGGCCAGCAGGTAGATCAGCGCTGGCGTCACGATGGGCGCCAGCAGCGTGGTGACCGAGGTCACGGCGACCGACAGCGCCACGTCGCCGCGCGCCAGAAAAGTCATGACGTTGGAGGCCGTGCCACCCGGGCAGCAGCCGACCAGAATCACGCCAACCGCAATTTCGGGCGGCAGTTGCAGTGCCTTGCTCAGGATCCAGGCCAGCGCCGGCATGATGACGAACTGGCCGGCCACGCCAATGGCCACATCGACCGGGCGTTTGACGACTTCCTTGAAATCGTCCTTGGACAGCGTCAGGCCCATGCCGAACATGATCAGGCCCAGCAGCGGCACAATGTATGGGCCAATCCACTTGAACTGGGCGGGGGCGAAAAAGGCGAGTACGGCAAACAGCAGCACCCAGATGGCAAAGGTGTTGCCAACGAAACGGCTCAGGCGAGCGATAGCCTGCATGGTGAATATCCTCAAAAAAAGGGTGGTGGCGCTCGCTGACCGGCGCGCGGCTAGGGCGCGAGGCTCACCTGATCAAGATGGTGTGGTGGACCAAAAGGGCCGGTCCCCAAGTCGCGTGTGGCGCTGGGACGGTCGCAGGGCGCGCAGATCATGCGCTGACAACAAGCACCTGCAGGGTGGGCAGGGCTCATGTTAATGGTTAACCCTAATTGTATAGACTGGTAAACACCATTGGCCTGACCGAGTTATCTGGCCTTGAGCTGCTTTGTGCCTGTTGCATTGCAGGGGCTTATGGGCACACACTCTGTCAGGTGTGCGACTTTTCTTCAGGAGGCCTCTCATGACCGCTGTCACCGACATTCTGAAGTCCAAAACTGACTCCGCCGTGCATAGCATCGCGCCCACGGCCTCGGTCTTCGATGCGCTCCAGCGCATGGCCGACAAGGGCATTGGCGCCTTGCTGGTGATGGAAAACGGCGCCATCGTCGGCATCCTGACCGAGCGTGACTATGCCCGCAAGATTGCCCTGCTGGGCCGCACCTCGGCGGCAACGCTGGTGCGCGATGTCATGACCAGCGCGGTGATGTTTGTCGGGCCCACGGAAACCAGCGAGCACTGCATGGCTCTGATGACCGAAAACCGGCTGCGCCATCTGCCGGTGGTTGAAGACGGCAAGCTGCTGGGCCTGATTTCCATAGGCGACCTGGTCAAAGACATCATCTCCGAGCAGAAATTCGTCATCGAACAGCTGGAGCACTACATCACCGGCCATCGCGGCTGATCGCGCTGCCCGCTGCTTATCGCTTCAGGCCGTTTTCTCCACATGCGTCTGGCGCGTGTATAAAAAATCCATCACCGCCTTGCGGTAGCGCTGGTAGGGCGCACTGTCGGCCAGCGCCACCCGGTCGCGCGGCCTTGGCAAGTCCACCGCCAGCAGTTCGCCAATCGTGGCGGCTGGGCCGTTGCTCAGCATCACGATCTTGTCGCTGAGCAGTACGGCTTCATCGACATCGTGCGTCACCATCACCACCGTGCTGTGGGTCTTGGCGACGATTTGCAGCAACTCGTCCTGCAGCTTGGCGCGGGTCAGCGCGTCGAGTGCGCCGAAGGGCTCGTCCAGCAGCAATACCTTGGGCTCCATGGCCAGCGCTCTGGCAATGCCGACGCGCTGCTTCATGCCGCCAGAGATTTCGCCCGGGCGCTTTTGCGCAGCGGCACCCAGGCCGACCATGGCCAGCGCCGCATCGGTGCGGGCCCTGAGCTGGGCCTTGTTTTCCGTCGCCGCAAAGACGCGTTCCACCGCCAGATAGACGTTTTCAAAGCAGCTCAGCCAGGGCAGCAGGGAGTGGTTTTGAAACACCACGGCGCGCTCCGGGCCGGGGCCGGCGATTTCGCGGTTGGCGCACAGCAGCACGCCCTGGGTCGGCAGGGTCAAGCCGGCCATCAGGTTGAGCAGGGTGGATTTGCCGCAGCCCGAATGGCCTATCAGCGCGACGAATTCGCCCCTGGCCACCGTCAGGTTGATGTTTTGCAAGGCGCAGAACGGCCCCTTCTTGGTTGGGAAGGTCTGGGCCACGCCCTGTATGTCTATGTATTTGGTGGAAAGGGACGCGTTCATGCTTTCACCTCTTCAAACGTAAAGGCCGTGGCCAGCCGGATCAGCGCGAACTCCAGCACCAGACCGACGATGCCTATGACAAAAATCGCGATGATGATGTTCATGACGTTGAGGTTGTTCCACTCGTCCCAGACCCAAAAGCCTATGCCGACGCCGCCGGTCAGCATTTCGGCGGCCACGATCACCAGCCAGGCGGTGCCGACGGCCAGGCGCACGCCGGTCAGCATGTAGGGCAGCACGGAGGGGAAGAGAATTTTGGTGATGATCTTCCATTCCGACAGGTTGAGCACGCGCGCCACGTTCATGTAGTCCTGCGGCACGCGCTGCACGCCCGCGGCGGTGTTGATGATCATGGGCCAGATCGAGCAGATGAAGATGGTCCAGATCGCCGCCGGATTCGCGCCCTTGAAGACCAGCAGGCCAATCGGCAGCCAGGCCAGCGGCGAGACCGGGCGCAGCAGGCTGATCAGCGGGTTGACCATGCGGCTCAAAAACGTGAAGCGGCCAATCAGAAAGCCGGCCGGAATGCCGACTAGCGCCGCCAGGCCAAAGCCCAGGGCGACGCGCTGCAGCGAGGCCAGCACATTCCAGCCCACGCCCTGGTCGTTGGGGCCGTTGCGATAAAACGGATCGCTAAAGAGTTTTACCGCCTGCCAGAAGGTGTCTTGGGGCGAGGGAATGCGGGCGCCCGTGCCCATGGACAGCAGTGCCCAGACCAGCAGCAGCAGGCCCAGGCCTAGCAGGGGCGGCAGCAGGCGCTGCCAGACAAAGGACGCATCCCAAGGCGGCCGGACGCTCTGAGTAGGCGTTTTCTTTATGCTTTGTATGGCTGCAGCGCTTTCTGGGTGAGCGTGAGTAGCTACTGAATTTGTAGCGGATTCGGGCGGGCTGTGAAAAACGGCACTGACCATGGTGTGACCTCTTCAAGTGGGGTGCAATGAAATTTCCAGAGCGTTTCAGGCGCGAAGCTTGAAGCTGTCGGCATACTTTTTCGGCTCCTTGCCGTCCCAGACCGTGCCGTCCATCAGCTTGGTTGTGCGCATGGCGTCCTTGGGCAGGCTGACCTTGGCGGCCGTCGCGGCTTGCTTGTAGATATCTATCTTGTTGATCTGCTTGGCCACGGCCAGGTAGTCGGGGTGCTCTTTCAGCAGGCCCCAGCGCTTGTGCTGCGTCAAAAACCACATGCCGTCGGACAGGTAGGGGAAGTTCACCGCGCCGTCGTTGAAGAACTTCATGTGGTTGGAGTCGTCCCAGGTTTTGCCCAGCCCGTTTTGGTAGCGGCCCAGGATGCGCTGGTTGATGGCGTCCACGCTGGTGTTGACGTAGGCCTTGCCGGCGATGGTTTCGGCCATCTTGTTCTTGTTGGCCAGGCTGGCGTCAATCCATTGGCCGGCCTCCAGAATGGCGGCGGTCACGGCGCGGGTGGTGTTGGGGTATTTCTGGGTGAATTCGGCGGTGGTGCCCAGCACTTTTTCCGGGTGATCTTTCCAGATCTCTTGCGTGGTGGCGGCGGTGATGCCTATGCCATCCATGATGGCGCGCTGGCCCCAGGGCTCACCGACGCAGAAACCGTCCATATTGCCTATGCGCATGTTGGCGACCATTTGCGGCGGCGGCACGGTGATGACCTTGGCGTCGCTCATCGGGTTGATGCCGTGGGCGGCCAGCCAGTAGTAAAGCCACATGGCGTGGGTGCCGGTGGGGAAGGTCTGGGCGAAGGTGTATTCGCGTTTGACGCTGGCCATCAGTTTGGCCAGACCCGCGCCATCGACCGCGCCTTTGTCGGCCAGTTGTTTGCTCAGCGTGATGGCCTGGCCATTGTGGTTCAGATTCATCAGCACGGCCATGTCTTTTTTCGGGCCGGCGGTGCCCAGATGCACGCCATACATCAGGCCGTAGAGCACGTGGGCAAAGTCGAGCTCGCCGTTGACCAGCTTGTCGCGTACGCCGGCCCAGCTGGCTTCCTTGGTCGGGATGATGCTCACGCCGTATTTTTTGTCTATGCCCAGTACCGAGGCCATGACCACCGAAGCGCAGTCGGTCAGCGGAATGAAGCCTATCCTGACCTCCTTTTTTTCCGGCGCGTCCGAGCCCTGGGCGTAAACGGCGGCGCGCAGCGCCGGGCTGATGCCGACGGCACCGACGGCGGCGGCTTGCAGCACGCTGCGGCGGCTCAAGGAGGATTTCAGCAGATGGCTCATGTCAGCGACTCCAGAAAGTGAAGAGAAAAACAAAAAAGGCGCTAGCCCCGGGCCAGCACGAGAGAGTCGTGAGGGCAGGGTGCGAACGCCTTTGTTCTTGAGGCCCTGCACTTCGCCGTTGAAGTGCAGGGCCGGTGCTTAATGCAGTGCAAAAGCTGTGCCAATGTCTTTGCTGGCTGCTTTGCCTTCTGATTTTTAATGAAATAGGGCTCTGGCCCTTGGTGGGTAAGCGCAGGCAGCTATTTAATTTATAGCGAAAGGCGGTAGGGCCGGTGTCGTGCCGGATTTTTGTGTGCTGCACCGTCTTTGTGCGCCGCACCATTTCGGCGGCTTCAGAGTGGGCCTAGCCCAGCAGCTCGGCCATGTCCAGCATGCGCTGCGCCACCTCGCCCATCCGCAGGCCCTTGTCCATGGCGGCCTTGCGCAGCTTTTCGTAGGCAGCCGGTTCCGACAGGCCCTGGCGCTGCATCAGCAGGCCCTTGGCCCGGTCTATCAGCTTGCGCTCTTTCAGCTGGCTTTGGGCATCGGCCAGTTCGCGGCGCAGGCCCTGCTCTTGCTCGAAGCGCGCCATCGCCAGGTCCAGCACCGGGCGTATGCGCAGCGGCTCCAGCCCGGCCACGATATAGGCGCAAACGCCGGCCGCCGCGGCGTCCCTGACGTGGCGGCTGTCGTCGTCGTGGGTAAACAGCACTATGGGGCGGCGCGCGTCGCGCGTCGCCATCACCACATGTTCAAGCGAATCGCGGGCGTCGCTTTCGGCATCGACAATGATCATGTCGGGCTGCAGCTGCGCCAGCCGCTGGCATAAAAAGGTGTCGGCCGGCAGCGTGGCGATCAGGTTGAAGCCGCCTTGCAGCAGGCCAATGCGCAACTGGCGCGAGCGTTCCCTCAGCGCCAGGGCAGCCTCGTCCCCGCTGTCGGGGTCGACCAGATCGGGCGCAATCACGACCAGGCGCAGGGAGTGGGGGGAGTTCATACACCGAAAAAGCAAGATTCGCGCCTGACCATTGGCTGGTCTTGTTGGTCTGGTGCTATTGCCCACATTTCGGGGTGATTCGCTCAAACCTTACACTTGGGCGATGCTAGTCCTAGGAATTGAATCGAGTTGTGATGAAACCGGCGTGGCGCTGGTCGATGCCAGTGGTCAGAACGTGCCGCGCTTGCTGTCGCACGCGCTGTTTAGCCAGATTGACATGCACCAGGCCTACGGCGGCGTGGTGCCCGAGCTGGCCAGCCGCGACCATATCCGGCGTGTGCTGCCGCTGACGCGGGAGGTCATGCAAGGCGCGCAGCGCTCGCTGGCCGAGGTGGATGTGATTGCCTACACGCGCGGACCCGGCCTGGCCGGTGCCTTGCTGGTGGGCGCGGGCGTGGCCTGCTCGCTGGCCGCCAGCCTGGGTAAACCGGTGATGGGTGTGCACCACCTGGAGGGGCATTTGCTGTCGCCGTTTTTGAGCGCCGATCCGCCGGAGTTTCCCTTTGTGGCGCTGCTGGTGTCGGGCGGCCACACCCAGCTGATGCGGGTTGACCGTGTCGGCAGCTATGAGCTGCTGGGCGAAACCATTGACGACGCGGCTGGCGAGGCTTTTGACAAGTCGGCCAAGCTGATGGGCCTGCCTTATCCCGGCGGGCCGCATCTGTCCAAGCTGGCGCTTGGCGGTGACGGCGCGGCATTCAAGCTGCCCAGGCCCTTGCTGCACAGTGGCAATCTGGATTTTTCATTCGCCGGCCTGAAAACGGCGGTGCTGACGCAGGCCAAAAAGCTGGGCGCCGAGCTGGACAGCCGCAAGGCCGACCTGGCCGCGTCCACGCAGGCCGCCATCGTCGAGGTGCTGGTCAAAAAAACACTGGCCGCCATGTCGCAAACCGGGCTCAAGCGCCTGGTGGTGGCCGGTGGCGTAGGGGCTAATGCCTTGCTGCGCGGCCAGCTCAACGCCGCTTGCAAGCAGCGCGGTATTCGCGTGCATTACCCCGAACTGGAGTTCTGCACCGACAACGGCGCCATGATTGCGCTGGCCGCCGGCATGCGACTGCAGGCCGGGCTGGTGAATCTGCAAGTGCTGCAAAAGGGCTATACCTTTGACGTGAAGCCGCGCTGGAATCTGGCCGAGCTGCAGCGCGAGCCGGCCTTGGCCGGCTGAACGCTTGACACGCTAGACCTCATCGCCGCCGGCTTGAGGCTTGGCCTGATCCGGCAACCCAAAACGAAATCTGCCATTTCATGAAAAAACTTTTCAAATACACCTTCGCGGTCCTGGGCCTGGGTCTGGCGCTGGCCGTACAGGCTCAGCCAGCCAGTTCGCCACCCCTGCGCATTGCACTCATCGAAAGCCTGTCGGGGCCGTTTGCCAATACCGGCGAGGCGGTGTTTCGCAACCTGGTGTGGGCGACCGAGCGCGTCAATGCGCGCGGCGGTGTCAAGCTCCCCGCTGGCGCGCGCAATCTGCTGATAGAGCGCTATGACAACAAGGGTCAGAACGAGGAAGCGCTGGCGGCCTTGCGCTCGGCGATTGACGATGGCGTGAACATCATTGCCCAGGGCAACTCTTCGTCGGTGGCGGCGGCGCTGATCGATGCCATCAACAAGCACAACGAGCGCGAGCCGGGCAAGCGTGTGCTGTTCCTCAACTACTCGGCGGTCGACCCCATACTGACCAACGAAAAATGCAGCTACTGGCATTTCCGATTTGATGCCCATGCCGACATGCGCATGGCCGCCCTGATGGAGGTGCTCAAGGACGACAAGGCACTGAAAAAGGTGTACCTGATAGGCCAGGACTACAGTTTTGGCCAGGCCGTGCTGCGCGAGGCGCGCAAACAGATAGGCGTGCAACGCCCGGACGTGCAAATCGTCGGTGACGAGTTGCATGCGCTGGGGCGCGTGAAGGACTTCATTCCCTACGCCGTCAAGATCAAGTCCAGCGGTGCGCAAGCCGTGCTGACGGGCAACTGGGGAAATGACCTGACCCTGCTCATCAAGGCCGCGAAAGAGGTTGGCTACGAAGGCAAGTTCTACACCTTTTACGGCAACGCGTTGGGCGTGCCAGCGGCGCTGGGCGATGCCGGTGTCGGCAAGGTGATTGCCGTGGCCGACTGGTTCCCCAATGCCCCGGGCGCGGCATCCGAGGCCTTTTATCAGTCCTTCCGCCAGCGTTTCCCCAAGCCGCAGGATGATTACGTGCACATGCGCATGCAGCTGATGATAGAAGCCCTGGCCCAGAGCATAGAGAAGGCCGGCGCGACCGAAGCTGCTGCCGTGGCGGCGCAGATGGAGCGTGCCGTGGTGAAGTTTTCCGGTTTCCAGGGCAGCATGCGCGCCGCCGATCATCAGTTCCAGCAACCGCTGGAGGTGGCCATGATGGGCAAGCAGGGCGCGCCCGGCGTCAAGTTTGATGTCGAAGGTTCGGGCTACGGTTTTCGCGTCATCAAAACCATTGCGCCGCAGCGCGCGGAGCAGCCCACCAGCTGCAATATGGTCAGACCCTGAGTCATCGATAAGCTCATCACTGAAAGGCCACAGGCATGAGACAGGTTGTTTTGAATCTTGAAGAATCCATGATCCGCCAGGTGGCCAATGCCGGCATGGGGCGCAACGACGTGCTCAAGTTCTGGTTTGGCGAGAGCGATGAGGTGACGCCGGAATTCATTCGCGAGGCCGCCATGGCGTCGCTGCGCCAGGGAGAGACTTTTTATGCGCACAACCTGGGACTGCCCGAGTTGCGCGAGGCGATTGCTCACTACGCCAGCGCCTTGCGTTGTCCGGGCGCGGCGCCGATTGGGGCCGAGCGCATTGCCGTCACCTCGGGCGGCGTCAATGCCCTGATGCTGGCGGTGCAGGCGCTGGTGAATGCCGGCGACGAGGTGGTGGCCGTGACGCCGGTCTGGCCCAATCTGACGGCGCAGCCCGCCATCATGGGGGCGACGGTCAAATGCGTCAGCCTCAAGCCCGTGGCCGGGCAGTGGCAACTCGATATGGACGAGCTGCTGGCTTCCATCACGGTAAAAACCAGGTTGTTGATCGTCAATGCGCCCAACAACCCGACCGGTTGGACCTTGAGTCGGGCCGAGCAGGAAACCCTGCTGGCGCATTGCCGCAGCACCGGGACCTGGATTCTGGCCGATGAGGTCTATGAGCGCCTGTACTTTGAAGCCACGCCCAATGGTTGCGCGCCCAGCTTTCTGGGTATCGCCGCCCCCGAGGACAGGCTGGTGGTGGTGCACAGCTTTTCCAAGAGTTTTTTGATGACCGGCTGGCGCCTGGGCTGGCTGGTGATGCCGCCCAGCATGACGCCACACATGGGCAAGCTGGTCGAGTTCAACACCTCCTGCGCGCCGGTGTTTATTCAGCGCGCCGGCCTGGTTGCCTTGCAAAGAACCGATGATGTCACGCCGCCGCTGGTGGCACATCTGAAAACCTGCCGCGACACGCTGGTGCCTTTGCTGCAAGCCGTGCCGGGGGTGGAGGTCGCGTCCGCCCGGGGCGGTATGTATGCCTTCTTCCGGCTGGCCGACCAAAGCCGTTTTGGCGATTCGCTGGACACCGCCAAGCGGCTGGTGGTCGAGGCCGGGCTGGGGTTGGCGCCCGGCAACGCCTTCATGGTCAATCCAACTCCGGCGGCACAGGGCTGGCTGCGCTGGTGTTTTGCCAGCCGGGACGTGGCCAGGCTGGAGCAGGGCGTGGCCAGGCTCAGGCATTGGCTTGAGCTATAATTCATGGTTCTGCGTGACAGTGGCGGCTACTCGCAAGAGTACGGCGCGACTGGCAGATAACACGACGAAAGCGGTCAAATCCCAATAGTGGGAACACTGCTTCGCTCGCAAGTGCACTTGGTGCAAGAGGAAAATACATGATTGCAAAATCAATCAAAGCCGAAATCGTCAAGGACAACGCCCGTTCCGCTACGGATACCGGTAGTCCAGAAGTTCAGGTTGGTCTGCTGACCGGCCGCATCAATGAACTGACCCCCCATTTCAAGACCCATGCCAAAGATCACCACGGTCGCCGTGGCCTGCTGCGCATGGTGAGCCGTCGCCGCAAGCTGCTGGACTACCTGAAGTCCAAAGATGCGGCCCGTTACATCGCGCTGATTGCCAAGCTTGGCCTGCGTAAGTAATCGCTAAACCCAATAGGAAGCGCCTGAGTTAGTTCACTAGCTCAGGCGTTTTTTACTTCGGAGCAAGGCAAAACGAGCACGCGCTGTGTCATTCCACAAGAAAAGTCCTGAGTTCAGGTGTTTTGTGGAATGGCATCGTGTTCAGTCTGCCGTCACTCCGGGCTCCTTGCGCTGCCTAATGTGCGAATCTAGTGCTTAATCCGACGCCTCATGGGTGTCTGAAAAACAAGTGGAGTAATGAATATGAGCATTTTCAATAAAGTCACCAAGTCCTTCCAGTGGGGCCAGCACAAGGTCACGATGGAGACCGGCGAAGTCGCCCGTCAAGCCAGCGGTGCCGTCATCGTTGACATGGACGGCACCGTGGTGCTGGCCACCGTGGTTGCCAAGACCGATGCCAAGCCCGGCCAGGATTTCTTTCCGTTGACCGTTGATTACCTTGAGAAAACCTATGCCGCCGGCCGCATTCCCGGCAGCTTCTTCAAGCGCGAAGGCCGCCCCAGCGAATTCGAAACGCTGACCTCGCGCCTGATCGATCGCCCGATTCGTCCGTTGTTCCCCGAAGGCTTCTTCAACGAAGTGCAGGTCGTGATTCACGTGCTGTCGCTGAACCCTGAAGTTGAAGGCGACATTCCCGCGCTGATCGCTTCGAGCGCCGCGCTGTCGATTTCCGGCATCCCGTTCAACGGCCCTATCGGCGCCGCACGCGTGGCTTACATCGACGGTCAGTACGTGCTGAACCCCGGTAAGACCCAGCTCAAAGAGTCGAAGATGGACCTGGTCGTGGCCGGCACCGAAGCCGCCGTGCTGATGGTCGAGTCTGAAGCCCAGCAACTGTCCGAAGAAATCATGCTCGGCGCCGTGGTGTTTGGCCATGAGCAGGGCAATATCGCCATCAACGCGATCCACGAACTCGTTCGTGACGCCGGCAAACCGGTCTGGGCCTGGGAAGCACCCGCCAAAGACCTGCCGCTGATCGCCAAGGTCAATGAACTGGCCGGCGCCAAGCTGCAAGCCGCTTACCAGATCCGCGCCAAGCAAGCTCGTACGCAAGCTTGCCGCGTGGTGACGGCCGAAGTCATGAGCGCGCTCAAGGCCGACGGCGTGGCGTTTGACGGCGTCGCCGTTGAGGGCATGTTGTTCGACATCGAGGCCAAAATCGTTCGTAGCCAGATCCTGGCCGGCGAGCCACGCATCGACGGCCGCGACACCCGCACCGTGCGTGCGATTGAAATCCGCAACAGCGTGCTGCCCCGTACCCACGGTTCGGCCCTGTTCACGCGTGGCGAAACCCAGGCACTGGTGGTGACCACGTTGGGTACCGAGCGCGACGCGCAGCGCATCGACGCATTGAGCGGCGACTACGAAGACCGCTTCATGCTGCACTACAACATGCCTCCGTTCGCCACCGGCGAAACCGGCCGTGTTGGCTCGCCAAAACGCCGCGAAATCGGTCACGGCCGTCTGGCCAAGCGCGCGCTGATCGCCGTGCTGCCTTCGAAAGAAGAGTTCCCTTACACCATGCGTGTGGTGTCGGAAATCACCGAGTCCAACGGCTCCTCGTCGATGGCTTCGGTCTGCGGCGGCTGCCTGTCGCTGATGGACGCCGGTGTGCCGATGAAAGCCCACGTGGCCGGTATCGCCATGGGCCTGATCAAGGAAGACAACCGCTTCGCCGTGCTGACCGACATCCTGGGTGACGAAGATCATCTGGGCGACATGGACTTCAAGGTTGCCGGTACCACCTTTGGTATCACCGCGCTGCAGATGGACATCAAGATCCAGGGCATCACCAAGGAAATCATGCAAGTCGCTCTGGCTCAAGCCAAGGAAGCTCGCATGCACATCCTGGGCAAGATGCAGGAAGCCATGGGCCAGGCCAATGCCGAAGTCTCTGACTTCGCGCCGCGCCTCTACGTGATGAAGATCAATCCGGAAAAGATCCGTGACGTGATCGGCAAGGGCGGCGCCGTCATTCGTGCGCTGACCGAAGAAACTGGCACCCAGATCAACATCGAGGAAGATGGCACCATCACCATCGCATCCAACGACAGCGCCAAGGCTGATGAAGCCAAGCGCCGCATCGCGGAGATCACCGCTGAAGTTGAAATTGGCAAGGTCTACGAAGGCGCCATCACCAAGATTCTGGACTTCGGTGCACTGGTTAACCTGATGCCCGGCAAAGACGGTCTGCTGCACATCAGTCAGATCGCCCACGAGCGCGTGGAGAAGGTCACCGACTACCTGAGCGAAGGCCAGATCGTCAAGGTCAAGGTTCTGGAAACCGACGAAAAGGGCCGCGTCAAGCTGTCCATGAAGGTGTTGCTGGACCGTCCTTCGCAGAATCAAGACCAGGATCGCGGTTGATTTTTATTTGCTATTGATTTTGTAGCTGCTGGCGCTCGTCAAATGGGCGCTGGCGGCACAAATGATTTGAAATAAGCCATGAACGTTATTGAAATTACCGCATTTGGCGCGCCTGACGTGCTGCGCTTGGGCGAGCGTCCGGCTCCGATTGAGGGTCTTGGTGAGGTGTTGATACGCGTTGCTGCCTCGGGCGTGAACCGTCCCGACGTGCTGCAGCGTACCGGTAACTATCCGGTGCCGGCCGGTGCGTCTGACATTCCCGGTCTGGAAGTTGCGGGCGAAATCGTCTCTGGCGATGCGCAGGCCATGGCTGCGGCTGGTTTTAAGATTGGCGACCGGGTTTGCGCCCTGGTAGCGGGCGGCGGCTACGCCGAACTGTGCGTGGCGCCTGTCGGTCAATGCTTGCCGGTGCCGGCAGGCTTGAGCGATGTGGAGGCGGCTTCCTTGCCGGAAACTTTCTTCACGGTCTGGAGCAATGTCTTTGATCGGGCTCGCCTGCAGGCCGGTGAAACCCTGTTGATCCAGGGTGGCTCCAGCGGCATAGGCGTCACGGCTATTCAAATGGCCAAGGCGCTGGGCGCAACCGTGCTGGTGACGGCGGGCAGTGATGACAAGTGCGCCGCCTGTCTGGCCCTGGGGGCCGATCATGCCATCAACTACAAGAGCTCGGACTTTGTCGCCGAGCTCAAGGCGCTGACCAATGGTCGCGGTGTGGATGTCATTCTGGACATGGTTGCCGGCAGCTATGTGGCGCGTGAAGTCGAATGCCTGGCCGAGGATGGCCGTCTGGTCATCATCGGCTTACAGGGCGGCATCAAGGCTGAAATCAATGCCGGTCTGGTGCTGCGCAAGCGACTGACGGTGACCGGTTCAACCCTGCGCCCTCGCTCGATTGAATTCAAGACGGCGATTGCCAAGGCGCTCAAGGACAGGGTCTGGCCGCTATTGGCCAGCGCGGCCATCAAGCCGGTAATCCACAGCACTTTTGCAGCCGCCGATGCGGCTAAGGCCCACACGCTGATGGAATCCAATCAGCATGTCGGAAAAATCGTCTTAACCTGGTAACTGGCAAGCAAGATGAAGAAACTGATTGCAGGTAACTGGAAAATGAATGGCAGCCTGGCTGCCAATGAGGTCTTGCTCACGGAGCTGGCGCAAGGGCTGACCAGCCAACCGTCTTGCGACGTCGCCGTGTGTGTACCGGCGCCTTACCTGGCGCAAGTGCAGGCGCTGAAAGCGGCCCAGGCTGCGCTGTCATGCGTAGAGGTGGGCGCACAGGATGTGTCGGCGCATGCATCCGGTGCTTACACCGGCGAGCTTGGCGCGGGCATGTTGAAGGACCTGGGTTGCTGCTACGTCATCGTCGGTCATTCGGAGCGCCGTCAATACCATGGTGAAACCGATCTGCTGGTGGCGGAGAAAGCCAAGGCGGCGCTGGCCGCTGGCGTCACGCCTATCGTCTGCATTGGCGAAACACTGACCGAACGCGAAGCGGGTCGCACCGAAGAGGTGGTCAAGCGTCAGCTGGCCGCCGTGATTCACGGCAATGGTCACTGCATCAGCGAGATCGTGCTGGCTTACGAGCCGGTGTGGGCCATAGGGACGGGCAAGACCGCCTCACCAGAAGAGGCGCAGGCGGTTCATGCGGTGTTGCGGGCTCAGCTCAAGGCGGCAACTGACCAGTCGGCGCGTGTGAAAATTCTGTATGGCGGCAGCATGAATGCCGTCAATGCGGCTTCACTGCTGGCGCAGCCCGATATCGACGGTGGCCTGATAGGCGGTGCTTCGCTCAAAGCCCAGGATTTTTTGAAAATTATTGCTGCAGCCCAGGTTTGACGGGCGCATAACGCTATTAAATTAGGAGTAAGTATGAACGTTGTTTTGACCATTGTTCTCGCTGTGCAAATGCTGTCGGCGCTGGGCATGATTGGCCTGATTTTGGTGCAGCATGGCAAGGGTGCCGATATGGGGGCGGCATTTGGTAGTGGCGGCTCGGGCAGTCTGTTTGGTGCCAGCGGTAGTGCCAATTTCCTGTCTCGCACCACTGGCATTTTGGCGGCCTTGTTTTTTGCCTGCACCTTGATGTTGGCCTACTTTGGCAGTGCGCAGCCGCGCACCAGCTCCAGTGTGCTGGAGGGTGTGGCAGTCACGGCGCCCGCAAGCGCTGCTTCCGGCGCGGCACAAATCCCGGGAACGACGGCGCCAGCCGCCGCTGCTTCTGCGGTTCCTGTGCCGCCAGCAGTCGCTGCATCCGGTGCTGCGCAAATTCCGACGAAATAAGCATATAAAGCTGTCGCTTTCAGCTGGAAGCGACTGAGTTTCAGGGTAAACTCTGAGATTGTTCGGAAAGCTAAAAAACTGAAAAGTTTCCTCATGCCATCCGGACAGTTAAACATCGCGGACGTGGTGAAATTGGTAGACACGCTATCTTGAGGGGGTAGTGGCGAAAGCTGTGCGAGTTCGAGTCTCGCCGTCCGCACCAGATAAAGCATCGGTAGCAACGCTCCGGCGATGCTACCGCTCCAAGCGGCAAACTGGTACAAGCTATGTAAGCATGCTGCATAAGCCGCCTTCCAGAAGTTGAGTCCAAGATGAACCTCGATCAATACCTTCCTGTCTTTCTATTTATTCTGGTTGGTATCGGTGTCGGTGTTTTGCCCCAGGTCCTGGGGCGTCTGTTAGGCCCAGTGCGGCCCGATAGCGAAAAAAATTCCCCTTATGAGTGCGGCTTCGAGGCTTTCGAAGATGCCCGCATGAAGTTCGATGTGCGCTACTACCTGGTCGCCATCCTGTTCATTCTTTTTGACCTTGAAATCGCGTTTCTTTTCCCTTGGGCCGTTGCGCTCAAGGAAATCGGCGCGGTGGGTTTTTGGTCGGTCATGATTTTCCTGGGCATTCTGGTCGTGGGCTTCGTCTACGAGTGGAAAAAGGGTGCGCTGGACTGGGAATAAGAAAAACCTCCTGAGGTTTTTGCCACAAAGGTACGGGTATGTCGCTTGAAGGTGTTTTCAAAGAAGGTTTCATGACCACGGGTTACGACTCGGTGGTTAATTGGGCCAAAACCGGTTCGCTCTGGCCCATGACTTTTGGTCTGGCTTGCTGTGCGGTTGAGATGATGCATGCCGGTGCGGCACGTTATGACATCGACCGTTTCGGCATGCTGTTTCGTCCCAGCCCGCGCCAGTCCGACCTCATGATCGTCGCCGGCACGCTGTGCAACAAGATGGGTCCGGCGCTGCGCAAGGTCTACGACCAGATGGCCGAGCCGCGTTGGGTGATCTCCATGGGTTCGTGTGCCAATGGCGGCGGTTACTACCATTACAGTTATTCCGTGGTGCGCGGTTGTGACCGCATCGTGCCGGTGGATGTCTATGTGCCTGGTTGCCCGCCCACCGCCGAGGCTTTGCTGTACGGCATCATCCAGTTGCAGCAAAAAATTCGCCGCACCAACACGATTGCGAGGGCCTGATGCTGTCATCTCCTCCTGTTTCCATGGCGCAGCTTGCTGAAACCATTGCTGCCGTGTTGGGCTCCAACGCTAAAAGCGTCAAGATAGCGCTCGGTGAAGTGACGGTCGTCGTCGCTGCCACCGATTACCTGGCGGCGGCAACCCTGTTGCGTGATGCTCCGGGCTGCAAGTTCGAGCAACTGATTGACCTTTGCGGCGTTGACTACTCCGAGTACAGGGACGGCCAGTACGACGGCTTGCGCTATTGCGTGGTCTCGCATCTGTTGTCGGTCAGTCTGAATCAGCGTGTAAGGCTCAAGGTGTTTTGTCCTGATGACGATTTCCCCGTCGTCGATTCGCTCAATGGCATCTGGAATTCCGTGAACTGGTTCGAGCGTGAAGCCTTTGACCTGTTCGGTATTGTTTTTGAAGGTCATAACGACCTGCGCCGCATCCTGACCGACTACGGTTTCATCGGTCACCCCTTCCGCAAGGATTTCCCGACCACGGGCCATGTGGAAATGCGTTACGACCCAGAACAAAAGCGCGTGATTTACCAGCCCGTCACCATCGAAACCCGCGAGATCACGCCGCGCGTGATCCGTGAAGACAACTACGGCGGCCTGCAGTAAGCGGTCCCGGCAAGAGATACGACATGGCTGAAATCAAAAACTACACCCTTAATTTTGGACCGCAGCATCCGGCCGCACACGGTGTTTTGCGTCTGGTGCTGGAGCTCGATGGTGAAGTGATCCAGCGCGCCGATCCGCATATCGGCCTGTTGCATCGCGCCACCGAAAAACTGGCCGAAAGCAAGACCTACATCCAGTCCTTGCCCTATATGGATAGGCTGGACTATGTCTCGATGATGTCTAACGAGCACGCTTACTGCTTGGCGATCGAGAAGCTGACCGGTGTTGATGTGCCGATTCGTGCGCAATACATTCGTGTGATGTTTTCGGAGATCACGCGCCTGCTGAATCACTTGCTGTGGCTGGGTGCGCACGGCATTGATTGCGGTGCGATGAATATTTTGATTTACTGCTTTCGCGAGCGCGAGACGCTGTTTGACATGTATGAGGCGGTATCAGGCGCGCGCATGCACGCGGCCTACTTCCGTCCGGGCGGCGTCTACCGCGACCTGCCTGACAGCATGCCGCAGTACAAGGTCAGCAAGATCAAGAATGCCAAGGCCATTGACGCGCTGAACGAAAACCGCCAGGGCTCCTTGCTTGATTTCATCGATGATTTTGTCAAGCGTTTCCCCAAGATGGTTGACGAATACGAAACCTTGCTGACCGACAACCGCATCTGGAAGCAGCGCACGGTTGGTGTTGGCGTGGTGTCGCCCGAGCGTGCACTCAATCTCGGTTTCACCGGACCCATGCTGAGGGGCTCGGGTTTCGCCTGGGATTTGCGCAAGCAGCAGCCTTACGAAGTCTATGAACACATGGATTTCGATATCCCTGTGGGCAAGACCGGCGACTGCTACGACCGTTATCTGGTTCGCATCGGGGAGATGCGCCAGTCCAATCGCATCATCAAGCAGTGCGTCGACTGGTTGCGTGTCAACCCCGGCCCGGTGATCACCAGCAATCACAAGATTGCGGCGCCCGATCGCGAATCCATGAAGTCCAACATGGAAGAGCTGATTCACCATTTCAAGCTCTTCACTGAAGGTTTTCACGTGCCCGAAGGCGAGGCTTATGCCGCCGTTGAGCATCCCAAGGGTGAGTTCGGTATTTACATCGTCAGCGATGGTGCCAACAAGCCTTATCGCCTGAAGATTCGTCCGCCAGGCTTTCCGCATCTGGCTGCCATGGATGAAATGTCGCGTGGCCACATGATTGCCGACGCCGTTGCCGTGATCGGCACGATGGACATTGTTTTCGGTGAAATTGACCGCTAAACCGCATGACTTCCCCCATGATTTCTGAACAAACCAAAGCGCGTTTCGACCGCGAAGTCGCCAAATATCCTGCGGACCAAAAGCAGTCGGCCGTCATGGCCTGCCTCACCATCGTGCAGCAGGAGCAGGGTTTTGTCAGCGCCCAGAGCGAGCAGCTTGTGGCCGACTACCTGGGCATGGCGCCGATTGCCGTGCATGAAGTCACCACCTTCTACAACATGTACAACCAGCAGGCGGTGGGCAAGTACAAGCTCAACGTTTGTACCAACCTGCCATGCCAGCTGCGCGATGGCGCCAAGGCGCTCAAGCATCTGGAGCACAAGCTGGGTATTGCCATGGGCGAGACCACTGCGGATGGCCTTTTCACGCTGCAGCAATCCGAATGCCTGGGCGCTTGCGCGGATTCACCGGTGATGCTGGTCAACGACGTCACCATGTGCAGCTTCATGAGCAACGAAAAACTGGACCAGCTCATCGATGGTCTCAAATCCGCCGAGGCGAAGTAAACATGACGCTCGCATCGCAATCCAATCACAACGCAGCAGCGCAGGGCGTGCTGTCGCAATTTGCCGCCACCGGGGTGCAGACCTGCTTTCACGGCCGGCACATTAGTCCCCAAATCCTCGCCAATCTGGATGGCAGCAACTGGCACCTAGCGGACTATCAAGCCCGTGGTGGCTACCAGGCCCTGCGCAAGATCCTGGGCCAAGACGGCGGCGAAGGCATGACGCCTGACCAGGTGATTGCCGAGGTCAAAGCCGGCGGCTTGCGCGGCCGTGGCGGTGCGGGTTTTCCGACCGGCTTGAAGTGGAGCTTCATGCCGCGCCAGTTCCCAGGCCAAAAATACCTGGTCTGCAACTCCGATGAAGGCGAGCCGGGCACCTGCAAGGACCGCGACATCATGCAGTACAACCCGCACAGCGTGATCGAGGGTATGGCGATTGCGGCTTATGCCATGGGCATCAGCGTGGGTTACAACTACATTCACGGCGAAATCTTCGCCACCTATCAGCGCTTTGAAGCCGCACTGGATGAGGCGCGTGCCGCCGGTCTGCTCGGCGACAACATTCTGGGCAGTGGTTTCACGTTCCAGTTGCATGCGGCGCACGGTTTTGGCGCTTACATTTGCGGTGAAGAGACCGGTTTGCTGGAGTCGCTGGAAGGCAAAAAAGGCCAGCCGCGCTTCAAGCCGCCATTTCCGGCAAGCTTTGGCCTGTACGGCAAGCCCACCACCATCAATAACACCGAAACCTTTGCCGCCGTGCCCTGGATCATCCGCAACGGTGGCCAGGCCTATCTGGAATGCGGCAAGCCCAATAACGGTGGCACCAAGATTTATTCGGTTTCTGGCGACGTTGAGTTGCCGGGCAACTATGAAGTGCCCATGGGCACGCCGTTTGCCAAGTTGCTGGAGCTCGCTGGTGGTGTTCGCAAGGGGCGCACGCTCAAGGCCGTCATTCCCGGCGGCTCGTCGTCGCCCGTGTTGCCGGCCGCCATCATGATGGACTGCACCATGGACTACGACTCGATCGCCAAGGCCGGCTCCATGCTGGGCTCGGGGGCCGTGATCGTGATGGACGACACCCGTTGCATGGTCGAGTCGCTCAAGCGCCTCTCCTACTTTTACATGCACGAGTCCTGCGGTCAGTGCACGCCTTGCCGTGAAGGAACAGGCTGGTTGTGGCGTGTCGTGGATCGCATTCACAAAGGCGAAGGGCGGGCCAACGATATGGACTTGCTGAACTCTGTGGCCGACAACATCCAGGGCCGCACGATTTGCGCGCTGGGCGATGCAGCGGCCATGCCGGTGCGGGCCATGATCAAGCACTACCGTCATGAGTTTGAAGCCATGATCCAGAAAAACATTCCTCAAGCCTCAGCTTCGCAGGCCGCTGGGCACGTGGCCACGCAGGCTTGAAGGGCGAAAAGAAACATATGGTTGAAATAGAACTCGACGGCCAAAAGGTGGAAGTGCTCGAAGGCAGCACGGTGATGCATGCGGCCGAAAAGGCCGGCACCTATATTCCGCATTTTTGTTACCACAAGAAGCTGAGCATTGCGGCCAACTGCCGCATGTGCCTCGTGGATGTGGAAAAGGCGCCCAAGCCCATGCCGGCCTGCGCCACGCCTGTGACGCAGGGCATGATCGTGCGCACCAAGAATGACAAAGCCATCAAGGCCCAAAAGGGCGTGATGGAGTTCCTGCTCATCAATCATCCGCTGGATTGCCCGATTTGCGATCAAGGTGGCGAGTGTCAGTTGCAGGATCTGGCCGTGGGTTATGGTGCTGGCGAATCCCGCTACGAAGAAGAAAAGCGTGTCGTGTTCCACAAGGACGTCGGCCCACTGATTTCCATGGAGGAAATGAGCCGCTGCATTCACTGCACTCGTTGCGTCCGCTTCGGCCAGGAAGTCGCTGGCGTGATGGAGTTGGGCATGTCGCACCGCGGCGAACATGCCGAGATTGAGACCTTTGTTGGCATGTCGGTGGACTCCGAACTGTCGGGCAACATGATCGACATCTGCCCGGTCGGAGCACTGACCAGCAAGCCTTTCCGCTACAGCGCCCGTACCTGGGAGCTGTCGCGCCGCAAATCGGTCAGCCCGCACGATTCGACCGGTGCCAACCTGATTGTCCAGGTCAAGAACAACAAGGTCATGCGCGTGGTGCCGTTGGAAAACGAAGACGTCAACGAATGCTGGATCGCTGACCGCGACCGCTTCTCTTACGAAGCGCTGAATAGCGATGAGCGCCTGCTAAATCCCATGCTCAAGCAGGGCGGCGAGTGGAAAACCGTCGACTGGCAAACCGCGCTCGAATATGTCGCCAATGGCCTGAAGCAGATCAAGGCCGATCACGGTGCCGACAGCGTGGGTACCTTGGTCAGTCCGCATAGTACGCTGGAAGAGTTGCACCTGGCAGGCGCCCTGATGCGCGGCCTGGGCAGCGAGAACATCGACTACCGCCTGCGCAACGCCGAGTTTGCCAATTCGACCGCTGTGCGCTGGTTGGGCACTTCCATTGCCTCGCTGTCACAACTGCAGCGCGTACTGATAGTTGGTTCCAATCTGCGCAAGGACCATCCGCTGTTTGCGCAACGAATTCGGCAGTCTGTCCGGAAGGGCTGTGCGCTGAATGCTATCAATTCAGTAGTTGAATTGAGCTCCGCAGACGCGTGGGCGATGCCGGTTGCCAACACCTTGCTGGCAGCACCCGAAGCCTGGGCGCAAATGCTGGCCGATGTGGCCGTAGCGATTGCGGCAGAGAAGGGCGTGTCCGCACCGGCAACGGGGCAGGCCAGCAATGCAGCCAAGGCGATTGCCACTTCACTGCTGGGCGGTGAGCGCAAAGCCATCTTGCTGGGCAATGCCGCAGCTCACCACGCCAATGCATCCAGCCTGCTGGCTCTGGCCAACTGGATTGGTGCGCAAACCGGTGCCTCCGTGGGTTATCTGACCGAAGCCGCCAACACCGTAGGCGCGCAATTGGCCGGTGCCTTGCCGGGCGACAAGGGCTTGAACGCCGGCCAGATGCTGGATGGCAAACTGAAAGCAGTCATCCTGCTGAATAATGAGCCCGAGTTTGATTCGGCACCAGGTGCCAAGGCCAAGACTTCGCTCAATGCCGCCCAGATGGTCGTCACCCTGAGCCCCTTCAAGGCCAATATGAGTTTTAGCGATGTGCTCTTGCCCATCGCTCCCTTTTCCGAAACTTCTGGCACGTTTGTCAATGCAGAAGGCCGCGTTCAGGGCTTTCATGCGGTCGTCAAACCATTGGCAGAGACGCGGCCGGCCTGGAAGGTCTTGCGCGTTCTGGCCAATCTGCTGGACTTGCCCGGTTTTGATTTCGAATCCTCACAGGACGTGCTCAAGCAGATCCCGGGCGCGGATGCGGCTCAAGTGCCGGCAGACCGTTTGAGCAATGCGAGCCAGGCCACCATCGTGTTGTCTGCCCAGGCCGGTCCGGCACCCGCCGTGGCCAGTATTTACCAGCTCGACGGTCTGGTCAGGCGTGCGACATCGCTGCAGTTGACGGCAGATGCCCGGCAAGCTGCAAGCCTCGAAGGAGTGGCCGCATGATTGATACGATTTACGCTTTCGGCCAGGGTTTGATGGGCGGTATCTGGCCGGCAACGGTCTGGCCGGTGCTGTGGGTTCTCATCAAGATCGTCTGCGTGCTGCTGCCGCTGATGGGTTGCGTCGCCTACCTCACGCTGTGGGAACGCAAGGCCATTGGCTTTACGCAGATCCGCTTGGGCCCCAATCGCATTGGTCCTTCTGGTTTGCTACAGCCGATTGCCGATGCACTCAAACTGCTGACCAAGGAAATCATCATTCCTACGGCCGCCAGCAAGGGTTTGTTCGTGCTGGGTCCCATCATGACCATCATGCCGGCCCTGGCGGCCTGGGCGGTGATTCCTTTTGGACCTGAAGTGGCGCTGTCCAACCTTAACGCTGGTCTGTTGTTCCTGATGGCCATCACCTCGATGGAAGTCTACGGCGTCATCATCGCCGGCTGGGCCTCGAATTCCAAGTACGCCTTTTTGGGTGCCATGCGGGCCTCGGCTCAGATGGTGAGTTACGAAATTGCCATGGGCTTTTGCCTGGTGGTGGTGCTCATGGTGTCGGGTAGCCTGAATATGACCGATATCGTCATGGGTCAGGCCAGCGGCATGGCCGCTGACAAGGGGCTGAATTTCCTGTCCTGGAACTGGCTGCCCCTGTTGCCAATTTTTGTGGTGTATTTCATCTCCAGCCTCGCCGAAACCAATCGCCACCCGTTCGACGTGGTGGAGGGTGAGTCCGAGATCGTAGCCGGCCACATGGTCGAGTACTCCGGCATGTCCTTTGCCATGTTCTTCCTGGCCGAGTACGCCAACATGATTTTGATGTCGGTGCTGTGCGTTCTCCTGTTCCTGGGTGGCTGGCTGTCTCCGATTGACAGCGCACTGTTCAACTGGATTCCCGGCTGGATCTGGCTGGGCATCAAGACCTTTGTGGTCGTTACGACCTTTCTGTGGGTGCGCGCCACCTTCCCGCGCTTCCGTTACGACCAAATCATGCGTCTGGGCTGGAAGATATTCATCCCCGTGACCCTGGTCTGGCTGGTCGTCGTCGGGGCCTGGATGCAGACCTCATACAACATCTGGAAATAGGCGAAAAGTCATGTCTGCAGTTGCCTCCGTCAAGGATTTTGTTTCTAGCTTCATGTTGACCGAGCTGTTCAAGGGCATGGCCCTGACCGGCAAGTACATGTTCAGCCGCAAGATCACGGTTCAGTTTCCCGAAGAAAAAACACCGCTCAGCCCGCGCTTTCGAGGGCTGCATGCATTGCGTCGCTATGAGAATGGCGAAGAGCGCTGCATTGCCTGCAAGCTCTGCGAGGCGGTGTGCCCGGCCATGGCCATCACCATCGAGTCTGATGTACGAGAGGACGGCAGCCGTCGCACCTCGCGCTATGACATTGACTTGACCAAGTGCATTTTTTGCGGTTTTTGCGAAGAGAGTTGCCCGGTCGATTCGATCGTCGAAACCCATATTTTCGAATACCACGGTGAAAAACGTGGCGACCTGTATTTCACCAAAGAAATGCTGCTGGCGGTCGGCGACCGTTATGAGGGCGAGATTGCCGCCAACCGCGCGGCAGACGCCAAATACCGTTGATCCTCGCCGCCAAGTAGTTCGCACAAGAAAGAATCCACCACGATATGGACGCTAAAACAGGTCTTTTTTATGTCTTCGCCGCGGTGCTGCTGTTTGCAGCCTTCCGGGTGATCACGGCACGTAATCCGGTGCATGCCGCGCTTTTCCTGGTGCTGGCATTTTTCCAGGCGGCCGCCGTCTGGATCTTGCTTAAAGCCGAGTTTCTGGCCATCACGCTGGTGTTGGTCTACGTGGGCGCGGTGATGGTGCTGTTTCTCTTTGTGGTGATGATGCTGGACATCAATATGGACAGTGTGCGCAAGGGCTTCTGGAAACATTTTCCGCTGGCCGGTTCTGTGGGCGCCATCATTGCGCTGGAAATGTCCTATGTGCTGATGGGCGGCTTTCGTGAGCCGCCCAAGCTGGCTTCGGCAGCCGGCTCATTGGGCGAGCAGGTTTCCAATACCAAGGAGTTGGGCAAGCTGCTTTACTCCGAGTATGTATATCCGCTTGAAATTGCGGCCGTGATTCTGCTGGTGGCCATCATTGCCGCTATCGCGCTGACCCTGCGTCAACGCAAGGACTCCAAGAGTGTCAACCCTGCAGATCAGGTCCGAGTCAAGGCGGCAGATCGTGTCCGCCTGGTCAAGATGAAATCAGTGGTCGCAGCACCCGTGGCAGTGGCTTCGGTCGAGGAGAAACAAGCATGATGCTCACGCTGGGTCATTTTCTTTCGCTGGGCGCCATGCTTTTTGCCTTGTCCATCATCGGGATTTTTCTAAACCGAAAAAATCTGATTGTCCTGCTCATGGCGATTGAACTCATGCTGCTGGCAGTCAACATGAATTTCGTGGCCTTTTCCTACTATCTGAACGATATGGCTGGTCAGGTATTTGTGTTCTTCA
The DNA here is from genome assembly GCF_900112285.1 of Polaromonas sp. OV174. Taxonomy (GTDB): domain Bacteria; phylum Pseudomonadota; class Gammaproteobacteria; order Burkholderiales; family Burkholderiaceae_C; genus Polaromonas. The sequence goes on along the minus strand of NZ_FOKZ01000002.1, from coordinate 34,098 downwards.
TCCTGACCGTCGCGGCGGCCGAGTCCGCTATTGGACTGGCCATTTTGGTGCTGCTGTTCCGTAACAAGTCCAGCATCAACGTCGACGAACTCAACACGCTCCAGGGTTAATAAAAAGATGAGTCAAACCCTTTCTGCCTCGGCCCTGCTGGCCGTTCCGCTGGCCCCACTGGCCGGCGCACTGCTTGCCGGTATTCTCGGCACATCGTTTGGTGGCAACTGGATAGGTAAACGCCTGTCGCACTCCCTCACCATTCTGGGTGTGCTGGTGGCTTTCATCATCTCGGCCATGACGCTGCAAAGTGTCGTGGTGGATGGCGCGCGCTTCAACGAAACGCTTTACACCTGGATGGTGGTGGGCGGTTTGAAAATGGAAGTCGGTTTTCTGGTCGATGGCCTGACCGCCATGATGATGTGCGTGGTCACCTTCGTGTCGCTGATGGTGCATATCTACACCATTGGCTATATGGAGGAAGACGAAGGCTATAACCGTTTCTTCGCCTACATCTCGCTGTTTACCTTCTCCATGCTGATGCTGGTGATGAGCAACAACATGCTGCAGTTGTTCTTTGGTTGGGAAGCGGTTGGCCTAGTGTCCTATCTGCTGATCGGTTTCTGGTTCAACAAGCCTACGGCGATTTTCGCCAACATGAAGGCCTTTCTGGTCAACCGGGTGGGCGACTTTGGCTTCATCCTTGGCATTGGCCTGATCGCCGCTTACGCCGGTACGCTCAATTACGGCGAAGCCTTTGCCAAGGCGGACGAACTGTCCAAACTGGCTTTCCCCGGCACCGGCTGGATGCTGGTGACGGTGATCTGCATTTGCCTGTTCATTGGCGCCATGGGCAAGTCGGCCCAGTTTCCGCTGCATGTGTGGTTGCCCGATTCCATGGAAGGCCCGACCCCCATTTCTGCGTTGATTCATGCGGCGACCATGGTGACCGCCGGCATCTTCATGGTGGCGCGTATGTCGCCGCTGTTTGAGCTGAGTGACACGGCCCTGAGCTTCATCATGGTGATAGGCGCCATCACGGCGCTGTTCATGGGTTTTCTCGGCATCATCCAGAACGACATCAAGCGCGTGATTGCTTACTCCACCTTGTCGCAGCTGGGCTACATGACGGTTGCGCTGGGCGCATCTGCCTACTCCGTGGCTGTCTTTCACCTGATGACGCATGCTTTTTTCAAGGCGCTGCTGTTTCTGGGTGCCGGCTCGGTCATCATCGGCATGCACCACAATCAGGACATCCGCTGGATGGGCGGCGTGCGCAAGTACATGCCTATCACCTGGATTACTTTCCTGCTGGGCTCTTTGGCGCTGATGGGCACGCCGCTGTTCGCTGGTTTTTATTCCAAGGACAGCATCATTGAAGCAGTGGCCGAGAGTCATTTGTGGGGCAGCGGCTTTGCACATTTCGCGGTATTGGCGGGTGTTTTCGTCACGGCGTTTTATTCATTCCGTCTGTACTTCCTGGTCTTTCACGGCAAGGAGCGATTTGACGACAATCCTGACGCGCATCACCACGATGCAAGTGAAGAGCCCGATCCTCATCATCACCATGATGATCATCAGCCACCGCACGAGTCGCCATGGGTGGTGACGGTGCCTCTGATACTGCTGGCCATTCCCTCTGTGCTCATTGGTTTCATGACGATTCAGCCCATGCTGTTCGGCGAGTTTTTCAAAGACGCCATCTTCGTCAATCTTGAGCGCCATCCCGCCATGGAAGAGCTGGCCAAGGCTTTCCATGGCCCGGTCCAGATGGCCTTGCACGGCTTGTCGACGGCGCCTTTCTGGCTGGCGCTGGCTGGAGTCGCCGTTTCGTACTACATGTACATGGTCAACCCGGCGCTGCCTGCGGCTATCAAACGCATGGCGCAGCCTCTTTACACGCTGCTGGAGAACAAGTACTACCTCGACTGGTTCAATGAGAACGTGCTGGCCCGCGGCACGCGCGCTCTGGGTACGCTTCTGTGGAAGGGTGGCGATCAGAAATTGATCGACGGTGCCTTGGTTAATGGCTCCTGGAAGCTGGTGGGCTGGATCTCCAGCATCGTTCGTCGTCTGCAGTCGGGCTATATCTATCACTATGCTTTCGGCATGATCATCGGCGTGTTTGTTTTGATGACGTATTTCGTCTGGCTCAATCGCTAAAACAATCTACAAGAAGAAGGAAGAGCAAAAATGGGATTGTTGAGCCTTGCCATATGGACGCCGATTATTTTTGGCGTGGTTTTATTGGCCCTGGGCCGGGACGAACAGGCACGCAGCGTGCGCTGGATCGCTCTGGTGGGTGCTGTCGTCAGCTTGCTGGTGACCTTGCCCTTGTATGACGGCTTTCAGCTGGGCACCTCGGCCATGCAGTTTGTCGAGAAAAGCAGCTGGATCCAGCGTTTCAATGTCAATTACCACCTCGGCGTGGATGGCATCTCGCTGTGGTTCGTGTTGCTGACGGCCTTTATCAACGTGGTGGTCATCATTGCCAGCTGGGAATCGATCACCACGCGTGTCAACCAGTACATGGCCTCCTTCCTGATCCTCAGCGGTCTGATGATTGGTGTGTTCAGTGCGCTGGACGGTATTTTGTTCTACGTGTTCTTCGAGGCCACGCTGATTCCGATGTACCTGATCATTGGTATCTGGGGCGGGCCTAACAAAATTTACGCGGCCTTCAAGTTTTTCCTCTACACCTTGCTGGGCTCATTGATGCTGCTGGTGGCGCTGATCTTCCTGTACAACAAGTCGGGTGGCAGTTTTGACATTCTGAGCTGGCATAAACTGCCTTTGGGCGGCACGGTGCAAACCTTGTTGTTCTTTGCCTTCTTTGCGGCCTTTGCCGTCAAGGTGCCGATGTGGCCGGTCCACACCTGGCTGCCCGACGTGCACGTGGAAGCGCCTACCGGCGGCTCTGCCGTGCTGGCCGCCATCATGCTCAAGCTTGGGGCTTACGGTTTCCTGCGCTTCTCGATGCCGATTGCCCCGGATGCTTCCCATGAATGGGCCTGGCTGATGATTGCCCTGTCGCTGATCGCCGTGATCTATGTGGGCATGGTCGCGCTGGTGCAGCAGGACATGAAGAAACTGGTGGCCTATTCCTCGGTGGCACACATGGGTTTTGTGACGCTGGGCTTCTTCATCTTCAATGACCTAGGCGTTTCGGGCGGTATCGTGCAAATGATTGCCCACGGCTTTGTCTCCGCGGCCATGTTCCTGTGCATTGGCGTGCTTTACGACCGTGTTCACTCACGCGAAATCGCCAGTTACGGTGGCGTGGTCAACACCATGCCCAAGTTTGCCGCCTTTGCCCTGCTGTTTGCCATGGCCAATTGCGGTTTGCCAGCAACCGCCGGTTTTGTCGGCGAATGGATGGTGATTCTGGGTGGCGTGAAATTCAATTTCTGGATCGGTCTTGGCGCCGCCACGGCACTGATTTTTGGCGCCGCCTACACCTTGTGGATGTACAAACGGGTCTATCTGGGTCCGGTGGCCAATGACGAGGTCAAGGCGCTGAAAGACATCAACGCCCGCGAGTTCCTGACACTTGCCTTGCTGGCCATTGCCGTCTTGTACATGGGCATTTATCCCAAGCCATTTACCGACGTGATGGACACCTCGGTGGCTGACTTGCTCAAGCACATGGCCATCTCGAAACTGAACTGACGCAACCTATCCAAAGAATTCAGATGATTGACAAACTCAGTTGGATCGCGGTTTTCCCCGAGATCGTCCTATTGGTGATGGCCTGCGTCATTGCGCTCACGGATTTGAGCGTGAAAACGCCGCGCCGTACCAGCACTTATGTGCTGTCCCTGCTGACCCTGGCCGCAGTAGCTGCTCTGGAAGCCTGCTATGCGCTGGGCGACAAGACCTTTTATGGCTTTGGCAACATGGTTGTCGTCGACCCCATGGGCAGCTGGCTCAAATGTTTTTCCAGCATCGCCCTGATGGTCACGCTGGTGTATGGCCGGCCTTATGCGGCCGATCGGGACATGTTGCGCGGCGGTGAGTTCTTCACCCTGAGCCTGTTTGCCTTGCTGGGCATGTTCGTGATGATTTCAGGTCACAACTTCCTGGTGCTCTACATGGGCCTGGAATTGCTGACGCTGTCCAGTTACGCACTGGTGGCCTTGCGCCGTGACAACGCTACCGCAACGGAAGCGGCCATGAAGTACTTTGTGCTGGGTGCGCTGGCCTCCGGCTTCTTGCTTTATGGCTTGTCCATGCTCTACGGCGCGACCGGCTCCCTGGATATCAATGAAGTGTTCAACGCCATTGCCAGCCGTCAGGTCAAGCATCAGGTGCTGGTGTTTGGTCTGGTGTTCATCGTCGCCGGCCTGGCCTTCAAACTGGGTGCCGTGCCTTTTCACATGTGGTTGCCCGACGTCTACCAGGGCGCGCCTACGGCCGTTACGCTGCTGATTGGCGGTGCACCACAACTGGCCGCCTTTGCGATTTGCATTCGCTTGCTGGTTGAAGGCATGCTGCCGCTGGCGATTGACTGGCAGCAGATGCTGGCGCTGATGGCCATTGGCTCTCTGCTGGTCGGTAATCTGGCGGCGGTGGCCCAGTCCAACCTCAAGCGCATGCTGGCGTTCTCAACGATTTCGCAAATGGGCTTCCTGCTGCTTGGCCTGCTGGCCGGTGTCGTCAACGGCAATCAGCTCAATACCGAATCGGCCTACGGCGCGGCGATGTTCTACGCCCTGACCTATGTGCTGACCACACTGGCTGCCTTTGGCATCATTTTGCTGCTGGCTCGTGCAGGGCATGAGTCCGAAGAGATCACCGACCTGGCCGGCCTCAATCAGCGCAGCCCGCTGTATGCCGGCGTCATGGCCATGGCCATGTTCTCGCTGGCCGGCTTGCCGCCCTTGGTGGGTTTCTATGCCAAGTTGTCGGTGCTGCAGGCCTTGATTTCTTCGCAGCAAACCAGTTACATCGTTCTTGCCGTTTTTGCGGTCTTGATGTCGCTGATTGGCGCCTTCTACTACCTGCGCGTGATCAAGGTGATGTATTTCGATGCGCCACATAGCCATAATGCCCAGCCGATCTCGGCACCGGCAGACGTCAAGGTCGTGCTGAGCGTCAATGGCGCGCTGCTGCTGATTCTTGGCATTGCGCCTGGCGGCCTGATGACCCTGTGTGCGCAAGCCATCAGCAGCATCGTCAAGTCTCTGGGAAGCTAAGCGTCCTATGACTCAGACTGGTTTCGTGTGGCTGGTGGTGTTGCTGGCCTTGCTGGCCGCCAATCTGCCCTTTATCAGCAACCGCCTTTTCGTCGTCGTGGCACTCAACAAGCCCAAGAATTTGGCGCTGCGGCTGGTCGAGCTGGTCGTCTGGTATTTTGTGGTCGGCGGGATTGGGCTTTACCTTGAGCGCAGCCTCGGGCAAATCGCCCCTCAGGGTTGGGAGTTTTATGCCATCACCGGCACGCTGTTCCTGACCTTTGCCTTTCCTGGTTTCACCTACCGTTATCTGTTCAAGCCCCGGGCATGAAGCCAGTGTGCGCTTCTGACGGGGAAGAGAGCCTGGCCGACGGCCATTTGCTTGAAACCCGTGTCAGCTCCGAAGCGCTGCTGAAGGGACATTTCCTTCATGTTTGGCGCGATACCGTGGGCTTGCCCGATGGCAGCCAGGCCACGCGCGAATATGTGATTCACCCGGGCGCGGTCATGATCGTGGCCCAGCTCGACGATGGTCGGCTGGTGCTGGAACGCCAATACCGCTATCCGGTGCAAGCCGTCATGATCGAGTTTCCGGCCGGCAAGCTGGATGCTGGCGAGGCTTCGCTGGCCTGCGCGCAACGCGAACTGCTGGAAGAAACCGGCTATAGCGCACGCGAATGGGCCAAGGCCGGCGTGCTGCATCCGGTGATTTCCTACTCCACCGAATTTATAGATATCTGGTTTGCGCGCGGCCTGACGCTGGGCGAGCGCAAGCTGGATGCCGGCGAGTTCCTGGACGTGTTCGCCGCCAGTCCGGCTGAACTGCTGGCCTGGTGTGGCAGCGGCCGGGTGACTGACTCCAAGACTTTGACTGGCGCGCTGTGGCTGCAAAACGTGATGTCGGGCGCCTGGCAGCTTGACTGGCAGGTCGCCGCGCCGTAATTGGCGCGACAATCATGCTGTCATGAAAGTTCTGAATCTTCAGTGTTCCCACCAGCATTCGTTTGAAGGCTGGTTTGCGTCCGAGGATGATTTTCAGTCGCAGCTGGCGCGCGGCCTGATTGAATGCCCCTTGTGCGCCGACAAAGGCATTCACAAATTGCCCAGCGCGCCTCGGCTCAATCTGGGCAATCACCAAAATCCCGGCAGCACAGGCAAGCATGAGCAGAAAGACCTGGATAGGCGTTCAGCCGCGCCAGCGCCTGCTGCACCCGTGACCGATACCGTGATGGCTGCTTCGGGCGGCTCCAGTCCTGCGGCGCAGGCCGCCTTTCTTGCTGCCTTGCGCCAGGTCGTGGCCAATACCGAAGACGTTGGCGAGCGCTTTGCCGAGGAGGCACGCCGCATGCATTACGGTGAGCTTGAGGCCCGCGGTATTCGCGGCCAAACCACAGCCAGGGAGGCCGTGGAACTGCTGGAAGAAGGCATAGAGGTCATGCCCTTGCCAATGCTGCCGGCCCTCAAGGAAACCCTGCAATAACAAAACAGGCTGCCCGTGGCAGCCTGTTTTTTCACACCATCAGCCCAAGCTGGGCTGTTGGCTCATCAAGGGTAAAGGCCGCGCAGTTCGCGGGTATGCAAGATGCGCTTGCAAGCCACGATAAAGGTGGCGGTGCGCAGGGTGACCTTGTGATCTTGCGCGACTTGCCAGACGCCGGCAAAAGCCTCTTTCATGATGCGCACCAGGCGCGCATTGATTTCGGCCTCGTCCCAGAAAAAGCTGGAAAAGTCCTGCACCCATTCAAAATAGCTGACCGTAACGCCACCGGCGTTGGCGATCACGTCCGGCAGCACCAGCACATTGCGCTCTTGCAAAATGTCGTCGGCTTCTGGCGTGGTCGGGCCGTTGGCGCCTTCGATGATCATGCGCGCCTTGATGCGCCCGGCGTTGTCTTTGGTGATTTGCTGCTCCAGCGCCGCGGGAATCAGGATGTCGCAGTCGACTTCCCAGAACTTGTCATCGGCGATCACTTCTGCCTCGGCAAAACCCTTCACGCTGCCGTTTTCGGCCACATGCCTGAGCAGGGCCGGAACGTCCAGCCCGGCTTCGCGGTAAATGCTGCCTCCATGGTCTTGCACGGCGACCACGCGGGCGCCGGTTTCGGCAAACAGCTTGCCGGCGATGCCGCCGACATTGCCAAAGCCCTGCACCGCGACTCGTGCGGTGCTGACGTCCATGCCAATGTGTTTGGCGGCTTCAACGCCCACGGTGAAGACGCCGCGGCCTGTGGCTTCGCGCCGACCCAGCGAACCACCCAGATCGACCGGCTTGCCGGTCACCACGCCGGTGGAGGTGGAGCCGGTGTTCATGGAATAGGTGTCCATCATCCAGGCCATGATCTGCTCATTGGTGTTGACGTCGGGCGCCGGAATGTCCTTGTTGGGGCCGATGATGATGCCAATCTCGCTGGTGTAGCGGCGCGTCATGCGCTCGAGCTCGCCGCGCGACAGCTTTTTCGGGTCCACGCGAATGCCGCCCTTGGCGCCGCCGTAGGGTACGTTGACCGCGGCATTCTTGATCGACATCCAGGCCGACAGCGCCATCACTTCCGACAGCGTCACGTCCTGGTGAAAACGCACGCCGCCCTTGCCGGGGCCGCGTGAGACGTTGTGCTGCACGCGGTAGCCCTCAAAGTGGGCGATGGTGCCGTCGTCCATGTGAATCGGCACGTCCACAACCAAGATTCGTTTGGGGCGCTTCAGGGTTTCGGCCCAGCGCGCCAGACTGCCCAGGTGCGGGATGACCCGATCGACTTGCTGCAGATAGTTGCCCCAGGGCCCGAGTTGGTCGGCCTGAAGATAGGAGGGCAGTGGATGGGAGCCTGGGGCGGCAGCGGGGCCGGAAGCTTGCGACATGAATAAAACTCCTTGTGGACAATCAAGGTATGCAGCTTAGGCTTCTGCCCGCAAACTGTCCAAGGCTAGCTTGATTTGTTTTTATGCATTTAACGCATAACCATGGATTTTCGCTGTAAGCGGAGGCCTTCAGATCTCGAACTGCAGCGCCGCCAGCCGGGCATAAATGCCACCGCGATTGACCAGCTCGGTGTGCGTTCCCTGTTCCACCAGCCGGCCGTGGTCCAGCACCAGAATGCGGTCGGCCTTTTGTACGGTGGCCAGGCGGTGGGCAATCACCAGCGTGGTGCGGCCCTTCATGGCCGACTCCAGCGCCGCCTGCACCATGCGTTCGCTCTCGGCATCGAGCGCGCTGGTGGCCTCATCCAGCAGCAGCAGCGGTGGGTTTTTCAGCATGGCGCGGGCAATCGCAATGCGCTGGCGCTGGCCACCCGAAAGCCGCACGCCGCGCTCGCCCAGAAAAGTGGCATAGCCTTCAGGCAGGGCGCTGATGAATTCATGGGCAAAGGCTGCTTGCGCGGCGGCCCTGACCTCCTCGTCGCTGGCTTCGGGCTTGCCGTAGCGTATGTTTTCCAGCGCGCTGGTGGAGAAAATCACCGCATCCTGCGGCACGATGCCTATGCGCTGGCGCAGGTCTTGCAGCGCCATGTCGCGGGTCACCACGCCGTCCAGCGCTATCTGCCCCGAGCCCGGATCGTAATAGCGCAGCAAGAGCTGGAACACGGTGCTCTTGCCGGCGCCGCTGGGCCCGACGATGGCGACGGTTTCTCCGGGCCGCACGTTCAAGCTGAAGTCGATCAGGGCCGGCTGCGTTGGGCGCGACGGGTAATGAAACGTCACTGCTTCAAATTCAATAGCGCTTCCCGCCCGTGTTATCTGGGCTGGAACCGGATTTGATGGTGAAACCACGGGAGAGCGGCTGGCCAGCAGCTCCATCAACCGCTCGGTGGCGCCCGCGGCGCGCAGCAAGTCGCCATAGACCTCACCCAGCACCGCCGAGGCGCTGGCCAGAATGATCACGTAAACCACGGTCTGCCCCAGGTGACCGGCCGTGATCTCGCCGCGCATCACCGCCTGCGTGCCCTGGTACAAGCCCCACAGCAGCGCCGCCGAGGTGGCAATGATGATGAAGGCCACCAGCACCGAGCGCGCCTTGGTGCGGCGCACGGCGGTGTTGAAAGCATTGGTCGTCGAGGCGTCAAAGCGCGCGGCCTCCCGGGCTTCGGCGGTGTAGCTTTGCACCACGGGAATGGCGTTGAGCACCTCGGCGGCAATCGCGCTGGAGTCGGCGATGCGATCCTGGCTGGCGCGCGAGAGTTTGCGCACGCGCCGGCCAAACCATACCGAGGGCGCCACGATCAACACCAGCCCGCCCAGCACCTGCACCATCAAATAGGGATTGGTGACCACCAGCATGCCAAGCGCGCCCACGCCCATCACAGCGTTGCGCAGGCCCATGCTCAGCGACGAGCCGACCACGGTTTGCACCAGCGTAGTGTCGCCGGTCAGGCGGCTCAAGACCTCGCCGGTTTGCGTGGTCTCGAAAAACTCCGGGCTTTGCCGCAGCACATGTGAATACACCGCGTTGCGCAGATCGGCCGTCACCCGCTCGCCGAGCCAGCTCACCAGGTAAAAGCGGCCGGCCGAAAACAGGCCAAGCGCCGCCGCCACGCCGAACAGCTCGAAAAAATGATGGCGCAACGCCAGCAGTTTTTCGCCCTTGTCGGCAGCGCCCAGGCCGCCGTCAATCAAGCCGCGCAGCGCCAGCGGAAACACCAGCGTGGCGACGGCCGCCATCACCAGGAACAGCATTGCCAGCGCAATCCGGCCCCGGTAGGGCCGCAGAAAGGGCAGCAAGCCTGAGAGTGAGCGGGGAGAGCCCTTGGGGCTTGAGGAAATTGAAGTGCTTGCCATCCGGGGAGTTTAGTCAAAAACCAGGCTGAGAGTTTGCCTGTGCAAAAACAGCCTTGACAATGATTGTCTAGGCAGTTAATATCGACGCCCATGAAATCCAAGCTCACCCCACCAGAATCCACGGAGGTTTCCGCCTGCGGATTGCCCGAGTTTTATTGCGCAGACGCTTACGACGCGGGTCAGAGCACCGGCTACCTGATGCGCCAGATCCTGAGCAGCGTGGCGCAACAGGTGGCGAGAGAGCTTGAGCCCAGCGGCCTGACCAATGCCCAATGGGTGCCCATGCTCAAGCTCTACCTGGGTCGTGCTTCCACCGTCGCCGAGCTGGCGCGTGAATGCCAGCTCGATGCCGGCTCCATGACCCGGCTGCTGGACCGGCTGGAGGCCAAGGGCTTGTGCCGCCGGATTCGTTCCTCAGAGGACAGGCGTGTCGTCAATCTTGAACTGACGCCCGAGGGGCGCGACGCCGCCAAAGAAATTCCCGCCATCCTCAGCCGCGTGCAGAACGCTCACCTGGCCGGTTTTTCGGTCGAAGAATGGCAAACCCTCAAAAGCTATTTGCGCCGCATGCTGGAAACCGCGCAAACCCTTCAAGCCTCGGCAGAAAAAAAATGACCCATCAAACCAACACCCCTCAAACGCTAGTCGCCATGGCAGCAGCCGGGCGCGCGCCAGAGTCGCTGCCGCTGTGGCGTGCTTCGTTCCGCATGACTCTTGTTAGCGTGGCCAGCTTGCTGGCGGTGGGCTTGATCGTCAGCGGCTGCGCCGACATGTCGGGCATCGCGCCGCAGGCCAGCCTGCGCGATGCGCCCTCGCTGGGCCTGAAGACCGAGGCGGCTGCGCAGCCGCAAGCGTCTGTTGCCGCCGACTGGTGGCAGGGCTTTGGCGACGCGCAACTCAACGGCCTGATAGACCAGGCGCTGCAAAGCAGCCCCAGCCTGAAGCTGGCGCAGGCCCGGTTGGCGCGGGCGCAAGCCGTGACCGAAGTGGCCAACGCGGCGACGCTGCCGCAGCTTAACGGCCAGCTCGACCTGACGCGCCAGCGCTACACCGCCAACGGTGCGGTGCCGCCGCCGCTGGCCGGCTCCATTCAGGAAAGCGGAACGGCGCAGCTCAACGCCAGCTGGGAGCTTGATTTTTTTGGAAAAAACCGCGCCGCGCTGGACGCCGCCCTGGGCAGTGTGCATGCCGCCGAGGCCGATGCCCAAGCCGCCCGCGTGCTGCTGGCCAGCCAGGTGGCGCGCAGCTATTTCCAGCTGCTGCGCCTGAATGAGCAGACGCTGGTGGCGCGCCGTACCCTGGCGCAGCGCGAGGAAACCCTCAAGCTGGTGCAAGACCGCGTGCGCGCCGGCCTGGATACCCGGCTGGAATTGCGCCAAAGCGAGGGCGGCCTGCCCGAGGCGCGACTGCAGCTGGAAAGCCTGCAGGAGCAGATGACGCTGACGCGCAACGCGCTGGCCGCCTTGATGGGTCAGCCCAATGGCGATGTCGCCAAGAATCTGCCGGCGCTGAGTGCCATCAACAGCGTCGCTTCCGTCAGCAGCCTACCGGCCGATTTGCTGGGCCGCCGCGCCGATATTGCCGCCGCGCGCTGGCGCGTCGAGGCATCCGCCAAAGACGTGGTGAACGCCAAAATGCAGTTCTATCCCAACATCAACCTGGTCGCCTTTGCCGGTTTTTCCAGCATAGGCCTGGGCCAGCTGCTGAACACGGGCAGCCAGCAGTGGGGCGTGGGTCCGGCCTTGCGCCTGCCGATTTTCGATGCCGGCCGGCTGCGCGCCAATCTGCGCGGCAAAACCGCCGATCTGGATGCCGCCGTGGAAAGCTATAACGCCGCCGTGATTGACGCCGTGCGCGACGTGGCCGACCAGGTCGCATCCTCGCAAGCCATCGTTCGCCAGCAAACCCAGCAAGTGGCGGCCCAGGAAGCCGCCGAGGGCGCTTATGAGATTGCCGTGCAGCGCTACCAGGCCGGCCTGGGCAACTACCTCAATGTGCTGACGGCTGAAACCAGCGTGCTGGCCCAGCGCCGTCTGGCGGTGGACCTGGCCAGTCGCGCCCTGGACACCCAGGTGGCGCTGATTCGCGCGCTGGGCGGCGGCTACACGGCGCAGGCCGGGACCGCCACCTTGCCTCTGGCTGCTCCTGAAAAAGTAGCTGCCAGCGCAGGAAGTACAAGGGCTACAGGCCTTTTTCCCTTGAATTCTGCGGCGCCAAGCCACTAAAGGCAGCTTAAGACCGCCCCCTGCATTCACTCCCCGACCACAACAAACACATCAACGTCGAACCGCCATCATGAACACTCCCCAAACCACTGACTCCCGCGCACCCGGCAACCCCAAACGCAAGAAGGCGCTGACCGCGCTGGCGGCGGTCGTCGTCGTGGCCGGCCTGGGCTGGGCCGCCTATGAATACCTGGTGGCCAGCCATTACGAGTCCACCGACAACGCCTATGTGCAGGGCAATGTGATCCAGATCACGCCGCAGATCGGCGGCACCGTCACCGCCATCATGGCCGACGACACCGATTTCGTGAAAGCCGGCCAGCCGCTGGTGCAGCTCGACCCGGCCGACGCCAAGGTGGCGCTGGACCAGGCCGAGGCGGCGCTGGCCCAGGCGGTGCGCCAGGTGCGCACCCTGTATGCCAACAACGGCACGCTGGCCGCGCAAATCACGCTGCGCGACGCCGACGTGGTCAAGGCCCAGAGCGACATTGCCCGTGCCAGCGACGACCTGAACCGCCGCCAGTCGCTCACCGGCAACGGCGCCGTGTCCAAGGAGGAACTCAACCACGCGCAGACGCAACTGGCCAATGCAAAAAGCGCACTGGCCGCTGCCCAGGCCGGCGTGGTGGCGGCGCGCGAGCAGCTCAGCAGCAACCAGGCCCTGACTGACGGCACCAGCATAGAGCAGCACCCCAGCGTGCTGGTGGCAGCGGCCAAGGTGCGTGAAGCCTATCTGGCCACGCAGCGCACCGCCCTGGTGGCACCGGTCGATGGCTATGTGGCCAAGCGCACGGTGCAACTGGGCCAGCGCGTGGCCGCCGGCGCGCCCATGATGGCCATCATCCCGCTCAACCAGGTCTGGGTCGATGCCAACTTCAAGGAAGTCCAGCTGCGCAACATCCGCATTGGCCAGCCGGCCAAGCTGCTGGCCGACCTGTATGGCAAAAAGGTCGAGTACCCCGGCACGGTGGTCGGGCTGGGCGTGGGCACAGGCGCGGCGTTTTCGCTGCTGCCGGCGCAAAACGCCACCGGCAACTGGATCAAGGTGGTGCAGCGCGTGCCGGTTCGCATCGCGCTGGATGCCAAGGCGCTGGCCGCGCACCCGCTGCGGGTGGGCTTGTCGATGGACGCTGAAGTCGACATCAGCAACAAGGACGGTATCGCCCTGGCCGAGGCCCCGCGCAGCGCCGCGCAGGCCGACAGCCAGGCCTATGCCGCCACCAACGATGGCGGCGATGCGGATGTGCGCCGCGTGATCGCGGCCAATGCAGGCAAGGCCTTCAAACCCCTGCTGGCCAGCGCCGCTGCTGCTGCGCCAACGGCGGCGAAAGCCGCGCCATAGGTTTAGCGGCAAGCCCAGGCACAGGTGTAGATCCGCGCTGCGACATCGATCTTCCTGTTGCCCTGGTTTTTGACGCGCTTTCCGTTCTTTTCGCTTCTTTCTTTCAGGTATCCCATGGCTTCTGCTACTGCCTCTGAACCCGCTGCGGCCTACGCGCCGCCGCCGCCTTTGACGGGTTCGGCGCGCCTTTGGGGCACGCTGGCGCTGTCGGCCGCGACCTTCATGAACGTGCTCGACTCGTCGATTGCCAACGTCTCGCTGCCCGCCATTGCCGGTGACCTGGGCGTCAGCCCCAACCAGGGCGTCTGGGTCATCACCAGCTTTGGCGTGGCCAACGCAATTGCCGTGCCGCTGACGGGCTGGCTGTCGCAGCGCTTTGGCCAGGTTCGCCTGTTCACCACCAGCGTCATTCTGTTTGTGATCACTTCCTGGTTGTGTGGCCTGGCGCCCAACATGACCACGCTGATTTTTTTCCGCGTGCTGCAAGGCCTGGTGGCCGGGCCCATGATTCCCCTGTCGCAGGCGCTGCTGTTGTCGAGTTACCCGAAAGCGATGGCGGGAACGGCGATGGCCTTCTGGTCCATGACCACGCTGGTGGCGCCCGTCATGGGGCCGCTGCTGGGCGGCTGGATCACCGACAACATTTCCTGGCCCTGGATTTTCTACATCAACATTCCCATTGGTTTCGGCGCGGCCTTCATCACCTGGAGCATTTTTCACAAGCGCGAAAGCGTCACCCGCCAGCTGCCGATCGACTCGGTCGGACTGGCGCTGTTGGTGATCTGGGTGGGCGCGCTGCAGATCATGCTGGACAAGGGCCAGGAGCTGGACTGGTTTCATTCCGGCGAGGTGGTGGCGCTGGCCATCGTCGCACTGGTCGGACTGGTGGCTTTCGTCATCTGGGAGCTGACCGAAGAACACCCGGTGGTGGATCTGACGCTGTTCAAACGGCGCAATTTCTGGGCCGGGGCGGTGGCCACCGCTGTCGGTTACGGTTTGTTTTTTGGCAACGTGGTGTTGCTGCCGCTGTGGCTGCAGCAATACATGGGCTACACCGCCACCCAGGCCGGAATGGTCATGGCGCCGGTGGGCGTCATGGCCATATTGCTGGCGCCGCTGGTGGGCAAGAACATTACCAAGGTGGACCCGCGCCGCTTTGCGGCATTTTCTTTCGTGGTGTTTGCGCTGGTGCTCTGGATGCGCTCCAACTTCAACACCCAGGCTGATTTCGGCACCATCCTGATTCCGACCATCATCCAGGGCGTGGCCACGGCCTGCTTTTTCATCCCGCTGGTCACCATCACGCTGTCCGGGCTATCGCATGACAAGATCCCGGCGGCCTCGGGTCTGTCCAATTTCTTGCGCATCACGGCGGGCTCGTTTGGCACCTCGATTGCCACCACCATCTGGCAAGATCGCGCCGCCATGCATCACGCGCAAATCAGTGAGTACGTCAACCAGGGCAGCACGGCTACCAGCAGCGCTTTGTCAGGCCTGGCCAGTGCCGGCCTGACGCCCGATCAGGCGCTGGGCAGCATCAACCGCCTGGTCGATCAGCAGGCCTACATGCTGGCGGCCAACGATGTGTTCTACGTCTCGGCATTGATTTTTCTGCTGCTGATTCCGCTGGTCTATCTGACGCGGCCTGCGCGCGCAGACGCCAGCAGCGCGGATGCGGCGGCGGGGGCGCATTGAGCCAGGGGCCGTGTTTGCCAGCGATCGCTGGTGACCGCCACTTAAACTCCGGGCCTGCCTGATACCGGCGTTTAGGTGCCCCGCTTTTCCGCAGACGGGTCAAGCCTTTCGGGCCTGTAGCCCAGCGCCTTCGAAATTTCTCCGGCTCGCAGCTGAAGCTCTTGCAGATAGCGGGCAATCCTGTCCTTGGTCATGCGGGTGACCGGCGTCGTGATGCTCAGTGAGGCGATCACGCCGCCGCTGTTGTCGCGTATGGGAACGGCGATCGCGGCTGTGTCGGCAACGCGCTCGCCGATGGAAATGGCGTAATCCTGCTCCCTGACCTTGGCGAGCGCTTGCAGCAGCTCGCTATCTGACACCGGTGTGCTCTCCGTGAAGCGCGTGCGATCGGAGGCCAGTATGGCGTCAAGCACCTCTTGTGGCGCATAGGCCAGCAGCAGCTTGCTGGGCGCGCCTGCCTGCAGCGAGCGCCGATCGCCGATCTGGCCTGGGACGCGCAGCGATTGCGTCGACTCCCAGCGCGCTACACAGACGGTTTCCAGTCCGTCGCGGATACGAACCACCACGCCCTCGTTGAAGGTGGCGCCCAAGGCCTCTAGCGCCTCCTTGGCGTGCCTGGCCAGATCGATTTGATCTTGCGCCGCCGCACCCAGGCGCAAGGCCTGAAAGCTTAAGTAATAGGACGCGTAATCGCCGTGGCGTTTGACGAGGTCGCGTTGCTCCAGCGTGGTCAGCAGGCGAAACGCGCGTGCCTTGGTAATGCCAGCGCGCCTGGCGATTTCCGTGACGCCCAGACCGGGATCGGCGGCCACAAGAAGCAGCAAATTGATGGCTTCATCTACGGCGGCAACGGTGTAGTCCAAAGTGAATCCTTAGCAATGAGGGCGCAATTGTCGCTGTTGTTTCGTCGTGTTCACTCATGCCACAGATGCTTCGGTGGAAACCCTAGGATGGCATTTGTTTTATTGATTAAACCGATGTATCGCTGAATAATACATTGAGGCAATTATTTAAGGCCATGAAAAGCGTCACTTTGAAACCGATCACTGGTGCCATGCAGTGCTGTCATCAAATAAGCAGCCATTCGGCCACGGCCTTCCAGAACCACACTACTGAATCTCAGCCATGAACCCTGTTGAACTATTTCCCCTCATAGAACTGTCTGGTGATGCACGGGAGCGTGGCCGCCAATACGGCCAGAAGGCCGCCGTGAGAATTCGTCGCAGTGTCGATCTCTATGCCTCACAGCTCGGTGCGATGTCACTGACCAGCGACGCCATTCGCCAGCTGGTCAATACCTTTTTGCCCAGCATCGACGAGTTCGATCCCCTTTATGTGGAGGAGATGCGGGGCATCGCGGAAGGCGCCAATCTGGATCTGGCTGACATCGTCCTGATCAATGCGCGCACCGAAATCCTGCGCCTGGGCAAGCTGCAGGCCGACGCCCAGCGAGCCGATCGCGAACCTGACGGCTGTACCGGCGCGGTGCTGCTGCCCGAGGTGACGGCGAGTGGCCGGCTGCTGCACGGCCAGAACTGGGACTGGAAGGCCGAATGCGCCACCACCGGCGTGGTGCTGAAAATCCGGCGTGAAGACGGACCGGATATCTTGACCTTTACCGAGGCAGGTGGACTGGCGCGCTGCGGTCTGAATTCCGCCGGTATCGCGGTCACGGCCAATTACCTCAGCTCGGACCGGGACTACAGCCAGGTGGGGGTGCCGCTGGCACTGTTGCGCCGAAAAATCCTGGAAACCGAGCATGTGGCGCAGGCCTTGAAGACGGTCTATTGCACGCCAAAATCAGGCTCGAACAACCTGATGATCAGCCATGCCGACGGCTTCGCATTGGACATCGAGTGTGCGCCCGACGAGAGCTTTCTGATCTATCCCGAGCGGGACATCGTGGTGCATTCGAATCACTGGCAAAGCCAGGTTGCGCTTGGCAAACTCCGCGACCTCGGCATCGCCAGCTCACCCGACTCGCTGTACCGGGACTTCCGGGTACGCCAGATTCTGGAAAGGGCACGGGGCCAACTGACCCTGGATCACCTGCGTGAAGCATTTTTTGATGACTTCGCAACGCCCTGGTCGGTTTGCCGCCCGCCGCGCGATACGGAGGAGAGCAATCTCAGCGCGACGGTCGCCATGATCCTGATGGATCCCGCTCTGGGCCATCTTGAAGTCGCGCCACTGCCGGCACTCAACCGCAAGTTCGCGACCTATTCGCTGAAGATGGACCGCTCTTTCAGTGCAGCAGCCGCTCCCGTTTTGGCCTGAGGCCGCAGGAAAATCATGAATCAAGCGACTCCTTCTGCAGCCGAACTTCCCGTGGCGGGCGATCCCGGCGAGCGTGGCAAGCTCATGTATGACATGAACGAGACCACCGTCTTTGCCTATGCCAAAGACCCCCGTTTCAGCTATTGCCTGTATATGCCCAGCGACATGCTGGAGCGCGATGAGCCGCCCGAACTGCTGGTGATGGTGCATGGCACGGGGCGTACCTTCATCAAGTACCGCGACGCCCTGGCGGAGTTTGGCCGCTGGAACTATTGTGCGGTGCTGTGCCCGTTGTTTCCTGTCGGCGTTCTGGGCGACGGCAACCGCGACGGCTTCAAGCAGCTGCGCGAAGGCGACATCCGCTATGACGAGGTGCTCCTGGGCATGGTGGAGGAGGTCGGCGCCAAGTACGGCACCACTTTCAATCGCTTCGCTCTGGCTGGTTATTCCGGCGGCGGGCAGTTCGTCAACCGCTTCACCTATTTGCATCCCGGGCGGCTTTGGGCCAGCAGTGTAGGAGCACCTGGATCGGTGACCTTGCTGGATACCGATCGCAACTGGTGGGTTGGCGTGGCCGACATGCAGCAGATCTTCGGCATAGGCCTGGACCTGGATGCCTTGCGGCGCGTCCCGGTTCAGTTGGTGGTGGGGGGCGCCGACCGGGAGACCTGGGAAATCACCCATAGCGAGGGCGGCCGTCACTGGATGCCGGGCGCCAACGACGCCGGCCGCACCCGACCCGATCGCCTGGCGACCTTGCAGCGAACGCTGCTAGCCGCAGGAGTCCAGGCGCAACTCGACATCGTTCCCGAGGTGGCGCACGACGGCATCAACTGCCTGGGCGAGATGAAAACGTTTATTGCCGCATCCTTGAAAAAACTGCGCGCAGGCCGAGCCGCTGCGGCCGGGCCGCTGGCCGCGCAGACGGTCAATGTTGCGCTCAACGCCGACATTCGCAGCATCAACCCCGGTGTCAACCGCGATGACAACACCGATACCGTGATGCTGCATCTGGTGGAGGGCCTGGTCGCACTGCGTGAGGACGGCGCCGTGGGCCCGTTGCTGGCAGAAAAGATGGTGATGTCGCCCGATGGCCTGACCTATACCTTCACACTGCGCCGGGGTGTCAAGTTTCACAATGGCATGGCCCTGACGTCGGCAGATGTGCTGTGGAGCTGGAACCGTTATATGGACCCCAAAACTGACTGGCGCTGCCTGAGCGAGTTCGACGGTCGCAGCGGGCTGAAGGTCGAGTCGGTGACGGCACCGAATCCGCAGACGGTGGTGATGCGCATCAACAAGCCTAATGCGCTGTTCCTGGATTCCCTGGCGCGCACCGACTGCGCCATGGCCGGCGTGATTCACAAGGATTCGGTGAATCCTGATGGCAGCTTTAAAGCGCCCATAGGCACCGGCCCGTTCACTCTGGGCGAGTGGAAGCGCGGTGAGTATGTTTTGCTCAACCGTTTTGACGGCTATGTGTCACCGGCCGGCAAGGCACCTGACGGCTACCTCGGGGCCAAGCGCCCTATGGTCAGCGCCGTCAAGTTCATGGTGATCCCGGACCCGGCGACCACCAAGGCCGCGCTACTGTCGGGCGCGGTGGATGCCGTTCAGCTGCTGGACAGCGACCTGCTCGAGATGTCCAGGGTGCCTAGTGTGGAAGTCAAGACGACGCCGACCAGCGCCAAGGAAGTCTTGCTGTTTCAGACCCGCGACCCGGTGCTGGGCAACCCGAAAATTCGCCAGGCCATTGCTGCCGCGCTGGACGTGCGCCAACTCACCAGTGCTGCCTCGAACGGCTTGACCCGCCCCAATGCATCGGCGATTTATGCCAGCTCGCCGTTTTATACGGAAACGCAGCGGCAAGGCTACAAGCACGATCTGGCTCTGGCCAAAAAGCTTTTGCAGGAAGCCGGTTACAAGGGCCAGAAGATCAAGCTGATCACGAACAAGCGCCCGGGACGGCCCAGCTTCAACATCGCGCTGATTTCCCAGCAAATGATGATGGCCGTGGGTCTCAATGTGGAGGTCGAAGTGCTCGAATGGGCCACGCAGTTGGACCGCTATAACAAGGGCAACTACCAGATGATGGCTTTTTCGTACTCGGCCCGACTTGACCCGGCGCTGAGCTATGAGCAGTTTTCCGGTCCTAAAGACAGGCAACCACGCAAAGTTTGGGAAAATCCCGAGGCTCTGGCGCTGATTGATCAGGCCAGCACGATCTCCAACCCAGCCCAGCGTTCCAAGATCTTCGACGACCTGCACAAGCGTTTCATGGCCGACGTGCCCATGATCATGCTTTACAACTACGTTGACATCACCGCCAACACCAAGAGGCTGCAGGGCTACACGCCATGGGTTGCCTCCAAGCCGCGACTGTGGGAAGTCAAGGTCAGCAAGTGAGCTGAAGGACGGCTGCGACCTCCTGCCCCTACCAACGCGCATAAGAAGTTATCTACCGGGACCACAGCGTGCTTCACTTCATCCTAAAACGGCTGCTGACGGCCTTGCCGACCCTGTTCATCGTGGCGGTAAGCGTCTTTGTTCTGATACGCCTGGTGCCGGGTGATCCGGCCTCACTCATGCTAGGCGACCTGGCTACCCCCGAGGCGCTGGGTGACCTGCAGCAGCGGCTGGGGCTGGACAAGCCCTTGCTGGAGCAGTTCAGCATCTGGTTTGGCAATATTTTGCGGGGCGACCTAGGTCAGTCCATCACCTCGCAGCAGCCAGTGTTACCGCTGGTCTGGGACCGTTTTCTTGTCAGCGGCCGCCTGGTGGTGATCGCCGTGCTGATGGCCGCGCTGGTGGCCGTGCCTGCCGGCATGTTGGCCGCCTGGCGCCAAAACAGTCTGACCGATTTGGCGCTGGTGGGCGCATCGACTTTGCTGCTGTCCATACCGACCTTCTGGCTGGGCCTGTTGATCCTGTTGTTCTTTGGCCTCAAGCTGGGCTGGTTGCCGGTGGTGGGCTATGTTTCCTTCGCTGACAACCCGGGCAAGGCCTTGCTCTACATGGTGATGCCCATCCTGACCCTGTTCCTGCACGAGATTGGCGTCGTGATGCGTATGGCTCGCGCCAGCACACTTGAAGTGCTGCGGCTTGACTACATCACTCACGCCCGCGCCAAGGGTCTGAGCGAAGGGGAGGTCATGTGGCGGCATGCGCTGCGCAACAGTTTCGGGCCAACCTGGACGCTGCTGGGCCTGGTGTTGGGCAATCTGCTGGGCGGTATCGCCGTGGTTGAAACCGTCTTCACCATTCCGGGTCTGGGCCGGCTGCTGGTCGATTCGATTTTTGGCCGGGACTACCCGGTGATTCAGGGCTGCCTGCTTTTCATCGCCTTTGTGTACGTGGTGGTCAACCTGATTGTCGATCTGCTCTATCCCCTATTCGATCCAAGGGTTACCGCACAATGAAACTCTTTAAACGGGCGCTCGCGCCCAATGCCGTGCTGGGGGGGCTGATCGTAGCCAGCGTGCTGCTGGTGGCGCTACTGGGCACATTCTGGACGCCGCACGATCCTATGGCGCTCAACTTTGCGGTTAAATTGGCGCCGCCCAGCGCCAGCTACTGGCTAGGTACTGACGAATTCGGGCGTGATGTCGTCAGCCGACTCATGCTGGGGGCCGCGACCAGTGCCTGGATCAGCCTGCTCTCGGTCAGCTGCGCGGTCATGGTCGGCGCCACCCTGGGGGTTCTGACCGGTTTTCTGCGCGGCGCCTTTGACCGCATCGTGATGACATTCAATGACGCGCTGCTGGCGTTTCCCGGCATCTTGCTGGCGCTGGGTCTGCTCGCGGTGTTCGGTGCCAACCTCTACGGTATCGTCGGCGCGCTGGCCTTCGCCTACACGCCCTCGGTGACGCGGGTGGTTCGCGGTAGCGTGTTGTCACTGCGCGAGCGCGAGTTCATTGACGCTTCGCGCGTCATGGGAAATTCCGAAATTTATACGATGTGGCGCCATGTGCTGCCCAACTGCATGGCGCCGCTCACGGTGCTGGCCACGTCGATGTTCGGTTGGGCGCTGCTCGCCGAAAGCGCCTTGAGCTTTCTCGGACTGGGCGTGCCGCCGCCGGCGCCGACCTGGGGCAATATGCTGGCGGCCAGCCGCCCTTACTTTGAACAGGCCGTGTGGCTGGGCATTGTGCCCGGGGCTTGCATTTCGATCACGCTGCTGGGCATCAATCTGCTTGGGGACGCCTTGCGCGACCGTTTCGATCCGCGCATGCGAGGTGTTCAATGATGGCTAACCGTATAACACCCCCCTTGGTGCGGGTACAGGATCTGGTGCTGGAGCTCGGCCACAGCGGTCGGCGTGTCGTCGATGGCGTCAGCTTTGTGGTGGAGCCCGGTGAACTGGTGGGCATCGTTGGCGAGTCCGGTAGCGGCAAGACACTGGCAGCCCGCGCCATCATGGGCCTGGAACCACCGGCGATACGGCGCGCCGGTGGAAGCATTGAAATTGAAGGGCGTGACATCGCCGCGATGTCGCCTGCAGACATGCGCGCTCTGCGCGGCGGTCGCGTCGGCATGGTGTTTCAGGAGCCCATGACCTCGCTCAATCCCGCCATGAAGATAGGCCGGCAACTTGAGGAGGGGCTGATCCGCCATCGCAAGCTCGACCCTGTCGAGCGCCGTCGCCTGGTCATGGAGATGCTGCACCGGGTTGGTATCAAGGACGCAGAACGGGCGCTGCAGGCCTATCCGCACGAGTTCTCTGGTGGCATGCGTCAGCGCATCATGCTGGCCTCGGTCATGTTGCTCAAACCCGCGCTGTTGCTGGCAGACGAGCCAACCACGGCGCTCGATGCCGTGGTGCAGCGAGAAGTGATAGAGCTGATGGTGGAACTGGCACGCGATCACCAAACCGCCGTGCTGATGATCAGTCACGATTTGTCCATGGTGGCCCGCTATACGCGCCGCATGATCGTGATGCGCCAGGGTGTGATCGTCGAGCAGGGATTGACCGAGCAACTGCTGCAGCGCCCCGAGCACCCCTATACCCGCAAGCTGCTGGCCGCCTTGCCCAGGCGTGCGCCGGCGCGTCCGCTGCCTGAAACGGCGCCGATTGTTGAAGTGCGCAAGTTGGTGATCGATTACGGCGCGCGCGGCGGCTTTTTCCGTAAAAAAAGCCACGGCAAGCGTGCCTTGCACGGCATTGATCTGACAATCCGGCCGCGTGAAGTGGTGGCAGTGGTCGGCGGCAGCGGTTCCGGCAAGACCACACTGGGCCGCGCCATTGCCGGCCTGCTCGCGCCCAGCGGCGGCGAGATACTGTTTGAGGGCACGCGCCTGGGCGAGGGCGATGTGGCCGTTCTGCGCAATTACCGGCTCAATTGCCAGATGGTGTTTCAGGATCCATATTCATCGCTGGACCCGCGCATGACTGTGGCTGACCTGATTGGTGAGGCTTTGCGCCAGGTTTCAGGGCTTACCGCACCGCAGCGCCAATCGCGCATTGCCGCCGCGCTTGACGAGGTTGGCCTGGATGCGAGCTATACGACTCGCTTTGCGCATGAGTTGTCGGGCGGGCAGCGCCAGCGTATCGCCATTGCCCGTGCCGTGGTGCGACGGCCGAAGTTCGTCATTGCCGACGAGCCCGTTTCCGCGCTCGATATGACGGTGCGCGCGCAGATTCTGGATCTTTTTGCCGACTTGCAGGAACGCCACGGCTTTGCCTGCATGTTCGTCAGCCACGATCTCAGCGTGGTCGAGCAGGTGGCGGACCGGGTGGTCGTGATGCAGGAAGGGCGAATTGTGGAGCAGGGCAGTCGCGATGAAATCTTCGACCGGCCGCAACACGCCTACACGCGTCTTCTCTTGTCGGCCATCCCGGCACTGGAGGCTACGCCCGGCGGTGGCGTGCAACTGAAGTGGCGCTTTGACGCACCCGTGGTCGGCAGTGCTGCTGCCGAGGCGACAGTGGCAGCTATCGATTCCTTGGCTGATTTGCGGCTGGCTTGAGTGCCCGGCCTTCAAGCCACATTCAGCCCCAGCTCGCCCAGCAACTGCGCGGCTTGCCGGTAGGAAACGGTGGCACCTTTGAAGGCTTTGGTATCGAGCAGCTTCAAGCCGCCCAGTTCCGCCTCGCGCAGGTCGGCGCCTTCGAAGCGCGTGAGCTTGAGGTGGGCATGGCGCAGGCTGCCGCCTTCGAACACGGCCTCGCGAAAATCGCAGCCCGAGAGGTCTGCTTCGGACAGGTCCAGCTGGCGCAGTGTCATTTTTCGGAAAGACATTTTGCGCAGATCGGCACCGATGAGCAGGGTGTCTTCGAATGTCAATCCCAGTGATGCAACTTCTTCAAAGTTTGCCCCGGTCAGCTTGCAGCCCTTGAAGGCGGCCGATGACAGTCTGGCCCGCCGCCATGCGCTGTTGTTGAGGTCGCAGTCGATGAACTGTGCGTCCGTCAGGTCGACCGCTTCGAAGTTGGCTTGCCGCCCCCTGCAGCCCAGCCAGGATGCTTGCGACAGATCCGCGGCGTAGAAGGCGGTTTCTGCAAAGCTGCAGTTTTTGAACTCGATGCCGTGCAGCTTCAGTCGCGACAGGTCGCTGCCATCAAAGTCGCATTGCTCGAAAACCAGCGGGCTGGCGGCGCTGGCGATGCAGGCCTCCAGCCGGTCGCGCGAGATGGCTTCGCCGGTGATGGCTGAGGCAGGGCTCGTCATGAGTGAGATGAAGTTGCTGGCGCTGAGACGCCGCATGCAGCCGCTGCAATGTCCAGCGAGCGAAGCCGCAAGGCCGGATCGAACACATCGCTGACCAGCATGAACTCGTCGGCCTGGGTTGCCTGGGCCAGCGCGAGCAGGCCGGCATGCACCGTCTGCGGGCCGCCAATCACGGCGGCGGCCAGAAAATCGGCTATGGCGGCGCGTTCCTGGGGGTGGCGTTGCGCCATGAAGTTTTCCACCGGCGGCTGCAGTCCGCGCCTGTCGCCCGTCAGAATTCCCAGCACGCGCTGGTAGGTGCTGCTGGCCAGGTATTCGGCTTCCTCGTCGGTGGGCGCGGCAATCAGCGGCACGCCAACAATCACATAGGGCTTGGCCAAGGTGGCAGAAGGGCGGAAGTGTTGCCGGTACAGCGCCAGGGCCTGCAACAACAGGCGCGGCGCGAAGTGCGAGGCAAAGGCGTAGGGCAGGCCGCGCTCGGCTGCCAGCTGCGCCGAAAACAGGCTGGAGCCTAGCAGCCAGATCGGCACCTGGGTGCCTGCGCCGGGCATGGCAATCAGGCGCTGGTTTGGTTCAGCCGGCGCCAGCAGGCGCTGCAGCTCGGCCACATCCTGCGGAAAATCATCGGCCGTTTCGGTGCGATCGCGCCGCAGTGCCCGCATGGTGGCCTGGTCTGTGCCGGGTGCGCGGCCCAGGCCCAGGTCAATGCGGCCGGGGTAGAGCTCGGCCAGCGTGCCAAAGGCCTCGGCCACCACCAGCGGCGCATGGTTGGGCAGCATGACGCCACCCGAGCCCACGCGCAGCGTACGTGTGCCGCCAGCGATATAGCCCACCAGCACAGCCGTCGCCGAACTGGCAATGCCCTGCATGTTGTGGTGCTCGGCCAGCCAGTAGCGGGTAAAGCCCAAGCGCTCGGCATGCTGGGCGGTGCGCAGAGAAATCGCCAGCGCATCGGCCACCGTACCGCCTTCGCGGACGGCGACCAGGTCGAGCATGGACAGCGCGATGTTTTGAAGTGCTTTCATGATTTGGATTGTCGTGCCTTGCCTGCGGCGGCGCTGGTGTGGGGCCTTGCGGCGGAAAGGCCAGTTCGGACGCGCTACCGAGCTTTATTGGGGGTTATTGCGAAAGGCGCCCAGTTGTTCCTCGGTCATGCCGTCCAGCACCTCGCAGGCGTGTGCGTGGCCCTGCTGGGTGATGCTGTCGAAACGGTCCCACTGCAACATGCCCACGCGTTCAAGCGGTGGGTTGAAGTACAAATCGGTCTGTCTTTGGGATTCCCGTTGGCGCGAAGTGCTGTACATGATGGTCACGTTCAGCAAATAGGCCATGAGGGAGGGCAGCTTGAATCGGCGCTTGGTGCGCGGGCGCAAGCGATCACGCAGCAGGGCCCAGCCGCCTGGCATCTCCTCCAGCGCGAAGAGGCGTGGCTTGCGTGTACCGAGATCCATCCCAATGACTTTTCCCACCCCGCGGCGCCCACGCATGATGTCGGCCGGGAAGTTGTTGAAGGTGCCGCCGTCACAAAGCAGTTCACCGCCGACAAGCACCGGCGGAAACGCGCCGGGTATGGCAATGCTGGCCAAAATCGACTTGAGCAAGGTGCCCTGTGTGATGACCTGTTCACGGGCGTGGGTGTAGTTGCTGGCGACGCAGAAGTAGTTTTTCCAGACATCCTCGATATCCGCCGGATGGCCAAAAATATCTTTCACCGCCACCTGCAAAATTTTCCGCATGCGCCGTCCGCGAATGAGTGAGATCAGCGGGATCAGGTTGAAGTCACTGGTGGGCTTGTCGGAAAACGCCCTGCGCGCGATGGACATCAGCTCTTCCAAGGGTCTGTCCGACCCCAGCATTGCGGCCATCACAGCCCCTATGCTGGTGCCGCCCACAAAGTCCACCGCTATGCCTCGCTCCTGGAGCGCCCGGTACATACCCAGGTGGGCCAGACCTTTGGCGCCGCCGCCGGCCAGCACCAACCCCACCGCGGTCCGGCTCTGGATGCGGGCCAGGCGGGCCATGTCGCCGTCCAGGCCGCATCGCACATGCACGTGATCCGTTACGGGGCGGCGCGTCAGCCATCGCCGCGTGTCGCTGGGGCAGCGTGTGTCGGCGTGGTGCAGCAAGACCAGGATCTGCGCCGCGTCGCTGCGGTCGTTGCGCTGCGCAAGACATAGCGCCTCGGTCTCATGAACATCGGGCGGGTGAGTTGCGTCGGCCAACAACAGCATCTCGTCGCTGTGGCGACTGCAGCGCTGGGTCCAGGGGCTGGCGTCGGCGTCACCCACGAGCAAAACGAACTCGTGAGCCAGCTCCAGCTGGTCCAGATAGATGGCAATGCGACGGCTACCGCTTGTATCGGTGATCGCGGTGCGGGCCAGGCCGGGCTGCTGCAGGGCAGCGTCAACGCTGGCGGCATCCACGATGCAGACCTTGCCTATGCGTCCCAGGTGCGCGGCGAAGCGCCGGGCAAAGTCGGTGGCATCCAGGCCGCTGGTAATGGGCAGCATCGCCATGGTGACGGGTGGCGGGATCACGGGACGCGTGCCGGCGCTGGCCAGGCGCTTGATGATGCGCCGCGTCAGGGCAATCGACACCTGGGCGCTGCTGGCGAGTAGCTTGGTGAACTCGGCCTTGGCCAGGCGCACCAGCACCGAGTCACGGATAGCCACCACCGTGGCGGAGCGCGGCTCGTCGACGTAGAGGCTCATCTCGCCAATGATTTCGCCGCGGCTCATCTCGCGCACCATGCGCTCTTGGCCGTCTTGATCGCGCACCGAAGCGCGCAAGCGGCCGCTGATGGAGAGGTACATGGAGTCACCGGGGCCGCCCTGGTCCATGAGGACTTCACCGGCAGCGAGCTCTACCCACTCCAGGTTGCGGTGCAGCAGGTCCATGGCTGCCGGGTCAATGTCGCTCAGCATGGTCTGCAAATGCTGCCTGAGCACGTCGTCGGGAAAGTTGCATGGCATGGACATGATGGGCTTTTAGAAGATCGTGGTGACGCGGGCAGTGTCGCGAGTCATGGAAGTACTGACCTGCGGTGATCCGTTGCGCGCCAGGCGGATCATCTTCTCGTTGCTTGGCAGGATCTCGGCCAAAAAACCGCGCACGCCGCGCCGCTTGGCATGCTGGACCATGCGTTCCTGCAAGGCCGAGCCCAGACCGCAGCCCTGCCATTCGGGATGCACCATGAAGGCCGTTTCGGCAATATTGGTGGAGGCATCAATGACGTAGCAGCTGTGGCCCACGATTTGTGGATTCTCGCGATGGCCGGTGACGGCGACAAAGGCGACTTCACTCTCGAAATCGAGGTTGCACATGCGCTGCATGTCCTGGCTGTTGAGTTCGCGCACATTGCGAAAAAAACGGGTGTAGATGTCTTGCTCGGGCAGGCCATGAAACAGGGTTCGAATTGCCTCGCCGTCCGACGAGGTGGCGGGGCGCAGCAGCACCTTGCGCTGGTCCTTTAGCGTAGCGTTGGCCTCTTCTTCCACGGCGTAGGAGCGCATGTTGTGCAGCGTCTGGCCTAGCGGCAGGTAGCCCAGTGCCTTGGCCTCTGCAAATAATTCCGTACGAAACTTTGGGTGCGCCACTTCTATCAGTGCCACGGCGCGTTCGCGAATGGACTTGCCAAACAAGTAGGCAATTCCAAATTCGGTGATGACGTAATGCACGCTGGTGCGGGGAATGGTGGCGCCCTCGCCGGGGCGCAATACGGCCCGAATGCGCGAGGTCTGGCCATCGTCCTCTGTCGACGTCAGGCAAATAATCGGCTTGCCGCCTTCAGACAGTGAGGCCCCGCCAAGAAACTCTACCTGGGCCTCGACCCCGCTATAGAAGTCGCCTTGCAGTTGGTCGGTGCAGACCTGGCCGGTGAGATCCACCGCGAAGGCCTGGGTCACCGAAACCATGCGGTGCTGCGCGGCAATCGTGGCGGCGTTGCACACCATCTCTATGGGCTGAAAGGAAAACAGGGGGTTGCGGTCTATGAGGTCATACAAACGGCGCGAACCCATGGCGAAGCTGGTGACGATTTTTCCGGTCTGGTTGCTCTTGCGCCGCCCGGTCAGGATGCCGCGTTCTAGCAAGGGAATGATGGCATCGGTGATCACATCCGAGTGGATGCCGATATCTTGCCGATCGACCAGGTACTTGAGGGCCTCGTTGGTGATGCGGCCCAAGCCAATTTGCAGGGTGGAGCCGTCCTCAATGATGCCGCCGATGTAGCGCGCAATCTGCTCCATGGCCTGCTCGGACGCAGCGTGGTGAACGAACTCAATCACGGGTGTGTCTACCGGAACCAGGTAGTGTATCTGGCTGATATGCAGAGTCGATTCGCCCATGGAGCGGGGCATGGCCGGATTGACTTCGGCAATCACCACCCGCGCTTTGGCCACCGCGGCAGGGGTGATGTCGACCGACACGCCCAGGTTGACATAGCCGAATTCGTCGGGTGGTGAAACCTGAATCAGCGCCACGTTGACCGGAATGCGGCCTATCGCCATCAAGCCGGGCACCCGTGCAATTGACATAGGGACGTACTCAGCCAGGCCCTGCTTGACGGCCGCACGCATGTCTTGCCCGACAAAAAAAGTACGGTGCCGGTAGTTGGAAATGCACAGACCCGCCGCGTCGTGGGGGACGGCGTGGTCGGTCAGGAAGTGCACCAGTTCCACATCAACCGGATGGGGCGTACGGGCTTCAAGTGCGGCGACCAAAGAGCGCGGTGTGGCGCAAGCCGTACCGACAAAAACATGGTCGCCGCTGTGAACTTGCATGACGGCTTGTTGGGCCGTCGTGACCTTGTCGGCATAAGGCTGCAACAAAGGTGGGATACCAGGGAAAGGATCGGCCGGTTTTTTCGGTGAGCCTCCCAGCTTGACATGCAGGCTTTTGCTGAGGCGCGAAAAAAGATTTTCGGCAGGTTGATTGATGGAGTCGGCAGGGCCGGGCAAACCATGGGCTGGATTGACTGTGCCCGGATTGTTGGAATCCATAGTCGGTCCTTATAGCAAACGAATTGCGTCAACGCAAAAGCTGACAAGCCCGAGGGAAAGCGCCGCTGGCGTTCAAGCTGTAGGCCTGTGCGCCTGATCAAGGTCGACAGGCGATGCCTGCGGGCGGCGTTATCCAGACTAAAAGTGGCTAGGCGTACTTCGTGCGTAAGCTTTTATGAAATCGATATCCGGTTCGAAAAACATGTCGCTTTCTTTTACAGACGAAAGGTACTCCCTTTGCAAGATATTGTCAGCAAACAAGATTTTTTGTTAGCACAAAACTTGCTTGTACTTATTTTTCCGACTTTCTCTGTCTGCAGACGTCCATTTGCGGCACTGCGGCAGGATCAACTCACCCTCATTTCCATGGAATTTCAGCGCCTACCTTGGGACGCAGGAAGGAATAGGTATGAAGCTGTATTCATGTCTTTGGAGCTTGATTTTTGCCTGCGGCCTGAGCGTTCTGTCGTGCCCGGCACAGGCCCAGCCAGAGCCAGTGGCTTATGTCAAAACCGTTGTCGGTGAGGCCTGGATCACGACCCTGGGCCAGCGTGTCAAAGCAGAGTTGGGGACTGCCGTCATGATTGGCAGCCTGATCAAGACCCAGCCGGCGGCATCTCTTGGCGTGACCTTCAAGGACAACACGGTCATGTCATTTGGGCCTGATACCGAGATGACCGTGGATGAATACGTTTACGCGCCGGCACAAGGGCAGTTGAAGCTGGCAACGCAAATGGGCAAAGGCACGCTGAATTATGTTTCCGGCGTCATTGCCAAACTCAAGCCCGAAGCGGTGACCATCAAGACCCCCTCGGGCATCATTGGCGTCAGGGGCACGCAGTTTCTCTTGCAAGTGGAAGAAGCCAAGTGAATGGGTTCAACACCATGGGGCGAGCGGTAGCCGTTTTGGCTATGGCCGCATTGCTGGCCGCCTGTGTCAGTCCGCCAAACTCCTATATTGTTTTGCTGCCGAATCCAGACGGAACGGTGGGCAGTGTGATGGTTAGGAGTGAGCGCGGCGAGCAAGTTATTTCGCAAGCCCGGCAAGGCGTCTTGCTCGATGGCAGCAAAGATATTTTTGCTATTCCGCAGGCACAAATTGAACAGGACTTTGGCGCGGCCATTGCAGCCCGACCGCCACTGCCGGAGCATTACCTGCTTTTCTTTGAACTGGGCAGCAACAAATTAACCGCCGAGTCGCAAAGGGAGTTGCCTCGCATCCTGGATCGCGCCCGCGCCCGGACGACTGCCGATATTTCCGTGATTGGGCATACGGACACCTTGGACAAAGCCTCTTCCAACGAGGTCCTTGGACTCAAACGCGCCGAGGCCATCGCAGAGCAATTGAAGCAATTGGGCCTGGAGAACATCCAGCTCTCCATTGAATCGCAGGGGCTGCGAAACCTGTTGGTTCCCACCCCTATGGGCGTGGCCGAACCCCGTAACCGCCGCGTTGAAATCACGATACGGTGAAATGGCGTGGATGCGCTGGGGCATCTGAGAACAAGAAAGAACAAGGCCTTGCGCTTTATTTTTCGCGCATCACGATGAGGTCATCTGTGGCGCCAAATCGCAGGCGCTGCAAGTGCAGGCTCACCAGCGGGTCGTGCGGGTATTTTTCAAAGAGCACTTCGAAATGCGCCAGTGCCAAGCTGGGATGGTTCAGGTCTTGATTGTCCAGCGGGCGCAGCAAGCGCATGCCGGCCGCGTAGTCGGCGACGGGCGCGCTCAATGCGTCGTTGGCGGCCGCCAAGGGCTCATAAACCTCCAGTGGCTGGACCTTGCCTTGCAGCACCAGGAAGCCAACGAGGCGAGCAGGAACCCCGACGCAGCCGTCCAGGATCGCCCTGGACACACAAACCCGTGTGCCCAAGTGCTTGTTGACACTCTCCAGGCGTGACGCGGTGTTGATCGGGTCACCCAAGGCCCGGTAGTCAAACAGTGTCTTGCCGCCGAAATTTCCGACAATGACTTCTCCGGTGTGCACCCCGATTCGGGTGTGTCCCCAGGCGGTTCCGGATGCTCGCAGCTGCATGGCATACGCCGTGGCAAAACGGTCCATTTCGAGTGCGCAGTTCATCGCGCGTTGACGGTGATCCGGCTGCGGGACGGGTGCGGAAAAAAGAACGGCCACCGCATCGCCCACAATGCGGTCCAGCGTGCCGTCGTGTTTGAAAATAATGGCGAGCATGCCATCCAGGTATTCATTGAGCTGCGTCACGGCCTGCGCTGGATCACCGGCTTCCATCATGCTGGTAAAGCCTGCCAGATCCGTAAAGACAAAGCTGCAGGCCTGACGCTGCCCGCCCAGTTGGAGTTGCTCGTGGTGCGCGACCAGATGCGCCACCCGATTGGGCGAGACATAGCGAGAAAAAGCCTCGCGTACCCAGCGCTGCTCTCGTTCGGTAAGCCAATGGTGAATGCTGCCACCCAAGGCAAAGCTGATGGCTGCAACCAGGGTGGGATAGATCGCATCGAGCAAGAGATGGTGCGCAACGAATGCATAACACGCCCCTGCGACCATCACAGCCAAAACGATCAACATCGCGATGACCACCGACCGGGCAGACGAAGCCAGTGCAAAAAGGCCGGCCGCCAAGGCAAACAAAACAATCACCAGCGCCTCCAGCCCAGCCAACCAAGCGGGCCGCTGCAAATGTTCGCCAAGCAATATTTGCTCCAAAGCCAGTGCGTGGGCTTCCACACCCGGCATGACATCGCCCATCGGGCTAAAGCGCAGGTCCATCAGTCCGGCGGCCGAACTGCCAATCAGAACAATGTGCCCATCCAACTTTTCCTTGCCGACCTGCTTGTCCAGTACCCGCGCAGCGGAAACATAGCGATCAGGCTGGGGCCGGGTGTAGTACAGCCAAATTTCCGCCTTGGCGTCGGTAGGCACGGTCAGATCACCAATGCGGACCTCCTGGACGCCGGCTTCACTGCTGCGCAGCAGGTAGTTGCGCGTGCCTTTGGCCACGCGCAAAGCTTCAGCGCTAAGGCTTGGAACCATATCGTTCCCAAGCCGGGAAAGCATGGGTACCCGGCGCACCACGCCATCCGCATCGGACGCGAAGTTAAGTGCCCCCACTCCCTTGGCCGATGCCATCAGATTGGGCAGTGGCAGCACGATGGCATCGAAAGCATTCAACCACTGTTCCGGGTGACTCCCGCCACGGTTGATGATCCGATAAGGAGGGGGTGCTTGGCTTGAACCATTCACGGGCTCGGCACTGTGACCGCTGCCTGACAAACTGGCGCCCAAAACGACGCTTTGCTCTGCCAAGCTTTGCTGCAGCACCTGATCGTGATCGGGTAGGGTTTCAAGGAGCGCGCTGACTTCTGGATGCTTCCAAAGCCGCGCCATGGGGGCTGGAGAAGTCCTGTCAGGCTCGACCAACAGTACGTCAAACACCACCACAGCGGCGCCGGCATCCTTCAGGCGGTTCACCAGTTCTGCCAAACGAGTGCGGGGCCAGGGCCACTGTCCAAACTCCCTCAGACTGGCCTCGTCAATGTCCACCACGCGAACGCCGGCCGGGGAATAGGCTCGTGGATACCAACGCTGCAACTGGTCGAACTGTGCCAGCCGCAGGTTTTGCAATGGAATCGGGTTGAGCAGCCACAACATCAAAGCCCCGACAGCAAGCGCGATGACGAGCGATACCGCTACGAGGTTGGATAGCACCCCTGGAAGCTTGTGAAGCTGCGGTTTTGAAAACATGGTTGAACCGGCATTCTCACTGTAGACACGATCGTAGGCAACTCATAAGAGTTCCACGAACTATCCGTGGTGGGCGGCTTGATGTGCTGGCTCAAAATACGCGCCAAATGGTGATACACGGCAGAGCGAATTGGTACTATCGGCCAGCAGCGGATCTTCGACGCGCCAACCTGATTCCCCATTCAATGCACTCTGCAATGTTTTTCTCCCTCGTATCGAATGGCTCCCTAGTGCGGCACGAAGAGCACGATGCGGTGGTTCCCTGGTGGAGCTTTACGAAGTCGGTGCTATCGGCAGTGTCCCTGTCACTTGTACGTGATGGGTTGGTTCGACTCGATGACGCGGTCCCTGAAGGTCCGTTCACCCTTCGTCAACTACTGAGACATGAAGCCGGGCTGGCGGACTATGGCGAGCTTGTCGAATACCACGCTGCCGTTGCTCGCGGCGATACACCTTGGCCGCCGGATGAAATGGTGCAACGCCTCGATGCTTCGAGGTTGCGTTATGCACCTGGAGTCGGTTGGAGGTACTCGAACGTCGGCTACATGTACGTAGCGAGGCTTATCGAACGTGTGACAGGCCTCACGCTTGAGGCCGCGGTGATGCAACAAGCGTTGGTGCCGCTGGGTGTGTCGCGAGTTCGCGTCGCAAAGACGCGAGCGGACTTGGACGGCGTGTGCCTGGGGGCCGCATCCACTTATGACCCAGAATGGGTTTATCACGGCTTGCTTGTTGGCCCTCTCTCGGGCGCTGCCCTTTTTTTGGACCGCTTGCTGGCTGGATACCTCTTGCCTGATTCGCTGCTGCAGGAGATGCAAATGGCACGTGTTCTTGGTGGACCGCTTCCTGGGCGCCCTTGGACTTCTCCGGGATATGGTCTCGGCCTGATGCAAGGCGTGGTGGATAAGGGTCTAACTTTGTGTGGACACACCGGAGTTGGGCCCGGCAGCGTAGTGGCCGTTTACCGCTGCGCCTACGGTATTAACACGGCGAGTTGCGCCGTTTTTCGTGAGGGCTCTGACGAAGGTTTTGCTGAAGCAGAAGTCGTTAATCGCCTGTTGGCAACCCTGAAACCTGAGAAGTCTGACGATTGATTGTGCTGACTCTCTGAGTGTCTGCTTTCAGGAAGGCCACAAGACAGCTTTGGTTAAGGGTTGTCCGATACCTGCCCGAGCGACACGACAGCGCCAGACACGACAACGGCCTGAGGGCAGGTGTTGGACAAGCCTCTAAGG
>NZ_FOKZ01000005.1 GCF_900112285.1 Polaromonas sp. OV174 | reverse complement strand
GGATTGCTCAGGGTTGTTATGCCAAGTTGACGCATTCAAAAGACGCCGCCCAGAACTTAAGTTCGGGCTGTGCAATAATCTAAATTAAAGCTGATTTGCTCTATGAATTCGATAGGTTGTCCTAGCGACAACCCGTCAAAAAGTTATGCCTGATGACCATAGCAAGTTGGTACCACTCCTTCCCATCCCGAACAGGACAGTGAAACGACTTAGCGCCGATGATAGTGCGGATTCCCGTGTGAAAGTAGGACATCGTCAGGCTCTTACAGCAAGAAACGCCCAGTTGATCAAGTGATTGACTGGGCTTTTTCTTTGGCCGATTCACTTTGGCTTGAGTCCCTTCAGAACCGCCCGCAGGCCTGCCATGCGGGCTTTTTTGTGGCTGGCATTTTCAAATAACGATCCCCGGGCGCTAGGCCGCTCGATCGGACTCTGGGCGGCTCAGGCATTCAGAAGGTCGCGCCCTTCCCGCTTGGCGACGCCGGCGGCCACCAGCTCGGCGCAGAGTTGCTCTATCCAGGGGCGCAGCGGCGCATCCGCGAAAAACCGCGCCCTGATTTGCATCAAGTACGGCGTGGCCATCGCCCATTGGGTAAACCCGTCCCATGACTGCCTTTGTACTTCGAGTAATTTGAACTTGAGCAGTACCTTCACGGCATGGCGTGCATGCTTGAGTGGATGATTGACAAAGGCATCCAGACGCTGGCGCGCAATCGTCAAAACCGCTGGGCTGTAAGCAAAGATTCGACCATGACCGGGAATCACAACTTTCGGCGCCAGGCCCTCAATCATGTCCAGGGTCGCTGCGACCTCGGCAAAAGCATGATCTCCTTCAAGCTCCGGAAACACCACGCCAAAGCCGTTCTCCCACAAGGCATCCGCTGAAATGAGTGTTTTGCTGGCCGGTTCGAAGAAAACCACGGAATGAGGATCGTGACCGGCGGCGGCATGGATTTGCCAATCGCAAGTACCGAATCGCATCTGCGTGCCCGGCTTGAGGATTTGATCGAATTTGAATCGAGGACACAGCTGTCCGGTAGGCACATAAGTCAGTGCCACAGCATCCCATTGCTCGACCTGTTGCGCATGGCCGGGGGGTACCCATGTCTGCAGATCCGGGTATTGGGCTTGCAGGGCCGCATTGCCGCCGCAGTGGTCACTGTGCAGATGGGTGTTGAGGAGAAGGTCCAAGGGGCGATCACCCAGAGCCAGCTCCAGTAATGACACCGTCTGTTCGGCGTGGGTACAGTAGCCGCTGTCAATCAGCAGGCTTTTCTCGCCGCCGGTGAACAAAATATTGTTCGAAGATAGCCAGCCGCGTTCAAGAACCTGCAGCCCTGGGGGTAGGTCAAGCGTGTTCATCGGCAAGCCATGGCGAGCATGTCTTTAGCCAGGCTGGCGCAGTTCGCGCCTGAGGATTTTTCCGACATTGGTTTTGGGTAGATCATCGCGAAACTCAATATGTTTGGGGCGTTTGTAGCCCGTGAAATGTTGCTTGCAATAGCTATGGAGCTCATCTTCGGTCAGTGTCGGATCACTTTTCACCACAAAGACCTTGATGGCTTCACCTTGCTTCTCGTCGGCAATGCCGATAGCAGCACATTCAACCACGCCGGGGCACAGGGAAATGACGTTTTCGAGCTCATTGGGAAAGACATTGAAGCCCGACACAATGATCATGTCCTTTTTGCGGTCAATGATTTTTGTGTAGCCGCGCTCATCCATCAGGCCGATGTCACCGGTTCGCATGAAGCCGTCGTGGGTAAAGGCTTTCTCGGTTTCCGCTGGCTGGCGGTAATAGCCCGTCATCACCTGCGGGCCCTTGATACAGATCTCACCGGCCTGGTCTAGCGCCAGGGACTGACCATCGTCATCCTTGATGGCGACTTCAATGCCGGGGAGCGGCAAGCCTATGCTGCCCGTGAACTCCTTATTGGTCACCGGGTTGTTGGTGCCTATGGCGCAGGTTTCGCTCATGCCCCAGCCTTCAATCATGGGGCAGCCGGTGACCTGCAGCCAGTGCCTGGCGGTGCCCTCTGAGGCCGCCATGCCGCCGGCTTGCGAGACGCACAGACTGGAGAAGTCAATGCCTTTGAACTGCGGATGCTGCAGCAAGGTGTTGAACAGGGTGTTGACCGCAGGCAACATGTGAAAAGGCCGTTTCTTCAGCACCTCGATGAACTTGCCGACGTCGCGTGGGTTGGGCACCAGCGTCAGATGGGCGCCCCAGCGTATGACCAGCAGGCAGAGCGTCAGCGCGAAGATGTGATACAGCGGCAAGGCCGCGATATTGTTGGTCTTGCTGACATCGCCGACCCGCTTGAGCGCAGGGGTGAACCAGGCCTCGGCTTGCAAAATGGCGGCGACGATATTTCGGTGCGTGAGCACGGCGCCTTTGGACAGTCCCGTGGTGCCGCCCGTGTATTGCAGAAAAGCGATGGAGTCCAGCGTGCTGGACGCTGGCTTGAGGCCAAGGCGGCGGCCCTGCGCAATGGCGTGCTTGAACGAAGTGACGGTGCGGCCCTGGCTCAAGGGCAACTGGTAGGCGGGCACCAGTTTGACCAGATGCCTGACGGCGAAGGTGATCCAGCGGCCATAGGCAAAGCCGAGCAAATCCCCCATGGAGGCCATCACCACATGCTGAACCGGCGTGCGCTCTATCACTTCGGCCAGCGTGGCCGCGAAGTTCTCCAGGATCACCATGGTGGTCGCCCCCGAGTCCTTGAGCTGGTGCTCCAGTTCGCGCGCGGTATAGAGCGGATTGATGTTCACGCAGGTATAGCCGGCACGCAAAATCGCCGCCATGGTGACGGCGAACTGTGGCACGTTGGGCAGCATGATGGCGACCCGCGCGTCGGGTGCCAGGCCCAGGCATTGCAGCCAGGCAGCCAGGGCCGCCGACAAGTCGTCCAGCTGTCCGTAGGACATCCAGCGGTCCATGCAGACCGAGAACGGTTTGCTCGCGTTTTTCTTGAAGGAGTCTTCGAGCAGCTGATTGAGCGAGCGGAATTGTTCCGGGTCTATCTCGTGTGCCACGCCATCCGGGTAACTCTTGAGCCAAGGCTTGTTCATACAAACTCCTTGTGGCTCATTGTGAGAGTCTGGCTGGCCAAGCGATAGCGGGCTTGTCCTAATGCGGCGCGTTGGCCGCGAGCAAATGCTTTATTCGGGTCTCGCAGGCGACGGCCTCGTCGTCAAACAGCGCGCGAATCCATTCCGATTCGCGCTGCTTGATCAAGCTCAGGAACTCGTCCGCGCCGCGCATCTCGGCGAAGGCGTCAAAGCCGGCTTCCAGGAAATGCTGCAGCGTGTCCAGGCCGGCAGCTGCGGCCGGTCGACGCATCAGCTTGAGCAGGGTACGCAAGCCCCGGGTGCGCGTCAGGCGGTCCAGTTCATGGCCCAGCTGCAGCACCACCTCGAGTTGCCGCCGTCGCGCCGCCAGATCTCCGACGCGGCGCCAGCAGCGGATGTAGCGGGCGCATTCGCTGCTTCGCGTTGATGCGGACTTGTCGGCCAGCCACTGCCGTGCCAGCAGATCGTCAAGTTGCTCCGTCAGCGCATGCACCTCGGCCAGTGCCGCCGCCGTGCTGACGACGGCTTGCGGAAAAAGCTTGGCGATGGTGTTGGCAATACGTGCGAACTGCTGGTCGCGCTCGGCGTAGTCCTGGTCGCTGTACAGCTCATGCAGGAAGAAGGCGGTAGCGGTTTTGTAGCGCGGGCTGTGCAACAGGTCGGCGTAGCTGGCCTGAAAGCGGCGGGCCTGAAAACGTTTGACCTCCAGGCTGGCCTGCGCCAGCGCCGGATCGTTGGCCCATTGCTGGCGCAGCTGCGAAACGGCCTGGAGCGCGAGGTGAATTTTGTTGGTGGAGGGGTCCATACAAACCCGGAGTTTATCTAGGTATGGCGCCCTATCGAAATACCGGGACCCATGCGAAACTGCAAAGATGCAAAGAAGAACCCTGCTCGCGCTAGGCGCTGCATCGGCGGCCGTGCTGCTGCTTGCCGGCGGCCCGGCGGCATGGCTGCAGCCGGGCTGGCGGGCCGGCGCCTTGACGCCGGTCGGCCGTGAAGTGTTTGCGGCCGTCGGCCAGGCGGTGCTGGCGCAAAGCCTGCCGGCGCAGGACGGGCCACGCCAGACGGCGATCAATGGGCTGCTCAGCCGGATTGATGTCTTGGTGCGGGCGCTGCCGTCGCATGCGCAAGCTGAGTTGTCGCAATTGCTGTCCCTGCTGGCCAGCACGCCGGGCCGCCACGCGCTGGCCGGCCTCGATAAGCCCTGGCCCAAGGCATCAATCGCCGAGATCCAGCAAGCGCTGCAGGGCATGCGCCTGTCGACCCTGGCCTTGCGCCAGCAGGCCTATGCTGCCTTGCATGACATCAGCACCGGCGCTTATTTTTCCGATCCGGCAAGCTGGCCCTTGCTGGGCTATCCCGGCCCGCTCCAGCTATGAGCCAGTTGAAGGATCCGATCCGGGACGGCTTGCGGCGCGGCTGGAAAGTCTGGGGCGGCGCCCTGGGCCAGGCGCCGGAAAAAATCAGCTGCGACGTGGCCATCATAGGCAGCGGCGCGGGGGCCGGCATTACCGCCGAACTGCTGGCCAAGGCCGGGCTGCAAGTGGTGATGGTGGAAGAAGGACCGCTGAAAAGCAGCAGCGACTTCAATCAGAAAGAGTCCGAGGCCTACCCTTCGCTCTACCAGGAAAGCGCCGCGCGCAAGACCCAGGACAAGGCCATCACTATCTTGCAGGGCCGCTGCGTGGGCGGCTCCACCACGGTCAACTGGACCAGCTCGTTTCGCACGCCGGCCAGCACGCTCCAGTTCTGGCAGGACAACTTTGGCCTGAGCGCCTACACCGAGGCCGCTCTCGCGCCTTTTTTCGCGCAGGCCGAGCAGCGCCTGAACATCGCGCCCTGGCAGCTCGCGCCTAATGAGAACAATGACTTGCTGCGCCGCGGCGCCCAGAAGCTGGGGATTCCCGTGGGCGTCATGGCGCGCAACGTCAAGGCTTGCTGGAACCTGGGCTCCTGCGGCCTGGGCTGCCCGACCAACGCCAAGCAGTCCATGCTGATCACCACGATTCCCGCGGCGCTGGAGCTGGGCGCCCAGCTCCTGACCGAAACACGGGCCGAACGCTTTGAGCTGGCCAACGGCAAGGTGACTGCGCTGATATGTCGAAATATAGAACCAAATGGGGCTCTGGCCCAATCAGGACAAGTGCAACGAGCTATTAAAATAATAGCAAAGCATTATGTTCTGGCGGGCGGCGCCATCAACTCCCCGGCGCTGCTGCTGCGCTCGGGCGCGCCGGATCCGCATGGCCGGCTGGGCGCCCGAACCTTTTTGCACCCGGTGGTGATGTCATCCAGTGTGTTCGCGCAAAAGGTGGAGGCCTGGAGCGGCGCACCACAAAGCATTTACTCAGATCACTTCCTGCAAACCCGGGCACTGGACGGCCCCATGGGCTACAAGCTGGAAACGCCGCCGCTGCACCCGGTGATTTTTGCCTCCACCGTGCCCGGCCTGGGTCAGAGCCAGCACGAGCTGCTCAGCTCTTTTGCGCACAACCACACGCTGCTGGCGCTATTGCGCGACGGCTTTCACGATGAGTCCCAAGGCGGCCAGGTCAGGCTGCGCGCCGACGACTCCGCCGTGCTGGACTACCCCTTGACCGACTATGTGCTGGAGGGCTGCCGCAGCGCGCTGCTGTCCATGATGGAAATCCAGTTTGCCGCCGGCGCCAAGCAGGTTATGCCGCTGCACGAGATGGCCCAGCCCTACAGCTCGTGGGCGCAGGCGCGCGCGGCGGTGGCGGCGCTGCCCATGAAGCCGCACCTGACCAGGATCGTCAGCGCGCATGTGATGGGCGGCTGTGGCCTGGCCGGCAGCGAGCGCCAGGGCGTGAGCCGCCCCGATGGCGTGCATTGGCAGCTGGAGAATCTCTCGATTCATGACGGCTCGCTGTTCCCGACCAGCATAGGCGCCAATCCGCAGCTCTCGATTTATGGCGCCGTCAACCGCCTGGCGCAAGCGCTGGCGAAAAGACTGACGGGTCGGGAGGTCAGCCTGGCGTGATGAGAGCCTGTTCACGATCTATACGCGACCCCGTATAGATCGTGAACAGGCTCTAAGCAGGCGGCATACTCCGGCCATGTTGTCGCATCTGCAAAAACTCATCACCCTGTTGCTCATCGTGGCCGCTGGCGGCTGGCTGCTTTACTTTCGCAGCAGCGCCCCCTGGCTGGCCCTGGGAGGCTGTTTGCTGATTGCGCTGGGCCATAGCGGTTTTCTGGCCATTGAGTTCCTGGCCTCACGCCACCTTAGCCGAAAAGAATCGGCGCCCCGGGTCAGCGCCAAAGAACTGCTGCGCGCCTGGCTGGGCGAGAGCTGGACGGCGCCGCAGGTGTTTTGCTGGCGCCAGCCGTTTCGCGCCCAGGCGATCGCCGACCAACTGGCGCCGCCAGCCCCGCTGCAGGGTCAGCGTGGCGTGGTCTTTGTGCATGGGTTTTTCTGCAATCGGGGGTTCTGGACGCCCTGGCTGAAACGCCTGCAGGGCGGCAAGCACGCCTTCGTGGCACTGAGCCTGGAGCCGCCGTTTGGCTCGATTGACGACTACGCGCCGCAAATCGACGCGGCGGTGCAGCGCGTCACGCAGGCCAGCGGCATGGCGCCGCTGCTGGTGTGCCACAGCATGGGCGGGCTGGCCGTTAGAGCCTGGCTCAAGCACATGAAGGCCGAGGCGCGGGTGCACCATGTGGTGACCCTGGGCTCGCCGCACCGCGGCACCTGGCTGGCGCGCTTTGGCCTGAGCCACAACAGCCTGCAGATGCGGCGGCAGTCCGACTGGCTGGCCGAGCTTGATCGGGGCATGCCCGCGCATCGCCACGCGCTGTTCAGCTGCTGGTATTCCAACAGCGACAACATCGTGTTTCCCGTTTCCACGGCCACTTTGCCGGGGGCCGACAACCGCCTGCTGCGCGGCGCAGGACATGTGCAGCTGGCTTTTTTGCCGCAAGTCATGGATGCCACGCTGGCCTTGCTAGACGACAATACAGCCCGGCCGTAATTGCCGTCGCGCGGCGTTTGTCGGCCGCCATCAATATTTCAGAAATCGTGAGAGTTTTTATGCCTTTGATCGTGGTGATTGATGATGACGCCGGCACCCGCATGCTGGTCAGCCAGGTACTCAAAAAAGAAGGCCACCAGGTGATGGCCGCCGAAGATGGCGCCAAGGGGCTGGCGCTGATTCAGGAGTTCAAGCCGGATCTGGTGGTCAGCGACGTGCAGATGCCGCTGCTGGACGGCTTTGAAGTGCTGGACCGGA
This sequence comes from Polaromonas sp. OV174, assembly GCF_900112285.1. Lineage (GTDB taxonomy): Bacteria > Pseudomonadota > Gammaproteobacteria > Burkholderiales > Burkholderiaceae_C > Polaromonas. Next base: position 205,305 of record NZ_FOKZ01000005.1, on the reverse strand, counting down.
TTCGCGCGGATAGCGCCCTGGCCGCCACGGCCGTGATCCTGCTGACTTCGCTGCAGGATCGCAGCTATATGCGCCAGGGCATGACCACGGGCGCGGATGACTACCTGACCAAACCCTTTGCCCCGCAGGAGCTGCGCGAGGCCGTCAGCGCGCAGCTGAACAAACGGGTGAGGGCCGATGCCATGCGCGCGCAGGTGGTGGACCAGGCGGTACAGGTGGCACTGGATGAGCAGCGCCAGAAGATCAGCGCGCTTTATGAAAGCCGCATGGTCAAGGCGCTGAGCGAGCAGTGGCCCGATAGCAGCGTGGTGCAGGATCAGGAAAAATTCGATAGCGCGACGGTGCTGTTTGCCGACATTCGCGACTATGGCTTGTGGACCCAGGCGCTGAGCAGCGCCGAACTCAGCGATATCGTGCAGCTGCTTTACAGCAGCGTCGGCGATACCGTCTACCTGTTTGGCGCCCACCACATGCAGTTTGTCGGCGACGGCATGCTGTGCGTGTTTGTCGATGCGGCCGATACCGAATCCGTCAACCATGGCTTGCGCGCGGCGCGCGCGGCGCTGGGCCTGGCCGATGCCACCAAGCGCATTGACGCCTATGTGCGCCAGCGTTTCGGCGCGCTCGGCCTGCCCAAGTTCTCGCTGGGCGTGGCCTTGCACAGCGGCCCTGTGGCCTTTGCCAGCCTCAATGGCCTTATAGGCAGCACCGGCCAGGCCACGCCGGTGGGCGACACCGTGGCGGCGGCGCTTAAATTGTTCAAGGGCGAGCCGACACTGAACTGGACGATTGCCGCCAGTGTGCAGGCGGCGCGCCTGGTGACCGGGGCCGTGCGTACCGGCCAACGCGCGCTGATCCAGGTGCCGGGGCGCAGCAAGCCCATGGACAGTGTAGAAATTGTGGGGTTTGCATGAACGCGCCCGCCATCGCCAAGGCGGCCCAGTCCATGCAGGGTCGCACCTGGTCGCTGCGCGTGGTGTTGGTCACCAGCTTGCTGCTGCTGTCCATCGTGCCCGCCGCCACCGTCGGCTGGTTGCTCTACCGCAGCAACCTGCAAAGCGTGCATACGCTGTCCGAGAAAATTGTCGAGGATGTGGCGCAACGGGTTAAAACCGGTGCCGAAGAGCATTTGTCGCAGGCCCATGTGGTGTTCAACGGCCTGATCCACGAGTTGCCCAGCGCGTCCGCGGTGGCGCGGGCACGCCGGCTGATTCGGCAGCCCGAACTGTTCGAGCAAACCGCCTTTGCCATGACACGCATGACGCCGTCTGTGCCGCGCATGTATCTGGGCACTTACCGGGGCGAATTCCTGGGGGTGGAAACACTCACCCAGGATGCCAGCGGCCAGAGCCATGTGAGCGTGCGCCAGCAGGGGGAGGCGGGGCGGCGCTATTTTGCGGCCGGCCATCCCACCGACCGCAGTCAGCGTCTGGACACGGAGACGGAAAACTACGAGCCGCGCAACCGCGCCTGGTACCAGGCTGCGATGCTGTACAAGGGCCGCGCCTTCACCCCGGTGTCTCCGTCACTGTCCGACAAGCAACTGCGCATCACGCTGGCGCAACCGGTGTACGACCTGGACGGCGGCGCCCTGGGCGTGTTTGCCGTTGACCTGCAGCTCAAACGCCTGAGCGAGATGCTGCAAGGCATGCGCATCAGCCCGCGCGGCGCGGCATTTTTGCTCGACGAACAAGGCTTTGTGGTGGCCAGCTCGACCAGCGACCCGCTGGTAGCCGAGGTCAAGGGGCAACTGGAGCGCCGCCGGCCGCTGCAAAGCCGCAATGCCATCGTGCGCAGCGCCTACGAGGAGATCGCTCCCAGCTTGGGTAAAACCCTGGAGTCCAGCGTGCAGCGCGTGTCCTTTTTACGCCGCGTCCCCATGGGTGACGATGCCTTGATGGTGACGCTCAAACCCTTTGGCGAAAACCTGGGTTTGCGCTGGAGTCTGGTGGTGGCCGCCCCCGAGAGCGACTTCACGGCGACTTCCCAAGCCGCCCTGAAACAGACGCTGGCGGTAACGGCGCTGACCCTGGTACTGGGTGCCCTGCTGGCAATAGGCCTGGCCTACCGTCTGAGCCGGCGCATCAGGCGCCTGAGCATCGCCGCCACCCAACTGGCGCGGGCCGAGGTACCCGCTGTGCTGAACAACACCCGCATCACCGAGGTGCGTCAGCTCTCGCAAGCCCTGCACGACAGCGCGCAAGAGCTGCAGCGCAACCGCGCCGCAATAGATGCGCAGACGATTGCCTTGCGCGAAGCCAATGAAACGCTGGAGGCTCGCGTTGCCAGCCGCACCGCCGAACTGGAAGCGTCCCGCGAGGAAGCGCTGGGCGCGGCCCGGGCCAAGGCGGCGTTTTTGGCCACCATGAGCCATGAAATCCGCACCCCGCTGAACGGCGTGGTCGGCATGACCACCTTGCTGGCCGACACCGCGCTGGATCTGGAGCAGCGCGACTATGTGCACACCATGCGCATCTCCAGCGACCAGTTGCTGGGCGTGATCAACGACATTCTGGATTTTTCCAAGATCGAGTCGGGCAAGCTGGACCTTGAAAACGAACCGCTCAATCTGCTCGCCGCGATCGAGGAGGCTTGCGACATTGGCGCCCCTAGGGCGCGCGAGAAGGGACTGGAGCTGTTGGTCGATATCGATGACGAGTTGCCCGCCTGGGTGCGCGGTGACGTGACCCGGCTGCGCCAGGTGCTGCTCAACTTTGTCAACAATGCGGTCAAGTTCACCGAGCACGGCCAGGTCCTGGTGTCGGCCCGGGTGCTGGAAGAATTCACGCCGGAGCAGGGCGGCCTGATCGAGTTTCGCGTCAAGGACAGCGGCATAGGCATTCCCGAAGACCGGCAGTCGGCCCTGTTCCAGTCCTTCGCGCAGGTCGATGCCAGCACCACGCGCAAATACGGTGGCACAGGTCTCGGCCTGGCGATCTGCAAGCGCCTGGCGGCGCTGATGGGCGGTACGGTGGGGCTGGAGTCGGTGCCCGGCGAAGGCTCGACTTTCTGGTTCACCGCCAGGCTGGGTCACGCCGATGTGCCCGAGGTGTCGCTGCTGTCCTCGCTGCAAATGGTCAGTCTGGCCGGCAAGCAGGCCGCCGTGGTGGATGACACGCCGGTCAACTTGCGCATTCTGGACAAGCAGCTCAGACGCTGGGGCATGCTGCCTACGCTGTTTGAACGCGCCGCCGATGCGCTGGAGTGGCTCAAAAGCCATCCGGTGGCGGTGGTGGTGAGCGACATGCACATGCCCGAGATGGACGGACAGACCTTTGCCCAGATCTTGCGTGAGCGCAGTCCGGACACGCCCATCGTGCTGCTGACCTCGGGCACCATGCCGACCGGTGAGCAGGCCAGGGTGTTCGATGCCAGGCTGCTCAAGCCCTATCGCCAGTCGCAGCTGTTCGAGGCCATTGCCCGCGTCACCTCGGTGGCTGTGGCGGTTGAAAACGTCGCGAAAGCCGAGCGCCCGGCGCTGCGCAACCAGTTCATCCTGGTGGCCGATGACAACGCGGTGAATCTGAAAGTCGCGCTGGCCATGCTGGCCAAGCTGGGCTACGAGGCCGCCACCGCCATCAATGGCCGCGAGGCGGTGGACCGTGTCGCCGCCTCACTGCGCAGCGGCACCGGTGAAACACCGCGCCAGTACGCCGCCATCCTGATGGATGCCAACATGCCCGTCATGGATGGTTTTGAGGCCTCGCGTCACATCATCAAAACCTATGGCACGGCAGCGCCTCCCATCATCGCGCTGACGGCCTCTGTGCTCGAAGAAGACCGCCAGCGCTGCAGCGCTGCCGGCATGGTGGGCTTTTTGCCCAAGCCCTTGCGCATTGATGAGCTGTCAGAGGCGCTGGCCCGCTACGCCAGGAATCCTGCGTTTGAGGGCGCTATTAAAATAATAGCTGGCGACGCAGCCCCTGCACCGGGAACAGCCGAAAATGGCTTGAATCCCGTGCAGGTGCTGATGGACTGGAGCCGGCTGGAGCAGTTCAAGGAGTTCGACGACGAGGAACGCAGCATGACGCGCGAGGTGATTGCCCTGTTTGCCAGCGATGCGCCCAACCGCATGGATGACATTCGCGCCGCCCTGGAGGCGTCTGACAGCGCGGCGCTGTCTCGTGCCGCGCATGCGCTCAAGGGCGCGGCCTCCAACGTCGGCGCGCAGGCCCTGAGCGATGCCTGTGGCGCCCTGGAGCAGTCGTGCCTGCAAGGCCAATGGCCGGCCGATGCGGCCGCGCAAGTGGCCAGCGTCGCCGAACTGAGCGACAAGACCCGCCAGGCCTTGATCGACTGGGCCGAGCAGCCGGGTTAGGACTGAGCGGCGGCGCTGCGGTCAGCGTCGTCGGCCAGCGACTGGTAGAGCGGCGTGAAGTCGGGCGTGGTGAGCGCCAGCAGCGCCTCAAAACTGTCGATCACAAAATACTGCTGCTGGTAGCTGTCTATCTTGTAGTGGGCCGCCATGCAGCGCAGCAGGTCGGCGGTGCTGCGCAGCGCTGTGCGCTGGGGCTGGGCTGACTGCACGCTGTAGACCAGCTCGCCCGGGCTGCTCAAAATGCCCGCCCCATAGGCCCGGGGCTGGCCGTTTTCCTGCAGCAGGCCGAATTCAATCGTGTACCAGTACAGGCGCGAGAGCATTTCTACCGCGCCGCGAAGCGGCTGCGGCCCGTGCTCCAGCGCATGCGCCTTCAGCGCGCCTTGGCCATAAGCCTGGATGTGGTCGGCGTAGCGGGCGTCAAACAGCAGCGGCACATGGCCAAACAGGTCATGAAAAATGTCGGGTTCGACGATGTAGTCGAACTCGGCCGGCGTGCGTATCCAGTCCGTCACCGGAAACTTGCGATTCGCCAGCAGGGTAAAAAAGGGCACTTCGGGGATCAGCCCGGGCACGCCCACCAACTGCCAGCCGGTGGTTTTGATGAGCCGCTCATTGATGTCTTCAAAACGCGGAATCGCCGTGCTGGCGCCCAGCTTGGGCAGGGCGTCGATAAAGGCCTGGCAGGCCAGGCCGGGCAGCAGCGCGGCTTGCCGCTCGTAAAGGCGGCGGTAGATGTCGTGATCGGCCGCGCTGTAAGCCGCGTGGTTTTGCACGCAGGTGTAGTCCTCGCGCGCGCGGCTGTAGTCGCCGCGCGGCGGGCGCTGCGACTCACCATAGATCACTGGCTTGACGGCCATTTACTGGCTTTCCAGGGGTTCAAGCGCTGGGCCGCCAGCCCCTTTGGCGGCGAGTACACCGCGGCGCATCTGGTCCAGCTCTATGCTTTCAAACAGCGCCTTGAAGTTGCCCTCGCCAAAGCCGTCGTCGCCCTTGCGCTGTATGAATTCAAAGAAGATGGGGCCGAGCTGGTTTTCGCTGAAGATCTGCAGCAGCAGCGCGCCCTGTTTGCCGTCCACCAGCACCTTGCGCCGCTTCAGCTCGGCCACGTTTTCGCCGTGACCGGGAATGCGCTTGTCGATCAGCTCGTAATAGGTGTCTATGGTGTCCAGCAGCTTGACGCCACTGGCTCGCAACGCGTCCACCGTGGCCAGCAAGTCGTTGCTGCCCATGGCAATGTGCTGTATGCCCTCGCCCTGGTATTTGTCCAGGTACTCCTGAATCTGGCCGGCCTTCTCGTTGCCTTCCTCGTTGATAGGGATGCGGATCTTGCCGCAGGGGCTGGTCATGGCCTTGCTTTTCACGCCCGTCACCTGGCCTTCGATGTCGAAGTAGCGGATCTCGCGGAAGTTGAACAGGCGTTCGTAAAAGCCGGCCCACTCGTCCATGCGGCCGCGGTGCACGTTGTGGGTCAGGTGGTCGATATAGGTCAGGCCATGGCCGACCGGGTTGAGGGCGTCAGCATCAATGCCGGGCAGGGGCTTGAAGTCCACGTCGTAAAAGCCGATGTTGCCGATGTCGCCGGGCTGAGCGCCGTTTTTGCCGCGCCACTGGTCTATGAAATAGATGATGGAGTCGCCAATGCCCTTGATGGCCGGAATGTTCAGCTCACCCGGGCCCGCCGTGTGGGCATAACCCCAGGCACCCAGGGAAATGGCGCGCTCGTAAGCGGCCTTGGCATCGTTCACCCTGAAGGCAATGGCGCAGACGCTGGGGCCGTGCTGGCGCGCAAAGCGCTGGGCGAAGGAGTCGGGCTCGGCGTTGATGATGAAGTTGATGCCGCCCTGGCGGTACAGCGTCACATTCTTGTGGCGGTGCCTGGCAATCGGCTTGAAGCCCATGCGCTCAAACACGGCGCCCATGGCCTGAGGGTCGGGCGCGGCGTATTCGATGAATTCAAAGCCGTCGGTGCCCATGGGGTTGTCCCAGGCGGCGCCATGTTCAAAGTTCAGGGCGGCGTTTTCGCGTGCGTTCATCTTGTCTCCAGATTGGGTGTTCGTATGAAGTGACTTTAGCGGCGCGGGCAGTCAGTTTTACTGCGAAATGGGGCGTCTGGATTGCCATTGACACAGTAAACCTGCAAAATTGGGCAAATGGAAACACTCGACAAGCTTGATCGTCACATTTTGCGCAGCCTTCAGGACGATGGCCGCGCCACCTACGACCAGCTCGCCGAGCAGGTGGGGCTGTCACCCAGCGCCGTGCTGCGGCGTGTCAAGCGGCTGGAAGAAAGCCGGGTGATTGACCGCTATGTGGCGCTGGTCAAGCCCGAGGCGGTCGGCTTGGGGCTGACGGCCTACCTCAATGTGCGGCTGGAAAAGCACACCGAAAGCCACAAGCGCAATCCCATGGACCTGTTTCGCGCCAGTGTGCAGACCTGGCCCGAGGTGGTGGAATGCGCGGCCCTGACCGGCGAGATGGACTATTTGCTGCGCGTGGTGGTGCAGGACATGGCGCACTACAGCCGCTTCATCATGGACACCTTGCTCAAGCACCCCAGTGTGCAGGACTGCAAGACCAGCTTTGTGCTGGACCGGGTCAAGGCGACCACGGCCGTGCCCTTGTAGCGCTGGCTTGTTGGCCCGGACTGGGTTAGGGTGTCATGCTTAAGACCTGCCAAAGCCGTGGTGCGGTAAAATTGTTGCACTGCAGCAACTGCTGCGGATGGACTTTACTTGCTATTATTTTGGTAGCTTGTTGCGCTTGTCTGACAAGGGCTTAATGCCAATTTGATGCCTATTTTTCTTGGTATCCGGCTTCTTTTTTTGAGCGTTCCTCTAAGGGCTTAGGTTTCGATGCCTAGTAGAAACCCTTATATTAAAACCATGGTTACTCCCGGCGCACTTTTCAAAGCATCTCTCAAGGCGAGCAAGGAGCTCTTCCGCCCGCCGCTGGAGGCGCGTGAATTGGACGCCCCTTCTGCCAAGCCCGCCAAACCGGTCATGGTGCCGATACGTTCCATAGGGCCCAGCCATGGCGAGCGCATCACCGCCCACCTGCTGGCGCTGAGTGCGCACGACCGCTATTTGCGCTTTGGCTATTCCGCCAGCGATGAGCAGGTCAGGCGCTATGTGGACGGGCTCAATTTTGAGCGCGACGAAATCTTTGGCATTTACAACCGCCGGCTGGAGCTGATCGCCATGGCGCACCTGGCGTTTTCGGAGCCCGAACTCAAGAGCTGCGCCGAGTTTGGCGTGTCGGTGCTGGCCCGGGCGCGTGGCCGGGGCTATGGCGCACGCCTGTTCGAGCGCGCCGTGATCCATGCGCGCAACGAGGGCATAGACATGATGTTCATTCATGCGCTGAGCGAAAACACCGCCATGCTCAATATCGCCCGCAAGGCCGGCGCCACCATACAGCGCGATGGCTCGGAGAGCGAGGCCTACCTCAAGCTGCCGCCTGCCGACATGGACTCGCGCGTGACGGAAATGCTGGAAGAGCAGATCGCCCAGACCGACTACCGTCTCAAGGTTCAAGCCAAGCAGTTCTGGGATTTCCTGGCGCTGCTGCAGGAAGTGCGGCGCGGCGTGCGCGACGGGCGTGATCGCATGCCGATGTAGGGCCCGGGCAGCCCCTGGCTGCGCATTCCTGTTCTGCCCTGTCAGGAAATTGCGCTATCCTTGACGGCTTCTTAACTACCGAACGCCCTCACGTGTCCGACGTCCCCCCCAGTCGGTCTTCCAGGCCAGAAGACAAAGAAGACAAGCGCGGCTTTTTACAAAAGCTGGCTGAAATGCTCCACCCCGGTCCCGACTCCAAAGACGAGTTGATCGAAACCCTGGTGGAAGCCCAGGACAACGATGTCATTGGCGAGCAAAGCCGAGAAATGCTCGAAGGCGTGATCCGCATGGCCGACATGACGGCCGGCGATGTCATGGTGGCCGCGCCACGCATGGATCTGGTCAACATAGACGCGCCGTTTGATGAGCTGCTGCACCTGATCATAGATACCGCCCATTCGCGCTTTCCGGTCTATGAGGGCGACAAGGAAAACATCCTTGGCATCCTGATGGCCAAGGACTTGCTCAAGCTGCAGCGCGCCCCCGAACTCAATATCAAGGCCTTGCTAAGGCCGGCGGTGTTCGTGCCCGAAAGCAAGGGGCTCAATGAACTGCTGCGCGACTTCCGCGGCAACCGCAACCACCTGGCCATCGTCATCGACGAGTTTGGCCGTGTTGCCGGTCTCATCACGATTGAAGACGTGCTGGAGCAAATCGTCGGCGAAATCGAAGACGAGTTCGACATCGCCGAAGACGAGGGCGACATCTTTGGCCTGAGCGACCACACTTACCGGGTCAGCGGCGACACCTCCATAGAGCGCGTCAACGAAGCCTTTGACGTACAGCTGCCCGAAACCGACTTTGACACCATAGGCGGCCTGGTGGCCCACGAGATGGGCCATGTGCCCAAGCGCGGCGAGCATTACGCGCTGGCCGGCCTGCAGTTCACCGTGCTGCACACCAAGGGCGGTGCCGTGCGCTGGTTCAAGGTCTCTCCTGCCGCGCGCAGCGCCTGATCCATGGTTAAAGGCGGCCGAATGGAACGGGGACGGGACTTGATTGACAGCATGATTTCGTCGCTGCCAACTATCCCGGCGTTGCTGCAAAACATCGATCCACCCGCGCTGCGCAAGCGCCTGTCGCTGCTTCAGGTGGTGATTGTCTTGCTGGCCGGCGGCGCCCATGCGCTCAGCCTGGCCTGGCCTTTTGCCTTTGGTTTTGCACCAGGTCAGCCGCTCTGGGGGCTGCAGTTGCTGGCCTTGACATTGCTGGTCGCGCAGCTGGACGGCTGCCGTACTTGGCAGCGCGCCGCCAAGTTGGGCGGCTGGTTTGCCACTGCCATGCTGTGCGCCACCTTCTGGTGGCTGTTTATTTCCATGCATGTCTACGGCGGCCTGGCCGCGCCGCTGGCGGTGCTGGCCGTCGTTTTGCTGGCGGCCTTTCTGGCGCTCTACTATGCCGCCGCTTGTGGGCTTTTTGTGCTGCTGGCCCCCGCTGGTAGGGCGTGGCGTGCTATGGTTTTTGCTGCGCTCTGGCTGCTCGCCGAGCTCGCCCGGGTCAAGCTCTTTACCGGTTTTCCCTGGGGCGAGGGCGGCTACGCCCATGTGGACGGCTGGGCCAGGCCGCTGGCCGCCTGGGTCGGCGTGCATGGCCTGAGCCTGCTGGCCGCGTTTGCCGCCGCCTGGCTGGCGATTTCCCTGCGTGCCTTCAAGGTGCGCTGGCTGAGCGCGCTGGGCATTGTGGCGGTCAGCATGGCGGCGGCCTGGCTGCCGTTTGCTGGCCTGTTTCAGGCCAAGACCGATGCGGCATCCTCCAAACCCATGTCGGTGACGCTGCTGCAAGGCAATATTCCCCAGAACGAAAAATTCCAGAGCGGCAGCGGCGTGGCAACGGCCTTGCGCTGGTATGGCGAGCAGCTGCAGGGTGCCAACACCGCGCTGGTGGTGGCGCCCGAAACCGCCATTCCGCTGCTGCCGCTGCAACTACCCGAGGGCTATTGGCCGGCCCTGCAGTCGCGCTTTGCTAGCGGCCAGCAGGCCGCGCTGATCGGTCTGCCGCTGGGCAGTGTCGAGGCCGGTTACGCCAATGCCGTGCTCGGGCTCAAGCCGGGACAGCTGGAGCCCTATCGCTATGACAAACACCATCTGGTGCCCTTTGGCGAGTTCGTTCCGGCCGGCTTTCGCTGGTTTATCGATTTGATGCACATTCCGCTGGGTGACTTCAAGCGCGGCGCGGTCGGCCAGCCTTCCTTGGCCTGGCAGGGCGAGCGGCTGGCACCCAATATCTGCTACGAAGACTTGTTTGGCGAAGAGCTGGGCGCGCGCTTTGTCGATGCGGCGCAAGCCCCCACCATCTTTGTCAACCTCAGCAACATCGCCTGGTTTGGCAACACCGTGGCGATTGACCAGCATCTGCAGATCTCGCGCATGCGGGCGCTGGAGTTCGATCGCCCCATGATTCGCGCCACCAACACCGGCGCCACCGTCATCATCGACCACCAGGGCCAGGTGACGCATTCCCTGCCGCGCCACACGCGCGGCGCGCTGGTCGGCGAGGTGCAGGGGCGCGCTAGCATCACGCCTTACGCCTGGTGGGTGGGCCGCTTCGGGCTCTGGCCGCTATGGGCGCTGGGCCTGACGGTGGTCGGGCTGGCACTGCTGTTCCGGCGCCGGCGTTGAGCTGATCGCCGCGTAAAATGAACGGTTTTGCGACGCCGCCTGGTGCGTCGCTGCCTCCCGGTGCCTGAGAAGCCGGATCGCGCCACTGAGAACCACTATTCCTATGCTCACTTTCCAGCAAATTATCCTGAAGCTGCAGTCCTATTGGGCCGACCAGGGCTGCGCACTTTTGCAGCCTTATGACATGGAAGTCGGCGCCGGAACGTCGCACACCGCTACCTTCCTGAGAGCGCTCGGCCCCGAGCCCTGGAAAGCCGCCTATGTGCAGCCTAGCCGCCGGCCGAAAGACGGACGCTACGGCGAGAATCCGAACCGCCTGCAGCACTACTACCAGTACCAGGTGGTGCTCAAGCCCGCACCTGCCAACATCTTGGAGCTTTACCTCGGCTCGCTCGAAGCGCTGGGCTTTGACCTGAAGAAAAACGACATCCGTTTTGTCGAGGACGACTGGGAAAACCCGACGCTGGGCGCCTGGGGCCTGGGCTGGGAGGTCTGGCTCAACGGCATGGAAGTCACGCAGTTCACCTATTTTCAGCAGGTGGGCGGCATTGACTGCAAACCCGCCACCGGCGAGATCACCTACGGCCTGGAGCGCCTGGCCATGTATTTGCAGGGCGTGGACAACGTCTACAACCTGACCTGGACCGAGGGCCTGAGCTATGGCGATGTCTACAAGCAAAACGAGGTCGAGCAGTCCACCTACAACTTCGAGCACAGCGATGCCGACTTCCTGTTCACCGCGTTCACCGCGCACGAGAAGCAGGCCAAGCATCTGATCGAAGCGCAACTGGCCCTGCCGGCCTACGAGCAGGTTTTGAAAGCCGCGCACAGCTTCAATTTGCTGGATGCACGTGGTGCCATCAGCGTGACCGAGCGCGCCGCCTACATAGGCCGCATCCGCAACCTGGCGCGCGCCGTGGCGCAAAGTTATTACGAATCTAGAGAGCGCCTGGGTTTCCCCATGGCCCCGCGCGAGTGGGTGGAACAGATGACCAAGAAGGCAGTGTGAGAGCGATGACGATGACTACCCAAAACCTGTTGCTTGAACTGTTTGTGGAGGAGCTGCCGCCCAAGGCGCTCAAAAAGCTGGGCGATGCCTTTGCCGGCGTGTTGCTGGAGCAACTGAAAAGCCAGGGGCTGACCTCTGCCGCGTCCGTGCTGACGGCTTTTGCCTCACCGCGCCGCCTGGCCGCACACATCACCGGCGTGGCGGCGCAAGCCGCCGACAAGGCGGTGTCGCAAAAACTGATGCCGGTGAGCGTGGGACTGGATGCGTCCGGCAACGCCACACCTGCGCTGCTGAAAAAACTGCAGGCGCTGGGCGCCGATGTTTCGGCGGTCGCTGGCCTGAAGAAAGCCATGGACGGCAAGGCCGAAGCGCTGTTTTACGACAGCACTGTCATCGGTGCGACGCTGGCCGAGGGCCTGCAAAAAGCCTTGCTTGAAGCCATTGCCAAACTGCCTATCCCCAAAGTGATGAGTTACCAGCTGGAAAGCGGCTGCGAACTGCCCGGCTGGAGTAGCGTGAGTTTTGTGCGCCCGGCGCATGGCCTGGTGGCGCTGCACGGCAGCACAGTGGTGCCGGTCAAGGCGCTGGGCCTGCAGGCCGGCAACAGCACGCACGGCCACCGTTTTGAAGCCGCGGTGGATCCGGTCGTATTGGCCGACGCCGACAGCTATGCCAGCACGCTGGCCCGCGATGGCGCGGTGATCGCCTCGTTTACCGAACGCAAGGCCGAGATTGCGCGCCAGCTCGCCGCTGCCGCGGCCAAGCTGGGCGGCGGGGTGAAGGCGATTGAAGACGAGGCCTTGCTCGACGAAGTGACGGCGCTGGTCGAGCGGCCCAATGTGCTGGTGTGCGAATTCGAGACCGAGTTTCTCGACGTGCCGCAGGAGTGCCTGATCCTGACCATGAAGGCCAACCAGAAGTATTTCCCGCTGCTCGATGCCTCTGGCAAGCTCACCAACAAGTTTCTCGTGGTCAGCAACATCACGCCGCAAGATGGCAGCCTGGTGATTGGCGGCAACGAGCGCGTGGTGCGCCCGCGCCTGGCCGACGCCAAGTTTTTCTTTGACCAGGACCGCAAGAAGACGCTGGCCTCGCGCGTGGCGGGGCTGGACAAGGTGGTTTATCACAACAAGCTGGGTACGCAGGGTGAACGTGTCGAGCGCGTGCGCGCCATGGCCAAGGCGATAGGCCTGCAACTGGGCGGCGATGCCCTGGCCGGATCAGCCGATCAGGCCGCGTTGCTGGCCAAGACCGATCTGGTGACCGACATGGTGGGCGAGTTCCCCGAGCTGCAAGGCATCATGGGCCGTTATTACGCGCTCAACGATGGCCTGAACGCAGAGGTGGCCGACGCCATTGAAGACCACTACAAGCCACGTTTCGCCGGTGACGAGTTGCCGCGCAACATGACGGGCGTGGTCGTGGCCCTGGCCGACAAGCTGGAAACCCTGGTCGGCATGTTCGGCATCGGCAATCTGCCTACCGGTGACAAGGACCCGTTTGCCTTGCGCCGCCACGCGCTGGGCGTGATCCGCATGCTGGTGGAGAAAGACTTGCCGCTGGATGTGAGCGCCCTGGTCGGTGCTGCGGCGCCGGTGTTTGGCGACAAGATCAGCGATGCCTCCGCCGCCTTGACCGACTTCATTTATGACCGTTTTGCCGGCAGCCTGCGTGAGCAAGGCTATAGCGCTCAAGAGGTTGATGCCGTGCTTGCGCTGCGGCCGCAGCGTCTGGGCGATGTCGCCAAGCGTCTGGCAGCGGTGCGCGCCTTTGCCGCCTTGCCCGAAGCGCCAGCGCTGGCCGCCGCCAACAAGCGCATCAGCAACATTCTGAAAAAAGCGCCAGAGGTGGATGCGCATGTCAGCGAGCTGCTGCTGCAGGAGCCGGCCGAAATCGCGCTTTACGCCGCCATGAAGGACGTGCTGCCCAAGGCCAATGCGCAGTTTGATGCCGGCGACTACACCGCTTCGCTGCAAAGCCTGGCGGCCTTGCGCACCACCGTCGATGCCTTCTTCGACGGCGTGATGGTCAATGCCGAGGCCATGGACCTGCGCCTGAACCGCCAGGGGCTGCTGAAAAGCCTGCACGACGCCATGAACCGCGTTGCCGATCTGTCGCGTCTGGTGGCCTGAGCTGTCAGCCTCGCCCGTTTTCATGAGTCGCCGCATGCCTTGGCTGGCTGGCTGGACCGCGCAGCGCACGGCCGGCTTGCTGTTCTTGCCTCCGGCCTTGATGCTGGGCCTGCGCTGGGTGCTGCAATGGCAGGGCGATCGTCAGAGCGCAACGCCGGCCTTGCCGCTGCTGCCGGTTGCCAGCACGGCCGGCGTGCTGGAGCTGCTCTGGCCGGTAGCGGCGGCCATGGCCGTGCTGCTGGCGGCCGGGCTGCTGCTGCGCCGTCTGGGTGGGCGCCGCGTCATGCTTGTGCTTGGCCTGGTCTGGCTGCTGCTCTGGCTGGGCGGCAGCGCGGCGCTGCTGCAGCGGCATTGGAATCAGCAGGGCCTGTGGTTGCAGGGCATGGCCGCGTCAGGCGCGGCGCCGGTCCAGGCGCAGGTACAGGCTCAGGTGCTGAGTCGTCAGTTCAAGCAGCCTAGCCTGCGCGGTTTGGGCGGCACGGCGCTGGTGCTGCAGGTGTCCGGCCTGGCGTTGCCCCAGCGGCTATTGATAGACGATGCACGGGCCACGGCGCTCAAGCCTGGCGACAGGCTGGCGCTGCAACTGGCTCCCGGCCGCTTTAGCGGCCTGTTTGTCACCGGCTGGCAGGCCGAGCCTGCCGAGCCTTCTTTGATCGGCACACCATGAAACTCATCATTCTTGACCGCGACGGCACCATCAACAGCGACAGCGACGAGTTCGTCAAAACGCCTGACGAATGGCTGCCGCTGCCCGGCGCGCTGGAAGCGATTGCGCGGCTCAACCACGCCGGCTGGCATGTGGTGATCGCGTCCAACCAGTCGGGGCTGGGGCGCGGCCTGTTTGACGTGGCCTCGCTCAACGCCATGCATGCCAAGATGCACAAGATGCTGGCCGCCGTGGGCGGGCGCGTGGATGCGGTGTTTTACTGTCCGCACAGCCCTGAAGAAAGCTGCAGCTGTCGCAAGCCGCTGCCCGGCCTGTTTGAGCAGATAGGCGCGCGTTTCGGCGTGCCACTCAAGGGCGTGCCCACCGCCGGGGATTCCCTGCGCGATTTGCTGGCCGGTGCCGCCGCCGGCTGTGAGCCGCATCTGGTGCTGACCGGCAAATCTGCCCGTTACCAGGGCGGTGGCCAGCCCGACGGTTTGCCGCCGGGCACCTTGCTGCACGCCGATTTGTCGGCCTTTGCCGATTTCATCCTTGAACGTAGCGCCAGCCCCTTGCCGGTGGTGATATAAAAATGATAGCTGCTTGCGCCCACCCCTATTTGGCTGGGGCACCAAAAGCCATTAAATTGCCAATTTCCCGCCGTACCCGCCCATCTCTAGATCACCGGAAGCCCTGACATGCCCTTGATTCGTTCCGTCCTGCACATGTTGTGGATGATTCTCACGGTGATTCCGTGGGCCATTTTTGTGATCATTGCTTCGCTCTTTGTCAGCAGCACCACCATGTACTGGATGTGCGCCGGCTGGCTGAAGGTGGCGGTGAAGGGCGGCACCTATATTCTGGGCATACAGAACCGGGTCACCGGCATGGAAAACCTGCCCACCGGTGAAACCAGCGCTGCCGTGCTGCTGCTCAAGCACCAGAGTGCCTGGGAAACTCTTTGCATGCCCGCCTTGATGCCGCATCCGCTGGCCTATGTGTTCAAGAAAGAACTGCTCTACGTGCCGTTTTTCGGCTGGGCCATGGCGCGCATGGACATGATCCATATAGACCGCAGCCAGCGTGCCCAGGCCTTCAACAAGGTGGTGGCGCAAGGCAAGCGCCTGATGAGTCAGGGCACCTGGGTCATCATGTTTCCCGAGGGCACGCGGATTGCGCGCGGCCAGCAGGGCAAGTACAAAGCGGGCGGCACCCGGCTGGCGATTGAAGCCGGCGTGCCGGTGATTCCGATTGCCGTGAGCTCGGCCAAATGCTGGCCGCGCAAGGCCTTCATCAAGACCCCGGGCATCGTGGACTTTTCGATCGGCAAGCCGATTTCTAGCGTCGGCCGCCAGCCCGACGAGCTGATGCGTGAAGTCGAGGCCTGGATTGAAGCAGAAATGCGCCGTCTCGATCCCGAGGCCTATGCTGGCGCGCCGCCAGCCTGAGCGTTCCGGGCCGACAGCTACGAACGCTAAACTGGCGTGATGCAAAGGTTTTTTCAGTTCACGCGCGATCTCTTTGACCCAGCGCCTGCGGCAGGTCTTGGCATCACCCTGAAGCCGCAAGAAAAAAGGCCTGCAGTCAAGACTGGCCCTGCGGGTGGTGCTACTAAAAAGGCGGCCAAAAAGACGACTGTTGCAGTGCCGGCCCAGGCCTTGCTGCAACCGCTGGCGCCGGCCACCTTCAGGCATCCCCGCGCCAGCCGTGAAGTCTTGCTCGATGACGTTCTGGTGGCCTATGAGTTCAGGCGCAGCAAACGCCGCACCATAGGTTTTTCCGCCGGTGCCGAGGGGCTGGTGGTGAGCGCGCCCCAATGGGTGCCGCTGTACGACATTGACAAGGCGGTGCAGGAAAAGGCGGGCTGGATTGTCAAGAAGCTGCACGAAACTCGCCAACGCCATGCGCGACTGGAGTCGGCGCGCATTGACTGGCGCCATGGCGCAAGTTTTCCTTTTTTGGGCGAGCCACTCATGCTGGTGTTGGATGCCAGCCATGCCTTGGCCGGCGTCACGGCTGAGCTGGCCGGTCGCACGCCAGAAGCGCCGGCTCAGGCCAGCCAGATGCTGCAACTGGGGCTGGCCCAGCATGCTACGGCCGAACAGATCCGGGATGTCGTGCAAGCCTGGCTGATTCGGCAGGCCAGGCGGATTTTTACCGAGCGCCTGCAGCATTTCGCGCCGCAACTGGGGGTGCAGTGGACCAAGCTCAGCCTGTCCAGCGCCAGCACGCGCTGGGGCAGCGCCAGCGCCGACGGCTCGATCCGGCTGAACTGGCGGCTGCTGCACTTCAAGCCCTCGGTCATAGACTACGTGGTGGTGCATGAATTGAGCCATTTGCGCGTCATGGATCACAGTCCGCGCTTTTGGCGCACGGTGGCATCGGTCATGCCCGACTACGCCGAGTTACGTGGCCAGCTCAGGGACGAGGCAACGCCTCGATGGTGACGGGGATCAAATATTGACGAGTAAAAAAGTAGTACATTCGAATGCTTTTTGTGGTCATTGTTTAAAGCAAAAAATATCAGAAACATCACCCAATGGATTGCAGTGGGCAGAGGACATTTGTGAACGCCAAGTTGATACTCATCGTTGAAGACAATCCTGATCATCTGGAGCTGACTGTGTTGACACTGGAAGAGCAGGGGGTGAAGGCAGAGATCGTCGTGGCGCGCGATGGCGCCGAGGCGCTCGAGTATCTGTTTGGCCTGGGCCGCTACGCCGGTCGCGATACCAAAAAGCAGCCCTCTTTCATCCTGCTGGACATGAAGCTGCCCAAGCTCTCCGGCCTGGATGTGTTGCGCAGCGTGCGGCTGAACCCGCTGACCGCCGTGGTGCCGGTGATCATGCTGACTTCGTCCAGCGAGCGCTCCGACATGCTGGCTTGCTACCAGAGTGGTGCCAATGGCTTTGTGCGCAAGCCGGTCGACTTCGGCGCCTTCACCGAAAAGCTCAATCGCCTGCAGGCCTATTGGCTGAACGCCAACGAATCCATTGCGTGTGCCTGACGCATGGCGCCACCAGGCGCGCGCTGACGGACTTGTCAGCCAAGGCGCAACCTTCGATAGATAGACTGCTGCGATGAAGGTTCCGATCACGCTACGGGTACGCCTGGTCATGCTCATGGTGGCGGCCATACTCCCGCTGTTTGCGCTTTCTATGGTCACGGCCTGGCTCAATGCCAATGCCGCCATCAGCCGGACCACTGACAACCTGAAGTTTGCCGCGTCACTGGTGGCGGCCAATCAGGAGCGGTTGGTCGACGCCTCTCGGCAAATTCTTTTGTCCATGGTTCATGCTCCAGGTTTGGCGGGCGGCCATGGCCCAGATTGCGGACGCTTTCTGCAAACCATGCGCGAGGAGTTGCCTATCTATGCCAATCTTGGCATCGTCGGTCTGGACGGCAACTTTCGTTGTGATGCCCTGGGCAGCGGTGCAGCCATGTATGGCGGAGACAGAGACTTTTTCCGGGCGGCGCTGGCGCAGCGCGATTTCGTGGCCGGTGCTTACCTGATGGGTCGGGCGGCGGGCAAGCCGGTGGTCGGCTTCGCCATGCCTGTGATGAATGACAAGAAGCAGGTGACGGCGGTGGCCTTTGCCACCGTTGACCTCAAGGCGCTGTCCACGGTGCTGGCAGATTCGTCCCTGGCCCTGAGGCGACGACTGGTGATCACCGATCGACAGGGTATAGTGCTGGCCGCGACCCCATCCAATCCAGCGCTGATTGGGCAGGCGGTGCCTAGTCCGCTGCTTCAGGAAGCGGTTAAAACCATGCACAGCGGTGTGGCCGAAGGTTCGGACGGCAATGGCCAGCCGCGAATTTTTGCTTTTTTACCTGCCGGCAAGCTCAAGGAGGCGCCTTTTTTCATCGCGGTCAGCGCCGACCGGGATGAGGTGCTGGCGCCGGCTCTGCAACAGTTGGGGCGGGAGCTGCTGCTCTTGACGCTGGTGGCATTTGCCGGTGGCTGGCTGGCATGGCTGATGGGGGGGCGTGTGATTGTGAAGCCGACCCGGGAGATTTTGGCGGCAACCCGGCAGATTCAGCGCGGGCAACTCGATGCCCGGATTCCGATAGGCGCATTGAAGGGCAAGGAGGAGTTCGCCCGGATTGCCGATGGCTTCAACCTGATGGCCGATTCATTACAGCAGCGTGAGTCGGCGCTGGAGCTGGAGCTGCAAAGAAGCTTGCAAGCCTATTCGGCGCTCGAGCTGACCGTCAACAGCATGCATGAAGGCATGATCGCGGTCGATGCCGTGGGCCGCTCCCTGCTGATCAACGAGCCGGCCAAAGAGATCTTGTCGATTGATGAAAACACCCGGGTGCTGAGCTCAGACTGGATTGGGCAGCAGGGTTTTTTTGCACCCGATACCTGCACGCCGCTGGCCGAAGATGAGCTGCCCCTGAACCGGGCGCTCAAGGGAGGGCACGGACTGCTGCTCACCTTCATGCGCAATGCGGCTACGCCGCAGGGCCGCCTGCTGTGTTGCCGCTACCACCCCATGCGCCAGGACGAGGACATCGTGGGTGCGCTCTGCGTCTTCTCCGATGTCACGGAAATGGAACGGCTGCAGCTGGAGCAGGCCGAGACCCAGCGTCGGTTGCTGGATGCGCAGCGTCTGGGGAGAATTGGTGTGTGGGAGCAAAACCTGCAGACCCAGGCATTGTGGGCGTCCGACGAAATTTTCAACTTGTATGGCGTGACTCGCGACTCTCTTGATGGTCATCTTGAGCGGCTGTGGGATCAGGTTCATCCTGACGATCGCGAGGACTATCTGCGACAGCACAGTGTGGCGGCGGCAACCGGGCAGCCGGCAGAGCTTGAATGCCGCATTATTACGGCAACGGGCGAAGTACGCTGGATGCACCAGTACGACAGCCTGCAGACCGACTGCGAGGGTCGGACGCTCTACCGCACCGGGGTGGTCCAGGACATCACCCGCCGAAAGCTGGCCGAGCAGGCGCTGATCGAGAGCGAGCAGCGCTATGCGGCGTTGTTTGACACGGCGCCGTTGCCCATGCTGGTTTACGACGCGCTCACTAGGCGGTTTCTGACAGTGAACCGTGCGGCGCTTCTAAGCTACGGCTACACACTCGAAGATTTCCGGTCGATGACGCTTTTCGATGTGCTTCCCGAGGCGGACCGTGGACGTTTGCGCAAGCAGCTGAGCAAACCCGTGGAGGGGAAAAGGGGGCGCTGGCGGCACTGCCGCAAAGATGGTTTGGTCTTTCCGGTGGATGTGATGTCGCACTCCATTCAATATGCCGGTCGGGCGGCTCGCTTTGTCGTGGTGGTGGACGTGAGCGCCCAGGTCAAGGCCGAAAAAGAAGTGCAGGACTATCTGTTCACCTTGCAGCGCGCCGCCGATGCGACCCAGGCCATTACCTGGCACCAGACGCTGGAAGGCTCCATGCAGGAGATCGCTGAGCAGGCGCGCGGAGTGATCGGCACGCACCTGGCGATGGTGAGCTTTGCCTCGGACGGTGACTGGGCGCAAGCCATCAATGCGCTGTCGCTGTCCGAGAAATATGCGGGCGAGCGGGAGCGGATCGCCCCGCCGGACGGCCGCGGCCTTGACGCCCTGGTCTGCGAGAAAAACCGATCCATGCGGCTGACGCGGACCGAAATCGAAGCGCACCCGCGCTGGCGAGACGGCGAGGCCGGAAAGTCTTTCGCGATGCGGGGCTGGTTGGCGATACCGCTGATGGGGCGCACCGGAAAAAACATCGGGCTGCTTCAGCTGTCGGACAAATACGAGGGCGAGTTCACGCAGCAGGACGAGTATGTGGCGATGGAGCTGGCCCAACTGGCTGCCATCGCGATAGAAAATTCCCGCTTGCTGCAAGAGGTCAGCCGCCTCAATGCCGGACTGGAGCAAACCGTCAGCGAACGCACCGTCGCGCTGGCGCGCCAGGAGGCCTTGTTTCGCGCGCTGGCAGAGCAGGCGCCAGAGGTGATCTGGACCATCAAGCCCAATGGCGCCGTGACTTACTTCAACCGCGCCTGGTTTGATCTGGTGGGCGGGGTGTTGGAGGACTGGATAGGCAATCAATGGTATGGCGCCATACATCCCGAAGACCTGGCCGGAGTCCAGGAAAACTGGCGCCTTGCCAAGGCGAACCAGTCACTGTTCACGGGCATACGGCGCGTGCGGGCCAAGGACGGCAGCCATCACACCATGTCTTATCGGGCATCACCGGTTCTCGATGATCAGGGTGAGGTGGTTTTTTGGGTTGGCATAGATACCGATATCACCGAGATCAAGACCATTGAAGCCGCCTTGCGTCTGTCCAATCAGGAGCTTGAAGCCTTCTCGTATTCGGTCTCTCACGATCTGCGTTCGCCGCTCAACACCATTGACGGCTTCAGCCGCTTGTTGGCCAAGCAGGTCGATGGCCATTCCGGCGAGAAGGTGGCGCACTATCTCTCCCGCATCCAGGCCGGTGTGGCGCAGATGGGGCAGCTGATTGAGGATTTGCTGTCGCTGGCGCAGGTCTCGCGCGCGCCCCTGCGCAATGAGCCTGTGAATCTGTCGGCGCTGGCCCGCGGCATTCTGGATGAGTGCCTGGCGCACCACCCCGAGCGTCAGGTCGTGCTTCACATTGAAAGTGGCCTGCAGGCGCATGGCGATGGACGGCTGATCCGGGTGGTGATGGAAAACCTCCTCAAAAATGCCTGGAAGTTCACTTCGCGACAGGTTTTGGCCGAGATTCGCGTTGGTCAGCAAACCGATGCGGCAGGACTGCCGGTGTTTTTTGTGCGCGACAATGGCGCTGGCTTCGATATGGCGTATGCAGACAAGCTTTTCAATCCCTTTCAGCGTCTGCACGCGGTGTCGGAGTTTCCCGGTACCGGCATTGGGCTGGCCACCGTCAGCCGTGTGATCCGGCGCCACGGCGGTCGGCTGTGGGCCGAGGCCGCACCGGGAATGGGCGCGAGTTTCTTTTTTACCCTGCCGCGAGCGGCCGTGAGTGCTTAGCGCAACGCCTGTTGATCAAGATCCTTTTTCCCCCTCTATTTAGGCTTTTTCTGCTGCGTAATATAAGTAAAATGCTGTAAATGATGAATCTCGTCCATCCTCTTGGCTGCCATGTCGCGTGAGCCCAAATCCTTCGAGGCTGCCATTACCGCAGCCGACTTTTCCAGTGAGGATTACTGCGGCACCAGCTATGCAGCCAAGCTGCTGGGGCTGTCGGTTGCCACCGTGCAGTCGCTGGTCGAAAAGGGCGAAATAGAGGCCTGGAAAACACTGGGCGGCCACCGCCGCATTGCCATTCAGTCCATCAATGCCTATCGGGCCAAACACAGCCCGCAACTGTCACGCATTGATGTCGATCCCAAGCACCGTTTGCGCGCGCTGATGGTCGAGGACGACGAAAACACCCGAGAGCTCTACCGCTGCCAATTTGAAGAATGGGACTTGCCCATTGATTGCACCTGGATGCCATCGGCGCTTGAGGCCTTGATGGACATCGCCAGCATGCGGCCGGATTTGCTGATCACGGACTTGTCCATGCCTGGCGTGGACGGCATAGAAATGCTGAAAGCCCTGAAGCGCAACCATCAGCTGGCGGATATGCAGATCATCGTGATCAGCGGCTTGCCGCTGGAGGCGATTGAGGCACGGGGCGGATTGCCGCCGCACGCCCACCTGCTGCAAAAGCCCATCAAATTTGATTGGCTGCACGGCTATCTGACGGCGCTGGTCACGGCCAACCGGAAGTGGCGACGCTGAAGTAACAGGCCCCCACGCTCGCTCTACTGGCGTGTGGCTCTCTGCCTCCCAAGGGGGTCATCGCTTGCTCGGGGCGCCGCTTCGCGGCGCGCTAGCCCCTACGTTCGCTCTACTACCATGTGGCTCTCTGTCTCCCCTGGGATGGCTTCAGCCTGGAGCGCTGCGAAAGCGGTAAATCCCGTCCGAGTCCAGGCTGCGCCTGAGTTGTCCCCCCAGCCACAGCGTATGCAAATGCGCCAGCGCCTCGCCCATGGCGAAGGTGGTCTGGTGCAAGTCCAGCTTGCGCTTGAACATGATGGGCAATATGTCGGCGGCGCAGCAGGGGCTTGCGACGCAGGCCTGCAGCACTTCTTCAAGGCGATCCCGGTGGTGATCGTGCAACTGCCTGATGCGCGTCTGCAGGCCGCGAAAGGGCTTGCCATGCGAGGGCAGAACCAGCGTTTGCGGCGCCAGCGGCAGAAATTTGTCGATGGAGGTCAGAAACAGCGTCAGCGCGTCGGCTTCGGGTTCTATGTCGTAGACGCTCACATTGGTGGAGATGCGCGGCAGCACCATGTCGCCGCTGATGAGCAAACCGGCCTCGGCGCAATGCAACGCAATATGTTCGGGCGCATGGCCATAACCACTGATGCAATGCCAGTCGCGTCCGCCAATGCGTATGGATTTGCCGTCCATCAACCGGCAAAAGCTGGGCGGGACCTCAGGCACCATGCTGGGGTAGTAGCCGGTCCGGCCCCTGATTTTTTCGACGGACTCCGGATCGGTCAGCCCGTGAGAGGCAAAAAACCTGGCCGCTTTGTCGCCGCCAAAACTGGTCGTGCTTTGCGATGCCAGGCACGCAGCCTGGTAGTCGGTAGCGCTGATCCATAAACGGCACACATGGTTTGCCGTGGTCCAGCGCTGGCATAGCCAGTAGGCCAGGCCGATGTGGTCGGGATGCATATGGGTCACGATGACGCGAAGAATCGGTAAGCCTTCCAGCTGGGTGGAAAAAATGGCTTCCCACTGGGCCTTGGATTCATCCCGGCTGATGCAGCAGTCGACCATGCTCCAGCCCTGGATTTTTTCGCCGGGCCGATCCGGGTCGTCGATCTCATCGCGCAGCAGCCACAGGTTGATATGGTCTAGCGCGAAGGGCAGGGCCATGCGAATCCATTTGATGCCTGGCGCCAGTTCCAGGCTTGCGCCTTGCTCGGGCAAGGTATCGCCCCAGGGGTAGTCGAGTTGCTGTTCAAGAAGGTTCATGTCGGATCCACGTTATATTTGACGTTTACGTAAACGTAATATATCTGTTGATTGTAGATAGCGCATTTGTTTGACGCTGTTCCCTCTGCCCCTGTTTGCTTTTTTCTTATCATCATGGCCACCACCTACACCATCAGCGATCTCGCCAAAGAGTTTGATCTGACCACCCGCGCCATGCGGTTTTACGAGGATATGGGGCTACTGCAACCCCTGCGCGAGGGGCCAGGCGGGCGCAACCGCGTCTACACGGCGCGCGACCGCACCCGGCTCAAGCTCACGCTGCGCGCCAAGCGCCTGGGGCTGTCCTTGGTCGAAGCCAAGGAAATCATCGACTCCTACGACAGCCCGCGCGACACGGCGCCGCAATTGAAGAAGTTCCTGGCTGTGCTGACCGAGCACCGCAAAAAGCTGGAGGCGCAACTGCTGGACCTGCAGGCCAATCTGGATGAAATCCGCACCCATGAAAAAGAGGCCAAGACACTGCTCAGCAAGGCTGAAAAATCGAAATAGTTCATAATTGACGTTTACGTAAACGTCAATTCAAAAAGATAGCGTTTCAACCTCTTTTCACAGGCCTTGCCCATGAATGCAACTTCTCCCTCATCAGCGCTGTTTCAGCGCATAGAAGCCAGCTTTTTACGCCAGGGCCTGATGCAGCACCTGGGCGCGCGCTTGTTGCGCGTTGAGCCGGGGCTGTGCGAAATTGCCCTGCCTTATTCGGAGCGCGTCACCCAGCAGCAGGGCGGCTTTCATGGCGGCGCCATGGGCGCGCTGGCCGATATTGCCGGCGGCTATGCGGCACTGACCGTGGCGCCGGAAGGCATGGAGGTCACCACGGTGGAATACAAGATTAACTTTCTGGCCGCCTTTCAGGGCGGCGAACTGCGCGCCACCGGCCAGGTGCTCAAGGCGGGCAAGCGCATCATCGTCACCACAGCCCATGTGGTGCATCAGGATGCCGGCGGTCAGCCCAGTGATTGCGCTGTGATGCAGCAAACGCTGGTGCCTGTTGCGAAAACCTATTGACCCTTTCGATTGACCTAAAACTACGGAGATAAGCCATGAACATGCCAGGACTGAACTTTCAACTCGGTGAAGACATTGACGCCTTGCGCGATGCGGTCTACGAATTTGCTCAAAGCGAAATTGCACCGCGCGCCGCCGAGATTGACCACAGCGACCAGTTCCCCATGGACTTGTGGCAAAAAATGGGATCCCTGGGTGTGCTGGGCATCACCGTGGGTGAAGAATACGGCGGCGCCAACATGGGCTACCTGGCTCACATGATTGCCATGGAAGAGATCAGCCGCGCCAGTGCATCGGTGGGCCTGTCCTACGGCGCGCACAGCAATCTGTGCGTCAACCAGATCAAGCGCAACGGTACCGACGAGCAGCGCCAGAAATACCTGCCCAAACTGATCAGCGGCGAGCATGTGGGCGCGCTGGCCATGAGTGAGCCGGGCGCCGGCAGCGATGTGCTTTCCATGAAGCTCAAGGCCGAAGACAAGGGCGGCTACTACCTGCTCAACGGCAACAAGATGTGGATCACCAACGGCCCGGACGCCGACACCCTGGTGGTCTATGCCAAGACCGAGCCCGAGCTGGGCACGCGCGGCGTCACGGCCTTTCTGATCGAAAAAGGCATGAAGGGTTTCTCCATTGCGCAAAAGCTGGACAAGCTGGGCATGCGCGGCAGCCATACCGGCGAGCTGGTTTTCAACAACGTTGAAGTGCCGGCGCAAAACATCCTGGGCAACCTCAACGGCGGCGCCAAGGTGTTGATGAGCGGCCTCGACTACGAACGCGCAGTGCTCACCGGCGGTCCCCTGGGCATCATGCAGTCCGTTATGGATAACGTCATCCCCTACATCCACGACCGCAAGCAGTTCGGCCAGAGCATTGGTGAATTCCAGCTGATACAGGGCAAGGTTGCCGACATGTACACCGTGCTGCAG
Source organism: Polaromonas sp. OV174 (assembly GCF_900112285.1). Taxonomy (GTDB): domain Bacteria; phylum Pseudomonadota; class Gammaproteobacteria; order Burkholderiales; family Burkholderiaceae_C; genus Polaromonas. The sequence continues at coordinate 180,029 of NZ_FOKZ01000005.1, read as the reverse complement.
GCCGGACGTTCGTTTGCCTACACCGTGGCCAAAAACCTCGACTTGCTGGGCTCAGAGCATGTGCGCCAGGTGCGCAAGGACTGCGCCTCCGTGATTCTGTGGACCGCAGAAAAAGCCACCTGGATGGCCGGCGAGGGCGTGCAGATCTTCGGCGGCAACGGCTATATCAACGAATACCCGCTGGGCCGCCTGTGGCGCGATGCCAAACTTTATGAAATTGGCGCTGGCACCAGCGAAATTCGCCGGATGCTGATTGGCCGGGAGCTGTTTGCCGAGACAATGTAAGCCAAGCGAAAATAGCCACCATGACTACTGCAAACATTCAAGACCTCTTTGGCCACAACCGCGCCTGGGCCGCGCAGATGGAGGCCGAGCGGCCGGGTTTCTTTTCGAGTCTGGTCAAGCAGCAAACGCCCAGGTATATGTGGATTGGCTGCTCCGACAGCCGCGTGCCCGCTAACCAGATCACCGGGCTGGAGCCCGGCGAGGTCTTCGTCCACCGCAACGTGGCCAACATCGTCGTGCACTCCGACCTGAACGCGCTTTCGGCGATACAGTTCGCGGTGGAAATGCTCAAGGTAGAGCACATCATGGTGGTCGGCCACTACGGCTGCAGCGGGGTGCAGGCGGGGCTGGAAGGCAAGCGCATAGGCCTGGCCGACAACTGGATACGCCATATCCAGGATGTGCGCGATCGGCACCGCGGGCTGCTTGAGGGCCTGCCCGAGGCGCACCGTGCCGATGCGCTGTGCGACCTCAATGTGATCGAGCAGGTGGTCAACGTCTGCGTCAGTACCGTGATGGTGGATGCCTGGGCCAAGGGCCAGAAGGTTCATATTCATGGCTGGGCCTTTGGTGTGCATGACGGCCTGCTGCAGGATCTGCAGATGACGGTGTCCAGCACCGACTCGATTGAGCCGCTGTACCGTGCTGCCATCGAGGGTGTGATCGCCGCCAGGAGCTAGTATGAAACGCCGCCACGCACACTGTGTTCGCCGCCCCGCCAGGGCGCGCTCAGTGCCCTGCGGGCGGCCGGACGGGCCCTGACATGTTCCCGCAGCGGCTGGACTCACCCCTCGCCTATGACATCGCCAAAGCGATGATGGATGGCTTTAACCGCCATTACCGGCTGTTTCGTTCCGAGTCAGCGCGCGCCAAGCACCGCTTTGAAACCGCAGACTGGCACGGCCAGCAGCGAGCCCAGCGCGAGCGCATCGAGTTCTACGACTTGCGCGTCAAGGAATGCGTCATGCGGCTGGAAAAAGAGTTCAAGGCCGGCGCGCAGCCCATGGACGTCTGGCACCAGATCAAGCTGCATTACGTAGGCTTGCTGGTCAATCACCACCAGCCCGAGCTGGCCGAAACCTTTTTCAATTCGGTCACGACCAAGATACTGCACCGCACCCACTTTCACAACGACTTCATCTTTGTGCGGCCGGCGGTCAGCACCGAGTACATCGAAAACGACGAGCCGGCGGCCAGGCCGACCTACCGTGCCTACTACCCGAGCCGCGACAGCTTGCGCGACACCATTTTGCGCATCGTCGACAGCTTTCAATTGCAGCGCGAATTTGAAGCCCTGCCGCGCGATGTCGATTTTGTGCTGGCGGCCATCAGCGAGCACATCGCCAAGGTCAAGCTGCGCGCCAATTTCCAGATTCAGGTGCTGTCCTCGCTGTTCTTTCGCAATAAGGGCGCCTACGTGGTGGGCAAGATCATCAACGGCTTTACGGAGGTGGCGTTTGCGCTGCCGCTGTTGCACAGCGCCAAGAGCGGCAAGCTGGTGATCGATGCGGCCTTGTTCGGCGAGGATGATTTGCAGGCGCTGTTCAGCTTTGCCCGGGCCTACTTCATGGTCGACATGGAGGTTCCCAGTGCCTATGTGCAGTTTTTGCGCTCCCTGATGCCGCGCAAGCCGCGCAATGAAATTTACAACGCGCTGGGCCTGGCCAAGCAGGGCAAGACGCTGTTTTACCGCGACTTCCTCTACCACCTCAAGCATTCCAGCGACAAGTTTCGCATCGCCCCCGGCATCAAGGGCATGGTCATGCTGGTGTTTGACCTGCCTTCGTTTCCCTATGTGTTCAAGCTGATCAAGGACTACTACCCGCCGCAAAAAGACACCACGCGCGAGCAGATCAAGGGCAAGTATTTGCTGGTCAAGCAGCATGACCGCGTCGGTCGCATGGCCGACACGCTGGAGTACAGCCAAGTCGCCTTCCAGCGTGAACGCTTCGAAGAAGCGCTGGTCGAGGAAATCCGCAAGTTTGCCCCCAGCCAGCTGGAGATCAGCGACCGCGACGGCGATGGCCACGAAGAACTCATCATCAAGCACCTGTACATAGAGCGGCGCATGATTCCGCTCAATATCTACCTGCAGGAAGCCTTGGCCACCGGCGTCGACGACGTCCGCGCCCGCGAGCAGGTCGAGGGCGCCGTGATCGAATACGGCAACGCCATCAAAGACCTGGTGGCGGCCAACATCTTTCCCGGCGACATGCTGTGGAAAAACTTCGGCATCACGCGCAACGGCAAGGTGGTGTTTTACGACTACGACGAAATCGAATACATCACCGACTGCAACTTTCGCCGCGTGCCGGCGCCGCGCAACGAGGAAGAGGAAATGAGCGGCGAGGTCTGGTATTCGGTAGGCCCCAGGGACGTGTTTCCCGAAACCTTTGGTCCCTTCCTGCTGGGCAACGACACGGTGCGCGAATTCTTCATGAAGCACCATGGCGATTTGCTGGAAGCCGGTTTCTGGCAAAGCCACCAGGCGCGCATCCGGGCCGGCCACGTGCACGATGTCTTCCCCTACGAGCGCAGCAAGCGTTTTGCCCATTTGCCGCGCAAGGAAAAACCCGAGTAATGCGCCAGAGAGCCGAGCGCGCAAGGACTTGTTTGATTTGTTTCGTCCCTTTTAATGTTCAAGGAGAAAACCATGTCTGATTCCATCGTCATCCTCGGCGCCGCCCGCACCCCCATGGGGGCTTTCCAGGGCGATTTCGCCAGCCTCTCGGCGCATGATCTGGGTGGCGCCGCCATCAAGGCGGCCATAGAGCGCTCTGGCATTGCGCCCGAAAAAGTCGACGAAGTGCTGTTTGGCAACTGCCTGATGGCCGGCCAGGGCCAGGCGCCGGCACGCCAGGCCGGTTTCAAGGGTGGCCTGCCGGCCAGTGTGGGCGCGGTCACGCTGTCCAAGATGTGCGGCTCCGGCATGGAGGCCACCATGCTGGCCAATGACCAGCTGTTGGCAGGCAGCCGTGACGTGGTGGTTGCCGGCGGCATGGAAAGCATGACCAACGCGCCTTATCTGCTGCCCAAGGCCAGAGGCGGCATGCGCATTGGCCACGACCGTGTGTTTGACCACATGATGCTGGACGGACTGGAAGACGCTTACGAGCCCGGCCGCTCCATGGGTACTTTCGGCGAAGACTGCGCCGCCAAATACCAGTTCAGCCGCGAGGCGCAAGACGCCTTTGCCACCGCCAGCGTACAGCGCGCCAAGGCCGCCACCGAATCCGGCGCCTTCAAGGCCGAGATCACGCCCGTCACCGTCAAGGGCCGCAGCGGCGACACCGTGATCTCCATCGACGAAGGTCCGGGCAAGGTCAAACTCGACAAGATTCCAGCGCTCAAGCCCGCCTTCAAGAAAGACGGCACCATCACCGCCGCTTCCAGCTCCTCCATCAACGACGGCGCCGCCGCCCTGGTGCTGGCGCGCGAATCCACCGCGAAAGAGCTGGGCGCCACGCCAATAGCCCGCATCGTCGGCCACGCCACCTTTGCCCAAGCGCCCGAGTGGTTCTCCACCGCACCGGTCGGTGCTGTGCAAAAACTGCTGAAGAAAATCGGCTGGAGCGTCAAGGACGTGGACTTGTGGGAAATCAACGAAGCCTTTGCCGTGGTGCCCATGGCCGCGATGAAGGAATTGGGCATCAGCCACGACATCGTCAACGTCAACGGCGGCGCCTGCGCGCTGGGCCACCCGATTGGCGCGTCCGGCGCCCGCATCATCGTTACGCTAATCCATGCGCTGAAGGCGCGCGGCCTCACAAAAGGCGTGGCCACCTTGTGCATAGGCGGCGGCGAAGGCACGGCGCTGGCGATCGAACTGGTCTGAAGCGCGCCCGCATCGCGCCATGATCACGACGGCTGAACAACTGCGTGCGCTGTATGCCGCGCCCGGCGAGCGCGCGCTGCGCAAGCAGCAGGCGCGGCTGGACGCGCACTGCCAGCGCTTCATGGCGCTGTCGCCTTTTTGCGTACTGTCCACTGGTGGCGGCGCCGGCGCGTTCATGGACGCGTCGCCGCGCGGCGGACCGCCGGGCTTTGTGCAGGTGGCCGACGCGCACACCGTGCTGCTGCCCGATGCGGGCGGCAACAACCGGCTAGATACGCTGGGCAACCTGCTGCAGGACCCGCGCATCGGCCTGTTGTTCATGATCCCGGGCGTGGACGAAACCCTGCGCATCAATGGCAGGGCGCGGCTGCGTGACGAGCCCGCATTCACCGAGCGCTTTAGCGCCGAGCGCCAGCGCCCCAAGCTGGTGATTGAGGTGCAGGTGGCCGAGGTCTACCTGCATTGCGCCAAGGCGCTGATGCGCTCGCGCCTGTGGCAGGCCGGTGCGCACATCGAACGAAGCGCCTTGCCGACCATGAACGAAATGATCCACGACCAGATCCACGCCGGCCCGGTGCAGGAGTCGCAAGAAGCCATGGTGCAGCGCTACGCGCGGCAGATCGCCGATGAGCAAGCGCCGTGGGTGGGATGATGTCGCTAGAATGCTTCCAATTTGATAGCTGCTTGCGCTTTCTGCATAAGCGCTGGAGGCCAATTTGATACCAATTGTCTTGATCATAGGCGCCTCGCGCGGGCTGGGCCTGGAGCTGGCACGCCAGTATGTGCAGGCGGGCGAGCGCGTGTTCGCCACCGCACGCGATGCCGCCGGACGCGAGCGCCTGCAGGCGCTGGGCGTGGAGAAGGTGCTCACGGTCGATGTGGCCCAGCCCGCGAGCGTGAGCAGCCTGGCCTGGACGCTGGACGGCGAAAAGATAGCCCTGGCGCTATACGTGGCCGGCGTGTGGGATGGCCATGACGCGGCCACGCCGCCCACCCGTGAACAGTTCGACCGGGTGCTGCACGCCAATGTGCTGGGCGCCATGCAGGTGTTGCCCCAGGTGGCGCCGCTGGTGGAAGAGGCCGACGGCGTGTTCGGATTTTTCTCCAGCGAGATGTCGCTGATCAGCGCGGCAGACAGCGATGCCTGGCTGTACCGCGTCAGCAAGGCGGCGCTGAACATGGCCGTGGCGGCGGCCCAGCCAGCTTGGCCGCGCGCCACCCTGGTGGCGCTGGACCCGGGCTGGACCCAGACCGACATGGGCGGTGCCGCCGCACCGCTGAGCATGGCCGACAGTGTGCATGGCCTGATGCGCACCCTGGCCAGCGTGACGCCGGCCGACCGTGGGCGCCTGCTGCGCCACGACGGCCAGCGCATGGCGCAGTGGTAGCGCCGACCGATTTTTTTGAATAACGACAGACCAAGAACCAACGGAGATTTTCACCATGCTGCTGACCTCTGACCAGGAAATGATCCGTGACGCCGTGCGCGACTTTGCGCAAGCCGAACTGTGGCCCCACGCCGCACGCTGGGACAAGGAACACCACTTCCCCAAGGAAGCGCACCAGGGCCTGGCGGCACTGGGCGCTTACGGCATTTGTGTGCCCGAAGAGTTTGGCGGCGCCCATCTCGACTACCTCACGCTGGCGCTGGTGCTGGAAGAAATTGCCGCTGGCGACGGCGGCACCAGCACCGCCATCAGCGTCACCAACTGCCCGGTCAATGCCATCTTGATGCGCTACGGCAATGCGCAGCAGAAAAAGCAGTGGCTGACACCGCTGGCGCAGGGCCAGATGTTGGGCGTGTTCTGCCTGACCGAGCCGCATGTGGGCAGCGATGCTTCGTCGCTGCGCACCACGGCGGTGAAACAGGGTGATGAATATGTGATCAACGGCGTCAAGCAGTTCATCACCAGCGGCAAGAACGGCCATGCTGCCATCGTCATCGCCGTGACAGACAAGGGCGCCGGCAAGAAGGGCATGAGCGCCTTCATGGTGCCTACCAACGCGCCCGGCTATGTGGTGGCGAGTCTGGAAGACAAGCTGGGCCAGCACAGCAGTGACACCGCGCAGATCAATTTCGACAACTGCCGCATCCCGGCCGAAAACCTGATCGGTGCCGAAGGCGAGGGCTACAAGATCGCGCTGGGCGCGCTCGAAGGCGGGCGCATAGGCATCGCGGCCCAGAGCGTGGGCATGGCGCGCAGCGCGTTTGAGGTGGCCGTGGCTTACGCCAAGGAGCGTCAGAGTTTTGGCACCGCCATCATGAATCACCAGGCCGTGGGTTTCCGGTTGGCCGAGTGCGCCACCAAAATTGAGGCGGCACGCCAGCTGATCTGGCATGCCGCCAGCCTGCGCGACGCCGGCCGGCCCTGCCTGAAGGAGGCCGCCATGGCCAAGCTGTTTGCCAGCGAGATGGCCGAGCAGGTCTGCAGCGCCGCCATCCAGACCCTGGGCGGCTACGGCTATGTCAGCGACTTTCCGCTGGAGCGCATTTACCGCGACGTGCGCGTCTGCCAGATTTATGAGGGCACGTCCGACGTGCAGAAAATCATCATTCAGCGAGCACTTTAGGTCCCCCACGGTCGTTCACTGCGTGTAACTCCCTGCCCCCGAGGGGGCCGCTGCGCCTGCGGTCCGGCAAAGCCGGTCCCGCGGCCCCTGCTTGGTTTGGGTACGGGGCCTTGGTTCAGCCGGATGGTGGCGCACGCCGTAAACTTGAGCATCTGTTCACAACCCCCAGTAGGAGACAAGACCATGCCCATCACCAAAGGATTCCGCGCCCTCGTTGACGAGGCCATGGCCCAGGTCAAAACCTATTCGGTGGCCGAGGTTCAAAGCCGCTTGTCCGACCCGAAAGTGCAGATCGTGGACATCCGCGATGTGCGCGAGCTGGAGCGCGAAGGTACGGTACCCGGTGCCTTTCTGGCACCGCGCGGCATGCTCGAATTCTGGGTCGATCCGGCCTCGCCGTACCACAAGCCGGTGTTTGCCGACGAGAGCCGGGAGTTCATCCTGTTTTGCGGCGCCGGCTGGCGCAGCGCGCTGGCCACCAAGACCTTGCAGGACATGGGCATGTGCAACGTCGCTCACATAGATGGCGGCTTTGCCGAATGGCTCAAGCAGGGCGCGCCCACCGAAACGCTGGAAGCGCGCAAGGCCAAAAAGGCCTGAGCATATATGCATATAAGTGGCCTTCACTTTTGAGCGAAATAAGTCGATAGCGTGCACTGTATAAGCGAAGATTGCTATTTATTAGATAGCACCTACGGCCTTCGTCAGAAGCACTCACGATGACTTCGCTGGTGGCGCAAGCGCAGCCGCTGCCTGCCACCACCCCACACTATTTGCTCTCGGGCATGGCCGATGAATGGTGACTGGTGATCAACCAGTCCGAGCCGTTCCAGCGATAGGTGTAGCTGTAGCGTCCGCTGACCGAGGCGCCGGTTTTGGCAAAGGTGAAGGTATACAGGCCGGCGTCCCAGGCGGTGTTGCAGTCGATCTCAATCACGCGCATGTCGATCTTGCCGGAGGGGCGATTTTCTAAAAAATGTTGAAAGTAGTCGAGCTTTTCCGCGGGCGTGAGGCGGGGCGTGTTTGACACCGTGGGCAACAGGATGGACTGCTGCGCGTAGTTGGCGACCACCTTCTGTGGGTCACCCGTTTGCAGGGATCGGTTCCAGCGATCAAACAGCGAGGCAATGTCCGCTTGTGAGGCGGCTTTGCAGCTCTCGGTGCGGGCGCTTGACGCCTGATTGGGAGTGACTTGGGTGGAGGCGCAGCCGGCCAAAGCGGCGGCGATCAACAACAAGCCGAACGAAAAGTGTTTCATGAAAACCTCTTTTGGTAGCCCGCCGCATTGAATCCGCGTCATCACTTTTATGCCTAAGGTCTTGTTTGAACGGTTTGCGAAAAACGTGGTGGCCGCATGCGAACAAAGGTTTTTGATCTTAAGCCAACAGGGCTGTGCCGGGGGCTTTTTATTCGCTCCAAAATCACCATGGGCACAGCCAGAACTCCTTCCATTTCAAATCACCTCGGCCCTGTTCAGGCGCTATCTGTAAAAATCGGAACCATGAACACTATCTGGATGCGCGACCATGACGCTCAACGGGCCCGTGGCTTTGAGGCCCAAGGCGCATGACGACGCCTTGCCCTTGTGGTCGCAGCGCTGCCAAGGCGCTGAATCCGGCCAAGTCGAGCCAGGCCCAGCCTCTGACTTTTGCCGCCTGCTGCGGCCGCTATCTGGATGACTTGAGCGGCACGCCAGCGCCCGACGCCGAAGTCCTGATGCGCTCGCGCTACAGCGCTTTTGTGCTGGGCCGCCGCGACTATCTGCTCGCCACCTGGCATGGCAGCACGCGCCCGGCCGAGCTGACACTGGAGCCGGCCGCCAAATGGTTGGGGCTGGAAGTGCGTTCGCAGCGCGTGCAGGACGCCGACCACGCCGAGGTCGAGTTTGTCGCCCGCTACCGCGAGGGCGGCCGCGCCGTGCGCCTGCACGAGCGCAGCCGCTTTGTGCGTGAGCAGGGGCGCTGGTATTACGTCGATGGCGATCAGTTTTAAGTGAAATATGGCTCTGGCCCAATAAATACGGGCGCAAGAAGCTATTAATAAATGAGTAAAAAATGAAATTCGAAGCCGTTTTGTTTGACTGTGATGGCGTGCTGGTGGACAGCGAGCCCATTACCAATGGCGTGCTGCGTGACATGCTGGAGGAGGGCGGCTGGTCGCTCACGCCGGCCGAGTGCATGCGGCTTTTTATCGGCAAGGCGGTGCGCGATGAACGCGCCCTCATCGAGGCGCGCACCGGTAGGCCGCTGACCGAAGACTGGATGGCCGAGTTTTATGCCCGGCGCAACCGGGAACTGACGGCGCGGCTGCAGGCCATAGCGGGCGTGCACGAGGCCGTGGCGGCCGTGCATGCCAGCGCCGGCCAGCGCATGGCCTGCGCCTCGGGCGCAGACCGTTTCAAGGTGGAGATGCAGTTGCAGCAGGTCGGGCTGATGGGCTACTTTGAGGGCCGAATTTTCAGCGGCCACGAAATGCCGCGCTCCAAGCCAGCGCCCGATGTCTATCTGGCTGCTGCCGCGCATCTGGGCGCCGACCCGCGCGGCTGTGCCGTGGTGGAAGACACGGTGACCGGCGTGTGCGCCGGCGTGGCGGCCGGCGCCACCGTTTTTGCCTATGCGCCACTGGACGATGGCGCGGCTCTGCGCGAGGCCGGTGCGGCACAGGTGTTCAACCACATGCGGGCGCTGCCGGCTTTGCTGGGCTGCTGACTGATGGCTGCCAACACGGCCATGGGTCGCTTGCTTAGGTTGCCTGTGCTGCTGGCGCTGGCCGGGCTGGTCGCGGCCTGTTCCACGGTCAAACCCTGGATAAATGAGCCGCTGCCGCCTGCCGATGCGCCGGTAGCCATGCAGGCGGGTGAGCCGGCCACTGAATTCAGCAATAGGCCGTCCGTATTGATGGTGGTGACGCTCTCGGGCGGTGGCGCCCGCGCCGCCGCCTTTGGCTACGGCGTGCTCAGTGAGTTGCAGCGCATTCCCGTGCGCGAAGACGGCGCCGTGGTGGGCAGTCTGCTGGATGAGGTGGATGTGATCAGCGGCGTCTCGGGCGGCAGCATCATCGCGGCCTACTACGCCGCTTTCGGTAGCGAGGGCCTGCCAAATTTCGAGCGGGATTTTCTGCGCCAGAGCTTTCAGAACAGCCTGATCACCCAGACCCTCAAGCCGGCCAATCTGTACGACTTGAGCTCGCCCTGGTTTGGCCGCAGCCATATGCTGGCGCGCCGGCTCGATGAACTCTACCGGGGCAAGACCTATGGCGACCTGGAGCGCCGTGCCGGCAACCCGCAGCTGCTGATCACCGCGACCGACTTGTCGCTGGGCGCGGGTTTCGAATTCACCTCCGAGCAGTTTGAGCTGATTTGCTCCGACCTGAGTACGGTGCCGCTTTCCTTCGCGGTAGCGGCATCATCGGCCGTGCCCATCGTGCTGAGTCCGCTGACGCTCAAAAACTATGCGGCGGCTTGCCCGCGCGCCAGACCGGCCCAGGGCCTGGTGCCCAGAGGGCAGGACGATTACCGGGTGCGCCTGTACCGCTCGCAGGTCCATAGCTACCTGGATGCCCAGGCGCGTCCTTTCATCCATCTGGTGGATGGCGGGCTGTCCGACAACCTGGGTGTGCGCCGACTGCTGGACCGCACCCTGGTCAACGGCAGTCTGCGCAGCACGGTGCGCACGTTGAGCGCGGCGCCGGGCAGCGTGCGCCAGCTGGTGTTGATCACCGTGAACTCCGAGCGTGACCCGGCCGAGCGCATAGACGCCAGCGACAAGGTGCCTGGCGTCACGCAGGTGGTGGATGCGCTGCTGTTTGGCGCGGGGGCGCGCGCCACGCTGGAAACCCAGGAGTTTCTGACCGATCTGGCCAGGCAATGGAAGCAGGAGTTGCGCAGCGGTGCATCGGGCGGCTCAGACGCCTTTGCTCCCGATGCCCAGGTCTATGTGATCCAGGTCAATCTGCGCGACACGCCCGAATGGGCCGACCGCCAGACGCTGCTGCAGATTCCCACCGCCTTCAGCATCGCGCCGACGGATGTGGGGCGACTCATCGACGCGGGGCGTCAGGTGTTGCGCCGCTCGCCGGAGTTCCAGTCCCTGCTGCGCGCCTTGAATCCGCTGCCCGGCCCCTGATGCTGGCGGTTTATCCACCTTGCCTGTTTGGTGGGCATCACCCTGCAGGCCGCGCCAGGCAAGGATTTCGAGGCTTTTCCCTAGGGCAGTGCACAAACTTGTCCACAGAACTTGTGCATGGATGGCGGGGTGCGCCTGCCTGTTGGCCGGTTTGGAAAAGGGACCGATCAGGCCAGCGGCGGCTTGCCCTGCCTGAGCTCCGCCGGTGACTGGCCGGTCCAGCCCTTGAAGGCGCGCATAAAGCTTTTTTCGTTCTGAAAGCCGGCGGCCTCGGCGACTTGCTTGATCGGGCGGCTGGTGCGCAGCAGCAGGTCCAGCGCGCGCTGGCGCCGTACTTCGTCTTTCAGCGTCTGCAGCGAGGCGCCTTCTTCCTTTAGCTGGCGGTGCAGCGTGCGCGGCGAGACATGCAGCAGCGCCGCCAGCGCATCGGCGTTATGGGTTTGCGCCGGATGGCTGGCCAGCGCCTGGCGCACGCGCTGCACCAGCAGCCGATCGCGCCGGTAAGGCAGCACCGTGAGCCGCAAGGCGCGCTGCAGCATCTGCTGCAGCGCCTTCTCATCACGCCGCAGCGGCAAGGCCAGGTAGCGGGTGTCAAAGCGCAGGCCGGCCGGCGCGGCATCAAACGCCGTGGTGCCTGAAAACAGCACGCCGTAGGCGCTCTGGTGCGGCGGCGCGGCAAAGGGAAACTGCGCGCCCTGCAGCGGAATGCGCGAGTCGATCAGCCAGCAGGCCAGGCCCAGGATGTTGCGCAGCACTGACACCAGGCAGAACTCGCGCAAGCGCCCCAGGTCGCGATGCTCGGCGATGGTGAGCAGCGCCGTGTTGCCCGTCGTGCTCAGCTTGAGCGTGATGTCGTCGGTAATCAACCCGTGGTGCCGGCACCAGCGCTTGAGCGCCACGCCCAGGCTGGGCGCGCTCAGGCAGGCGCGCGCCAGCATGCCATAGCTGCCCCAGGGCAGGCGCCGGCTGAACCAGCCCAGCGCCTCGTCGTCCAGTTCCTGCATGGCGGCCCCAGAGATGCGCTCCATCTGCCAGGCGGTAATGCGTGCGGACGCATTGAGCAATGCAGACGGCGCGATTTGTGCCTGTGTCAGTGCATTGGCTGGATTCATATCCCGCTTCTCATACGCAAAAACAATGGCCTGCACAAAGGCTATGGGTGTGACGGCGGCTGCGGGCGGGGCGCTTGACATGGCGTGAAGTGTGCCAGTAGGTGGCGCGATTTGCAACCTTCGTGGCCTCTCGAAAGGACGCCGCATCACCCGGTGTGCGCCATACTGTGACATCCGCCCGAGCTGGCGGCCGCAAGGAGACCACCATGAGCGCCGAGCTATCCTCAGCCAGTCCCGAAACGCCCACTCTCAGCCGCAGCTATGCGCGCGGCAGCACCGATGTGCCACTGATAGAGCAGACGCTGGGCGGTTTTTTTGATGCCATTGCCGCGCACCAGCCCGGGCACGAGGCGCTGGTCAGTGTTCATCAGGGCCGCCGTTACAGCTACCGTGAATTGCAGCGCGAGGCCAATCGCCTGGCCAGCGCGCTGCTGGGCCTGGGCCTGCAGCCCGGCGAGCGCGTCGGTATCTGGTCGCACAACAATGCCGAATGGCTGCTGCTGCAACTGGCCACGGCCAAGGTCGGCCTGATTCTGGTCAACATCAACCCGGCCTACCGCACCGCCGAGGTCGAGTACGCACTGAATAAGGTCAACTGCAAGGCGCTGGTCAGCATGGCGAGCTTTAAGACCAGCGACTACCTGGGCATGCTGCGCGAGCTGGCGCCCGAGTGGGCGCATGGCCAGGCTGGCCTGCTCGAATCCAGCGCGCTGCCGCATGTGCAAACCGTCATCTGGATCGACGAGGCCGGGCAGGGCGAGGAGCAGCCCGGATTGATGCGCTTCTCCAGCCTGCTGGCCAGCGGCGACCCCGACGATGCGCGGCTGGCCGCCATTGCCGTCACGCTCCAGGCGAGCGACCCCATCAATATCCAGTTCACCAGCGGCACCACGGGTTTCCCCAAGGGCGCGACGCTGACGCATCGCAACATCCTGAACAACGGCTATTTCATAGGCGAGGCCATGAAGCTGACGCCGGCCGACCGTCTTTGCATTCCGGTGCCGCTCTACCACTGCTTTGGCATGGTGCTGGGCAACCTGGCCTGTTTGACGCATGGCGCCACCATCGTCTATCCGAACGACGGTTTTGATGCACTGAGCGTGTTGCAAACCGTGCAAGCAGAAAAATGCACCGGCCTGCACGGCGTGCCCACCATGTTCATCGCCGAACTGGACCACACGCGCTTCAAGGAGTTCGACCTGTCCACGCTGCGCACCGGCATCATGGCCGGCTCGCCCTGCCCGACCGAGGTCATGAAGCGCGTGGTGGAGCAGATGCACCTGAGCCAGATCACGATTGCCTACGGCATGACGGAAACCAGTCCGGTCAGCTGCCAGAGCTCCATAGACACGCCGCTGGACAAGCGCGTCTCCACCGTCGGCCTGGTGCAGCCGCACCTGGAAATCAAAATCATAGATCCCGAGAGCGGCGACATCGTCGCGACCGGCGTGTCGGGCGAACTCTGCACGCGCGGCTATTCGGTCATGCACGGCTACTGGGACGACGCGCCCCGCACGCAGGAGGCGATTGACGCCGACGGCTGGATGCACACCGGCGACCTGGCCACCATGGACAGCGAAGGCTACGTCAACATCGTCGGCCGCATCAAGGACATGGTGATACGCGGCGGCGAAAACATCTACCCGCGGGAGATCGAGGAGTTTCTCTACCGCCACCCCAAGGTGCAGGACGTGCAGGTCGTCGGCCTGCCCGACAAGCGCTACGGCGAGGAGCTCTGCGCCTGGATCGTCATCAAACCGGGGCAGACGCTGAGCGAAGACGAGGTGCGCGACTTCTGCAAGGGCAAGATTGCGCACTACAAGGTGCCGCGCTACATTCGCTTCGTGTCCGGTTTCCCCATGACGGTGACCGGCAAGATCCAGAAGTTCAAGATTCGCGACGAAATGAAAAACCAGCTCGGGCTGGAAGAAGATAAAACCGCCTGAAAGAAAACGGATTAATGACCACGCTTACCACCCAACTCAACGCCCGTTCCGCCGACTTCCAGGCCAATGCCAGCGCCATGCGCGCGCTGGTGGACGATCTTCATGTGCAGCTCGCCAAGTCCGCCGCCGGCGGCGGTGAAGCCGCCCGCGCCAAGCATGTGGCGCGCGGCAAGCTGCTGCCGCGCGACCGGGTGCAGATGCTGCTGGACCCTGGTACGCCCTTCCTGGAAGTCGCGCCGCTGGCCGCGCTGGGCATGTACCACGGCGATGCACCCTGCGCCGGCCTGATTGCCGGCATAGGCCGGGTCAGCGGCGTGGACTGCATGATCGTCTGCAACGACGCCACCGTGAAGGGCGGCACCTACTACCCGCTCACCGTTAAAAAGCATTTGCGCGCCCAGGAAATCGCCCAGCAAAACAACTTGCCCTGCGTCTACCTGGTCGACTCGGGCGGCGCCAACCTGCCCAACCAGGACGAGGTGTTTCCCGACCGCGACCACTTCGGCCGCATCTTCTACAACCAGGCCAATATGAGCGCCCAGGGCATGGCGCAAATCGCCGTGGTCATGGGCAGTTGCACGGCCGGTGGCGCCTACGTGCCGGCCATGAGCGACGAGTCCATCATCGTGAAAAACCAGGGCACGATTTTCCTCGGCGGCCCGCCGCTGGTGAAGGCTGCTACCGGCGAAGTGGTGACGGCCGAAGACTTAGGGGGCGGCGACGTGCATACCCGGCTGTCGGGTGTGGCCGATCACCTGGCGCAAAACGACATGCATGCCTTGGCGCTGGCCCGCGCTTCCGTCAAGAATTTGAATAGAAACAAGCCTCCAGCCCAATCAGGACGGGCGCCGGTAGCTCCTGAATTTGCAGCAGAAGAACTGTATGGCGTGATTCCTGTGGACGTGCGCAAGCCTTTCGATGTGCGCGAAATCATCGCCCGCATCGTTGACGGCAGCGAGTTTGACGAGTTCAAGTCGCGCTACGGCACCACGCTGGTCTGCGGCTTTGCCCACATCGAAGGCATGCCGGTCGGCATCATCGCCAACAACGGCATCTTGTTCAGCGAGTCGGCGCTCAAGGCCACGCACTTCATCGAGCTGTGCTGCCAGCGCAAGATTCCGCTGGTGTTCCTGCAGAACATCACCGGCTTCATGGTCGGCCGCAAATACGAGAACGAAGGCATTGCCCGCAACGGCGCCAAGATGGTCACGGCGGTGGCCACGGCGGCGGTTCCCAAGTTCACCATCATCATTGGCGGCAGTTTTGGCGCCGGCAACTACGGCATGTGCGGCCGCGCCTACTCGCCGCGTTTCCTGTGGATGTGGCCAAACGCGCGCATCAGCGTGATGGGCGGCGACCAGGCCGCCGGCGTGCTGGCCACCGTCAAGCGCGACGGCATTGAAGCCAAGGGCGGCGCCTGGTCTGCCTCCGAAGAAGAAGCCTTCAAGGCGCCGATTCGCAGCCAGTACGAGCATCAGGGTCATCCTTACTACGCCAGCGCGCGCCTGTGGGACGACGGCGTGATTGACCCGGCCGACACGCGCCGCGTGCTGGCGCTGGGCTTGAGCGCATCGCAGAACGCGCCGATTCCGGAGACCAAATTCGGCCTGTTCAGGATGTAAGCCATGACAGCACTCACCACCACTCAACAAGGCGCCGTGCTGACGCTGACGCTCAGCCGCCCCGACGTTCGCAATGCCTTCAACGATGAGGTGATTGCCGAAATCACCGCCGCCTTCCAGGATGCCGCCAGCCGCGCCGACGTGCGCGCGGTGGTGCTGGCCGCCGAGGGCCCGGCCTTTTGCGCCGGCGCCGACCTGAACTGGATGCGCCGCATGGCCGACTACAGCCGCGCCGAAAACCTGGCCGACGCGGCGCAGTTGGCCGAGATGCTGCGCGTGATGTATGAATGCCCCAAGCCCACCATTGCCCGCATCCAGGGCGATGTGTACGCCGGCGGCATGGGGCTGGTGGCGGCCTGCGACATGGCCGTCAGCGTGGACACGGCCAACTACTGCCTGAGCGAGGTCAAGCTGGGGCTGATTCCGGCGACCATCAGCCCTTATGTGATTCGCGCCATGGGCGCGCGCGCGGCGCACCGCTACTTTTTGACCGCCGAGCGCTTTGATGCGAAGGAAGCGCAGCGCATAGGTTTCGTGCATGAGGTGGTCAGCGCCGACCAGCTCGATGCCAAGGTGGCAGAGCTGACGAACGCCCTGGTCAACGCCAGCCCCAACGCCGTGCGCAGCTGCAAGATGCTGGTGCAGGAAGTGGCTGGCCGCGACATCGATGTAACCCTCATAGGTCGCACCGTCGAAGGCATTGCCGACATTCGCACCAGCAGCGAAGGCCGGGAAGGCGTGCAGTCCTTTCTGCAAAAGCGCAAGCCGTCCTGGCTGGGAGGCTGAAGTGAGCCCGCACATGAGCGCCGCGCCGGGCCGCAGCGTATTACACGAAGTGTTCTCGGAGAGCGGCGTAGCCAAAAGCGTGGGGGCTTTATGAACACACTCGATACCGCGCAGCTGATTGCCCTGGCCGGCGCTTTGGGTTGGGCCAGCGGCGTTCGTTTGTACCTGGTGGTTTTTCTGACCGGGCTGGCGGGTTATCTGGGCTGGATTCCCTTGCCCCAAGGCCTGCATCTGCTAGCCAACCCGGTGGTGTTGGGCGCCAGCGGTTTCATGGTGTTTGTCGAGTTTTTTGCCGACAAGATTCCGGGTTTGGATTCGCTGTGGGATGTGGTTCATACCGTGATTCGCGTGCCTGCCGGCGCGGCGCTGGCGGCCGGTGTGTTTGGTGCCGACAGCAGCGCGATGGGGCTGGTGGCCGCCTTGGTTGGTGGCACGCTGGCCGCGACCAGCCATGCCGCCAAGGCCACGACCCGCGCCGCCATCAATACCTCGCCCGAGCCCTTTACCAATGTCGGCACCTCTCTGGTTGAAGACAGCCTGGTTCCGGCCGGCCTGTGGCTGGCGCTGGCTCATCCCCTGATTTTTATTCCCCTGCTGGTCGTGATGCTGGTGCTCAGTGTCTGGCTGATCCGTGTTTGCTGGCGCTTTTTGAAACAGCTTTTTACCCGCGTGGCGCGCATTTTCAGCGGCAAGTCCGATCCAGGCCTGTCGCCCGCTTTTACCCTGAAGTCCCCTTTTTCAAAGAATGACAAACATGTTTAAAAAAATACTGATTGCAAACAGGGGCGAGATCGCTTGCCGTGTCGCCGCCACGGCCCGCCGCATGGCCATCAAAACCGTTGCCGTGTATTCGGATGCCGATGTCAACGCCAAGCATGTGAGTTTCTGCGATGAAGCCATTCACATAGGCGGCAGCGCGCCCAAGGACAGTTATTTGCGCTGGGAAAAAATCATCGCGGCGGCCAAAGCCAGCGGTGCCGAGGCAATTCACCCCGGCTACGGTTTTTTGAGCGAGAACGAGGAGTTTGCCCAGGCCTGCCTTGATGCCGGGTTGGTCTTCATAGGCCCGCCGGCCTCCGCCATCAAGGCCATGGGCCTGAAGGCCGAGTCCAAGCAATTGATGGAAAAAGCCGGTGTGCCGTTGGTGCCTGGCTATCACGGCAGTGACCAGTCACCGGCACTGTTGCAGCGCGAGGCCGATCGCATCGGTTATCCGGTATTGATCAAGGCCAGCGCCGGCGGCGGCGGCAAGGGCATGCGTGCGGTGGACAAGTCAGAAGACTTCGCGGCCGCGCTGGCCTCGTGCCAACGCGAAGCCATCAACAGCTTTGGCAACGACAAGGTGCTGGTCGAAAAGTACGCGCAGCGCCCGCGGCACATCGAAATCCAGGTGTTTGGCGACACGCTGGGCAACTATGTTTATCTGTTTGAGCGCGACTGCTCGGTGCAGCGGCGCCACCAGAAGGTGCTGGAGGAAGCGCCAGCACCTGGCATGAGCCAGGCCATGCGCCAGCAGATGGGCGAGGCCGCCGTGGCAGCGGCGCGCGCCGTCAACTACGTGGGTGCCGGCACGGTGGAATTCATCGTTGAGCAGCGCGAAGGCGGAGCCATGAATTTCTTTTTCATGGAGATGAATACAAGGCTGCAGGTCGAGCATCCCGTGACCGAAGCCATCACCGGGCTGGACCTGGTGGAATGGCAATTGCGCGTGGCCAGTGGCGAGGCGCTGCCTTTGAAGCAGGAGCAGCTGTCTATCCAAGGCCACGCCATAGAGGCGCGTATCTGCGCCGAAAGCCCGGACAACAATTTTCTACCCGCCACCGGTACGCTGCATGTCTACCAGAAGCCGTCCTGCGCCACGTTTGAACGGGGCACGGTACGTATTGATGATGGCGTGCGCGAAGGTGACACCATCTCGCCCTTCTACGACTCCATGGTGGCCAAGCTCATCGTGCATGGACAGACGCGTGAAGAGGCGCTGGCCAGGCTTGACGAGGCGCTGGCGCAAACCCGCATTGTTGGCCTGAGCACCAACGTGCAGTTTTTGCGCCATGTGGTTCGCAGCCCCTCGTTTGCCCAGGCCAATCTGGACACGGCGCTGATTCAGCGCGAAGAGGCGCTGCTCTTCAAGCAGGAGACTATTGGCCTGCCGCTGGCGGCAGCCAGTGCCATTGCGCAGACGCTGCTGAACGAAAAGGCCAGAGAAGGCACAGACCCTTTCAGTCGCCGCGACGGCTGGCAAACGCATGGTGTCACGGTCCGGCCTTTTGAGTTTGAATTCCGGGGCGAGTCGGCCAAGGCGGCATTGACTTATCGGCATGACGGCACTTTGCAATTGCAGGTTGGCGAGCTGTCTGGGCCCTTGGTTTTCTCCAGAGGCGAGCAGGGCATTGATATCGAGTTTGCCGGCCAGCGCCTGACGGCGGCGGTTTTTACCCAAGGCGAGGTGGATCACGTGTTTGCGGCACGCGGCGCGACGCAGATCACGGCGATTGACTTGCTGGCGCATGCGGGCGAAACCCAGGCCGAGGGCGGCCGCCTGACGGCGCCCATGCCGGGCAAGGTGGTTTCCTTTGCCGTCAAGGCGGGCGACAAGGTTAGCAAGGGCCAGCCGCTGGCGGTGATGGAGGCCATGAAAATGGAGCACACCATCGCGGCGCCTGCCGACGGCGTGGTACTGGAGTTGCTCTACGCGCCTGGCGACCAAGTGACGGAAGGTTCCGAGTTGTTGAAAATAGGCGCTTGAACTTCTCAGGATCGAATGGAATGAATATTAGTTTTTGTTGTACCGATACCAAAGCCCAGCCCTGGCTGGAGGGCTTGCGCGCCGCACTGCCCGGCGCGACGGTAGAACCCTGGTCTGAAGGGGCCGCGCCTGCAGACTACGCGGTGGTCTGGACGCCGCCCCAGGCGTTTTTTGACGAGCAGACCCGGCTCAAGGGTGTTTTCAACATAGGCGCAGGCGTCGATGCCTTGATGAAGTTGCGCTTGCCGGCCGGTGTGCCGGTGGTGCGGCTGGATGACGCCGGCATGTCGGTGCAAATGGCCGAATATGTTTCTCATGCAGTGATTCGCCATTTCCGTGAGTTCGATGGCTACGACGCTGATGTTGCCCAGGGTCAGTGGTCCTACCGCAAGCCGCGAATGCGCACGGACTACCCCATCGGCGTGATGGGCCTGGGCGTGCTGGGCGAACGCGTGAGCCAGACTTTGGCCCAGTTTGACTTTCCTGTGTTGGGCTGGAGCCGTTCGCCCAAAGCCATAGACGGCGTGCAGTGCTTTTCGGGTGACGATGGCTTCAAGGAATTTCTGGCCGCGACCCGCATTCTGGTGTGCCTGCTGCCGCTGACGCCGGACACCGAAAACATCATGCGGCATGACACGCTGTCCCGCCTGCTGCCGGGGGCTTATGTCATCAACGTGGCGCGCGGCCGCCATCTGGTCGACGATGACTTGCTGGCGCTGCTGGACAACGGCCATGTGGCGGGCGCCATGCTGGATGTGTTTCGCACCGAGCCCTTGCCAGCGGCCCATCCTTTCTGGGCCCATCCAAAAATTACCGTGACGCCGCATACCTCGGCCCGCACGCTGCGCGAGGAAAGCATTGCGCAGATCGCCGGGAAAATCCGGGCGCTTCAAGATGGCGCAGCCCTTGCCAGCATCGCCGGTGTGGTTGACTTGAAACAAGGATACTGATGTTGAACTCACGGTCGTTCGCTTCGCGTAACTCCCTTCCCCCCGAGGGGGCCGCTGCGCCTGCGGCCCGGCGAAGCCGGTTCCGCGGCCCCTGCTTGCTTGACAACCGCTCACCGGCTCGCGACCACCCTATCTCCTGAAGGATGCCCATGAAACTTCCCTCCAAAGTCAAGCTCGTTGATGTCGGCCCCAGAGACGGTTTGCAGAACGAGAAAGACCCTGTCCCCGCCGCCGTCAAAATCGAACTGGTGCATCGCCTGCAGGATGCCGGTCTGCTAGATATCGAAGTCACCAGTTTTGTCTCGCCCAAATGGGTGCCGCAGATGGCCGACAACGCCGAGGTCATGGCCGGTATCCAGCGCAAACCTGGCGTGCGCTACTCCGTGCTCACGCCCAATATACAAGGCTTTGAGGCCGCGATCGCTCCGGATCGTGCGCTGTGGCCCGACGAGATCGTGGTCTTTGGCGCGGCCAGCGAGGCTTTCAGCCAGCGCAACATCAATTGCTCGATTGCCGAAAGCATTGAGCGCTTCCGGCCGGTGGTGGCGGCTGCCCGGAGCAACAACATTTATGTGCGCGGCGCCATTTCATGCACCGTCGGCTGTCCTTACGAGGGTGAGATCGCACCCGAGAGGGTCGAGCTGGTGGCGCGCCTGATGAAGGAAATTGGTGTGCAGCATGTCGGCGTGGCCGATACGATTGGCGTGGGCACGCCGCTCAAGGTGCAGCGCGCCATGGAAGCGGCGCTCAAGCATTACGACCTCAATGACGTCTCCGGTCATTTCCACGACACCTATGGACAGGCGCTGGCCAACACCTTGGCCAGTTTGCAGATGGGCGTGTGGCAATTTGACGCCTCATCCGCCGGACTGGGCGGCTGTCCCTATGCCAAGGGGGCGACCGGAAACGTGGCCACCGAGGACGTGGTCTATCTGCTGCACGGCATGGGAATAGACACCGGTATTGATCTGGAAAAATTGATAGACGCTGGAAAATTCATCAGCGATTTTCTGCAGCGCAAACCCAACTCCCGGGCCGCGACGGCCTTGCTCAACAAAAGGATGGATTGATGAGCGCTGTAAGCAAAGCGATAAGCGGAATGACAATTTTCCGCCGGGCCGCCCCAAGGAAAATTAGCCTCCTCGGTGGGCAGCGTCTGACACGAAGTGAAAAGCCTGGGGGTCTTAACCGTGTGCGGGGCTGAGTTGAAGAGCTTGCCTGAAGGTGTGCAGCGTGTCGCCGCTGTATTGCAGGCCAAGGGCCACGCCCACGCGCCCGTCATGCTCGATGACGCCGCGCGCACGGCACAGCAGGCGGCGGACGTGCTGGGTGTCGCCGTGGGCCAGATTGCCAAAAGCATTATTTTTCGCCGCAAGTCCGATGACGCGGCGGTGCTGGTCGTCACGTCCGGTGACCAGCGGGTGGATGAGAAAAAAGTCGAGGCCCTGGTCTGCCTTGACGGCAAGCGGCTGGGCCGGGCCGATGCGGAGTTTGTCAAAGCCCGTACCGGTTTTTCGATAGGTGGTGTGTCGCCGCTGGCCCATGTCACGCCTTCGGTCACGCTGATTGACGAGTCGCTGTTTCGCTTTGACGAAATATGGGCCGCGGCCGGGCATCCGCATGGGGTGTTCCAGCTGTCGCCGCGGCAGCTGCAAACCCTGACGGGCGCGCCTGTGGCCGATCTGGCGCTGGCTGTCGATGAGGAAAAACTCGCTCTGCAACGCGCCATCAGCCTGGTCACGCTACGCGCCCGTACGCTGGACGCTGAGGCCGATGTGCCATCACCCTGCATTTCAATTTGCCGCATGAGCGCCACGACGGGGCTGTGCGAGGGCTGCTTTCGTACCCGTGACGAGATCGCGATTTGGAGCCGGGCCGATGACGCCAGCAAGCGGAAAATCTGGCAAGTCATTGAGCAGCGCATGGCTGCATTGAAGGAGTGACAAGCATGGGGAAGCAGCCACCGGCAAGCTCGGCATTGGCCGGCGAGCTGAAGCACATCACGTTTTATCTTGACTTCATATCGCCCTATGCCTATCTCGCGTTTGAGCACCTGCCTGAAGCCTTGAAGGGGCTGAGCTACAGCGTCAGCTATAAGCCGCTGCTGTTTGCCGGCATGCTTAAACATTTTGGCCAACTGGGACCGGCCGAGATCGTGCCCAAGCGCGACTGGACTTACCGCCATGTGTTGTGGCTTGCTCACCAGCAGGGCATTCCCCTGCAGATGCCGGCCAGTCACCCATTCAATCCCTTGCCCTTGTTGCGGCTGGCGCTGGCCTGCAGCCAAGAGGCAATGCCTGGATCACCCAACCGCTATGTCTGCGAAAGCATTTTTCGCCATGTCTGGCGGGGCGGCGCCGAAGCCGCCGATGCCCAGCGTCTTGAATCACTGATGCAGAAGCTGGCCCCAGCACGCGACTTGCAAAGCGATGAAGTGAAGGCGCAGCTGAAAAAAAATACCGAAGAGGCCATAGCGCTCGGCGCTTTTGGCGTGCCTTTTTTTGCGGTCGATGACAAACATTTTTGGGGCCTGGATTCCTTGCCCATGCTGCGGGCCTACCTGCTTGGCGATGCCTGGTTTGACGGCCCTGACTGGCAGGTCGTAGCCCAGGTGGGCACGGGCGCTCAGCGGACCTGAGGCTTTTTTTTGCCGCTTGTTGCAGCGGAGTGCACCTGCCTTGGTGCGCCCGAACAGAAAATTTCCTAAGGAATTTCCCTCGGTTTATGAGCCTTGAAAATGCGGGCAGGGGCAGTCTGCGGCCCCGATTTATTGCAATGGAAAAAAATGACTAAGGGTTAATGCCTGGTTTGTAAGCTGACATTCAGTTTTGCGTCAGCTGCTGTTGGCTGAGTGTCAGAACCGGGTCAGCACCGGCCGGGATAGTGAGGCTTATCACCTGTTCTGGGTGGTCAAGCTAAATTAACGAAGGAGACATTGACATGGCCATTGCAGTCGATAACAGACCCATGACAGCGGAGCAGAAGAAAGTGATCTTCGCCTCCTCGCTAGGCACCGTATTTGAATGGTACGACTTTTACCTTTACGGCTCACTGGCGGCGATTATTGCCAAGCAGTTCTTTAGCGGACTGGACTCCGGCTCAGCCTTCATTTTTGCGCTGTTGGCTTTTGCTGCCGGCTTTATCGTTCGACCCTTTGGCGCACTCGTGTTCGGGCGCCTGGGCGACATGATTGGCCGTAAATACACTTTCCTGGTCACCATCGTGATCATGGGCTTGTCGACCTTCATCGTCGGCCTGCTGCCAAGCTACGCCTCCATCGGCGTGGCAGCGCCGGTGATCCTGATCGCTTTGCGCATGTTGCAAGGTTTGGCATTGGGCGGTGAATACGGTGGGGCGGCAGTTTACGTCGCGGAGCACGCTCCTCACGGTAAGCGCGGTGCTTACACCTCCTGGATTCAGACCACGGCCACGCTGGGCCTGTTTCTGAGCCTGCTGGTCATTCTGGGTGTGCGTACCGCCATCGGCGAGGCTGCTTTTGCCGACTGGGGCTGGCGCATTCCATTCATCGTGTCCATCTTGCTGCTGGCGGTGTCGGTGTACATCCGCTTGTCCATGAATGAGTCGCCGGCTTTCCAGAAAATGAAGGCTGAGGGCAAGACCTCCAAGGCGCCCTTGTCCGAATCTTTTGGTCAATGGAAAAACCTGAAGATCGTGATTCTGGCGCTGATCGGTTTGACCGCCGGCCAGGCTGTGGTCTGGTATTCGGGCCAGTTTTACGCATTGTTCTTCCTGACCCAGGCCCTCAAGGTGGACGGTCCTACGGCCAACATTCTGGTGGCCTACTCGCTGATTCTGGGTACGCCATTTTTCGTGGTGTTCGGCACACTGTCCGACAAGATCGGTCGCAAGCCCATCATCATGGCGGGTTGCCTGTTGGCCGTGCTGACCTACTTCCCGGTGTTTGGCGCGCTGACCAAGGCGGCCAATCCTGACCTGGCTGCGGCGCAGGCCAAGAACCAGGTGATCGTGACGGCTGATCCGAAAGAGTGCTCATTCCAGTTCAACCCAACCGGCACGTCCAAGTTCACCAGTTCTTGCGATATTGCCAAGCAGGTTTTGGCAGGAGCTTCGGTGAGTTATGACAACGTTGCTGCACCCGCCGGTACTGTGGCGACCATCAAGATTGGCGACACGGTCATTCCTGGCTACAGCGCCAAGGGCTTGAGCGCCGATGAGGCCAAGAAGAAAGATGCCGAGTTCAAGAAACTGGTGGCCGACGACCTGAAGATCGCCGGTTATCCGACCAAGGCCGACCCAGCCAAGATGGACAAAGTCATGGTGACGGCCATCCTGTTCTATCTGGTGTTGCTGGTCACCATGGTGTACGGCCCGATTGCCGCCATGCTGGTTGAATTGTTCCCGACCCGTATCCGCTACACCTCCATGAGCCTGCCGTATCACATCGGCAACGGCTGGTTTGGCGGCCTGCTGCCAACGACAGCCTTTGCCATCGTCGCGCAGACCGGCAATATGTACAACGGCTTGTGGTACCCCATCATCATTGCCGGCATCACCGTCGTGGTCGGTACCTTGTTCATCAAGGAAACCAAGGACGTCGACATCTACGCCAACGACTGATAAGTCATTTAGCGGAGGTAACGGCCCGATCCGGGCCTTGTGAGAGTTTTAGGGCCCTCGTCATCATGTGCCGAGGGCTTTTTTTTTTGGAGCAAGAAGATGTGGAAAATTGTTGTCGGATTCATCGCGTTTGCCGGGGTTGCGCTGTGGCTGTTGAGCAAGGGCGGCGATATTGATATGGGCGGTGAAAAGCATGGTGCTTTGCAGCTGAATGCGCCGGCTGTCGCCACTGTGGGTGTCGCATACGGCCCCGCGACCTGAGTCGGGGCGGGCGCCGGCCGGCGGCCTCTTTTTTTGTCATGCGTCTTGTGGCATTGCCTGGAATGAGTGCGATCGTGAAATGGGTTAAATTGGGGCTGGAGCGAAAAAACAAAAACCACAATCGTCTCTGAAAAACCACCTCATACCCTGAGGCCGCGCTGATAGTGCATTTCATGGAGACAAGCCAATGATTTTTTCCAAGACGGAGTTGGGCCAGGCCGCCTTGCAGAACCGCTCTATCGCACTAAGCCCCAGGCAGCGTTCGGCCTTCATCATGTTTGATGGCAAGCGCAGCACCGAAGACGTACTCAAGGCAACCGCCGGTTTGGGGGTGACGACGGATGATGTGAGCCACCTGGTGGCGCTGGGGCTGCTGGCGGACTCTGCCGCAGCGCTGCCTCAGCCAGCGTCCAGCCCCGCTGAAAGCATTGCAGCCCCAGCCCCGCAGAAAGATGCGCAGGCGCAATACTCAAAGGCTTATCCCATAGCCATCAGGCTTACCGCGGCGTTGGGCCTGCGTGGCTTTCGGCTCAATCTGGCGGTTGAAGCCGCCGGGGATGTTGCCAGGCTGCGGGATTTGGCGCCAAAAATCAAGGAAGCCGTTGGTGCCGAGAAATTCAAGGCGCTGGAAAGCGCTCTGTACGACTGAAATTCAGGCTTGCTGCCGGGTCGTCTTCAGACCGGCGCCACTATTCCCTTTTGCTTTGGACCGCTCCATGGCTTCCTTGGCCCGGGGCTGGGAGATGGCGCGCTTGTTGGGGAAAACTTGCGCCACGCTGGCGCCGCGCGCGTTCTCGCCCAGGGGCTTAACCCCCACACCTGGTAACCGTCGTGCTTCTGCCTAGAATGTTCGACTTCTTCAGGAAAGACCTTCACCGATGGCCCAGGGAATTATCCGCATTCGCGGCGCGCGTCAGCACAACCTCAAAAACCTGGACCTGGACATACGTACCGGCGAGATGACGGTGGTCACCGGGCCCAGCGGTTCGGGAAAATCCTCGCTGGTGTTCGACACCCTGTTTGCCGAGGGCCAGCGACGCTATGTCGAGACCTTCTCTGCCTATGCCCGGCAGTTTCTGGACCGCATGGACAAGCCGGCCGTGGACAAGGTCGAGGGCGTGCCGCCCGCCATTGCCATCGACCAGACCAACCCGGTGCGCAGCTCGCGCTCCACTGTGGGCACCATGACCGAGTTGAATGATCACCTGAAGCTGCTTTATGCGCGGGCGGCGCAGCTGTTTGACAAGCAGACGGCACAAGCGGTGCGGCATGACAGCCCAGAGTCCATCTACGCCGAGTTGATGGCGCGCACGGCCGCCAGTGATCCAAGAGTCGTGGTGACTTTTCCGGTCGAACTTCCCGGCAACACCAGCGAGGAGCAGATGGCGCAGTGGCTGTCGGCCAGCGGCTTCACGCGCATCCACGCGGAACGTGAAATCAGCACGCCGGTCGGGCCGCACAAGCTGCTGGATGTGGTAGCCGACCGCTTTCGTCTGCACAGCGCGGAAAAAGCGCGTGTCATTGAAGCCATTGAAACCGCGCTCAAACGCGGTGGCCGCTTGAATGTCTATGTGCAGCAAGGCGCCGACGGCGGCGGTGAGCCCGACGACATGTGGCGCTTCTCGACGGGCTTGCACAGTCCCGACAGCGACCTGCGCTACACCGAGCCCACGCCATCGCTGTTCTCCTTCAATTCGGCCATGGGGGCGTGTGAGACCTGCCGCGGCTTTGGCCGCGTCATTGGCGTCGACTACGGGCTGGTGATTCCCAATGACAAGCTCACCTTGCGTGCCGGTGCCGTCAAGCCCATGCAGACACCGGCCTGGAAGGAAGCGCAAGACGACCTGATGCGCCATGCCGAAGCTGCCGGTATTCCGCGCGACACGCCCTGGTACAAGCTCACGCCCGAGCAGCAAGGCTGGGTCATCAACGGCTCACCCAGCTGGAACGGCAAATGGAATCAGCACTGGTTCGGCATCAAGCGCTTCTTTGAGTATCTTGAAAGCAAGGCCTACAAGATGCACATCCGTGTGCTGCTGTCCAAGTACCGCAGCTACACGCCCTGCGAGACCTGCGGCAGCGCGCGCCTCAAGCTCGAACCCCTGCTCTGGCGCCTGGGCTCCAAAGATGCCGCCGATGCGGTGCTGCCGCCCGCGCAGCGTTTCATGCCGGTGGGCGTGCAATGGAGCCGTGCGCAACTCCAGGCTCTGCCAGGCTTGTGCGTGCATGACCTGATGCAACTGCCCATAGACAGACTGGCGAAATTTTTCGGCAGCCTGTCGCTCGATGTGATGGGTGAGGACGCGGAGAAGCAGGCCTTGAAATCGTTGTTCGAGGAAATCCGTACCCGCGTGAAATACCTCTGTGATGTCGGCATCGGCTATCTCACGCTGGACCGGCAAAGCCGCACGCTGTCGGGCGGCGAGGTGCAGCGCATCAACCTGACGACTGCGCTGGGAACCTCGCTGGTCAACACCTTGTTTGTGCTCGACGAGCCGTCCATAGGCCTGCACCCGCGCGACATGAACCGCATCACGCAGGCCATGCACAGGCTGCGCGACGCCGGCAACACGCTGGTGGTGGTCGAGCACGACCCGGCCGTGATGCTGGCCGCCGACCGCATGATAGACATGGGCCCTGGTCCGGGCGAGAAGGGCGGCCAGATCGTCTTTGACGGCACGCCCGACGACCTCAGGCATGCCGATACCTTGACCGGCGCCTACCTGGGCGCGCGCAAGCGGGTCGGCATGGGCTTGAAGCGGCCGGTGACCGACAGCACACCGCGCCTGATTCTGGAAGGCGCGCGCGACCACAACCTGAAGAATTTGACGGTGGAGTTTCCGCTGCAGCGCCTGGTCTGCGTCACCGGCGTCAGCGGCTCGGGTAAATCGACCTTGATGCAGGACATTCTTGCGCCGGCATTGCTGCGGCAGTTTGGCAAGGCCACCGAAACGCCGGGCGTGCATGACCGGCTGATGGGCGCAGACCACCTGACCGACGTGGTGTTTGTAGACCAGTCGCCGATAGGCAAGACCGCGCGTTCCAACCCGGCCAGCTATGTGGGCGCCTGGGATGCCTTGCGCGATCTGTTTGCGCTGGCGCCGCTGGCCAAACAGCGCAGCTATACCGCATCAAAGTTCAGTTTCAACAACGGCGACGGGCGTTGCCCGACCTGTGGCGGCTCCGGTTTCGAGCATGTGGAAATGCAGTTTCTCAGCGACGTCTATCTGCGCTGCCCCGACTGCGACGGCAAGCGCTATCGGCCCGAGATTCTGGAGGTCACCATCGAGCGCCAGGCCATAGGCCAGCTCAGGCCCAAGCTGCTCAATGTGTCCGACGTGCTCGACCTGACCGTCAGCGAAGCCGTGCAGCTGTTTGCGCAAGACCGCGAGGTGTTGCGGGCGCTGCAGCCGATCGTCGATGTGGGCCTGGAGTATGTGAAGCTGGGCCAGCCGGTTCCCACGCTGTCGGGCGGCGAGGCCCAGCGGCTCAAGCTGGCGGGCTTTCTGGCCGGCGCCAGCAAAACGGCTGGCAAAAGCCGCAGCGCCAACGGGCAGGCGCTGGCGCTCAAGTCGCCCAATCGCGGCACGCTGTTCCTGTTTGATGAGCCCACCACCGGGCTGCACTTTGACGATATTGCCAAGCTCATGCGGGCGCTGCGCAAGCTGCTGGAAGCCGGCAACTCGCTCATCATCATCGAGCACAACCTGGATGTGATCCGTTCGGCCGACTGGCTGATTGACCTGGGACCCGAGGGCGGTGAAGCCGGCGGCCTGCTGGTGGCTGAAGGGTCGCCCGAGGAGGTGCGCCAGCACCCGAGCTCGCACACGGCGCTGGCGCTGCGCGAGTACGAGCTGGCCATGGGCCAGACCTGTCAGGTTGAAGAGCAACGGCCCAAGGCCTGGAAGACCCGGCCCGCTTTTTCCAATCTGATCCAGATCGTCAACGCCAAGGAAAACAATCTCAAAAGCCTGTCGGTCGATATTCCGCGCGGCAAGTTCAATGTGGTGACCGGCGTGTCGGGCTCGGGCAAGTCCACGCTGGCCTTCGACATCTTGTTCAACGAAGGGCAGCGCCGCTATCTGGAGTCGCTCAATGCCTATGCGCGCAGCATTGTGCAGCCGGCCGGCCGGCCTGAAGTGGACGCGGTCTACGGCATTCCTCCGACGGTGGCCATTGAGCAGCGCCTGTCGCGCGGCGGCCGCAAGTCCACCGTCGGCACCACCACCGAGGTCTGGCACTTCCTGCGCCTCTTGTACGTCAAGCTGGGCATACAGCATTGCACCAAGGACGGCGCAGCCGTCATGCCGCAAAGCCTGGACGCCATTGCGGCGCAGCTGCTGAAAAACTATCGCGGCCAGCACATAGGCCTGCTGGCGCCGCTGGTGATCAATCGCAAGGGTGTTTACACCGAGCTGGCCGACTGGGCGCGGCCGCGTGGCTACAGCCATTTGCGCATCGACGGCGAGTTCTTGCCGACCACCGGCTTTCCGCGCATTGATCGCTTCAAGGAACATACGGTCGAGCTGCCGGTGGCCGACCTGCAGGTCACACCCGAGAACGAGGCCGCCTTGCGCCAGGCCCTGGCCACCGCGCTGGAGCATGGCAAGGGCGTGCTGCATGTGCTGGCGCCGCTGGACGGCCTGAAGGCCGCCATGCAAGACGGCCGCAGCACCCTGGGGATTGGCCGGCTTGAGGCCTTCTCGACCAAGCGGGCCTGCCCGGTCTGTGCCACCTCTTACCCCGAGCTGGACCCGCGCCTTTTCAGCTACAACAGCAAGCACGGCTGGTGCCCGGACTGCGTGGGCACGGGCGTCAAGCTCAGCAAGGAGCAGCGCAAGGTGTTTGACGATTCGGTGCTGGGCGCCGACGACAACAAGGGCCGCGAGCAGACTTTTGGCGAGCCGGAAACCGACGACATTCTGGATCAGGTCTGCCCGGGCTGCGCGGGCACCCGTCTCAATGGGCAGGCGCGCGCCGTCAAATTCGCGGGCGTCGGAATTGCCGACATTGCCCACCTGTCGGTGACCGACGTGCGCCGCTGGGTTGACCAGCTGGCGCTGGCCGGACGTGAGGCCGGCATTGCCCGCGACCTGATCCCGGAAATCAAGAGCCGGCTGGAGTTTTTGGAGGATGTCGGCCTGGGCTACCTCACGCTGGACCGCGGCGCGCCCACCCTGTCGGGCGGCGAGGCCCAGCGCATACGGCTGGCGGCGCAGTTGGGCTCCAATCTGCAAGGCGTTTGCTATGTGCTGGATGAGCCCACCATAGGCTTGCACCCGCGCGACAACCAGATTTTGCTCAGTGCCCTGGGCAAGCTGAGTGAGCGCGGCAACACCCTGGTGGTGGTGGAGCACGACGAAGACACGATTCGCCGCGCCGACAACATCATTGATATAGGCCCAGGCGCCGGCAAGCGCGGCGGCCAGCTGGTGGCGCAGGGCACGGCGGAGCATCTGGCCACGGTGGCCGATTCCCTGACCGGGCGATACCTGGCCAATCCCCTGATTCACCCCTTGCAGCTGCGCCGCGAAACCCGCAGCGGCGCTGCGCCCGCTGCCGTGCTGGCGGCAACGGTCGCCGCAGAGGTCAAAGCGCCGGGCAAGCAGAAGGCGGCGACGCTAAAGGCCCAGGCCCTGAAAGCAGCGGCCGCCAGCGCCAGTGCGCTGCACAACGCAGCGCCTACCGCCGCCAGCCCCTTCACCTCGTGGATGACGGTGGTCAAGGCCGATCTGCACAACCTGAAACAGGTGACTGTCACGGTGCCGCTGCATCGCCTGGTGGCGGTGACGGGGGTGTCGGGGTCAGGCAAGTCCACGCTGGCGCGCGACGTGCTGCTGAGCAATGTGCATGCCGGCGTCATGCTGCGCTCGACCAAGGCCGGGCGCGACGCGGACGAGGCGGGTCAGCACCCGGCCTGGACTGGCTGCGAACGCATAGAGGGCTACGAGCGCGTCGACCGCGTGCTTGAAGTCGACCAGACCCCTATAGGCAAGACACCTCGCTCCTGCCCGGCCACCTACATCGGTTTCTGGGACACGATTCGCAAGCTGTTTGCCGACACGCTGGAAGCCCGTGCGCGCGGCTACAGCGCCGGGCGTTTCAGTTTCAATACCGGCGAAGGTCGCTGCCCGACCTGCGAGGGCGCGGGCGTGCGCACCATAGGCATGAGCTTTTTGCCCGACGTGAAAGTGCTGTGCGAAACCTGCCACGGCGCGCGCTTCAATCCCGAAACGCTGGCCGTCACCTGGCGCGGCAAAAGCATTGGCGATGTGCTGAAAATGGAGGTCGATGAAGCCGTCGAGTTTTTCGCGTCCATGCCCAACATCGGCCATCCGCTGCAATTGCTCAAGGATGTCGGCCTGGGCTATCTCACGCTGGGCCAGCCCTCACCCACACTGAGTGGCGGCGAGGCGCAGCGCATCAAGCTGGTGACCGAGCTCAGCAAGGTGCGTGACGACATCACGCGGCGCGGCCAGAAAGCGCCGCACACGCTTTATGTGCTGGACGAACCCACGGTAGGTCTGCATATGGCCGACGTGGAAAAGCTGATCCATGTGCTGCACCGTCTCGTCAATGGCGGCCACAGTGTCATCGTCATCGAGCACGACCTGGACGTGATTGCCGAGGCCGACTGGGTGATTGATCTGGGGCCGGACGGCGGCAATGCCGGCGGCCAGGTGGTGGCCTCGGCGCCGCCGGAAGCGGTGGTGGCGCTGGGCACGCATACCGGGCGGGCGCTGGCGCCCGTGTTGAGCCGCAGCTGAGCTTGAGCCGCTCCCTGGGCCGCCAGCGCTGCGTTTGCGGCGTGGCGGTTTCAGTGCGCCGGCTTGGCCTTTTGGCGCCCGAAATCGCGGAAATGGTTTTTCAGTAGTGTTGCGAATTGTTCGGCGATCACCGACGGTGCGGTTTGCCCTGAAAACGCCATGGAAACCTCCACCGGGCAGCGCGGGCTCAGGGGCAGAATTTGCAGGTCGCGCTCGAAGACCGAGGCCACATAGGGATTGACGATACCTATGCCGGTGCCTTGCATGGCCATCATGCAAATCGTGACGGAATAGCTGGTCTCCACCGTTGCGGCCGCCTCTATGCCGTGCTGCTGCATGGTGTGTTGAAACTGCAGAAAAATCTCGTCGTCGGCATTGAGGGTCAGCAACACCTGGTCTTGCAGATCGCGCACATGTAGGCTGCTTTTATGCGCCAGCGCGTGTTTGGGATGCATGACGCAAACGGCATTGCCACGATGCAGTATGGCGGCGTTTAGCTGTGGGTCCCTTATTGGCGTGGTGGTCAGCACCAGGTCGTACAGGCCATGCAGCAGACCTTCGCGCAAGGCATGGGCGCCTATCGTTTGCAGGTTGACGTGCACATCGGGATAAAGGCGCGAAAACGCCTGCACCACCTGCGGCATCACACTCAGGCCCAGTGCCGGGGTGCAGCCCAGGCGCAGCGAGCCCGTGCCCGACTTGCGCATGACGGCCACGCTCTGCTCGATGCGGTCCAGTCCCAGGAAGTGACGCTGCACCGTCTCAAACAGCTGTCGTGCTTCCTGCGTCGGTCGCAGCCGGCCTTTCTGGATATCAAAGAGCTTGAGTTGCGTGGCGCTTTGTATTTGCGCCAGCAAGCGGCTGATCGATGGCTGGGTGGTGTGAAGCATGGCTGCCGCCGCGGTGGTGGTGCCGGTCTGCATGACGGCGCGAAAGGCTTCGATCTGGCGAAAGTTCAGGGGGCGTGACATGCGTGGAATCTCTGTGGCTGCCCCGCGGGCAGGCGCGCCGAGTGTATATCTTTTATGCATAGATACTCGAAGAAATAGAATTTTCCAGAATGCCTTTAGGCTTCTAAACTGCCCCTATTCGTCGACCCACCAACACAGCAATGAGCGATAGGAGACATATATGAAACAGCAGTTGTCCCGCAGGGGAATGGCGCTTGGAGCGCTGGCACTGGCCTGCGGCATGAGCGCCATGTCGGGCGTGCAGGCCCAGCAGGACTATCCCAGCAAGATGATCCGCATCATCGTTCCCTTCACGGCGGGCGGCAGCTCGGACGTGCAGGCCCGCATGCTGGCGGACCGGCTGGGCCGCTTGTACAAGCAG
Organism: Polaromonas sp. OV174; assembly: GCF_900112285.1. Lineage (GTDB taxonomy): Bacteria > Pseudomonadota > Gammaproteobacteria > Burkholderiales > Burkholderiaceae_C > Polaromonas. Next base: position 147,093 of record NZ_FOKZ01000005.1, on the reverse strand, counting down.
TCTGTGGTGGTGGAGAACCGTCCCGGCGCCGGTGGTCACATTGGCGGCAAGGCGGTTGTCGATGCCGCTCCAGATGGCTACACCTTGATGCTGGGCTCCATAGGGCTGCACGCCACCTATGGCGTTTACAAGAAGCTGGGTTACAACCCGGCCACCGACTTCAAGATCATCACCGTGCTTGCAGAAATGCCGCATGTCGTGGTGGCCAACGCCGGCCTGCCGGCGACTGACCTGAAGCAACTGGTGGCGCAAGCACGCAAGGATCCCAAAGCGCTGAATTTCGGCTCAGCGGGCGTTGGCTCTTCGGTACACATGATTGGCGAGCTGTTCAAGCTGACGGCCGATGCCCCGCTCACGCATGTCCCGTACAAGGGCAGTTCCGCAGCCATGAACGACCTGATAGGCGGGCAGATTCATTTGATGTTTGAGAACCCGCCGACCACGCTGGCCAATATCCGTGCCGGCAAGCTCAAGGCCCTGGCCGTGACGGGCAAGACCCGCTCGTCGGCACTGCCGGAAGTCCCTACCGCGGCCGAGGCGGGCTTCCCGGCCTTTGTCGCCACGTCCTGGACCACGGTGGCGGTCGGTGCCAATGTGCCCGATGCGATTGCCGACAAGCTCAACGCCGACATCCGCAAAGTTGTCGCCACGCCCGAGTTCCAGAAGGGGCTGATGGAATTGGGCATGACGCCCGTGGCCAACACGCGAGAACAGGCCAAACAGTTGGTGGTGGCAGAAAAAGTACGCTGGGACAAGGTCATCCAGCAGGGCCAGCTCACGGCCGATTGAAGAACGTGCGCCAGCGGCATGAGCCGCTGGCTAGAAAGTTGACTCAGCAGGAATCGAATCAATGGTTTTAAGTATTCATCAGGGGGCGCAAGCGAGCGCGCCAGCCAGTCCTTGCCGCCGTGTCGGCAGCGGCAGCCAGCATCATTTTTTTGGCTACTACAACAAGAGCACCTGGGACCGCAGCGGCCGCTATCTGCTGGCGCAGCAGGTGCCCGTGATGGATGCCAGGCTGACGCCCGAACTGGGCGCCGGGATTGGTTTTTTTGACCTGCAAGACCAGGACCGCTTTCACCGCCTGGGTGAAACCACGGCCTGGAATTGGCAAATGGGCAGCCAGCTGCAATGGCTGGATGGCGCGTCCGGCCGGCAGGTGATCTACAACAGCCGCAGCGACGATGCCGCCGCCTTCTATCCCGGTCTGGGCTCGACCATCCATGATGTCGAGACCGGCCGCAGCCGAACCCTGCCCATGCCGGTGTATGTGGTGGCACCCAACAGCCGCTACGCGCTGTGCGTGGATTACCGCCGGCTCTTCATCACCCATCCCACCATCGGCTATAGCGAGGCCGGTGGCCCATTCACCGTGCCGCTGGCGCCAGCGGACGATGGCATCCACTGCATGGACCTGGCGACGGGGCAGGCGCGGCTGATTCTGAGCTACCAGAATTTGCGCGATTTCCAGCCCAAAAAATCCATGGATAAAGCCATCCACTGGGTCAGCCACATCGAGATCAATCCCTCGTCTTCGCGCGTGCTGTTGTTGCACCGCTGGACCGAGCGGGTCGAGGACGAAACCTGTTTCCTGCACCGTCTGATCACGGTCAACCCGGATGGCTCCGATTTGCGTCTGCTCGAGTGTTCGGATCACCCGCTGCCGCAGCTGCAAGATAATTTCGACCCGAACGCGGTGGGCACTTTCGACTATGAAAAGTCGGAGTACCAGATCTCGCACCCGCTCTGGCAGGACGACGATCACATCATCGTCTGGGGCCCTCACCAGGGCAGCATCCATTACCACCTCTACGAGGACCGCTGCAAGGGCGCGGTGCAAGTGGTCGGCAAGGGCGTGCTGGTGGAGAACGGCCACATGACCTTTTCGCCAGTCAACAAGCGCTGGCTGCTGAGCGACACCTATCCCGACTCGACGACGCACGAGCGCATTCTTTTCCTGTTCGACATGCAGACCGGGCAGCGGCATGATCTGGGCAGCTTTTACGCCACGCCCGATCTGAAAAAGGAGAACCGTTGCGACCTGCACCCCCGCTGGAGCCGGGACGGCCAGCAGGTCTGCATAGACTCCGTGCATGAGTCGCAGCGGCAGATGTACATCATCGACGTGGCCGCCATCGTGGCCTGTGCGTCGCAGGAAGATGAAGCCAGTGCTTTGGTCTGAGCGCTGAGCGTGAGCTGAAAAGTGAGGGCGCCGACGGCTATTGAATAAGTAGCGATCTGCGCCCTTTTTCCCTTTTTTATAGGGGCGATGGGGCTAGATGACTTGAACGCCCCGCTGAAATATGCGCGGCTAGCCGGCGCGCGCCGCCAGCACGGCAGCGGCCACTTCGGCAAAACCCGCGCCGCGCTCACCCTCGGTGATGTAGCGCGGCTTGTGGCTGAGCTGTGCCTCGAAGCGCCGCACATTGGCCACCCCGACCGAGTTGGCAAAGGCCTGGAACATAAGCTGGTCGTTGGTCGAATCGCCCACGTACACCCACTGTTCCATTTCCTGGTCCAGCTCGCGGCCCAGCAGCTCGCGCACTATCCAGCGCGCGCCTTCGAGTTTGTTGTGGGCGCCAAACCAGCCGTTGATGTGGATGGAGCTGACGGTGGCGTTCATGCCTTCGCTGCGCATGATCTGCACCGCCTGGGTGATCTGCTCGGGCGGCAGCTGCACAAATTCGCTGTGGTCTATGGCAATGTCGGTTTCCCGCCCCGGGCTGTCTTCGGCCAGCACGGCGCCTGCCACCTCGCGGGTCACGCGCTGCGCCACCTCTTGCATGCGCGCGTAGTTGGCCAGACGCGTGGCTTCATCTTGTTGATATCGTCTTGATAGCTGCTTGCGCCCGTCAGATAAGGGCTGCAGGCCTTTTTTGCTTGAAATCAGGGCGACGGCGCCGTTTTCCGCCACGATGGCATCCACCGGCCAGACCAGGGCAAAGGGCTCGCTCCAGCCGACCGGGCGGCCGGTAATGGGGATGACATGCAGACCGGCCGCTTTCAGGGCGGCCAGGGCTTGCAGCGCCTCGGGCGTGATGGCGCCCTCGGTGGTCAGGGTGTCGTCGATGTCGGTCAACACGCCGGTGATGCGGCGGCGGGCTTCCAGTGGCCAGTGAGTCAGTGCTTGCATGCGGGAATTTTCGCACGCCACTTTTCCCCCGGCGCCGGGTTTCGGATGGCTTTTGGGCGGCTTCTGTACAATAGCGGGTCCCTGAGGAGCGTTGCAACCCACGACATGTGGTCTAGGCTCAGGACTTTCATTTGCAACCACGCTCACCCGCATGTGCTGAGAAGCCGGGTGACCGAACGACATCCCCGATCCTCAAAGCAACGTGCCGTGGCGATATTGCCCAATTGACGTTTGAAATCTGGAGAACCGTATGAGCGCCGTCCTGAAACCCACTACCGATTCCATCATTGCCGACATCGGCCTTGCCGCCTGGGGCCGCAAGGAACTGAAGATCGCCGAAACCGAAATGCCAGGCCTGATGGCCATCCGCGAAGAATTCGCCAAGGCTCAGCCGCTCAAGGGCGCGCGTATCACCGGCTCGCTGCACATGACGATCCAGACCGGCGTGCTGATCGAGACCCTCAAAGCCCTGGGCGCCGACGTGCGCTGGGCCTCGTGCAACATCTTCTCGACGCAAGACCATGCCGCCGCCGCGATCGCCGCCACCGGCACGCCGGTGTTCGCCATCAAGGGCGAAACCCTGGCCGACTACTGGGACTACACCCACCGCATCTTCGAATTCAGCGGCGCCAAAGGCACGCCCGAAGAAGGTCCGAACATGATTCTGGACGACGGCGGCGATGCTACCCTGCTGATGCACCTGGGCACCCGCGCCGAGACCGATGCCAGCCTGATCTCCAAGCCCGGCAGCGAAGAAGAAACCTGCCTGTTCAACTCCATCAAGGCCAAGCTGGCGCAAGACCCGACCTGGTACAGCCGCCGCCTGAAAAACATCATCGGCGTGACGGAAGAAACCACCACCGGCGTGCTGCGTTTGAATGAAATGTCGGCCAAGGGCACGCTGGCCCTGCGCGCCATCAACGTCAACGACTCGGTCACCAAGTCCAAGTTCGACAACCTCTACGGCTGCCGCGAATCGCTGGTGGACGGCATCAAGCGCGCCACCGACGTGATGATCGCCGGCAAGGTCGCTTGCGTGGCCGGTTACGGCGACGTGGGCAAGGGCTCGGCCCAGGCCCTGCGCGCGCTGTCGGCGCAAGTCTGGGTCACCGAGATCGACCCGATCAACGCCCTGCAGGCCGCGATGGAAGGCTACAAGGTCGTGACCATGGAATACGCCGCCGACAAGTGCGATATTTTCGTCACCACCACCGGCAACAAGGACGTGATCCGCTACGAGCACATGGCCGCCATGAAGGACCAGGCCATCGTCTGCAACATCGGCCACTTCGACAACGAAATCGACATCGCTTCGCTGGAAAAATGCGAGTGGGAAGAGATCAAGCCGCAAGTCGATCACGTGATCTTCCCGGACGGCAAACGCATCATCTTGCTGGCCAAGGGCCGCCTGGTGAACCTGGGCTGCGGCACCGGTCACCCCAGCTTTGTCATGTCGTCCAGCTTTGCCAACCAGACCATCGCCCAGATCGAACTGTTCACCAAGCAGTCCGAATACGAAGCCGGCAAGGTTTACGTCTTGCCCAAGCATCTGGACGAAAAAGTGGCGCGTCTGCACCTGAAGAAGGTCGGCGCCATGTTGTCCGAATTGACCGACGAGCAAGCCGCCTACATCGGCGTGAGCAAGGCCGGTCCGTACAAGGCCAATAGCTACCGTTATTAATGGGCGCTTGAGCCCTTCGCCACGCCGCCTGATGCGGCGTGGCAAAAATTGGAGATTTCCTTTGCGCGCTGATTTATTTCTGGTTGAACACGGCTTTGCCACCACCCGCTCGCAGGCCCAGCGCCTGATTGCCGCAGGGGTGCAGTGGCGCGTGCTCGTCGATACCGATGTGATGCCGGCGTGGAAACGTGTCGCCAAGAACGGTGACGAACTGCCTGATGCCGCCGAGGTGCAGGTGCTCGACAACACCGAGGCCAAATACATTTCACGCGGCGGGCTCAAGCTCGAAGGCGCGCTCAAGAGCACCGGCCTGGATGTCAGCGGCTTGCGCTGCCTCGATATCGGCCAGTCCACCGGGGGCTTCACCGACTGCCTGCTGCAGCACGGCGCCGTTCAGGTGGTGGGCGTGGATGTGGGCCATGGCCAGCTGCACGCCAGCCTGCGCGAGGACGCTCGCGTGGTCTGCATAGAGGGCGTCAATGCGCGCGCCATGACTGCTGCTGATTTGATAGCTGGTGACGCCCATGACATGGGCGCTGACGGCGATTTTGATGATGAAGATGAGGCGCAGGAGGAAGTCACCATCGAAGCCGGTTTTGACTTCCTGACCGGTGACCTGTCCTTTATCTCGCTCACCCTGGTGCTGCCCGCCGTGGTGCGCCTGCTCAAGCCCGGCGGCGATTTGCTGATGCTGGTCAAGCCGCAGTTCGAGTTGCAGCCTGGTCAGGTGGGCAAGGGCGGCATTGTGCGTGACGCGTCCCTGTTTGAGTTTGTGGAAAAGCGCTTGCGCGATGCCTGCGCCGGCCTGGGGCTGGAAGTCAAAGCCTGGCTGGCTTCGCCGATTGACGGCGGCGACGGCAATCGCGAGTTTTTCATCCAGGCCAAAAAAAGTCTGGAGACAGCGGGCGAGGACCAGCCACTGGCCGCTGCGCCGGCCCGCAAGGTGAGCAAACGGATTCCCCGCAGCGAGTTGAGAGCCTGGCGCGAGCCACACGAAGACTCGGAAGCAGCACATGCTGGCCAGCATGGCCCGGCCCGCAGCAAGCGCCGCGATAAAGATAGCGAAGACAACTGAAGAAGGATTGAGACCCGTGATGAATCTTCCGATCAGCTTTGAATTTTTCCCCCCCAAGACGCCGGAAGGCGCACAGAAGCTGCAACAGACCCGCCAGGCGCTGTACGCCCACCAGCCCGAGTTTTGTTCGGTGACTTTTGGGGCCGGCGGCTCCACCCAGGAAGGCACGTTCGGCACCGTCAAGGAAATTCTGGAAGAGGGCGTGTCTGCCGCCTGCCATTTTTCCTGTGTCGGTGCGACGAAAGCCACGGTGCGCCAGCAACTGGCGCAGCTGCAGGCCATGGGCGTGAAGCGCCTGGTGGCGCTGCGCGGCGACCTGCCCAGCGGTTACGGCATGGGCGGTGAGTTCCATTACGCCAGCGACCTGGTGACCTTTATCCGCGCCGAAACCGGCAACGCTTTTCACATTGAAGTGGCGGCCTACCCCGAGATTCACCCGCAGGCCAAGTCGGCCGATGCCGACCTGCAGGCCTTTGCCACCAAGGTCAGGGCCGGCGCCAACTCGGCCATCACCCAGTATTTTTTCAACGCCGATGCGTACTTCCGCTTTGTCGACGATGTGCAAAAAATGGGCCTGGACGTGCCGGTGGTGCCCGGTATCATGCCCATCACCAGCTCGACCCAGCTGATGCGCTTTTCCGACGCCTGCGGCGCCGAAATTCCGCGCTGGATTCGCTTGCGCCTGCAGGGCTTTGGCGACGACACGGCCTCCATCAAGAGCTTTGGCCTGGACGTGATCACCGACTTGTGCGAGCAGCTGAGCCAGGCTGGCGTGCCGGGGATTCATTTCTATACGATGAATCAGGCGGCGGCGACGACCGAAATCATTCGGCGCCTGACGCCGGCTTGAACATAGGCGCGGGTGTGATGTTGCGGCGCTCCATCAAATACGGTTTCACCGCCAGCTTGCTGGCGGTACTGGTCGGCTGTAGCACCTTGCCATCGCCGACCGTACCGACATCGCCCGACGCTTCGGCTGCGCCGCCCGCGCCCAGCAAGTCCAGGCCGGCCATCAAGACACCGGCCAAACCTAGACCAGCGGCCTCTGACCCGGCTGCACAGGCCCAGGATGAGAGCGCGAATAAAGAGCAATACGAACTGAGCGGCGAGGCCGTCAAGCTGCTGGAGCAGGGCCAGGCTTCGTGGTACGGCCCGGGTTTTCACGGCCGGCTCACGGCCAGCGGCGAGCGCTACGACATGTACGCGCTGACAGCGGCCCACAAAACCTTGCCCTTTGGCACGCTGGTGCGCGTGCGCAGCCTGGCGACCGGACATGAAATCGAGGTCCGCATCAATGACCGCGGACCGTTTACCGCGGGCCGGGTGATTGATGTGAGCCGCGCCGCTGCCGAAGAGCTGGGCATGCTGGACGGGGGCGTCAAAGAGGTTGAGCTGCTGGTGCCTGAGTCCACGCCACAGGTGGTCAAGTCCAAGCGGACTGTGGTCAAAAAACGCTCGCGTGCCATCAAGCGCAAACCGGCGAGGCGTTGAGCCTGGCGCCTTGCAGGGCGAGGCGCCGCGGCTCACCAGCGCTGCCAGCGAAAAACTGCGGCTTGACGAAATTTTGGATGAAATTGACAGTTTGCCCATGACTGCTTTGACCCAACCAGCGGCCGCCCCCGCCTCGTACCCCGAGCTGGTATGGACCCGCCTGATTGCCGCCCCGCGCGACAAGCTTTTCAAGGCGTGGACCCAGCCCGAACTGCTCATGCAAGGGTCAGCCACCTTTCGACGTGACGCGTGAGACCAATGTGGCGATGATCCGTAGTTGCAAAGCAGGGTAGCTCACTTCACTGGTGAGGTTTGGCCGCGACACTGCCAAAGCGACAACGGACTGCTCTGAAGTGCCGAGGCATTGGCTGGTTTCCTGTTGAGACACCAGAACCACCTTGCACATGACTTTGTCCTGGAAGTATTCACCGCGTGCTTGCTGTTGCATCGGTGTGCTTTCTTCTTGCGCCTTGGCTTGCAGCACGCGAACTTGGCGGACACGGTCGGGCTCCGCTTGTGAGAGGATGATTGACACCATGCCGTCAGAGCCGGTACCGGCAGATTGGAATTGATACTTGCAAGCCTGCACTCCACCCGGCTGAGACTCGCGGGAGGACACAGACTCTTTCGATAAGCCTAGTTCGGCCATCTCAGCGCCTGAGAGAAGCGAGCAGGGGTCAATCGGATCCGCGTTCGCCGCGGTGACGAACACCGCCGTAAGTGCTGTGATGATCAAGGCGCGATAGCTCATGACGGTTACCTCTCGAGGTGGCTTACGTAATTTATACCGCAAGCACTGCGGTCTAACCCCGCGCTGCAAAACCCGGCAGTTCCGAGTCTAGGTGCTGCTCACGCAATGGGTATCTTTCGTTGGGTAGGTGCTCTCCCCTGTTTTCGGACTGCGGCCGCAATAGCCTCACGCCATGGTGCGGCAAGCCTTCATGGCTGCTGCAATCAACTTTAACTTACTATACTTTCAGTAATTCCTGAAAATTCAGTAAAAGCGAGCCGCCATGAACTTAGCCCCCCTGACCCAGCGTTTTGTCCTGCATTTCGGTGAAATGGGCAGCCGATGGGGCATCAACCGCACCGTTGGCCAGATTTACGCCCTGCTGTATGTCTCGCCGCGCGCCCTGAATGCCGATGACATTGGCGAGGCGCTGGCTTTTTCGCGCTCCAATGTCAGCATGGGCTTGAAGGAGTTGCAGTCCTGGAATCTGGTGCGGCTGCAGCATCTGCCCAATGACAGGCGCGAGTATTTCCAGGCGCCTGAAGACGTCTGGGCCATCTTTCGCACCTTGGCCGAGGAGCGGCGCAAGCGCGAGATTGATCCGACCTTGTCCATGCTGCGTGATGCGCTGATGGCGCAGCCTGCTCATGAAGACGACATCCACGCCCAGGCGCGCATGAAGCAGATGCATGACCTGATCGAGCTGATGACGGGCTGGCTGGCCGATGTGCAGAAGATGGATTCGGCAACCCTGGTGAGCCTGATGAAGATGGGGGCCAAGGTGCAAAAGCTGCTGGAAGTCAAGGACAAGGTGAGCAGCACGGTCAAGGCTGGGTTGACAGGACGGGGTTCACCCCCCAAAGTGGCAGCGCAGCCGGCCCGACTTCCCGACGACAACAGGAGTTAATGATGGATGGTCTTGACGCATTCCTGTTGGCCCGCATCCAGTTTGCGGCCAACATCACCTTTCACATCCTGTTTCCGACGATCAGTATCTCACTGGGCTGGGTGCTGCTGTTTTTCAAGCTGCGCTTTGTCAAGACCGGGCAGCAGCACTGGATGGATGCCTACCAGTTCTGGGTCAAGATTTTCGCGCTGACCTTTGCGCTGGGGGTGGTCAGCGGCATCACCATGAGTTTTCAGTTCGGCACCAACTGGCCGGGTTTCATGGAAACGGTGGGCAACATCGCCGGGCCGCTGCTGGCCTACGAGGTGCTGACGGCATTTTTTCTGGAGGCAACCATGCTGGGCGTGATGCTGTTCGGGCGTTCCCGCGTCAGTGAAACCACGCACACCGTGGCGACCTGGCTGGTGGCCGGTGGCACCACGCTTTCGGCGTTCTGGATTCTGGCGCTCAACTCGTGGATGCAGACGCCGGCCGGCTTTGAAATGATCAACGGTCAGGCCCATGTCACCAGTTGGTTTGAGGTGATCTTCAATCCTTCGTTTCCTTACCGCCTGGTGCACATGTTGCTGGCCTCGGGGCTGACGGTGGCCTTTCTAGTCGCGGGTATATCGGCCTATCGCTGGTTGCGCCAGGAGCGCGGCGCCGACGTGATGGCCAGCCTGAAAACCGGCGTGTATCTGGCGGCGGTGCTGATTCCGCTGCAGATCCTGGCCGGTGATGCGCACGGCCTCAATACCCTGGAACATCAGCCGGCCAAGCTGGCCGCGATGGAGGGCATCTGGAAAACCGAAAAAGGCGTGCCCGCCGTGCTGTTTGCTTTGCCTGACGAAAAAGCCAAAGAGAACCGTTATGAAATCGCCATCCCTAAACTCGCCTCGCTGTACCTGACGCACAGCTGGGACGGCGAGGTCAAGGGCCTGGACCAGTTTGAAGGCAAACACCCGCCGGTGGCCCCGGTGTTCTGGGCCTTTCGCATCATGGTCGGGGTTGGCCTGCTGATGCTGGCCGTGAGCTGGGCCACGACTTTCCAACTGGCACCGTGGAAGAAAGGCCAGACCCGTGACTTGACGGTATGGCACGCCCGGGTGCTGGTGGCCATGACCTTTGCCGGCTGGGTGGCGCTGGTCGCCGGCTGGTACGTCACCGAGATAGGGCGCCAGCCCTGGCTGGTGAGCGGTGTGCTGACGGCGGCCGATGCGGCCTCCAAGGTGCCGGCGCCGCGGATTGCGCTGACGCTGGCGCTGTACCTCACGCTGTATCTGTCGCTGTTTGTGGCCTACATCTCGGTGGTGTTTTACCTGGCGCGGCCCAAACCCCAGGGCGAGCGGCTGGAAGACCAGCTCAATGTTCTGAACTATCCAGAAAAAGAAGGAGCCTCCCATGCTTGATCTCGCCCCCGATCTGACGCAGGCCGCCGGCTGGATGCCGATTGTGTTTCTGGTGGTCATGGGCCTGGCGATGCTGGCTTATGTGATCCTCGATGGCTACGACCTGGGCGTGGGTGTGCTGATGCGCCGCGCCAGCGATGAGGACAAGGACACCATGGTGGCTAGCATAGGCCCCTTCTGGGACGCCAATGAAACCTGGCTGGTGCTGGGCGTCGGTATCTTGCTCACGGTGTTTCACAAGGGCTACGGCATCATCCTGGGCGCGCTGTATTTGCCGGTGGCCATGATGCTGATAGGTCTGACCCTGCGCGGTGTGGCGTTTGACTTCCGGGTGAAGGCGCATGCGGCGCACAAGCCTTTGTGGAATCGGCTGTTCTACAGCGGTTCGCTGCTGGCCGGCTGGAGTCAAGGCTACATGCTGGGCGCGCTGATCACCGGCTTTGCCTCCGGCACCTGGAACATCGTGTTTAACGCGGTGATAGGCATGGCGCTGGTGGCGGCTTATTGTCTGCTGGGCGCGGGCTGGCTGATCATGAAGACCGAAGGCGAGTTGCAGCTGCGGGCGGTGCGCTGGGCGCGCGCCAGCCTGTGGTTCACCATGGCGGGCATAGCCGCGATTTCGATTGCCACGCCGCTGGTCAGCGCCAGCATTTTTGCCAAGTGGTTTTCGTTTCCGAACATCGTGCTGCTGCTGCCGATTCCGGTGGCCACGGCGGTTTTGTTCTGGATCATTTTCCGCAGCCTGCAGCGCCTGCCGGTGCGGCTGGCGCAGGGCAATGAATACGGCGTCTGGGTGCCGTTTGGCTCGACGGTGGGCGTGTTCCTGCTGGCGTTTTACGGCCTGGCCTACAGCATCTTCCCGTGGCTGGTGATCGACAAATTGACGATCTGGCAGTCGGCCTCTGCGCCCGAATCCATGGGCGTCATCCTGGTCGGCGCCCTGGTGGTGTTGCCGGTAATTGTGGGTTACACGATCTTTGCCTACCGGGTGTTCTGGGGCAAGAGCACCGCGCTGAAGTATTAAGGCCGACATGGAAAATCCGGCATGCCCTGTGAGCGTGCCGGATCATTGAAAACGGCGCCCAGTGCGCCGTTCTGCCGTTTTACTTTAGCCGCCGTGATCCAGCGTGAAGCCGGCGTTGCGGTCCTGCCCAAGCAGCGCCACCATTTGCGGCAGGGCGGCCTGCAACTCGGCCTTCAGCGTGTGCGGCGGATTGATGACGAACATGCCGCTGGCGGGCAGGCCGGGTCGGACCACTTCGCCTTCGGTATCGGTCGTCAACTTGCTCGACTTCACCGTCAAGGTGGCGTTGAGCCAGCTGCGCCCGGCCTTGACGGCCAGGGTTTTGAGCTTGCGTGGCAAATCGTGCGCTTCGGGGCGCGGAATGATGGGATACCAGACCACGTAGGTGCCGGTGGCAAAGCGCTTGACGGCGTCGGCCATGTAGACGGCCACGCGGCCGTAGTCGCTCTTCATTTCATAGCTTGGGTCGCACAGCACCATGGCACGGCGAGCCGGCGGCGGCAAAAAGGTCTTGAGGGCTTCAAAGCCGTCCTCACGAGAGACCGCCACTTGGCGGCCCACACCGAGTTGCTCAATGTTGCCCGACAGCGATTTGAAATCTGTGGGGTGTAGCTCAAACAGCTTGAGCTTGTCGCGCCCGCTGAGGAACTGCTGCTCAATAAAGGGTGAGCCTGGGTAAATTTTGAGATGCGCCGGGTCGCCCGTCTGTGCGAAGTGCGGGTTCAGTCCACGCAACAGGTCCAGGTAATCCTGCAGCGCCGGTGCCCAGGCATAGCCGTTGGCGGGGGGCGTGACCTTGGCGTCGGAAGTGGTAGCGGACGCTACTTTTTTGGTAGCTGATGATGGGCGTGGTGCTTGGGCTTCGGTGGTTTTTGATGCCGAAAGCAGCTTGAAGATACCTTCCTGGGCCTCGCCGCTGGTTTCGGTGTAATCACCGTCGAGCCGGTACAGGCCGGCACCGGCGTGGGTGTCTATCACGGTCAGCGCCGTGTCTTTTTGGGTCAAATACTTCATCAACGCAATCAGCGTGGTGTGCTTGAGAACGTCGGCGTGATTGCCTGCGTGGAAGGCGTGGCGATAGGAAAACATGGGTCTATCGTACCTTCTTGCAGCGGATAAGGCAGGGGAATTGACGTAAGCCCTTGATTTTTCATATAATCCAAGGCTCTGCAGCGCCAAGCGGCTCCGCGGCAGAGTTGCTTGCCAGGCGCTTTTCGGACTTGTTCCGGGTGGTACTTGCGGGTAAATCACCACCTAAGAGGTTCTCATCAGAGGAACGCCGACCGTGGAAAAGAGCCCGACAAACCCTTTGTTAAAAGAGAAACTCATGAAAACCTTCAGCGCAAAACCCGCTGACGTGACGCACGAGTGGTTTGTGATTGACGCGACCGACAAGGTCCTCGGACGAGTAGCCAGCGAAGTTGCTCTCCGTTTGCGCGGCAAACACAAGGCCATTTACACGCCTCACGTCGATACCGGTGACTTCATCGTCATCATCAACGCAGCCCAGCTGCGCGTGACCGGTGCCAAATCGACCGACAAGATTTACTATCGCCATTCCGGTTATCCAGGCGGCATCACTGCCACCAGCTTCCGTGACATGCAAAGCAAGTTTCCTGGCCGCGCCCTGGAAAAAGCCGTCAAGGGCATGCTGCCCAAGGGCCCGCTCGGCTACGCCATGATCAAGAAACTCAAGGTGTACGGTGGTGCAGAGCATCCGCACACCGCCCAACAGCCTAAAGTGCTGGAAATTTAAGGAGCCTTGAGATGATTGGTGAATGGAACAATGGCACCGGCCGTCGCAAATCCAGCGTCGCCCGCGTGTTTCTGAAAAAAGGCACTGGCAAGATCACGGTTAACGACAAGGACATCCAGGTGTTCTTCGGTCGTCAAACCTCGATCATGATCTGCCGCCAGCCCCTGTTTCTGACGAACCACGTCGAAACGTTTGACATCATGGTCAACGTTCACGGCGGCGGCGAGTCCGGCCAGGCAGGTGCAGTGCGTCACGGCATTACCCGTGCGCTGATTGACTATGACGCAGCACTCAAGCCGGCCCTGAGCCAGGCTGGTTTTGTTACGCGCGATGCACGTGAAGTCGAACGTAAAAAAGTCGGTTTCCGTTCAGCTCGCCGTCGCAAGCAGTTCAGCAAGCGTTAATTTCGCTTACCGAGCTGTTCTGCTCGAAAAAAGTCGCCATGGTTTGCCCTGGCGGCTTTTTTTTTATGGGCGTGACCCGTTCTGCGGGAAAATAGGCCAACTTTAAACTTGGCACCTTGAAAACATGGAGTCTGCTGGCAAATCAAGTGGGTAAGCGCTCACCATTGATTTGGCCCTAAGACGCATGGCTCTTATGGTTGATCGATTTGCTGTACTATTTATTAATTGAGTATTGAATAACGGAGTTCCCCATGAGTGCAGTTGCCGAAAACATCCAGACCGAGATGCCCGCCCCCTTTGTTTTCACCGACAGCGCGGCCGCCAAAGTGGCCGAGCTGATCGCCGAAGAGGGCAATCCTGACCTGAAGCTGCGTGTGTTTGTGCAGGGTGGAGGCTGCTCCGGCTTTCAGTATGGCTTCACCTTTGATGAGATCACCAACGAAGACGACACCACCATGACCAAAAATGGCGTGTCGCTGTTGATCGATGCCATGAGTTACCAATACCTGATAGGCGCCGAGATTGACTACAAGGATGATCTTGAAGGTGCGCAGTTCGTGATCAAGAACCCCAATGCCACCAGCACCTGCGGTTGCGGCTCCAGTTTCTCGGCCTGAGGCCCTTGTTAGCTAGCCGGCTTGGACCTCTTAAAAAGCCGCCCTTGGAGGCGGCTTTTTGCTGCCCGCTTTTCCAATAACGGACAAACTGCCACTCTACACACGGGTTCCCATGAAGCCAGCAGAAGAAAAATCACTGCGCATGTTGCTCTGGTTGGTGGCGGTCGGGTTTTTCATGCAAACCCTGGATGCCACCATCGTCAACACCACCTTGCCCGCCATGGCCAGGAGCTTTGGCGAAAGTCCGCTGCGCATGCAGTCGGTGGTGGTGGCTTATTCGCTGACCATGGCCATGCTGATTCCCGCTTCCGGCTGGGTTGCCGACCGCTTTGGCACGCGGCGGGTGTATATCTGTGCCATTAGCCTGTTTGTGCTGGGTTCCATCGCCTGCGCGCTGTCACAAAACCTGGCTCAACTGGTGGCGGCGCGCGTGCTGCAGGGCATGGGCGGTGCGCTGCTGCTGCCGGTAGGGCGGCTGGCGGTGCTGCGCGCCTTTCCGCGTGAGCGCTTCCTGCAGGCCATGAGTTTTATTGCCATCCCTGGCTTGGTCGGCCCGCTGATAGGCCCCACCCTGGGTGGTTGGCTGGTGGAGGTGGCGACCTGGCATTGGGTGTTTCTCATCAACATTCCGGTGGGACTGCTGGGCTGCGTCGCCACCGTGTATTACATGGAGGACAACCCCCGTCTCAAGGTGCCGCGCTTTGACCTGGCGGGCTATCTGTATCTGGCTTTTGGCATGGTGGCGGTGTCTCTGGCGGTCGATGGCCTGTCGGGGCTGGGCCTCAAGCAGGCCAGCGTGCTGGTGTTGCTGGTGTTTGGTATGGCCAGTCTGACGGCCTACTGGCTGCATGCGGCCAGGCGACCGGATCCGCTTTTTTCCCCGCATCTTTTTTCCATTCCCACGCTCAGCATAGGCCTGCTGGGTAATCTGTTTTCCCGCCTGGGCAGCTCCTGCATGCCGTTTCTGGTGCCCTTGCTGCTACAGGTCAGCCTGGACTACTCGCCCATGCAGGCGGGGCTGATGATGGTGCCGGTGGCGGTGGCCAGCATGCTGACCAAGCGCATCACCACGCCGCTGATTACCCGCCTGGGTTATCGCCGGGTGCTGGTCACCAACACGGCGCTGGTGGGGCTGACGATGGCCAGCTTCGCCTTTGTCGCACCGAGTCAGCCTTTGTGGCTGCATATCGTGCAACTGGCCTTGTTTGGTGCCGTCAACTCCATGCAGTTCACGGCCATGAACACCGTCACCTTGCGTGATCTGGACAGCCACATGGCCAGCAGCGGCAACAGCCTGCTGTCCATGGTGCAAATGCTGGCCATGAGTATGGGCGTGGCTGCGGCGGGCGCGGTGCTGGCGGGTTTTACCGGTTTTTTTGGCAGCGCCGAAGCGCTTCAGACACTGCACGCTTTTCAGGCTACCTTTGCCTGCATGGGGCTGATCACGCTGGCCTCGGCCGGTATTTTCTGGCAGCTGTCGCCCGAGGTCAGGGTGGTGAAAAAAGCCGAGTCGGCTGAGACGTCGGGCCAGGCCTAGCTGCCGGCTTCAAGCCGGCATCAGGCTGGGTAGAGCGCACCCAGCACGCGTGGTCCGGCGGCACCGGTGACGCTGGCCAGATTGCCGGCTTGGCGTGTGACGGCTTGACGCGCCAGCCAGGCAAAGGCGGCGGCTTCGACTTGTAGCGGCGGCAAGCCGTGCTGCTCCGAGCTGCTGACGCGAAGTGCTGGTAAGCCGGCTTGCAGGCGCTGCATGAGGTGCTGGTTAAATGCGCCGCCGCCGCAGACGATCAGTTCTTTGCTATCTTTTCCATAGCTTTTGACGCTTGCTGTACATGCCCTGGAGGTGAATTCTGTCAGTGTATTTTGAATGTCCTGCGGACGTTCCGTGGCGAAGGGCCGCAGTTTTTCTGCCAGCCAGGCCAGGCTGAACAGGTCGCGCCCGGTGCTTTTGGGAATCGGCTGCGAAAAATAGGGCTCATCGAGCAAGCTGGCCAGCAGTGCTGGCAGGAGTTGGCCGCTGGCCGCCCAGGCGCCGCCCGCGTCAAAGGGCTGACCGGTGTGGTGCTGGCACCAGGCATCCATCAAGGCATTGCCCGGCCCGCAGTCGAAGCCCAGCACTGGCGAGCGCGGATCGCGGGGCAAGATGCTGAGGTTGGAAATGCCGCCCAGGTTCAGCACCGCTACGCTGGCATCGACGCAGCCAAAAACCCCCTGGTGAAAGGCCGGCACCAGCGGCGCACCCTGACCGCCGGCGGCGACATCACGGCTGCGGAAATCGGCCACCACGTCCAGGCCGGTCAGTTCGGCCAGCAGGGCGGGACTGTTGAGCTGGAGCGTGTAGCCGACGCCAGCCATGTCTGCGGAAGTTCTTTGGGGCTGGTGCCTGACGGTTTGGCCGTGCGCACCTATGGCCTGAATCTGGCTGGCGGCAATGCCTTGCGCGGCGGCTTCGCGCAACAGTGTGTGAACCACGCGGGCATAGACCGCTGCCAGCTGGTGGCCGGCCAGGGCGGCCCGGTGCAACTCGTTGTGTGTGGGGGTGTTGAGCGCCAGCAGTTCGGCCCGGAAGATATCGGTGAACGGTTCGCTGGCGGTGGCCACCAGCCGTAGTGTGGGGCTAGAAAAATCCACCAGCACGCCATCTGCGCCGTCCAGTGAGGTGCCTGACATCAGGCCAATGTAGTAATCCTGCATGCGGCTATTTTGCCGCAGTGTGGCCGCCAATTACTTGTTCCCCTGGCTCTTCGACAAGGGGCATCTTCCACCAGTAGGGGTCGCGGAACCGGCTTCGTCCCCCTCGGGGGGCGGGAGCTACACGAAGTGAGCGAACGTGGGGGCCGTTACTCGGCCCGGGTCTGGTTGATGCTGGCTGCCGCCAGCAGCTGATTTTTGACGCCAGCAGCGAGCTGCTTGAATTGCGGCAGGGCCGCGCTTGGCACTGGCGAAGCGTCGCCGCCCAGCTTGGCAATGCTCATGGGGTCTTGCTGGGTGCCGTTGACGCGGAATTCAAAATGCAGGTGCGGGCCTGTGGCCCACCCGGTCGAGCCGACGAGTCCGACCGTCTGGCCTTGGCTGACACTCTGGCCTCGCTGCACCATGATCTTGCTCAGGTGGGCGTAGACGGTTTCGTGGCCGCTGCGGTGCTTGATGAAGATCACGTTGCCATAGCCGTTTTGCACGCCGGCAAATTCCACCACGCCGTCGCCCACGGTGCGCGCAGGGGTGCCGGTGGTGGCGGCAAAGTCGGTGCCCAGATGGGCGCGCCATTTTTGCAAAATGGGGTGAAAGCGCATGGAAAAGCCGCTGCTGATGCGCGAGAACTCGACCGGCGAGCTCAGGTAGGCGCGGCGCAGGCTTTGGCCGTCCAGCGTGTAGTAGCTGCCCTTGCTGGGAGCGCCGGTCGCATCCTTGCCGGGTGGCTGGAACCACATGGCCTGGTAGGCCTTGCCGGCGTTGACAAATTCTGCCGACAGCACGCGGCCGGTACGCAAGGCTTCGCCGTCGGCTTCCAGCGTTTCGTAAACCACATTGAAGCGGTCGCCTTTGCGCAGAGCGCGGCGGAAATCGATGTCGCCCGAGAAAATTTCGGCCAGTTGCACGCCCACGCTATCGGGAATGCGGGCATCGTCGGTGGCGGCAAAGAGCGAGGTCTGGATGGCGCCGCTGGCCAGGCGGGCCGAGCTGGTATAGGGCGCTGTCTCTATGCGTGAGCTGAAGCCGGTGGCGGTGCGCTCTATCACCAGGCGTTTGAACAGCGCCTCGTCGTCGCTGGGCCAGCGCATGCTGAGTTTGAGCAACTGCTGGCTGTCGCTGGCCTCTACCGTGACATTCTTTCCCGGGCGGCCAGCCAGTATCAGTTGGGCGTTGGGGTCGGTGCGCAAAAAGGCGGCGGCGCTCGTGTCGTCCAGATTCAGGCGTTTGAGCAAGGTGGCGGCGGTGTCGCTGCTGCGGGTGCTTTCTGTGCGAAACAGATTGAAGCTGAAATCGCTGAGCGTGTCAGTCTGGGCTTGCGTGGGCAGCGGCTGTACGCTTTCCAGAATTTGATGAACCGGCAAATCGGCCGCATCGGGCGCCAGTGGGGCGACGCCGAAGGCAGTCACGCCCGTTCCTAGCAGCAGCACGGCCAGGCTGGTAGTGAGTCGTTTGGGATGGCGGCGCAGGCTGTCGGCAAGGGCGGACAGCAGGCCAGAGAGGGTGAGTGGACCGGAAAGGCGCAAAGCGGGATTCCCAAATAAAGTGCATCGGGCCGCAAAAAGCGCCGGACTGCGATATAAGGACACCGGTAGCCAGCCCACCCTTAGGTGCAGGGGCCATCGGACAAAAATATTCTGGTACTGATCAGCAAATGACAGGCCAACTAAAATGGCCAGCTGATACAGAAAATCAGTAATTATATCTGTCGGACAAGATCCCGACATGTGAAAAACCCTTATGAATCAAGAGCTTGTTACAAATACCCCTATGACTGATGGTGTGAAGACGGCTCTCGCCGTCACTCTGCGGGGCTGCGATGAGCTGATCCCCCAAGAGGACTGGGTCAAGAAATTGGCCCGCAGCGAGGCCACCGGTGTGCCGCTGCGCATCAAGCTGGGGCTGGATCCCACCGCGCCCGATATTCACATCGGCCACACCGTGGTGCTGAACAAAATGCGCCAGCTGCAGGATCTGGGCCACACGGTGATCTTCCTGATTGGTGATTTCACCAGCCTGATAGGCGACCCGTCCGGCCGCAACACGACGCGGCCGCCGCTCACGCCCGAGCAGATCAAGGTCAACGCCGAAACCTATTACCGCCAGGCCAGCCTGGTGCTGGATCCGGCCAAAACAGAAATTCGCTACAACAGCGAATGGTGCGATCCGCTGGGCGCGCGCGGCATGATCCAGCTGGCCTCGCGCTACACCGTGGCCCGCATGATGGAGCGCAATGATTTTCATGACCGCTTCAAGGCCGGTCAGTCCATCAGCGTGCATGAGTTTCTCTACCCGCTGATGCAGGGTTATGACTCGGTGGCGCTCAAAAGCGACCTGGAACTGGGTGGCACCGATCAGAAGTTCAACTTGCTGATGGGTCGTCATCTTCAGCAGGAGTATGGCCAGGAGCCGCAGTGCATACTCACTATGCCGCTGCTGGAGGGGCTGGATGGCATCGAAAAGATGTCCAAGAGCAAGAACAATTACATTGGTATCTCGGAAGAGGCCAACAACATGTTTGCCAAGGTGCTGTCGGTTTCCGACGTGCTGATGTGGAAGTGGTACACCCTGTTGTCCTTCAGGAGCGAGGCCGAGATTGCCGCGCTGAAGGCCGAGGTTGCCGGCGGGCGCAATCCCAAGGATGCCAAGGTGGCTCTGGCCAAGGAAATCACGGCACGTTTTCATTCGGCCGCCGCGGCCGATGCGGCCGAGCAGGACTTCATCAACCGCAGCAAGGGCGGCGTGCCCGATGAGATCCCCGAAGTCTCCCTGTCGGGCGCGCCCCTGGGCATAGGCGCGCTGCTCAAGGCTGCCGGACTGGCGCCTTCGGGCAGCGAAGCCAGCCGTCTGATCGATGGTGGCGGCGTGCGGATCGACTCCAGCGTGATCAGCGACAAGGCCCTCAAGCTCGATGCCGGGACCTATGTGGTCCAGGTCGGCAAACGCAAGTTTGCGCGCGTGACACTTTCGTAAGCAAAACGCCTTAGTCCGGTTCATACTGGCAGGCAAAAATTCAGGTTTAGCCGGCGCTGCCAGCGCCGGGCCTGAAAAATGGAGTGTTTGCCATGACCAAGCAACATCGCCAGGTTTCCACTGCGGCCGCTTTACTGGCAGCAGCCGCCGATACCAGTGTCCGCCACATCACCGTGACCGAAAGCCTGGCCGATGTGCCCACGCTGCGCCTCTCACCCGGCCAGACCCTGACAGGCGCGGACCCGCAAACCACTCTGCGTTTTGTCGCCGGCCAGAACGGGCTCCAGTTGTCGACAGACAACTGCGTGGACAACCTGGAACTGGTGACTGACATCGACAAATGGGCGGTCTTCAACGACACCGGGGTTGACCAGTTGGGCCGTCTCCTGCTGCAAAGCCTGGTCGTGCATGGCGTGGTGCTCTTGCTGGCGCGTGACAAGGTGCGTGGCGGTCATGTCGAGGCGCATGACGTGGACATTGTGGCCGCCGATGCGCGTGGCTACGAGGTGCGACCCGCGGGTTTTGGGGTGGAAGTGATTCCCGGCGCCTTCACGCTGTGGAACCAGCAGCCCGACAAAGCCGTCACCATCACCGCCGAGTTGACGGGCCTGTCGGCGGGCCGCGCCGGCGCGCCTGTGCATGGCAGTGGTATTTTTGTCAGCGGTGCGGGTGACGTGGGCGGTCGCATGGTGGTCAGCCTGCTGGAAACCGACGCGGTATACAGCCATGGCGGCATCGCACCGGGCGTGGCCAACCGTATTTCCGGCGGCGTGTTCACCGTCTATGGCGCTTTCGTGGACAGCGTGCACAACCTGGGTCCGGTGACGACCTACGGCCAGAATGACATGGTGCTGGACAACTGGGGCTCGGTGGACAGCTGGGTGGCCGAAGACAAGATCACCTCCTACGGCCCCAGCGGCATTGGTTTTGTCAACTTCGGCACGGTTAATGAGCTGGTGGTCAACGCCCCCATAGAAACCTTTGGCCAGGGCTCGCGCGGCTACAACGTTTATGCTGGCACGGTGCATTCGGCCGAGTTTGACCGCGTGGTCACCCATGCCGATGGCGCGGTAGGCATGCAGATCAGCCAGCCGGTGGGCAGCATCGTGGTGCACCGCGGCATCGAAACGTTCGGAGGGACCGGTGACTCACTGGTCAAGGGCGTGGTGGTCAAGCTGTCAGCCATCGCCCTGAGCTTTAAGTCGGGCGCCTGGGCGCGCGAGGTCAGTATTGCGGGTGGCCTGACCACCCATGGCCCCGGCATCAACCCGCTTGAACTGCACGGCACCGTGGATTCGCTGACGATCACCGGCGGCATTCGCGCGGCTGGTGAAGGTTTCTGACGCGGGCTATCCGTCAGCGCATGGGTGGCGACCATCCCACCCATGCCGCTGGTCCCCGGCGCGATGCTCAGGATGCTGGCGTTGCCAGCGGTTTGCCCTTCTCAACGACATACACGCCGATCAGCTTGATAGGGTTGGAACCATTGTTGTGTGCGTCATGCACCACGCCGGCGGGCACCACAAAAGACTCACCCGCCTTGACCTGGCGCGGGGCTTGCCCGTCTACCAGCAGCGTGGCTTCGCCTTCCAGTACATAGCTGATTTCATCACCGGGATGGGTGTGGCGGCCGGCCTTGGCGCCGGGCGCAACGTCCACGCGGGCAACCACGGCCTCACGCCCGGGCATGGATACATCGGCCTTGCCGACCATGACACGGGTAAGGCCAGAGGCCTGCGCAAAAAGGCCACCAGCCGCCAGGGTGAGCAGGCCGCCGAGCACGATGGCTGCGCCGCGTTTGTGAATATTCATGTTGTCATCTCCTCAGGGTTGTTTGAGTCGCACACAGCAACGCTAGCGTGCGCAAGTCATCGTAGCGATGCCGTCAGGCCGCCGCGCCGGTAACAACCCTTAGCGGGCTTGGCGAGGTCTTTGCAAGCCCTGGGACCCCGGGCTCTAACGTGCGCCGGCCTGCTCCAGCAGTTGCACCATCTCACGGTAGCCGCGTGACTTTGCCAGCTGCAGGGGCGTGTTGCCTTGCCGGTCGCTGAGTTGCAGGCTTGCCCCTGCGTTGATCAGCGCGCGCAAGGTTTCCTGGTGGCGCGGCCCGCCATTGCCCAGCACGACGGACTCGATCACGGCCGTCCAGTGCAGATTGTTGACGTGGTCCAGCGGTGCGCCGGCGGCGATCAGCTGCTTCACCACGCCGTCGTGGCCCAGGTGCGCCGCCGCAATCAGCGCGGTGCCGTCATAGCGGCTGGTCACCAGCTTCGCGCTGGCGCCCGAGGCGAGCAGCACGCGCAGGGTTTCTTCATCATCGGCCACCGATGCAATCGTCACGCCGTCGTTCCTGTCCTTGTCCAGCAGCTTGATGTCGGCACCGGCCTTGACCAGCGCACGAATCGCGTCGCGCTGCCTGGCAAAGGCGGCAACATGCAGCGGCGTGCGGCCATTGCCGTCGCGTGCGTTGAGCTCGGCCCTGGCTGCGGCAAGCTTTTCGATCTTGGCCATGTCACCTTTTTGGGCTGCGGCATGCAAGCCCGTATAGGCCGCCGCTTCAGCTGCGCTGGGCGCCGTCTGCGCCATGGCCGGACCGCCGATGACCGTCGCCAAGCCAAATGCGGCAGCCGCTGCAAGAGGTCGCCACGAATAAAGAGAGCTCCGACGCATGGGGTTCTCCTCGAGGAGAGCTTGTGCGTTCCGTGCTTACTTAAGCTGGTCCTTGACCTTGTCGAGTGCGACCATCGCGCATTGTTCGTCGAGGTGGCCGCCTGGTGCGCCGCCTATGCCTACTGCGCCTATGACTTCGTTGCCCACCTTGACGGGCACGCCACCGCCCAGCAGCAAATAGCCGGGGATGTTAACCAGGTTGGCTGCCGCCGGGTTCTTCTGTGCGCCTTCCATCATGGCCAGCGTGGTGTTTTTTGCCGAGGCCGAGGTGAAGGCTTTTTGCAGGCTGGCGCCCAGGGTGTGCGGGCCGGCATTGTCAGCACGCTGCACGGCACGCACGGTGCCGGCGCGGTCCACCACGGTGACACCCACGGCATAGCCGTTGGCGGCACAAGCTGCCACGCTGGCGGCTGCGATCTGGTTGGCCAGTTCGAGAGACATGTTTTTCTCGATGCGAACCGACTGGGCGCTGGCAGCGGCGGCCACCAGGGACAGGGCAAGAGCGGAAACCTTGATGATGTTGCGCATGGGTGTTCTCCATAAGTTGGTTTGTTGAAACGGTTTAGCTGCTGCGCGGCACACGAAGTAGCAAGCGTGGGGGCTTCAAATTCGACCGTGGGAGAACTTTAAAAAATGGCGCTGGGTTTGCCCATTCGTAGGGCTACGCGCCGGACTCCGTAGAAATACTGCCCCCGAGGGGGCGCCTGCAGTCTGGCGAAGGCTATTTCGCGGCTTGGACTGGCTTTCGGTGACTCGCTATAGACCGTCGGCTTCGTCTGCCAGCGTCGCATACTGCCGGATCAACTGGGCCAGCGACTCGGCTTCTAGCTTGGCAAACAGGCTGGCGCGGTGGCTTTCCACCGTGCGTGGCGACAGGTCCAGGGCGCGGCCGATTTCCTTGTTGGTCAGCCCCGCCACGATCAAGCCCAGCACTTCGCGTTCACGCTCGGACAGTTGCGCGTAGCGTTCGCGCGCCGAGCGGTCGGCCTGGCGCCGGTCGCGCGATTTCACATGTTGGCGCACGGCTTTTTGCAGCGCATCTATGAGCTGCTCGTCGTTGACCGGTTTTTCCAGAAACTCCATCGCCCCGGATTTGAAGGCCCGCCTGCACATCTCCACCGTACCGTGGCCGGTCAGCATGATCACCGGATGGTCTACGCCCTGGGCGGCCAGCGTGTCCAGCACGGTCAGGCCGCTGATGCCAGGCATGCGCACATCCAGCACGATGGCGCCTATCGACTGCCGGTCGAACTGTGCGAGAAAGGCCTGAGGATCGGCCCAGGGTTGCACGCGCAGGCCCACGGTGCTTATCAGCAGGGCCAGGCCGTTGCGCACCGCCTCATCGTCGTCGATCAGATGGACCAGGGGCGACAGCGGAGATGCGGTGGTGTTCATGCGGTGTTTTTGGCCAGCGGCAGGCTGAGGCTAAAGGCCATGCCGCGCGGACTGTGAGGGGCGGCGCTGAGGCTGCCGCCCATGCTGGCGGCCAGTGTCTCGCACAGGCTCAGGCCCAGCCCCAGGCCGCCGTCGCGCGTGGAAAAAAAGGGTTCAAAGATGCGCGGCAATACGTCGGCCGCAATGCCAGCGCCGCTGTCGGTGATGACCAGCACGCCATGTTGGCGCTCCGTGACCAGGCGGATAGTCAGCTGCCGCTCGGCGGCGGGAACCTGCTCCAGCGCTTGCAGCGCATTCATCAGCAAGTTGTGAATGATTTGTTCCAGCGCCACCGGTTCGGCCTGCACCATGGGCGGCATGGCTGAGGGCGTCACCAGCGTCGCCACTTCACGGCGCTTGAGCTCGGGCTCCAGCAAATAAAGGGCATTGTCCACGGCATCTTGCAGGCTCAAGGCCTGTTGCTGCGCGGACAGGTCGGGGCGCTCCACTGCGCGGCGCAAACGCGTCACCACGTCCGAGGCGCGGCGTGCCTGCTGGGCGGCCTGGGCCATCGCGTGGCGTGCCGTGGATAGATCGGGCGGGTCGTCGGCCAGCAGTCGGCTGGCGGCCTGGGTGTTGGCCAGTACGGCGGTCAGCGGCTGGTTCAACTCATGCGCCATGCCGGCAGCCAGTTCGCCCAGGGTGTTGAGGCGCGCGACCTGGCCCAGACGCAGCAGTTCTTCGGCGCGCCGGCGCTCTGCACGCTGACGCTGCAGGGCCAGCAGCGCCGCCAGTGCCCCGGCTACCGCGAGCCCCCAGAGCAACATCCAGCCCCAGGGCAGATCGGCCATGCCCACTTGCCGCACGGCGACCATGTCGAAGGGCTGGCTGGCGGCCGCCAGATGCTTGTGAAACTCAAACTGCCAGCCGCCTTCACGCAGGCGGCCAGGCTGGATCACGAAGGTCTGGCCCTCGTGTTCCAGCGTGACGCGCACCGGGCTGCTGTCGGCGGCCATAGGCCATTCGCTCCAGGGCACGGCGCTGCGCAGGTCAATGTCCAGCGCATAGCTGGCGGGCTCGGACGCGAGCACCAGCTGGTAGCGGCCCCTGGCGAAATCCACCCCGGCCAGGGCGGGGCGCCGCAAGGCGCGGGACAGGGTTTCGGCGGCCAGAAGTTGCGCGTTGGGCCAGTTGGCATGGCGCTGGCGGCTTTGCACGCCGAGGATTTGCGGATACACCGACGCCAGCCGCTGTTCCGGGTGGGAGCCATCTTCGGCCGGCTGCAGCAGCGACAAGGTGGCCATGACGGCATCTTGCTGCACCACGCGCTGGCTGAGCAGGCGATGGGCGATACGTGCGTCGGTTTCGAAGTCCTCCCGCAAGCGGTTCATTTCATGGCGCGCCAATGCCAAGCCGCCCAACAGGGTGAGGACGCACCACGCCAGGATCCACGGCCAATGACGACGCAATGCTTGGAGCATGAACGTATTCTTGCACGAGGCTAGGCGCCGCTTCGTTGACAATCACCGCGTGAGTTTTCCGTCGGCACGCGACCTCAGGTCCAGGCGGAGGTTTTTCACGCCTATTGATGAGGGGAATTTGATTTGATCAGCATGATTCAGCGGGTGAGCCAGGCGCGCGTGGTGGTGGGGGGCGAGGTGGTCGGCGAGATCGGTGCCGGGTTGCTGGTTCTGGTTTGCGCGGAACGCGGCGACAGCGAGGTGCAGGCCGACAAGCTGCTGGCCAAACTTTTGAAGTTGCGCATTTTTTCTGACGACGCCGGCAAGATGAATCGCAGCGTGCAGGATTGCGGCGGCGGTCTGCTGATCGTCAGCCAGTTCACGCTGGCGGCGGATGTCTCGGGCGGCAATCGCCCCAGTTTCACGCGGGCGGCGGCGCCCGATGAGGGGCGGCGGCTTTACGATTACTTTGTGGCGCAGGCGCGAGCGACGCACCCACAGGTCGCCACCGGGCAGTTCGCCGCCGACATGCAGGTGCATCTGGTCAATGACGGGCCGGTGACGATTCCGCTGCAAGTGAGCTAGCGGCCTGCGCCGCGTCATCCACGCTCCAGAACAGGGCCACGCCGCCCACGGCTGCGTCGGTCAGGCCCATGCGCATCAAGGCTTCGCGCGGCCTGTCCTTGACGCGCGCCAGCAGCAGGGCCGTGCCCCGCTGCGCCAGGCTGGCGGCAAATTCGGCCAGCGCCTCCACGGCGGTGCTATCCAGGTCGTCGCAGACTTCCAGACTGAGCACGACGGTGCTGGCCTGTGTCGCGTCAACGCGCCGGCTGATGAACTGAAGCACCTGCTCGGCATTGGCGAAAAACAGCGGCTCCTCGGGCCGCATGATGAGCGTGCCGGCGACTGCGGTTGTCTCAGGGTGGCGTCGCCGGTCCAGGTAGTCGCGTGTGCCCGGCAGAAGGCCTAGCTCGGTGACCAGCGGCTGGGCAAAGCGCCGTATCGCCAGCAGCAGCGACAGTGCCACCGCCAGCACCATGCCGGGCAGCACGCCGAGCACAAAGACGCCCGCGGCCGCCACCAGGGCCAGCCAGGCGTCGCCCCCCAGGCGCAGCGAGGTCAGCACCGCGCGTGGCCAGAAGTTGTGCGAGAGTATGCCCACTACCACGGCGGCCAGCACCGGCAAGGGCAGCAGCGCCAGCCAGGGGCGCGCCAGCCACAGCAGCAAGGCCAGCGCCAGCGCGGCGGCCACGCCGGCCCATTTGCTGCGCCCGCCCGCCGCATGGTTGGCGGCTGCGGCGGAAAAACCCGCGCCCACCGGCAGGCCTTGCACTAGGCCGCTGGCCAGGTTGGCCGCGCCCAGCGCCAGCAGTTCGCGGTTGGCGTCGATACGGTCGCCGTTTTGCAGCGCCAGCGAGCGCACCGCACCCCAGGACTCGGCGAACAGGATGAGCAGCAGGGCCGGCGCCAACTCCATGGCATGCAGCCAGCGCGCGCTGTCCAGGCTAGGCCAGCTCCAGGGCAGCGCCTGCCAGGCAATGTCACCAACCCGCGCCACGCCCTGCGCGCCCAGATCCAGCAGGGCCGACAGTGCCACGCCCAGCCCCAGCACCAGAAAGGACGTCGGCACGAACAGCCAGCGCCGCAGCCCGTGATGCAGCGCCAGCCACAGCAGCAGCGCCGCCGTGCCCAGCAGCGCGCTGGCCCGGTGCCATTGCGCGGCGTGGCCCAGCAATTCCCAGAGCAGTGGCCCGACCTGCGATGCCTGAACCGGCAGGCCGGCGATGTGCGGCAGCTGCTTGATCATGATGCTCAAGCCCAGCGCCCACGCGAAACCGCGCAGCACCGGACGCGAGATGAAGGCGCCCAGAAAACCCGCATGCAGCGCGGCGGCCACCAGAAAGAGCGCGCCGGTCAGGCCGACCAGCGCGTAGCCCATGGCCGGCCCGCCAACCGCCACGGCGGAGGCGAACACCGCCGCCGCCGACGAGGTGGGGCTGACGATGGCAAAGCGGCTGCTGCCCAGGCAGGGGTAGACGCACAGACCAATCAGCGTGGCCAGCAGCGCGTGCAGGGGCTCCACGCCCGCGATGGCCGCATAGGCCACGGCTTCGGGCAGCAGCACCCCGGCCACTGAAATGCCGGCCAGCAGCTCCGTGCCCCAGTGCGCGTCTTTCCCCGGGGGGCTGGCCTGCATGGCCGGCTCAGGTAAGGAGCACCGAGGCCGGTGACTCCGCGCCCGACCAGCCCGGCAGGTGGGCGGCCTCGGCGCCGTGGCACAGCGTCAGCGCCGCCTGCAGGGCGACATCCGGGTCGCGCCGGAGTTGCGAGGACTTGATGCGGCGGCGAAAGAAATCGGCCCAGAGGAATTCGGCGAAGGGCGTGGCGTCTTTCGGAAAACCGCCGGCGTGGCGCACCTCCCCGGCCAGGCTGCGGTAAGGGTCGTCGGCCAAGTCGCCCAGCGCCTTGGGCAGGTCGGCAACGGGGCGGCGCCTGCCCTTGGCGTCGTAGGGATGCACCCATTGATGGTGGTCCATGACGGTCCAGAATTCGTCCTTGGCCAGCAGCGCTAGGTCCTTGAGCAGCACCACAAAACACTGGCTCACGCCTTCTTCGAGCAGGGCCAGTCCCAGGTGGTGATGGTCGACGATGTAGAAGCTGTCCTTGGGGCCGCGCACCGCGGGAAACCAGTGGCTGTCCAGGAATTTCTGCCGCTCGCCCTTGCCCAGTCCGCTCCACAGGCCGCGCTTTTGCTCGACCTCGGCGTAGCCCACGGTGATCTGGGTCGGGCGCAGTCCCTGCAGCTCGGTTTTGAACAGGTGCTGATGAAGGGTGTGCATGGTGCGTCTCCTGAGGCTGGAAACCGTGAACGAGCCGCCCGTATCTAATCTCTTAGTAAGGGTTGTCGTAGCCCAACGCGCCCAGCAACAAAATCTCCAGCGTCTCCATCTCCAGCGCGTCCCGCTCGCTGGTTTCATGGTCGTAGCCCTGGGCGTGCAGCGTGGCGTGAATCAATAGATGGGCGTAGTGCGCCTGCAAGGTCTTGTTGCTGTCTTTGGCCTCCTGGGCCACCACGGGTGCGCACAGCACCAGGTCGGCGGTCACAAAGGGGGCTTGCGTGTAGTCAAAGGTCAGCACATTGGTGGCGTAGTCCTTGCCCCGGTAGTCGCGGTTCAGCGTCTGGCCTTCCTCGGCATCGACAATGCGCACGGTAATTTCGGCATCGCTTTGCAGGGCATGACGTATCCAGCGGCTGACGCCGTGGCGCGGCAGTGCGGCGCGATGCGCTGCGGCGTCGGCCAGTCCGCCGAACTGCAGAGACAAACTCAGGGTATTAAGAGACATTTTTGCTTTTTGCCCTTGATGGGCGTGCGGTAGGCGCTATTGATTTTGTAGTTTCCTGGATGTCCTCGATGGCCTCGATGGCCTGTTGCGGCTTGTCGTAGGCATCCACAATGCGGGCCACCAGCGGATGGCGCACCACGTCAATGCTGGTCAGTCGGGTAATGGCGATGCCTTTGACGCGTTTGAGCACCCGCTCGGCATCTATCAGCCCGCTGAGCTGGGTCTTGGGCAGGTCAATCTGGCTCACGTCGCCGGTCACCACCGCCTTGCTGCCAAAGCCTATGCGCGTCAAGAACATCTTCATCTGCTCGGGCGTGGTGTTTTGCGCCTCGTCCAGGATCACGAAAGCGTGGTTGAGCGTGCGGCCGCGCATGAAGGCCAGCGGCGCAATTTCAATCTGCTGGCGCTCAAAGGCTTTTTGCACGCGCTCATAGCCCATCAGCTCGTGCAGTGCGTCATAGAGCGGCCGCAGATAAGGGTCGACCTTTTGCGCCAGGTCGCCGGGCAAAAAGCCCAGGCGCTCGCCGGCTTCGACCGCCGGACGCGTCAGCACGATGCGCTGCACCGTGCTGCGCTCCAGTGCATCGACGGCGCAGGCCACCGCCAGATAAGTTTTGCCGGTGCCGGCCGGGCCAATGCCAAAAGTGATGTCGTGCGTGGCGATGTTTTCCAGGTAAGTGCCCTGGTTGGCGGTGCGGGCGCGCAGGTCGGCGCGGCGGGTCGTCAGCGAGATGCCCCCATCCACCGAGTTCAGCGCCATGTCGCCGGCCAGCATCAGTTGCACGGTTTCCGGCTCGATAGGGCGCTGGGCGATTTCATACAGCGCCTGCAGTACTTCCAGTGCCTGGGTGGCCCGCACCTTGGAGCCGTCAATCTTGAACTGCTCGAAACGGTGCGCAATAGTCACCTGCAGCCCCGCCTCTATGGTGCGTATGTGGCTGTCCATGGGCCCACAAAGATGCGCCATGCGGGTGTTGTTGGGCGGCGTGAAGGTGTGGCGAAGAATCAAGGCGAGGGTTTTCCTGAAAAGCGGTAGAAAAATGAATCGGAAGGCAATTGTCCGCCTAAATAGCGCCGGTGACCCGGCTGATAAGATTTGCCCATGATAGGAAGACTTACTGGCCAGCTGGCCGAAAAAAATCCACCGGAAGTCCTGGTGGATTGCCATGGCGTCGGCTATGAGGTGCTGGTGCCCATGAGCACCTTTTACAACCTGCCGGGCCTGGGCGAAAAAATCAGCCTGTTCACGCATTTCGTGGTTCGCGAAGACGCGCAACTGCTCTACGGTTTTGGCAGCACGGCCGAGCGCGCCGCCTTTCGCCAGCTCATCAAGATCACTGGCGTCGGCCCGCGCACCGCGCTCAGCGTGCTCAGCGGCATGAGCGTGGAAGACCTGTCCCAGGCCGTGACGCGCCAGGAAGCCGGCCGCATCATCAAGGTGCCCGGCATAGGCAAGAAAACTGCCGAGCGGCTGCTGCTGGAGCTCAAGGGCAAGCTGGGCGCCGACATGGGCCTGCCGCTCAGCGTGGCCGACGACGCGCAATCCGACATCCTGCAGGCGCTGGTGGCGCTGGGCTATAGCGACAAGGACGCGGCGCTGGCGCTCAAGGCCTTGCCCAAGGACATTGGCGTGAGCGACGGCATCAAGCTGGCGCTCAAGGCCTTGGCCAAATGATCGCCCTGCATGAAGCGACAAATATGCTGAGCTTGAATTCAAGCCAGCCAGGGCCGCGGAACCGGCTCCGCCGGACCGCAGGCGCAGCGGCCCCCTCGGGGGGCAGCGCAGTACACGCAGTGACAAGCGTGGGGGCTCTATGAGCATACAGACCGACGACTTCGACATGCCCGGCCTGACGCCCGAGCGGCGCATGATGTCGGCCGCGCCCGCCTCGCCCAAGGAAGAGGCGATCGAGCGGGCGCTGCGGCCCAAGCTGTTTGACGACTACGTCGGCCAGACCAAGGCGCGCGAGCAGCTTGAGATCTTCATAGGCGCTGCCAAGAAACGCAGCGAGGCGCTCGACCACGTGCTGCTGTTCGGCCCGCCCGGCCTGGGCAAGACCACGCTGTCGCACATCATTGCGCACGAGCTGGGCGTGAACATGCGCTCGACCTCGGGGCCGGTGCTGGAAAAGCCCAAAGACCTGGCGGCGCTGCTGACCAACCTGGAAAAGAACGACGTCCTGTTCATCGACGAAATCCATCGCATGAGCCCGGTGGTCGAGGAAATCCTCTACCCGGCGCTGGAGGACTACCAGATAGATATCATGATTGGCGAAGGCCCGGCGGCGCGCTCCATCAAGCTCGATCTGCAGCCTTTCACCCTGGTGGGCGCCACCACGCGTGCCGGCATGCTGACCAATCCCCTGCGCGACCGCTTTGGCATCGTCGCCCGGCTGGAGTTTTACACCCCCGAGGAGCTGGCCCGTATCGTCAAACGCAGTGCCGGCCTGCTCAACGCACCCATGGACGAGGCGGGCGGCTTTGAAATCGCACGCCGTTCACGCGGCACGCCGCGCATTGCCAACCGCCTCTTGCGCCGGGTGCGCGATTACGCCGACGTCAAGGGCAGCGGCCAGATCACGCTGGACATCGCCAACCGGGCGCTGGCCATGCTGGATGTGGATCCGCAGGGCTTTGACGTGATGGACCGCAAATTTCTGGAGGCCATCATTCACCGTTTCGACGGCGGCCCGGTCGGTCTGGACAATATCGCCGCCAGCATTGGCGAGGAACCCGGCACGATTGAAGATGTGATCGAGCCTTATCTGATTCAGCAAGGCTTTTTGCAGCGCACGCCGCGCGGCCGTGTGGCCACGCTGGCCGCTTATCGCCACCTCGGCGTGACGCCGCCGCAGGCGGCAAGCGGCCTGTTTGAACTCTGAACCGGAACATGTCATGCCCGCCCTGGCCCCGCTCATGAAGCGCCGCTGGCTTTGGGGGGGCGCTGGGCTGGTGCTGGCCTTGCTGGTGTTGTGGGCCTGGAGCGCTTGGCGCGCGCCGCAGGTCGATGCCGTAGTGCTGCAATCCATGCCGCTGGTTCGCACCTTGCAGTTCTCGGCCCGGGTGGCCACCTTGTCGCGCGTCAGCGTGGGCAGCACCGTGACGGGGCGCGTGGCGTCCGTGGTCGTCGATGAAGGCGCGCAAGTGCGGCAGGGCGAGGTGCTGGTGCAACTTGAAACCGCAGAGCTTCAGGCGGCGCTGGGCCAGGCGCAGGGCGCCGAGCGTCAGGCCGCCGCCCGCGTGGTGGGTCTGCGCAGCACCGGGCGCACGGCTGCCAGCGCCCAGGTCGCACAGGCGCAGGCCAGCGTGCGAGCCGCCGATGCTGATCTCAAACGCACGCAGCAATTGGTGGCTCAGGGGTTTTTGAGTGACGCCAGGCTGGACGAGGTTCGCCGCAGCGTCGATGTGGCGCAAGCCCAGCTGCTGGGCGCGAAGGCCCAAGCTCGGGCTAATGAAGATCAGGGCAGCGACGTGGTGCAGGCCCAAGCCCAGCTGGCACAGGCACGCGCCGCAAGCCAGTCGGCGCAGGTACGCCTGGAGCAGGCGACGGTGCGGGCGCCCACCGCTGCGCGCGTGTTGTCGCGTAGCGTTGAGCCGGGGCAGATCGTGCAACCCGGTGCGGCCCTGATGAGTCTGGCCCTTGCCGGTCCGACCCAGTTGGTGGCGCAGGTGGACGAGCGTTTTCTGGACCAGTTGCGAGTCGGGCAGGCAGCGGCGGTGGTGGCTGACGCCTTTGCCGGCCAGCCCTTTGCGGCGCAGGTCTTGTCGATTGCGCCGGCGGTCGATGCCCAGCGCGGAGCGATCGAAGTCAAGCTGTCGCTCGCCGGTGCGGCGCCCGCCTTTTTGCGAGAAGACATGACCTTGTCGGTCGAGGTGGAAACCGGCCGGCGTGACAAGACCCTGGTGTTGCCATTGGCGGCGCTGCAGGAAACGGCAGCGGGCGCCACGGCCTCGGTGCTGGTGGCAGACCATGGCCGCGCCCGCAAGCAGGCCGTCAGCCTGGGCCTGCGCACCCTGGGCGCGGTTGAGGTGCTGGAAGGACTGCACGAAGGCGATACGGTGCTGCTGGGCAACGAACTTCGTGCCGGTGCGCGGGTCAGGCCCCGGGAAGTAGCGTTTCGCGCCAGCTCCGGCATATCGGGGGCAGCGCGGGAAGACGCGGCGGCCACCATGACCAACGCCATCGGGCGTTGACGGGCTGGCCATGTCGGGATGGCTAGGATTTGAAATGCGTGTGGCCTGGCGCTTCCTGCGCGAAGGGCGAATGCAGACCGTGCTGATCGTGGTGGGTGTGGCGGCCGGTGTGGCCGTCATTGCCTATATCTCGGCCCTGATCACCGGCCTGCAGGGCAATACCCTGGCCAAAACATTGGGGGCGCAGGCCCACATCAGCCTGCGGGCGCCTGACGACGTGGTGACGCCCGCGTGGACGCCCGCCTCCGGCGTCACGACCTTGTCCGACACCCAGGCCAGAGCCCAGCGCTTGCGTTCGGTGGCCAACTGGCAGGCGCTGCTGCCCGTGCTGGAGCAGCGCGCGGATGTGCTCACGGTCTCGCCCATGGTGTCGGGCGGCGGCCTGGCCCTGCGCGGCGAAGCCTCGCAGGCCATCGCGCTGCAGGGCGTGGATCTGGACCGCTACGACCGCATCGTCGGCCTGCGCGGCAAGGTGGTCAGCGGGACGGCGCGGCTGGCGCCGGGCGAGGCCATCATTGGCCGGGAGCTGGCCAGCGATCTGGGCATTCGTGTGGGTGACCGGCTGACGGTGAACACGGGCACAGTCAGCGATGCCTTGCGCGTCACGGCGCTGGTGGATCTGGGCGTCAAGGACCTGAACCGCCGCACCGTGATCGTGCCGCTGCGCGCCGCGCAAAGCCTGTTGGGCTTGCCCGGGGGCGTCACGGAGTTGGATCTGCAGGTAAGAGATGTCTGGGCGGCCGAAGCCACCGCACGGGTCTTGCGCCAGAGCCTGCCCTACAAGGTGGAGAGCTGGCAGGAAAGCAACGCCCAGCTGGTGTCGGCACTCAATGCCCAGTCCGTCAGCACGGCAGTGATACGGGGCGTTGTCCTGATTGTGGTGGTGCTGGGCATTGCCAGCGTGCTGGTGGTGTCGGTGGTGCAAAAACGTCGCGAGATCGGTATTTTGCGCGCCATGGGCACCACCCGGGGCCAGATTCTCAGGGTGTTTCTGCTGCAGGGCGCCGTGGTGGGGGCGCTGGGTTCCGTGCTGGGCGTGCTGCTGGCGGTGCTGCTGATCTGGCTGTTCACGGCGCTGGTGCGCGGCGCCGATGGCTTGCCGCTGTTCGCCATCACCTTGCAGCTGGGCACGGCCCTGCAGGTGGCGGGGCTGGCCACCGTGTGCGGCGTGCTGGCGGCGATTGCACCGGCGCGGCGGGCGGCGGCCATGGACCCGGCGCAAGCCATCAGGCTGTGAACATGACGACCGCCAATGCTTCACAGCCGCTGATAGCGCTCGCCGAGGTGCGCAAAAGCTATAACGTCGGTCAGCCCAATGAGGCCGAGGTGCTGCACGGCGTGACGCTGCAAGTGATGCGCGGTGAGTTCATCGCATTGATGGGCCCTTCGGGTTCGGGCAAGAGCACTTTGCTCAACATCGTCGGACTGCTTGAGCGCAGCACATCAGGCTGTTATCGCCTGCAGGGCCAGGAAGTGCAGGCGCTGGACGACCGAGAGCTGACCATGCTGCGCCGCACAACCCTGGGCTTTGTTTTTCAGTTTCACCACCTGTTGCCGGCCTTCACGGCGCTGGAAAACGTGACCCTGCCCGCGCTGATGACCGAAGGCCGAGTCAGCGCCCCGCAACTGGCGCGAGCCCGCGAGCTGCTGGACGCGGTGGGCCTGGCGAATGCGATGGCCAAGCGGCCTTCCGAATTGTCGGGCGGCATGCAGCAGCGCGTGGCCATTGCCCGCGCCCTGGTGCAAGACCCGCCGCTGGTGCTGGCCGACGAGCCGACCGGCAATCTGGACACCGCGTCGTCCAATGAGGTGCTTGCCTTGCTGCGCAAGATTCACGCCGAGCGTGGCACCGCGTTCATCGTGGTCACGCACGATTCGCGTCTGGCCGCCCGTTGTGACCGGCTGGTGGAGCTGGTGGATGGCCGGATTCACCAGGACAAGGCGATTGCTGCTGCCGGGGCCGCAGCCCTTTGAGGGGCAAGGTCTGGCTGAGCTTGCTGTCGCCGCGCCGAGCCAGGCCCTCAGGTCAGCGCGCCGCGCGCATCGACGCGGTAAATGCGCTGCACCGTGCCCTGGCGCAAGCCGCCTGACACGCCGATCATCACGTCGTGCAGGTTTACGGTGGGGTCGCAGTGACCCGGAATCAGCCACAGCGTCTGGCCCAGGCTGGGCAGGCGCTGCTGGCCGGCCGCCGGCCGCAACACGCCGTGTTCGTCACCGCCGTTGAAATACTCTAGTTCGGTTTCGGCCTCAAAGGAATGCACCAGCGGCAGGCCGGAGTCGATGGCATGGCTTTTATGGCCGGCATCGCAGATGGCGTGTGTGCTGCCGCTGCTGATGACCTGGGTTTTGACGAACAGCGCATGTTCGAACTGCGGCTGGGCCGGATCGCGCTCATTTCTGGCGTAGTCGGCGTCCATGAACATGAAGGAGCCGGCCTGCAGCTCGCCGTAAACGCCGCTGGCCGCTTCCAGCACCAGGCTGCCGGTGCCGGCCCCGGTGACCAGTTCCACGGCCATGCCCTGGTCGGCTATCAGCTGGCGTGTCAGCCGCACGGCGTCTACGGCCTGGGCGATGGCCTGGCGCCGCTCCTGGGCGCCGCGAAAGTGCTGGGCCTTGCCGTGATAGGCCTGCAGCCCGGCAAAGCGCAGGGCCGGATGTTTGCGGATTTCCAGCGCCAGCGTCACGGCGGCCGCTCCCGGCTCGACGCCGCAGCGACCCTGGCCGACGTCGATCTCGACAAACACGTCAATCACCGTGCCTACGCCGCTATGGAGCCTGGCCTGGGCCATGGCCTGTGCCAGGCGAATCACGCCTTCCGTGCTGTCAACCGCAATCGCCAGCTGGCCGCCATGGGTGGCGACTTTTTGCGTCAACGCCGCCACGCGGGCCAGCTTGGACGGCGCAATCACTTCGTTGCTGATGTAGACGTTGTGGATGCCACCGGCCACCATGATCTCGGCCTCGGCGGTTTTCTGCACACAGACGCCGACAGCGCCGGCCTTGATTTGCATCTTGGCCAGGGCCACACACTTGTGCAGCTTGGCATGGGGGCGCCAGCGTATGTTGTGCTTTTTGACAAACTCGGTCATGCGGCCCAGGTTGCGCTTCATGGCGTCCAGGTCAATCACCAGGGCCGGCGTGTCAATGTCGCTGGCGGGGCGGCCAATCAGGCTGGACCCGCGGGCTGATGGCGCGCTCATGCGGCGTTGGCCGTGCTGGCGGCTTCGCCGGCAAAGCGGTTGTCGTCCAGGGTCTCTTCGTCCAGGTGCTGGGTGTCGGCCCAGCCCACCAGCGAGAAGCCTTGGGGGCTCCAGAGCAGGCGGTTGATGGCCGTGTTGCCCAGCGCCCAGGTGCGCGGCGCCTGAATGTCCAGTCGGGTGGCGGCGCGGTATAGCACGTCCATCACGCCGCCATGGCCCACCAGCGCGATCAGCTCACCCCGGTGCTTGGCCGCCAGCCGTTCGGCCGCCGCCACGACGCGCTGGTGCAAGACCTGCAGCGACTCGCCGCCGGCCGGGGCAAAGTCCGGGTCGCGCTTGCGCCAGCGCTGCGATTGCTCGGGCAGCAGGGCTTCGATTTCGGCAAAGGTCTTGCCTTCAAAGTCGCCAAAGCCGCGTTCACGCAGGCCTTGTTCGGGTGTGACCTCCAGGCCGCGTGCGCGCCCCAGGTATTGCGCGGTTTCCCAGGCCCGGGCCAGGTCACTGGCGTAAACCGCCGTGATGGGCTCATCGCTCAGGGCCTGCGCCATGCGCTCGGCCTGCTTGCGCCCGGTGGCATTGAGCGGAATGTCGAGGTGGCCCTGAATGCGGCTGTCCACATTCCAGGTGGTTTCGCCATGACGTATGGCAATGATGCGGGTGGCTTCAGTCATCGTGGGATCTCAACATTGATACGGCGCGGTCCTGGCGGCGGCTGGGGAAAGCCGCTCAGGGCGGCCTCCAGCATGGCGGACAGCACGGCCAGGGTTTCGCTTTGCACGCCGTCATTCAGGGCGCGGGTTTCAAAAACGACCTGGCCGGAAGCCAGGTCGCGCATCTGCAGCGTCAGCTCGCGCTTGAAGTAGGGCTCGGAAAAGCGCATGGGAAAAGACAGTCCGACGGACGCGCCCCGGTTGCCGCCGCCCAGAAAAACGCCTGGCGTGGCAAAGCCGAAGCCGTCGTAGCCGGGATCGAGCCGCTCCAGCGCCTGGGTGCTGACCGTCACCTGCACGCTGTAGCGCGCCTGGGCCGGGTTCAGCGCCATGCCCACCTTGGCCAGCGCGCTGCGCGTCAGCCCTTCGACATGGTCTTGCTGCGCGGAGGCGACTTGCTGCGAGGGCAGGCGCTCAAAACGGTAGGCGGTGCCCGGCGCTGGCGGCGCTGCCTGCCACTGGTAAAAGGCGGTGACATCGCTGGCTACCACTCGCATGCCGGAGCAGCCCGTCATGAGCAAGGCCATGAATGCTATTGAAAATATAGCTGTTAGCGCACGTTCCATAAGGGCTGCGAGGAGTTTTGGCTTGAAATTAAGGCTGGCGCGAAGCGATCTCTATCACCGACAGGCCGGGCGGCGTGGCCTCCCTGAATTCCTCGGCATCAAAGCCCTTGTCGCCTTCCGGGTCGGCCACGCCTGTGGTCTTGATGTTTTTGAAGTCGTGGCGCTTGCCGTCCATCAGGTGCGAGGGCACGATGTTTTGCAGCGCCGAAAACATGTTTTCAATCCGGCCCGGATATTGTTTTTGCCAGTCGCGCAGCATATTGCCGACCTGCTTGCGCTGCAGGTTTTCCTGGCTGCCGCACAGGGTGCAGGGAATGATGGGGAAGTCGCGCACTTGGGCCCAGCGGATCAGGTCTTTTTCGGCCACATAGGCCATGGGGCGTATGACGATGTTCTTGCCGTCGTCGCTGATCAGCTTGGGCGGCATGCCCTTGAGCTTGGCGGCAAAAAACATATTGAGGAAAAAAGTCTGCAGCATGTCGTCGCGGTGGTGGCCCAGCGCCACCTTGGTGCAGCCGAGCTCGCCGGCCACCCGGTACAAAATGCCGCGGCGCAGTCGTGAGCATAGCGAGCACAAGGTCTTGCCTTCGGGAATCACGCGGGTGACGATGCTGTAGGTGTCCTGGTTCTCGATGTGAAAAGGCACGCCCAGCTTGGTGAGGTAGTCGGGCAGCACATGCTCGGGAAAGCCGGGCTGCTTCTGGTCCAGATTGACGGCGACCAGCTCGAACTTGATGGGCGCGCGCTTTTGCAGTTTCAGCAAGATGTCCAGCATGGCGTAGCTGTCCTTGCCGCCCGAGACGCAGACCATCACCTTGTCGCCTTCTTCAATCATGTTGAAGTCGACAATCGCCCGGCCGACCTCGCGGCACAGACGCTTTTCCAGCTTGTGGTCTTCGCGTTCAATCTTCATGGAGTTCTGCACGCGGGCAGAGCTTTCCTCCCGCTCGTGCTGCGTCACCGCTTCTTCCCATGCTGTGTTCATGTCATTCGCTCCCATTGCGCTTACCACTGTCCTGTCTCGACGCGAATGGCTACTTCGCAGTCGTCAAAAATTTCGAGTTTGGTGATTTTCACTCGCACGCCCAGCACGCCGGGCAGCTGCATCAGCCGGTGCGCCAGCTTGCCGATCAGGCTTTCCAGCAGGTTGACATGCTCGGCCGTGCATTCGGTGATGATGATCTGGCGCACCTTGCGGTAGTCCAGCACATGGTTGATGTCGTCGTCATGGGGCAGCAACGGCTGCGGTCCCTGATTCAGCTCCGCATCGACCTGGATCGGTTGCGGCGCGGTTTTTTCGTGATCCAAAATGCCCAGGTTGGCGTCGAAGCGCAAGCCGGTGAGGTTCAGGATTTGGTTGCCCCGGGTGTTGAACATGGTGCCAGTCTGTAATGGGTCAGTTGTTGGGGTGGTGCCGGGCTTACATCAGCGAAAAATCGCGCTCGAACTTCATCAGGTGCTGGCCGCCGTCCACCAGCAGCGTGGTGCCGGTGAGCGAGCGGTTTTCCAGGGCGAACTTCACCGCGCTGGCCACATCGGCGGCCGTGGAGGAGCGGCCCAGCGGCGAGAGCTGGTGGCGCGCCTCGAATTGTTCGTCGCTCAGCAAGTGGCTGGTCAGCGTCAGGCCAGGGGCCACGCCGACCACGCGCACCTGCGGCGCCAGCGCCAGCGCCAGCATGGTGCCGGCCGCTTCCAGTGCCGCCTTGGACAAGGTGTAGCTGAAGAAGTCCGGGTTCTGGTTCCAGAGTTTCTGGTCCAGCAGATTGACCACCGCCGCGCTGGTGCCGCGTGCGCTCACATGGGCGTGCAGCGCCTGGGCCAGCAAAATGGCGGCGCCGGTGTTGCTGTGCAGGTGTTTGTCCAGGCCGGCAAAGCCAAAGCTGGCGGCGCTGTCGTGTTCAAAGGTCGAGGCATTGTTGACCACGGCATCGACCCGGCCAAACCTGGCGATGACCCGCGGCAGCAGGCCACGGACCGCCGCTTCATCCCCAAGATCGGCATCAAAAGCGGCTGAATCGCCCGACAGTTGAGCGCAGTCAGCTAGTGTTTTCATAGCGTCGTCGGCCGAGCTGCGATAGTGCACCGCCACCTGCCAGCCGCCCGCTGCGAGTGCCAAGGCGATCTCGCGCCCCAGCCGCCTGGCGGCGCCGGTCACGAGAACAATGGGTTGGGGCTGGGCTGGGCTCATGGTTCTGGGGGTGGCTCTGGGGTGTTTAGGGTCTGGCGACGGGGCCAGCCAAGGGATAGCCGACAATAAAGGGCCGTGACGAACATGACCAAGCCCTCTATTTTAACGACCGACCTGCAAGCCCACATCGCCAAGGCCATTGAGGCCGCTGGCGGCTGGCTGGGCTTTGACCAATTCATGGCGCTGGCCCTGTATACGCCCGGCCTGGGCTATTACGCCAACGACTCGCGCAAATTCGGCCTGATGCCCGCCGGCGTCAAGGGCGGCGGTAGCGACTTTGTCACCGCGCCCGAGCTGTCGCCGCGCTTTGGCCAGACCCTGGCGCGCCAGGTGGCGCAGGCGCTTGCGGCCACGGGCACCAGTGAAGTCTGGGAGTTTGGCGCCGGTTCCGGCGCGCTGGCCTTGCAGGTGCTGGATGCCTTGGGCCCGCAGCTGACGCGCTACACCATCGTCGACCTGTCGGGCAGTTTGCGCGAACGCCAGCGCGAACGGCTGGCGGCGCACGGCGACAGGGTGCGCTGGGCGACCGAGCTGCCGCCGCAGCTGCGCGGCGTGGTGCTGGGCAACGAGGTGCTGGACGCCATGCCGGTGAAATTGCTGGCGCGCGTGAACGGTGTCTGGCACGAGCGCGGCGTGGTACTGCATGAAGGCCAATTGACCTATGCCGACCAGCTGACCGAACTGCGGCCGCCGCTGGAAGTGCCGGGCAGCTACGACTACCTGACCGAGATCCATCCGCAGGCCGAAGGCTTTATGCGCACGCTGGCCGACAAGCTGGAGGCGGGCGCGGCCTTTTTGCTCGACTACGGTTTTCCCGAGCACGAGTACTACCACCCGCAGCGCAACATGGGTACCGTGATGTGCCACCGCGGCCATCTATCCGACGCCGATGCGCTGGCCGATGTGGGCGAAAAAGACCTGACCGCCCATGTCAATTTCACCGGCGTCGCACTGGCCGGGCAGGAGGCCGGGCTGCAGGTGCTGGGCTACACCAGCCAGGGCCGTTTTCTGCTCAACTGCGGTTTGCTTGACGGCATGGAAGCTGCCAGCCTGGCCGAGCGCAGCATGGTGCAAAAGCTGGTCAACGAGCACGAGATGGGCGAGCTGTTCAAGGTCATCGCCTTTGGCGCCAAGGGCCAGCCGGCCTGGACGCCCCTGGGCTTTGCGGCGGGTGACCGCTGCCACACGCTCTAAGGCGGCTGCCCATGATTCGCTGGATGATCGTTATCTTTCTGGCCTTGATGTGCATCAGCTGGTTCAGCCCGGTGCTGCAAAAACTGGGCTTTGGCAAGCTGCCGGGTGATTTGCGCTTTCACCTGTTTGGCCGCGAGTGGTTTATTCCGCTGACCACCACCATCTTGCTCAGTTTCAT
The DNA here is from genome assembly GCF_900112285.1 of Polaromonas sp. OV174. Classification (GTDB taxonomy): domain Bacteria; phylum Pseudomonadota; class Gammaproteobacteria; order Burkholderiales; family Burkholderiaceae_C; genus Polaromonas. The sequence goes on along the minus strand of NZ_FOKZ01000005.1, from coordinate 106,141 downwards.
CGCCAGCCTGATCGCCCAACTCATCTGAGGAGCAAGCTGCCATGAACGCTTTGCCTGCTACCACCCTGCCTGCCGGCGCGGCGCCGGTGGCCTGTGTGGACATAGGCGGCACCAAGGTCGCCGTGAGCGTGGTGGACCAGCGCGGCACTCAGGGCCGCTTGATCGAGCCGACGGTCAAGCAGGGCGCGCCGGATGCGCTGGCGCAGCAGGTGCTGCGCATGATTGGCGCCAGCTGCCAGGCCGCGCACATCCGCCCCGGGGATATCGCCGCGGTCGGGGTGGCGGCTTGCGGCCCGTTTGTGCTGAACCAGGGCCGGGTCGAGCTGGCAACCCCCAATATCTGCGGTGGCCTGGCCGGTGCGGCACGCGGCCTGCCCAATGACTGGACCACGGCCGTGCTGGAAGCGCCGCTGCACCAAGCTTTTCCCGGCGTGCGGGTGGAAAACGATGGCATTGCCGCGCTGGAGGCCGAGCGTCGCTGGGGCGCGCTGCAAGGCCTGAGCCACTGCGCTTATGTCACCTGGAGCACCGGCATAGGTGTCGGGCTGTGTGTCGATGGCCGGGTGCTGCACGGCAAAAACGGCAACGCTGGCCATGCCGGCCACATGTTTGTCAGCGACAACAGCGACGCGCTGTGCGGCTGCGGCAACATTGGCGATGTCGAGGCCCTGGTGGCGGGCAACGCCTTGCCCAGGCGCTTTCCCGTCTATCCCGATGCCGCTACTGTTTTTATAGCTGCTAGTGAAGGTGACGCGGGCGCTACAGCCATTATTGATGAGATTTGCCGGGTCATGGGGCGGACCTTGTACAACCTGATCGTGACGCTGGACCTGCAGCGCATCAGCCTGGGCGGCAGCGTGTTCTGGCACCACCGCGACTATCTGCTGCCGCGCCTGCAGTCCCATATCAGCGGCCGGCTGTCGGCACTGACCGGTGGCTGCACCTTGGTGCCTGCGGGGCTGCAGGATCAGGTGGGCGACTACGCCGCGCTGGCGCTGGTGGCCTGAGGCGCGCTTTCACGTGACGTCACGTCACGTCGCAGGCCTGCAGCGCACTCAGAAAGGTCTGGCGCCACCAGTGAACATCCTGGCTGCGTATGCGTTCCAGCAGCAGCTGGTGGCGCCGCTGGCGCTCCGGCAGCGGCATCTGCAGGGCCCGCTGTATGCTCTCGGCCGTGCCGTGGACATCGTAGGGATTGACCAGTATGGCTTCCTTAAGCTGCTCGGCCGCGCCGGCAAAGCGCGACAGCACCAGCACGCCGGGATCGGCCGGGTCCTGCGCGGCGATGAATTCCTTGGCGACCAGATTCATGCCGTCGCGCAGCGGCGTGACCAGCGCCACGCAGGCCGCCCGGTACAGCCCGGGCAGGCGCTGGCGGGCCACGTTGCGGTGGATGTAGCGCACCGGCATCCAGTCCAGCCCGCCGTAGTCGCCATTGATGGCGCCGCACAGGCTTTCGAGTTCCTGGCGCAGGCCGGCATAGGTATCCAGCGCCTCGCGGCTGGGTGAGGCGATCTGGATCAGGGTGGCGCGCTTGAGGTTCTCCGGGTAATTTTTCAGCAGCTCGCGAAAAGCCTTCAGGCGTTGCGGCAGGCCCTTGGAGTAGTCCAGCCGCTCCACCCCCAGCAGCAGGCGGCGGCGCGAATACTCACTTTTCATGCGCTCGTACATGTCGCTCGCCTCCTTGGCGTGGGTGAGGGCGGCGAATTCGTCAACGTCTATGCCGATGGGAAAGGCCTGTGCCTGCACCCTGCGGCCGAAGGCGCGGAACTGGTGCTCGGCGAGTTTTTCGGCGCCCACTTCCTCTCCGACATAGCGCGAGAAATGCTCCACGTCGGCATTGCTCTGAAAGCCCACCAGGTCATAGGCGAACAGCGAGCGGATCAGCCATTCATGCTGGGGCACGGCGGCCAAAATCAGCGGCGGTGGCAGGGGGATGTGTAAAAAGAAACCGATGCGGTTCTTGCAGCCCATGGCACGCAACTCGGCCGCCATAGGGATCAGGTGGTAGTCGTGCACCCAGATGATGTCGTCGGGCCGCAGCAGCGGCATCAGTTTGCGCGCCAGCAACTGATTGACGCGCCGGTAGCCGCCGATATAGCCAGCATCAAAATCGGCCAGGTCAAGTCGGTAATGAAACACCGGCCAGAGCACGCCGTTGCTATAGCCCAGGTAGTAACTGTCATGGTCCTCGCGGCACAGGTCCACGGTGCTCAAGGTCACGTTGCCGGCCTGCTGGGTGTGCATCTCGCCTTCGCCCGGCGCGCCGCCTTCGACGACGGTGCCGCTCCAGCCAAACCACAGTCCGCCATTGGTGGACAGCGCGTCACCCAGCGCCACCGCCAAGCCGCCGGCCGCCGCCGCCTTGCGCGGATCGGCGACACGATTGGACACCACCACAAGTCTACTCATGACGCGTGACCTCTAAAAAATAGGTAGAGAGAATGACCAAGGCAAGCAGGGGCCGTGGAACCGGCTCCGCCGGGCCACAGGCGCCGCCCCCTGCAAGGGGGGAAGGGGCTACACGCAGTGAGCCTCCGACGGGGGTGTTCATATCTTCGAATCCCAGGGCGCCGACAGGCGCACGGCGGCGTTGATGATGCCGACCATCGAATAGGTTTGCGGGAAATTGCCCCACATCTCGCCCGTCACCGGATGCGTGTCTTCGCTCAGCAGCCCCAGATGGTTGCGGGCGGCCAACATGGTTTCGAAAATTTCCCTGGCCTGCGCCTTGCGGCCAAGGCGGGCCAGCGCATCTATGCGCCAGAAGGTGCAGATGTTGAAGGCGGTTTCGGGCTTGCCGAAGTCGTCGGGCGCCTCGTAGCGGCGCATGTAAGGGCCGTCGCACAAATGTTTTTCCAGCGCGTCCACGGTGGCGACAAAGCGCGGGTCTTGCGGGTCTATGAAACCCACCTCAATCATCAACAGCACGCTGGCGTCCAGGTCGCGCCCGCCAAAGCTTTCGGCAAAGGCCTGGCGCTCATCGCTCCAGGATTCGCGCAGAATGCGATCGCGCATGAGGTTCGCATGGCCGTGCCAGTAGCTGGCGCGCTCGGCTTGCTGCAGTGTCGTGGCGATCTTGCCCAGACGGTCACAGGCGGCCCAGCACATCAGCGCCGAAGAGGTGTGAACGCGTGCGCGCGTGCGCAGCTCCCACATGCCGGCGTCGGGCTTGTCATAGTTGAGAACGGCCTGCTCACCCACCGCTTCCAGCCGCAGGAATTCGGCCGCGCCGGCCCGGTGCAGCAGCCTGTGGTCATGAAAGGCCTGGGCCGCGCCCAGCACCACATTGCCATAGACATCGTGCTGGAAATGCTCTTGCGCCTGGTTGCCCACGCGCACCGGCCCCATGTTGCGGTAGCCGCCCAGATGCTCGTACACCGCTTCGGGCAGTTCGCGCTCCAGGCCTATGCCGAACAGCGGCTGGATATAGCCGCCATTGGCCTGTACCACCACGTTGCTGAGCCAGCGCAAATAGTCTTCCATGGTGCCGACTTCGGACAGGCTGTTGAGCGCACGCACGACAAAAAATGCATCGCGCAGCCAGCAGTAGCGGTAGTCCCAGTTGCGTCCGCTGCCCGGTGCCTCGGGAATGCTGGTGGTCATGGCCGCGACAATCGCGCCGGTGTCTTCAAACAGCGAGAGCTTGAGCGTGATGGCCGCGCGTATCACCGCCTCCTGCCACTCCAGCGGAATGGCCAGACGCTGGCTCCACTTGCGCCAGTAGGACAGTGTTTCCTGCTCGAACAGGCGCGCCGTGTCGGCAATGCCATCGGCCAGCGATTCATCGGCACCGAGCAGGAAATTGTGCTCGCGCGTCAGCACAAAGGGCTGCCTGGACAGCAGGTGTGACAGCGGCGCGTCGGTGTTGAGTCTGAGCGTGAGGGCGTCGCCGACATAGCGCAGGTGGTTGCTGCCCTGGGTGATCTTGGGTTGGGAGCGGCCCCAGTCAAAGCGCAGGTCGAGCGACACGCGTATGCGCGGCGCACCCTTGATGGGGCGCACCCGGCGCACCAGCGTCATGGGCTTGAAAAAGCGCGAGCGGCTGTAAAAGCGGGGTGCAAAGTCGGTGATTTCCACGGCCTGGCCGCTGTGGTCAAACAGCTGGGTGCGCAGCACGGCGGTGTTGGGGTCGTACCACTGCCGGTTGTGGGAAAAATTTTCAATCTCGATGGCAAAAGAGCTGCCCTGGTCGCTGCCGTCCAGCAACGCATTGAACACCGGATCGCCATCGAAGCGGGGCAAGCAGCACCAGACGATGCGCCCGTGTGCATCGACCAGCGCGCTGAAGGCGCAGTTGCCGATGACGCCCAGAGACAGCGAGGCTGGCGCGGGCGGTGCGAAGTTGTCGGGTGTGCCCATGGCCGCGCTCATGCTGAAGGGCTTTCGCTGCCGGCTTCGCTGCAAGCCGATTGCGCCGACTGTAGCCAGTCAAGCAGTTCGGCCACGCTGGCGCAACGAAAGTGTGCCAGCGTCGTTCCCGGTCCGACCTTGATGGCATAGCCTCCCATGCGCTGCACCTGCTCAAAGCCCGCTTCGTCGGTGACGTCGTCGCCGGCAAACAGCGGAATACGGCCGGCAAAAGGCGCTTCGTCCATGAAGGCCGCGATCGCCGTGCCCTTGCTGACGTCCACCGGCTTCAGGTCTATCACGCATTTGCCCTGAATCAGCGCCATGCCCTCACTGCGTTCAACGGCTTGACGCATCACCTGCAGGCACAGCTCTTCAAGTTCCGGCGCATGGCGGTAATGCAGGCTGAGGGCCAGGTTTTTACGTTCCAGCTTGAGGCCGGGGTGCAGCAGCAGCAAGCCTTCGGCCGCTTGCAGCGCGTAGCTCAGGTCTATGGCTGGCGCGCTGATTAGCAGGCCGTCGGGGTTGCGGCGCTGAGCGCCATGTTCGCCCGCAACCGGCAGTTGCAGCGGTGCGAGAAAGCCATCCAGATCGAGCAGGCTGCGGCCCGATACCAGTGCCAGCGCGCCGCCAAGCTGCCCATACAGGGTGGCCAGCAGGCCCGTCAGCGTGGCCGGAATGTCGACGGCTTCGGGCTGGGCCGCCAGCTCCACCAGCGTTCCGTCAAAGTCGAGAAAGAGCGCCGTTTCGGGCGTGATGTGGGGAAGATTTTCGGAGTGCGTTGGCATCCAAAAACCTTAGCAGGCTCCAGGCCCGTCGCGTGTAGGCCAGATGCTCTTTTCGCTGTCTCAGTGATGGCGTTTTATGCTGCGGGGCTGGTCAGTCAGCACCCCGCAGCGCAAGCCGGCGTCAAGGCTCAGGGCAAGTCCTTGTAGGGCTCGGGCACCGCCGCATCGCGCGGCCCCACCTGGCCCAGCCGTGCTTTGAGCGACTGCGGCTGGCCGGTCAGGATGGCGGCGTAATTGGTGGTGTTGGACAGCACTTTCTTCACGTAATCGCGGGTTTCGCTGAAAGGCACGTTTTCGGCCCAGATGGCGGCGTCCAGCACATGGCCGTTGCGCCAGGTGCGCGGCCGGCCGGGGCCGGCGTTGTAGGCGGCGGCGGCCATGGGCATGGAGCCGTTCAGGTCATCGAGCGCCAGCTTGAGGTAGGCCGTGCCAATCGTGATGTTGGTGTCGCGGTCGTTGATCTGGTCGGTGGTAAAGCCGTCCAGGCCAATTTTTTTGGCGGTCCAGCGCGCGGTGGCCGGCATCACCTGCATCAGGCCCGAAGCCCCCACGCCGGAGCGCGCGTCCATGATGAAGCGGCTTTCCTGGCGTATCAGGCCATAGACATAGGCCGGGTCCAGACTGATGCCCTGGGCCCGTTTGACCACGGTCTCGCGAAACGGCATGGGAAAGCGCTGCTCGAAATCAATATCGGTCCTGGTGCGCTCGCTGGTGTTGATGCAGCGGTCCCAGATCTGCCGGTCGCAGGCAAACTGGGCGGCGGCCAGCAGCTCGCGGTCGCTCATGCCGCCGCGTTCGCTGCCGCTACCGGGCTGGTGCAGATTGGTCGCGTAGTTCCACTCGCGCACGCCCTCGGAGCGCAGGCCTATGGCGATGGCGTAGGCGCCGCGGTTCAGCGCCGGGTTCAGCCTGGCGGCCTCTTTTTCTTCCGCCGTGAGCGGCGCCGGTTTGGCCGGCACCGTGATTTTCTGGCCCAGCTCTTCCAGCGCCAGCTGCTCGTAAAAGCCGCGCACCGAGGCGATAGATTGCAGCAGCGCCAGCGCTTCGGCGCGCTGCGGGGCGATGCTGATGGTTTGTGCCACACCGGGCGGCGGTGTGGCCGCCGGCGCATTGGCGGGCAGGGTGGCCAGCAGCGCACGCGCCTTCCAGTAAGTCCAGCTTGGGTCCTTGCGCGCGTCATCGCTCATCGCGTTAATGGCCGACAGTACCTGCGGCCAGCTGGGCTGGCTGCCGGCGCGCAGGGCGGCGCGGGTCTTCCAGGCCAGCATCTCGTCGCTCAGGTCGCTGTCCTTGCTGACCTTGGCAAAGTACTGCAGCGCATCGCTGGCTGACAGCGTGCCCAGACGGGTCGCGGCCTGCTTGCCGATGGCGCCCCAGACCCAGTTGCGTTCTTCGCTGCTCAGTTGTCGCGCCCATTTGCTGTCCATCTGGAAGGCGGCGCCCTCGATGTCGCTGGTCGCCATCTTGATCAGCGCCAGCGTGATGATTTCCTTGCGCGTCTTGCTCAGTGCCAGGCGCTTTTCCGACAGGAATTTGATCGGGCTGTTGTTCAGCTCGGCCACCATGGTCATGGCGTCGGGGGCGATGATTTGCACCGCATCGCGGGCGGCGCGCGGGCGGTTGGCCTCGGTGGCGAGTCTGGCCTTTTGCCAGACATCGTGCGGCGTGAGGTTTTTCGTGACCACCAGGCGGTCGGCGGCAGTGGTGCAGCCGTCATCGGCGTCGCGCTGGGCGTACCAGTTCTTGCGCACCTCATCGGCCAGACGCGCATCGGGGACCGGATTTTTCAGGTGTTCCGCCAGCAGGGCGTAGCAGCGCACTTCCCTGTCGTCGTTCATGCGGAAGTTGGGGTATTCGGCGGCGAAAGTGGTCCAGTCGCGGCGCTGGCCCAGCAGCAGCAGCCAGTCGTTGCGCAGCCGGTCTTCCTGGTAAGTGCCGGCATAGCGGCTGAAAAAGTCATGTATTTCCTGCGCGCTGGCGTCGCTGAGGCGGGTTTTGAGTTCCCAGTAGGCGGCCCAGGGCTCCAGCGCGTGGCCCTTGGCCTGCGGCAGCAGCTGCGTCAGCCGGCTTTTGTCGCCGCGCTTGAAGGCCTTGTTCATCTCCAGCATCAGGGCGTCGCCCGCGCTGGCATTGCTCGGGCTGCCGTTTTGGGCCATGGCCGGGCCGGACAGGCTGGCCGTTAACGCGGCGGTAAAAACCGCGCTGAAAAGAAATTTGTATAGCATCGGGGACATTATGGACAAATTAAGCACACGCAAAGCGCTGCTCGCGGCGCGACTCGACATGCCCGATCGCCTGGAGCGGGCCGCATTGTTGCAGCGTGTGCTGCGTATCTGGCTGGTGGGGCGAAGCGACGAGGTGATAGGCGCTTACTGGCCCATCAAGGGCGAGTTTGATCCGCTGCCCGCCTTGTACCGCTGGCAGGAAGATGCCGCCCTGGCCGAAAATTCTGCATCAAATATGGCTCCAGGGCATGAGGGATGGGCGCAACTAGCTACTGAAAGCATAGCGAGCCGGTCGCCGCGCAAGATCGGCCTGCCGGTGGTCAACAAGCAGCACAAGACCCTGACCTTTCACGCCTGGTATCCGGGTTGCCCCATGGAGGAAGACGCCTACGGCATTCCCAAACCCCAGGACACCGAGCTGATCGTGCCGACGCTGTTGTTCGTGCCCTGTGTGGGTTATGGGCCTGGCGGCTACCGGCTGGGTTACGGCGGCGGTTTTTACGACCGTACCCTGGCGACCTTGCAGCCGCGGCCGGTGACTGTTGGCCTGGGTTTCTGCAACGGCTGGCTGCCGGACATGGAGCCTGAGGCGCACGATATTCCGTTGGATGCCATTCTTAATGACAAGGGTGTGGTCTGGCCGGGGTGAGGTGGTTTGCTGGCTGGCTTTGCTGAGGGTGGAGGCCGGGCCACTCCCGGCCAGCCACCCTCAGCCGCACCAGCTAACTATCAATTCAATAGCTGCCTGCGCCTGTATTTATTGGGCTAGAGGCCGAAAATGCTCAACGCGGCTTGTAAGCCACCACGTCAATCTCCACCCGCGCATCCACCATCAGCCGCGCCTCGGTGGTCGAGCGCGCCGGCTTGCCGGCACCAAAGTAGCTCATGTAGACGCGGTTAAAGCTGCCGAAGTCGCGTGCGTCCTGCAGCCACACGGTGGTTTTGCAGACATCTTCCAGCGTGCAGCCGGCCAGCGCCAGTGCGGCGGAAATGTTTTTCATCACCTGGCGGGTTTGCGCTTCGATGCCACCGACGATGATCTCGCCGTTTTCATCGCCCGGCACCTGACCGGAGACATAGACAAAATCGCCGGCGCGCACGGCGGGTGAAAACGGGCGGGGCTGGTGGTCGGAGGCGATGGGCGGGTTGCCGAGAAACTCGAGTGCGGACATAAAAAAAACTCCTGGTTGGGGGTGAAAAAAGTGTGAGGGCTCAGGCCGCTGCGAAATGGGCACCAGGGCGGTGCAAGCAGGGAGGCAGCACGCCCGGATTCATGCCGTCAGGCCCCGGAAGGTGAAATATATTTTCATATTTTCGTTTCACGCCTAGGGTAATTACCGATATTTTTGAAATTATCGCTGGCATATTCTTTGCAACTTGAAAAATACTTTCACTACTTAAGGAGATCGGCATGCTGCAAAAACTCTGGATTAGTCGTCGACATGCGGTGGCTTTGGCGCTGGCGGTGGGGAGCACGGCCCTGCTGCCCTTGGGTGCGCAAGCGCAAGCGCCTGCAAAGTCAGCCCTCAACCTGGCGATGATTGCGGAGCCGCAAACGCTGGACCCAATGGCTTCTCCCGCCGACCTGGTGGCCACCATCATGCAGCACGTGTATGAGCCGCTCTATACCTTTGATGCCAACTGGGCCATGGTGCCCATGCTGGCCGACGGCATGCCCAAGGTCTCGGCCGACGGCAAGCGCTACAGCATCGCCTTGCGCAAGGGCGTGCAGCTGCACAACGGCCGCGAGATGAATTCCGAAGACGTGGTGCTCAGCCTGAAGCGCTGGATGGACGTGTCGCCGCGCGGCAAGGCGCTGGCCAAGGACGTGGTCGACCTGTCGGCCAATGGCAGCCACGGCATTGAAATCACGCTGAAGACGCCTTATGCGCCGCTGCTGCCCCAGTTGGCCATGCCTTCAGGTATGGCCGCCATCATGGCCAAGGAGTCGATTGCCACGCCGCTCAAGGAGTTCGTCGGCACCGGCCCCTACAAATTCAAGGAGCGCCGTCCCGACCAGTACGTGCTGCTGACCCGCTTTGACCAGTACTCGGCGCGCAAGGAAGTCGCCAGCGGCTTTGGCGGCAAGAAAGTCGCCACGGTCGACGAACTGCGCTTCCTCCCGGTGCCCAATGCCAACACGCGCGTCGAGGGCTCGCTGGCCGGTCAATACCATTTCGCCGACCTGCTGCCCACCGAGGCGCTGGGTCGCCTGGAGAAGGCCAGCGGCAAGACGCTTCCCATCCTGACGCCATCCTTTGGTTTTCCCTACTTTGTTTTCAACACCAAGGAGGGCGTCATGACCTCCTTGCCGGTGCGCAAGGCGGTGCAGACCAGCTTTGGCGAGGGTGAAATGCTGGCCGCCGGCTTTGGCGACACGCGTTTCTTCACGGCCGAGCCCAACCACTTTCCCAAGGGCACGCCGTTCTATTCGACCGCTGGCGCGAACAAATACAACGAGCGCGATCCGAACAAGGCCAAGGGCCAGGCGGCCGCGGCCGGCTACAAGGGCGAGACCATTCGCATCCTGACCAGCCGCCAGTACGACTTTCACTACAACATGGCGCTGATCATGGCCGAGCAGCTCAAGCGCGCCGGCTTCAAGGCCGAGTTGAATGTGGTGGACTGGGCCACGCTGGTGCAGCGCCGCGGCGATTCCAAGCTGTGGGACATCTACATCACCCATTCGGGCCAGTTCCCCGAGCCCATGCTGTCGCCACCGCAATTGGGTGACGGCGCACCCGGCTGGTGGAGTAGCCCCGCCAAGCAGGCCACGCTGGCGGCACTGAATCAGGAAACCAACCCGGCCAAGCGCGGCGCCCTGTGGGGGGCGGTGCAGCAAGTGGTGTACGACGAAGTGCCCTACGTCAATGCGGGCAAGTTCAACAGCCTGTCGGCCCGTTCGCCAGCGCTGCAGGGCTATGTGCCTACGGCCTGGCCCTTCTTCTGGAACACCAGTCTGAAGAACTAAAGAGATGTGAGTCCCACGCTTTTCACTGCGTGTCATGCGCTGCCCCCCGAGGGGGCGGTTTCGCCTTGAGGCGGCCCGGCGGTGAGACGGAGGGGGCGTTGTTTACCTTGTTCCATTTGGTTAAAGAGAAATTGTCATGACACGCTATTTGTTGTCACGCGTCATGGGCATGCTGGTCGTCATGGCGCTCGTGGCGGTCATTGTGTTCGTGCTCACGCGCGCCGCCTCCGGTGATCCCGTGACGGTGCTGCTGGGCGACCAGGCCACGGCCGAAGATATCGTCCGCGTGCAAAAAGAGTACGGCCTGGACAAGCCCTTGCCGGTGCAGTTCGGCTACTGGCTCAAGGAGTTGTCGCGCGGCAACCTGGGCGACTCCATCTTTTTGCAGCGCCCTGTCACCCAGGCGTTGTGGGAGCGGGCCGAGCCCACCACCTTGTTGGCGCTGCTATCGGTGCTGATTGCCGCCTGCATAGGCGTGCCCTGCGGCATCATCTCGGCGGTGTTTCGCGGCAAGTTCATCGACCAGTTGCTGACCGGCTTTGCCATGCTGGGCGCCAGTATTCCCAGCTTCTGGTTTGGCCTGGTACTGATGCAGATTTTTGCCGTGTCCATGGGCTGGTTTCCGGTCTCGGGCTACGGCGATCCGGGCGCCAGCTTGCTTGAGCGCCTGCACTACCTGATCCTGCCTTCGGTGGTGCTGGGCGTGCTCAACTCCGCGCTCATCATCCGTTTCACGCGCGCCTCCATGCTGGACGTGCTGGGTGAAGACTATGTGCGTACCGCGCGCGCCAAGGGTTTGTCGGAAAACGTGGTGGTGCTCAAGCACGCGCTGCGCAATGCCCTGGTGCCAATAGTCACCGTGCTGGGCCTGACCATCGCCCTGATGATTGGCGGCGCTGTGGTGACCGAAACCGTGTTCGGCCTGCCCGGTGTCGGTAACCTGGTGGTGAGCGCCGTGCTGCGGCGCGACTACCCGGTGATCCAGGGCGCTTTGCTGGTCATCGCCATGATTTATGTGGTGATCAATTTCCTCACCGATCTGCTGTACATGCTGGTCGATCCCCGCGTGAAGTACTAGCCATGAAAATCCCCCTGATTCTCAAGAAACTGTTCCGGCGCCGCATCGTGCTGGGCGCCGCCATCTGCCTGCTGCTGGTGGTCACGCTGGCCTTGCTGGCCAATGTGGTGACGAGCTACGACCCGAACGACACCGCCATCAGCCAACGTCTGTCCGTGCCGACGGCCAGCCACTGGATGGGTACCGATGAGCTGGGGCGCGATCTGTTTGCGCGGATTGCCTTTGGCGGCCGCTATTCGTTGACGATTGCCGCCCTGACCGCGGTGGGCGCCATTGTGCTGGGCACCCTGTTTGGCCTGATGGCGGGCTTTTTCCGCCGCCTGGATGCGCCCATCATGCGCGTAGTCGATGCCATGATGTCTTTCCCCGACATTTTGCTGGCGATTGCGCTGGTGGCGATTTTGGGCCCCTCCATGCTCAACGTGGTGCTGGCGCTGGTGCTGGTTTACACGCCGCGCGTGGCGCGGGTGGTGCGCGCCTCCACCCTGGTGGTGCGCGAGCTGCTGTTTGTCGAGGCGGCGCGTGCCGTCGGCGTCTCGACGGCGCGGATTTTGTGGCGGCATATCCTGCCCAATCTGATGTCGCCCATCCTGGTGCAGGCTTCCTTCATCTTTGCCTATGCCATCCTGGCCGAAGCCTCCCTGTCTTTCCTGGGCGTGGGCGTGCCGCCCGAAATTCCGACCTGGGGCACCATGGTTGCCGGCAGCCAGCAGTATGCCCATGGCGCGCTGTGGATTGTTCTGTTTCCCGGTCTCGCCATCATTTTGACCGCGCTGTCTTTGCAGTTGCTGGGCGACGGCGTGCGCGACCTGCTGGATCCGCGGCTGAAAAAGTCCATGTGAGACCCCTGCGAGAAAACCCCATGAACCCGCCCTTGATGTCCCCTGATTCCCCGCGGCTTGATGTCCGCAACCTGAGCACCTTTTTCGACACCGATGAAGGGCTGATCCGCTCGGTGGCCGAGGTTAGCTTCAGCATCCGCCCCGGCAAGACCACCGCCCTGGTGGGCGAGTCCGGCTCCGGCAAGTCGGTGACCAGTCTGACCCTGATGCGTCTGCTGGCGCGTACCGCCTCCACCCAGGTCAGCGGCCAGGCGCTGTTTACCAATCGGGCAGGCAAAACGCTGGACCTGCTGTCATTGCCCGAGGCCGAGATGCGGCGCATACGCGGCAACGAGATCGCGATCATTTTCCAGGAGCCCATGACCAGCCTGAACCCGGTGTTCACGGTGGGCGAGCAGATTGCCGAGTCGGTGCGCCTGCACATGGGCCTGGACCGCAAGGCCGCGCTGGCCCATGCCAAGCGCATGCTGGAACTCGTCGAGATTCCGGCCGCGGCCCAGCGCCTGCACGAATACCCGCACCAGCTTTCGGGCGGCATGCGTCAGCGCGTGATGATTGCGCTGGCCATGGCCTGCAACCCGACCCTGCTGATCGCCGACGAGCCGACCACGGCGCTGGATGTGACCATACAGGCGCAGATTCTGGAGCTGATGCGTCGCCTGCAGAGCGAAACCGGCATGAGCATTTTGTTCATCACGCACAACCTGGGCGTGGTGGCTCACCATGCCGACGATGTGGCGGTGATGTATGCCGGCCGCATTGTCGAGTCGGCACCGGTGCGCGAGCTGTTTGCCGCGCCCCAGCACCCTTATACGCAAGGCCTGCTGGCCTGCCTGCCGGCGCAGCAGCGCAAGCGCGAGGCGCTTGCCGTGCCCGGCGCCAAGAAGCGTCTCTACGCCATTCGCGGCCAGGTCTCCAGCCCGCTGGCGCCGCCGCCCGGCTGCGCCTTTGAGCCGCGCTGCGACCAGGCGCTGCCGGCTTGCAGCAGCGCCATGCCGGCCTTGTTGCCCGAGCCGGAACATCCACAGCGCTGCGTGCGCTGCATTCTCACGCCGGCCGCCCGTGCCGCCGCCATCAACAGGAGTCCGGCATGAGCGCGCCGCTGATAGAAGTCAAAAAACTGCACCGTTATTTCGGCGACTCGGCCAAACCGGTGCGCGCCGTGGACGATGTGTCATTTTCCATTCAGCCCGGTGAAACCCTGGGCCTGGTCGGCGAGTCCGGCTCGGGCAAAAGCACCATAGGCCGCACCCTGCTGCGACTGATCGAAAGCACTTCGGGCCAGGTCTTGTACCGCGGCGAAGATCTGGGCGCGGCCTCTAGCGGTCGCATGCGTGCCTTGCGCAGCAAGCTGCAGATGATTTTTCAGGACCCCTATGCCAGCCTGAACCCCAAGATGCGCGTCAAGGACATCCTGGGCGAGGCCTTGCAAGTGCACGGCTTGGCCAAGGGCAAGGAAGCACAGGGCAAGCGCATTGCCGAGTTGCTGGAACTGGTCGGCCTGCGCGCCGAGCATGCCAGCCGTTATCCGCATGAGTTCTCCGGCGGCCAGCGTCAGCGCATAGGCGTGGCGCGGGCGCTGGCGGTCGAGCCGGAATTCATCGTCGCCGACGAACCGCTGTCGGCGCTGGATGTGTCGATTCAGGCCCAAGTGGTGAATCTGCTGTGCGACCTGCGCGACCGCCTGAAGCTGACCATGCTGTTCATCTCGCACGACCTGGATGTGGTGGAGTATTTGTGCGATCGCGTGGTGGTGCTATATCTGGGCCGGGTGATGGAAGTGGCGCCCACGGCCGCGCTGTATGCCCAGCCCTTGCACCCCTATACCCAGGCGCTGCTGGCGGCCTCGCCCAAGCCCGATCCGGAACACAAAAGCGAACGCGTCGCCTTGAAGGGCGACATTCCCAGCCCGGTCAATCCGCCTTCCGGTTGCGTTTTTCGCACCCGTTGCCCGCATGCGCTGGACGCTTGCGCCACGACCCGCCCCGAGTTGCGCGACATGGGGGCTGGCCGCTTCAAAGCCTGCATTCGCGATGACATCGCGCTGCTGGCGGCATAAACCAAGAAAGTATTCATCATGACCACTTTGCAAGATCTTCTCGACCCGCAGCTCGACCGCTCCTACAAGGGCTTTCCGCACACCAGCGCTGCGCTGCGCCGCTCTGAAATCGGCGCTCAGCAATGGAATGTGCTCAAGGGCGACCTGCCGCTGCCGCTGGCCGTCGTCAAGCAGGTCTCCATGAAGCACAACCTGGGCTGGATGCAGAAATTCGCCCAGAGCCAGGGCGTGGACATGGCGCCGCACGGCAAGACCACCATGTCGCCGCAACTCCTCAAAAAGCAACTCGATCAAGGCGCCTGGGGCCTGACCTTTGCCACCGTGGCGCAGATGCGCGCGGGCATCACGGCAGGCGCGAAGCGGTTGATGATCGCCAACCAGGTGATCACGGCCATAGACCTGGCCGGCATTCAGGACATGCTGCGCGAGTACCCCGGTTTGCGTATTGTCTTTCTGGTGGATTCGCTGGCGCAGCTGGCCTTGATCGAAGCCTGGGCGGCGGCGCATGAAGGCAGCATGGCGGCGCCGTTCGAAGTGCTGCTGGAAATCGGCGTGATGGGCGCCCGCACCGGTTGCCGCCATGAGGCCGAAGCGCTGGCGCTGGCGGCGGCGATTCACGCCAGCCCGGCCTGCCGCCTGGTCGGCATAGAAACCTATGAAGGCGGCGGCGCCACCGGCAACTCCGAGGCTGACAAAGCCTATGCCGATAGCCTGATGCAGCGGGTCTGCGACATCGCCCTGGCCTGCGACCGGCAAGGTTTTTTCGACAATGAGGAAGTCCTGATGACGGCCGGCGGTTCAGCGATTTTTGACTTGGTCAGCGGCTGGCTCAAGCCCCAGCTCTCGCGCCCGGTGCGCGGCCTGCTGCGCTCGGGCTGCTACATCACCCACGACCACGGCAACTACAAGCGCCTGGTGGGCGCCGTCAATGCCAGGCTGCACGACAGCGATGGCCTGCGGCCGGCCATAGAAGTCTGGGCGACGGTGCAGTCCTGCCCAGAACCCGGGCTGGCCATCCTGGCCGTAGGCCGGCGCGATCTGTCCTACGACCTGGAAATGCCTGTGCCCATCTTCTCGCTCAGCGCCGCGGCTGCGGCACCGGTGGCCGCGCCCGCAGACTGGAAAATCACGGCCCTGAACGACCAGCACGCCTATCTGCACGGCAGCGGTCCCGAGCATGCGGCACTGCAGGTCGGCGACCTGGTGGCGCTGGGCATTTCGCACCCTTGCACCACTTTTGACAAATGGCGCTGGATGCCGGTGGTCGATGACAACTACACGGTGTGCGACGCCCTGGTGACCTGTTTCTGAGGTTTTATGAATTCCAAGGTCCTTGCCAGAATTGCCGAGACCATGGCCGGTGCGTCCACCTCGCGGCGCAAGGTGCTGGCGCTGATGCTGCAAGATCCCCAGCGCGTGCTCGACGAGAGTTTTGAGCAACTGGCGCAGCGGGCCGGCAGCTCGGTGCCCACCGTGATGCGCACCTGCCGCGATCTGGGCTACCCCGGCTTGCGCGAGTTCAAGCTGGCGCTGGCGCAGGAGATGGCCGTCAGCGGCTCGCCGCTGCATCGCCGGGTGCAACTGCACGACGGCACCGAAGAGGTGATTTCCAAGGTCATCAAGGGCGCGGCCACGGCCGTCAGCGGCGTTCAGGCCCAGCTTAGCGTGGCGGCGGTGGAGGCTGCGGCCGATGCCATCGTGCGCGCCAGCCGGGTCGACTGCTACAGCGTCGGCGTGACGTCGAGTTTCATGGCTTCGGACATGCAGGCCAGGCTGTTTCGCCTGGGGCTGGTGGCCAACGCCTATCTGGACATCCATTTGCAACTGGTGTCGGCCGCCACCATAGGCCGGCAGGGGGTGGTGTTCGCCATCTCGCACGTGGGCGGCATGCCGTCCCTGCTCGAAGCGGTGGACGTGGCGCGCTCGCAAGGCGCCACGGTGATTGCCCTGACCCAGGAGGGGACGGAACTGGCCAAGCGCGCCGACATCGTGCTGGGCATCCATGTCCCTGACGACCCGGTCATGCATGTGGGCACCGAGGCCTATCTGGTGCACCTCACGGTGCTTGAAATCGTCACGGTGATGGTGGCCCAGCGCCTGGGCGACCTGGCCGTGAAACGCTTGAGCGGCGTGCGCGAGGTGCTCAGCACGCGCGGCGTGGACATGCGCCACTACCCCAAGCTTGATTGGGAAACGGTCGCCGCCGTCAATGAAAGCAAACTGAAAAACAACGAAAGCGACCCAAGATGACACGCGCGACTTTGCTCGAAAACGGGCTGGTGATTGATGGCACGGGTGCTGCTGGCTGGATTGGCGATGTGCTGCTGGTCGGCGAGCGCATTGCGGCTGTCGGCCAGCAGGTGCGTCAGCGCCTGCCCGAAGGCCTGGCGCTACAGGATGTGAACTGCGTCGATTGCAGCGGCCTGGCCATCGTGCCCGGCTTCATTGATGTGCACACGCACGACGACGCCATCGTGCTCAAGACCCCCGACATGCTGCCCAAGATTTCCCAGGGCATCACCACGGTGGTGAGCGGTAACTGCGGCATTTCACTGGCGCCTTTTGTGGTGGCCAAACCGCTGCCGCCGCTGAACCTGCTGGGCGCCGATTCCTTTCGCTTTGATTCGGTGGCCGGCTATGAGCGTGCCGTCAGCGCGGCGCAGCCGGCCGTCAACGTCGCCGTGCTGATTGGCCACACCACCTTGCGTTTCGCCTGCGTGGCCGACCTCAGCCAGCCGGCCAGCGCCAGCGAGCTCGACGCCATGTGCGCGCTGCTCACGCGCTGCATGGAGGAGGGCGCGACCGGCTTGTCGTCGGGGCTGTTTTACGAAGAGGCTTTTGCCGCGCCCGCCGAGGAGGTGGTGCGGCTGGCCCAAGTGGTGGCGCGCTTCGGCGGCGTTTACGCCACGCATCTGCGCAGCGAAATGCAAACCATCATAGAGGCGCTGCACGAGGCCGGCGACACCGCCTTTCGTGCCGGCGTGCCGCTGGTCATCTCGCACCACAAATGCGCCGGCCCCGACAACTGGGGCCGCACCCGGGAAACCCTGCCGGTGATTGAGGCGCTGGCCGCTCGCCAGCAGGTGGCCATGGACGTTTATCCCTATGTGGCCGGCTCCACCGTGCTGCGTGAAGACCTGGTCGATGGCGTGATAGATATTTTGGTGAACTGGTCCACGCCGCACCCCGAAATGACGGGGCGTACCCTGGCCTCGGTGGCCGCCGAGTGGGGCGTTGACCAGAAGGCCGCTTGCCGCCGCCTGCAGCCCGGCGGCGCCTGCTATTTCCAGATGCAGGAAGACGACGTGAAACGCGTCATCGCCCACCCCTTGAGCATGATCGGTTCGGACGGCCTGCCGCACGACCAGCATCCGCATCCGCGGTTATGGGGCGCTTTTCCGCGCGTGCTGGCGCGCTACTGGCGCGACGAGAAACTGTTTTCGCTGGAAACCGCCATCTACAAGATGACCGGCCTGTCGGCGCGCAACTTCCGGTTGCACGAGCGCGGCCAGCTGCAGCCGGGTTGGCATGCCGATGTGGTGGTGCTGGACCCGGCCCGGGTGCGCGATGTCGCCACCTACGAGAACCCCATCGCCCTGTCGGAAGGGATTGAAAAGGTTTTTGTCAACGGCGAACTGGCCTATGCCGCCCAGGGCACGGCGGCCCAGGCCAGCCAGGCGCGGGTGCAGGCGCGTGCCGGCCGGCTGTTGCGGCGCCACGCGCCGCCGGTCTGAGCCGGCTCAATCGAGCCGGTCCAGCGTCTCGGGATCAGGCACATCGCCAATCGCTTCCCGGGTCTGCGCCGCCTGGTCCTTGAGCCATTCGCAAAAGGCCAGCACCTCTGGCCTGAGCGCATTGCGTGGACCGACGATCAGCCAGTAGGCCATGGGCGAGTCCATGCGCAGCCCTGGCAGGGGCTCCACCAGATCGCCCGAGGCCAGGCTTTCGGCAATCAGCGGCAGCCGCGCCAGCGCCACGCCCTGGCCCGTCAATGCCGCCTGCACCATCTGGTAGGCGTAGTTGAAATACAGCCAGCGCTTGGCCTCCAGCTTGGGCGCCGCGTGGCTGTCCAGCCAGCGGCGCCAGGTCAGCCATTCCAGGTGGGTGTGGTGGGCATCACCGGCCTCAATCAGCGTGAACTGCGCCAGATCGTCCGGCTTTTTCAGGCGCGGGCCGGTTTTGATCAGCCAGGGGCTGATCACAGGCGTGATCTGCTCGCCGAACAGGCGTATCGCCTGCGGCGGCATGTGCGCTGCCGGGGCATAGCGCAGGGCCAGGTCCAGATCTGAGACATTCAGGTCCACCGACACGTCAGAGGCATCAATCCGGATATCTATGTCGGGGTTGTCGCGCTGAAAGCCCTCCAGCCGCGGAATCAGCCACATCGAGGCGAAGGAGGCAAAGGTGGTGAGCGAGACGCTTTTACGTCCCACGCTCTGGCGGATTTGCCGCACCGCGCTGTCTATGCGCTCCAGCGAAGGCGTGACCGCCCGCAGCAACAGGCCGCCGGCGCTGGACAGCTCCACCGCCCGGGTATGGCGGTGAAACAGGCTGACGCCCACGTCTTCTTCCAGGCTTTGAATCTGGCGGCTCACCGCCGATTGCGTCAGGGCCAGCTCTTCTGCGGCGGCGCGGAAATTGAGGTGGCGCGCGACCGATTCAAAGGCCCGCAGCTGGCCGGCCGAAATCGGCCGCGAACGTAGGTGGGTTTGTGAATGCTGCATGACGGGTGGTTTTTTTATTGATGCGTTTATGGAATGAATAGCGTAGCGCGAATTCATTGGACGGGGAAGCCCTGGCGCGTGATCATTCATTCATCTTTTTTGCTTTCAGGTCTTTTCTGGAGAACCTCATGGACCACCTTACGACACCCCGATTTGCGCATCAAATGGAAGCTGTTTCCCGCTCCGCCGCAGCCGTCGGCGCTAAGGCGGCGCTGGCAGGACAGGCCGGCAACTGGCAGTTGGCCGCCGGCCGCGCCATGGCGCTGCAGGCCGGTCAAGCTGGCGTGCTGCGCATCGCCCATGGCCGGGTCTGGGCCACTTTTGACCATGCAGATCAGCGCCGCAGCACGCGGGCCGGCGATCATTTCCTGAGCCGTGGCGACAGCCTGTGCCTGCAGCCCGGCGAAGGGTTGGTGATGGAGTCCTATGGCATAGGTCACACGCCCTCGGCTCTTTTCAGCTGGGAGCCGGCGCTGGCCGGCCGTGGCGAAACCGCCGCGCGTTCCGGTGCCGTGGGCGTGCTGGGGCTGGCCGGCCGAGCAGTAACGCGGGTGGCTACGGCTTTTGCTATTGGTTTTGTAGCTGCTCGCGCCCGTTGTACCTCGGCTGAGCGCCAATTCAAGGCGCAAACCTGCGAATAAGGCATCCCCGGACGCTTGGACGCCATCAAACGGCAAACTCTGGAGCACATCATGCAAGCACTGGGCCGCTGGCCATCGCCGCAATCGCCGTTTTCCGCGCTACCGCTTCACGCCACGCGCTGGCTGGCAGCGCTGCGGCCGGCCTTGCGCCGGCTGGGTCAGGCGTTGACGCTGGCCGTGCGGACCTTGGGCCGCTGGTTGGTTGTCATTGCGGGCCATGCCGACTATCTAGTGGCCGGCCGCGGTCGGGTGTTGTCGCCGCTGGAATCCAACCCGCCTTGAGTTTTTTTGTGAGCCCAGGCGTGCCACTGTGCTACCGTTTCAGGCCCCAGTCCCAACCGGAGAAATCATGCAACTCATAGGCATGCTCGATTCACCTTATGTTCGCCGCGTGGCGATTTCGCTGCAACTGCTGGGCCTGCGCTTCGAACATCAATCCCTCTCGGTCTTCAGCACCTTCGCCCAGTTCCAGCAGATCAACCCCGTCGTCAAGGCGCCCTCACTGGTTTGCGATGACGGCGTGGTGCTCATGGATTCCACGCTGATCCTCGATTACGCCGAAGCCCTCGCGGCGCCGCGCAAGAGCCTGGTGCCCACCAGCCTGCCAGAGCGCCAGCAGGCGCTGCGGCTGCTAGGCCTGGCGCTGGCGGCCTGCGAGAAAAGCGTTCAGATCGTCTACGAAAGCAAGCTCAGGCCGGCCGAGAAGCAGCACCAGCCCTGGGTCGAAAGAGTGACCGGGCAGTTGCTGGCAGCCTATGGGGCGCTCGAAGCCGAGCTGCAGCGCCGGCCACTGGCGGTCACCAGCGACACCATCAACCAGGCCGGTGTCAGCGCGGCGGTCGCCTGGCAGTTCACGCAAATGATGCATCCCGACATCGTCAAGGCTGCGGACTACCCGCTGCTGCGCGCGTTCTCGTCACAAGCGGAGTTGCTGCCCGCCTTTAGTGCGGCACCGCATGGCGACAGCACTTATCGCCATCACGACCAGGCTTAAGCTGGCCTGCTGCTTTTTTCGGCGCCGGTCTGGCTGGCCTGCGCCGCTCAAGGCGAGGATTCTCCGGTCGTCAATGTTCAGGTCCTTGCCTTCGCGTGAGAAAGCGCGCATGCGGTCCTGATGTCAATCGCGCAGCAAGGCTAGTGGCTAAGCACCTTGGTCAAAAACTGGCGGGCGCGTTCGGTGGATGGGTTGGCGAAGAACTGCGCCTTGGGCGAGTCCTCAAGGATCTCGCCGCCGTCCATGAACAGCACGCGCTCTGCCACACGTTGCGCAAACCCCATTTCGTGGGTGACCACCATCATGGTCATGCCATCGAGCGCCAGCGC
The DNA here is from genome assembly GCF_900112285.1 of Polaromonas sp. OV174. GTDB lineage: Bacteria > Pseudomonadota > Gammaproteobacteria > Burkholderiales > Burkholderiaceae_C > Polaromonas. The sequence goes on along the minus strand of NZ_FOKZ01000005.1, from coordinate 85,140 downwards.
CTGCATCACCTCTAGCACCTCGTTGACCATTTCAGGGTCTAGCGCCGAGGTGGGCTCGTCGAACAGCATGGCTTTAGGGTCCATGGACAGCGCCCGCGCGATGGAGACGCGCTGTTGCTGCCCGCCCGAAAGCTGGTCGGGCCGGCTGGACAGCTTGCTGGCCAGGCCCACCCGTGCCAGCAGCTGCTCAGAGCGCGCGTCGGCTTCGGCGCGAGAGCGTTTCAGCACATGAATCTGGGCCAGGCTGACATTTTGCAGCGCCGTCATGTGCGGATAAAGCTCGAAATTCTGAAACACCATGCCGATTTGCGCCCTTAGTGCGGGCAGGTCGGTGCGCTTGTCGGTGACCGAGACCCCGTCCACCGTAATGCTCCCGTGGTCAATCGGCACCAGGCCGTTGACGCATTTGATCAAGGTGCTTTTCCCCGAGCCCGAGGGGCCGCATACCACCACGACCTCGCCGAGCTTCACCGTGGCAGTGCAGCCGCGCAAGACCTGCGTGCGGCCATAGGATTTCTGAACGTTGTTGATGGCGATCATCTGGCGCGGCCTTTTCGGTAGAGTTCTATGGCTTTTGAAAGCGAAAAGCAGATCACAAGATAAACCACGGCGACCAGGGTGTACATCTCGGTGGGCCGTCCATCGCGTGAGGCCACGACGCTCGCCGTGGTCATGAAGTCACGCAGCGCCACCACATACACCAGGGAGGTGTCCTGGAACACGATGATGACCTGGTTGAACAGCAGAGGCGTCATGGCGCGCAAGCCTTGCGGCATGATGACCAGCCGCATCACCTGCGATCGCCGCATTCCCGTTGCCAGGGCGGCTTCGGTCTGCCCAGGGCGAACGCTGTTGATGCCGGCCCGAATGATCTCGCAGTAGAAGGCCGCCTCGAACAGCACGAAGGCGACCAGCGCGGAGGACAGGGCGCCCACGGGACGGCCAATCACCAGCGGCACCAGGAAGTAAAACCAGAACAGCACCAGTATCAAGGGGACGCTGCGCATCACCGTGACGTAAGCCGTCGCCGGCCCGGCAATAAAGGCGTGCTCGGAGCGCCGCATCATGGCGAGCCCAAAGCCCAGCACCAAACCGCCTAGGGTGGCAACAGCCACCAGCAAGGCGCTCAGTGCCATGCCTTCGGCCAGGAAGGGCCAGGAGCGCGCGATCACACCCCAGTCAAAATCGTTCATGAGGGCGCCCGTCCATATTTGGCGGCGCCGAAACGCCGGTCGATGACGCGCATCAATCCGGTCACGCTCAGGCCGAGCAGAAGGTAAACCACCGTGGCGACGGCAAACGCCTCCAGGCCGTGAAAGGTGTAGTTCTCGATATGCCGGCTTTGGGCCGTCAGCTCAAGCATGCCTATCGTCAGGCTGATAGACGACATCTTCACGGTAATCAGGAACTCGGAGGTCAGCGGCCCGAGAACGGCGCGCAAGCCCAGCGGCAGCAGGATCAGGCGAAACGCCTGCAAGGGGCGCAAGCCCGTCGCGAGCGCCGCCGGCATGAGATGAATGCCGACGGCGGCGATACCGGCGCGTACCTGCTCGGCCACCCGGGCGCCGGCAAATAAACCCACGCCCACGATGGCGGTCACGAACTCCGGGTTTGGCAGATCGCGTTTGATCCACAGACCCAGCGCCTCGGGAACCACTTCCGGGAACACGAAGTACCAGAGAAACAGCTGGACCAGTGGCGGTATGTTGCGAAAGACCTCGATGTAAACGCTGGCCGCCAGCTGCAGCACGCGATTAGGCATGCTTCTGGCAATGCCAGCGCTCACTCCGACACTCAGGGCAATGGCCCAGCTGCCAAGGCTGATCAGCAGCGTCCAGCCCAATCCCGACCAGAGCCAGCCCCAGTACGGTTGTTGAAGCAGGACGCCCCAGTCCCAGTTGTAGTTCACGCTGGGGAATTATTCAGGGTAGGAAGCCGTCTCCCAGGCCGCCCGCAGCTTGGGGCTGACCTGGACGCCGTAGGGCTTGAACCACTTGTCAAAGATTTTGTCCGCCTCGCCGGACTTGAACATTTTCCCCATGGAGTGCGTCACTATCCACAGAAAGCCGGGGTTGTTCTTGGGCACCATGAAACCTTGCGGCGAATAGCCATATTCCGGGCCGACCACCGCCAGCGAGGATGGGTTCTTGGATTGCTTGATCAGGCTGAAGAAAGCGGCGTTGTCATTGAAATAGGCGTCGGCCCGACGGCTCTCCACGGCGATCAGTCCGGCGGCGTGGTCGTCGACGTTGACGATGCGCACATTCAGCTTGTTGGCCTCGATGATATGCTTCATCTCCGGCTCGCTGCTGCCGCCGGTGGCGATGGCCACGATCTTTCCATTGAGGTCTTCAAACTTTGAAATCTTGGAGTTCTTCAGGACCAGCAACTGACTGGCCGCCACATAGCTGACCGGTGAAAAATCGACCTGCTTGTTGCGGGCAAAAGTGTTGACCGTTCCGCCGCATTCGAGGTCTACCGTTCCGTTCGCCACCAGCGCCTGGCGGTTTTGAATGTTGACCGGCACATAGTTGATCTTGATTTGCGAGAGTTTCAGCTCGGTTTTCACCTCGTCGATGATGCGCAGACACATGTCTATCGAGTAGCCGGTCGGTTTCTTGTCCTCGCCCAGATACGAGGTCGGCATGAGCGTTTCGCGGTAGCCCACGGTGATCGTGTTGGTGGCCTGCAATTTTTTGATGACGCTGTCCACGTCTTGTGCCGCCGCCGAGAACCCAAGTGCCAGGCTTGCCGCACCCAATACCTTCACAAGATGTCGTTTCATCGCTGTCTCCTTTTTTGTTTCTCGCGATTGCCGAGAATTGTTAAAAAACCAACACTGCTCTTCGCTCGGCCTGGCTTGCGTCAACCGGCCGTGACCCATCAGGCGCACGCCTAATCGGCAGGCGTTAGCCGCGGCACCGTAGGCGATGGCCCCGTGCCTGGAATACCTATGCGCATCGACGTTCTCCTTTCTGTTTGAAAGAATTTTTTTGGATACGTGAACCGGTTTTCAGGCAATTTGAAAAATGCAATATATCGAACAAATGTTCCTATATTTTGAATTAAATCCAATATACAGAATATTCAAGTATGCTGCAAGACCTTGAAAAAATCTTTGCAGATCTTCCCTGATGTGGTCGCCAAGCGACAGGGATTTCGATCCGGCGTTGCAGTTTTCTCAGTTTTCAGCTTGCCATCGCTGCAGCTCGGATGAGCGCCCTTTTTAGGCATAAATCTGCCAATAAGCGGGGCTGAGGCGCGGGTGAATTCTGGCGCCCATCCAAACAGGCTTAAGCTGGCCAGCTGCGTTTTTTCGGCGCCGGTTTGATCCGGGACTGGCGCGCTTTCAAGGCGCTATCGAGCGCCAGTCTGGCCCAGGGCTTCATTAGCTCGGGCGAGTCCATGGCGTCTTCGGGGGCGCTATAGTGGTTCATGCTTTTGGCCACCTGCACGCCGTTTTGGCTGACGTTGTAGACAAAGCGCTGGCAGCCGGCGGCTTCAAACAGCGGCCGCGTGTCGAGGTCGGCCTTGAGCCACAGCTTTTCGCCCAGGCCCAGATCGGCCACCAGCGCAATGCTCAGTCCGCCGGTGCTGATGCCAAAGCCGCCAAACATGCGCCTGGCCGTGCACGGCCCCACGCTGGACAGCAGTTCACAGCAATACATCGCGAAGTCGTTGGTGGGCGTGGCCATGACGCCACCATAGCGCAAGCAGGGGCGGCGCGCCGTGCGCCGGGGCGATTGAATCGCTGCTGTTCAAGGTGTGTGGGCGCTCAAGTCCGATAAATCCTGTACTTGGCCGTTCAGGGTCTGGACGGCGTGGCGGCGCTGCGCGGCCGTGGTGCTGTTGTGCAGATCGGCCAGGACCGCGCAGGTCTGCCGCGCCATCTTGTCGCTGTAACGCCGGTAGGCCGGATCGGGCGAATGGCGGGTACGGTCCAGCAGCCCGTGCAGGGCCGCCTGCGTTGCCTGGGGCGAAGCCTGGCCCGCGATCAGCGGGCGCAAGGTTTGCAGCAGGTCCTGCTGGCGCCGTAGTCTTTCGGCATAGATCAGCCTGGCATCAAAGTGCGACTGCTCAATGTGCCGGCGGATGACGCTCAACTGTTTGTGGTCCAGCGGGCCATAGAGCACTTCGGCACGGCTGATCGCCTGTTGCAAGCGTCTGTCCTGCACATCCCGGGGCCTGGCTTCCAGAAAATCACTTTGGAAGTAGGCATTGCCCAGGGCGAACCGCTGCTCCAGCTGCACCAGTTGCTCGGCGCCCAGCGTGCCTGCCACTGCCGCGATGGCCGGCTGGGCCTGGTCGGCGAGCGCCACCCATTGGCGCTGCAGCTCCACCAACGGCGCGCAAGCCGCCCTGGCGTCCATGTCCGAAGGCATTTGCTGCTGCAGCTTTTGCAGGACGGCCATAGCACCCGGCAACTGGTTTTGCCGGTGCCAGGCCTGGAGCTTGGCTAGCGCGTCCTTGACTTGCAGGCTTTGCGCGTCGGTGAAGGCCAGTTGGCCGTCCAGATACCAGTAGGCAAAATCGGGCGCCTGGTTGTAGAGAACTTTCGTGGCGCCGCAGGCTTGCAACAGCCCGGCCAAAATCAGCAGGCCCAGGAGACCGATAATTCGTGTGCAACGGGTCCATTCAGCCAGCACGGCTGAGCGATTCACCATCAAAAAATTCACAGGAAATTTCATGGCAACCCCCATAGACGTCGTCATCATGGCCGCAGGCAAAGGCACGCGGATGAAAAGCAAGCTGCCCAAAGTCTTGCACCGATTGGGCGGCCGTGCCTTGCTGGCGCACGTTACCGACTGCGTGGCGCGGTTATCGGCGCACCAGGCGGTTGTTATCACCGGTCATGGTGCTATCGAAGTAGAAGCGGCTTGCGACCGTATGACGGGCGCTGCAGCCGATTTGAGCCTTAAATTTGCACGCCAGGAGCCGCAGCTGGGCACCGGCCACGCGGTGCAGCAGGCGCTGCCGCTGCTGGCGGACGAGGGCGTCACGCTGGTGCTGTCGGGTGATGTGCCGCTGACCCAGGCCGCCACCCTGAAGGCCTTGCTGGAGCAGTGTGACGGCCAGCGTCTGGCGCTGCTGACGCTGAGCATGGCCGACCCCACGGGCTATGGCCGAATCGTGCGCGCCGGTCCCGAAGCCTCGGCCCAGGTGCGCGCCATCGTTGAACACAAGGATGCCAGCGAGGCCCAGCGCGCCATCCAGGAAATCTACAGCGGCATCATGGCCGTGCCGACCCGCTTGCTGCGCGGCTGGCTGAGCCGTCTGGACAACCGGAATGCGCAAAACGAGTACTACCTGACCGACATCGTGAAATTTGCCGTGGAAGACGGCGTGGCCGTGGTGGCGCACCAGATCCTTGACGCCGCGCAAGTGGCCGGCGTCAACAGCCCGGTGCAACTGGCCGAGCTGGAGCGTGTCTATCAGCTGCGCCGGGCCACGGACTTGATGGAGCAGGGCGTACGCCTGGCCGACCCGGCGCGCTTCGATGTGCGCGGCCTGCTGTCCTGCGGCCAGGATGTCGAGATCGATGTGAACTGCATTTTTGAAGGCCAGGTCAGCCTGGGCGACGGCGTGCGCATTGGCGCTAACTGCGTGATTGCCAATGCCAGCATCGCCGCCGGCGCGGTGATTCATCCCTTCACCCACATCGACGGCGAAAAGCTGGGCGTGTCTGTGGGCGAGGGCGCGCTGATAGGCCCGTTTGCCCGGCTGCGGCCCGGCGCGCAGCTCGGTGCCGAGGTACATATAGGCAACTTTGTCGAGGTGAAAAACTCCACCCTGGCCAAGGGCGCCAAGGCCAACCATCTGGCCTACCTGGGCGACGCCACGGTGGGCGAGCGCGTCAACTACGGCGCCGGCAGCATCACCGCCAATTACGACGGCGCCAACAAGCACCGCACGGTGATCGAGGCCGACGTGCACATAGGCAGCAACTGCGTGCTGGTGGCGCCGGTCACGATAGGCGCGGGCGGCACCGTGGGCGGCGGCTCCACCATCACCAAAGACACGCCGCCGGGCGCCCTGAATGTGGCGCGCGGCAAGCAGATCAGCCTGCCCAACTGGAGCCGGCCGCAGAAGAAAAAGGCTTGATTTGCTATTGGTTTAATAGCTGGTAGCGCATGTGGAGTATGGGCTGCAGCCTGTTTTGATGCTCAAGAAAGCTCGTTTTTAGTCCTGAATCACCTCGCATAGGCCCGCGCAGCCAGCGTCTTGACGCCGTCAGACCGGCAAACCCTTGGCGCGCAGCAGCGCGCTGAAACGCTCCGGGTCTGAGGTGCCGGCGAGGTTGCTGGCGCGTATCAGCGCTTCTTTGGCCAAGTGCAGCTTGGCGCGCTGCAGCACCGTGGCGGCTTCGGCGGCGGGGATGGCGATGACGCCATCGGCGTCACCCAGCACCAGGTCGCCCGGCTGCACGACCAGGCCGGCGCAGGCCACCGGCACGTTGATCTCGCCCGGGCCTTCCTTGCTCGGGCCGCGGTGGGTGTGGCCGCGCGCAAACACCGGCAAGCCGCCTTCGGCCCATTCCAGGCGGTCGCGCAGCGCACCGTCGATCACCAGCCCGCCCAGCTGGCGCACCAGGCAGGTGGTGCGCATCAACCCGCCTATCAGCGCCTGCGTCAGGTCGCCGCCGCCGTCTATCACCAGCACGTCGCCGGGCTGCACCATCGTCAGCGCCTTGTGAATCATCAGGTTGTCGCCGGGCCGCACCCGCACGGTGAAGGCCGTGCCGCAGAGCACGGTGTCCAGGTTGCCGTGGTAGCCGTGCAGGCCGAGGGCGCCCACGCTGCGGCCCATGCAGTCGCCGGCCGTGGCCACGGGAATGGCGCGAAAGGCCTCGACCAGATCAGCGGGCAGGCTGTCTGCCCGCGGGTTGATGCGGTAGCCGGGCGGCCAGGTCGCGGCTGTGGTGCTTGATGGCGAGGTCGGTGTGGATGTCGTCATGGTGAATCCTGGTGGGGTAAATGGGGAAGCAGCTGCGCGTTGATGCAGGTGGCGGGGTCGGTCGGCAGGCCTTGCAAAAACGCCAGCACGCTGTGCGCGGCGCCGCGCGCCATGGCGTCCAGCGCGGCCGGGGTGGAGCCGCCCACATGCGGGGTCAGCACCACGTTGGGCAGCTGCAGCAGCGGGCTGTCCGCTGGCAGGGGTTCGGTGGCCATGGTGTCCAGCCCCGCCGCGCGCAGCTGGCCGCTTTGCAGCGCTGCTATCAGAGCCGCTTCGTCGACCACTTCGCCGCGTGCGGTGTTGATCAGGATGGCGCCGCGGCGCATGCGGGCCAGGCGCGCCGCGTCCATCAGCCCGCGCGTGGCGGCCGTCAGCGGCACATGCAGGCTTAGCACGTCGGCGGCCGCTATCACGGCGTCGGCCGATGGCAGCAGGCGAACGTCTTTCAAGCTGGCCGGCAATTCCGTTACACCCGGGTCAAACGCCAGCACCGGCATGCCCAGCGCCAGCGCCACGGCCGCCACCTTCTGGCCCACCTCGCCCAGGCCCAGCAGGCCCAGCGTGCGGCCGTGCAGCTCCAGCCCGTCTTGTGCGCGCGACCAGCGGCCGGCGCGCAACTCGGCATCCATCCAACTGATGCGGCGGGCCACCGCGAACATCAGGCCCAGCGTCATTTCCGCCACCGACTGCGCATTGGCTCCCGGCGTGACACAGACCGGAATGCCGCGCCGGGTGGCCGCCGCCACATCAATGTTGGAAACGCCCACGCCGTGTTTGCAGATGATGCGCAGCGTCGGGCAGGCCGCGATGTCGGCCGCCGTCAGCGCCACGGTGCGCGAGATCACCGCGTCTATGGCCTCGCTGGCCAGCAACTGGTGCACCGCCGCGCCGTCGCTGCCCTGCGGCAGGTAGAGCACGCGGCAACCGGCTTGCAACAGCAAATCCGCGCCGGCTGCGGCCAGGCTAGGCGCGGTGACGAAGATGGTGAAGCCGCGGTGAATTTGCGGAACTCCCGGGGTTTGCGGGGGGAGGATTGGTTCAGGCACGAGCATCACTCTATCTGGATCTTGGCCTGGCGCACCAGCTCGCCCCAACTGCGGTGCTCGCTGCGGATCAGCTCGGCAAACTGTTGCGTGCTGCGGCCGGTGGCGGCGCTGCTGCCTTCGGCGGCGAACTTGGCCAGCACCTCGGGTCGGGTCAGCACGCGGCTGACCTCGGCGTACATGCGCTCCAGGATGGCGGATGGAACACCCGTAGGCGCCACCAGGCCGGACCAGGTCTGCGCATCAAAGTTGGTAAAGCCCGACTCGGCCACGGTGGGTACTTCGGCCAGTGCCTGCAGGCGGGTCGGCGAGGTGACGGCCAGCGCGCGCAGGCTGCCACCCTTGACCTGGCCCAGCACCGAGATCGAATTGCCGATGTAAAAGTCCACATGGCCGGCGCGCAGGTCATTCACGGCCGGGCCGGCGCCCTTGTAAGGCACGTTCAGCAACTCGATGCCGGCCCGGCGCTCCAGCAGTTCTATGGTCAGGTGGCCCACGGTGCCGTTGCCGGCAAAGGCCACACGCATAGGCTCGCGGCGCTTTTTGGCTTCGGCCACCAGATCGTTCAGCGTGCGAAACGGTGACTCCGCCTTGACGGTCACGACCATGGGTTGCGAGGCGACCAGCGCAATCGGCGTCAGGTCCTTGAGCGGGTCAAACGGCATCTTGGCGTAGAGCGAGGGGTTGATCGCCAGGTTGGCGGTTTGGCCTATGCCAAAGGTATAGCCGTCGGGCAGCGCCTTGGCCACGGCATCCAGGCCGATGTTGCCGGCCGCGCCGGCGCGGTTTTCCACCACCAGCACCCAGCCCGTGGCGGTGGTGATTTTCTCGGCCAGCATACGGCCCAGAAAGTCGGCGCTGCCGCCAGGCGGGAAGGGCACGACCAGGCGAATCGGGCGCTGCGGCCAGGCGTTGGTCGGCTGGGCCCAGGCGCTGGGGGCGGCCAGTGTGGCAATAGAGGCGGCGCTTGCCGCGGCTAGAAAGGTGCGTCTATGAATCATGTTTGTCTCCTGGGGGCTTTTGAAGGCCGGTTTTTTTAAGGCTCGAGGGGCCGAGTCGGCGAATTGTGTAAGCTTGAATTCATTCCGTCTATTTCATAATATTCATTTAATTTTTTCTTTTGGTTATGAATTGCGCTCACTATGAACGTCAACCTGCGTGATCTAGGCTACTTTGAAGTGGTGGCCGAGCTTGGCCACCTGGGCCAGGCTGCCGAGCGGCTGGGGCGCTCGCAGCCGGCGCTCAGCAAGTGCATGCAGCGGTTGGAGGACTCTTTCGGCGCGCCGCTGTTCAGCCGCGCCGGGCGCGGCATACAGCTCACGGCCGTGGGCGAGGTGCTGCTGGCCAGGGCCAGGCTGCTGCGCAGCGCCTCGGAGGAAGCGCTGCGCGAAGTCAGCGATTTTGCGCAGGGCAATGCCGGCCATGTGCGCATTGGCAGCGGCCCGATTGCGGCCGACCATGTGCTGCCCACGCTGTGCCAGTTGTTGCTGTCGGAGGCGCCTAGCACCACCATAGACATCACCGTGGGCCCCAGCATGGCGCTGCGTGAGCAACTGCGGGAGGGCAGCATTGACCTGCTGATAGGCCTGGTGCCCACGCCCGACGCCCTGTTCCAGACCCACCCCCTGTTTGAGGATGCCGCCGTGGTGGCCGCCAGCCCCGATCACCCGGTGTTTGCGCTGCCGCAGGTCACGCTGCCGGCCTTGCTGGCCTATGGCTGGGCGTTGCCGGCGGCCTCGATTCCCAGCCGCCAGTGGCTGGATGCCGTGTTCCAGTCGCGCGGCTTGGCGCTGCCGCGGGTGCAGATCAGCGCCAATTCGATCCCGCTGCTGCCTGCGCTGATCCTGCGCACCGGTTTGCTGAGTTTTGTCTCGCGCCGCACGCTGGGCGGCGGCAGCCACGGCGTGCTCAAGGAAGTGCCGCTGCCTGACACCACGCTGCAGCGCACGCTGGGCGTGACCTATAGGCGCGACGGCTACCTCTCGCCCGCTGCGCGGCGGCTGCTGTCGCTGCTGCAGTCGCGCGGCGAAGGTTTGTTGGCCGATGCCGCCGCCCAGGGCGCTGTGCTGGTCTGATTCTTGGGTGGGTTTTTTCTATTTATTTAATAGCTTCTTGCGCTTGTTGTTATTGGGTTAGAAGCACTTTTGGCTTGAATTTTGCGCATTTGGTGCTGAAGAAGGTCTTCACATTGCGCACATTGGCATCGCTGGTAAACAGCCTTTGCGTCAGCGCCAGGTAGCGCGGCATGTCGGCCACATGCACCAGCAAAATGAAGTCCGGCCCCGGTGACACGCGGTAGCACTGCTGCACGGCGTCGTCCAGCACCACGCGGGCCTCAAAGGCTTCCAGGTGCTCGGCGCCCTGGCGGTCCAGCGTGATTTCGATCAGCGCGCTCAGGCCATGGCCCAGCACGGCGGCCAGCTTGTCGGTGCTGAGCAGGGCAATTTCACGTTCAATCAGCCCGGCATCGCGCAGCCGCTTGACGCGCCGCAAGCAGGTGGGCGGCGACACATGCACGCGCTCGGCCAGGTCCTGGTTGCTGAGGGACGCGTCATTTTGCAAGGCATCCAGCAGCTTGAGGTCTATGGCATCTATGGTTATTTCTTGCATTTTATTATTGTTTATGAAATTTAATTTTCCACGTGAACTATTGTGAAATTAAATTCCATTTTTAGCAAAATATCAATCACATTAAACGTCAGCTAGCACGTAGCATCGTCACCATTGTTTTCAGGAGTTGTTTATGTGCGGCATCGTTGCGTCGGTTTCTACGAGAAATATTGTTCCCATCCTGGTGCAGGGCTTGCAGCGGCTGGAGTACCGCGGCTATGACTCCTGCGGCGTGGCGGTTTACGCCGATGGCCTGAAGCGCGCCCGCAGCACCTCGCGCGTGGCCGAGCTGCAGCAGCAGGTCAACAACGAGCACATTGAAGGCGGCACCGGCATCGCCCATACCCGCTGGGCCACCCACGGCGCGCCCGCCGTGCACAATGCCCACCCGCATTTCAGCTACGGCAATGGCGCAGGCGGCGCCTCCCGCCCCGGCAAAGTGGCGCTGGTGCACAACGGCATCATTGAAAACCATGATGAGCTGCGCGCCGCTTTGCAGGCCAAAGGCTATGTATTTGACAGCCAGACCGACACCGAGGTCATCGTCCACTTGATGGACAGCCTGTACGACGGTGATTTGTTTGAGGCCCTGAAGGCCACCGTGGCGCAATTGCACGGGGCTTATGCCATCGCTGCCTTTTGCAAGGACGAGCCGCATCGCGTCGTCGGCGCGCGCGCCGGCTCGCCGCTGATTCTGGGCGTGGGCACGGACCATTCCGAGAACTTCCTGGCCAGCGATGCCATGGCACTGGCCGGCGTCACCGATCAGATCGTCTACCTGGAAGAGGGCGACCTGATCGATATGCAGCTGGGTAAATACTGGGTGCTGGACCGCCAGCAAAAGGCGGTGCAGCGCGAGGTGAAAACCGTGCACGCGCACAGCGGTGCCGCCGAGCTGGGTCCCTATCGCCACTACATGCAAAAGGAAATCTTCGAGCAGCCGCGCGCCATAGCCGACACGCTGGACGGTGTGGCCGGCATTGTTCCCGAGCTGTTTGGCGACGGTGCTTATCGCGTCTTCCAGGACATCGATTCGGTGCTGATTCTGGCCTGCGGCACCAGCTACTACAGCGGTTGCGCGGCCAAATACTGGCTGGAGTCCATCGCCAAAATCCCGACCCAGGTCGAAGTGGCCAGCGAATATCGCTACCGCGACTCGGTGCCCAATCCCAAAACCCTGGTGGTCACCATCACGCAAAGCGGTGAGACCGCCGACACGCTGGCCGCGTTGCGCCATGCGCAAGGCCTGGGCATGACGCACACGCTGACCATTTGCAACGTGGCCACGTCGGCCATGGTGCGCGAATGCAAGCTGGCTTACATCACGCGCGCCGGCGTTGAAATCGGCGTGGCATCGACCAAGGCCTTCACCACCCAATTGGCAGGCCTGTTCCTGCTCACGCTGGCACTGGCGCAAGCCAAGGGCCGACTGAGCGAGGAGCAAGAGTCCGCCCATCTCAAAGCCATGCGCCATCTGCCCGCCGCGCTGCAGGCCGTGCTGGCGCTGGAGCCGCAAGTCATCAGCTGGGCCGAAGACTTTGCCCGCATGGAAAACGCCCTCTTTCTGGGTCGTGGACTGCACTACCCGATTGCGCTGGAAGGCGCGCTCAAGCTCAAGGAAATCAGCTACATACACGCCGAGGCCTATCCGGCCGGTGAACTCAAACATGGCCCGCTGGCGCTGGTGACCAGTGCCATGCCAGTGGTGACGGTGGCGCCGAATGACGCGCTGCTGGAAAAGCTCAAGAGCAATATGCAGGAAGTGCGCGCCCGCGGCGGCGTGCTCTACGTGCTGGCCGATGCCGACAGTCGCATCGAGAGCAGCGAAGGCGTTCACGTCATCCGCATGCCCGAGCACTACGGCGCCCTGAGCCCGCTGCTGCATGTGGTGCCGTTGCAGCTGCTGGCTTATCACACAGCGCTTGCGCGGGGCACGGATGTGGACAAACCACGCAATCTTGCCAAGAGCGTGACCGTCGAGTGATTCGGGGGGAGGGTAATCCCTGTGATCGCCATGAATAAAGTCCGTCGGGTTAAATAAAAGTCCGTCGGACAATTTTTATAATGTGGAGATATGAGTCGTCTTAAGTACCACTTGAGCCGTCAATCTACAGTGTTCCTCTACGAGGGTTCCGCGTAATTAAAGTCGTATACACGGCTCCAGCATCGATGCGAGTTTGCCGGCCGTTGGAGTTTCGAGACGGACCTCTAAAGTCGTAAATACATGCTCGCCCCAAGGTGACGATGGGCCGCAATGCAGCGGTTGCTGTCGCTCAGCTCGGCCGACCGTACTCCCGCTGGCTGGCACCAAGCGGTCATTGGGTTCGGACGTTCGGCGCTTGTTTTGACGGCTGCTCCCCGAGGTAATGCGGCCGTAGCTCTCCTAGGTCCTGGCCCTCACCGCGTGAGCGACCGCTTCCTCCCTGCGTGACTTGGAAGTCCCGACCCAAAGCGAGTATTGGTGATTGACAGGCTCGAGATAGCCGCACGCAATGCGACCTTACGGCGACGTCACCCAGTCCCCGGCCTTGGACAATCACAGGGCGTCGATGAGTTACAGCTCCGATACAATTCCTCGGACAACAGCACACACATCAGCACAAGGGAAGGCGCTAACAGCAGCGGCAACAGCTGCGGTGGCGGGACGCATGGGAGCTGCACGAAAAAAGTCAAATCGCTTCGTCGGAATGGGCGGTGTCATGCCGGCCTCGGCGCAAGTCCTGCATTTCGAACCATCGCACTGGGAGCGGCTCATCGAGGCTGCGGTTCGTTTACGCCCGTTGGGACAAGGCAAGACCTACGCTCTTGTGAAGCGCCTGGGTGCAGCGAATGACAAAGGCCGCGACGTCGAGGCGCGGCTAGTACCGGAGCGAGAGCCCCGAAAGTGGGACCTGTACCAGGCGAAGCACTATGAGAACCCGCTGACGCCGAGCAACATATTTCCAGAGCTGGCGAAGTTCTTCAGGCACCTGGCGGCGGGGACCTACGTTCATCCCAGGCACTACCTCATCTGCGCCCCCCGCAGTGTGGGTAGCGACCTGTTCGACCTTCTCGCGAAGCCTGACGTCTTCAAGCAGCGCCTTCTCGCTGATTGGAAGACGGGCGAGACGGGTCTGCAGAAGCTGAAGGGCGACCTGACGCCGGCAGTTGAAGCGGTCGTCTCGAACTTCGACTTCAAGGACATCCGCGAATGCGAACTTCGCGACATCCTGGATTGGCACGCGCTAGACCGGTCAGACCACCACAAGCTCTTTGGCATCGTCGCTGAACGAATGGACGACCCACCTGCGCCGTCGACGCCAACCGCAGATGAGGCCAACTATATACAGGCTCTGCTGCAGGTGTATTCGGAGCTGAGCGGGAACACGCTCACGGTCGAAGCGCTGATGACCTCCTCAGAGTTCCGCGAACACTTCCTTGACCAGCGCACGACCTTTTACTGCGCCGAGGGTTTGAAGACATTCAGCCGTGACCTATACGGTGAACATGAGTTCTTTAACCTGCTCGACATGGTCCGAACAGGCATTCGCTCATCCGTCAACAGCCCCAGGCACACCAATGGTCTGGATAGGTTGGAAGCAGGCTTGGCCAGCGCGCAGGGACTGAAAGTCAACGACAGCGTTCTCTCGCCTCGCCTCCGGCCAGGAGACCTGCCCGGTTCGTGCCACCACCTTGCCAACCAGAAGAAGCTGAAATGGGTCAAGTGAAGCGCACGCCTCTCCCCGTCTTCAACTCGCCGCTCGAGCTCGGCTTGAGGATGGTGTATCTGCTGCAGGCACTTTCGCCGCAAGGAGCCGACCTGCAGAAGCTCGTGCTGTTGGACTATGCCGTTGTCTATTCAGCGGACCTCGATGGTCCTTCGAGCCTTCACACGCCCATCCCATTCCGCGGCGCGGAACTGCTGAGTCGGCGGGAACTCATCGAGCGAGGTCTGCATTTGATGAGCACTCGCGGGCTGGTGACTGCTGCCTGGACTGAAGACGGAATCACCTACTACGCTGGCGAGACCGCTCGGATTTTGACCACGTCTCTCACTTCTCAGTATTTGCGTGATCTGGATCTTCGCTGCCATTGGGCGGCCGAGCACTTTGGTTCCTCGGACTCCAGCGAGTTGACCGATGAGTTCAACGCCAGTGGTCATCTTTGGGGCGCCGAGATTGAAGTTGTTGTACGTCACAGCTAAGCACAATGAGCATCGTTCTTCTCAAACTTTCCTCCCACGGGCCTGATAAGCCCGATGTGGAAATCGACTTCCATCCCAAGCGACGTGTTGTCGTTGGCCCCAGCGACACGGGTAAGTCGTATATCCATGGATGCCTCTGGTACTTGCTTGGAGGGGATGCTCCTGACAGCACCTTCCCGCAGGCCCAGGGCTATCAGGAACTCAGGCTTCGATTCCTCGCTGGCGACGTCGAGTACGAAGTCCGGCGAGGCATCAATGGCGGCTCGGCCGCAATTTGGTCCCGGGCCGATGGTAACGAAGAGCCCCTCGCGTTCGGGGCCGTAGAACGAGACCTGGGCGAGCTAATCGTCGAGCTCTCCGGTGCCGCAGGGAAGCAGCTTCTTCGGAATCAGAGCGAACGAGGCCCGGTCACCGGTGATGACATCCGGCATTGGGCACTTTGGTCCCAGACCGAGGTCCCAGCCAACTTCGCAACCAGTGGCGTCGGGTATGCAACGCCCAAGCGCATTTCATCGTTCAATTTGTTCCTAACTGGGAACGACGATGCGGCCATCCAGGTCACCAAGACCAAGGCGGAGGTCGAGCGCATCAAGGGGCAGCTCACGTCGGCCGAAGCGGCACTTGAACGAGTCAAGGCGGGTCTTCCAAGCGATGTGAAGCGCGAGGATGTGGCCGAAGCAATCGAGCGCGTTGACGCGACGCTTGCGGCCATGACAAGTCAGTACGAAGCGCGGGCAACGAAGCTGAAGGAGCTTCGAAGGGAGTTTGCTGATACCGCCGAGGAGCATGCGATTGCGGAAAACCGGCGAAACCACGCTCATTCAATGATTGGCAGGTTCCAGCTGCTCGACGAGAAGTACGCGAATGACCTGTCGCGGCTAGGAGCCAGCAACGAAGGTGCCGCGTTCTTCGAAGCCTTGCCGGAGGTAGCGTGCCCCCTCTGTGGCACTAGCATCGCTGCCCAGCAAGGGCACCACGACCACCCGCAGCCCATGCCGAGGGACTACCAGCTAGCCATCAAGGCTGAAGCAGATAAGATTCAGTCTCTTCGCCGCGGACTGCTTGTGGCGCTCGAGCGCGAACGCGATCGGTTTTCTGAGTTCCGAGCAGAGGCAAAAAGACTTGGCGGAAACCTGAACGCGCTCCAAAACCGCGAAGCGGTCGTCGTCAACGGCGCTCGCATTGAGTTCACTGGGGATCCAAAGACACTGGCGCTACGGCGTAGCGACCTCGCTGCACAGCTCGGCATCTTCGACGAGATTGAGCGCCTGGGGGCCGAAATTGCTCGCCTCGAAAAATTCAAAGTGCGCAAGCGCGTGAACGTCACGCGCGATGGGGGGGCACACGGCCGTGCAGTGGCGGACTGTGCAAAGGCTCTCTTAGAAGACTGGGGCCTTACTGACATCAAAAACGTCTCGCTCGATGCTGGCGAATGCGACCTCGTCATCAATGACCGCTCACGCCTTAGCTACGGCGCTGGGCTACGGTCTCTGTATCTGGCGTCACTGGTCATCGCTCTGATGGAGTACGCCGTCGAGCATGAGCACCCGCACCTCGGCGTCGTTGTCTTGGACTCACCGCTGAAACCGTACGCGGACCCCAAGCGCACCGAATCCCCGGACGTGGAGCTCAGCACTGTTCGTGAGAAGTTTTACCGCTGGTTGTCCGACTGGGCAGGGTACGGGCAAATCGTCGTGCTTGAAAACGAAGAGGTTCCAAATTCGCTCACGGATGCACTCAAGCCCATCGTTTTTACCAAGAATCCAGCTCTCGGTCGGGCTGGGTTTTATCCGTATCAAGAATTGCCAGAGTCTGCCGACGATGCGCAGTCAGATATGAAGTTAGACGAGCCGCGCGGAGATTCGTCACTCCAGCAGGACGACGGCAGCGACCTCTCGTCGCTCGCTGATTAGGACCACAAGGGCAAATAGAGCAAGAAGGTTGGCACTTGAACATTAAATTCTCGGTCGTTGATTCGTGGGCCTTATTGCCGCGAGAGGGACGTCTACATGCCTATCTCATAGTCGACCGTTGGGATGACTGGTTCAGCTTCCAGACCATGTACAGCCTACATGTGTTTGACGATAAGGGCACCCGTCACGGCATCGGGTCGGTGAAGATTGGCCAAGCCGGGCTGAAGTCGGCGAGCGCGACACAGGGCGTTCCGCCGATTCCGGGAACCCGAGTCCCGCAGCTGCCCGCCGCATTTCCCGCGCTCGACGGCAACCACTTTTTCTCTCTTGGGCAGACCGAGGACTATTACTCGTCGCTCAGAACACTTCCGGCCGCACTGTGCGAAGCCGTCCTGACAGGCCTATGCGATTGCGCGTTCAACCCGCGCATCTTCGACCGCTACATCAACGAGTCGGTCATGTCGGTATCTCTACTCCGCGATGTGAGAGCCGAAAACGTTCGCAACCGGCTCAATAAGCTTGCTCATGGCAACGAGGAGCTCACACGGTTCCAGTTCCAGTACACGCTGCCAGTGGCTCCAGTAGAGCCCGGACAGATTTTCCCGCCCGCGCCACCCACGCTTACGTTCCACGTCGAGCCCAACTCGTTCCCGCCGACGAACGTGCACGTCCTGGTTGGGCGCAACGGGGCCGGCAAGACCCGGTGCATCCAGTCGCTCGTAAATGCCGTGCTGCAGAAGCCGAACGGAAAGACCGCCCCAGGTCTGCTCCGGAAGCTCGGGAACAACGTCGACCAATGGGACTTCGCAGGTCTGGTCTCCGTCTCCTTCAGCGTGTTCGACGAGTTTGAACCACCGCCATCAGCGGCGACGCTGAAAATTCGCGCTGGCTTCATCGGGCTTCGTACGATGGAGGAGCGAGATGGGCAGATCCAGGAAACCCTGATGACGAAGCCCGGTCTTGCGAACGACTTCGTCAAGTCCTTCTCCAAGTGCCGCGACGAGCCGCGCCTAACTCGTTGGACACGAGCTATCCGAACACTTTCGACGGACCCGCTGTTCGCCGAGGTGGATGTGGAGCGGTTCTTGGAGGTCACAGGGGATGGCTGGGAGGAAGCCGTAGCTCATGCGTATGGAAAGCTCAGCTCCGGGCATTCAATTGTTCTTTTGACGATCACCCGGCTCGTCGAGCTGGTCGAGCAGAACACGCTGGTTGTCCTGGACGAGCCCGAAGGTCATCTCCATCCTCCGCTACTTTCTGCGTTCATTCGCGCAGTATCCGACCTCTTGGTTTCGAGGAACGGCGTAGCGCTCATCTCCACGCACTCGCCAGTGGTACTCCAAGAGGTGCCGATGAGCTGCGTGTGGGTCCTTCAACGCACTAGGACCTATGCAACCGTCCAGCGGCCTACCACTGAAACGTTCGGCGAGAGTGCAGGCGTCCTTACCCGAGAAGTGTTCGGCCTCGAGGTGAGCCACTCAGGCTTTCATCAGATGGTCGCTTCAGCGGCCAATCAGCCAGGCCGCACCTTCGAGCAGGTTACGCAACAGTTCAGTCATCAGCTTGGCTCCGAAGCCAGAACGCTTGCGCGGAGCTTGGTCGCTCTGCGAGGAAACTGAGGTTTGGCGCTTTGAAGAAGCTCGCTCTTCCAGCGTTCAACGCCGACTACACCGTCCACACTTGCGCTGCAGGGATCACCATCCCTGACCGAGCTCAGGCGCTGACGGGTGCGTTGCCTGTCATCAATGCCGCTGAGTCGCAATATCTCGGCCTGGCGCCGCTCGGCGAGCTCTTCAAGATTCAGTCGACAGATGGAGTGACGCCGCTGCTGACCACTGCTCTCATGGGGGTCATCTACAAAAGCCATTTCGTACGCAGCGCAGCTACTCGCGCCTTGTATGACGCGATTCGTTCGGCACCAGCCCATCAAATCTGTCCGCTATGCGGTCAACGCATCGTGGGAAGTGTGGACCACTATCTTCCTCAGACACTCCATCCGGCATTCAATCTGACGCCGGCCAACTTGGTCCCTTCGTGCCTGGACTGCAACAAGGCCAAACTCGCAAAGGTTGCGACCAAGGCGGAGGAGCAGACTTTCCATCCGTACTTCGATGACCTCGGGACGGAGCGGTGGCTCATGGTCCAGGTCCAGCCAACCTCGCCTCCGGCTATCGTGTTCTGGGTGCGTCCGTCGGCAGCGTGGACTGCCGTACTCGCGCAACGCGTCCAGCATCACTTCAACGTCGTGGGCCTCGCTGTCCTCTATGCCGCGCAAGCGGCCAGCGAACTGGCAGACATTTCGTATGGTCTAACAGAAATTGGAAAGGCTTCTGGGCCTCAGGCCGTTCGAGAGCATCTCCATGACGAGTTCAAGAGCCGCGACGCGCGGGACCCGAACTCTTGGAAGACGGCGCTCTACGAAGGGCTCAGAGACTCAGATTGGTTCTGCCAGTTCGGCTATCTGCATATCGAGGCAAAGCCCTGACAGCAGTCATGCGAGCCGCCACTGGACGATTGTCGGGTGTCGGATGTACCGGTCGCTCGGAGGTCTGCCGGCGAATGACCCTGACCAGCCTTCAGCGGGTACTCAGAACCACGCGTCTAACGGCTCGGTGTCGGGTCGGCCGCGATCTGCTATTTTCTAACTTGCTACAAAAATGCCTTATGGTAAGTTGCCTTGCCTAACTTGTTCAATCCTCTTGATGGCAGTAATGCTCATTCATTTAGAGGATGCAATTTCCGGTATCGCAAGTGATCAATGCCTAAAGCCGAGGCATATTCCGGTTTCACAAATTCGAATATTGCTTCATATGGAACTTGCGCTTCCTGGGGCCCCGCCGCATATGCGGATACGTGATACGGCGCGAATAAGATTTCAAGTGTGTTTTCTCGAAAGACAAACGACGAGAAGTCATCGATGGCTTCAGTTCCTCTATGGACGTGGTCCTTGTCTAGATAGTTATTGCCTTGCTCGTCCTTGGACGACTCCAGCAAGCTATCTCTAGCCAATTTCTGCAGCACTGGGAAAGCATCTTTCACATTGACGAAAATGTCCCGTAGAGAGGCAATCTGACACATCGGCTCCAGGGCGAAAGCGTAGGTCTTGTAATAGTGATTTCCGTGAGCTGCCCCTGCCCAATAGCCGTGGAAGGAGTAGATGATGGAGACCACGCGCCCCTTGCTGATGGGATCCCCAAAATAGGCCTCTAGGGTGTTAGTGCGGCGGAATTTGTCCTGCCCATAGTTGTACAGATTCGGCGATTGGTTCAGTTTGATTGATCTGCACTCCAAAAGAACCCGAAGCAGGTCTCCCTTGATGATGGGGTTGACATCCACAACGGCCGGGTATTTCTCCGATCTGAGCTCCGGCAGGTGAAGGGTCACCTCATAACCTGGTAACCCATCCCACTCTTCCTTCCTTACACTCGATGACCAGGAGAAGTCTTGGTCCTTTTGAGCCTTGCTGATCTTCACGCCACGTTTGCCAATCTGGAAGATGACGGCATCAGTCAACTCGCTCATGAAGTTAGGGCTGCTAGCCCGAATGCATTGAATGCCTTTCACGTCGTCCGGTATATCAATATCATCGTCCAGTAGCATAGGGATTAGATAGATGTCATCGATGAGCTTTTCCTTGAGCTTATCGACGGCCTCCTTCATCTCCCGTTGCACATAGCCCCTCCGGGTGACCGAATTTCTCGACAAGAACGTGACCACGAACTCGGACTTTTCTTGAGCTCGCTTGATTTCAAAATCCCAGTTCTGGCCCGCCTTCAATCGAAAGCAGTCCATCCATACGCTAAATCCCTGGCGGTCTAGTTCTTCATAAAAAGGCTTTACGCGGTCTTGGTCCTTATTGGCGTAACTAAAGAAAACCAGCGGTTGCTCATGATCGGTCATTGGTAAAGTTCCTAATCAAAATCCGTCAGGTAAGCATGCGACTCTGTCATTCCGGAAAGAAGTCCCGGATGTCAGCAAATCCTCGTAGGCGAGAACTCACCACTATTTCGTCATAGGCCTGCCGTGCCCCGCCTATTTGAAGGAGGCTCATTTCCCCCTCATTAGATCGTTCTGGATGGCACCAATACGCACTTGTGTCGAATGAGTAGTGAGCGCGGCAAGCGTAGGGACGCGCTTCATAGACCGAACAGGCCTCCTCCACGAGGAAGGGGCATGGAACCCCTGAAAATTCCTCTTCTGGATGGCGAACTGGGTGTTTAACCGCAGCCATGGTTTTTCCAGAAACCACTGAGAGTCGTTCAGCCTCGATGACTGAAATGCTGACATTCATCTTGCAGCAGTCTGAGCAGCCCTTACCGCAGGCAACATAAGGCTTCACGGCCTGACTGAGCTCTGTCATCAAGGAGTATATTTTTCCAAGTTTGGACTTGGCAGATGAGTTGTCGCGCCGGAGTTGCTCTGCAATCACATCATCTCGAGTATCCAGGTCCTTGGGCATAGCTGACAAGAATTCGGTTAACCTCGACCGAGCACGCGCTTTCGCTTCTTCAAACGCTGACGAATTTTCAGGAACGGAGTTGTCTTTCATGGCTTAACGAGCGAGGATACGGCTCAGCGGTCCGTTGATGTTTGCGAAAGCTCTAATGACTCCATCCATTACAAAATCAAATGCGCGCCCGTATCCTTGTCCAAGGCTTGCGGTGTCAAAGCCAAGGTCTTGAAGGCGTGGGAGAGCATTCGCGAAAGCGTCATGAGCATCGGCAATGCGTAGGTCGTTAGCCACGAATAAAGCGGCCATTTTATCGTTACGCTCCTTCCAGTTCTCCGGTTCGTCTGTGTTGATGAATGCATGCATATCCTCATCATGAATATCCAACCGCTCCGCGATATTAAGCAGGGCCTCGAGCAATTTCATGGTTCCCCGATCACCGACCTCCTTCTTAGGGCAACCTGCGGCCTCAAGGATGCGCTTCAGAAATCCATTCGGAACTTTCTGCCAAATTTCATGAAGGCTTTTGCACCGAGCGAGGAAGTCCTGCTCTGACATGGTCAAGGGCACGACCTGGGCCAGGCGGCTCAGCTGTGGATAGTGAAGCCAACCGTTAGCTTGAATATCACCGGCTGAAAATCCGACAAGGTCTTCGGCAGACTTATTCTGCCCAACTACAACTCCGAGTTGAGAAAGGTTGTCGCCCAACATCAAAAGCTCAGCTAGAAGCCGTTGCGTCTTGGCTACGATGTGCTCTTCATTTGGATCAAACTGTGCAACTACAGCAGGATCTAGCGCGAACGAATGCGCATGAAGTATTTCTTGGTCGGGCTTGGGTTTATACAGCTCTCGAAGCGAAGCACGGATTAAGTTTCGCCCCACACGCCTGCAATCTGTGAAGCTCCATTGACCGCGATATGACGGACTGCAAGACCACTGGCCATAGATAAACGCTGGTATCGTGTCATAGAAGCCGCTTTTTTCGTAGCGCTCGAGGAACTGGTCGTCCAAATGAATGATGTGACCGGCGATATCTGCGTCGGCGCTTGCATGAGTAACAAGTCCTTGGACGCCGGGCCAAGCGATGTTGTTGGCCGACTGCTCTGGACACAGTTCGCATGAAACGGCGTCAACGGAGGCCCAAACCTGCAGCAGAAGGCCTCCATCATTTTCGCGGATATCGATCTCATACCAAGCAGGATCTGGCTTGATGTCGATGTGCTTATTGCCATTCATGAGTTGCCGAAGCTCAGGGCCATTAGGAAGCTGTGCCTGATAGAAAAAAGTTCGCACGCCCCTTGCCCCACGCATCCAAAGATATTTTCTCAAGTAGGCATTAGACATTCGCCACGTGACATTGCGCGAGGAGTTAAAGAAATACTCGCGTGAGACCTCGCCTTCGGCGATAGCGAACTCTGGAACGCCTAGATCATCGTAGACAAGGCGTTGCTGCTCATTCCCTAGACACCTGGGCGTGAGTCCAAGGGCCATCCATACCTTTTCGGCAAGGTTATATGTGTAGTAAGAGTTGTCACCCCAAGAGGCAACGATATAGTCGTAGCCGGAAATGCTGAGGGAAAAGTCTTGTGAGGAGCCTTTGTCGCCGAGTACGGGCACTGAGTACGATACAACTCCATCCCCAGCTTCATCGAAAATCGGAAGTGGACTATCAACCGATTCGGGCACTACGGCCAAGAGCATGTGAACAAACTCAGCGTTGGGACCATGATGGTCGAACTCAAGATCGCTGGTCACCTCAACCCGCTCTGAGGGATCGAGCCCTATTGGACTGAGCAAGGCGCGAAGACGCGGTGGCAACCCGGCTCCCTGGATTGGAAAAGTCGCGAGGTGATCAATGGTGGGCATGAGGTTTTCCTAGGTTACGCATCCCACAGTTGCTCGTGCTTGCTCAGATGAACGCTACGCAGCAACTCTAATGTTTCATCGCTTGAAACGGGGATTGTCGTGCAAAGAAGCAGAAACTGCAGGGAATCCGTGTTGCCCTCTCCCTGCTCGTGCGCACAGATGCCCGAGCAGCAGGTGGCGGTGTTCGCGGCGGTGTCGAACGAGCTGTTCAGAAACAGTTTGCGGGGGAAGAGCGAAGATTTCGCTCCTCCAAACCGGCCGGTCGCGAATGACTCCAATTGGTGGCGGATTCAACCGGTCGATGCAACACACTATGACCCGCCCCAGGCGGAAGGAGTGTTGCAGATGAAATACCGGACACGAACCTACTACACGGACAGCCAGCACGCCATTCTCAAGCGGGCAGGACGGCAGGACATAAACCGACGCTTGGATGGTACAAGCTCGGCGCTCAAGAAGTAACGCAACTGGACCAGCTACAGTATGTGCATTGCAGCCCCAGGGGAGCGGAGACATGAATTTAACCGGTGACCCATTGACAGACAAAGCCGCGGTTGACGTGAGCATTGCCGTCGCCAAAGAGGTCTTCGCCAGCGCTTGGAAGTCGGTCAAGAAGATTCCGCAGTGGATTCAAGATAAAAATAGGGAACATGACCCGTTTGGTATTGAGGCAAGGCACTACTGTGAACGTATCGAGGGGCGCTACAACACGATGCGGATTATCGGCATGAGCCGACCGATGCCAATCCGAAGCATTTTCGTCCGCGTCAACATTCTCAAAAAAATCTCTGCTCAACATCGCTCTACGATAGATGAGCTTGAACAGACCCTGAATAAGGACCAATTTGGCTTCGGTATCGTCGCCTCGACGATGGAGGGCCAACAGGTCGTCGATCGTGAGTCGCGTCTGGTCCTACTCGGGAAGCCCGGAGGCGGCAAGACGACGTTCCTAAAGTGGATTGCACTAACGGCCATAGACGGGAAGCTCAAGGAGAAACGCCTCCCAGTCTTTGTTCCAATGAAAGATTGGAGCGATGGCAAGAACACC
This sequence comes from Polaromonas sp. OV174, assembly GCF_900112285.1. Taxonomy (GTDB): domain Bacteria; phylum Pseudomonadota; class Gammaproteobacteria; order Burkholderiales; family Burkholderiaceae_C; genus Polaromonas. The sequence continues at coordinate 61,073 of NZ_FOKZ01000005.1, read as the reverse complement.
ATCCGCGCCTATATACACGAGGAATTTAAGGTGTGTGGGTTTGAAGAACCCGCCACGTTTGTTGACGGCCTATTAGAAAGCGGCTCGCTGATACTGCTATTGGATGCTCTGGACGAAATTAACGATACGGACAGACTTGCGCAAGCTCTGAAGGAGATCCGAGACCTCTCCGATAAGCACCCTAATATCAAGGTCATCATTAGTTGCAGGACGGCCGCCTACAACTATCTATTCGAGCAGTTTGTCGACGTTGAACTGGCCGACTTCCAGCAGCAGCAGGTCGAGCAATTCGTCGGGCTTTGGTTCGCTGATAGCCCAGCAAAGGGCAAGTTATGTCTGGGAGAACTAGCTCGCGACAAGAACAAGGCAATTCGGGACCTGTGCCAGACGCCGCTATTGCTGACACTCATGTGCCTTGCGTTCGACGAGGGTATGACGTTCCCGAGCAATCGAGCGGAGCTGTACAAAGATGCCTTGGATGCGCTACTTAAAAAATGGGACACGTCGCGTGCGGTCCGGAGAAATACCGCGTATCAGCAGTTGTCGCTAGCAAAGAAGGAACTGCTTCTCGGACGCATTGCCACAAAGTCCTTTGAAGAAGGCAGATATTTTATCCGCCAGGATGACATGGAGCGACAGATCGTTGCATTCATGGCGAACTTGAAAGGCGCTCCGGGAGGTTGTGACCCCGAGGTGGATGCCGGGGAAATCTTGAAAGAAATTGAGGCGCAGCATGGAATCCTTGTCGAGCGAGCAAAAGGGATTTACTCGTTCTCGCACCTCACCTTTCAGGAGTTCTTCGTCGCGCGCACCCTGACGGAGAACAGTAACCGTGATGGTCCAAACCAGTTGGTGGATAAGCACGCACTTGAACCACGCTGGCGCGAAGTGTGCATCCTTGCAACGGGACTTCTTGCCGAGGCTGACGGGTTCGTTCTGAGCATGCGACAGCGCCTGACGCGGCTCGCCGGTGGAAACCTTGGTATCTCAGACTTCCTCAATCGCAATGCAGCGCTCGTGCACGCAACCGCAGGAATTCCGCTGGCCTTGCGGCGCGCGCTTGCACTGGCACATGTGCTCGAGCGACTGGAAGAAGAAGAACCTGGATACACTGCGGTCCTAAACGCAAGTCGCGAGCTCGTCGAAGACATGCAACATGAATTTGGACGCATCAAACAGGTAGACGTAGCGACGATTCAGACACTCAGAATCGGGCTCGACTCCGCGCGCGAGGGTGTTGACAGTTTGGTTCAGTACGTGTTTAACCACAATAGGGACAGAGTGTTCGTACAGCTTATTCGCTATATTCAACTTACACGTTTGTTAGTGAACTGCCTTAACGTTGACGCATACATCACTCTGCCAGTGCGCGAGCAGATCGTCTCAAGTATCTTGGCCGAAAAGTAACATTAAAATCCAAAACTTCTGCTTTGGATCGAAGCCGGTGATCATTTCGATATCAGGTGAACGTCCAGAATCAGTCTACAGGGGCCGACGGTCAATTTTCTCCGAGCCGACATTCAGACTGAAGGTCTTCAATGCAGCGTTTGCTGTCGATCGTCAGTGTCGGCTTAGCGGTAACGAATCGCTCTTACAGTTTCAGCATCAATCGCTATTCCCACTTTTCCGAGTGCCTAATTCAAGTGCCAGTTTCGACAGCGGCAGTCTGTCCAGTTGGTTCAGCTTGCTTTTCAGTTCAGGCAGCCGCTGGTAAATTTTCCAGAGAGTGACAGTTTTACTGACCTGCTCGTTCGCTATGTCGAGTGCTGCTTTTTGAATTGATGCAGCTAGGGCGACATCACGTTGGTCCCAGTTAGTCTTGGCGTGATTGCCCGGCGATGCTTGCTGCAGCAGCGAGACCTGCTGTACGAGCCATGAGCGGTCGTGTCTGTAAAGCCACGCATATGCCGACGACTCTAAGGTGCGAACCGCTTTCACTCCAAGCCGCGGGTTCTCCGTCACTACCCTTTCCCATGCATTGCGGGCGCGCGTTCTCGCTCTATCGTACCGAGCGTCCTTCCATGCTTGATGAAGTCCTACTTGGGTCCGCAAGATTTTGATGACTGATGTAGCTGATATGTCCAATTTTTTAGCCACTTCCCCGGTTCCCGTTCCATCCGCAAGCATTTCTACAAGACGGTTAAATAGTTCTGGCTTCAATGTCTTCGCTCGACGGGGTGTAGAAATTCCCACTTGCGCCGCCCATGCCATCGCCGTGGTTGGATCCACGCCAATATGCCGGGCTGCGCCCGAGAGGGACCAGTTTCCGGTGGAAAGCAAGGCCAGTAAAGCCGAACGCCTAGCATCGGTCGTTGCGCTTTGAGGCTCGTTCAGGAATTCTGGCGAGTCTCGCTCTGGGCGCCGCAAATCATCTGTTTTGCTGCAGTACTCATCCCAGAATTTTTTCCATCCGGAAAAAATCCAGACCATCAAAGTCAGATGGCGAACAGGGTGGGTCGCGTTGCAGTCCATGCGTACCAGCCGTGGTACCTGAGCTAGAGCCTCCGTAAGTGTTTTAGGCAGCGAAGAAAACTCTGCAATACAGGTAAGCGGTTGGACAAAGGACAAATAGCTTGCCGCAAGTTGTGCGAGTGCCAGGCGGCCGGGATTTCCCCGAAGTAGGTTCATTTCACGCAAGCCGCGCCTATATGTGGACAACAATCGGTCCTGCTCTACCTGGGCATATGCCGGCATATTCGTAATGGCCGTGGCCGCTTCAGCGAGGAGCTTTAACGCTGACAGCCGGCGATCTTCACCAGGCGCACCGACTGGCCATGTCGGCCTAAGCTGGCTTTCGTGAGGCATCAACCAGGAGAACCTCCCCACGCCCGTGGACTTCAGCGTGCTTTCATGGAGCGGCGAGTGATGGGTGAGGCAAATCCACACGCCTGGCAGCTGGTGCGCCCGGTGCCAGTAGGCAACGCTGAAATTGACACGATCGTCCCGCATGCACTCTAGGCAAGCTTTAAGTGGGTGGTGAGCCCGAAAGCGGCTGGTAAGCAATCCCAGCTGGAATTTCAGTGAGCCGACGGATGGGCCGCGTAAGGCGCTCACAGCCAATGCGCCACTCCCTGCACTCTGAAATGGAAGGTAGAACGGGAGGATGGTGTGCCTGCGTATCACTTCCTCTGAATCGCCAAAGCCTCCTCGGGTTCGATCTACAAAGCAGTCAACCCGACTTGGAAAGTCGTGTGCACAGCCTTGACGGGAATTCCCGAAAAGTTGCTTGCAGGTTTGAGATGCTTGGACGTTATGCGACAGGACGTGATATCGACTGGCAAGACTAAAGAGCAACTCGTCGGGAAGCCAGGTGAGCTGCAGACCATCATCAAAAAGTTGCCCGATGGAATCTGCGCCCATGGTTCACGCAATGATTAGATGACGCGACGCAGCTTTGCAGATTTTTGTGAATTTTTCTTTGGTTTGTCGGGGCGTCGGATGTACTGGATAAGTGCAACCAAAGTACAGCTACAGGCCCCAACAAACAGCAGATTTGGGGTCGGTTGTGGAAACCCTGACGGCCAGGCGCTGGTGATGGATAGGATCAATGCAACCACCAACCACTTCTCAAAAGGCTCCTTGTGCGCGGTAGATGGTGAGGAGATCGACGACTCGAGAAGGTCTCTTTTTTTAAAGGCTTCAGATAGAAGATTTCGCACTTCATTGTGTGCTGAGCGCATTCGCGCATCGTCACTTCGGTCAGGTGTCTGCATTTGCATTCCTTGTGGATCAAGCTGCTAGCCGAAGCATTTCGTTCATCACATCTTGATCAACCATGGCACGATCCAAGGAAAGTTTGTACAGCACCCGCGCCACGGCTATCTCTTTTTCGATAGTGATTTCCAACCGCTGGTCGGCACAAAAACTGCGAATTCCGGACAAGATGCCCGTAAAAGAGGCCCAATCAAATAGTTGCTCAGCTGCAGTGCTGCTCCGTTCGCCCGTCATGATGTACCAAGCATCTAAGCCATTTTCCTTGGCTCGCCGCCCAAAATTTAAATCTGGAACTGTCCTGTCGGTTTCGTAGAGCGCTAAACAAGATCGGCTCATGCTCAAACTATCAGCAAATTGCTGTTGTGTGAGACACAGTCGCTTGCGTTCCTCTCGAATTCTGGCACCAATTGTTTTGTTTGTGATCATTTTTTGATATATTATCCAAAATAATTGCAAATTGTCGAGCGCATTGTCGAAAGATCAACATGGACATCACCCAAGATCCGTCTGCTCTCTCTGTTGAACAGGTGCGGCGCCGCTTTTACGCCTCCGGTACGTCTGTCACGGATTGGGCACGCAAAAATGGATTTTCGCGGCAGGTCGTTTACTCACTGCTAAGCGGACGTACGCGTGGATACAGAGGTATTTCGCATTCAGCCGCAGTAGCACTCGGATTAAAGGCAGAGCTCGACATTGCCGCGACTGGTTCGGTCCATGGCCGGCAGAACGAGCGGCATTTCAACAGCTCGAATAACTTATCTTTACCTACAGAGGACTTTTTATGACCTCATGAATTTCCGAGGCGCAACGCAAAACGCCTAGCTAGCTTGTCGAGAGCTAACTAGGCGTTGGAATATGCGGGAAAGGTTTGACACTTCCTTGCCTGTATTTTCCATCAAAAAATCCCGCTGTCAAGCGGGTTCGGGGATAGCTCACTCCTCGAAAGCGCGGCACCTTCCAACCACTCGGGCAAAGCTACCGCAATGCGGGACTGGCGCTGCTGCGCGCCAAATTGATGGAACAAGATGGGGAAAACAACCAAACCGAGTGCTGCGCGACTCGTGGAAATACTAAAGCGTCAAGATCCCTGCGCTTGGGGCGCGGACTACCTTCCCGCCATAAAGGCAATCAGGGAGGAGGCGCCGGCGCGTAGCCGTCCCGCACAGATTTGGTGGGAAAAGCATCAACGATACGTTCACGTACTCTCCGAGCCGGAACAATTCATTGTCTTGATTGGCTTGTTCCACCCCTGGCTGTTCGAGCTTCAGGAGCAGCGAATGCTGCATTACCTGCCAACCGCACACCCTCTTGATGCCCACCTAAAAGGTGCGGGCGTGATCCGGCCAGCCCTTCGTGGGACCCTGGAGGTAAGTGATTCTCTCAAATTACTGAAGTACCACGCCATGGTCGCGGTGCCTCGTACACAGCCCGGTAAAGCGGCCACAGTGATGCCTTTTCCATGGGTTGGAGACTTTTTGCTGTTTCTGGATGACGGGCAAGGAGTCTATTGTGTGAACTGGACGGTCAAGAACTGGCCAGAAGACTTCGAGAGGCCTGTGCGGTTCGGGAAGGATTCAAAAGACTTCCAGGAATCAATTGAGAAAGAGCAAGCTCGACATAAGGTGGAGGCACTTTATTACTTGGACGGTGATATCCCGACAGTGCGATTGACCAGGGCTGATTTCGACATCAATGTCGTCATGAATCTTGCCCAGCTCCTCTCGTGGAGCAAAAGAAAGCATTCCTTTTCCGAAGAGAAGACTCGGGAGTTTGTTAACTATTTCAAAGCAGCGATAGGAACAAGTACCGCTGCTATGGCGCTTGTTTTTGACTTGGCGCGGGCCAATGACTGCGAGACAAGCGAGATCAAGATTGTTCTTCATCAAGCTATTTGGCACCGCTTGATCAGGATAGATCTGTTCCAGCCGTTCCACATTGATAAGCCGTTGTTGAGGGAGACGCGAGATCCCTTGCTGGTTTATGCCCATTGGTTTGCGAGGTGATAACCATGGGCATACGGATTGGCACTCAATTGGTAGCACCAGGTGGTTTTAAGCTACTGGAGAGCGGGGTCACTTACTATTTTTTATGGAGCGATAGTTCACGAGAGCGTGTGCATCTGGTGCAGTTTGTGATGCGACCTCCCAAGACGCGGCGCAAACCCACGCGCGAGGGACGGGTCCTGACGGAAACGCCTACGCCGCTGGCGATGTTGGTGGCGATGAGGCGTTCTCAGTTCGAGTTGGGAGTGGAGTCATCGGCAATTCTTCATCACGACCACCAGGCTGCACTTCCTCCATGGCTGGAGCCGCTTTCAGGGAAAAATCTCGCCTCCATTGACCTGCTGCGGCCAAAAGCTAAAAAAAAACATGCACAGCGAATCGACGACATGCTCGAGGCCATATATCCACTTGTCATGAAGTACAAGGAGGTACTAGGGGCCGAGAACCCTGACAAGCTAATTAACAAGCATGCCCGGGCCTGCTCTCCAGTCAAGAATGAAACGCGGGTTCGACTAGCGTTCTACTGTTACTTGCTCTTTGGTCGATCTCGCAATGCATTGCATTATCCGATTCACAAAATAGGTGGATGGGATCGGGACCTTCAAATCGACGGTAAAAAGCGCGGACGCAAGCGTGAAGGGAAAGGAGTGAACTACGGGCACAACGTCAGCTCGGTGATACATAAACGCATTGTGGAAAGCTACCGTAAGTATTCAGGGCTTGGTATTTCCATGACGGAGATATACCGCATCTCCATGAGTAAGACTTTCGGCTGTCGTGAGCGCCCGGATAGAGACGGCTTGCTTTCCTACTATCACCCTGATGGCGAACCATTCCCGACCTATGGTCAGTTTGATTGCCATGTGGCCGATGAGCTGGGAAGGGGCGAGATTCAGAAAAGGCGTTTGGGCCCGAATCTAGTACGAGGGAAAATTGCTCCTTCGCTGGGACCCTTTACTCGCGCGGTAGCAAACCTGATGGAGCGCGTGGAAGCCGATGGTTATTACTGTGGCGAGCGCCCCATTGGCCTCGTGGAGAAAAGTACCTTGCCGCACCTTTGCGTTGTTCGAAAGCGCGACGTTGCAAGCGGGGCACTCACTGCGGTGGGATTTTCATTCGCGGCAGAACGAGCTTCTGCTTACAGAATGGCGACCTTCTGTGAAGCCATTGATAAGGTCAAGTTCTGTTCACTCTTTGGAATTGCCATTGAGGCCTGGGAGTGGCCCAGCATCGGGACAGGTGCACATGGTACTGCTGATCGGGGCCCTGGTTCGACTGACGGCGCATTTTCCGCGGATCTTGAAATGCAACCTGTCTTTCGTGTGATGCCCCCAAGTTACGCGGGGCAATCGAAGGCAGTCATGGAATCATCCAACCCGAAGAAAATAAAAAATCAGGAAGCGCCAAGTCACCTCAGGTCCGAGAAGAGCGTTTTTCAGCTGTCGCTGCGCGAGATCCGTCGAGTGATTCTCGACAACGAATCGATCGATATCACCGACCGAATCACGCCTGATCTCTGGGATAAGGTGCGCAAGCCCTGTCCCAATGCGTTATGGACCGTGCTCGATGAGCTGGGCCGCAATGATGCTGTTCTGGTGACTTTCGAGGATGCTGTCCGTGCTTACCTTGATCAGGTCGAGATCGTGGTCAAAGCCGGTGGAATTGACTTGCATGGCCAACGTTACGACTCACGTGCCCTGCGAGCGACAGGCTTGCTGGATCGAGTGGCTGTCTCGCAGGTCATGCGGATGAAAGCATATGTTCTTGAAGCCTGTGTACGTCATATCTGGGTCGACATTGACAACCAGCTGATAGAACTTGATCTTCAGGCGAGTCTCAGAGCGGGGGACGAAATACTTTTCATGTCCTTGAACGAAATCAAGCAACGTGAAATTGAAATGCGGGCAATGGCCCCTGCATTCTTGGAGCATCGGCACGCAACAGCCTCCAAGGCGCACCGAGCCTACGAGGAAGAGACCGGATTGAAGTGGAACAGTGCTTCAAGGCATTCCGGTAGCGCCAAGTCAGGTACGTCGATAGCGCGGCAAGAGACTGCAGAATCCGCTCTTGCCATGAGCGGAAGGAAACGGGCATGACCTCATCTGTCTCGCCATGGGTCGATCGTTTTCACAAGCTCGGCGACCCAGAGATCATCAAGGTCCGATCGTCTCTTCCAGCTCAGCCGCTCATTGCCTTAGGGAGCAGTCCAGTGGAATTTGCATGCGACCTCTTCAAGGCGGAGCTTGATCGGATATTTGTACCCACCACTTCGGCAGTGAAATTGCTGGTCGTGTTGATGGAGCGGGCGGCTAGTTATGCGTCGTCTCATTACCAGAATGAACGAAATTTTCTGAATCGATGCTATTCCCGGGAGGTGGACGTAAGCGAATCTGCACCTTTTTGCCTGACTGGTCTGGCGGGTGTCGGGAAGTCTCAAATACGAAAGGCGCTCTTCCGAATCTTGCCGGACGACAGTAAGGTAAAGGTTACCTCTCATGGTGAGTTCCCGCTATCGGCTGGCCGCTTGGTCGTTGTCAAGTCTCGAAAGAGTGTGTTGGAGGTACTCCGATCCCTGGCACGCCCTGGATTGAACGAGAAGAGTCTGCGCGGGGAGTCGGCTTGGCTCAAAGAATGCCAACAATGGCTTTATCAATGTGGCATTTGCACTGTCGGTCTGGATGAGCTGCAGTTTTTGACTCAGAGTGAGAAAGCCAACACACTCGTTGCGCAGTTCTTGATGGCCATGAGCTATCTTGGACCACCGGTCTTCTTCACCTGTAATTACAGCCTCGGGCATCGATTGATGAGGCGTCACCAGGAGGAGCGTCAGCGCCTCCTGACGCGAATACATGTGTTGCACCCGGATGATTCTGACTCCGAGAGCTGGCGTTTGGTACTTCAGGAATTTCAAAAAGTTGCTCCGGATGTCTTCCTATTTCATTTTGTCGACGAAGCGCGGCAACTGTGGAATCTGACGGCCGGAATCAAACGTTGCCTGGCTCAGCTACTGGTTTTGGCTTACCGCCAGGCCAGACGCAAGTCTGTCTATTCAGTTTCGATCAGTGATTTATTAGCGGCATATCACTCAATCGAGTTCTGCATTCAACGCCAGGATGTGGAACTCCTCTTCACTCACGGGATAAAAAATGTCAAGGGTCGCCCGGATCTAAGCTGTCCATTCCAGATATCAAGTGCTGAGGCAGAAAAATATATTCATGGATTGCAAACGGCACGACGGGAAAAAGTAGCGAATGCTGTCGTGCGGGCGGTAATGACGGAAAAGGAACGCCAGAGCTTGCACGCCCTCCAAGCCGTCGTAGCGCCTAAAAATGGCTCACGTGCCTCGAAAAATATCCACAAACTGAAGTTCGCTAAACCAAAAAACCTGGACTCACTAAAGCTCGCCGCTGAAGAATTCAAGAAAGGTTTGCAGTGATCTCATTCACGCTTCACGGCAATCGGACGGTTCCATATGAGCAGAGTTTCGATGCTCGCACGAGCATGAGCTCATGGTTTTACCCCATGCATATAGATGCATCGCTACCAAGAAAAGGCGGTACCCATGATTGATGCCATTAATTTTTTCTATAGCTGGAAAATATTCCGCCAGCGATGTGTCATTGACCATCAGGATCCAAATTTTCGGAAGAAACCCATGGGGACGCCTGGCTTTAATCAAGCAAAGATTATTTGGATTCAGTGGTCAGCCTTCTGTGCAGCTCGAAATATCACCTGGTTTGAAGCCAGGGAATCGGATGTCGAAAGCTACCTTCAATCCATCCCCGCTCGTCGCCAACCTAGGGTTGTTCAGGCTAATGGGAGGAGGATCATCTCGCCAAGTGGGGTCAAAACAGACTCCAGTGTCACGATCCGGCGCTACTGGCGCATTCTGAACGACTTTTACGTCTTTGGATTGATGGAGCACTACGTGACGCACAATCCAGCGGAAAAAGTAAAACCGGAGGATGGGGAGAGTACGCAATCAGACCTGCTCTCGATTTCAGAATATTGCCAAGTTATGGAACGGCTGCCTCATGGCGCGTGCAAAAAGAGTTCTCGAGATCGCCTAGCGATTCTGCTCATCGCTCGTCATGCGCTGACTGCGGGAGAAATTGTGAACCTCAAGTTGACCGACGTTTTAGTGGGTTCTCGCGCGCCCGTTGAATCGGAGGTAGTTGAAGGCACGGTAAATGCGTTAGAACAGGCGCGGGCTTCTATGTGCACACTCAGTCTTAGGAATAGCCGCACCTTGCTGACTCGTGTAGTTAGGCTTGACGAGGCGACGAGTCTGGCGATGGAAAATTGCCTGAAGCTACGTCCTCAGACCACTTCGGAGAATCTCTTTTTGGGCCATCACGGAAGACGATGGATACCTAAAGATGTACACCTTCTATGTTCAAGACACTTGAAGATTTGCCAGATCAATTTGGGAAAAAACACAGGTCCCAATGCTTTTCGCAACAGCTGCATTCTTAATTGGTTAAATGATCACGTTCCGATTGAAGAAATTAAGCATAGGTGCGGATTCCGGGACGCTAACTTCTTAAGGCGCTTAGCTCTTCATATTCGGCCATCTGTCGCCATTCGTTATGGCTGCAAAACAGCTTTTCCGTATCCAATCCATCGGGCAAACCAAGAGTCGATGGAGGTCCAGAGATCACCAGATCATCCGCCCGTTCTTTTCAAGGCGATTATGCGGGGTCAACAGGCAGAGGCAGGGGAGCTCGTCGAGAGGCTGTCTGCTTTTTGGGATGGCACACCCAGGCATGCAAAAGAACTCGCTAATGAGTTACGCCGTGCCGGGTTAATCGGCTCGCACGCATCGGTGCAATAAATTCCAACATGCCACCGAAAATTCCAGATATTCTGCCGGGCGAGATCTACCAAGGCTGGCTGGAGCGCTTTCGCATCCTCAACAATTACGAGAACATGCAGCGCGTTTACCGAGAACTTCGAGCGATGGCTCTAATAATCAACGACAGTGCCACGGAGCACCTTCATGAGATAGGTGCCATAGTTACAGATACCGACTATTCCGATTTCATTGAACAGCACACGCTCGTTCCGTTCTTGCAGCTGTCGAATAAATCGCATTATTTTCAAAAAGGAAGATGGGTAGCGTCTCCTTGGAATTACCACAGCGACTCGGTCTCTCGAATTCATTCAGAGGGAAAGAAATGCATTGAATGCGAAGACGCTGATCTACGGAATCAGGGCTTTCGATATCTGAGAAGAGATCATCAGATTCCTGGGGTGGAATGGTGCCTTTTTCACCAGAGTCATTTGGTCTGGAACTCCCCAGAGGGGCGTGGAAGTTTTGAGTCGTTTGATGATCCAGATAGTTTTACAGCTCTAAAAGCGCAGGTATTTAAGATCATGTACGGGCTGAACTAGCCTCATGCTCTACGAGGTCTCAAGAAAAAGAAAAGTTCAGCCGAAAGGTGTGGCCAGAGCGAACAGAAAATCTAACCTAGTGGAGCCGCAGTAAGACAAGATGCGTCGCTCAAGTGAATTTTGACGTGAAAAGGATAGATTCGTTCTTGCGCTGAAGGGGATGCTTACACCGTCCGAGGGGGAGACAGTTTTCGGTTGATGATATGAATCCATGGAAGTGATCCGTCACCATCGAAACGTTGTTCATCGCGGGCGATTTGAACTGACCTCTGCCGGATAGAAAGTATGTATGGGAACAAGATCTAACAAGAGGCGGATTGGCCGCTTGCTCCATGGCCGTTTCGATGGAAACTTTATTTGGGAAACCGCTGAAGAGCAAGCTTGGCTTAACTTTCCACCGTTGGGCGGGGAGTTTGGCAGTTCGGACTATGAGCGGTTCGAACAACTGGATGGCTACGCGTTTGACATATTTCAAAGCATGGAATTGGCCCATGAATGGCTTTCCAATCCACATCCAGCACTCGACGGGATGACGCCAAATGAGAGCGCTTGCAATAGCACCGGTTTGCAAAAGACGCTGAACCTTCTGGCTGGACTCAAACTGGATGCCTCCACTGGGACTGGCGATCAAGTCAAAAAATGAGAAGTAATTTATGCCAATCCGCTATACAACGCGAACACCATTTCACGAGCGGTCACGCCGCAACAGGAAAAGCGCCTACATGCGGATTCTGAACCGCATCAAAAGGGCTGCACCGGTCTTGGGTGGAAAATTCACGACGAACACCTATATGCATGGGGAAAATGGGTGGATTGATGGCCATTTCCTCGGCACCAAACCGCCCATTTCTTACAGTCTTGTACTGCAAACGACCATTTGTGAATACAAAGAATTGGTCAGAAGTCGGGCATGGGAGATGTCGTACGAGCTGGCCCCTGAACAGGAACTTTCCCTATTTGACGGCGCGGTGAAAGATCCCAAAACGGGCCATTATGTGAGCCGCCAGTGCGAACCCTATCGATACCCTGAACTTGGAAATATGACGCGCTTGCAGTGGTGCGAGGCCCAACATCAAAATATTGCGGACAGCGGCGAGATTCAGGTCTTTGAGAAATGGACCTTGCATCATGACTATCACCGCAGTGTTGGTCTGCACGCCACCATTGACGTGCCGTTCCTGACCATTGAGGCCGTCAATGCATTTATCGGTCGGTTTTTGATGACTGAAGCGGATTTCCTGGATCCAACTCCGCACACTTATCGCTACGAACAGGTTTCGTATTGGGGGCTGGACTCTAACGCACTCGCTGAACCGTGGGAGTGGGGCGCGGCTGTCAATCAGCAGTCCATTGACGACGAAAAGGCCACACCCGATGGGGTCTGCTTGCAGTCTGTATCCGTTGAGAGCTGATGGCCATCAAGTACGGTGGAGTTGTTTAGCTTCGCACCTATTGGTAACTGAATCCCGATCTCGCAGTCATGACACCAAATATTCCCGCCGATTTCCCCCGAGAACCCTACCCTGGCGCCATACCTGGTGCCCAGCCCAAGTTCATTGCGCGAAAAATGGATGGCCGATTTGTCGTCGGCCTCACCGATGAAGAGCTGCAAGAGCGCTACGACGTTTGCGCTGAGCTTATCCAACAGCTGATTCCGTATTGCGTAAATAAACAGCGCGACAACCCGGCGTGGACTACGGCGGATATTTTGCTCAGGGTAGCCGATGGCGTCACCTCACAGGGATGGGGGCAAACGCCCCCAGAGATTGACTGGATAGTAGGACGGATCGCGGACGAGCTAGGGTGGCCCCCGCTCGGTATTAAGGCTAGAGTACGGTGATGATGAGCCCAGTCCGGTCACACGCGCCGGCCACTAGCAGAATCGGTCGCTCAAGTGTGAATTACCAGTGACTCAATAAGACTGAAGGCCGCTGTATGGCATTGCGAACTGAGTGCTCCTTACCGGTCCCTCAGGACGGTGGAATGTCACTCTATTGACGCCGACCAGAAGTTGATCATCTGTGCCGCTCTCCATGTGACGAGGCCAATTCTCCGAATGGCCATAGCCAGCAACCTTTTGAGGAAAATAAAGTGATCAATTAATCATCGGCAGACGACATGTTGAAGGATCAATTCGACGTTGGCGGACACAGGCCAAGGCTCAGGGCGCCAACTGTGTGGACTTCCCGCGGTCTGGTAGACAGTTCGGGCCTATGATTTTTTCATAGGAGCAAGCCATGAGTATTCAACGTTTTCAACCGGCATTCAGGTGCGTACCGCGCGCGAGCGTGTTGGCGCGCAGGCATGACTCGGCTGCGCGCGTCACCAGGGTGACGATGGATGCCCGTCGGTAGCGGCATCCAGTGAATCAACAGCTTCGACCGCCACTTTCAAACGAGTGGCGAGCTTGGTGGCAAACGCCTCACGGTTCTCTGGCGAATAGCTCCAAACCCTAACCCTTCGCAGCGGACGCACGGCGTGAATCGCCGCGACCTGCACCAGCGCCTGACGCCCCGAGCCGATGAGGCAAAGTCATCGGCCTTGGTCGATGCCAGCCACCGCGTTCCAACGCAGGTGATCGCTGCCGTATGGAGTTGTCCCAAGAGATTGGCGTCGATGAGGGCCAGGAAAGTTCCTGCTTTCAGGTCGAACAGCGTGTACATCGCCTTGGCGCCGGCCGGTGTGTTGTCCCGGGTCTTGTGCCCACCATCATATCCGGCACTGGGAAGTACGGCGCCCAGGGGGTGAAAGGACGACTTGTCGCCGAACGTGCCAAGCACCTTCTCAATATTTGATCCTTCGCCGGCAGCGACTTCAGCGGTGCGCAGCTACAGCGCTTCGATGGCCTGGGCCAGCGACACCGTTTCCGCCACGTCCTCTTTGCTCAGCCACAACGCGGACTTCTCCATCTTTAGTTCCACTATACCCATCATGTACCAACTCGCAGTCTGCGGCCCCTCTTGCAGCACCGCAACGCCGTCACAGGAAAAGCTATTGTTCCGCGATGCGCATTGAAGATATCCAGTCTCCACTCGTATAGTTCGAGCGATTGCAGCGACTAGGCCCCGGCCGCCGCGTTCGATCCGAGAGGAGACGACGCACAAAACCAGTGGTCGAAAACCCATTTGGCGAATGCCTACTTTGTCCGCGTGCCCCTTCTCTTAAAACTGCCCTCAAAACCATGCCAAAGACGTCCTTGAAGTCGCTCCAACCCACGCTCTACCAACTCGCAGAAGACGGCCGTACGCTCGATTTTTTCTTCGTGCAGTGCCCTGCCTGCGGAGGGCTCAGCTTCCCGGCCAACGTGCCGGGCTGCACACATTGCGGTGATGCATTGGTCGATGCGCAGAAGGTGAGTCGTCCAGGCGGCGGTGAACTTCTGGAGTACGTGACGCTCCACGTTCCCCTGGTGCCGGGGGTGGTCGCTCCAAGAATCGCAGGGGACATACGCATTGCCGACGGCGTGGTCGAGGAAGGGATGATCGCGGCAGAGGACGGCGCGGCACTTAGTCCGGGGGTAATGCTTCAGGCGGTTGCTGAAATGCGCGATGCCGAAGGTGTCTATGCCTGCCGCTTCGTGCCAGCCAACGCAAAGGTGGCCTCATGACTACCAACAAACAATCCACAGACATGGCACAGCTCAGCCCTTCATCTCAGCGTTGGCTGGACGCCAACGGCGGCGTGTATATCGTCGGCATCGGCATGCACCGATATCAATTTCCCACCGAAACCCCCTACACCGAGCTCGGTCTGACGGCGGTGCGCGCCGCATTGGCCGATGCGGGTTTGCGTTGGAACCAGGTCCAGAGCGCCTATGTTGGTGCGACCTCGATCGGGATGGCAACCGGACGTGTGATGTTGCGTCACATCGGATCGACCGGACTCAGTGTCACCCAGATAGAAAACGCCTCCGCCTCGGGCTCGTTTGCATTCCGCCAAGCCTGTATGGAGGTTGCGACCGGTATGAGCGACGTTGTCTTAGCCATGGGTGTGGACAAGAGCGGGGATTGGCGGCACGCAGCGAAGAAGAATGGCTTGGAGCGATTGAGCGACACAGCCACTGTTCCAATTCTCAAATATGCGAAGTTGGCGCACGCGTATATGCGCGAGCGTGGTGCGACCGCGGCGGAAATGGCGGGTGTCGCGGTCAAGAACCATGGCAATGCGGCGCTCAATCCCTTTGCCCAGTTTCGTAAACCGCGCACACTCGAGCAGGTGCTGGCGTCGCCTTGGGTGGCAGGTGAGCTCACCGTGCAGCAATGCTGCCCCGTTGGCGAGGGTGCGGCTGCGGTACTTCTTGTGTCTGGACAAGCGATCCGCCGACTTGGCCTTGACGCGCGACGCTGTGTGCGCGTGCGCGCCTCAGTGGCCGGCAGCGAGCGCAACGAATGCCGCTATGGCGAGGGCGCCATGGAGCTTGTGAGCATAAGTGCCCATGCTGCGTTGGAACAGGCTGGCATCGCTCCGACCGAACTCGACCTCCTCGAACTGCACGATGCCTTCTCAATCGAGGAGCTGCTGTACAGCGAGGCCATCGGTGTCTGCGAGCCTGGCGAAGGGGCAAAGTACCTTGCACGAGGTGACTCGCAGATTGGCGGACGCTGTGCCATCAATGCCTCGGGCGGTTTGATTGGCATGGGTCATCCCATGGGGCCGACGGGCATCGGGCAACTGGCGGAAATCACACGCCAGCTGCGCGGCGAGGCAGACGGTCGACAGCACCCGAACTCACGTTGGGGCATGGCGCACATGATCGGTCTGGGCGCCGTATCCATTGCGCACGTGCTCTCGGCCGGCGCGTGAGCGCCAGAACTTCCAACAAGCGTACATCTCCATGAAATCCATAGACACTCAGAACTTTGGCGCGCTCCTTTACGAGGTGCGCGGCCAAGTGGCAGTTATCACGCTGAACCGGCCTGATCGAATGAACTCATTGGGCAGCACGATGCAGCCCGATCTTGCACGCGCGTTCTTCGAGTTTGCACGAACGGATGACCGCGTGCGAGCGGTGCTGATCACCGGCAGTGGTGAGCGTGCCTTCTGCGCCGGTGCCGACATCAAGGAGCGCGCTGACGTTTTGATGCGCGGTACGGAGTACTTTTTGAGCCAGAAAGCGATGCAAGATTTGTTTCGCAACATCGAGGAGTTCGAAAAGCCGGTTATCGCGGCCATCAATGGCGTAGCCTTGGGCGGCGGCCTGGAGCTCGCGCTGTGCTGTGACATCCGGCTGGCCTCAGCCAGTGCACGGTTCGGCCTGCCCGAGATCAAGCTCGGTGCCATTCCCGCTGCCGGCGGAACGCAGCGCTTGCCACGGCTCATCGGAGAAGCCCGTGCCAAGGAGTTGATCTTTTCGGCCGAACTCATTGCCGCCGACGTGGCGCTGCACTACGGTCTCGTGAGCCGCGTGCTGCCGCCTGCCGAACTGATGTCGGCCGCACTCGAGTTGGCTGACCGCATCGCGCGACTTCCGCCACTCGCCGTCCGTTTCGCCAAGCGTGCGATCAACCGCGGTATGCAAACAGACCTGGATTCCGGGCTTGAGTACGAGCGCTACGCCGCCTCCATGATCTTCGACAGCGAAGACCGCATCGAAGGCATGCGCGCATTCGTCGAGAAGCGCGAACCCTCCTTCAAGGGCCGCTGAGCGCAGCGAGATCCAGCACACATATATGAACGCACCTATTACCGTGGCGCCCTATCAGGGTCTTAAAGTTCTCGATCTGAGCCAGGGCGTCGCAGGCCCCTACTGCGCAATGCTTCTGCTGAAAAGCGGGGCAGAGGTCATCAAGGTCGAACCTCCATCGGGCGATTGGAGCCGTGGCCTTGGCTATGCTCCGGAGGGAATGAGTGCGCCGGCCATTTCTGCCAATCTGGGCAAGCGTTCAATTTGTATCGATGCGCAGAACGAACGCGGTCGCGAACTCATACGCACGCTTGCAGCGCAGGCTGACATCGTCATAGAAAGTTTCCGCCCTAGGGTGATGAAAAGGCTCGGCCTCACATACGCCGACCTCTCCAAGGACAAGCCTAATCTGATCTATGTCTCAGTCACGGCCTTCGGTTCCGATGGTCCCTACGCGGAGCGCCCAGGAACGGATAGCGCGATCCAGGCGATGAGCGGCATGATGGAGGTCAATCGGGACCGCAACGGCAACCCCCGCAAGGTCGGCATTCTCGTGGTTGATATCGCGGCCGGAATCTATACAGCGCAGGCGATTGGCGCGGCGTTGTATCGGCGTGCGACCCAAGGGGTCGGCGCATATGTGGAAATCTCGCTGCTGGAGGTCGCGGCGGCTGTGCAGAGTGGCGCCATCGTCGACGAAACCATCCGCGATGGACGCGTAGTTCAGCCCTTGAGCTTGCCATCGGGAACATTTGCAACGCGGGACGGGCATCTCATTGTGACCGCCCTGCACGACCGGATGTTTGCTGATCTCTGCAAGACGATCAAGAAAGAGGAATGGATCACCGATGCACGGTTTGCCACGGTGGCTGCGCGCTTCGAGTCTGCTGACGAGATCAACACCACATTGGAAAAGATCTTGCGGGAAGAACCAACCTCGTACTGGCTGGAGGCGCTCGGCAAAAGCGGGGTGTTGTGCGGGAAGGTGTCTGGTTACGCCGACTTTATTAACGACCCCCAGGTCAAGCAGCAGAAACTATTTCAGCAGGTCCATCATGACGGTCTCGGCCAGGTACCGGTGCCGCGCACGCCGGGCTCGTTGGACTGCGTGGAAAGGCCCGCACCGCGCAAGGGAGAACACGGGAGAGAGATTCTCGCCGAACTGGGTCTCAGTGCGGGGAAAATCCAGGAACTCGTTGACGCGGGCGTTGTTTTGGCCTCAGTCGCGTAACTCGCATCCCACAGCACTTCCTTCGTGTGTTCGCCGAGCAGTGAGCACGGACAGGCAACGCCGACCGCCTGGCGTGCGGCAAAACCCCCATTCCAGAGCAACTGACGCAGAGCGCGGTCATAGCTGATGGAGCTCTTCGGTGCCAACGGTTTTCAGATATCATGAACTAGAGGCTATCGGCAACAACCCGCGCGATCAAGGAGATTGGATTGGCAAAGGCATCAACGGAGTTCTTGGGGTCGCGTCGGTCGTCCGTATCGCCTTTGGCGGATCTGACCACACTGCAGATCTTCGTGCAAACCGTTGATCTCGGAAGTTTTTCTGAGGTCGCGCGACGCATTGATGTCAATCCCGCCATGGTCAGCAAGCGCATTGCGAGCTTGGAGCGAAAAGTTGGGCATCGGCTGCTCAATCGCAGTACGCGGCACCTCGTGTTAACCGAAGCCGGACAGCAACTCTATGACCACTGCGTGCGAGCATTGATCGAACTGGATCAAGCGGCCGAGGCATTAGCTTCGCTACAGGACAGGGCCAGTGGCCTGCTGCGTATCACCGCGCCGGCCTTGCTGGGGCAGGCGATGATTGCGCCCAAGTTACCCCAGTTTCTTATTCGGAATCCGAAGTTATCCGTGGATATAGACTTTCTGCCGGAGCAGATCGACCTTTTCAAGAACCGAGTTGATATTGCGGTACGGATTACGGATACTTTGGATCCTGGGCTGATCGCAATCAAGCTAGCGCCTTACGGCAGAGCTTTCTGTGCTGCGCCTGAATACCTGCGACTTAACGGCACGCCTACACGGCCTGAAGACCTAATAGATCACAACTGCCTGGTTACGCGTGGAGCGGTTCAGAATAGGCTGAACAGGCGCTGGCCTGTTCGTAAAGATGGCGAGATCAGTAGTGTGCCTGTCAAGGGAAGCCTGACAACCGATAGCGGCAATGCGGCGCGGCTAGCTTGTCTGGCCGGCCTGGGCGTTATCTTGGGGCCACGTTGGTTGCTCGACGAGGATATCCGGGTAGGTCGGTTAACCGAAATACTGGTGGACTTCGCTCCAGACAATCGTTCGGTCTATGCACTGCTATTGGAGCGGACAAACACATCGGCCAAGCTGCATATTGCGATTGAGTTCTTGAAGCTCTGTTTTGCCGATATCCAGTATCCGGCGCATCGCCCTGGGTGAACCAGTCAGCGATCCGAGCAAAGTCATTGGCGTCTCTGTCGCCATAGGCACGCGTCGTAGGCACTCTTGGCCTACTTGTTCCGCAGGCGGCTGAATCTTGTTCCGTCCACCGTGTTGAGTGTGTGCGGGCATCAACCCATAATCACATCACGCCGACACGCCGCCCTGTACGGAGACGTTTAAACGTGGCGCACCAGCTGATCAGCGACTATTAAGTTACTCAGCTTTGTGATGACTCGAAAAAGGGCTGGGTCCCCCCGACATTGAATGCTGTATATATTGAAGGAACTAGCGAAATGAACCGCTCGCCTGTACTGTGGTTGATCGAACAAGAGGTCGTGGATCTGGTTAGTCTCGAAGATGCAATCGAAGCACTCGAGGCGGGTCTGGTGCAAGAAGACGGTGGGGGCGCAAAAAACGTCGCCAAGGCACTCAGCACCTGGGGTGATGGCAATTCAATGCATTCGCTGGGGTCGATTTTTGTGTCGAAGGGATATGCTGGATTCAAGACCTGGGTTAAAACCAAGCCAGGAGGGGCGGCGATATTTGCTTTGTTCAATTCAAACAGTGGCAGTCTTGTTGCCATGATTGAGGCGGGCGCACTTGGGCAGATGCGTACCGCCGGAGTGTCGGGGCTGGCGACTCGCTGGCTCTCGAAGATCGATGCCCAAGATATGGCTTTGATAGGGACTGGGGCGCAATCACTAACTCAAATCGCGGCAACTGCGGCAGTCCGACCCATTAATAGGCTCAGAGTATTTAGTCCCACACCTGAGCGCCGCCGAGCATTCATAGATAAGGCTCGGACGTTGTTCCAGTTCCCGATCGACGAATCCGCGTCGGTGCAAGAGGCTGTGGAGGGTGCTGAAATTGTCACTTGCATTACGCGGTCGAGCGAGCCGTTTCTGAAGGCAGAGTTTTTGAGCTCGGGCTGCCATGTCAATGCCGTTGGCGCGATATTGCCAGCCAATGCCGAATTGGAACAGGATGTTTTTGATCGGGCGAACTTGGTGGTTGTTGACTACCTTCCCAACGTCAAGGCGGCATCCAGGGAGTTTATTGAACGATTTCAAAATGGCCCTGGAAATTGGGATGACATAAAGAGCTTGGGTAAAGTCATTGCCGAGGGCCGGCAACGAGCGCCCGGCGTGGATGTCAGTCTGTTCAAGGCGCTTGGTATGGGTCTTTCCGATCTATCGATTGCCGTCATGGTCTATGAAAGAGCGTGTCAGGCCGGAATTGGAAAAAGCCTACCTCCCCCTGTGCGTGCCAAACCCAGATGGGGGGCGAGTCGAGAGGGAAATCTAGTCGGGGTTGATGCGTGATTGGCAAAGCAACGAGACTCCATTCCACTGGGGTAGTCTGTCTTCAATAGGAGCATAAAAATGAGTGGTCGAGGCAAGAATTTTTTGGATGTTTGTGGTGCAGCTCCGCGGGTTCAGAACACGTGGGCTCCTTTGGTGGTCAGCAAGCAAGAAATCAATCTGGAGGTTGAGCGTTTGATCGATGCTGCCAAGCCCGACAACGGGCGCCGGGCATCCATGGTCGTGCATCCCGAAGCAGACAAGCAAAGCAAAGGCTTCGCCCCTGGCATCGACGTCACCATCCACGTACTGAAACCCGGAGAGCGCACGCGCAATTTGCGCAAGAACTCCAACATGGTCGAAATATGCGTGGCCGGCTCGGGCACCGCGTCCGTTGGCGGTAAAGTGACCAAGGCCGAAAAATGGGACGTATGGAACACGCCTTCGATGCGCGTGCACAACTACTACAACGACGGAAAAGAACCTTGGGTATGGCTCACATATTCAAACGCCCCGCTGCTGGAAAAACTGGAAGTCCACTACGTGGAAGAGTTTGATGGCGCTACACCGCCATCAGATATGGACACCAAACAAACCACGCGCGATCCCGGAAAAATAGCACGCGCCAGGGACCTTGCTCTCAAGACCAAAATTAGCGAGGATGGCGCTCACCTGCTGGGATATGAATGGCTTATTGATATCGACACCGTCGAATCAAAATCTCTTCATTGGCCATGGAATAAGGTTTCGTCATATTTCCCGGACATTACCGAGATCGGCAAGGAATACAACGGGCGCAGACTTTTCGTCTTGTACAACCCGGTGACCGAGCGTCGCATCGGCACGACGCCAAGTTTCTTTGCGTCGCTGTCCTGCTCCCTACCGAATAGCAACAACATTGCACATCGTCATAGCTCCTCCTCCATCAACTATTACCTGCGTGGCGGTGGACACAGCATGGTCGATGGCCAGCGTCTCGATTGGCAGGCGGGTGATCTGATGCTGTCTGCCCCTGGGTGGGCAATGCATTCGCATCACATCGGAGACAGTCAAGTGTCGACCTTGACTATTCAGGACCATCCGTTTCAGATTGCCGTGGAGTCACTGATCTGGCAAGAGCGTATCGAGGAACCGATTTTGGCTCTTGGCAACCAGGTGGGATTCGAAAGCAATCGTGCCTCGGTTGGTACGCGCTAACGATCCATTTTCCCGCACCCCCGATTTGAAGAGGATTGAAATGGTTGATTTTTCTAAGGAAACTGCCGCAGCTTTACGCGGGCAACTTCGCGATTTTTACGACGACTATGCATTCTGCCTGGATGAAGTCGAGCTTGAGAAATGGCCGGATTTCTTTGTCGAGGAATGCCATTACCGCATTCAGTCGCGCGAGAACCACGACGCCAATTTGCCCGTCGGTATCGTCTATTGCATGAACAAAAACATGCTGAAAGACCGAGTGACCGCTCTCAGGAACACCACGGTCTATGAGCCCCGGACGCTAAGGCATTTCATCAGTGGTGTCAGGATTGATCAGGTTTCGCCTGGGGAAATCCGCACGCAAGCCAATTTTCTCATCATCGAATCCATGTCGGATCAAGAGCCCATGGTAAATATGGTCGGGCGATACATTGATCGAATCGTTCTCGAAAATGGTAGCTTGAAGATCAAATCGCGAGATTGTGTCTACGATAACTACCAAATACTCACATCATTAATCATTCCTGTGTAGTTGCCATTAGGAGACGATAAAAAATGGAAGCCCCAATCTCTATAGTCCCGAAAACCCCCAATTCAGCCCCTCTGATTAATCGGAAATGGCCTGAAGATGGCGGAACACGAATCCCTGCCTGGGTTTATTCGGACTCGGATATTTTCAACAAGGAAATGGATCTGTTCTTTTCAGGACGGACCTGGAACTATGTTGGATTGGCCTGTGAAGTGCCGGAGCCCGGTTGTTTCAAGCGCAACTGGATTGGAACTAAGCCCGTGATTTTGGTGCGGGGGGAGAACGACGAGTTCTATGTCCTTGAGAACCGATGCGCACACCGAGGCGCTCAAGTTTGCTGGAAGAATACCGGCCAGGTCAAAGACTTCACCTGCCCCTACCACCAATGGAACTTCGCGCTTGACGGAACCCTGCAAGGGATTCCGTTCAAACGAGGCGTACTGGGCAAGGGCGGGATGCCTGCGGATTTTGATCCGAAAAAACACGGCATGCGCAGGTTGCGCAGTGTCAATAGAGGCGGCTCTATCTGGGCCACATTTGCGGAGGATGCGCCTAGTTTTGAGGACTATTGCGGCCCTGAAGCTCTGGCCGAGATCGATCTTGTCATGCCGGGCAAGCCGTTGAAGCTGCTTGGATACCAGCGCCAGGTGATCAACAGCAACTGGAAGACGTATCTCGAAAACCTGAAAGATCCGTACCACGCAACGCTCTTGCATTCCTTCTACATCACGTTCGGATTGTGGAGGGCTGATTCCGTGTCCTCCAACACGCCAACGGTCGGCGGCATGCACAGCGTCATGACTTCGACCAACTCCGGCAAGAAGGTCACAGAAGCGACGGCAGAGATGGCCCGATTCAATGACGGATTGACGATGTTGGACGCCGAGACGGTCACGCCTCGCCGTGAGTTCAATAACAGCAGGGTGGGGGGCGTGACGCTCTTTCCGTCTGCCGTTCTGGGTATTCAGGCGAACTCGCTGAAGACCCGGCATCTCATCCCCATCAGCCCGACCAAACACGCATTGGTTTTCACCTACTACGGCTATGAAGATGACGATGAAGAAATGAGCCGTTTGCGTCTGAAGCACTCCAACTTGATCGGACCTGGCGGATTTGTGTCCATGGACGACAGCGAGATGCTGACTCAGCTCCAGAATGGACTTTCCGGTTATCCGGAGAGCGTCGGCGTGATTGAGATGGGCGGTAAGGGCGTGGAGCCTGTGGACTACATGGTCAGTGAGGTGCTGATTCGCGCTTTCTACAAGTTCTATCGCGAAATGATGGGCCTGTAGACAAGAACAAGATGGAGCTTGAAATGGCTGATGACTGGAAAGATGCGTGTTCAACATCCGACGTCGATGATCTCTGCCCCAAGGCGGTTTTTGTCGAAGGTCGAGAAATCGCGATTTATCGCGTCGGCGAAGAGTTTTTCGCTACGGACAATCTCTGTACCCATGGCAATGCCCGTTTGTGCGATGGCTATCAGGAGAACCACGAAATCGAATGCCCGCTGCACCAGGGGCGCTTTGACGTACGGTCTGGAAAGGCGCTTTGTGCGCCCTTGACCGTAAACCTGAAAACCTATTCAGTGATCGCGGTCGATGGTCGGATCCGGGTTGCACTCCAGGCCAAATCCGAAAACCTCGATTTCAGCAAATGAAGCTCGTCAGCTATTACGTCCCCACCACCGATGAGCCGCATTCACGATACGGTGTGGTCGCTGGTGAGCGTGTGTACGACCTGACGACACCACGTTTACCCACGCTGCGGTCGGCGCTGTCGGTCGAAGGTGTTGAAGCAATTGCCGCGCGAGCCGCCGACACGGTGAAAAAAACGGACGGCGCCCCGCTCGCTTCAATCACGCTGCTTCCTCCAATTGCCGATCCCGACAAGATCATTTGTGTTGGCGTCAACTACGCTACGCATGCGCAGGAGACCGGCAATGAGACGCCGGATCGCCCGGCATTTTTTGTACGCTTTGTATCGTCCCTGGTCGGTCACGATAGCCCTACCCTGCGCCCACGCGTCTCCGATCAATTCGACTTCGAGGCCGAGCTGGCAGTCATCGTAGGCCGTAGAGCCTACCAAGTGGCCGAGTCCGATGCGATGGCTTACGTGGCCGGTTACTCATGCTTGGCGGAGAACTCCGTACGAGATTGGCAACGGCATTCAAGGCAGGCAACTGCCGGAAAGAATTTCATCAAATCTGGGGCTTTTGGGCCTTGGCTGGTCACAGTAGATGAAGCAGGTCCGATAGAGGCGATGAGCATTGTGGGGCGCCTCAATGGAGAGGAAATGCAACGTGACAGCGCCGCGAACATGATCTTCTCTGTTCCCCGAATGATCTCGTACCTGTCGACGTTCACTGAGCTGTTGCCGGGCGATGTCATCTGCACTGGGACACCTGCAGGAGTGGGCCATACCCGAAAGCCGCCACGCTATCTGCGGCCGGGTGATGTCTTCGAAGTCGATATTTCTGGCGTTGGCGTGTTGAGCAACCCAGTTTCCCAAGGATGTTGATCCTTCAACTGTCGCCGTGCGCGACAGCTTAGTGAACATGTCGATGATTGATTCTGTTGTGATCGCTGGTGCAGGCCAAGCTGGCGCGTGGGTCGCTCGCACACTGCGTAGCGAAGGCTACGCGGGGCGCATTGTGATGTGCGGTGCGGAAGCCGAGCCTCCTTACGAACGCCCTCCCCTTTCAAAAGAGCAACTGGTGCCAGGTGCGCCGGGCATGACGTATCTCATTGGGGCCGAGGAGTTCCCGGAGTTGTCGGTGGACTGGAGAGCGGCGACTTCCATCGAAAAGATCGATCGAGCTTCGCGCAGGGTCGCGCTCTCATCTGGCAGGTGGTTGGATTACGGCGCGCTGGTGATCGCGACAGGCGGCCGTGCTCACTTGCCGCCGATACCCGGATTTGACTTGGGTTGTGTATTCACCTTGCGCTCGCTTGGAGACGCTCGCCGGCTTCGCTCGCGCTTGCTGCCGGGCAGCCGCGTATTGGTCGTCGGTGGTGGATGGATTGGCCTGGAGGTTGCCGCCACGGCTGTCCAGGCGGGGGCCGTCGTCACTCTGGCTGAAATGGGCCCCAGCTTGTGTGCTCGCAGCGGGTCGCCGGCGTTGTCCTCCTACTTGTATGAACTGCATGCTTCGAAGGGCGTCAACCTGCGCCTGAACACCCGAGTCGTACAACTGCTGGGTAACGGTCAGGATGGCTGCATCGCCGAATTTCACGATGGAAGCAAACACGAGGCCGACGTCGTTGTGTTGGGGGCTGGCATGAGGCCCAACAGCGAAATCGCGCTGGAAGCCGATCTGGACTGCGATGGTGGTGTGGTGGTGGATGCGGCCGGGCGAACCTCAGATCCAGCCATTTACGCGGCCGGCGACGTGGCGGTCTTGCGCACTTCGGATGGCCGCAAATTACGCCTGGAGTCCTGGCAAAACGCGCAGGATCAGGGAATAGGGGTGGCGCAGTCTTTGCTGGGCAAGCCAGTGCAGTATGACCCGGTGCCATTTTTCTGGTCATCGCAGTACGACGCACTGATACAGATGGCTGGCAACCCACGAGATGCCACGCAATCGCTGGTACGTGGTGTGGGCCGTCAGCGGACTCACATTGGCCTCGATAGCTCGGGAAGAGTTGTCTTCGGAATGTGTATCAATGCCCCGCGGGACATTCGCATGGTGCGTCGATCTATCTCAGATACCTCTTCGGATAGATGGCAGCCCATGGATGGGTTCGTCGCGGACGGGTCGCTCACCAGCTGAATCCGTTCGTGTTTCCGGGAGCCCCTGGGAACAGCACCTTTTCCGCAGACGTTATTGAAGCTGCGAGGCGTCGTACGTAGCATGTCGTTCAGAAGACTTGCGCATGGGTTTCCGCACCACCAGCGAACGGGCTATTCAAAGTAAATGCAGCACGGGTGCTGTCAACATAGGAAATGCAGAAAATGAAACTAGTGTTTTTGCGCGGCATTGGCCGCTGGCTGGCGGTCGCTTGTGCCGCGCTCGCGGTGTCCACCGCGCAGGCGCAGTCGTATCCCATGAAAAACATCACCGTGGTTTTGCCATTCGGGGCGGGGACAGCGTCGGACACCGCCCTGCGGCTGCTCATGCCTTACATGGAGAAGAAGCTCGGCCAACCCATCGTGTTCGACTCCCGGCCGGGTGCAGGGACCCTGGTGGCGAGCAGGTACGTCGCGGACGCCGCGCCCGATGGCTACACGCTTCTTCTGAGCGGGCAATCCAGCCTGCTCGCGCCGGAAGTGAATCCGGCGGCCAAGAGCAACTACGCGAAGGACATGGTCCATGTGATACCGATCGCCTCGGTCCCCAGCTTCCTCATGCTCAACCCCGAGCTGCCGGCGCGCACCTTGCCCGAGCTGGTGGCGTACATGAAAGCCAATCCCGGCAAGCTCAGTTATGCATCGCCCGGCATCGGCACCGGGCCGCACCTGCAAATGGAGTTGTTCAAGCAGGTCACCGGCACGCAGATGCAGCACGTGCCGTACAAGGGCTTTGAATCGCTGTTCACCGACCTGGTGGCCGGCCGTACCCAAGTGACGATCATGACCTATGCCCCCGCCAGAGCCTACGTGGGGGCGGGCAAGTTGCGGATCATCGGCACCACGATGCCAGAACGCATCAAGTCCTTGCCGGACGTTCCCATCATGGCAGAGTCCGGCGTACGCTTCACCGCCGTTCCATGGATCGGCCTTTCCGCTCCGAAGGGTACACCGCCACAAGTGGTGGCGACCTTGCAGCAGGCCGTGCAGGAAGCGCTGGCGCAGCCGCATATCCCCGCGCGACTCGCAAGTCTTGGCATGGAGCCGATGTCCATCGAGCCAGCCAAGTTCCAGAAATTCGTGGAGCAGGACGTCGAGAACTGGTCGAAGTTCATCAAGCAAAGCGGCATCAAGATCGAATAGAAGTGAAGTCCTCGGATCTTGATTTTTCAGCCAATTCGGTTTCGTAATGGAGAAAGTAATGCAAAACAAAGTAATCGTAGTGACGGGCGCCGGCAACGGCATTGGCCGCGCAATTGCCCTGCTTCTTGGCGCCAACGGTGCCAAGGTGGTGGTCAACGACCTCGGCTCGAATGGTAGCGGTGAGGGCAGCGATGTCAGCCCTGCCCAAAAGGTGGTGAAAGAAATTCGCGCCGCCGGTGGTTCGGCCGTCGCCAATACGGACTCCGTGTCCAAGCCTGAGAGTGCGCAAGCCATCATCGACACCGCCATCCGTGAGTTCGGCCGTATCGATGGGGTCATCAACAACGCCGGCATCCTGCGCGATCGCATCTTCCACAAGATGAGTATCGACGAATGGCAAACCGTCATCGACGTGCACCTGAACGGCGCCTATTACGTCAGCCGGGCCGCTGCCACCTACTTCAAGGAGCAAGAGAGCGGCACATTTGTCCACATGACCTCGACCTCGGGTCTCGTGGGCAATTTCGGTCAAGCCAATTACGCGGCGGCCAAGCTTGGCGTCGCTGCATTGTCGAAGTCCATCGCACTCGACATGGCACGCTACAACGTGCGCTCGAACTGCATCGCCCCATTTGCATGGAGCCGCCTGATCGGCACCATCCCCGCCGACAACGATGCCCAGCGCAAACGCCTCGAACGCATGCAAGCCATGAAGCCGGAACAGGTGGCGCCTGTCGCGGCCTTCCTTTGCAGTGATGCGGCCGCCGACGTGAACGGCCAAGTTCTGGCGGTGCGCGCCAACGAGATCATCGTAATGAGCCAGCCGCGCCCGGTTGCCTCGGTCCACCGCGCCGAAGGATGGACCCTGGAGACCTTGGCAGAACACGCCGTTCCGGCGATCAAACGGGCGTTCACGCCGCTGGAGCGCTCCCCGGACGTGTTTTGCTGGGACCCGATCTGAAGCAGACGGACGGACACCTGATCTCGCGGTGCCCGTCGCCTGATGACAGTCAGTGTCGCCACGTCCATCAAAAGTAAATGCAGCACGCAGATGCTGTCAACACAGGAGATAAGAAAATGAAGTCAATGATTTTTGGCGGTATTGGCCGCTGGCTGGCGGTCGCTTGTGCCGCGCTCGCGGTGTCCACCGCGCAGGCGCAGTCGTATCCCACGAAAAACATCACCGTGGTCTTGCCGTTCGGTGCGGGAGCGGCACCGGACATTGCCCTGCGGCAGCTCGCGCCCTACATGGAGAAGAAGCTCGGCCACGCCATCGTGTTCGACTACCGGATGGGCGGGGGAACACTGTTGGCGAGCAAGTACGTGGCGGGCGCCGCGCCCGATGGCTACACGCTCTTTCTGAACGGGTTTTCCAGCGTGCTCGCGCCGGAAGTGAATCCGGCGGTGAAGAGCAATCACACGAAGGACATGGTCCATGTGATGCCGATCGCCGTGATTCCCAACTTCATCGTTGTCAACGCCGACTTGCCGGTACGCACGGTGCCCGAGTTGGTGGCGTACCTGAAGGCCAATCCCGGCAAGCTCAGTTATGCGACGCCCGGCATCGGCACCGGAGCGCACTTGCAACTGGAGTTGTTCAAGCAAATCACGGGCACGCAGATGCTGCACGTGCCTTACAAGGGGGTCGAAACGCTGTTCATCGACCTGGTGTCTGGCCGCGCCCAGGTGGCGATCCTGACCTATTCCGCCACCAGAGCCTACGTGGAGGCGGGCAAATTGCGGATCATCGGCACCACGATGCCCGAACGCCTCAAGTCCCTGCCGGAAATTCCCACCGTTGCAGAGTCCGGAGTGCGCGTCGAAGTCGCACCCTGGGTCGGCCTTTCCGCTCCGAAGGGTACGCCGGCGCAAGTGGTGGCGACCTTGCAGCAGGCTGTGCAGGAAGCACTGGCGCAGCCGCATATCCCCGCGCGGCTCGCAAGTCTCGGCCTGGAGCCGATGACCATCGATCGGGCCAAGTTCCAGCAATATGTGGAGCGGGACGTCGAGAACTGGTCGAAGTTCATCAAGCAAAGCGGCATCAAGGTCGAATAGCGAAGTGCACAAGGCGTTGATCGCCAACGCAGACGTTCCCGTTGGTGATCAACGCAACAGCTTGCGGTCTTAGTGAGTGCTCATACTATTGAAATTTCCGTAATTTATGACATCACCACAGCGTAGCCTGCATCCAGCAAGCGGCGATGATCGAGGGGCGCTTCTGGGCGCTCTTGAGCTTGTTGCGCGCGGTCGTGTGCAACTCGCTCAGATCGTTGGTGCAGTAGTTGGCCAGCGCATGTCGTTTGAGCCAGGCCCACAGGTATTCCACGGGGTTCATGTCCGGCGCGTACGGCGGCAGGAATGCGATCTGGGTGTGCCCGGCCAAGCTGTCCAGATACTCGCGCACCAAACGACTGCGATGCGCCTTCAAACCATCCCAGATGACCAGCAGTGGCTGCTTCAAGTGGGCCTTGAGCGCCTTGATGAATTCGACGATCTCTTCTTTCTTGATGCTGCCCTCGTGCAGCCGGAACAAGCGGTTGGTACGCGTCAGGCCAGCGATGACCGAGACAGGATTCCAGTTGAAGTGAAACTGGATGATGGGCGTCTGCCCCTTGGGTGCCCAAGTGCGTACCCGGGTTGGACGCATCGCTGATGCCGGACTCGTCGACGAAGACGATCAGCCGGCCTTCTCTCTGGGTTTTTTTAAACGGCCGGCCAGGTACTGCGTTTCCAGCTGCGCACGGCATCTTCATTGCGTTCGATGGCCCGCTTCTCGGGCTTTTGCGGACTGAAGCCGAGTGAGCCCAGGATGCGCCAGACCTGCGTCTGGCCAAAGCGCACGCCGTGCATGCGTTCGATGACAGCTCCCACACGCTTGAGCGTCCACAGTTCGGTGCCAAATCCTTGGCTTGTGGGGCTTTGCAGCAGGGCTGCACGAACAGCCGCCAGCTGTTGCTCATCGAGTTGGGCCGGACGCCCACGCTCGGCCACCTCTCGCAAGGCATCGATGCCGCCCTCATCGAGCAGCCGCTTCCATGTGTATACGGTTTGCCGGGCCACCCCCACAGCCAAGGCCACCTCGGCGCAGCCCTTGCCCGCTAGCAGCATCCGGCCTGCCTTCAATCGTTTCTTCGCCGCTTCGCTCAATCGTTTTTGCACCACGCCAATATTCTCCAGAATTGCTACTGGAGACATAACGCATGCGATGCTCAACGGTTGTCATGATTTACGGAAATGTCAATAAATTTCCTTCAAAGATATAGAAGTTATCCAATTGAATCCAGTCATTGCCTGGCTTCGATCAGCGTCCGATTCGAGCGCTACGAGTCCGGCTGTGAGTTCCCCCTCGACGGCATCCAAGTCGGCGAAGACATGGTTGGCGAAGCAGTCCAGGCGTATGGCTTGCCAGAGGTGTTCGGTGGGATTGAGTTCGGGACTGTAGGGCGGGAGATAGATCAACCGTATGTTGAAGGGCACCGCCAACTCGCCCGCCAGATGCCAGCCGGCCTGATCCATGACCATCACGATGAACTCCTTGACGTGGCGCTGGGCGACCTCGGCGAGGAACAGCGATATGGTCTCGGCATTCACCCAGGGCAGAACGAGGCTGTCCATCACTCCGTCGTGCGGGCAGACGACGCTGAAGGCGTAGATGTAGTTGCGCCGGTTACGCTGGCGGGGCGGCCCCGGTCGGAGGGCCGTACCGGCACCTCACAGCGTGGCGCCGTGCCCAACGTACCCGAGTCGCCATTCGAGGCGAGCTACGGCCCGACGATCGTGAACCTTTATGCGTTGGCGGCCCGACGTCACATGTATGAGTTCGGCACCACATCTGAGCAGTTGGCCTGGGTGAAGGTTGCGGCAGCGCATCACGCACAGTTCAATCCGAACGCTTTCCTGCGCAAGCCGATGACCGTTGAAGACGTACTTTCGTCACCGATGGTGGCGGACCCGCTGCACCGGGACGATTGCTGTGTCGTGACCGATGGGGGCGGCGCGCTGGTGATTGTGCGACCCGAAATCGCCCGACAACTGGGCCGACCCATTGTGCAATTGATCGGCGCCGGCGAGGCCCCCAAGGGTCAGCAGGGTGGCCACATTGATCTGATTACAACGGGCGCGGTGCGCTCCGGTGCCATTGCGTTCGCCGAGGCGGGCGTCAACCCGGCCGACATCGACTACGTGTCCATCTACATCACGGTGATCTTGCAGCTTGAGGACCTGGGCTTTTGCCGCAAAGGGGAGGGTGGGCGCTTCGTCGCTGACGGTAACCTGATCTCCGGCTCAGGCACATTGCCGTTCAACACCGACGGCGGTGGCCTGTGCAACAACCATCCTGACAATCGCGGCGGGATGACGAAAATCATCGAGGCCGTGCGGCAGTTGCGTGGCGAAGCGCATCCAAGTGTGCAAGTCAAAAATTGCCGTTTGGCCCTTGCTCAGGGAATGGGTGGCTACGTGTCTACCCGCCATGGCAGCGCAACATTGATTCTGGAGAGGGGTTGACCATGGCGACAGAACAAGCGAATCCGGCGACTGCCTTCCCACAGGAGGTTAGCCCCTATTTCGACGCCGCTGCCGAGGGTCGTCTGCTAGTGAAGCGTTGCACCGACTGCGGACAGAACCATCATTACCCGCGGGCAATCTGTCCGCACTGCGGATCCGACCGCACCGAGTGGGCTCAGGCGAGTGGACGCGCAGTGATCTATTCATTCGCCGTGGCCAAGCAAGCTGCCGGTGGCGTGCACATCCTGGCCTATTTCACGCTGGATGATTGCCGCGTGACGATGCTGACGAATATCGTCACGGATGCACCCGCCGAACTGTATGTCGGGGCTGAGGTGCAGATCGTCTTCCGTGCGGGACTCGACGGCATCGTGATGCCGATGTTTGTCCCGGTAGTGCAGCCTTGACAGGCGTCCAATCAATCTCAAACAGAGAAACTCGCATGCCACTAAATCGCACCCAGATGCTCTCCCGCGCACCATCCGATGCTGATTTCCGTCGCTATCGTGATGCGCCGCTGTCGCGTTCCCCGATGGCGTGTGACAAGCGCCCGGACGGTACGTTGTTGCTCCGCGCACTGGCCCCACCGCTGGACGGCCCCGCACATGGCTTTTCGAGCTTCGTTGCACAATGGGCCGATACGCGAGGCGCGGTCACAGCAATCGCCGAGCGTCAGGGTAAAGGGGGGCGAAGCATTCACTGGGCCGACTTCCACACGAAGATGCTCGCTGTTGCCGCGGGGCTTCTCGATATACAGGCGGGGCGAAGCGGCCCGCTGATGATCCTGAGCGGCAATTCCATCGAGCAGGCAGTGCTGACGATGGCGGCGGAGTACGTGGGGATCGCGGTGGCGCCTGTGTCGGCGAACTATTCGCTGCAGGCCGGAAACTATGCGCGGCTAAGGGGTATGTATGACTTGGTGGAGCCGGCAACGGTGTTCGTGCAGTCATCCGCCGCGGTTGCCGGTGCGCTGGAAGCGTTGGGCATCCAAGCCGAAAAAATCATCGCCGTGGACGACGTGGCACCCGGTCATGCCAAATGGAGCGACTTGGCTAGCGCAGTCCTATTCAGCGCGCAGTTGCATCGCGTCGAGGAGGCGCGAGCGGCCATTCGCCCCGGCGACACGGCACGGATTTTCTTCACGTCAGGCTCAACCGGCACGCCCTAAGGCGTACCGCTTTCGTATGCGGTGCTGTCGCGTGTAAGCGCGCAGATTAGTTACCTGCACCAAAAGCTGGAACCTGTTCCCTTGGTCATGCTCGACTGGCTGCCTTGGAGCCATTCGTTCGCTGGGCTGGGCAGTCTGGGGCGTATATTCACGCTGGGCGGCTCGTACTACATCGACAATGGGCGACCGTTGCCGGGTTTGTTTGAGTACACGATTGAGAACCTGCGCGAAGTCACGCCCACGTTGTTTGCCACGGTGCCTGTGGGATGGGTTCAACTGTCCGCGGCGCTGGAGCGCGATGCCAGCCTCGCCCAGTCGTTCTTTAGACAACTGCAGTATGTCAGCTACGGAGGCGCGGGAATGTCGCGTGTCATCTGGGAGCGCTTCCTGGCTGTGGCACGCAGCACCATCGGCGAGCAGATCTTGTTCACATCGAGCTTTGGTGCAACCGAAACTGCCGCGTCGGGCCTCAACTACAACCGGCCCGAGGACGATATGGGCAACATCGGTGTGCCGAATCCCGGCGTGGAAGTGAAGCTTGTGCCTTTGGTGGGCAGCAACTCGCGCTACGGGATTCGCATGCGCAGTCAGAACGTCTTCACGGGCTATCTCAAGCGCCCGGACCTGACGCAGGCGGCATTCGATGACGAGGGCTTTTATTGCCTGGGTGACGCGGTGGTCTTGTCAGACCCGCGCAACCCCGAGGCGGGCCTTCGGTACGCTGGTAGGTGCCTAGAGGATTTCAAGCTGGCGACGGGCACCTGGGTTCGTGCCGGGTCGGTGCGGCTTGCGTTGATCGAGCGGTGCGCACCCCTGATCACGGACGCGATCATCTTCGGACATGACCAGGACTATATCGTCGCGCTCGCATAGCCTAACCTGGCCGCCTGCCGCGCGTTGGACCCTTCGCTCGCAGGCGTCGCGCCCCGTGAACTGGTAACAAACTATCGTCCTCTCCGCCTTGCGGGAGCGCCTTCAGGGGCAGCCGAAAGGCGCGTCCAGCCGGGCTGTCACCGGCTTGACGCTGATGTCCGAACCCGCTTCCGTAGAGGCCGGCGAGATCGCGGACAAGGGGTACATCAATCAGGCTCTTGCCAGGGAACGCCGCGCGCCGCTGATCGAGCAGCTTTATTCAAGTCTGCAGGGCGATGCCTCGACTTTCATCGTTCAAGGCCATTGAGGCGACGGAAGATTGGTATGAGCGAGCAACAAAAAATTCGACCCGCCGAACCCGACCTTTCAGCGCTGGAGATTCGGCGACTGGATGGCGGAATTTGCGTATTGGTCATCAACCGCCGCATTGCATGAACGCGCTGGACCCTTACGCGGCCGCTGCGTTGCGCCTTGCGCTGAAGGATGCCATGGCGGATACGAGCTTGCGCGTGCAGGTGCTGGTGCTGCATGGTGCGGGCGGGCACTTCTGCACGGGGTTTGATCTCAAGCACAAGCGCGTAGCCGGCGAAGAAGGCGCGTTGCAAGACTGCTTTCGCATCCTTCAGGACGGACCGCTGCCCAGTATCGCGGCCATCGAAGGCAACGCTTTTGGGGCAGGGGTGTCACTGGCGTTGGCCTGTGACCAGATGGTGGCCTCCCGTCAGACGAAGATATGCGCTCCCTTCACGGACATCGGCCTGGTGCCCGATGTGGGCATGGCGATCACGATGGAGCGGCGAGTGGGACCAGGGAATGCGCGTCGCTGGATGTATGAAGGCTCAGTTGTGCTTGCCGACGAGGCGCTGGCCACGGGGCTAATCGACGCGTGTGCGGAACAGGGTCAGGCGCTGGAGGTTGCACTAGGACAGGCAGGGCGCTGGGCACAACGCGTGCCCTTGGCGATTGCTGCTGTGCGCAGACTCAGCAGCCTGCCGCAGGCGCTGATGGAGCAAGTGTTCGCTGAAGAGCACCGCCTGCAAGCAGAACTGGCGGCGACCGAGGACTTTGCCGAGGGCGTCAACGCCTTTCGTGACCGCCGCAAGCCCGTCTTTCAGAGGCGTTGAGACTGCGCCGAGTACCGGGGCGAGCTTGACCCGTTGCAGGCATAGGCCACGGCCCGTTGGCCGATCGCGCATGCGGCCATAGGAAAAATAATTGTTCCGCAACGCGCATTGAAGACATGCGGCCTCCACTCTTATAGTTTGAGCACTCGTAGCGACTAGGCCCTGACTGCTGCGTTCATCCCGAGGGGAAACGACGCATCAAAATGAAAGAGCAGCCCGTGACGAACTATGCAGAACATCCCGCAGTGGGCCAAGTCATCGCGTCTTTCGCCGCGCTCGACCCGCGCGACCACGCCTTTTCGGCCGGCCTGATTGCGCCGCAGGGAACCTGGCTTCGACAAGGCAAGATCCTGAAGGGCTCAGCCGAAGCGCGTGCGGCTCTTGACGACAGGCCAGTGAATCGCGCCACGTGCCATCTCGTGACCAATGTTCGACTGGAGCTGAAGGACGACGATCACGTCGCGGGCACCTACTACCTGACCGCATTTCAAGCCATCACGGACAGCGCGAGTACTCCTCCCGAACCGCGGTTGGCGGCGATTCTCGAGTGCCGGGATCAACTCGAACGCGCGGGCGACATGTGGCACATCACTGACAAACGCAGCCGGCGCATGATGCCGCCCGCTATAGCTTCGGCCGCACGTTAACACCATGGAGACCATTCGAATGCCACAGAATCATGCTGTCCGAATTGTGGATGCCAGCGACACTTTCCCGCGGAACTCCGAACGCTGGCGGCCAATCCGCGTGTCGGCCGAAGTGATCGAGGCGGAGATAGAGCGCCTGTCACGGATCCCCGCGCCGCACAACGGGCGCCGCAGTTTGTTCATCGTCCATCCCGAATCGAAAGAAGTCTCCGGGTTCGCTCCGGGCGTACAGATAGCCATCAACGTCCTGCTGCCAGGCGAACGCACCGAGGGCTTCCGCTACAACGCGAGCCAGGTGGAGCTGTGCATCCGCGGGCGCGGCACGGTGCACGTCGATAATCAGACGACGGTGATGGACCAATTTGACGTCGCCGCGATTCCGTCGATGCGCCGCCATTGGCACAGCAACGATGGCGACACGGCGTGGGTTCGCTTGTCCTATTCGAATGCGCCGTTGCTGCAGCGGTTGGGCGCGCTGTATGTCGAAGAGAGCGAAGCGGCGTCGTCCGCACCTTCCGACGATCTTTTCGTCGCCGCGACATACACCAGTGACAGTGCCCCTGAAATCGCCGTTTCGCCCGAAGGGGCCAGGTTGCGCGGCTATGAATTTCTGACCGATATACCGGTCGTCGAGAATCGCGCGTTGTTCTGGCCCTGGAAATCCGTGTCCGCCTCTTTAGCGAGCGAGCCGGGGGATGGCAAGCGCAACATCATGCTGTTGTACAACCCGGCTACGGAACGTCGCAACGGCACCACCCACAGCTTCTTCGCGACCATGTCACGCGTGCCGCCTGGCTTGCCGCCACGCGGACCTCGTAGGGGCCATCGGCACAGCTCGGTGGCGATCAACTATCACTTCGAAGGCAGCGGCTGGAGCGAGGTCGATGGTGAAAAAATCGAATGGAGCGCGGGCGACTTGCTGCTTTCGGCGCCCGGCTGGTCAGAACACGCACATTTCTTCAACCCTGAAGGCGCCAGTGTCCTGACTGTCCAGGACCACCCCCTGCATATCGGCATGGAGTCACTGATCTGGCAAGAGCGCATCGACGGGCCCATCCTCACCTTGGGTTCCCAGCCCGGGCAGAAGGGTTACGTCGGCCCTCGGGCCGTTGGTACGACCTGAGCCGAATTAACACCGATCCTTTTGAAAGCATACCTGTGTTCGATACCGAAACCATAGAAAAAGCTCGCGCGTGCAGGTCGAGCATTTCTCCAAACGCTATCCGGGAATGACTGTCAGCAGGTGCACCCATGAGGACGCAATACGGGAAAAAGGGCCCAAAAAACAGGCCCAAGAGGCCACAAGATGAGCCATTCGGCGACCTGCTTGAACCCAATCGAGCTGTCATCACCCCAAGTGGGCACTTTGACGGTACTTATTCAGCGTAGCCCTAACAAAACCAAATTTTTAACCCCCTTCAAAAAAACGGAGACATGATGACGAAAAAAACCCTTTATGCTTTGGCAGTCGCCAGCCTTGCCGTCGGCGCGCACGCCCAATCCTCGGTCACCATCTTCGGCGTGGCGGATGTCGGCGTGACCTACGGCACCGGTAGTAGATTCAATAACACGCTAGTCTCCAGTTCGAACACCCTGCCGAGCCGCATCGGCTTCCGTGGCCAGGAAGACCTCGGCAACAACCTGTATGCCACATTCTGGCTGGAAGGTTCGCTCGCGGTCGACACCGGCCAGGGCGGCACGACGTCCACGAACAACCAGTCAACCGGCGCCGGCACACAAGCCCTGTTCAACCGCCGCTCCACGGTAAGCCTGCTGAGCAAGCGTTTCGGCGAGCTGCGACTGGGCCGTGACCTCACACCGCAGGTGTTTAATCATGTGATGTTCGACCCGTTCAGCAACGTGGGTGTCGGGGCATCCCAAGCCTACAACGGCTACCGTGCGCTCTATTCCGTGGGGCCGGTGTCGGGCGTCGACACGCGTGCGTCGAACACCGTCGGTTACCTGCTGCCCAGCAGCGCCGGCGGTGGCTTCGGCGGCCAAGTCCAGTACTGGATGGGTGAAAATGCGTCGAACACGGTGAACGCACGCGACGGCTCCGGTGCCGGCATGCGGCTCACCTACGCGAGCGGGCCTGTCTCCCTCGGCGTCGCCGCCGCAAAGACCTCATACCTCGCGGGCGACCAGACCACCTACAACGCAGGGGGCTACTACGACTTCGGCGTGGTGCGGCTGACCGGGTACTACGACCGCACGAAGAACGGCGTCGTGACGGGCAAGGGTTGGCTGTTGGGCGGCGACCTGCCAGTCGGCATGGGCCGCTTCAAGGGCGCCGTGAGCCGCTTCTCTCAGAATTCGGGCACGCAGCCCACGAGCACGAAGCTGGCGCTCGGCTACGAACATTTCATGAGCAAGCGCACGCTACTATACGGGACCGTAGCCCGCCTCACGAACAAGGGCGGCGCCACCCAGGCCCTCGGCGGCGCGTTGACGAATGCCAACGACAGCTCCAGCGGCATCGACATCGGCATTCGCACCTCGTTCTGATTCGCACCCGAGGAGAGAGTTTCCAGGCACAGCTTATTGACGCCGACCAGAAGTTGATCATCTGTGCCGCTCTCCATGTGACGAGGCCAATTCTCCGAATGGCCATAGCCAGCAACCTTTTGAACAAAATAAAGTGATCAATTAATCATCGGCAGACGCCATGTTGAGGGATCAATTCGACGTTGGCGGACACAGCTACCTGAGGTTTATCATCTGGATGGACACGGAAATGTGTTTACGACTTTAACTGGGCCTGTTGTAGATTTGGAACGCCGCAAACCCGCATGAATGCTAGCATCCATGCGGGTTTGCGGGCCGTTAAGACGGTACTCCTTCGTGGTTTGGCGCACCAACGCACAAATTACCTTGCGCACCAGATTCCGTCCTCAAGTGCCTGGTAGTCCACGAAGATTTGCATGACCTTGCAACGCCTTTCGTCGAGCTGCTTCATCGTTCGTATGAATCAAAAATTCCTCGGTTATCTTGGGTGATGCCAAGACCTTCCTCGAAACGCGTTGCACAGCCGCCTCCCCGTACAAACCGAAGGGAAAGTTTATCGGCCGCTGACTTGCTCACAAGTTAGTAAATAGAATGCCCACAAATTAGTAATTTGCGCACTCATGACCTCTACCCCCTGTCATCTTGCATTTGATGTCGCTCCTTACCGGCTGTCCGACGTAGTTTTCGGCACTCTGCTCAACCATGAGCCCGCGATCGCTGCGCTAGACGCTACCGCCCTTCAGCCGCCCTACAAGGCACTAGCCAAGGCGTCGGTGCTGCGCAATACGCTGATCGATCATGGCGATGCCGTCACCGTATCGGCGGACTCGTTCGAGCGGGTGGTCCAGATGTACATCGACGGCGCAACGGGCGACAGCTTTCACGCCGACTATGGCCCGTTCGGCTCAATTTCCTTCCGTTTCGCCTGAGGTCACATATGATGAAAATTCCGAGTAATCAGTTTCGCAAAGCGCTTCGTTTGGGCCAGGCCCAGATCGGGCTGTGGGTAGGCTTGGCCGATGCGAATGCTGCCGAAGCGCTGGCCGGCTGCGGCTTTGATTGGCTGCTGCTCGACGGCGAGCATGCACCCAATGACGTACGCACCGTGCTGGATCAGCTCCGTGCTGTCGCACCTTATCCTGTGCATCCTGTAGTGCGCCCTGTGCAGGGCGACGTGGCCCTGGTCAAGCAGTACCTTGATGTGGGCGCACAAACCTTGCTGATCCCCATGATCGACACCCCCGAACAGGCGGCGCTGATGGTGCGCGCCATGCGGTACGCACCGGACGGCATTCGGGGCATGGGTGCCGCGCTTGCACGCGCATCGCGATGGAACCAGGTGGAGGATTACCTGAATCAGGCTAACGACGAAATGTGTCTGCTGGTCCAGGCAGAAACCCCGTTGGCAATGGAAAACCTGCCGGCAATCGCTGCCACGGAGGGCGTCGACGGCGTGTTCTTCGGCCCGGCGGATCTGTCCGCTTCCATGGGCTACCGCGGTCAGGCCAGCCACCCCAAGGTGCAGCGCGCCATTCTGGAAGGCATTGCCACGGTGCGTTCTGCCGGCAAGGCCGCCGGTATCCTGATGGCGGATCGCCAACTCGCGCAGACTTATCTGGACGCCGGGGCATTGTTTGTAGCGGTCGGAGTGGACACCACGCTGCTGGTGCGAACTGCCACCGAATTGGCGCGCAGTTTTATTACGCCGTCGGCGCAGGGGCGAATTGCGCCCACAGCAGCCTCCGGCAGTCCCTATTAGCCTGAGCGAGCCGCTGCAGCTAAAACTCAAGCGAAACCGCATCCCATTTCATGTGAATCCCCCAGGGGCAGCCTGCAGGCCGGCGTTTTTAACCATCACCTTGGGAGGAGACGCAACTTGCCAGATTCAACCTGTCCTGTGCTGCAAATTTGTGCCGGCACCCGGGTGCTGCTAGGTATTGCCGGTACTTCTCAGGAAGTCACGAAAGTAGTCGACAAAGCACTTTATTTTTGGCGGTACATAGCGCCAATGCGGAATGACGGCATAAATATTCATCGTGGACACAGCCATGTTTTGCATGACTTCCACCAGGGCGCCCGATTCGATGTGCTTGCGCACCAGCCACCACGGAAGCATCGTAACGCCCATGCCGCCCATCGCGCCGCTCAAAAGGATGTCTCCGTTGGGCGCATTTAGATTACCTTGAACCCGGACGTTCTCGACTTTTCCGTCAACCTCGATGGGCCAGAGATCGGTAATGCTGCCATCCCGCCCGCCGGTGAGGCAGTTATGGTTTTTCAGGTCCTCGGCGGTCTTGGGCGTGCCGTTTCGCTTCAGATAGTCCGCAGAGGCAACGAAAGCCCGCCTGTTCGCCGCGAGTGGAAGCGCGATGGAGCCGGGCTCCGGGCTCGACGTGACTCGAATTGAAATATCAATGCGTTCCTGCGCTTGGACGTTTCTTTCCAGTGCAAGAACCAGCTGTATGGATAGTTCCGGATACAACTTCATGAACGCCGGAAGTTCAGGTCCAATCAGGTGCGTGGCAAGTACGGCGGGAGCTTGTACTCGAAGAATTCCCGTAGGAACATTCTGCATGCCGGTCAGTTCCGCCTCTGCGGACACGAGTTCATCCAGAATGCGCTTGGCCTTCTCATAGAGCAGTTGCCCGGCTTCCGTCACTGCGAGTTGCCGTGTGGTGCGGTTGATCAACAGGCACCCGGCCCTCTTTTCCAGCGCAGCGATCTGCTTGCTTACAGTCGCCGGTGTCGTCTCAAGGAGTCGTGATGCACCGGTGAAGCTCATCGTCTCAATGGCATGCACCAGCGCCCGAAGCGAATTCAGGTCTTCCAGCTTGCTTAGCAGTTGTTCTGTCCTTGTACTCATTCCGTCCGCGATCAAATGTTGTTCGATTGTAGTGATTGAAAGGAGGGTGGTGGCATTCGATACTCCTTTGAACGCGTGGCAAAGGTGCCGGCGATCTGGCAGGAACGCGCAAAGGAAAGCTATGTTGAGTATTTTGGAATCGCCCCCTCCGGACTTGCGCGCACGCTTGCGCGATTTCTACGAAGACTACGTGTTCTGCCTGGACGAGTTCAGGCTGGAAGACTGGCCGGCGTTCTTCACCGAGGATTGTCATTACCGCGTGCAGTCACGCGAGAACCATGACGCAGGCTTGCCGGTCGGGATCATTCACTGCATGAACAAGAACATGCTGAAGGACCGGGTGACTGCGCTGAGAAAGACCACAGTGTTCCAGCCTAGGTCGCTGAGGCATTTCGTCAGCGGCGTGCGTGTCCAAGAGGTTCGCGACGGAGAAGTCGACGCGCAGGCCAATTTTCTGATCATCGAATCGATGTCGGATCAGAATCCCGTGATCAGCCTGGTTGGGCGTTACATCGATCGAATCGTCATCTCGGAAGACGGCTTCAAGATCAAGTCAAGGGACTGCGTCTACGACAATTACCAGATTCTCACGTCACTGATCACCCCGGTGTAATGAAACAATAAAGGACAAACACATGTCTTGTGATTTTGCGGAGATAGATAAGGTTTCACCGATTTCGATCCATGCAGGCGTTCGCCGCTGGCCGGAGGAAGGCGTGACCCGGGTTCCAAACTGGGTCTATACCGATCCGGCGATCTTCAATAAAGAAATGGAGGTGTTCTTCGGCGGAAAGACGTGGAACTACGTCGGGCTTGCATGCGAAGTGCCGGAGCCTGGTTGTTTCAAGCGCAACTGGATCGGTACCCACCCGGTCATCGTGGTGCGAGGAGAGCACGGTGACATCTATGTCCTCGAAAATCGATGCGCGCATCGCGGCGCGCAGGTGTGCTGGGAGAACACCGGCAAGGTCAAGGATTTCACCTGTCCTTACCACCAGTGGAATTTCGCGTTGGACGGCACCCTCCAAGGAATTCCGTTCAGACGACCGGTGAAGGGCAAGGGTGGCATGCCGGCGGACTTCGATCTGAAAAACCATGGCATGCGCAGGCTGCGCAGTGTCAACCGGGGCGGTTCCATATGGGCGACGTTCGCGGAAGACGGGCCGAGCTTCGAGGACTACTGCGGGCAGGACGTGCTGGCCGAGATTGATATCGTGATGCCGGGCAAGCCGCTGAAGCTGCTGGGATACCAGCGCCAGATCATCAATAGCAACTGGAAAACGTATCTTGACAACCTGAAGGATCCGTACCACGCCACGCTATTGCATTCCTTCTACATCACGTTTGGGCTGTGGCGAGCCGATTCCGAGTCGGCAAACGTGCCGACTGGCGGCGGCAAGCACAGCATCATGACGTCGACAAACTCGGGCAAGCGCAAAACGGAAACGACGTCGCAGATGGCCCGGTTCGACGACTCACTGAAGATTCTGGACTCTGAGACGGTCACACCGCGACGCGAGTTCAACAACGGCCGGGTTGGCGGCACCTGGATTTTTCCTTCGTCGATCGTTGGCATTCAGGCCAATTCGCTCAAGACGCGGCATCTCATTCCGATCAGCCCAACTCAGCATGCACTAGTCTTTACGTACTACGGCTACGAAGATGACGATGAAGAAATGGATCGTCTTCGACTC
Organism: Polaromonas sp. OV174; assembly: GCF_900112285.1. GTDB lineage: Bacteria > Pseudomonadota > Gammaproteobacteria > Burkholderiales > Burkholderiaceae_C > Polaromonas. The sequence continues at coordinate 18,582 of NZ_FOKZ01000005.1, read as the reverse complement.
AAGCACGCGAACCTGATCGGTCCGGCCGGCTTTGTGTCCATGGATGACAGCGAAATGCTGACCCAGCTGCAGCTTGGCTTGTCTGGTTACCCGGATGGGGTCGGTGTCATCGAAATGGGGGGGAAAGACATCGAGCCGACCGACTACATGGTCAGCGAAGTGATGATTCGCGCCTTCTATAAGTACTACCGGGAAATGATGAATCTTTAGCCGAAGGCTTCAATGGCTGAAGCCGGAACGGCAGCATGTTCATGTCGGGTCGCGTTGCTCTATAAACAAGGAAGAAAACCATGAAGATTGCATCCAAATTCGAGAAGCTGGGCGTTCTGGTCGCGTGTGCGCTTTGCTTTGCGTCGTCCCAGAGTGCTGCCCAGACCTGGCCTGCCAAGGAGATCACTCTGCTTGTTCCAGGCGCTCCCGGCGGCTCCTCGGATCTTCCCGCCCGGCTGATGGCCGAGCGTATGTCGAAAGACCTCGGGCAACCCATCATCATCAAGAACCGGCCGAGTGCGAGCAGCATCGTGGCGATGGGCGCGCTAAAGGAGGCCAAGGCTGACGGCTACACGCTTGGATTCATGCCGGGTTCGGCGTTCATCGTGGCGCCCTGGACGTCGAGCGTAACGTTGCCCTATGACGTCATCCGCGATTTCACGCCAATCGGGATGGCGGTCTACACGCCACTGGCCATCGCAGTGAGTGCGGCTTCGCCCTACAAAACCATGCGAGACCTGCTTGATGCAGCAAAAGCAAAGCCCGACACCCTCGTGGTCGCCAATCCAGGTGCCAACACCTTGGCCGATCTGGGGACCCGGCTCATCTCTTCCAACGCCAAGGCGCCGTTGCGCTCCATCGCGTTCAGTGGGTTTCCTCAGTCTTATCCAGCCGTGGTCCGCGGCGATGCGGCCGCCGTCATCGACGGTGTGTCGCCGATGCTCCCTCATGTGGAAGCTGGGACGCTGCGCATCCTTTCCGTCGGTTCGCAAACGAAGCTGCCAGGACTGGAGTCCTTTGCCTTGCTGAACGACGCGGTTGCGGGCGTCGCGATCGAAGGTTGGTTCGGTGTTTTCGCTCCTGCGGGCTTGCCGGACGACATGAGTAAAAAGATCAGCGAATCCGTGCAACGCGCCATGCGCGACGACACACTCGTGGCGCGGCTCAAGGGGTGGGGGATGTATCCGCGCCAGGATAGCCCGGAGTCCTTCAAGCAATACGTGAAGCAAGAGCACGATAAGTGGGGAAAGATCGTCCGTGCGAGCAATGTCGGTGCACCGTCGAAATGATATGTGGCCCAAAACAATGAAAATCGGAAGGTCAAGTGATCATGGTTGAAGAATGGCTGGATGCAGGCCCGGAAACTGACGTCGAAGAGGATTGTCCGGTGGCAGTGGTCGTGGATGGCAGGGAAGTCGCCCTGTTTCGCGTGGGGCAGGAAGTGTTCGCAACGGACAACCTGTGCACGCACGGGAACGCACGGCTGTGCGATGGCTATCAGGAAGGGCGCGAGATCGAATGCCCACTGCACCAGGGCCGATTCGACGTCAGTACGGGCAAGGCGCTCTGTGCGCCATTGACCATGGACGTCGCGGTCTACCCGGTGCGCTTGATCGATGGGCGAATCCATATCAGCGTCGCTTCCTGATGAAACTTATCAGCTACGCTACATCCAGTAGCGGTGCGCGCGCTTCGCGATATGGCGTCATCGTGAACGACCGCGTCTACGACTTGACCACGCCGACTGCGCCGACGCTGCGCGCCGCACTGTCGATCGAAGGTGTGGAAGGAATTGCCGCCAGGGCCGCCGCTCTGACCCCAGGTAACGAAGGCATCGCGCTTTCGTCGGTGGTCCTGCTTCCTCCTATTACGGATCCGGACAAGATCCTCTGTCTCGGGATGAACTACCTGCACCACGCCAAGGAAGTCGGCATGGCGGTGCCGGCGCAGCCGGCCGTCTTCGTCCGCTTCATTTCATCGCTTGTTGGTCACGATCAGTCGCTCCGCCATCCTGGCATATCGGAGCAATTCGACTTCGAGGCCGAATTGGCCGTCATCATGGGCCGCACAGCTTATCGAGTGTCGGAAGCCGAGGCGCTGAACTACGTGGCAGGGTACTCCTGTCTCGCAGAAAACTCGGTGAGGGACTGGCAGCGGCATTCGAACCAGGCCACGGCAGGGAAGAATTTTCTGCACTCCGGTGCCTTCGGCCCCTGGTTGGTCACGCGGGACGAAGCGGGCCCCATCGCGAACATGACGGTCAGCGGCCGCCTGAATGGTGAGCTGATGCAAAGCGACTGTACTGCCAACATGATTTTTTCGGTCCAGAGGACGATTGCGTATCTGTCAACGTTCACCGAGTTGCTGCCTGGCGACGTGATCGCGACGGGCACGCCAGCCGGTGTTGGCTTCCTCCGAAAGCCACCGCGCTACCTGCAGCAGGGAGATGTTTTCGAAGTCGACATTTCGGGTATCGGGGTGCTGCGCAACGCGGTGATCAGTGAAAAATAGTCCGGGAGATTCTGTGAAATCTGTAGTGATTGCCGGCGCTGGCCAAGCTGCGGCTTGGGTAGCCCGAACTTTGCGCTCTGAGGGCTTTGCCGGGCAGCTCGTGATGTGCGGCGCCGAAAGCGTTCCCCCCTACGAACGTCCCCCGCTTTCCAAGGAACAACTCGTTCCGGGCGCGGCCGATATGGCCTATCTCATTCGTCCCGAGGAGTTCTCCGCATTAGGTGTGGAGTGGAGAGCGGCTACCCATGTCGAGCGGATTGATCGTGCCGCCCGTGCGGTCGAGCTTTCGTCCGGGGAATGGTTGAAGTACGACGCATTGGTCATCGCCACTGGTGGGCGGGCACACATTCCGCCAATCCCTGGCTTCGATCGGGATTGTGTCCACACTCTGCGCACACTCGACGACGCCCGGCGTCTGCGCGACCGCTTGCTGCCCGGAAGGCGTGTCCTGGTCGTGGGCGGCGGATGGATCGGCCTGGAGGTGGCTGCGGCGGCGGTTCGGCGCGGAGCTGCCGTCACCCTGGTGGAAATGGGATCGAACCTTTGTGCCCGTAGCGGTGTGCAGGACTTGTCCACCTACCTGCACGACCTGCATGTTTCGAACGGTGTGCAGGTTCGTCTCAATACGCGTGTCGTGCGACTGGACACCCATGCCGAGGGCAGCTACACGGCCGAGTTCGACGATGGCAGCAGTTACGTCGCCGACGTCGTGGTCGTGGGCGCGGGGCTGGTCCCGAATAGCGATATGGCAATACAAGCCGGTCTGGATTGCGATCGCGGCATCCTGGTGGATGCCACTGGTCGAAGTTCGGATCCGTGCATCTTCGCCGCCGGCGACGTCGCCGTCCTGCGGACTGCCGATGGCCGCGGAGAACGCCTGGAGTCATGGCAGAACGCCCAGGATCAGGGTATCGCCGTTGCCCAATCGTTGATGGGAAAACCCACCCGATATGAACCACTACCTTTCTTCTGGTCCACGCAATACGACGAACTCATACAAATGACAGGAACTGCGCATGGTGTCGCGGAGTGGCTGATGCGCCCTGGCGGCAGCGGTACCCAGCAAACGCATCTTGGGCTGAATGGCTCGGGAAAGGTGGTTTTCGGGCTGTGCATCAACGCGCCGCGCGACATTCGCGTACTGCGTCGATCCATTGCAGAGGCAGCCTCTCTGGACAGGTCGCGGTTCGCAGATTCGGCCGTGCCCCTGGCCAGGGCCGTCGTTGCTGCAGCCGGCTGAGCCGCAGAGCTGCGCACGGGTACACAGGGGCACGCGCGGCCCCTCTGGTCACTAGAACCGCATCGGAACTCCTTGTTGCAGCGGCAACGTCTGTCCTCGGCCCGAAGCACGGCATGCTTCGTAGGCCTGGATTGCGAGCGCCAGGTCAGAGATTCCCATGCCCACCGCTTTGAATAGTGACACCGAATCATCCGACCTGACCGCTTGGACGCCCTCCTGGATGACGGCCCCAATGGGTTTGACCCGCCCCCAGCCAAGGGCGCTTGTGTCGCTGCCAAACCGCCCTTTGAACTCTTGAGACGCCTTCCGCACGTTGGCAACATCGTCCACAGCAATCGTTTGGACGCGGTCGAAGACGTCGGCATGGAACTCTGCATTGGTTGGCAGGATGGCGCCTACGGCATTCAGGTGTGCACCAGGCGCGAGCATGTTGGCGTGCAGGAACGGCTCGGTTGCGCGCGTCACCAGGGTGACGATAGATGCTCCGTCGGTCGCGGCCTCTAGCGAGTCGACCGCTTGGACTGCCACATCCAAACGAGCGGCGAGTGTGGCGGCAAACGCCTCACGGTTTTCTGGCGAACGACTCCAAACCCTGACCCGTCGCAACGGACGCACGGCGTGAATCGCCGCGACCTGCGCCAGCGCCTGGCGTCCCGAGCCGATGAGCGCAAGGTCATCGGCCTTGGGTGAGGCCAGCCACCGCGTTCCTACGCCGGTGATCGCTGCTGTACGGAGTTGCCCTAAGAGATTGGCCTCGATGAGGGCCAGGAAAGTTCCTGCTTTCACGTCGAACAGCGAATACATAGCCTTGGCGCCGACCGGTGTGTTAACCCAGGTTTTGTAGCCACCATACCCGGCACTGGGGAGTACGGAACCCAGGGCGTGCAAGGATGACTTGTCGCCGAAGGTACCAAGCGCTTTCTCGATATTTGATCCACCACCGGCAGAAACTTCAGCGGTGCGCAGCTGCAGTACTTCGATGGCCTGGGTCAGCGACACAGTTCCTGCCACGTCCTCTTCACTCAGCCACAACGCTGTCTTCTTCATCTTGGGTTCCATCTATACGTTTCCTTTATGACCCCGCAGTCTGCGGCCCCTGCCGCCGCACCGCAACGTTGTCGTGCGAAAAACAGTTGTTCCGCAACGCGCATTGAAGACATCCAGCCTTCACTCATATAGTTCAGGCGGCGTAGGGCTCTGGCTACTGCGTTCATCCGCTAGGGAAAGACAAAAAGAATGAGAGGACATCTCGTGACGAACTATTCGGAACATCCTGCAGTGAGTCTGGTTATCGCATTTTTTTCCGCACTCGACCGTCGCGACCACGCCTTTGCGGCCGGCCTGCTCGCGCCGCAGGGAACCTGGCTTCGACAAGGCAAGATCCTGACGGGGCCGGCCGAAGCGCATGCCGCTCTTGATGCCCGGCCAGTGAACCGCGCCACATGTCACCTCGTGACTAACGTTCGCCTGGAGTCGAAGGACGAGGCGCATGTCGCGGTCACCTACTACCTGACCGCATTTGAAGCCATCACGGACAACGCGGGCACATCTGCCGAACCGCGGTTGGCAGCGATCCTAGAGTGCCAGGATCAACTCGTGTACGCCGGCGACATCTGGCACATCGTTGACAAGCGCAACCGACGCATGATGCCGCCCGCTATGGCGGCGTCTGCACATTGACACCATGGAGACCATTCGAATGTCACAGAATCATGCCGCCGTCCGACTTGTGGATGCCAGCGATACCTTGCCGCGCAACTCTGAACGCTGGCGGCCGATCCGTGTGCCGGCCCAAGTGATCGAGGCAGAAATTGAGCGCCTCTCACGGATCCCCGCACCGCAAAACGGACGCCGCAGTGCGCTGATCGTCCACCCCGAATCGAAGGAGGTGTCTGGCATCTCTCAGGGCGTGCAGATTGCCATCAATGTCCTGCTGCCGGGCGAACGCACCCAAGGTTTCCGATACAACGCGAGCCAGGTGGAGTTGTGCATCCGCGGACGCGGCACGGTGCACGTCGAGAACCAGTCAATGACGATGGAGCCTTATGACGTCACCATGGTTCCGTCGATGCGCCACCATTGGTACAGCAACGATGGCGACACGGCCTGGGTTCGTTTGTCCTATTCAAATGCGCCGCTGCTGCAGCGCCTGGGCGTTCTTTATGTCGAAGAGGGCGAAGCGTCGTCGTCTGCACTCTCCGAAGATCCTCCCGCTTCCGCGGTATACACGAGTAACAGCGCCCCAGACATTGCCGTTTCTCCCGACGGGGCCAGGTTGCGTGGTTACGAATTTCTGACCGATATTCCGGTCGTCGAGAACCGTGCGTTGTGCTGGCCCTGGACATCTGTGTCCGCCACGCTGTCGAGCGAGCCCGGGGATGGCAAGCGCACCATCATGCTGCTGTACAACCCGGCGACGGAACGGCGCAACGGGACAACCCACAGTTTTTTCGCGACGATGTCACGCGTGCCGCCCGGCTCGCCACCGCGCAGAGCTGGCAGGGGCCATCGACACAGCTCGGTGGCGATCAACTATCACTTCCAGGGCAGCGGCTCGAGCCAGGTCGACGGTGAAACGATCGCGTGGGAGGCGGGCGACTTGCTGCTTTCGGCTCCCGGATGGTCCGAACATGCGCATTTCGTCAGCCCTGAAGGCGCCAGTGTCCTGACTATCCAAGACCATCCCCTGCACATCGGCATGGAGTCGCTGATCTGGCAGGAGCGCATCGACGGCCCCATCCTCACGCTGGGTTCCCAGCCCGGGCAGAAGGGTTACGTTGGCCCTCGACTGGCGGGTGCCTGAGCAGAAGAAACACAGAACCTTTGAAAAAGTAAACCCATGTTTGACACCGACACCATCCAGAAGCTCGCGCGCGAGTTGCACGACAGCGAGCGCTCACGCGTACAGGTTGAGCATTTTTCCAAGCGTTTTCCGGGCATGACGGTCGCCGACGGCTATGCAGTCTCCAGCGCCTGGCTCAAGATGAAGATCGCCGAAGGTCGAAAACCCCTCGGTCACAAGATTGGGCTGACCTCGCGCGCCATGCAGATGGCCAGCCAGATCACGGAGCCCGACTATGGCACCCTGCTGGACGACATGCTGTTCCAGCCGGGGGACATCCCGTTCGAGCGTTTCATCGCGCCACGCGTGGAAGTGGAGCTCGCCTTCGTCCTCAAGAAGAGGCTGGAGGGCGCCCACGTCACGGCGCGCGACGTGATTGAAGCCACCGAATACGTGACGCCCGCCATCGAGATCATCGATTCCCGCATCGAGCAGTTCGACCGGCACACGAAGGTGATGCGCAAGGTGCAGGATACGATCAGCGACAACGCGGCGAATGCAGGGATCATCCTGGGCGGTAACAAGATGCACCCGCGTGATCTGGATCTCCCCTGGTGCGGCGCCATCCTGCGTCAGAACGGCGCTGTCGAAGAGACGGGTCTCGCAGCCGGCGTGCAAGGCGATCCCGCCATCGGGGTGGCTTGGCTCGCGATGAAGTTGGCGCCCTGGGGGCAGTGCCTCGAAGCCGGCGAGGTGGTGCTTGCCGGCTCGTTCACTCGCCCGGTGGCCGCCCAGCGAGGCGATGTCTTCGATGCCGACTTCGGCCGGCTGGGACGCCTTGAGTTCCGCTTTGCCTGATGCCTTGACCCGTCCTGCAATAGGTTGGCACTTGTGAAAGACATATGACCGGCGCTCTGATTTCGGCTAAAGACGCCCGATGAAATTCATCGGGCGTTTTCAATTCCAAGGACCGGTGAGACCTGGAGGTCAGGGCGCTCACTGCGACGAAGGTACCGTGGGTACCTCCCTGGCCTCAGTATCTTCCACCCGTGACGTGCAGTACTTCACCAGTGATGTAGCCGGCCGCCTCGGAGGCAAGAAAGGCGATTGCCGCCGCTACATCATCGGACTCGCCGATGCGCGGGATGGGCGTGGTCTTCTCCGCGTTCTCCTTGATCTTGGGGAAGTGCGGCAGACCCGTGACAGCCTCGGTGCCGATAATGCCTGGCGCGACGGCGTTCACGGTGATCCAGTTACGCCCGTTTTCCATTGCCATCGCTCGAGTGAAGCCGAGGATGCCGGCTTTGGCCGCCGAGTAGTTGGCCTGGCCCGGGTTGCCCAGGTGGGCGCGCGAGGAGATGTTGATGATTCGCCCGAACTTCTGTTCCGCCAGGTGCGGGATGGCAGCACGGGTGCACAGGAAGGCGCCCTTGAGCACCACGTCGACCACCGAGTCCCAGTCGTGCACCGACATCTTCGTGATGCGCATGTCGCGGGTGAAACCGGCGTTGTTCACCAGGATGTGCAGCCCGCCCAGTTCGGACACGGCCGCATCGACCATCGCCTGTACGCTCGCCTCGTCCGTGACATCGGCACGCAGCGCGTGAGCCCTGCCTCCGGCTTCAACAATGCTCGCGGCGGTCTGCTGCGCCTTCGCCAGGTCGATGTCCGCCACCAGAATACTGGCACCTTCTGCTGCCAGCCGGCGGCAGGTGGCCGCGCCGATGCCGTTGCCTCCACCGGTCACGATGGCAATTTTCCCATTCAATCCGAAATCCATTACATGCTCCAAAGAGGCTTAAAACGCCTCGAAAGTTTTCAACAATTCCTTGGCAATGACCAACTGCTGGATCTGCGAGGTGCCCTCGTAGATGCGGAACAGCCGCACGTCGCGGTAGAAGCGCTCCACCCGACTTTCCTGCATGTAGCCGGCGCCGCCATACACCTGGATGCAGCGGTCGGCGATGCGGCCCACCATCTCGGAGGCGAAAAGCTTGCAGCAGGAGGCTTCCAGCGAAATCCGTTCGCCGGCATCACGGCGGCGCGCGGTGTCGCGCACCATGCACTCTGCCGCATAGAGGTCGGTCTTGCTGTCGGCGAACATGGCCTGCAGCAACTGGAATTCCGCGATCGGCTTGCCGAATTGCTTGCGCTCGGTCGCATAGCGCAGCATCTCGTGCAGGATACGTTTTCCTTGGCCGACGCAGAGCGCCGAGATGTTGACGCGGCCCCGATCCAGCGCCTTCATGGCACTGACAAAGCCACGCCCTTCCACACCGCCCAGCAGGGCGGAGGCAGGAATCCGCACATTGTCGAAGTACACGTCGGCCGTGGCGGCACCGCTATGACCCATCTTGCGGTCCTTCTCGCCCACCCGCAGGCCGGGTGTGTCCGCGGGAACCAGGAAGGCGCTGACATGGGCATTGCCCGGCAGCCGCTCCGGGCTCGTGCGCGCCATGACGGTAAACAGGCCGGCCAGTGGCGCATTGCTGATGAAGCGCTTGCTGCCATTCAGTACGTAGTGGTCGCCGTCGCGCACGGCTCGGGTGCGCAAGGCGGCGCTGTCCGAGCCCGAGTCGGGTTCGGTCAGCGCGAACCCCGCAATCACCTTGCCGCTGGCCAGGTCCGGCAGCCACCGGTGGCGTTGCTCCTGGGTGCCGTCCATCAGGATCGCATGCGAGCCGACCCCGAGGTTCATCGACACCAACGAGCGGAAGGCGGCGGAAGTCCAGGTGAGCTCCATGACCAGTTCGACTTCCTGGCTCATGTTGAGGCCGAGGCCTCCGTATTCAGCAGGCAGGGTCAGGCCAAACAGACCCATGTCGCGGAATTCGGCGATGACTTCATCTGGAATTCGCTCTTCGCGGGCGACTTGATCTTCCAGCGGGACCAGCCGCTCGCGGACGTACCGGTGCAGCGTCTCGCGCAGCATGGACAGGGTGTCTGCATCGACGCCGGGGTCGGCCGACGATGCGAAAGGGGGGGCGTGGGTCAATTTGTTGCGCTCCGGAAGATGGCGCGCCAGCGGGGTGCCGGCAACGAGGTTTTAATTGTACGTGAAATTGATTTTCACGTAATTTAAAAATGGCTAGAATAATCTCGAAATTCAATTTCAGAAAGAACTTATGACGCAGAACGTTTACATAGTCGGTGTGGGGATGACCCCACTGGGCAAGCACCTGGACAAGAGCGTGAAGCAGCTCAGCGCGATCGCTATCGATGCGGCGCTGGCCGATGCCGGAATGGCCAAGGAATGGGTCGAAGCCGCTTGGTTCTGCAACACTCGCCAGGGCGCTCTGGAAGGGCAGCACGGCGTGCGCGGCCAAGCGTCGCTGCGAGCCTATGGTTTTGAGGGCATTCCCATCTTCAATACGGACAATGCCTGCGCCAGTTCCAGCTCCGGGCTGATGCAGGCCTACGCGGCCGTGCGCGCCGGCATCCACGAAGTGGTCCTGGTCGTCGGCGCCGAGAAGATGAACTATCCCGAGAAGCGCAAGGAGATGTTCGATGCCTTCAAGGGCAGCTGGGACCGCGACCTGGCCGAGGCCCACATGGAGGCGCTGTTGACGATGGGCGAAGGGCTGGCGCTGCCGCCTGAGGCCTTGGTCGATGCTGGCGAACGTTCCGTCTTCATGGACATCTATGCTGCGCAGGCGCGCTTTCACATGCACCGCTTCGGCACCACCCAGAAGCAGATCGCCGAGGTGGCGGCCAAGAACCATTGGCACTCGCAGTTCAACCCGTTGGCGCAGTACCGCCATCCAATGACGGTGGAGGAAGTGCTGGCCGACAAGCTGATCGTCTGGCCAATCACCCGCTCCATGTGCGCGCCCATGAGCGATGGCGCCGCGGCAATCATCGTTACTTCGGCCGCCGCCGCCAAGCGCCTTCAGCCATCCCGCAGCGTGCGGATTCGCGGCATCGGGGTCAGCAGCGGCTCTACGCGGAAGCCCGAGGAGGTGGAGCGCCATCTCACCCGGATCGCGGCGCAGCGTGCCTATGAAATGGCAGGCGTGGGTCCGCAGGACGTGTCCGTGGCGGAGCTGCACGATGCATCGGCCATTGCGGAAATCCTGCACATGGAGAATTGCGGCTTCTGCGATTACGGCGACGGAGGCGCGCTGGTCGAAAGTGGCGTCACCCGCCTGGGCGGCCGGCTGCCGATCAACGTCTCGGGTGGTCTGCACTCCAAGGGCCACCCCATTGGAGCTACCGGCGCCATCCAGGTCCGTGATCTGGTCGTGCAGTTGCGCAGCGAAGCCGGGCCGGCACAGGTGGTCGGCGCCCGGATCGGCATGGCGGAGAACGGCGGTGGCTTCTACGGCCTGGAAGAGGCTGCCTGCGTGGTCACAGTCCTCGAACGCGCCGACTCTCTGGCATGACCCCCAGTCCGTTGCACCTCCTCGACTGGCAAGTGCCGGTCACCACGCACCGCTATACCCGCCGCGACACGGCCTTCTATGCGCTATCGCTCGGCTTGGGACGCGATCCGCTAGACCGGCGCCAGTTGGCGCTGGTAGATCCCTGGCACCCCGGCCTGAAAGCGCTACCTTCACTGGCACTGGTCCTGGGCTATCCGGGCTTCTGGCTGGGAGAGCTTGTAGTGCATGAGGCTACCGGCATCGCGCCTTGGCAGGTGTTGCACGTGGAGCAGTCGGTCCACCTCGCAGGTCCCTTGCCGCCCGAGGGACAGATAGTCGGCAAGACCTCCGTGACCGCGCTTGTGGACAAGGGCGCCGACCGCGGCAGCTTTCTCTATTCCGAGCGGCAGGTGATCGACCAGGCCAGCGGCGCGTTGCTGGCCACCTGCCGCCAGGTTCATTTCCTGCGCAAGGCCGGCGGTTGCGGCTCAGCCGGCAAACCGCCGCCGCAGCGCCCGCCTGTGTCGATGGCCGCTTCCTCGCTACAGGTCGACATCCCTTGTCTGCCGCAGCAGGCGCTGGTCTACAGGCTGAATGGTGACAGCAATCCGCTGCATTCGGATCCGGAGGTCGCGGCGCGCGCCGGTTTTCCGAAGCCGATCCTGCATGGCATGTGCACCGCAGGCATGGCGGTCGCAGCCGTGATCGATGCGTTGGCGGACGCAGACCCTGGTCGCAGCCATGGCTTTACCGTGCGCATGACCAATCCCGTGCTGCCTGGCGATACGTTGCGTGTCGAGATGTGGCCGGATGGCAGCTTCCGCGCGCGGGCGCTTGAGCGCGATGTGCTCGTCCTCGACGCGGGCCATGTGCAACTGCAGGGAGTCTGAAATGAGCCTTCCCCTTACCGGATTTCGCATTCTCACGCTAGCCCATCTCTACCCTGGACCGTTCGCCACCATGCTGCTGGCGGATCTTGGTGCGGACGTCGTGATCGTTGAAGGACCGGGCAGCCCGGACCGGACCCGCCGCTTCCCCGGCCATTTTGAGGCACTCAACCGGAACAAGCGCGCCGTCGCCATCGACCTGAAGGATCCCGTCGGACGCGAAGCGTTTCTGAGGCTGGTGGAGACAGCCGACGTGGTGCTGGAGGGCTTCCGACCCGGCGTCATGGCCCGCCTGGGGCTGGCTGCGGAGCAGTTGAAGGAGCGCAACCCGCGCCTGATCTGCGTCTCGCTCTCGGGTTACGGCCAGACGGGCCCCATGGCCAGCCACGGCGCGCACGACATCAGCCTGCAGGGCGCAGCCGGGATGCTGGACATCCCTGTCGGCGAAGAGGCGCAGCGCGGCCTGCCGCCATTCGTGATGGCGGACCTCGCGGCTGCCAATGCCGCCGCGCTGGCGATCACGACGGCACTGGTGCAGCGCGAAAGAACCGGTCATGCAGCGGAGGTTGATGTTTCGATGCTGGACAGCATCGTGGCCTGGATGACGCCAGCGCTGGTGCCGGCCTGGAACGACATGAAACCGGCCCGGCTGCCTCCCACCGACCCCGGCTACGGCGTCTTCGCCACTCGTGATGGGCAGCAGCTGACTCTGAGTATCTCCGGCGAGGACCATCTCTGGCGCGCCCTGTGCGACGTGGTGGGACTGCCCCAGCATCGCGATCTGAGCGAGGAGGAGCGCATCCGGGACCGCAGCCGCGTGCAGGCGGAGCTGCGCGAAGCCATGGCGGTGCACGATGCGGACTGGCTGGAGCAGCACCTCGAGGAGCAGAAGCTTCCGTTCGGACCGGTACGTTCCCTCATGGCAGTGGCGCAGGACCCGCAGGTGGTAGCGCGCAAGCTGGTGGTGGATTTTCGAAAAAACGACGGCTCCGTTTTGCGCTACGTGCGCCAACCCCTCGTGTTCGATGGCCAGTACACCTCCGTGGAGCGAATGGCGCCGCGCTTGGGCGAACACAATGATGAACTTCTTGGAAACAGATCATGGAACAACTGAAAGAACTGATCCTTGGCACGCGCAAGGAGGCAGGTCGAACGCTCTATGCAGACGTGGCGCGCTGCGTCACCGGTTTGCTGGCGCTGGGCTGCGAAGCCGGCGATCGGGTAGCCGTGCTGATGCGCAACTGCCGCGAACAGCTGATCGTCACGCTGGCGACGCAGCACATCGGTGCCTATCCGGTGCAGATGAACTGGCACAGTCAGGCCTCCGAGCTGCACTACGTCCTGGACGATTGCGGCGCGTGCATCCTGGCTGCCCATGTGGACTTGTTGCACGTACTGGAGCGACCGAGATTGGTCGGGCTGGCCGTGATTGCCGTTCGGCCTGGGGCCGAACTCCAGTCTGGTTACCGGATCGCGTCGGAGCGGGCGCAACCGCAAGCCGGCGATGTTGAGTGGGACGCCTGGATCGCGGGTCTGCAGGCGACCACCGCAGAAGCCTCACCGCCAGTGGAAAGCATCATCTACACGTCCGGCACCACCGGCAACCCGAAAGGAGTGCGCCGCTTCGCCCCCACGCCACAACAGGTGGAGCAGACCGAACGCATGCGGCTGCAGATGACGGGCATCGCCGCTGGATCTCGGGTGCTAGTGCCCGCGCCGCTGTACCACACGGCGCCCCATGTGTTCGCGCTGCGCGCGGTGCGCAAGGCCGAGGTTCTGGTGATTCCTGCACGCTTCGATCCCGTCGACTTCCTTCAGTCCATTGAACGGCACCGCATCACGCATGTCTACGTGGTACCCACGATCTTCGTGCGGCTGCTGGCACTGCCCGAGGAGCAGCGACGGCAATTTGACCTTTCTTCGCTGCGTTTCGCGTTGCATGCTGGCGGACCGTGCGCGCCTGCGGTCAAACGGGCCATGATCGACTGGTGGGGCCCGATTATCAACGAGTACTACGGTTCGACGGAAGCCGGTCCTTCCACCTTCTGCACCAGTGCGGATTCGCTGTACCGGCCGGGCACCATCGGTCGCGTGCTGCCAGGCGTAACGCTGGCGGCGCAAGATGAGCAAGGTCAAAAGCTGCCCGCGGGCGAAATCGGCGAGCTCTATGTGCGCAACGACAGCTACCCAGATTTCACTTACCTGAACCGCGAAGCCGATCGCGTCATCTTGCAGCGCGGCGATCTGATGGCCACGGGCGACTTGGGCTACTGCGATGCCGAGGGCTACTGGTTCCTGTGCGACCGTAAGCGCGATCTGGTGATTTCCGGGGGCGTGAACATCTATCCGGCGGAGATCGAGGCCGCCATCCTCGAGATGCCCCAGGTGGCCGACTGCGTCGTGTTCGGCATCCCGGACGAAGAGTTTGGGGAGGGACTGGTGGCCCTGGTCGAGCCGCTCCCCGGCCAGAGCGTGGAGATGGAGAAAGTCCTCGGGCATTTGCGCGGTCGTCTGGCCGCGTTCAAGCTGCCAAGGCTAATCGAGCAGCGCGAACAGCTCCCCCGCGACGAAGCGGGAAAGATCAAGAAGCGCCTGCTTCGTGAGCCATACTGGCAGGGGGCAGGCCGGCGAATCTGATGTTAGACCGGCCGCTTCAACCAATCGGCGTCATGGCAGCCTCGACCTTGCGCGTTAACTCGGCAATCTTGGGGCCCAACTCCTCGCGTAACAGGTGTTCCGATAGCAGGTAGGCGGGGCCGCCGAGGTTGACGGCATACACCGGTCCGCCCGCGGGCGGACGGATCGGTGCAGCAACGCCGTTCACGTCGCTGCGCCATTCACCAATACTGGTGCAGAAACCGTGCTGCTCATACTCGGCGACGGCCTCCTTCACTTGCTTCAGCATTGATGTCCAGTTGCTCTGCGCGGCTGGTCGGAGTTCGGCCAGCGCCAGCTCCCGCTCGTCTTCCGGCAAGCCGGCCAGGTAAGCGCGTCCCATCGAAGACGTGAGGATAGGCAGTCGGAACCCCACGGGCAGGCGCAGGCCAACCAGGGCGTTGCCCTCGAAGGCGTCCAGATAGACCATGGACTGCTCATCGCGGGCTGCGAGGCCTACGTTGAAGTTGGACTGATGCGCCAGTTGCTGGATCAAGGGACGCGCCAACTGGCGCACGTCGATTGATTTCATCGCCGCGTGGCCCATGGCCACGACTGCGGGACCGAGCTGGTAGACGCGGTAGCGCGGGTTGAAGGTGAGGCAACCGCAGCGAGCTAGGGTGTAAGTGAGGCGGGAAACCGTGGGCTTGGGCAAGCCGGTGCGTTCGGAGAGTTCCGCGTTGCCTAGCGGCCCGTCGTCAGGTCGGAAAGCGGAGAGAACGGCCATGGCCCGACCGACGGCGGAGACGAATTGGGTGTCGGTTCCTTCTTCTTCGGCACCCATCGGCTGGCTCAACTCAAGCACCTCGCCCGGCTTGGCGCCGCGAGCCATCAGCCCCTGGCGTGGGGTGCTCGGGCGGCGGGGCGGTAGCGTCGTAGCGGCTAGTGCCGCGGCCTTGGTGTTTTTTCTGGTGCTCATCTTGCGAGGGACTCTGTGGAGACGCGAATCTTAGCAGTCGGGTATGTGTGGTGAAAAAGATTTTCGCGCAATGGCGAAGCAGGTGGACCGGTCCACCTCGAGGGGTGGTGTGACCCACGCTCAACTCAACTTGAGTCGTCAATGCTGACGAGAATTGGATACTACGAGACGAGCCGACTTGGATTGAAAACAGCGGGGTCCATCAAGGTGCTGCGCCAAAGCAGCGTGGCAAGTTGCATGACGCAGATAGGTTGTCCCTACAGAATGTGGCCGGCGTGTCGCATGCCATGTCTTCGGTTTAAGGTGAGATTTGGCTGTGTGGCTTTTCCTACAAGTGCGTTGCGATTTCGTTGCATTGATTCTTGCGTCGTCAACGTATTGCACTTGCCCATACTGAAAGGGCCTACGCTCGACGTACTTTATTTTCGAATAGCATTTGGCCTGTCCTGAAGCGTGATTCCCGACGTACTTTCATTGCTTCGTTTGTATGACTTTCATGCAGGGAGTTGGTGGTTTTGACAGCCGCGCTCCGACGTACTTTATTCATTGCGATCACCTGTTGGTTTTATTATTAAAGTTGGTAAACCAATATTTAAGTCTGTAAAAGTTCCGAGTGTTAGTGCCGACGTAAAATTGACCAGCTGGGGGTGCGGATGAAAACTTGGACTGGTTTATGCCGTAAGTCCAAGACTCTCTCGGTATTCGATGGGGCTAAGAGAGCCAAGAGATATCTTGATTCGCTTCTCGTTGTACCAGCGGATGTAGGAATCGACTAGCCATTAAGTACGGCGGAGTTGTTTAGCTTCACACCTATTGGTAACTGAATTCCGATCTCGCAGTCATGACGCCAAATATCCCCGCCGATTTCCCCCGAGAACCCTACCCTGGTGCCATACCTGGAGCCCAGTCCAAGTTCATCGCGCGAAAAATAGATGGTCGATTTGTCGTCGGCCTCACCGATGAAGAATTGCAAGAGCGCTACGACGTCTGCGTTGAGCTTATCCAGCAGCTGATTCCGTATTGCGTAAATAAACAGCGCGACAACCCGGCGTGGACTACGGCGGATATTTTGCTCAGGGTAGCCGATGGCGTCACCTCACAGGGATGGGGGCAAACGCCTCCAGAGATTGACTGGATAGTAGGACGGATCGCGGACGAGCTAGGGTGGCCCCGGCTCGGTATTAAGGCTAGAGTACGGTGATGATGAGCCCAGTCCGGTCGCACGCGCCGGCCACTAGCAGAATCGGTCGCTCAAGCGTGAATTTCCAGTGACTCAAAAAGACTGGGCGTCCGGCACCAACGAAGGCGATCTTCATTGCAAAGATTCCTGAAAGTCGTTTTCTCGGGAGATTCCGGAGTTCCAGTCGGATACCGGCGTGCGCGAAGGTGTCACGAGCAGGTCAAGGCCTTGCGGATGAAGGAGTTGGAGCGTGGCCTGAAAACCTACAACGTTTGATGTGATTGCAGGAATGGAAATGGATTTTGAGATCGGCATAGGGGGCCTCCATTCTTGGAGGCACCCCTGCCACACCACCCGGCATGCGGGTCCGCACCGGGCGGTTCGAGCGCTTGGAGGGTGTAAGAAGTTTTGTGTAAACGGTCTATTGGCAGGAAACTGCCGTCTTGCATGGAGCAATGATGACCGTAGAGAAGAATCCGTTATCCACCGAACTCATAGACGCGCTGCTGGCGAACTACAAGAAGCCTGAAGATTTAATTGGCCAAGATGGCATCCTGAAGCAACTCACCAAAGCCCTGGTTGAACGGGCCCTGCAGGCCGAGCTGACCGACCAACTCGGCCACGGCAAGAATCAGGTGGTAGCCAATGAGGCCGGCAACACCCGCAACGGGCGCAGCAAGAAGACCCTCAAGGGCGACTTCGGTGAACTGCCTATCGAAATCCCTCGCGACCGCGCCGGCACGGTCGAGCCACAAATCATCACCAAGCACCAGACCCGCTGGAGCGGCTTTGACGACAAGATACTGTCGCTGTATGCACGGGGCATGACGGTGCGTGAGATTCAAAGCCACCTGCAGGAAGTGTACGGAGCTGAGGTATCGCCCACGTTGATTTCCTCGGTGACTGACGCCGTTCTGGATGAAGTCAAAACCTGGCAGTCGCGCCCTCTGGATGCCCTGTACCCATCGTTTAAATGGACTGCATTCACCTCAAGGTGCGTGACAGTGGCGCAGTGCGGGTCAAGGCCTTGTACCTGGCCATTGGCGTCAACCTGGACGGCATCAAGGAGGTTCTGGGCCTGTGGATGGCTCAAACCGAGGGTGCCAAGTTCTGGCTGCAGGTGGTGACCGAACTGAAGAACCGGGGCGTAGCCGACATCTTCATCGCCTGTGTGGACGGGTTGAAGGGATTCCCGGACGCGATTGAGGCGGTGTTCCCCAAGACCGCCGTGCAGCTCTGCCTGGTCCACATGGTGCGCCACAGCCTGAACTTCGTGGGCTGGAAACAGCGCAAGGAAGTCGCTACCGATTTGCGCCTGATTTACAGCGCGGCCACCGAGGACGAGGCTCTGCTCAGGCTCACGGAATTCGAGGGCAAGTGGGATTCCTCATTCGCGCCGATTGGACAGTCCTGGCGGCGCAACTGGACGCGCCTGACGCCGTTCTTTGACTACCCTGCCGACATCCGCAAAGTGATTTACACGACCAACGCCATTGAGTCGGTGAACATGAGCCTGAGGAAAATCACCAAGACCCGAGGCTCGTTTCCAACCGATGAAGCCGTGTTCAAACTGTTCTACCTGGCACTGAACAACATCAGCCAGAAGTGGACCATGCCGATACGCGATTGGAAGGCAGCCCTGAATCGCTTTACCATTCAGTTTGACGAGCGCATGCCGCGCGTCTAACTCAACCGCCGTTTACACAAAATTCGGGACACCCTCAGCGCTTGAGGTCAGGACAGTCTTGGCACCCCCAGCCCATTGAAGTACGCAATCGTCAGCACGATCTTGATGACCCCATTGCTGTTGCGCCACCAACGGTGGCAGTTTCCCGCCACCTGCTTGGCAACGTCTTCGCTGGCACCCATCGCCTTAAGCCCCCGGTAAATCGTCCTCGGCCGCTTCCAATGCCACAGCTGGATCGCCCTCAGGCGGTGGCGCAACCATTTGTCCAACGTTCGCCAGACTTTTGGCGTTTGCGCCAGACCGAAGTACGCTTTCCAACCCAGTAGATAGGGCCTGAGCTTTTCTACTACCTGCTCCATGCTGCGCCCT